>NZ_JALDYX010000002.1 GCF_024267675.1 Marinobacterium sedimentorum | reverse complement strand
TTGGCCTGAATCTTCACCCAGGAATCGCGCAGCGTTACGGTGCGGTTAAACACCAGGCGGCTCTCGTCGGAATCCTTGTCCACCGAGAAATACCCCAGACGCTCAAACTGATAGTGGGCTTCGGCCACCGCATGCTTGAGGCCGATCTCAACGCGGCTGTCGGTCAGTATTTCCAGCGACCCAGGGTTAAGGTGGGTCTGGAAATCCACCGCCTTGTCAGCTTCCGGGTTGGCCTCGGTAAAGAGGCGATCATACAGGCGCACTTCGCAGGGCACGGAATTATCGGCATTGACCCAGTGAATCACGCCATTGGGCTTGTAGCCCGTGGGGTTTTCACCCTTGGTGGCTGGATCATAGCTGCAGATCAGCTCAACCACATTGCCGTCGGCGTCCTTGACCACCTCGTTGCAGGTGATGACGTAGGCGCCACGCAGCCGCACCGCATCGCCCGGTGCCAGGCGCTTCCACTTGCGTGGCTTCTCTTCTTCAAAGTCTTCCTGTTCGATCAGCAGGTTGCGACCAAAGGACACCTTGCGCAGCCCCATGGACTCATCCTTGGGATGCGCCGGCAGCTCGAACCACTCTTCCTCGCCTTCGGCGAAGTTGCTGATGGTGACCTTGAGCGGGCGCGTGACACACATGGCGCGCGGTGCATTGGCATCCAGATCATCACGTACGGCCGATTCCAGCATGCCCATGTCGACCACGCCGTTGGAGCGGGTCACACCGATCATGTCGCAAAAATTGCGAATGGACGCCGGTGTAAAGCCACGACGACGCAGGCCGGAAATGGTCGGCATGCGCGGGTCATCCCAGCCCACCACGTGCTTTTCATCCACCAGCAGCTTGAGCTTGCGCTTGCTGGTGATGGTGTAGTTCAGGTTCAGGCGGGCAAATTCGTACTGGCGCGGCTGGGCCGGCACCGGCAGATTGGCGATGAACCAGTCGTACAACGGGCGGTGATCTTCAAATTCCAGCGTGCAGATGGAATGGGTCACCCCTTCCAGCGCATCGGACTGGCCGTGGGCATAGTCGTAAGACGGGTAGATGCACCACTTGTCGCCGGTCTGGTGATGGTGCGCCTTGCGGATACGGTAAATCACCGGATCGCGCAGGTTCATGTTGGGCGCCGCCATATCAATCTTGACGCGCAGTGCACAGTCGCCCTCATCGAACTCGCCGTTGCGCATGCGCTCAAACAGTTCAAGGTTCTCTGCCACGCTGCGATCACGGTAGGGGCTGTTCTTGCCGGGTTCTGTGAGGTTGCCACGGAACTCGCGCATTTCGTGGGCGCTCAGGCTGTCGACATAGGCCTTGCCGTTGGCGATCAGGTACAGAGCCCACTGGTACAGCTGTTCGAAATAGTCGGAGGTGTAACGGATATCGCCGTCCCACTTGAAGCCCAGCCAGCGAACATCTTCGCCGATGGCGTCGATGTATTCCTGGCTCTCCTTTTCGGGGTTGGTATCGTCAAAACGCAGGTTGCACTGGCCCTGATACTTGGCAGCAGTGCCAAAGTTCAGACAGATCGACTTGGCATGACCGATATGCAGATAACCGTTGGGCTCTGGCGGGAAGCGTGTCACGACCTGACCACCGGCGACCTTTTCGTCCGCGATGTCGCTCTCGATGATCTGATGGATAAAGTTCGTCGGCTTGACGTTATCTTGCTTGCTCATAGTCGGCTTGGTGTCCAGTCTGTCCTGACGGCATGAAAAGTCGCAGCATTATAAACGTATCGGGCCGCTGATCACACTAACCCGCAGCGATACAGGCCCCTAGTGTACTGTTGCACGCTATATGAAGATTATAACGGCCCCTTTTCCCGCCATCCTGCGTTGTTCGTTGTCGCCGTAGCCCCACTATGACTCCGTCTCACGCCTTGGCTGGCGAAAAAATGAGCGCGTTCTAAAGCACCACCAAGCGTGCACCAGAACACTCGTGATGCGAATCCGGCGCACTTGTAGGCTGTCCGATAATGCAGGCCGTAGCGAGAGCTAACTGGTTTGAGCTGATTTTAGGGATGTTTTAAGGCGAATAGTGGTTCTATTTAACGAAAAACAGCATAAAAAAAGCCAAACTCAGGTAGTTCGCAGTAGGTTGAGTATTGTCGGAAAGCCTCCTTGGGTATAATGCCGGATTATTCGAGATCCCCGATCACGTAAAATCGAAACCCCAGGAATTAAAGCAATGATTATTCTCTCGACCAACCACGGCGACATCTCCATCGAACTCGATTACGACAAGGCGCCCAAAACCGCCGCCAACTTCGAGCAGTACGTGCGCGATGGCTTCTACGATGGCGTAATCTTCCACCGCGTGATCGACGGTTTCATGCTGCAGGGCGGCGGTTTCACCCCCGGCATGAAACAGAAGGAAACCCGCGCCAACATCGAGAACGAAGCCAACAACGGCCTGAAGAACCTCACCGGCACCCTGTCCATGGCCCGCACCATGGACCCGCACTCCGCCTCTGCCCAGTTCTTTATCAACGTCAAGGACAACGCCTTCCTGGATCACACCGCTGAAACCACCCAGGGCTGGGGCTACGCTGTCTTCGCCAAGGTTGTCGATGGCATGGACGTGGTCAACAAGATCAAGGGTGTTAAAACCACCTCCCGCGGCGGTCATCAGGACGTGCCGGCTGAAGACGTGATCATCGAATCTGCCCGCATCGCCGACTAAGAGCTGACCATGACGCTGCTGTTTGTCGCCGATCTGCACCTGCGCCCCGAACGCCCGGACCTGAGCCAGGCCTTTCTTGCGTTTCTGCAACAGGACGCACCGGGCGCGGACGCGCTCTACCTGCTGGGCGATATCTTTGAAGCCTGGATCGGGGACGATGCGCCCATGCCCGGGCTGGATGCAATCTACGACGAGCTGGCAGCCTTGTCGGCCCGCGGTACCGCGCTCTATTTTCAGCACGGTAACCGCGACTTTCTGGTGGGGCAGGCGTTTCTCGACACCTTGGGGGCCAGCGCCCTGCCCGATCAGCAGCTTATCGACGTGCCCGGCGGCCAGGCGCTGCTGATGCACGGCGATCAGCTCTGTACCGACGACACCGAATACCAGGCCTTTCGTACCCAGGTACGCAACCCCGCCTGGCAGCAACAGTTCCTGTCTCAAACCGTGGAGGAGCGTCTGGCCATTGCCCGACAGCTGCGTGCGGCCAGCAAGGCCCGTGGTGCCGAGAAATCCGCCGATATCATGGATGTAAATCCACAAGCGGTCTCAAGTGCGCTGACGGAGGCCGGCGTCAGCCTGCTGATCCACGGCCATACCCACCGCCCCGCCATCCACCAGCATCAGATCATTTCCAATGATGGCGAACACTCAGGAACCCGTATCGTGCTGGGTGACTGGGACAGCCACGGCTGGTATCTGCAGATCGATGACAACGGCTATCAGCTGATCGACTTTCCGATTTAAGAACCAGGCGCGAGGCAGTTTGTAGCCTGGAATGAGCCTGCGAATTCCGGGAAACAGGGTAAAACCTGCGGCGTTCGAGCAGGTGATCTAGGTGCCTGTCCATCTTTATGGAGTCACATCATAGCAGGACAGCCTGCACCGATTAACCTGAAGCTGCACACCAGTACCGGCCCTACGCTGTCGTATTGAACAGCCTATTAAACGCCGATAGTGGTATCGCAGTTCGCCGACGGCACACCGCTGTGAAAACGGAACTCATCGTCACTCGACAGGATCAGCTCGTTTTCAATCTTGCGGAAAAATGCAACGCGCTCGTCAATGGGCTCTCCAGCCGCATCTTGGGCCAGCGTCAGGTAATCCTGGTAGTGACGCCCTTCTGATTTCAGCAGTGAGCGATAAAACTTCGCCAGCTCCGCATCCAGCAAAGGCCCGATTTTGGCAAAGCGCTCGCAGGAACGTGCCTCGATAAAGGCCCCCACGATCAGCACATCAATCAGCCGCTGCGGCTCATGGTTGCGCACCGCCGCCCGCATTCCGCCGGCATAGCGCGCCGACTGCAGATGCTGATACTCAATACCGCGGGACTCGATAATGGCCAGCACCTGCTCGAAGTGAATCAGCTCTTCCCGCGCCAGGCGCGACATCTTGTTCAGCAGCGCCATGCGATCCACGTAGCGGAACATCAGCGTCATGGCCGTGGACGCGGCCTTCTTCTCGCAATGGGCATGATCAATCAGCAGCAGCGCCTGATTCTGCAACGCCAGATCAACCCAGGCATCGGGCGTCTCGCAACCGAGAAAGGTTTTGATTTCGTCGAGGATTTCCATAACTTCACCGCCACTAAAAACGGCCGGCATTATACAGCGCAGTGACGGGAAAGCCCAAGCTAGCCAGTCCCACTGAGCGTATACGACAAAAACATGCCCAATAGATGTAGCCCGCCTCACAGTTTGTAAATTTTCTCCGCATGGTTTGCAAACATACACTCGGTCATTTTTTTGCAATCTACCCGGTGAAAATTTACAAACCACCTGAAAAAAAGTCGATATACACAAGACCCGTAGCACCTGCCGCCATGCCCAACAGTGCAGGCACGTATTTATCGGCGAAACTTGGGTGTCTCAGACACCAGCGTGCCAACGTCCTCATCTTCCAGCCAAGTAACTTAGAACGTGGTACCTGCATGTCGAGGCTGCTTATACCTCCGGTAGTCTTATCTTGCTCGTTTCTGGAAAACTTCCAGTCCAAAATACCATCCACTTGGACCAACGTTACACCACGCTCACGCTCCTCCCCCAGCCTCCAGTAGTCCTCGGAGACTCCAAGCCTCATACAGATTCGGTCGTAAAATTCCGAGTGCTGAAGATTTTGGCCAGCGAGGGCCCACACATCATGCTTGAGCGAAAAATGATTGGCGGCGATAAAACGCCAGAAATACCACAGCCAAGCCCCACCCAAGGCGTATTCGACAACGTCTGGATTGTGAAGCGTCAAACCAATGACCGTAACCGACAGATTCGGACTGATTTCGCCTTGCCCTATCACATACACCAAGATGATCAGCGAAGTCGTCACCAATCCGCGTTGGTAAGGCACCTTGCCTGTGCCCTCTACATCGTCCTGTCCCATTCAAAATAATCCCTGTTGTCCACGTGGTTTGGACTTTTCTTTCCAGTTACCGAAGACCAATTCGACGCAGTCGGTGGGCTTGCCGTTACCGCCTACGGTGTACTGGTAGTCTATTTCGATAACTTGCAGCTTGGAGAATACCGCACGGATGTCGGGGTGCTCATTGATGCTGATGATCATTTGGCCTTTTATCGTTGATGCCAGCCCGGCCATGGCTTTGTAGTGGTCAAAGCCGAACGAGACGCCGTAGCCTTCGGTTTGCCAGTACGGCGGATCGCAGTAGAACAGCGAGTGGGGCCGGTCGTACTTCCTGATGATTTTCTGCCAGTCCAGGCGTTCGATGGTGGTTCCTGCCAGGCGGTAGTGGGCATCGGCCAGATCCTGTTCCAGAGTGAAGATATTGAAGCGCGGGCGGCTGGTGGTGGTTGTGCCGAAGCTCTGGCCTTCCACCTTGCCACCGAAGGCCTGCTTCTGCAGGTGCATAAACCGCGCCGCGCGCTGGATGTCGGTGAGCGTTTCAGGCGCTGTGGCCTGCAAGGCGGATTCGCGACGAGGCGCCGCTCCTACGAAAGCCGGCGGCCTGCAACTACGCAGCCCTATGAGGCTCTGCAGCATATCGCGGTAGGTGTCGTCATCCAGCCCCAGCTACTTTTTGCCAATATGGATCTTCGCCAGTGCCGTTTTGCAGTTGTCTTTCTGCGGGTGTTTCATGTCGGTTTAAACCTCGGTGTACGCCTTGCATTGCAACCGAAAGCGCATTGCAGGAATTCGCCGTCGCGTTGCATTTTTAGGACTTTATCCTAAGGGCAGATCAGCGCCGGCCTGCTTTACTGCATATCAGACGCTCCTAGCGTCCCAATGGAATGCAGGCAGGCTTAGGATGGCCCGAAACATTCCACGCCGCGCCCGGATTAAACCTCCAGGGCGCGGTGACTTGGCTCACCAATCCCAATCCCTGATAGCCATTATTGCAACCAAAAGCGGGCATATTCCATTTAAAATAGACCTCTGATTCGTTTAATGGCGTTGGCCTGCCACCACACGCATTGACTGGCCCCCTCTTGCATTAGTGAGCCCAATCTCCTTTGCTATCTTGTTATAGACGGATTGTTTACGTGGGTATTGAGAAATGTGCGGACGCTACAACGTGATTGACGACCCTTTCACCCAGGGGCTGCTCGATGAGCTGGGTATCGCTAAGCGGATACACACGCGCTATAACCTGGCGCCCACCGAGCAGGTGCCGGTGATACGCCAGCTGGACAAACAGAACGAACTTATCGACATGCGCTGGTGGCTGATTCCGCACTGGGCGCATGTTCCTGACACACGTTATTCGATGTTCAATGCCAAGGCCGAAACGCTGGCCACCAGCAAGGCATTTAGCGGCCCGCTCAAGCACCAGCGCTGCATTATTCCGGCGTCATCCTTCATCGAGTGGCGTACCGAAGAGGGTCACAAGCAGCCCTATGCCATCCAGCCGGTTTCTGGCGTGTTTGCCCTCGCAGGCCTGTGGGAGCAATGGGGGCATGGCGCTGAGGCCATTCACAGCTGCACCATTATCACCACAGTGGCGGCTCCCGGCATGGAGCAGATACACCACCGCCAGCCGGTAATGCTGCCGGCGGATTTGCGGGCGCGCTGGCTGGATCCGACCATCGATGGACACCACCTGATGCCGCTGCTGATGCCCAGCCTTCCCTGCGCGCTGGAAGTCGTGCCCATCGATCCTGTGATCAATAACAGTCACCACAAGCAGGCGCCCACTACTCTAGGGCCTGCGCTGTTTCGACTGGATGCCAATTAAGCACCAGGAAATATCGAATTAAATGCTTCGAATTCGTCATTGAGCAGCATTAGCTCGATTGAATAATTTCCAGAGACAGTTATGCACCTGCCAGGTGCAGCGCCTGCATTCATGCTGCATTTTGCAGGCGAAGCCCTAAGCAGACTTGGCATTTTCTATTTACCCGTAACGCTCCCAGGAGAGTGTCGGTTAATTATTCGGAAATCGAATAGCATCCATCCAAATATTTAATTTGTGAATACATCTATTGATTCTATAGAGTGTGACCACATACCCATCTCAGCGAGTGGCGCCCAAGCGCGCACCTTACAGGCATTAGCCACTGTGACCGATCCCGGCCCCCTTACCCGGCTCTTCCAGTGAGGGCATTTCTGGTTCAGGACACGCGATCGCGGATCAAGACCACCAACCAAAGAGGCATTCATGTCTAAGACCAGCTATTACGCCCCCCAGGGCGGGCATCCGAGCCAACACGAACTGCTGACCGACCGCGCGATGTTCACCGAAGCCTACGCCGTTATTCCCAAGGGTGTAATGCGGGACATCGTCACCAGCCACTTGCCCTTCTGGGACAACACCCGGCTTTGGGTTCTGGCGCGACCGCTGTCCGGTTTCGCCGAAACCTTCTCCCAGTACATCGTCGAAGTCAGCCCCGGCGGCGGCAGCGACAAGCCGGAGCAGGACCCGAACGCAGAAGCAGTCCTCTTCGTAGTCGAGGGCGAAGTCGAGCTGACGCTGCAAGGCAAGGACCATCGCCTGCAACCGGGCGGTTATGCCTTCATCCCGCCGGCAGCCGACTGGCGTCTGCGCAATAACAGCGATCATGCGGTACGCTTCCACTGGATCCGCAAGTACTACCAGGCGGTCGAAGGCGTGCCTCATCCCGAAGCCTTCGTCACCAACGAACAGGATATCGAGCCAATCGCGATGCCCGACACCGACGGTCGCTGGGTCACCTCCCGCTTCGTCGACATGAACGACATGCGCCATGACATGCATGTGAATATCGTCACCTTTGAGCCTGGGTGCATTATCCCGTTTGCCGAAACCCACGTCATGGAGCACGGTCTCTATGTACTGGAAGGCAAAGCGGTATATCGTCTGAATCAGGACTGGGTCGAGGTCGAGGCCGGTGACTTCATGTGGCTGCGCGCGTTCTGCCCCCAGGCCTGTTACGCCGGCGGTCCGGGCCGCTTCCGCTACCTGCTGTACAAAGACGTCAACCGACACATGAACCTGCGCCTCAACGCGCCACGTTAAGCGGTCTGTCGCTAAAGCCCGCCAGCACTGCCGGCGGGCCATTTAGGATGCGACGCGCTCAGGCGGGTAAGTGCGCGGTCTATGCTGAGTTCCCGTGCAGCCCGTACCCAGGCAAGGTCGGGCCGGGGCATTGCCGGCCAGCACTCATGAGCACAGGCTCTCTTCAACTTGGAGGAAACCGACCTTCCACCAAAAAACATCAATTTCTAGTCAGGCACGCTTACTGGCAGCGACACCCTTGAGCTCGGCGAGGAAGCGATGCGCCTGCGCCGTCTTCTTGAGCACGGCACGGGTTTACAGCGCAGCAATGTTCGCAAGAGGCAGATTCGTTATCCGAGTGAGCATTCGCTGTTCCAATCCTTTGTTCAGAATTCTGCCTTAACTACACATAAGCCGAACTACATGTATAGGTTTTGCATAAATCTGTACATGTAGTGCGATACGCATATAAATTTATCGGATTTCTATACAGCACAAAGGCCAGCTTGCGTCTGAACAGACACCGTGCTGGCCTTCGTAAGTTGCGCTCCTGAAACATGCGCCCCAAACCGGCCGTTGAAAAACCACCTGCTAGAGGCGCGGCTGAATTAGCCGATCTTGATCCAGGTGGTTTTCAGCTGGGTGAACTTGTCCAGTGCGTGCAGCGACAGGTCGCGGCCAAAGCCCGACTGCTTGTAGCCGCCGAAGGGCGTGCTGAAGTCCAGTGCATCCATGGTGTTGACCGAGACGGTGCCGGCACGCAGCTTGCGGGCGACCCGGTGGGCGCGGTTGAGGTTTGTGGTCCATACCGAGGCGGCCAGGCCATAGATGGAATCATTGGCGATCTGCAGTGCCTGGGCTTCATCATCGAAGACGATCACGGCGGCAACCGGACCAAAGACCTCATCCCGGGCTATGGACATATCCGTTGTCACGCCATCAAAGATGGTCGGTGCAACCTGGTTGCTGTCAGGATCACCCGCTCCGCCTGTCAGCAAACGCGCGCCCTGCTGCTCGGCCTTTTCGATATGCTGGCGCACATGACCTGCGTGATTGCTGTCGATCAGGGCGCCCACACGGGTATCACTGTCCAGCGGATCACCCACCTTGAGGGCGCGGGCGCAGGCAACGAACTTCTCGATAAAGGCGGCGTGGATGCTGCGCTCCACCAGGATGCGGGAGTTGGCCGAGCAGACTTCACCCTGGTTGAAGAAGATGCCATTGGCGGCGTTTTCCACCGCCGCATCCAGATCACAGTCGGCAAAGATGAGGTTCGGGCTCTTTCCGCCGGTTTCCGGCCACACCTGCTTCATGTTGGATTGCGCCGCATAGCCCATAAACAGCTTGCCGACGGCGGTGGAGCCGGTAAAGGCCAGGCAGTCGACATCCATGTGCAGCCCCAGCGCCTTGCCGACCACGTCACCCAGCCCTGTCACCACGTTGAGGACGCCATCCGGCAGGCCGGCTTCTTTTGCAAGTTCAGCCAGGCGCAGGGCGGTTAGTGGCGACTGTTCAGCAGGTTTAAGCACCACCGAGTTGCCGCTGATCAGCGCGGGCGCCAGCTTCCAGGCGGCGATATCCAGCGGGAAGTTCCAGGGCACCACCGCCGCCACCACACCAACGGGTTCGCGGGTAATGGTGGCGATATTATTGCCATCGGTGGGTGCCACTTCGCCGTAGAGCTTGTCGGCGGCTTCTGCATACCACTCGAAGCAGCCGGCCGCGCCCTGGATATCGATATTCAGCGATTCCTGCACCGGCTTGCCGACATTGAGGGTTTCGAGCAGCGCCAGCTCATCGGCGTTTTCCCGAATCAGCGCCGCCAGGCGTTTGATGACCGCCTTGCGCTGCGCCGGTGCTGCATCGCACCAGACACCCGCCTCAAAGCTGCGTCTTCCCGCCCGCACCGCCCTGTCGACATCCTCTGCCGTGCAGGCGCTCATGTGCGCGAGCAGCGCACCGGTGGCGGGATTGCGGGTGTCATAGCGCTGGCCATCGCTGGCCGGCACGAAGCGGCCGTCGATCCAGGCCTGGGTGCGAAGTTCGGTCCTGGCCTGCAGGCCAAGCCAGTAATCCTTGTTCTTGTCCGTCATGGGTGTCTCCTTGGGGTCAGGCAACGGTTTTGATTTGAGTGTTTTTTTTCAGGCGCCGCGGCTGGGTCATGTTTTCCGCACTGAGAATGTCATCCAGCTCCAGCGCGTTTAAGAGTCCTTCACTGAGTACAATGTCGCGCACGCTCTGGCCGCTCGCCACCGCCTGTTTGGCGATACGGCTGGCGTTTTCATAACCGATGTAGGGGTTCAGGGCCGTGATGATGCCGATGCTGTTGTTCACCGTATCGCGACAGTGCTCACGGTTGGCGCTGATACCTCGGATACATTTCTCCGCCAGGGCGCGGATGGCGCGAATCTGAAGCTGCAGCGACTGCAGTACATTGAAGGCGATCACCGGTTCCATGACATTGAGCTGCAACTGGCCGGCTTCCGCCGCCATGGTCACGGTAATGTCGTTACCGATAATCTGGTAGGCCACCTGATTCACCATTTCCGGAATCACCGGATTCACCTTGCCCGGCATGATGGAACTGCCCGGCTGCATGGACGGCAGGTTGATTTCCTGCAAGCCTGCCCGTGGGCCGCTGGAAAGCAGGCGCAGGTCATTACACACCTTGGACAGCTTGATGGCGTTGCGTTTAAGCACACTGGAAAAGGTAACAAAGGCGCCCATGTCGGAGGTGGCTTCAATCAGGTTGCGTGCCGGCACCAGCGACTTGCCGGAAATCCGGCACAGCTCCTCGATCACCAGGCTGGAATAGTCCGGGTCCGTGTTGATGCCGGTACCTATGGCGGTGGCGCCCATGTTGATCTCGCGGAAATACTCCACCACGTCCCGCATTTCCTCGATATCTTCCTTGAGCGTGGCGTACCAGCCGCCAAACTCCTGCCCCAGGGTAATGGGCACGGCATCCTGCAACTGGGTGCGGCCCATCTTGATGACATCGGAAAACTCCACCGACTTGTGTTTCAGCTCGTAGCACAGATCCCCCAGAGCCTGGGTATAGCCCTCGTAACTGAGCAGGATACAGAGCCGGATGGCGCTGGGGTAAACATCATTGGTGGACTGGGACAGGTTGACGTGATTGTTGGGGTGCAGTTGCTGGTAGTCGCCCCGGGCATGCCCCATCAGTTCCAGCGCCCGGTTGGCAATGACTTCATTGGCGTTCATGTTGGTCGAGGTGCCGGCACCGCCCTGAATCACATCAACGACGAAGTGCTCATGCCAGCGTCCGGCGATGATTTCATCACAGGCCTGGCAGATGACCGTGCTGCGCGACTCATCCAGCTGCCCAAGCCTGCGATTGGCCAGGGCCGCGGCCTTTTTCACCATCGCCAGGGCGATCACCAGCTTGGGAAAGTGCCTCAGCGTAATACCGGTCACGGCAAAATTCTCCACCGCCCGCAGGGTCTGCACGCCGTAATAGGCGCTCTGCGGCAGATCGCGTTCGCCCAGCAGGTCTTGCTCGCGCCTTGTTGGCTCTGCTCGCGGCGCTGTAACAGCTGGGCTCTCGCACAGGGCCGAGGGCGTTGCGGTCTTGCGGTCAGACAGGGCGGCGATTGGGGGTTGGCTGGCTGTCGCCTGCGGCGGTGCGTTTTTGATCGGCTTCTTGCTGATGGCGTTCATGGGCTACTCCGATGCGGTCTCTACATCGTTGGCTGGTCTTGGGATGGAAACTCGAACAAGGCGTTCGATGTTTCACCCCACCAGCCTAAAAAGCGCATCAGTATTTGTAAAATATCTTAATTATTAGAATTGCATTTGTTTTTCATATGCTGGTGATTCGACGCCTCTGTGAGCTGCCAGGGGCATTAGTCAGTCAGCAGCCGGTAAAAACGCTTATCCTCGAACACGCTGCTCGACAGCTCCCGTACCTGGTCTTCCAGATGCTTGATAAAGGCGCCCGCCGCAGGCGTGAGGCGATACTGCCGCAGACGCGCGACCCCCATGCGCAGCGGGAGCAGCTTTTCCGTCAGCGGTATGGCCACCAGCTCGGTACCGTCAAAGGCCAGGTTGCAGGCCATAGGGCTGTTGAACAGCGTATAGCCAAAACCATTGCCCACCAGACCGCGCACCATGCCCAGGGATTCGGCCGGATAGGCGAAATCTGGCTCCAGTTCAAGGCTCAGAAACAGCGAATAGAAGTACTCCCGGCTCATGGGCCAGTCCAGCAACACCATGGGCAGCGGCGCCAGTTCGTGCAGCGAGACTTCCTTGCGATCCGCCAGCGGATGATTCCTGCCCACCACCGCATAGGGTGGAAACTCCATCAGCGGTTCGAACTCAATATCCGCCGGAATCTGCATATCGTAGGTCAGGGCAAGCTCGTACCGACCATCATGCAGACTCTGGATAATGTCCTTCTGATGTTTTTCATCGCAGTGCACCTTGACCGCCGGATAGGCATCGACGAAACGCTTGATGAGCCCCGGCACCAGTATGGGTGTGAAGGTCGGAAAACCAACGATGCGCAAGGACCCCGCCACATCACTGCCCAGGGTACTGGCGTAGTGCACCAGGCCATCAGCCTCGGCCAGCAGCTGCTTGGCCTTGCGGATGAATTGCCTGCCCGAGGGCGTGAGTGACAATCCCTGGGCGTGGTGACGCACAAACAGCTGCAGGCCGGTGACGTCCTCCAGATGCAGGATGGCCGATGAGATCGAGGGCTGGGAGACATGCAGACTTTCGGCAGCCCGGGTGACGCTGCTCATCTCGCCCGCCACCACAAAGTACCGCAGGTGCTTGAGGGTAAAGCGCATGGTGTTGCTCTCCTGACATAGTGCTGCCATCACTGTATCAATAATTCATATCCATATCTTAAGTTAATAATATTTTAACTATCCAACGCCGCGTCATAGTCTGTTTCCAAACCCAGAAGGCAAGTCATGACCGCCCTGAATCAAACCGCCATCCAGAAGGACACAGACATGACAGTTGAAAAAATAGAAATAGATACGCTTGTTGTGGGCGCCGGTCAGGCCGGCGTGGCCATGAGTGAGCACCTTGGCAAGCTCGGCGTTCCCCATCTGGTGCTGGAGCGCAATCGTATCGCCGAAAAATGGCGCACCGGACGCTGGGATTCCCTGGTTGCCAATGGACCGGCCTGGCACGACCGCTTTCCGGGCCTGGACTTTGACGATGTCGACCCCGACGCCTTTGCCCCCAAGGAGCGGGTGGCGGACTATTTCGAAGCCTATGCCAAACACATCAACGCCCCTATCCGCACCGGCGTGGAAGTGAAGTCGGTTAACCGCAATACCGGCCGACCGGGATTCACCATCGAAACCTCCGAAGGCGTGATTGAGGCCAACCGCGTGGTGGCCGCAACCGGCCCCTTCCAGCACCCGGTGATCCCGCCGATCGCCCCCAGCGATACGAACATCACGCAGATGCATTCCGCTGAATACCGCAACCCTGAGCTGCTGCCAGAGGGTGCCGTGCTGGTGGTGGGCGCCGGTTCATCAGGCGTGCAGATTGCGGATGAACTGCAGCGTGCCGGCAAGCAGGTTTACCTCTCTGTCGGTGCCCACGATCGTCCGCCGCGGGCCTATCGCAAGCGTGATTTCTGCTGGTGGCTGGGCGTTCTGGGCGGCTGGGATGCCGAGGGCCTTGCGCCTGGCACCGAGCACGTCACCATTGCCGTGAGCGGCGCCCGTGGCGGCCATACCGTGGATTTCCGCGGCCTTGCCCATCAGGGGGTGACCCTGGTTGGCCTGACTAAATCCTTCAACGGGAATCTCGTGAGCTTCCAGGAAGACCTTGCGAGCAACCTTGCACGCGGCGATGAGAACTACCTGGGGTTGCTGGATGCCGCCGATGCCTATATTGCCCGCAATGGGCTCGACCTGCCGCCGGAGCCGCAAGCCCGTAACCGCTTGCCGGATCCGGACTGCGTAACCCACCCCATTCTTGAGCTGGATCTGGCGCAAGCCGGCATCAGCACGATCATCTGGGCCACCGGCTTTGCAACCGACTACAGCTGGCTCAACGTCAATGCGTTTGACGACAACGGCAAGCCGCAGCATCAGCGCGGTGTCTCCTGCGAGCCTGGCATCTATTTCGTGGGCCTGCCCTGGCTGTCACGTCGTGGCTCCTCCTTTATCTGGGGCGTATGGCACGACGCCAAGCATATTGCCGGTCATATCGCCACGCAGCGCTCCTACCTGGCCTACCGCGATGCCACGCAGCGCCAGACAGAAAGCTGATCACAACGACAAACCAGCCGGCATTTTGAACATTCCATCTATCACCATCACGGGAGCACCTTGATGCCCACGCACACTCGCATCCGCATGTTCAACACCAGGGAAACCTATCCGAACCAGACCCTGGACAACGATCTGTGCCAGGCCGTCCGGGCCGGCAACACCGTCTATGTCCGCGGTCAGGTCGGCACCGATTTCAACGGCACGCTGGTGGGCCTGGGCGACCCGCGCGCCCAGTCCGAGCAGGCGATGAAAAACGTCAGGCAGTTGCTCGAAGAAGCCGGCTCCGACATGAGTCATATCGTCAAAACCACCACCTACATCACCGATCCGCGTTTTCGCGAGCCCGTTTACCGCGAGGTCGGGCGTTGGCTCAAGGGCGTCTATCCGATTTCAACCGGCCTTGTTGTCGCAGGGCTGGCACAGCCGGAATGGCTGATGGAGATCGATGTCATCGCGGTGATTCCCGATTCGGAGGCGCTATGACCTTCTCCGTCGCAGGATTCTGCCCCGACACCGGCATGCTGGGCTGTGCCATTACATCGTCCAGCATCGGCGTTGCCAGCCGCTGCGCCTGGGTCGACAGCGGCACCGGCGTGGCCCTGACGCAGAACGTCACCAATCCGGCGCTGGGCTCGCTCGGCCTCAAGCTGCTGCGCGAGGGCCTGGCCCCCGCGCAGGTTCTGAAGGCCCAGGCCTGCGCCGATACCGACGTGCAATGGCGCCAGCTTGGCCTAGTCAACGCCCGCGGTGAGACCGCCACCTTCAGCGGCACCCGGGCGCTTGGCATCCACGCCACCGCGGAGGGCAGACACTGTCTGGCCATGGGCAACCTGCTGGCCAACGCAGCGGTGCCCCAGGCCATGATCGGGGCCTTCGAAAGCAGCCGTGGCCACCTGGCAGACCGCCTGCTGCAAGCACTGGAGGCGGGCCTGGCGGCGGGCGGCGAAATGGGCCCGGTGTACTCCGCAGGTCTGAAAATATGTGCTGAGCCCAGCTGGCCGGTAGTGGACCTGCGGGTCGACTGGCGCGAGCAGCCAATCCTTGAGTTGCGCAGCCTCTGGACGCGCTACGCACCACAGATGCAGGCCTACATCACCCGCGCCAGCACGCCATCGGATGCCGAATCCTTCGGTGTGCCGGGGGATGAGTAGTCTGGATTCAATATTGCAGCGCCGCGATGCGGCCCGGAGATCCCGTGCATAACGCCATGAACCATTGCCTAAAGGGTGCCTCGTCCCTCGACATTCTGCGCCAGCTGATTGGTTTTGATACCACCAGCGCCCGCTCCAACCTGGCACTGATGGCCTGGGTGCAGGGCTATCTCTCCCGACACGGCGTCAAGAGCGAGCTGATCTTCAACGAAGACGAAACCAAGGCCAACCTCTATGCAACCATCGGCCCTGCCGGCCGTGCCGGTGTCATGCTCTCGGGCCATACCGATACGGTGCCGGTCACCGGCCAGCACTGGACCCGGCCACCCCATAGCCTGAGCGAAGACAACGGCCGGCTCTACGGCCGTGGTAGCGCCGACATGAAGGGCTTTATCGCCGTGGCGCTGGCCGCCGTGCCCGCCATGCAGGCGGCCCCGCTGCACACACCTATCCATCTGGCGTTGTCCTATGACGAGGAAATCGGCTGTGTCGGCGTGCGCCGGCTGATCGAGAGCCTGCGCCAGCAGCCGATCAAGCCTGGGCTCTGCATTATCGGCGAGCCTACCCGCATGCAGGTGGTCAACAAGCACAAGGGCAAGCTTGCGGCACGCGTGACGGTGCGGGGCAAGGCCTGCCACTCCGGCATGGCGCCAGAGGGTGTCAATGCCGTCAACCATGCCGCCCGGCTGATCGTCTGGCTCGAACAGCAGGCAAAAAAACGCCAGCAGCAGGGCCCCTTCGAGGCCGGCTATGACATTCCCTTCAGCAGCATCCACACCGGCACCGTTCAGGGTGGCACGGCACTGAATATAGTGCCGGATCACTGCAGCTTTGTGTTCGAGATGCGCAATATCGCCGCCGAGGATCCCCGCGATCTGCTGGCCGAATTACGCACCCAGGCGGATGTACAGCTCAGGGAAATGCACCAGCTGGATGACAGCTGCGGCATTGATATCGACATCACCAGCGAGTACCCGGGGCTCAGCACGGCTGAAGACAGCGAAGCCATTGCCTTCGTGTCGCAGCTCACAGGCCGCCCGGCCCCTGGCGATGCCCGCCTGGGGAATATCAACTTCGGCACCGAAGGCGGCCTCTTCAGCCAGGCGCTGCAGATTCCAACCCTGGTATGTGGCCCCGGCAGCATGGATCAGGGCCACAAGCCGGATGAATTTATCGAGCAGTGTCAGATCGAGCAGTGCCAGGCCTTCATGGGCCGGCTGATCGAACGACTCAGCATCCCATAACCTCGCAGCACAAGGAGCCCTTGCAGCCAATATCCGACCAGCATTCTGCACAACCTATGTGATGACACCCGGTTCCCGTGTCAGGGGCCAATCCGGCGATGAATCAGATTTCAGAATCTGCACCACGCCAGGGGCAAACCGCAAAACCCCATGATTGACAGCCAACCGGGACAGGACAACTATAAAAAATACTCAGGAGCTAACAATGTCCGAACACACTGCTTATGCCGCCGGCGATCATACAGCCAGCCGACCGGCCGAAAAAACAGGTTTCAAGCGCATACTGGGACTTGGCTCCTTGCTCGCCGTCGCGGTCGGGCTCGTCGTCTCCCAGGGCGTCATGGTACTGATGCTTCAGGGCACCGGCATCGCGGGCCTTGGCTTTATCATTCCACTGGCACTGGGCTATATCCTGGCCCTGACCTACGTCTATTCCTTCTCCGAACTGTCGCTGATGATCCCCCGCGCTGGCAGCCTGAGCAGCTATACGGAGGTGGCGATCGGTCAGTTTCCCGCCATTCTCGCGGTCTTCTCGGGCTATGTGGTGGTTGCCATGTTCGCGCTTTCCGCCGAGCTGCTGCTGGTCGATTTCATTCTTGAAAAAATCTATCCCGGCGTTTTCCCGCCCATGACCGTCGGCTTTGGACTGCTGGCCATCTTTACGGTGCTGAACCTGCTGGGCATTGATCTGTTTGCCAAACTCCAGTCCGTGCTGGCGTTCATTATGGTACTGGTGCTGCTGATGCTGGGGCTGAGCGCCCTGTTCGGCATCGCAACCCCCCATACCGAAGGTATTTCTCTCACGGCAAGCTGGAACCCCATGGGCTCAGGCGTCATCACCCTGGTCGCACTGGCGATCTGGGGCTACGTGGGTGCCGAGTTCGTTTGTCCGCTGGTTGAAGAGGCAAAGAATCCGACGCGGGATATTCCCCGCTCCATGCTGCTGGGCGTGACCATTATCTTTGTGACCATCACCATCTACTGTCTGGGTGCGCTCTTTTACATCCCGGCCGATGATCTGGCGGCCTCACCCCTGCCCCATTACGACTACGCCAAGGCCGTGTTTGGCGATATTGGCCTGACCTTCCTGGCCATTGCCGCGGTAACGGCCACCTGCAGTACCCTCAATACCTCGCTGGCTGCCATTCCCCGCATGCTCTACGGCATGGCGCAGAACGGCCAGGCATTTCCGCAACTGAAAAAACTCACACCGGGCACCAACACGCCCTGGGTTGCGGTCCTCTTTGTCGCCGCCGTGACCGGGCTGCCCATGGTGCTGATGGGAGCTAACCCCGATGCGATCGGCCTGCTGCTGATCTCCGCCGCCATCGCCTGGCTGCTGGCGTACATCATCACCCACGTCAATGTTATAGCGCTGCGCCGTCGCTACCCGAACCTGGAAAGGCCCTACAAGACGCCCTTCTACCCGCTGCCCCAGATCGTCGGTATCGGCGGCATGATCTACGCCATCTATTACGCCTCTCCGGCGCCTGAACTGAGCGGCCAGATCTTCGGGGCCGCGGGCATGGTGCTGGGCGTGGTATCGGTCATCGCCGTTGCCTGGATCAAGCTGGTAATGAAAAAGCCGCTGTTCCAGCCAGAACCCATCGAGAAAGCCCTCAAGGCCAAATAGCCTCCCCGGGGCCCTCTGTGCTTAAAGTTCGCAGCACTGCACAGACGGGCCCTCTTTTCTCCTTGATAGCTTTCTGTTGGAGTTCTATCCCGGCCGCTGCACTCAAACATCTCCATTCCAGCCGCTCCACTTCAGCAGTCCTATTCCCGGGCTTTATCAGCCGGTTTTAGGGCGCCACAGCGTGCAGTAATGACAGATGAGGTTGTCGCGACCTGCCCGCTTTCGCCGGATAAATTCTGCCACCCCCTTACGCTTTCACTTACTGCAGAACTGGCTTCCATATCAAGCCCATGAGCGTAATCACGCAGAAAGCCGCCCCGACGTAGAATGTGACCGATGCACCGAGACCGTCCCACAGTAACCCGGCTATGACACTGGCCAGCAGCATGGCTATACCGCAGATGAGATTAAAGAAACCAAAAGCAGTACCGCGCAGATTGGAAGGTGCAGTATCAGCCACCATTGTTGCAAGCAGTCCCTGGGTGATGCCCATGTGCAAGCCCCAGAGGGATACGCCGACCAAAACAACAGCCCAGTGATCATCGATAGCGAGCACCAAGTCGGCGGCGATCAGCACTAGTAGACCAATGGCCAGCAGTTTGCGGTGGCTCATCCTGTCGGACAACTTGCCGAATGGGTATGCCGAAAGAGAGTAGACCAAGCTCATGACAACCATCACCAGTGGTACGAACGCTACAGGTATACCCCCCTGCAGTGCCCGCAATACCAGAAAGGCCTCGCTGAAACGGGCCAAGGTAAAGACCGCACCAACCGCCACCACCCACCAATAGGATTTACTGAGTTGCCGAAGGCTTTCTCGGCGAATCGGATTGGCACGCGGTGTACTCTGGGAGGGTGCGGGTTCGTGTAAACCGAAGATCAGCAGGCCAACAGCCGCGAAGGCTGGAATCGTGGCGACCCAGAACACCGCTCGGAAGTCATTGGCCCACAACAGCATTAGACCCACCGCGAGTAACGGCCCGAGGAAGGCCCCAACAGTATCGAGTGACTGGCGCAAGCCGAAGGCGGCTCCACGCAAGTGCGATGGAGCTATATCAGCGACCAGAGCGTCACGCGGCGCACCACGAATACCCTTGCCTACCCGATCCAGGATGCGCGCCGATACTAAAGTCCCGATCGCTGGCGCGACAGCAAACAGGGGCTTCGATAGCGCGCCCAAGCCGTAGCCGAGTACCGCAAGCCCCTTGCGCCTGCCCAGATAATCACTCAGGGGACCAGAGAATATCTTGACGATCAGGGCCGTGGATTCGGCCAGGCCTTCGATTAGACCCACAGCGAAAGCGCTGGCCCCCAAGGTTGTGACCATGAACATCGGCAACAGGCTATGGATCATCTCGGAGGAAATGTCCATCAACATACTGACGAAGCCCAGTATCCAGATACCAACCGGAATCTGTCTCAGTGCCGAGCTTCTGGCCTCTGTGTTCGTACTTCCCATTCTGCCTGACCTTATTACTGTTACTGTCGATATATGGTTTTTGTGAATGGACTAGCGACGAACCCAGCCCGCTGCAATCGGGCGTGCCAAGAGCTTTTGGTACAACGGCTCAGCCTGCTGTACGAGACTCTCGCCCCATCTGCACCCAAACGGCGCGGTGACGACATACCTAGTCGCGGCTACTGCCACGGCGCCGACCATGTCCAGGGGATAGTGGACGCCCAGGCAACCGCAACACCGAATAATGTGCAGTCAAGTCGTGCAGTACGACAATGGCGATAACGACGATCAGCCATGCAACGATGTCCTGGCAACGGAATGCTCCAGAATACGCGCGGTGCGGGATAGGCACTCCTCCGGATCACCGGCGTGCATCGATCCGCTCCTCGAGTATGTCGATCTGAAGCTGCTGAAGCTCAGTAAGCCCCACTATGACTCCGCTTCACGCCTTGGCTGGCGAAAAAATGAGCCTGTGCTAAAGCACCACCAAGAGTGCACCAGTACACTAGTTTTTGTCCGTATTCTTCCCGCCCCCTTTTGGACCCTCCGCAAGCGCTCGAATCATTTCGTATGCGCCTGATCCACGCTGAATAGTTTTTTATGATCCAGGTGAGCTAAAAAAGATATTTTACCAATGCTAGCGCACCCATTAACCTTGCCCTGTATCCAAAATTAAAAACCAGGAGCAGTGTTGAAATGTCCGAACAACAGAAGATCGACATGCAAACCGTGTGGCAACAGGACAAAGACCACTACATCCATCCATGGACCGATTTTTCCACCTTCAAGGAAACCGGTTCCCTGGTCCTGGCCGACAGCGAAGGTGTTTATGTCAAGGACGGCGACGGCCGTGAATATCTGGATGGCATCGGCGGTCTCTGGTGCGTCAATATCGGTTACGCCCGCGAAGAAATGGCCCAGGCCATTGCGGATCAGATCCGCCAGATTCCCTACTACTCCTGTTTCGGTCACCACACTACTGTGCCGGCGGCGCAGCTGGCGGCGAAGCTGGCAGAACTGGCCCCCGGCAACCTGAACCATGTGTTCTACGGCTGCGGCGGCTCGGTCGCCAATGACACCGCCGTGCGCATCATCCACTTCTATTTCAACCAGCTTGGCCAGAAGACCAAGAAAAAGATCATTTCGCGCATCGACGGCTACCACGGCAGCACCTATATGGCCATGTCGATCACCGGGGTGAAGTTCGACCATATCGGCTTTGATATCGATGAGCAGCTGGTACACCATATTTCCTGCCCCAATCCCTACCGCCGCCCGGCCGAGCAGAGCCTTGCCGACTTCTGTGACGAAAAAGTGCAGGAACTGGAAGACAAGATTCTGGCACTGGGGCCGGACAATGTCGCCGCCTTCTTCGCTGAACCCATCATGGGCGCCGGCGGCGTTATAGTGCCGCCAGAGGGCTACCATAAGAAAACCCTGGATGTGTGCCGTAAGTACGGCGTGCTCTATGTGTCCGACGAAGTGGTAACCGCCTTCGGACGTCTGGGCCACATGTTCGCCTCGGAAGACGAATTCGGCATAGTGCCGGACATCATCACCTGCGCCAAGGGTCTGACCTCGGGCTACCTGCCACTGGGTGCGACCATCCTGTCCTCGGATATCTACGAGGTTATCAGCAAGCCCCAGGCCGATGGCGCTATCTTCACCCACGGTTTCACCTATTCCGGCCACCCGGTCAGCTGTGCCGCCGGCGTGAAGAATATCGAGATCATGGAGCGGGAAAACCTCTGCGGCCATGCCCAGGAAATGGGGGCCTATTTTGAACAGCAGCTCAAGACCCTGGCGGACCTGCCGATCGTCGGTGATGTACGCGGGCGCAAGTTCATGATGTGCATCGAGAACGTGGCGAACAAGGACACCAAGGAACTGATCAACCCCGAGGCCAAGGTGGGTAACCGCATCGCCGATCACTGCCAGGCCCGCGGCCTGATCGTACGTCCGCTGGCGCACATGAACGTGCTGTCGCCGCCACTGATCCTGACCCGCGAGCATGTCGATTTCATGGTGGCCACGCTGCGCGAAAGTATCGAAGCTGCCATGGCGGACATGAAGCAGGAGGGGTTCATCTAGCCCATCGGCACAACGCCCGAATCCGGTGGTTCAATGCACCCTGATACGCGCCGCCCGCCGCTCACCCTGTAAATCCTTAACAGCTGTTTCAGGTCACACAGCATCCGCTGGCGGCTGCCCGACGTTCCGCACCCATGGGTGCCCGCCACTCCGCTGTGCTTTTGGCGAAGTCTCCCTTGCAGAGGCTTCGCTTTTTTACGCCCCCGGGCTCAGCTCCAAGGCCAGCAAGATCCCGTTCCTCAAACCCGCTCCTTGCCTGAAAGGCCGTACACGAGGGCGAGCGACCGGCATTCAGCCTGCCGCCGCTGCTTCCGGCTGTTTGAGCAGCCGCAGGGTGTCACGCATCAGATCCGCCATCTTGCGGTCGGTGCCGCCGAGACCCCGGGCCCAGTACCAGAGACATTCCAGCGCATCACAGAGCCAGCCGGCGCGGGCCAACCCCTGAGCCAGAGCCTTGGCATCGAGGTTGGCAAAGGCTGGCAATACCCCGATCTGTGCGGCATCCAAACCGCAGCGCTGTACCAGGGCAGCGGCATCGAACCAGGCAGAGCCAAGAGCCGCATATTCCCAGTCCACAACCACCAGCGCGCCTTCGCTCAGGCACAGATTGCCGGGGTGCAGGTCATGGTGCGTCAATACCCGTGGTATTTCAGGTAGTAGAGCCAGTTCCCGTGCAGCCCGGACCACCAGCTGCTGCAGGGCGCGCTCCATCGGCAGGCCCGCGAGCATAGCGCCGTAGCCCGCCAGCAAGGCGTCGTAATCCATTTCCAGGCTCATTTCCTGGCTCTGCACATCCAGTTCAAGTGCCTGCCAGGCGGCCACGGCATCAAGCAGCTGAGCGCGCTGCGCGGCGGTCAGCCCATCCGCCGGGCTATCGCCATGCCAGCGGGTCAGCAGCCAGCCGTGATCGCCTTCTGCGCTGGGCTGCACGGCACAGTGCAGCACCCAGGGCGCCCAGGGCTGCCCCTGCAACTGAGTCAGGACATCGGCCTCGCGCCTGCGATCAACGCCCGGAACCTGCTCGGGCGCGGCATTCACCCGCAGTACCAGCGAGTCGGCGACTGAGCTATAGAGCCGGTTGCTGCTGCCACCGGCCATGGGCTGCCACTGTGGCGATACCGAGGCCAGCTCAGGGTGTTGTTGCGCATATAACTGAAAAGCAGACTGAATCGCAGACTGAACGGCGGACTCCAGGGCGGAAAAGGGCGCTGCTTGCATGACTGAAACTACCGGCTGCGTTAGAATCCGGGCCCATTACAGACCCACGGTCGGCGCAGTGTACCTGCCATGATGTCCGGCGTCTGCCACCGGCATTGAAGGATTAGCATGAAAACGATTATCGGCCTCTGCTCGGCACTGGCGCTTGGAATCAGTCAGGCCAGCCAGGCAGCAGATCTGCGCGTCTATACCTATGACTCTTTTGTATCCGAATGGGGCCCGGGCCCGCAGCTGGAACAGGCTTTTGAAGCGCGCTGCGGCTGTGATCTGGAATACGTGGCGGTGGAAGACGGCGTCAGCATCCTCAACCGGCTGCGTATCGAGGGCACGAACAACAAGGCCGACGTGATTCTGGGGATCGACGATGGTCTGATGGTCGACACCCGTGCCACCGGGCTTATTGAGCCCCACGGGCTCGACATTGGCCCGCTGCGCCAGGAGCTGGCCTGGCAGGACGACAGCTTCGTACCCTTTGATTTTGGCTACTTTGCCTTTATCTATGACAGCAGCAAGATCAGCCAGCCGGTAAGGTCCCTGCGGGCGCTGATCGACTCCAATGCCAGCGTGATCTACCAGGACCCGCGTACCAGCACCCCGGGCCAGGGCCTGATGATGTGGGTCAAGTCGGTCTACGGCGATGAGGCACCGGCGGCCTGGCAGGCACTAGCCAGCCATACCGTTACGGTGACCAAAGGCTGGTGGGAAGCCTATAGTCTGTTTCTGGCGGGCGATGCCGACTATGTGCTCAGCTACAACAGCTCGCCGGCCTACCATCTGGTCGCCGAAAACAAGACACAGTACCGCGCAGCCCTGTTCAGCGAAGGTCATGTGGCGCAGGTTGAGCTTGCCGCCATCACCCGCACCAGCCAGAACAAGGCGCTGGGGCGCGAGTTTCTGCAGTTTCTGGTATCGCCCGAAGCCCAGGCCATTATCCCCGTCACCAACTGGATGCTGCCGGTGATAGACAACGTGGAGCTGCCGCCGGTGTTCGGCGAACTGATCAGCCCCCGGCGTATTGGTTTCAGCGCCGAAGAGGCCGGTGCCTCGCGTCAGCAATGGCTGCGTGAATGGCGCAGCAGCGCCGCACAGTAGCCGCTGTTATGGTTGCTGCCGGCCTGCTGGCCCTGGCGTTCAGCCTGGCCGTCACCGTACTGGCGTTCTGCGGCCTGATCGGGTTCGATAACGCCAGGCTGGATACCCGCCTGCTCTCGGACGGCTATTTTCACAGCGTTGTCTGGTTCTCCATCAAGCAGGCAGGATTGAGCGCCCTGCTGGCGCTCATTCTCGCCTGGCCCGTGGCGCGGGCGCTCTATTACAGCCCTGGGCTCTGGTTGCGTCAGAGCTTTCTGAGCCTGTGCGTGCTCAGTTTCGTGATGCCGACACTTATCCTGATCACCGGGCTGGTGGCGCTGCTCGGCCGCCAGGGACTCATCAGCCCCTGGCTTGGGCCCGACTGGAACCTCTACGGCCTGCCGGGCATCCTTATCGCCCATGTCTACCTGAACCTGCCCTTTGCCGTGCGGGTACAGCTGTTGCAACTGCAGCACATTCCCGACAGCAGCTGGAAACTGGCGGCACAGCTCAAGCTCGGTGCCTGGCAGCGCCTGCGCCTGATCGAATGGCCGGCCCTGCGCGCCGGCATGCTGCCGCTGTTCGGCTTTGTGTTTGTGCTCTGTTTTAACAGCTTTGCCGTGGTGCTTGCCCTTGGTGGCGGGCCTAGAGCCACCACGCTGGAGGTGGCAATCTATCAGTCCCTCAAGTACGACTTCAATATTCCTGAAGCCCTGACCCTCGCCTGGACGCAGCTTCTGATTGCCGGCAGCCTATTCCTGTTACTGAACCGCCTCGGTGGCAGCCAGTGGCTTGGGGTCGACAGTACCCGACAGCACTGGAAACCCAGACCCGGTGCAGCCATGCAGCGCCTGCACCGGCTGGTATACGCCAGTACCGCGCTGGCGCTGCTGTTGCCATTGCTGGCCCTGGTGCCAGGCATACTGCAGGTGGATCTGGCACGCTTTGACTGGCGCGCCATCGCAGGACCTGCGCTCACAAGCCTGCTCATCGCAGCCATTGCCGGCACTGGCGCCCTGTTGCTGGCCTACGCCATGCTGCTGCCGCTGCGCTTTGCCCGCACTGAAGGCCGCACCACCCTGGCGTTACTGTTTGACTGGCTCAGTACCCAGGCCCTGGTGGCACCGGCCATGGTAGTGTCGGTCGGGCTCTACATTCTGCTGCTGCCGCAGCTGGATCTGGATTACTGGGGCATGCTGTTTGTGGTGCTGCTCAATATGCTGTTGATCGTGCCCTATGCCGTGCAGCAACTGCGTCCACGACTGCTGCAGTTCGACCGTCAGTACGAACGTCTGGTGCGCTCGTTGAAGCTGGGCCTGCGCGCGCGCCTGCGCGTCGAATGGCCCTATATGCGCCGCGCCTGCATCACCAGCTTTGCGCTTATGCTGCTGCTTGCCATGGGGGATGTGGCGATCTTTTCGATCTTCGGCACCAGCAACTGGACTACCCTTCCCTGGCTGATTTACGGCTACGCCGGTACCTACCGCATGGGCGAAGCCTCAGTGGCTTCCCTGCTGTTGCTGCTGATCTGCGCGCTGATGGTCTGGCTGTTTCAGCACTTCGAGAAAGGACAACAGGATGCTTGATATAGAGGACCTGCAGGTGCTGCGTGATCGGCAGCCGCTGCGGTATTCGCTGCAGGTTCATCGCGGCGAGATTCTGGCCATACAGGGGCGCAGCGGTGTCGGTAAAACCACCCTGCTGGATTGCATCGCGGGCTTTGCCACTGCCACGGCTGGCCGGCTCGACTGGCAGGGCCACTCACTGCTCGGGCTAAGTGCTGCGCAGCGACCGGTGAGCATGCTGTTTCAGGATCACAACCTGTTCGAGCACCTGAGTGTTGCCGACAATCTGCAACTGGGTCTCAGTGTCACGCTGCCACAGGACAGGCTGCAGGAGGCGCTCGATTCGCTGGAAGTCGCCGGGCTTCTGACACGCAGGCCGACTGAATTATCTGGCGGACAGCGCCAGCGCATTGCGCTGATTCGCACCCTGCTGCGCCCCGAACCCATAGTGCTGCTGGACGAGCCCTTCGCCGAGCTCGACCCCCACAGCCGCCAGTGTGCCACCGACTGGACAAGACGCACCGCCAAGGCCGCTCAGAAGACACTGCTGATGGTCACGCATCAGGATGAGGATGTGCAGCAGGTGGCCGACCGCGCCATAGTGCTGCAACGCCCGGCCTAAGTCAGGCGGCTCGAGCATTTTCACGAAACACTTATCTGTCGATCGAGGTTGTTTTGGGTGCTTCCTTTCTTCGAGGTGGCCGGATATGGGTCGAGGCCACCGAAACATCAGAGCGGCTCTTGTTCCCCCTCAGCAGCCGAGGAGCACCGGGATTATGTTCCGACCAGACCCGAAGGGGCGAGACAGGGACTGTCGAGCCGCCGATTGGGGGCATGGATGCCCCCTTAGCGGCGTCCGGAGCATGATTCTGGCGCGCACTGCAGCCGTAGGCCGGCTGATGGGGGCGTGCTTTCTTTGGTTACTTTATTTGCACGAGCAAAGAAAGTAACGCACCAGCAAGGCGCAACATGAACCATCAAACCGCTCCGGTACCCCAGCCTGCACAGGCTCCAACACAGCCACCTAAATCTCGTCTCAACCATCACAATGGGTCGATGTAAGATGAAAATACTCTAGCAGCCTGTCGGACTTGGCCGATCGTAGCCGGGCGCCTAGTGATCAACCCTGCCGCGCAGCGCCTTGGTTTTGCCCTGGCGGGTTTTGCTGTCGAGCCTGCGCACCTTCGAGCCCTTGGTCGGCTTGGTGGGGCGACGGCTTTTCTGTACCACCATGGCGCCGAGAATCAGATCCCGCAGGCGGTTAAGCGCATCTTCGCGGTTGCGCTCCTGGGTACGGTGCTGCTGCGCCTTGAGCACCACCACCCCCTCCTTGGTGATGCGCGAGTCTTTCAGCTCCAGCAACCGCTCCTTGTAGGCTTCTGGCAGCGATGAAGCCCGGATATCAAAGCGCAGGTGCATGGCGCTGGATACCTTGTTGACGTTCTGCCCACCGGCGCCCTGAGCCCGTATGGCATTCAGCTCGATTTCGTCGTCGGGTATGGACACATGGTTGGAGAGTTTCAGCATGGATAAGGCTTAATTCCGGCGTTGGCGATAATACTCAACACAATACCGATTGACCGCCGTACTGTCAGCCTCGGCAGCGCTCTGGCGCCTGCGCAAAACATCTGTTTACGCGTTAATTACACGTTAATCGCGCTTTTTCCTACATCAACACATCCAAAACCTGCCCGGCGACGTAATGCTGGTGAGGGAGGTCAGCGATGGACGACGGCCACCCGGTCATTTTCAGGATCTAAAAGGAACTCAGCATGAAACTGCAAAATAATTACGTCGCCGCCGCTGTTCGCACCAGCCTGTTCGGCCTGCTGATCGCCGGCGCACCGCTGGCTTTGGCCGGCCACACCAACACCCTGCTGACCGCAACCCTCTCGGGGGACGAAGAAATCGGCGCCATGGGTGCAAGCGATGGCAAGGGACACGCCCTGGTATTTGGCGTCGATGGCGACGACATGACCCTCTGTTATGCGCTGCAGGTTTCGGGCATTGAAATGGTCCCGGTGGGTTCCGGCATGGCGGCCCATATCCATCATGGCAAGAAAGGCAGCAACGGCCCCGTTGTGGCTGCCCTGGCAGGGCCGGAAGACGGTGATGCCGCCGACTGCGTCAGCGAATACGAGAAAGGCAAGTTCCCGACCCACGAAGCCGGCATGGTGAAGCGCATCCTGGCGAACCCCAGCGACTACTACATCAACGTGCACAACCCCTCACATCCGGGCGGCGCCATCCGCGGCCAGCTGCAACACGTCGGCATGTAACCGGCTGCGTGGGCAACATCCATTTGCGGACGCCTTACCCCTCTCTGGCAGGCTGTTGACAGACAACTTGCCTCGCTAAGGCTTTTGAAACAACCTGCCAAGTCGGATTTGCGCCAACGCCGCACTGCTGCAGAGCCTCGATACACGAAGGCACTGCAGTTGTGCGGCCTGCTCAGGCGGTGTCCGAGCGGTAGATATAACCCCGGCGGATCAGCCATTTCTCGGCTTCCGTCGCCGGCACCACCAGCGCCGCCAACAGTAAGCCCACCAGCAGGTCCAGCAATGGCAACGGCTGGGTACTAAAGATGTCATTGCACACGGGCAGGTAGATAACCAGCAGCTGCAGCCCAAAGGTCAGCACCACGACGACCAGCATCGGCAGGTTACTCAACAAACCGATTTTCCATAGTGACGCCTTTTCGCTGCGTACCGCCAGCGCATTGAACAGCTGTGCCAGGGTCAGTACCGTAAAGACCAGCGTCTGCCAGTGTTCAACGCCACGGCTGTACGCCCAGGCCTGACTGGCCAGCGACAGACCGGCGATCAGCAGACCCACCCAGAGAATATGCTGCCACATGCCACGGGCAAAAATGTTCTCGTTCGGCGGGCGCGGGGGCCTCTGCATACTGCCAGGCTCTGCCGGTTCCACCGCAAATGCCAGTCCCGGCAGACCGTCGGTTACCAGGTTGATCCACAGAATGTGGATCGGCAGCAAGGGTAGCGGCAATCCCAGAAAGGGCGCCAGAAACAGGGTCAGCACTTCGCCGGCATTGGAGGTCATGGTGTACTGGATAAACTTGCGGATATTGTCAAAGATCCGGCGACCCTCGCGCACCGCACTGACAATGGTGGCGAAGTTATCATCCAGCAACACCATATCAGCGGCCTCACGCGCCACATCGGTGCCTTTGAGCCCCATGGCAATGCCGATCCCGGCACGTTTGAGCGCTGGCGCATCGTTGATGCCATCACCGGTCATGGCGACAAACTCGCCCCGGGCCTGCAGCGCCTTGACGATGCGTATCTTCTGCGCAGGGCTCACCCGTGCATAGACCCGTAATCCGGCGACCTGTCTGGCCAGCGCCTCGTCGGACAACTCGGCCAGCATGGGACCGGTCATCACAGGACTCTGCGGGCTGCATATTCCCAGGCGCTGGGCAATCGCTCGCGCCGTGGCCGGATGGTCCCCGGTGATCATGACCGGCGTAATACCGGCACTCAGGCAGTCGGCCACCGCCTGGGGTACCTCGGGCCTGGGCGGATCGATCAGTGCCACCAGCCCCAGAAAACAGAGTTCCTGTTCAATCTGCCCGCCTTCGACGTCAGCCGGTACCCGCTCGAAGTGGCGCAGCGCCAGGGCCAGCACCCGGTAGCCCTTTGCGGCCAGTTCCTGAGCCTCGGCGAGCCTCGCATCGGCAGAAAAAGCCTGTTCATCGGCACCGCACTCATGCCGGCATTGTGCGATCACCCGCTCGGGCGATCCCTTGATATAGGCGATACATCCGTCCGACTGGCGGTGCAGCGTGGTCATCAGCTGGCGCTCGCTGGTAAACGGGATCTCGCCGATGCGAGGCATCGACGTTTCCAGCTGAGCCTTGTCGAAACCGTCTCGTTCCGCGGCCTCCAGTAATGCGAGCTCCGTTGGCTCCCCCTGTTTCTGCCCGGCATCCCGGGTGACATCATTATTAAGCGTCAGGGCCTGACCCAGCTCGCACCAGACCCCGTTCGCCTGCGGACCCGGCAAGCTGTCTCGCAACTCCCCCGCCACCATGAAATGCTCAGCCGTCATGCGATTCTGGGTCAGGGTGCCCGTCTTGTCGGTGCAGATATAGGTAACGGCCCCCAGCGTTTCCACGGCCGGCAGTTTGCGCACCAGTGCATGGTGCCGGCTGAGCTTGCGTGCCCCAAAGGTCAGTGAGAGTGTCACCACGGCCGGCAATGCCTCCGGAATTGCCGCAACCGCCAGGCTCACCGCGGTGAGAAACATCAGCAGGACAGGTTCGCCACGCAGCAGGCCGGTGACGAAGATCAGGCTGCATATGGCCAGCACCACCATCGCCAGATAGCGTCCGAAACGGCTCATGCGCTGCTGCAACGGTGTTTTGACGCGCTCTTCGGTCTCCAGCAGCCGCGCAATATGGCCAATTTCAGTATCCATGCCGGTGGCTATCACGAGTCCGCGGCCGCGGCCGCGGCTGACAGTACTGCTCTTGAACAGCAGATTGTGCCGATCTCCCAGCGTCAGTGCCTGATCCGTCAGTACTTCCGTCGTCTTGACCACCGCCAGAGACTCGCCCGTCATGGCAGACTCGTCGGCTTCCAGGCCTTGCACGTCAATCAGGCGAAGATCCGCCGGTACCTGGTTCCCGGCCTCCACCAGCACCAGATCACCGGGTACCAGCGCGCTTGCATCAACCGTCTGCAGGCGGCCATCACGCAGCACCTGAGCCCGGGGCGCCGCCTCCTTGCGCAGCGCCGCCATCGCCCGCTCGGCGCGAAACTCCTGTATGGCGCCGATCAAACCGTTGAGCAGCACAATCACCAGAATGGCGATGGTATCCTGAGGTTCACCGACCATGCCGGAGATAACCGCCGCGGCCAGTAGCACCAGAATCATCAGGTCGGAAAACTGCCCGGCGAAAACCGCCAGCACCGAACGCTGGTGCCCATGGGGCAGCCGGTTGGGTCCCTGAGTGGCAAGGCGTCGCTGCGCCTCCTCGGCCGTCAAGCCCTCAACCGAGGTTGTCAGCCGCTTCAGGGTCTCGTCACAACTCAGACTGTGCCAGGCACGAAAGGATTCAGAAGGCATATCAGGTACCCAGAAGAAGAATAAGGCCGACGGTCACCAGCGCCACCAGCAGGGTCTGCAAGCCGCTGCGCCACCAGGAGTTGCCGGCTACGTGGCCAAGAAAGACGCCCAGCAAAAAGATAATCAGCAGTGCGACGACCATCGCCATGTGCAGGGCTGGCAAAGGTAATGGGATGCCGGCATCGGCCAGCCAGAGCGGAGTAAGGATCAGTAGCGAGATCAGCAGCGGAGCCGAACCATTGACCAGTGCGATCAACAGCGGCACCCAGCGTGCGGCCTGTGCGTGGGCACTGCCCTGCAAACTATTGGCCATCGCCTCCTCAAGATCGGACAGCGCCCGCTGGCGCTCGGCCGTCTCGCTAAGATAGGCGCTGCTAACACCGCTGACACCCAATGCGATGGTAGCTCCGAGGCAGGCGCCTATCACCACCGGCAGCGGAACCCGGTCAGTGACGATAAAACCCAGAATCAACCCCAGCATGGTCAGAGCGCCATCAAAGCCGTTGACCACGAAATACCGCCGCATAATGCCGTGGGAGTGGCTGATACGCAGCAAAAAACCAAGCTCGCGCAGCAGATTCAACCGCTATTACTCCGCATCCGGTGCCAAGGTGACACCGCTGACATCGACTTCATCCACGCTGTGCAGCGCCGCGCCAAGATCCCGGATCACCGTCTGGATCGCCTCGAAATCGACATCCGCGCCTGCCACTTCTATTTCCAGCGTCTCCGTTTTCTTGTCCATTTCAAGAACCCGTACACGCACACGGTAATCACCCAGGTTTCCCAGTGCGCACGCCAGATCAAGCACACTGGGATCATGGGGCTTGAGCACATCCAGCAGGACTCGCGTTACAACCGACATATCAGCTCCTTTGTGTCCGTGCCCCGAGCTTGTGTGTGATGCCCCAGACAACCTCAAGCATAGAGCCATTTGCCCCATCCGCGTCCGCGTTCAATCACCTGCTGGCAAGCCGGCGCTTGAGCACACCTCACCGGATCGCACCTCACACAGACCCGGTGGGAACAGGTAGCACTCCGTTAAAAAGCCTCCTAAGGATAGCCCGTCAGATTTTTACCAGCAGTGCCACCCCCTGGCGATACCCCAGGCCACCATTTCCGTGCACCAGGCCAATATGTTCATCACCCTCCAGCAGGCGGTGATGCATGCTGATCAGGCCATTCAGCGCAGGGTTGTTCCAGGCACCGCGCGCCAGGTTCATGCCGCCGGTAATGGTTACACTGTGACGGGCAAGGAAATCCGGCATTTCATCGAGCACATCGATCAGGCCGCTGACCTGCAAAAATGCCATGGGAACAACCGGAAAGCAGGTATAGGTTTCCAGCAATGCATCACCTGCGCGAAAGCGCTGGGCAAAATCGATACCGGCCATGGTGCAGCACTGGTTGTAGGCGCTGCGAAGATGATCGTAACCGGCGATCTCATCTATATGCTCACGACCATCCCCCGCCAGACGCCGCAGCCCCACACCCTTGATTTCGATACACTGGTCCCGCGGTACGTTCAGCTCATTGACCAACGCTTCGCTGCAGATCAGCAGGCGGCCGCTGAAGTCCACCATCGGGTTGGCGCAATCCACACCGCGAAACAGCGCGGTAACCGGTTCAAACCAGGCAGCCCCCGGCATCTCGGGCCTGTTGCCCGCGGTATCGGCGCCACTGTGTCCATCGAGAGGGCGACTGTCGAGATAGGTTGCGCTGTAGTTCTCGAACAGGCACTGGGCGAGCTCGCGAAAGCGCTCTGCATCCAGGTTCTGGCGCGCCAGATAATTCTCGGCCAGGTCCGTGTAGGCCTGGGTCAGCGGATAATCGGCACCATAGACCGCCATCAGCCGGTGCCGTTCTTCACGGCTATAACCGCTCTTGATAAGATCTTCGCCACGGATCAGTACCGCCTGCGCGCCCTGGACAATCAACGCCTGAGCCCTGGCCAGCGCCTCGATGGGTGCACAACCGCTGCGAAAATGATCCTCGGGTTCCGGGCTGTGCCAGTCGGTACTCAGCGGCTCAATTACAAGTTCATGGATAGCCAAACCCCGGGCGCGGATACGGGCTTCCAGATCCAGACAATGCTGTTGCGACCCTATCTTATCCAGGGTGCGAACAGCGGCGACAATCAGGGCTCGGGTCATGCGGTTATCCCCTTGAAAACGAGCACCGAGCATAGCACCCTTTACGCTAACGTCAACTTGCTGACTGACAGCCCCTGCGGCTCTCACCAACAGGCGGTCAAGCCTTGACTTGATGGCTAGCCAGGCGGAAAGTCCTAGCGGCCTGTCGGACTTGACCGGTCGTAACGAGGAAATAGCCGTTTTGAGTCAGTTTTTGGGCTCTTTTAAGGCGAATAGTGGTTCTATTTAACGAAAAAGAGTACGAAAAGTGGCCAAAATCGGCGTTTCCGCAGTAGATCAGTGTTAAGCCCGACAGGCTGCTAGCGGCCTACATCAGCCAGGGAGTGAAAATCTGTGATCCGATTCGGAATTATGGGCAGTGCCAAAATTGCCCGCACCCAGGTGGCACCGGCCATACTGGAAGCCGGTTATCCCATTCAGGCGGTGGCATCACGCTCGCTTGACCAGGCCCGGGCCTTCGCCCAGAGCCTGGGGGCACCCAGCAGCTACGACAGTTACGAGGCGCTGCTGGCCGATGACCAGGTGGATGCGGTCTATATTCCGCTGCCCAATCACCTGCATGTTCCCTGGGCCATAAAGGCCATGGCGGCAGGCAAGCACGTTCTGTGTGAAAAGCCCATTGCTCTGAATACCGAGGACCTGCAACCCCTGCTCGCGGCCGCGGCGAACTTCGACGGCACCCTGATGGAAGCCTTCATGGTATGCCATCACGCCCAGTGGGCCGCCATCCACCAGCGCCTGCTGCCGGCCATCGGCGAGCTGCGGGCGCTGCACGCGGTCTTCAGCTACGGCCTGGCGGACGACAAGAACGTACGCAATGTGCCCGAATGGGGCGGTGGCGGCCTGCTGGACATCGGCTGCTATGCGGTTCTGGCCGGACGCTGGTGCTTCGAGGCTGAACCTGTCAGCGTCCAGAGCACCATCGACCTGGACCCGCAGTTCGGCATCGACCGCCAGACCAGTGCCCTGCTCGATTACGGCCAGGGGCGAACCCTCAGCCTGACGGTCTGCACCCAGGCGGCCCGTTATCAGCGCCTGCTGCTACTGGGCAGCAAAGGCTGGGCGGAACTGGAAATCCCGTTTAATGCGCCGAACGAAGGCGTGCGGATTCGCCTGGCGCCCGAAGGCGGCATCGGTGGCGGCGAAGTCATCGATATAGCACCGCAGAACCAGTACGCCTCCATGATCAGTGCCTTCGTGCAGCATATCGAATCCGGCAAGGCCTGGAACAATCTGGAGCAGTCCAGCGCCGTTATCCAGGTGCTGGACCGCATCCGCGCCGCTGCAAAATGAATATAAATGGGGCCCTGCGTCGACTGCAGCGCCCCATCACACGGTCCCTTGCCGTCAGCCTGGAAGCCTAACCAGCGGCTGCGGCTTGACCACCGGTTGGGTGTCCCCTTGCAGGGTCTGAATCCGTTGCAGCGAGGCTGACACCGTTTCCGGCGTCGTCAAAAAACCAAAACGCAGCGAGAACTGAACGGTTTCACCCGGCTGGATGCTGGGAACCAGTCCCAGCGGACGCTGGTAACGGCGGTTGTATGCGAAGCTGGTACCCGGCTCGATACCCATGACGTAGCCCTGCCCCGGCAGATCGGTATTTTTCCAGATGGTCAGCACCGGCAGGGTGTCGGCCTGGTACGCCACTTCGATACCCAGGCTGGCATCGGCGTTGTGCAGCAGTGACCGGGTCTCGCCCTTTTCATCACTGAGCGGGCGCACGTTGAACACCCTTTCATCGAAATCGCGGCTTGGCGCAGGAATCTGATTCCAGTCGCTCAACCCTTTTGCGGCGTAGTCATTGAAGGGTGACAACTCGGCGACAGGCACATGCAGCTGGCCACCGGCTTCGAGCACCGGCGCACCGAAGTTGTTGTGGTAGATCACCTGATATTCGCGTGCATAGACGCCCTTGTTGGTGAGGCTGTCCTGCACGCTGAGGTAGGGTTCGCCGGGCACGATGAACAGGTGCATCCAGACTTCAAAATTGGTGAACTTGAAGCGTTTTTCGTCCACGCGGCCGGACAGGGTCACGCGATAGGGGGCGTCGCGTTCGATGCGCAGCATGACCCGCGACGCCGGGGTATTCTGGATACGCCCGTGCAGGGTCAGGAACTCGTCACCGTCCTGGCCAGGATGCCCGGCCCACTGGTAGCCGCAGCGCACCAGCATTTCGTTAAAACCATCGAGCCAGCCAAGGCCACCCGAGGCTTCCTGGTTGATAAACGCCGGATTCACGACTTCCCTGACCGGGGAGTCCCAGCCAAAGCGGGTATCACCCTGCATGACATCCAGCACCGCCATACCGCGACAGGGCACCACACGCACTGTCATGTCACCCACCGACAGCGTAATCAGCCTGACACCCTGCTGCTTGCCCCCTGCCAAGGTGGTTTGCTCGATGCGAATAGGCACCTTGCTGTCTATCGCCAGCGCTTGCGATGTGATGCAGAAATCACCGGCATCAAATGCGGTATCGCTGTCCAGAATGGGCCATTCAAGGACAGGGGACGAGGTCGTCATGGGCGTTGGTTCCTCTGATTGTCGACCAGACCGGGTTCTGCCGGAACTTCGTACAGTTCCAGCGGCAGTCCGTCCGGGTCTTTGAAAAAGGTGAAGCGCTGGCCGGTGAACTCGTCTACCCGTACGGGCTCCACCGCCACGCCACAGGATTCCAGGTAAACGACGGCGCAGTCCATATCTGTAACGGCGAAGGCCAGGTGGCGCAGTCCCTGCGCCTCCGGGGTACAGGGACGGGCAGGTGGTGCGGGAAACGAAAACAGCTCAATCTGGGCGCCCGAGGGCAGGCGCAGATCAAGTTTGTAGGAAGCGCGCTGCGCGCGGTAGTTCTCCGCAATGACCTCCAACCCCAGCACATCCACATAGAAGGCCCGCGAGCGCGGGTAATCGGCACAGATGATGGCCACGTGGTGTATGCCCTGCAGCTGCAGTGGCTTGATCGCGTCGGTCATGGGTGAACTCCCTGGTAGATCAGTAATAAGTCACAGGTTGCCAGGTCGAACATCAGGCCTGGTACAGGCTGACCACGCTCTGGTACAGCCAGCCAATAACTTGATGAACGGACAGCCATGGCGGCACCTCAATGCCCAGGCTCTGCTGCCAGGACGCCGCACTTGGGCTGAGCCAGAACCCGCCCACGCAGGCGCTGAGCATCAGTGCCGAGAGCAGCGGCTGCGTCCAGTCGGTGAGCTTCAGCGCCGTGCCAAAAGAGCGCTTGATGCGCATGCCGGACAAATCCACGCTGTAAATTTCATCCAGCAACAGATGCACCGTGGCGCCCATGACAACAAAAGCGCCTATTCCCCAGGCCAGCCGTACGTCCAGCGCAAAAAGGTGGTAGGACAGCAAGATGGCGATAACGCCAAACAACAGATTGGCCAGCAGGCTGTGCAGCATGCCGCGGTGAACCGTGATGCGGGCAAACAGCTCCAGCAGCACAAAACGCACCAGCAGATAGCCAGTAGCGGCCAGCAGCACGACCTGCCAGGCCGGCAGCGTCGTCATCCAGTAAAACGCCAGCAAGCCCGCTACCAGGGCACCGAAGAGCCGAAAGACGATGCGCAGCGCCAGGGATTCATCGGAATCAATATCAGGCAACAACCCCCCCAGGGTACCCGCCAACCAGTAGCAAAACGCCTGCGAAGGTGTTGCCATGCCGGTTGCCAGCGCCGCGATACCGAGCCCGCCGCTGATAACGGTGGCCACGAGTGTATGGGTTTTAAAGTCAGCCATGATGTCCTGTACGAATGCTTTGAGTCAGACAAAGTGTGTTACAGGAATCATTTTTTATCAATCAGTTAAGTGCGCTACAAGATGTATCGCTTCACTTAAATCCCGAGCCCCGAGCTTGCCGGCACAGCAACTGTTCTGCAGCGCCGCATGGCCGCGCACCAGCGCCAGCACCTGGGGCAACGACAACAGCTCATCACTTTGCTCAGCCCTCACCACAGCGCCTGCGCAACAGAGCCAGAAAACGCGCCCCTGGCTGTCAATCAGCCGATCACCGGGCTGAACGCCGCGGTAAAAATGAGGCTCCAGCGCGCGTCTGGCCCAATCGTCCGGGGTTGCGATAAAGCTCAATTCTGCATCATCCTGATGCTGCACCAGAGCGGGAAAAAGAATGTTGTCCACTGTCATGGCGTGCCTCCCTGAATGCCAGAGCGCTCATATTAGCAGGCCAGCCGAAATCTGCCTGCTGTTGTGGCTGCCATCCTGCCCTGATGACACAGCAGCCAGATTACAAAAATTACAAAGTCCGGCCGTGCCGTTCATTTTAGGTTGACCTTGGCGTGGCCAAATGCCGCCTGAAACCAACAACCGTCCTGCGGACGCTTTAGTGACAAGGCGCTTATGAACAAGAAAACACCGCTGGTCTTTCGGGACATGATTCTGCCCTTTATTCTGCTCACCACCTGCTTTGCCGCCTGGGGCGTAGCCGCCAACATGACGGACCCGCTGGTCAAGGTGTTCAGCAAGATATTCACCATGAGCTCGCTGCAGTCCGCCCTGGTGCAGTTCGCCTACTACGGTGCCTACTTCTGCCTGGCGCTGCCGGCGGCCTTTATCAACCGCCGTTATTCGTACAAGGTCGGCGTACTCACGGGCCTCGGCTTCGCAGCCCTCGGTGCCTTCATGTTCTACCCGGCGAGCCAGACGCTGAGCTACGGCTTCTTCCTCGCTGCCTTGTTCATACTCGCTGCAGGCCTGTCGATACTCGAAACCTCGGCCAATCCCTTCGTGATCGCCATGGGCCCCTCGGGCAATGCCACCAAGCGCCTGAATCTGGCCCAGGCCTTCAACCCGGTCGGCTGCAATCTGGGGGTCTTTCTTGGCGCCTCGCTGATCCTGACGCAGCTCAATCCCGCCACGGCGCTGGAGCGCGCAGCCATGCCGGCTGAGCAGCTCGTTGCCATTCAGAGCGCCGAGCTTGATGCCGTGATGCTGCCCTACGTCGGCATGGCCTGCGTGCTGCTGCTGATCTGGTTTCTGGTGGCTCGCATGTCGATGCCCGGCGCCGATGAAGCTCGCTCTGGCAACACTCAGGACAGACAGAGCGCCAAGATCGAGTTTCGTGCCACCCTCAAACGCCTGTTCCGCAATCGCCACTACCGCTTTGGGGTCGTCGCTCAGTTCTTTAATGTCGGCGCCCAAACCTGTGTCTGGACCTTTACCATCCAGTACGTCATGGATGCACTGTCGGTTGACGAAGTACGCGGCGGTGATTTCCTGCAGTACAGCCTGATTCTGTTTCTGCTGGCCCGCTTCGCCATGACCTGGCTCATGGGCTATGTCCGCGCCAGCGCCCTGCTGGCCGGTCTGTCGGTGCTGGCCTGCGTGCTCTGCCTGATCATGATCGCCAGCCCCGATATGCTGGGTGTCTGGGCACTGGTGGCCATTTCCGGCTGCCTGTCGCTGATGTTCCCCACCATTTACGGCGTCGCCCTTGAGGGGCTGGGGGACGACACCAAATTCGGCGCCGCCGGCCTGGTGATGGCCATCCTCGGCGGTGCCATTCTACCGCTGGCCCAGGGCGCCATGATCGATAGCTACGGCAGCGCCCTGTCCTTTATCGTACCGGCACTGTGCTTCCTGGTTGTCGGCCGCTACGGCCTGTTCGATCTAAAATCCAGCGAGCGTAAAGCTGGCGCAACAGCCGTAGCTGCGGTCTGAATCCGGCCCAAAGTAACGCCGATCAATTGCAACGCAAAATCAACAGAACACCCGGCCCCGCGCCGGGTGTTGCTGTTTTGTGAAGCCAAACTGATACAGGAGTGTTACAGGCTGTGTGTATCAGCCAGGGCACAGCGTCTACACTTCATTTACAGACGTTGCGCTGAGGCGCCCGGCGATTCGTCTGATCCTGCTCAGGTGCCCTGCTCTCCTAATGTGCTGGAGGTACCGCTGATGAACACCCAGGAAAAGACAATCCCTGCCCACTGCTCCACCCCAGATCACCTTGCACTAGCGCTGACAGACCAAAGCTCGACGCGCCTGCGACTGCTATTACTCATGCTTTGCATTGCGGCTCTGCTCAGCGCTTGTGGCATTAACCAGAACTACTCATCCGCGCAGCACAATGCCATATCGCTCACGGCCGATGATTTGCGAACGCAGGGCGTCGCCTTTATCAGCCCCTCCACCATTACCGGCCAGGAGGAAGACAAGCAGGTGCTGGCCTTCGTGTTCGCCAATACGCTGGCGCGGGAGCGCCCGGACATTTCCGTGAAGCCCCTGCCTGAGACTCTGGGGGCAATAAACAGGGCAGGACTGGCCTCGGAATATAACCGCATGTTCCAGGATTACCGGGAAACCGGCATATTCAACCGCTCAAGCCTCAGTCGGGTCGGCGCCGCCGCCCAGGCGCGCTATCTGGTGCAGCTGAACCTGGCCAACTTTCGCCAGGACTCCCGTGGCCGCTTCAGCATGCTGGGCTTCCATGTCTATCAGACCAGCCACGCCAATATCCGTCTGTTCATCCAGATCTGGGACAGCGCCGACGGCAGTATTGTCTGGGAGGGTGTGGAAGAACTGAACCTGGCGCAGGAGACCAGCAAGGAAAAGACCATCACCTTTACCTCGGTGGTCGAAGCCTCGGCCCATAACCTCATAGCCCTGCTGCCAAAGGCCAATCTAGCCAGCACCCTGCCAGCAGCCAAGGCGTCTGACACGCCCATAGAACTGAGCAAGCATTAACCACGATATTGCAGCAAAAACTTTGCAGAAAAAAATGCGGGGCCCGAAAACCCCGCATCGCCCCGTTCTCACTCAATCAATCTGACCAGGTCAACCTTGCAACCTGCGGCTGCAGTGCCGCTGTTCTCTTCTGATTCTCGCCCAGCGGGTACAGGTCAGCTGCGCAAGCGCTTAATCCCTGGACGACTGCGCCCACAGATTAATGTCTGCCTCGGTTGCAAACTGGTCGATTTCGGCCAGTTCACCAGCCGTAAAATCAGGCTTTTCAAGCGCTGCCACGCTGTCGATCACCTGTTCCGGCCGGCTCGCGCCAATCAGCGCCGAGGTCACACGACCGTTACGCAGCACCCAGGCAATGGCCATCTGCGCCAGCGTCTGGCCACGGCGCAGGGCAATGGCGTTGAGGCCGCGAATGCGGGTCAGGTTCTCATCGGACAAAAACGCCTGGCTGAGCGAACCCTGCTGGGTGGCGCGGCTGTCGGCCGGCACGCCCTTGAGGTACTTGTCGGTCAGCATGCCCTGGGCCAGGGGTGAAAAGACAATGGAGCCTGCGCCCACATCATCGAGCGTATCGAGCAGGCTGTCGTCCTCGATCCAGCGATTGAGCATCGAATAGCTCGGCTGGTGAATCAGACAGGGAGTACCCAGTTCGCGCAGTATTGCCGCCGCTTCCCGGGTACGCGCTGCACTGTAGGACGAAATCCCCGCATAGAGCGCCTTGCCCTGGCGCACCGCGCTGTCCAGCGCACCCATGGTTTCTTCCAGCGGCGTTTCGGGATCGAAGCGATGCGAGTAGAAGATATCGACATAGTCGGTGCCAAGGCGTTTCAGGCTTTGATCCAGACTGGCCAGCAGGTATTTACGGCTGCCAAATTCACCATAGGGGCCCGGCCACATGCGATAACCCGCCTTGGTCGAAATGATCAGCTCATCGCGGTAGCCGGCAAAGTCGGTGTTCAGCAGTCGACCGAAGAATGCCTCGGCAGAGCCCGGCGGTGGGCCATAGTTGTTGGCCAGGTCGAAATGGGTGATGCCCAGATCAAAGGCCGTATGGCAGATCGCCCGTGCAGTGTCGATGCGCGCATCTTCGCCGAAATTCTGCCACAACCCGAGGGACAGGGCCGGCAACTTCAGGCCACTGCGCCCGGTGCGGTTGTACTTCATCTGCGCATAGCGCTCGCTGGAGGGCGTGTAACTCATCGGTATCGATCCCTTTGACTGGTTTACTTCAACAGGCTGTACAGAAGCAGATGTCGCCCAAGTGCCACCGCCTCCGACGACAAACTCAGGCAACACAATACAATGTTAGCGATAACCCATCGATTAAACAGGCTGTATCTACCGCAAGCAAGTGCGCAGCCATAAGGCTGCGCACTCTGTTGAACCTGTAACGAGGCTTGTTTAGGCCCGGTCGATCCGCTCTTCGGTGGTCGGATCGAAGAACACCACCTTGCTCATGTCGAACATCAGCGGCACCACCTGACCCACCGGCGTGCTGTAGCCAGGATTGATGCGGCAGTTGATTTCAACGCCGTTCACTTCGGCCACCAGCATGGTATCGGCCCCCGTGGGTTCGGTGACCAGCACCTTCATCGGTACCTCGCACACCATCGCCTCGCCAGCCTTGTGGGGTACAGGATCCGTGATCATCTCTGGCCGCACTCCCAGGATCACCTGCTTGCCGATATAACCGCCAAGGCGTTCGGCGTTGGGCACCGGCAGCCAGGACGGGTTACCGGCACCGTCGGTAATCTCGACGCCCAGGCCCCTGTCACTGGCCACCAGGGTGCAGGGAACAAAGTTCATGGCTGGCGAGCCCATGAAGCCTGCGACAAACTTGTTCACCGGATTGTCATAGATCTCCTGGGGCGTGCCCAGCTGCAGCAGCTCACCACCACGCATCACGGCGATGCGATCCGCCAGGGTCATGGCCTCGATCTGATCGTGGGTCACGTAAACAATGGTGGTACCCAGACGCTGGTGCAGTTTCTTGATTTCGGTGCGCATTTCAACGCGCAGTTTGGCGTCGAGGTTGGACAGCGGCTCATCGAACAGATAGAGCTTGGGACGGCGCGCCAGCGCCCGTCCCATGGCCACGCGCTGACGCTGTCCCCCGGACAGCTGGCCGGGCTTGCGATCCAGCAGCGGCTCGATCTGCAACAGGCTGGCCACCCGCTGTACTTCCTGCTCGCGCTCGACCTTGGGCACCTTGCGGATCTCCAGCCCAAAGGCGATGTTTTCACGTACCGACATGTTGGGGTACAGCGCGTAGGACTGGAACACCATGGCGATATCGCGATCCTTGGGGGCCGCCTGGGTGATGTCGGCGTTGCCGATCAGGATGCGGCCGCCGGTCACATCTTCGAGCCCGGCAATGCTGTTCATCAGGGTCGATTTACCGCAGCCCGAAGGCCCCACCAGGATCAGGAACTCACCTTTTTCAATGGCAATATTGATGCCCTTGAGTACCTGGGTCTGACCGTAGGACTTGGTAACGTTGTCGATGGTTAAACTAGCCATGAGAATAAGCCTCTTATTGTTCTATCAGCCTTTGACGGCACCGGCGGTCAGACCGCGCACAAAATATTTTCCAGCCAGTACATAGACCAGCAGGGTCGGCAAGGCAGCGATCAGGGCCGCGGCCATATCCACGTTGTATTCCTTGCCGCCAAAGCTGGTGTTGACCAGGTTGTTCAGCGCCACGGTCACCGGCTGGGTCTGGGCGCCGGAGAACACCACACCGAACAGGAAGTCGTTCCAGATCTGGGTAAACTGCCAGATGACGCAGACGACAATGATCGGCGTCGACAATGGCAGCACCACGCGACGAAAGATGAAGAAGAATCCGGCACCATCAAGGCGTGCCGCCGAAATCAGCTCTTTCGGCAAACCTACATAAAAGTTACGGAAAAACAAGGTAGTAAAAGCAATACCATAAGTAATATGTACCAATACTAGCCCCGTCACTGTATTCGCCAGGCCCAGCATGGCCAGCATCCGCGCCATGGGTAGCAGTATGACCTGGAACGGGATAAAGCAGCCCACCAGCATGGCACCGAAGAGGATTTCGCTACCGCGAAATTTCCACAGCGACAGCACATAGCCATTGAGCGAACCGACCAGGGTCGAGATCAACACCGCCGGAATAACGATTCTGAATGAGTTGGCGAAAAACGGCGCTATCCCATCACAGGTGCTACCGGTACAGGCGCCACTCCAGGCCTTGCTCCAGGCATCGAAATTGATAGTGCCCGGCAGTGACAACAGAGTGCCGTTACGGATTTCTTCCACATCCTTGAGCGAAGTGAGCAACATGACCCACAGTGGCAACAGGTACACCAGTGCGGCCACACCCAGCAGGACATAGAGACCATAGCGCAGCAGTTGCTGATTCAGGGTTTTCTGAGGCTTAACCATTTTTCTTGCTCCTCAGTTCGGAATACAGATAAGGTACGAGTATCGCCAGTACACCGCCGAGCATGACCATGGCACTGGCGGCACCCAGGCCCATCTGGCCACGGGTAAAGGCGTGCTGGTACATGAAGATTGCCGGCAGATCGGATGAATAGCCCGGCCCCCCGCCGGTAAGCGCCGCCACCAGGTCGAAACTCTTGATGGCAATGTGCGACAGAATCACAAAGGCACTGAAAAACACCGGCTTCAGACTCGGCAGGATGATGCGCCTGTAGATCATCGGCATGCTGGCGCCATCCAGTTGCGCCGCCTTGATCATTTCCTGGTCCACGCCGCGAAGGCCCGCCAGAAACAGCGCCATGACAAAGCCGGAGGATTGCCATACCGCTGCAATCACCAGGCAATAGACCACCATGTCCGGGTTGACCAGCCAGTCGAAGGTGAAGCTCTCGAAACCCCAGTCGCGAATCGTCTTTTGCAGACCCAGGCCCGGGTTGAGCAGCCACTTCCAGGCGGTACCTGTGACGATAAAGGAGATCGCCATGGGGTACAGGTAGATGGTTCGCAGTGCGCCTTCAGCGCGGATCTTCTGGTCCAGCAGGATAGCCATCAGCACACCCAGCACCAGACACACCAGAATAAACAAACCACCGAAGATAATGAGGTTTTCAACGGAGACACCCCAGCGATCATTCTCCATCAGCTTGCTGTACTGTGCGGTGCCAATGAATTTCCACGATGGCAGGATGCGGGAGCTGGTGAAGGACAGCAGACCGGTCCAGATCATGTAGCCATACACGGCTACCAGGGTAACGATGACGGTTGGCGCCAGCACCAGCTTGGGCAGCTGTGCCGCAAGACGATCCTGGAAGCTGAGCGCAACCGGTCGCACCGACCCGGTTTCGGGCAGTGGCAAGGCTTTCTCGTTCATAAGGGGATACCAAAAAGAGGGTGGCTGAATGCGAGCCCTGATCCACACACTTCATGGATCAGGGCTCGCCACCTGTCACAGCGTCGCTTTTACCGCGCGAGCCAGTTTATCAGCGGCATCTTCAGCGCTCATATCGCTGGCGTTGAAGTAATTGGTGACGACATCATAGATGGCGCCCTGTACGCGGGAGCTTGTGGCCATGCCATGCGCCATGCTCGGCACCAGTGTGCCCTTCTCGGCACTGACGGTGAAAGCGTCCATGGAGTCATGGGCGCAGCTGTCAAACGGCGTACGGTCCATGCCCTGACGCGCAGGGATCGAACCCTTGTTCAGGTTGAAGGTTTCCTGGAACTTGGGATCCATGACCATTTTGGCCAGGTCTTTCTGCGCCTGCACACGGCTGTCATCAGACTGAGTGAACATCGCCAGGCTGTCGATGTTGAAGGTAAACATGTCCGCAGTGCCAGGCGCGGCTACGCAGACATAGTCGGTGCCAGGTGTCTTGCCGGCGGCGGTGAATTCACCCTTGGCCCAGTCGCCCATGATCTGCATGGCCGCCTGGCCATTGATCACCATGGACGTTGCCACGTTCCAGTCGCGACCGCTGGAATCAGCATCAATCAAGTCACGCATCTTCTTGAAAGTAGTGAGAACCTTCACCATGGTTTCACCCTTGAGGGTGGCATCGTCATGCTCAACAAAGGCCTTGCGGTAGAAATCTGCACCCTCTGCCAGGGCAATGGCTTCAAAGGTGGTGGCGTCCTGCCAGGCCTGGCCGCCATGTGCCAGCGGAATAATACCCGCGGCCTTGAGCTTGGGGCCTACCTCGATCATCTGTTCCCAGGTCGTGGGGATTTCAACGCCGGCTTTCTTGAACGCCTCGGGGTTGGCCCAGAGCCAGTTGACGCGGTGCACGTTGACCGGTACCGCCACATAGTGACCGTCGTACTTCATCACATCACTGACCACCTCTGGCAGCAGTGAGTCCCAGTTGCCAGCGGTGGCAACGTCATCCAGTGAGGTCAGGAAACCCAGCTCACCCCACTCCTGGATATCCAGCCCCTTGATCTGGGCTGCGGAAGGAGGGTTGCCGGAAATGGCACGGGATTTCAGTACGGTCATGGCCGACTCGCCACCGCCACCGGCTACGGCAAAGTCCGTCCAGGTATGGCCGGCATCTTCCATTTCCTGCTTGAGTACGTTGACAGCGGCTGCTTCACCACCGGATGTCCAGTAGTGCAGCACTTCTACTTCACCGGCAGAGGCGGTGGCACAGGCTACGGACAGCGCAATACCGCTAAGGCAGGTCTTCAGAGTCTTCATATTTTCATCCTGTATTATTGTTATCCCCGGGGGCTGTTGCAGCCCTGAACCGGATGTACGTAAATTAACAAAGCGCTAACAGGAAAGGGGTAACCTTACGCAAGGAATTGTAACAAAGTGCAACAAAGCAACCAGGCAGGTGCAGAACAGCCACGGACAACACACAACAGGCGCGCATCCAGGCTGAAAGACCGCATAACGGATTTGAAAGGCAGAAAAAGGTACGGCAATCAGGGTGCGCACAGGGCGCCGCTAGCGCGGCAGCGTCAGCCGCGCCTCAAGACCGCCCTGGTCACGATTGGCCAGTTCGATATCCCCACCATGGGCACGGGCAATATTGCGCGCAATCGACAACCCCAGCCCCATGGAGGAATGCGCCGCCGGGTCCAGGGTCTGATTCGCCAGCAACCTTGTATAGGGGGCGAATACGCGTTCCTGCTGAGCGATCGGTATCCCGGGGCCGTTGTCGCATACCCGTATTTCCAGCAGCTGACTGCTGTCGTTTATGTGAATATCGGCGCGGCCGCCGTAATAAAGCGCATTGTCCACCAGATTGCCGACGCAGCGGCGCAACGCCAACGGCTTGCCGAGAAAGGGCTCGCGCTGCTCGCCGTCCAGCGTAACGACCTTGCCGGCCAGCGCGGCGCCGTCGCGCAGGTAACAGAGCATGCGGTGCAGGTCCACCTCGACCCGGTTTTCATGGATATCCGTATCCTTGACGCTTTGCAGCGCCCCCTTGACCAGCATGTCGAGGTCTTCAAGATCGTGGCAAAATGCGTCGCGCTCACTGTCATTGTCCAGCAACTCGGCGCGCAGCCGCAGCCTTGTAATAGGCGTTTTCAGGTCATGGGAAATGGAAGCAAACAATCTTTCGCGATCATCAAGGTAGCGCTGGATGCGCAGCTGCATGGCGTTAAAAGCCCGTGCCGTGGTTTCCAGCTCGCGACTGCCCGTTTCTGGCAGGGCAAGGGCTTCACCCTGACCAAAGCTTTCCGCCGCCAGCGCCAGCCTGCGCAGCGGGCGGGTCAGCGAGCGCACAATCCAGACTCCGAACAGCAGCATAACCCCCAGTGACACCAGCAGCGAGATCAGGCGTTCCCTGGAAAGTGGCGTACTTGTTTCCAGAAAATCCGGGTCTGGCATCAGGGTCGCCAGATAGAGCCATTGCTCTGGCGCGATGGGAATCTGAATCACCAGGATGGGAGCATCCCTGCCCCCCAGTAGCAGGGTCTGACTCCCCCAGCGCTCAGGCAGATCGAGCAGCAGGATATCGTTCTTGATGACATGCAGATCGGAAGGGCGGGAAAAGGCAATCCTCAGATCCTCGGTCACACCCAGCTGGCGTGCCAGTACATCACGAAATTGCTGCACGACCCGGGTTTTGAGCGGGGAATCCGGCAGGTCATTGACCCGGATCTCTTCGTGATTAAGGGTTACAAAGAACCGCGTACCACCCATGTCCCGCAGCTGATCAAGAATCACATGGCGGTAGGCAATGGGCAGCTCGGTAAAGAACTGCACAGTGGAAGCCACCCGCAATGCCATGTGCCGCGCCATTTCCTGCACATTCTGCTCGGTATCGGCACGCCATTGCGTCAACCAGATGGCACTGGAGACCAGTTGCGCCAGCAGTACGCCCAGACCCAGCACCAGAAGAATTCGACTCGAGAGCGAACGCGGCCAGCGGCGCAGCACAGTTGTCAGTGACTTGATCATATGCTGCCCTCCTTCGTGGTGCAGCCGACTGGCGCCGCGGATACAGAGGTAACCTCTGCAGGCATGCGCAAGGCCCTCTTACCGGACCGACTCATCGGTGGCCGCCACTGTCGCGGCCAGTACATAGCCCTGGCCGCGTACCGTCTTGATCAGTTGGGGCGAGCGGGCATCATCCTGCAGGCGCTGTCGCAGCCGGCTGATCTGCACATCGATAAAGCGGTCCATCGGCAGGTTGTCCCGGCCCCGTGTCTGCTCGGCGATCAGATCTCGACTCAAGACTTTGCCGGCATGGTCCACCAGCAGCCGCAGAAGATCGTACTCGGCCCCGGACAACAGCAGCGACTCGCCGCTTAATGTACAGAGCGCACGGGTGGCCGAGTCCAGTTCAAACCCGGCAAAGCGCAGATAGCGCGCCGACGTCCGCGCCTGTGGCGCCTCTGCGGAAGCATCGCTGCGCCGCAGTATGGCCTTGATGCGCGCCAGCAGTTCCCGCGGATTAAAAGGCTTGGCCAGATAGTCATCGGCGCCGATTTCCAACCCGACGATACGGTCCATCTCATCGGAATTGGCGGTCAGCATGATGACCGGCACTTTCGAGAAGGTACGCAGCTTGCGGCAGATTTCGAAGCCATCGTCCCCCGGCAGCATGATATCCAGCACCACCAGCGCCACCGGGGCGTCGGCCTGGAGTTCACGCAACAGGCTTTCACCATCGGCCGCGGTTTTCACCGCGAACTGATTACGCTCCAGATAGCTGCGCAGCAGCGAGCGAATCGCGGCATCGTCATCAACCACATAGATCGGTTTACTTTGAGTCATTTTTATTGTGTGTCTGCCGTGCTCGGATTAGTCCTGCGGATACCTGGTAGGCACCAGACTGTCCTTGATTTTCTTAAGATAACGCTGGAAATCCACCCCCCGGCGCAGCGTGACTCCCGTGGCCAGCACATCCAGCAGTGTCAGCTGAATGATGCGCGATGTCATGGGCATATAGATGTCGGTATCTTCATGGCTCGGCACCGCCAGCAGCAGCGTGCATTCCGCCGCGAGCTGCGAATGCTCACTGGTGATACCAATAACGGTAGCACCGCTTTCGCGGGCTAGGCGGGCAATATCCACCAGTTCCCGGGTGCGCCCTGTATAGGAAATGACCACCACCACATCACCGGTGTTGGCACCGGCCGCCACCATCCGCTGCATCAGGACATCATCGTAGGCCATGACCGGGATATTGAGGCGGAAGAACTTGTGCTGTGCATCCATGGCCACCGGGCCCGATGCGCCCAGCCCAAAAAATGCCACCTGCTTGGCCTGGCTTAGATAGTCCACCGCCCGGGTGACCAGCGCCGAGTCAAAGCCCTGACGTGCGCTGTCCAGTGCGGCGATGGTGGATGAGAAAATCTTGTCGGTATAGTCTTCGGTCGAGTCGTCCTGCTCTACACTTCGAGAGACATAGGGCATTCCCACCGCCAGGCTCTGGGCAAGCTGGATCTTGAAGTCCGGGTAACCACGGTTGTCGAAACCACGACAGAAGCGATTGACCGTAGGTTCACTAACACCCGACGCCTGAGCCAGGGCTGTAATACTCAGTCGGGTAGCCGTTTGGGGATCACGCAGAATCACCGTCGCCACCTTGTGTTCAGACTTGTTAAGGCTGTCGAGGCGCTGGCGAATCTGCTCGAGAAGATTAACACTGTTCGTGTTCATGGCAGACTCTGATAGTTGGTAAATTATCTACATTTCACTCAGGGGCCCACTATAACGCCCCCTTGATGGCCTGCCAACCTTCCAGACACGCAAAAAAAGGCTGTCGTGATGGCGTAAATACGCCTTATTTTGGTAAGTTTTACAAAATAACCAGTTGACTAGGCATTTTAGCCCCGATAGGATCACCACATATTCGTTGAATAACTACAAACAGGTCGAGACACATGTCTATAACCGACACTCCCTGCGACATCCTGTTCTTTGGTGCCCTGGGAGATCTGACCCAGCGCAAACTGCTGCCGGCGCTTTACCAGCTGGATCGCGCAGGCCTGCTGGCCGCCGACACCCGCATTATCGGCCTGGCCCGCGGCTCTGAACCCGCTGCCAGTGAAGCCACCAGCGAAGCGAACCTGCGTCGCTTCGTATCCGAGCAGGATCTGGATACAGCGACTGTTAAAGCCTTTCTGGCCAAGCTGCAGTTCCTCAACTTCGATTTTGGTGCAGCCCCAGGCTATGCCAGCCTGAAAAACCTGCTGGATGAAAAGCCGGATCGCGCGCGGGTGTTCTACTATTCCACCGCCGCCTCCATCTACGGCATGATCAGCAAGAATCTGCACGACAGTGGCTGCCTTGATAAAGAATGCCGCGTAGTGCTGGAAAAGCCCATCGGCCACAGCCTTGCCTCGTCGCACCAGGTCAATGCCGATGTCGCCGAGTATTTTGCCGAATCCCAGATCTATCGTATCGACCATTACCTGGGCAAGGAAACGGTACAGAACCTGATCGCACTGCGTTTTGCCAATAACCTGTTCGGCGCCCAGTGGAATCAGAACCACATCTCCCACGTCGAAATCACGGTGGCCGAGAAGGTCGGTATCGAAGGGCGCTGGGGCTACTTCGACAAATACGGCCAGCTGCGTGACATGGTACAGAACCACCTGCTGCAGCTGCTTTGTCTGGTCGCCATGGATCCACCGTCTGATCTGACCGCCGATGCCATTCGCGACGAGAAGGTAAAGGTACTGCGCTCCCTGCGACCAATCACCGATGATATCCGTGACAGCCACGTCATTCGTGGCCAGTACATTGCGGGCGAAGTGGAAGGCAAGGCGGTGCCCGGCTACCTCGAAGAACCGGACGCCAACACCAGCAGCAACACCGAATCCTTTGTCGCCATCAAGGCCGAAGTGCGCAACTGGCGCTGGGCCGGTGTGCCTTTCTATCTGCGCACCGGCAAGCGCCTGCCGGAAAAACTTTCGCAGATCACCATACATTTCAAGCAGCAGCCGCATTACATTTTTGATCCGGAACAGCGCGCACTGGCGGAAAACCTGCTCACCATCAAGCTGCAGCCGGACGAAGGCATATCCCTGCACATCGCCACCAAGGACCAGGGGCTGGGCAAGGGCATGCAGCTGCGCCAGGCACCACTGCAGGTCAGTTTTGCCAAGGCGTTTGACATGGATCGTGTACCCGATGCCTACGAACGTTTGCTGCTGGAAGTCATTCAGGGCAATCAGTACCTGTTCGTTCGTCGCGACGAAATCGAGCACGCCTGGACCTGGTGCGACCAGATCCTGGCCAACTGGAGCGACAAGGGCGATCCCCTGCCCTATGCCGCCGGCAGCTGGGGGCCTGAAGCGTCCTATACCATGATGAACGGTGATGGCAGGAAGTGGCATGAGCAAAAGTGATATCACGGCGCTGCTGCCGGAACAGGTAAAACTGCTGTGTTTTGACACACCGGAGCTGCTGACCGACGCCCTGGCACAGCATATCAGCCAGAGCCTGAGCGACGCGGTACGAAGCCGCGGCGCGGCGGCCATTGCACTGTCCGGCGGACGCACCCCCCTGCCCCTGTTTAAGCGTCTTAGCCAGAGCCCGCTGCCCTGGTCCTCAATCAGCGTGACACTGGCAGATGATCGCTGGCTGGCCACCGATCAGGCCGACAGCAATGCAGGTCTGATCCAGAGCCATCTGTTGCAGCACCAAGCACAGCAGGCCCGTTTTTTCGGCCTGTGGCAGGCGGACAAAAGCGCCCACGACGCCGAAGCCGACTGCGCCCAGCGCCTGGCAAGCCTGCCGGCAGAGCTGGACCTGGTGGTGCTGGGCATGGGCAACGACGGCCATACGGCGTCGCTGTTTCCCTGTGCCGAGGAGCTTGAGCACGCACTTGAGACCGACGAACCCTGCGCCGCCGTCACACCGACCAGTGCGCCGCATGTACGCATGACCCTCAGTGCCAAACGACTGCTGGCCAGCCGTGAACGTATTCTCCACCTGAAAGGCGCCGACAAGCTCGAAACCTTGCAGCAAGCGTTACTGGACGACGACATCCGCATCATGCCGATACGGTTATTCCTGCGCCAGCCCCTGACCATTTACTGGAGCCCTTGAGGCCAGTCGCCGAAATACAGGATTAATGATGACTCACACGATGCTTTCTCCCAAAATCACTGCTCAGATTGATGCTATCTGCGCCCTGGCGCCGGTGATTCCGGTGCTGACCTTCAACTCGGTTGAAGAAGCGCTGCCCATCGCCGAAGCCCTGTTCGAGGGCGGCCTGCCGGTACTGGAAATCACCCTGCGCACTGAAGCTGCACTGGCATCCATCCAGCTGCTGGCCGAACGCCTGCCAGAAGCCAAAATCGGCGCCGGCACTATCGCTACACCGGCCCAGTACCAGCAGGCCTGTGATGCCGGTGCGTCCTTTATAGTCACACCGGGCTCCACCTGCGAACTGCTGGACACCGGCGTTGCCAGCAAGATCCCGTTGCTGCCAGGCATTCAGACGATATCGGAAATGATGGAAGGCATGCAGCGCGGCTACCAGCGTTTCAAGTTTTTCCCCGCTACAGTGGCAGGCGGCACTCCGGCACTGAAAGCCTATTCAGGCCCCTTCCCCGATGTGCGTTTTTGCCCCACCGGCGGTATTCGACTGGAAACCGCGCCTGAGTTCCTCGCCCTTGGCAACGTCATGTGCGTTGGCGGCTCCTGGCTGACGCCGGCCGACCTGGTCGCCAAAGGCGACTGGAAAGGTATTCGCGATATAGCGCGGGATACCGTAAGCCGCCTGCGCGGCTAGAGCACTTTCATCTTACATCGACCCACTGCGATAGTTGAGACGAGATTAAGGTGACCCTGTTGGAGCCTGTGCAGGCTGGGGTATCGGAGCGGTTTGGTGGCGCATGTTGCGCCTTGCTGGCGCGTTACTTTCTTTGCTCGTGCAAAGAAAGTAACCAAAGAAAGCACGCCCCCATCAGCCGGCCTGCGGCTGCACTGCGCGCCGGAATGATGTCCCGGACGCCGCTAAGGGGACATCCATGTCCCCAATCGGCGGCTCGGCAGTCCCTGCCTCACCCCTTCGGGTCTGATCGGAACATAATCCCGGTGCTCGTCGGCTGCTGAGGGGGATAGCGAGCCGTTCTGAGCGTTATGTAGTGTGGTCGTAGGAGGCGCGCCCCGCGACGAAGCCTTGATACAGATATCTACCGCGCGCACGGAAAGAATTCTCACTCTGGAGGCTGAAACTCGAGCCGCGCTGCCTTGAGCCGGTTACTCAGCTCCTGCAAATTTATCTCCTGCACCTCCAGCTGCGAGGGCCTGTGCTGGGCTTGCGGTGTTCCTTCTACTGCCGTTGTTTCACCGGGACCTGTCACCCGTCCATCGGCGCCTCGCACCCAGGGCGTACTAATAACAAGGATACGCAGTCGCCCCTGGGCGAAGGCCCGCAATACCGCATTGCCCCCCGCCAGCTGCACCGCATAACGCTGTCGCTCTGCGTCGGTAAGATCTCCACGCTTCAGGTTCTTTAAGGCCGATGTAACCATCTTCGCAGCAGTGAATACCGTGTGTGCCTCGCTGCCCTGCCAGACGCTAATATTGTTAGGCCCCTCAGCCGTTTGAATGTCGGCTGCGCCGCCTTTTTCTTCAACGACCCACAGCTCTCGCCCATAGCGCACAATACGATCCAGCAAGCCTGAAGAGACAATATCCAGCCCTTGTGGCGGCCATAACTCGGCAGAGGGTCGACCGTAAAGTCTCTCCAGCGCTTCTACTGCGCCCCTTCCCCCCAAAGCCTCGGAAATACGCCTGGCACGCTGCAACGCCAGAAGAGCAGCGCGCTGGGCATCGGCGGCGCCGGCGGTGTCGCCTTGCCCTTTCAGGCGACCGTAATCCGCCCAATGGCCGGCAGCTTCCTGATTGATCTGATTGTAGCGAGCCACAAGGTCCGCCACCCTCTCCGGTGCAAGCTGTACCTTTCGCTCGGCGCCCCGCAGGAAGGGCACACTGCCTTCGGCGCTGGATAACATCGAAAGCACGGATTCGGTGGCCGCCAACGCCTCGTCCTGTGCCCGCTGTCGATCACTTCGAGCCTGGCCAATCTCAATATCCAGAGTTGCCTTTCGGGTTTCGGCTACCGCATCGTTGCGGTTTGCCAGACGGGCCCGCTCGGTCTCAAGCTGTTCGAAGCGCGTACGGGCCTGATCGGCCAGGGCGTGCTGCTCTTGAGCGAAATTCAGAAACTCTTCAATAGTGTCGCGTTCGGCCTTGCTGAAGCGCGCCGAGAACATCCCCGTACCCACTCTGCGACCCAACAGCGAGCGCGCCCAGGCGCTGATGCGGCTGCGCAGGGAACGACCGATCATCGCCTGGTCGTTGGCTTCGATGATCAAACGATCCCCTTCGACCGATTCCAGGACATTGGGTCTCTCGCCGGACTGGATACGCTCCAGCTCCCCTCGCCAGAACCCCTCCATGCGCTGCGCGAAGGCCGCTCTTTCACTCTGCTGAACACCAAACGTCTGCTCAAAGCGCGCAGCCTCGGCCTCGACTATTGCTCTCATCTCAGAGGTCAGGCGGCCATCGAATCCCAAATCCTGTAGCAACTGCCGTTTGTAGATCTCATTGGCCAAATCCCGCCAGGTTGAGTGCGGGTTGAGACGGATGCGGATCTGGGCACCGTCTAACTCCAACTCGGCCCTCGCGCCGGGACGATCGGGGGCAGCCACCTCCACCAGGTCCACACCCTGGTCTCGCAGCACCTGAACCAAATCCGCTATATCAGCGAGTCTGACCCGCTGACCCAGGGAGTCTGGCGCCTGCCGGACACGCTGGCCGAGCTCTGCAAAATCGGCCCACCGCAATCCCGGACGCAGCTGCGGCAACTGTCCCATGGGGGGCAGCCCAAAACGCAATCGCCGGGCCAGGGCCGCCCACAGCGGTGATCGTTCACCGGGCTGTGGCAAGTTGCGGGGATCGATCCCACGGTCAGCGAGGGCGTCTCTCAGTCCTTCGAGGCCAGGCCTTAGCAACTCGGCAGCCAGCGTCGGCGTGGTCATCAGGTCCCGGGCGATTTCATCCGCCCTGTTGCGCCAGAGTCGGTCAGATATGGCCCGCCCCTGGGCGCGCAAGGGTTCCGGCAGACCGGAAAGTACCTGCAGGAAGGTCTCAAGACCGGTGATATCCCTGGCGCCCCCCGTCAAGGCCTGCAGTTGCTCAACGGGGCCCTCACCCCGCCGGGATGCCTGTTCAAAGGCGCTCCAGTCCAGGGCGCGATCTTGTGCCAGCAGCCGCTCAGCCGCCCTCCAGCCACCTGTCCGGGAGCTGCCTTTCAAACTGCGCAGCAATCCCTCCAGGGCAGGTCGTGCGCCCTCTGGTGCCAGGGCCCGAAGGGTCGCCAGCACGCGACGTGGGTTGGGTAGGTCAACGTAATCAATGCCCACTTGAGCCCGATTGCCAGGCTGCCCAGCCTCCGCTCCTGTGCCTGATGCGCGGGGGCTATTGATCACCACCGCGGTCTCGGGCAAATCCCAGGCATCCACCGCACTCTGCCGCGCGCTGGCCAGCACCACCACCAGATCGCTGTGGCCGGGACGACAGGCGCCCGCGTCTGCGCATACAGCGAAACGTACCCGCACACCGTTGATGGTTACTACGGAGCCCGCCCCATCGGACAGCGCGTGGGCATCACCGCTGACCCATGTCGCCCGCTGCCCGGATTGCAGTATTACTGCCCCGTTCATCGGCCGGTCGCTCCCCGTTCCCGAGGCGTCCACCCCCAGGGCCAGGTTCATGCCAAGCCGGTCGGCAATCGCCTGGAGCCGAGCCACCACAGCGCTGTCCAAAACATCGCCTTCGCCAATAGTTTCGCGCGTAAAGCGAAGGCGCAAGGCATGTTCAGGCAAGGTGACGAGGTCGGGGGAATCACCCCGCAACTGCGCCACGGCGATCTGTTCAATAAGACGCCCCAGCTCCCCCTCAGTCACCACGGACTCACCCTCGGCGGTGACCCGAATCTCGATACCCTGGCCTTCCCCTATCTGTACACGGGCGACTCTAACAGTGCCCGGTCGACGCGCAGCCGCGGGGCGCACCGGTAACGCCAGTGCCCCCGGACCGGCATCGGCAGGTCGTACACGCACGGTGTGGATTTCACCCTCCGCCGAGGTCAGCCGGAAAGTCGACGGCTCCTGAGGCAGTCGCTCTATAAGCCACCCTTCCGCCAGCAGACGTGCGGCCCAGGCGTTTAAACCTTCTGGCGTGGCATCAAGGGCTTCAGCCACCCTCGGACGCAGGCGCAACGCCTGACCGTTGACGACAACCATCAGATCGCGCGCCGTCTCAATGACCTCCAGGCCCTGGTTGCGCAGCCACTCCAGCAAATCTGCGCGCCGCTCCCCGCGGAAGCTGAACAGGCCATCCGCCGTCGGGCGTATGCCGAATTCCGTGAGAAGCTGTCGCACGACCTGGCCCTGCTGATCCAGTCCCCGCTGCACATCGCGCAGACCGTCTTTCAGGGCTTTGACCTGCCCATCTCCGATCAGGCCCTGGACCTTGAGCCCCTCGGCCAGCCGGATTCGCTCTCTGAGGGCGTTGATTTGGTCCTGCAGGAGGCGCTGCGTTTCACCTGGCGTGGGCGCCCGGTCGCTTCCCTCCAGGTTATGCCGGCGCCGATTCAGCTCGGCAATGGCGCGATCACTGGCGGCAATGTCGGCTTCGATCCGAACAGCACGGTCACCCAGACGCTGCCGGGCAGCAGCGCGCAGGCGCTCGGGCAACAGGTTCCGCCCCAGTAACACCCCGGCCTTGAGCACCAGTAGCGAACCCACTGTCTCAAGCATGAATTTCGTACCGTCGATATCACGCCAGCTCCTGCCCTGGGCTTCAAGCTGTATAGCCTGGTGAGCAAACGACAGCGACGCGAAAGACATCAGCTCGACAGACCCCATCACCAGTCCCTGAGCCCAGCGATTCTTCAATCCAGCCGACAACCGGGCACCTATCTTGCCCGCGATCTTCAGAGCACCCAGCATGACGAGGTTTTGCACAAACTGGGAACCGAAGCTGTCGCGGCCGAAGGGCCGTCGGTGCAGCAGGTTGTCGTAGGCCATGTAGGCGCCGGTGAAAATGGTGGTCTCCACCAGCAACATGGCCGCCACCTGTGCGATGCGCGCGCCCCGCAGGCCGTGCACGGCAAGAATCAGCACGGGCCCCGTCACCTCGGATGCAGCCCCCAGAGTGATCGCCGTCAGCAGCAGCGCCGCCCCCGCTTTCCACAGGGATTCGGTCTGATAGTCGTCCACCACTGAGGCTACCCCGGCCGCCCAGGATTCCAGCAGGCGCGGGTTTATGTCACGCAGCGCCCGGGCAACATCAACGCGTCTATCGCCCAGAGGACGCCCGGACGCTATGGCATCCAGCACCGACGTCCATGCGCGCTCCATCGAAACCGCTGTTCGTCGCAGGTGTCTTTGTTCAGGGTCCGTACCCGGTGCCGTTACATAGCTGTCAGCAAAAATGTCTTCAACCAGCTTCACCTCCTTGCGCAACGCATCCCGGGACTGTTCGATGTGCAGTGCCAGGGCTGCGTGCTCCCTCAGGGTGATGGCCGTATCCAGCCAGTCCGCCGCATGACGATGACGGCCATCACGGCGGGCCGCCTTGTAGCGCTCAAGTGCGCGCTGCGCCTCGGCCAAACGCTGGCGGACGAGCTGCGTGCGCGGAGCACCCAGGTACTGACGATCCGCGTAGCCGCTATCGATTGCATCCAGCACATCTGAAGCCTCCTGACGCGTTCCAGCCAAGCGCTCCTCTGCCTCTTTCTCCAGTGCGCGGAAGGCTTCCTCATCGGCGGGCGTGACAAGGTCACTCTCCAGGCTGCGCAGGCGATCGAGCTTCTCCGCCAGCGCCTGGCGCCGGGCAAAAGCCTGCAGCGAACCGTCGAGAATCGATCCAACGCCGCCTTCCAACAAGTCCCGTGCCTCCTTGCGCACCAGGTGCTGGTGGAAGGCCTGGGGATCAAAGTCAGTTGCGGCCTTCTCGGCGTAGGCCAGGTTTTGTGCTACATCGCGGGCGTCGCCGTACAGGATGCTCTGGTGGGACTGGTTCGCCAGACGCAGTGCCGCCCTCAGGTCGTCCCCGTCCAGACCGGCATCGGCCCGCGCCCGCGCCTGCTCCAGGCGTTCGGGCGTTACACCCAGTTCCTCAAGGTAGGCGCTGTGCAGATCAGCCAGTGCACGCTTGCCCGCCGCCAGGTCATTGGCCATTACCGCGTTCCACAAGGCATTACCCGCTGCCCGGGTGCCTGTGAGCTCCTTCCCGGCCTTGTCAGCCTCAATCGCACGCAACGCCAGGGCGACCTCCGCCGCATCAGCCTCGCGTACCATACGATACCAACCGCTCAGCTGATTCAATGCATCCCGCGGCGCACCGCTTCCCGCGTATTCCCGTGCCTCGGGATTGTCCACCAATTGCCCGGCAAGACGCCTGGACGTCGCCAACCGTCCCAGGGTGGGCAGAACATCCCGGGCCAGAAAGTCACCGTATTCTTTCAATTCCCGGGTCAGATCAGGATCACCCCCCGACAGCAGAACGCGGCGGATACGAAGCTCCAGATTTTCAAACAGCGTCCGGTCGACATCCTCGATACCCGTCGTCGCAAACAGGCGTCGCCCATGGGTGCGTGTGGCCACGGCCAATACGACGTTATTGGTCTGCTCCAGCAACGTCTGGGTGCGGGCCCAGCGCTCGGACGCACGCAAGTTGTAATTGCCCGTCAACGCGCGCCAGCGCCTGCGCAAATCCCTTACGCCTTCGCGTTCAGCAGTGTCCAGACCACCCAGGTCGAGCCGGGACAGCGGCTGCAGGCCAGGGCTTGCGAGGGCGTAGGACATGTCGTCGATACGCCTTTCCAAGTCGTTCCGCGTCGGCGCCGGCAGCAGTTCTACCGGCGCCCCAACCGCCAACTGGGCGAGATGCGGGCCCAATCCGCGATCGCCGTAGACCTGTTCCGCGACATCTTCCCAGCTCATTGACGGCGTCTTGAGCACCAGGCCACCGGGCTCAAAAAGTAGCTTCAACACCTTCTGCGAGGTCAGCTCATCAGCTGTTGCACGCACGCGGTCAACCAGGTAGACAAGCCCTGCGTTACCCACCAACAGGGCCTCCTGCACGGCATCGCTGGGCTGATCACCGGCCAGAGCATGGTCAATATTCCGCTGCATGACCTGGGGTCCAAGCTGGGATGCCCAGGCGCGCACTCGAGCCGCCAGTAGCGGGTCAACCTGTCCTCGCACCAGCCCCATCAGGAAGTCCCAGGCTTCATCTTTGGCCTCGTCCTCCCCATGCCGAAGGCCGCCAAACACCTCGTCCAGCCGATCGAGCAGTTCAGGCATCAGCCCTGGCAGCGCCAGCCCGATCCGCACAACGCTCTGAAGCTTGGGGTCTGTCATTCCCTCGTTGACGGCGTGGGTCCACAATTGATCCAGCACAGCGGTGTCCAGCCCCACAGGGCGCCTGGCCAAGCGTTCAGTCACCACTGCCACGACATCCGCCGGGTCAAAGCGATCCAGGCCCTCGTAGGCCCCCAGGGGCCCGTTCACGCCTTCGGCGATCGCCAGGTCTATCAGTAGAGACATCCCCTCAAGATCATCCACAGCCAGGTCGCCGATGGCGGCCAGCACCCGGCCCTCGATAGCCTCTGTCAGCCCGGGCACCGCATCACCCGCGCTGCGGGCAGCATTCAGTACCGGTAACCAGGGGCGCACGTCACCCGTATCCATGCTGTGTACACGCGCGACCAATTGATCCAGCAGCTCACTGCGCCAGGTCGCCTCATCCCCCTCGAAGCCATCGAGCCCAACCAGGTCACGCCCGCGCAATCGGTCCAGAAGCGGCACAAGGTCTGGCGGACGTGCTGCGCTGATAGCGCGCGCCGCCAGGCGACGGAACTCGGCCCATCGGGTTTCACTGCCCATTCGGCGCAACGCAGCCGCGGTGCCCAGGTCGCGAACAGGTGCTTCGGGAAAGCCGGCCTCGTAATTGTCCAGCAAAGTGAGTATCCGGGGACGGCGTTGCTCCGGCACTCTTGGCAGTACTTTTTCAAACAGGTTCAGCCAGCCTCCCCGCTGCCCGGCCGCGGCTCTGGCAAAACCGCTCAACACAGCCCGGGCCAGCGCGTACGCCGAATCGGCATCCAGGGCATCACTGGCCAGCCCCTCCAGCTTGTCGGTTAGGGCATCCAGCACTTCATCCGGTGGATCCAACTGCATCAGGCCTGCAAACTCGGCCGGTTTCGCGCTGGCAATCCAGCGCCGCCACTGTTCCGGCGTCGCCCCCTTCAGGCGCAATTCATGGATCGGCAGGGAGCGGTCATTGCGCGCGCGCCGCATCCAGTCACCCAGCGCCAGCACCAGGTCGGTAGCGGCATCAGCGTCTTGCCCGGACACATCCAACGCCACATCGACAACCCGGTGCAGCGCCCGCACCCGTGCAACAGGGTCGGATTTGTCGACCAACAACATGCGCGCGAGGGTGTCGCCCGGGACACCCAGGTCCGTGGCCGCTGCTACGATGCGAGCGAAGGACAGGTCGGCATCGGCCGGTTCCGCGCCATCCGCCAACGGAGCTGCCCGGCGCCGCTGATTGATGTAGGCCCCTGGGCGACGTCTGGCCGCCAGCAAGTTATCCAGCATCCATGCCCCGCGATCGCCGAGACTGTCGTTGTTAGCCGGCGTGATCTCCAGCAGATCCGAGGGTTCGGGGGCACTGGCTGCTCGCATGCGGAGCAATACACGTTCCCGGGAGGCGATACGCCCGCGCAACTCGGATAGACGCCGCCCGCGCTCACGCATCCGCCGAAGCACGAACATCGCGGCATCATTGCTTGCAGCATGGGCATCAAGGCCTTGCAAGAGTTCATCGCCGATACCGTCGTGCATCTCCTGTAAGCGCTTGCCACCCTCCTCCTCGACTCGATCGGCTTTGCGGGCCAGGGCCCGGGCCCGGCCGATCTCGCCTTCATCCTTCAGTTGCTGCGCCCGGCGTCGCATCGCAGCGACGAGGCTCGCAAGTTGCGGCGCCACATCGATGACGTGGTGATTGCGCCTTTCCCACCAGGCTTCATCCAGCCCGGCCACAGCCTCACGCGCCTCCCCAAGGGCCACATCGCGGCGACGTACCAGCCGTGCCCGCCGGCGACGCAGACGGCCGACGATAACATCACGGTCTGCGTCCCGCGGAGTACCCCCCCGGCGATCCAGATCACGCAGTCGACGCCGCAGCTCGTCGTCCAGTTCCTCGATAGCGCGATCCATCTTTACGATGCGGTGAAACAGCTGCCCCAGTGGACCCTGTTGTTTCAGGCCTTCCAGTGTGCGCTCCAGCTCCTCCGTCTCGCGAGTGTCCCGCGCGTTGTCGGCCTCCAGGTCCTCGACGACCTCTCGCGTCTCTGGCTCCACAGCCTCCGGCGGATCATCTGGATCGACCCAGGGGTCTGGCGGAGGGCCACCTGCGAGCTTTTGGCGACAACGGCTAAGCTCGTGGTTCATCCGGTCCAGGCGCTGCTGAATTTCGTCCCACAGCTGCTTGAGCCGGTCTTTGGCAGCCGCCATTGGCCCATCCCAGAAGGTGTTGTAGGCGTCTAGGGCCTGGTTGAACCCCTGCCTCTGCGCCTCATACAGATCAAAAGCTTCGCGGTAAGCCGCCACCGCCTGATCATAGGCGCTGGATACCTGGTGGCGCCGACGCACATCGGCGGTGCCTGTTGCGTCTTCCAACTGTTCGTATTGCCCCCGCAGTTCGCGCAGCCGGTCCGCGTAGCGCCGGACCTGGGTTTCATATACCTGTAGACGTGCTTTCTCAGCCGCGAGAACTGCGGCCAGACGACGGGCCTCTGCCTCCGTCACCCGCTTCAGTTCAGCCCGCTGACGAACCCGCTCGGCAATCTCGTCACGCAGCCGCTGCAACAGTGCACGGTCCAGCTGGCAGGGCGGATTTGCATCCAGAATCTCGTCGATGCGATCCCCGATATCCTCCTCAGGCAAGGGTTCGGGGGTATCATGAGGATCCTTATCCTGAACAGGCGCAGCATCATCCGAAGCACCCTCGTCGGCACCGCCCGGCGGTTCAGCGTCGGGGTCCTCGTCGGGCGGGGGGGCGCGCCCATCGGTGTCGGCGGGAATACGATCGAAAGCGGATGCAACGTTGTTGCAGTCGCCATCGAACATCGGCGGGACATCCAGGGTCTCGGGCTGCAGGGGAATCCGCGGCCCCAGCAATACCGGGCGCCCAGGGTCACACTCCTCGCAGCGCGCCAGATATTGTGCGTAATCACGGTCGATAGCCCGCTGCAACAATTTCGTGCGCTCGTCGAGCTGGCGTTGCCGACGGGCAAGCATTCGATTGATGTGCTCCAGCCGATAGCCCGCCCGGGAGATGCGGCGCAACGCCTGGGTGCGGGCAGCCTTCGCCCGCCGCCCAATGCTGCCGCCGCCCCTGCGCCTACGAATTTCGCGCCCCCCATCCAGGCTGTCGATAACCTGACAGGTCGCCGCACGCAGCATGGCGTCAGCCAACCGAATGTCGGCGATTGCCTGATCGATGATGGGCCTATACTGGTTCCAGAAACGGGTATAGCGCTCCAGCAGTTCTGTTGTATAGCGCTGGCCGCGCTCATTCAGGTCGTCCTGGCGGCGGAAGGCAGGATCGCCCACTTCGGTCTTGAACAGCGCATGACAGGGAACACAGTCAACCGCGGCATCGGCTGGCGGCTGCCAGCCCTGGAAGGTATCGGGTTCAGGTTCCGGGCCGGTATCCCGCGGATCATCGTCACTGGGAGGGGGGATCAAATCGGGCAGGCCCTTAACGAAATCCACGTTGTCTTCCAGGCCACCCACGTCGTACTTCTGGCTGGGGGTATACTCCAGGCACAGCAGGTCGCAAAGGTTAGGACGGAAGTCTGGCGCCTCTATGCCCCAGATCGGCAGCTCGCACAAGGCGCACCGAGCCAAAAGCGCTTCGTATTCGGCCTTGAGTTTCGCCAGCTGCTCCTTCGCGGTTTGGTACCGAACCTTCTGCGCCCGATAGCGCTGGCTATAGTCGCGGCAACTTGGGCCGTTGCAAAAATCATGGCGAAGTTCGTTGAAGCGTTTTTGCCAGAACCGAAGCCTACTTTCACGCTCAGAAAGCCTTCTGTTTGGGTGCTCCTTGTCAAATATTTTGGCTTGCAGCTCTTCAAGTTTTTGCGCCAGCTCGCCGCGCCGGGCTGGATCGGTGTTGGGGTCATTCAGTTCCCGATGTGCTGCCCGCCACTGGTCAAGGAAATCCTGATACTCCTGATCCTCGTCGACAGGGCGTCGCTCCTCGCGAAACTCCTTCAGAGCCCGGCGCAGACTTTCCACATAGCCTGACTGCCGAAAGTATTCATAGATGACCTCATCCAGTCGCTTGACTTCATCGATAGCGGCCTGTAACTGGACGAGTGCAAAGCGTGCCGCCGAGATAATCTCCATGGCCCGCAGTTCGCATTCCTCGCAGTCGACCTGAGGGACCACATCACTCGGATCATCCCCTCCCTCCGCCTCTTCGCGGCTTTCGAGCTCCTCAATCCACGCTTCCAGGTCGGCCCACTCTTCATCGTTAACCTCAGCCCACGCCTCAAACTGTTCTTCGTTCGTGGCTTCTGTAGCCAACTCGATCATCCCGAAAAGTCGCGATGCTGATAAACCGAAGGTGCCACCCTCGAATAGCACCGGGGCAGTCTTGAGCGTCCAGAATGTCCGGGTACGCAGCAGCCAGCGGGAAACACTCCAGCGCATGTCATGCAGGGTATCCTTCCCCAGCCCCCGCACTTCCAGTAACTCGCCAACGCTTGAAAACGGGCGCTCTTCCCGCCTCGCCACCAAAACCCTGGCGACAGACAGGGACAAGCCCCGGGCCTTCTTGCTTGTCGATCCATACTCAGGATCATCACGGACCATAGCCGCAAGAGATTCAGCGTCGAGCTGATTCACCAAGGCGAGAAGAAGAGGGTCTTGCCCCATAACATTCTCCAGTAGATGGTCGGGATAGGCTTTTCCCCCATGACAAGGACAGCCTCCGAGCCTGTCCTTGCTGGGTTTCCATCCGTTGCAGGACGAATAAAGCTTAGCAAAACCCTGAGTCAGTGATTTTATAGCCACTATCCAAGCACGGGCCGATAATTTATGCTGTGGTAGCGCCGGAATGCCGTGATCAGGGCAGTATCGCCACTTTCCGTTGAAGCATAGAGCAGCAGTAAAACTGCTGCCGTGGGAACAGGATGTCACCACGCAATGATAAAGAGTAACGAATCCGCCATTTCCGCAGGCTTGCTCGCCCTGAGCCTGCTTAGCCTTGGTGTTGCCGTCGGCGTGCTGTCACGCCCGACGATACTGCCACAGCTTTCTATCGCCGTATCCCGCACCCCGTTGTCAGCCCCGGTCTATATTGCCGCGGCGCAGGGCTACTTTCGCGACCAGGGCGTGGATATCGAGTTGCAAGAAGTGATTGGTGGCAATCGCAGTTACGACCTGATGGCCAACGGCGGCGCAGACCTGGCGACCAGCTCCGAGTCGGTTGTCATGTTCCACAGTTTCGATAACAGCGACTTTTCAGTCATCGCCTCCTTTGCCTCATCAGACAACGATATCAAGCTCATCACCACCACGAACAGCCCGCTTCGCAGCCCCTATGACCTGACGGGCGCCCGGGTCGCCGTTACTCCGCACTCGTCCAGTGAATATTTTTTGCACAATGTAGCGCTCATGCATGGCATTGATACCCGCACCCTGAACTTGCGTGAAACCACGCCCGAAAACATGACCCTGGAACTGCTGGAAAGCGGCGAAATCCAGGCGTTGTCACTGTGGGAGCCCTACGGCTACAAGCTGATGCAGGCACTGGGCGAAAAGGCGGTACTGCTGCCCACCAAGGGTTTGCATTCAACCAGCTTCAATCTGCTGGCGCTGAACGATACCCTTGCTAGGTATCCGAATGCGATCGTGGCCACGCTGCGGGCCCTGGATCAGGCGGCAGAGTACATTGAGCGCGACCCGGCCGGTGCCAAGACGATTATTCGTCGACAGCTGCAGCTGGAACCCGCATTTGTTGAATGGGTCTGGCCCGACTACAACTTTCGCCTTGGCCTTGGCCAGTCGCTGCTGATCGGGCTCGATAGCGCCGCACGCTGGGCGCAGAGCAGCGGCGCAATTGAACCGCAGCCCTTGCCGGACTTCCGGTCCATGCTTGATAACCGTTTTTTGCGACAGATAACCCCTGAAGCACAAGACCTCTAAGTTTCACCCAGGGGATTGGACATGAAAGTCGGAACCCGATTACTGCTGTTATCGACCTTCTCGGCCGCCGTTGCGCTATCCGGCTGGTTTGTCAGCCAGTGGAGCTCCTCGCGGCTCAACGAGGCCATGACGCAGCTTGAATACGCCAACTCGGTGCAACGCGCCGTCACCCGGCTCAATACCCGTTTTGGACTCTACCTGTCCTACCATGATGCAGATGCGCTAAGCGACTGGCAGCGGGCTCGGGCACAGCTCAACGCCGTACTGGACGGCAATCCAGAGACTTCCGGCCGCTTTATCCATAGCATCAGCCGGCAGAACCAGACCCTGCAAAGCCTGACACCGCTGCTGGGGCGCGAAGACCACGACAGCCCCGGACAGGTTCAGCTGACCAACCGCATCTATGCCACCTTGCAGGAAATGACCGAAGATACGGTGCCACTTGCAGCCCAGGCGCAGCAACGCATTCTCGCCACCACTAAACGCGGTCGCTTTATTTCCCAGGGGCTGATGATCGCCCTCTCGCTGATCCTGACACTCATCGCCATTCAGATCGCCCGCAACCTGAAATACCGGCTTGATAGCATTCGCACCCAGTTGCAGCAGGTCGCCGACGGCAACCTGTTTGTATCGATCAATGATCAGCGCAATGACGAGCTCGGCGAGCTTGCCCGCGGCTTTGACAGCATGCTCAAGCGCCTGCGCACCAGCACGTTTTCAGTGGACCAGCTTAACGAAGAAGTTCACCGTCACACCGCCACCCTCAGAAATCAGCAGGAGTACCTGCGCACCCTGATTGAGGCGGAGCCCGCCGGCGTCATTACCCTGGATCGGGACAGCAGGATACTGAGCATTAACAATGCTGGCGCCAGGATTCTGCACACGCCGGTGGATCAGGCTCTGGAACAGTCATTTTGCGAGCAGTTTGTCGCCGATACCGACCGTACCGCCTTCGGCAACCTGATCCAGTCCGCCTTTGCCGGACACAATAAAAATCTGCAGTATCGTCTTCGCACCCGCATCGCCGACAAGGATATCTGGCTACAAACCTATGCAGTCCCCTTTATCGACCATAATGGCAATATCATCAGCATCATCACCGTTTCCCACGACATCACGGGGCGGGTACTGGAAGAACAGCGGCTGCGCGAGGCCCGCGCCTTTCTGCAGAACGTTGTCGACAGCGTGCATGACGCCATGGTGGTACGGGATATCAAGTTTAACATTCGCCTTCTCAACCGCGCCGCCAGAGAGAGCGAAGCAGGCCATCCCTGTAACCGGCTGCAACATCCCGACACGACGGCGACGCAACACGGGGGGCCGGCGCAGCGACTGTTGCGCGGCAGCGCACGGGAAACCGAAATCTGCAGTTTTACCGATGCCAGCGGCAATATCTGCCATATCGAGCTGGAAGCCACACCCCTGAGCCTGCCGGACGGCTCCCTCAATGGCGTGATCGAAATTTACCGCGATATCAGCGAGAACACCCGGCTGCTGCAGCAACTACATGAGGAACAATCCCGACTACAACAACTGGCCCACCATGACCAGCTCACCGGGCTGCCCAATCGCACCCTGTTTCTGGACCGACTCGAACAGGTACGACTGCTGGCCGAACGGGGTCAGCAGTCTTTCGCCCTGCTGTTTATCGACCTGGACCGCTTCAAGGAAATCAACGATAGCCTGGGCCATCAGGCAGGGGATCGCGTACTGCAGGAAATGAGCCGGCGTCTCAGCGCCTGCATCCGCTCCAGCGACACCCTTGCACGTATTGGCGGCGACGAATTCACCATCATTATGTCACCGCTGCTACGCAGCGACGACGCCGCCATGCTGGCGCAGAAGCTGATCGAATGCATCAAGCCCCCCTGCATGCTGGACGATCACCCGGTGATGCTGACCACCAGCGTCGGCATCAGCCTCTATCCGGAAGACGGTAGCAGCACCGAAAGCCTGATCAAGAACGCCGACGCCGCCATGTACCGGGCCAAGGAGGACGGCAAGAATGTCTTCCGGCTCTACTCACGGCAACTCACCCACCGCGCCGTTACCCAGCTGTCCGAGGCCGCCGAGTTGCGCCAGGCAGTCGCCAAGGATGAATTTTGCGTGTACTACCAGACCCGCTTTGATCTCGGCAGCCTTAGGCCCATCGGCATGGAAGCCTTTGCACGCTGGCAGCATCCGACCCGCGGCATTACCGAAGCCGCCCGGTTTTTGCCCGCGGCCCAGGGCAGCGATCTGATTATCACCATCGGCAACAGCATCATCGAGAAGGCCATGCAGCAGACACGTCAATGGCGGCAGCAGGGCTTTGACCCCGGCGTGATTGCTCTCAATCTCTCGGCGCGCCAGATGAGCGCCAGCCAGGTCGACTGGCTCATGGCCATGCTGGAGAAACACAACTGCCAGGCGCACTGGTTTGAACTTGAAGTCAGTGAAACCGATCTGGCGAATCTGAAGCATTCGATCGACCTGTTCGAGCATCTTGCAGCACAGGGGTTCGAACTTGCCATCGATGATTTTGGCAGTGGCTACTCGTCCGTCTCTAGCCTGCACCGTCTGCCCCTCACACGCCTCAAGCTGGACCAGCCCTTTGTCCGGGCATTGCCGGGCGATCGCAATTGCCAGGGGGTACCCAGCGTCACCTTAGCCCTGGGCCGCAGCCTTGGCGTAAAAGTGTGCGCCGAGGGGGTCGAAAATCAATCTCAGGTCGATTACCTGCGCAACGCCGGCTGCGCCGAAGTTCAGGGTTTCATGTTCAGCCGCCCCCAGCCCAGCGATGTAATCACCACCCTGCTGTCCACGAGCAAACCCAGACCGGACACCCAGAAAGCCCGTGCCTGAGCCGGCGCCAACCGCCGCGGGCCCCACCGATCGGGCTATGCCACACGCCAGACATAAAAAACAGCAGGAGACTATCCTGCCGTTTTTTATGGGAACCCGTTGTACAGGCTGCTGTTCAGCCTATATCGGGGCCTTTTATCAAAGCCCGAGCTCAGACCCCATTGGCAGCGCCTCAAAGGCACCATAGCGCGATACTGTCAGCGCGCCACAGCGACTGGCAAACTCCAGTGCCGCAGACAACTTCGCCTCATCGCGCACCCAGCCGCCAAAGGAATCATGATCGACAGACTGTACCGACAACTGATACAGCAGGCCCGACACGAAGGAGTCGCCCGCTGCAGTGCTGTCCAGCACCTTGGTCACGGGCGGCGTCAGACGCAGCGAACCACCGGACCAGTGCGCCTCCAGCGGTTCGCCTCCATCGGTGATAAGCAACAACTCAACGCCACCTTCCAGCAGTTTCCCCACCAGCGATGGATCCTTGCCGTAGAGCGCTTCGAGTTCTTCCCGGCTGATCTTCACCAGATCTGATGCCAGCATCGCCTGCCAGATCGGTGTGCGGGCATCCGCGCCTTCGGCCCAGAGGTTGTGACGGTAATTGACATCAAAGCTGACCACGCAGCCACCGGCACGCGCACGCGCCATCAGCGCCAGGTGCTCCTCGCGAATGCCCGCTTCCGTCAGGGTATTGGAGCAGCTGTGAAACAGCGCCTCGTGCAGGAAGGCATCGGGGCATTGCTCGGCGCGATACAGCAGATCGGCACTGCCGTGGCGGTAGAAGGCAAAGCTGCGTTCACCCTCTTCATCGAGGCTCACAAAGGCCAGCGCGGTCATGGCATCCGGTGTTTGCACGAATTGCTGGGTATCGACACCGAATCGCTGCATGGTCTGCACCAGGGTGTCACCGAACATGTCCTGCCCAACCTGCCCCAGGAAGCAGGCATTGCCGCCCAGTTTGGCCACACCCACCGCAACATTGGCCGGCGCACCGCCTGGATGCGCCACGAAAGTGGTCGGACCGGACTGTACCGGCTTGGCGAGCATATCGATCAGCGCTTCGCCGAATGCGATGACTTTAACGGACATGTCTGTCCCCTCGTCTACAGGTTGAATTGAAATTTATCGGTGCCGCGCACGAAACACACGCCAGCAAGACAGGTCCGGCCGGCACTGACCACCGCATCCCACGGATGACCGATCTATACGGCAACGGCAAGAAACGATAACAGGCATACAACGGCACCTGGAATGTAAATTTTATACGTTAATTTTGCAATAATACCCACTTATAAAGCACATATAAAGCCATAAATTTGTATATTTACCAATCCAGCTACACTCGTACGAACAGGCCACGGCATCGCGGCGGTGCCCTGTATAAAGCCATCGGGCGCCAGAGTGTATAGTTTAGCGGAGATTGATCTGCAGAAGTGATATGCAGACGATCTGGCGGGACCAAACACGGAAGGATGCAGCCCTGGCTGCAGCAATCAGGGCCTGCTGATCGATAGTGGACTAGAGACTGCGGTGACAGCCTGGTAACAGGCTGTCGAAAAACTACCTGCGTTGCTATCACGGCGTTAAAAATCGCCTCAAATCGGTCATTTATAGGCTATAAACTCCCTCGTTTCGACGATTTTTGCCTTGCGCTAGCTGCCTCGCCAACGCTTTTCAACAACCTGTCAAGGCTCCCAGCTGCAGTGTTCGGGCGCTGCAAACTGGCCGAGGCGCAAGTGACCATCAGCACGAACGCTGTAGTTACAGCTTGCCTGCGCCGCGTCGGCTCTCTCATCAAAGACCCGGACACTGAGCTTGCCATCGGCCACATGGGTCCAGTTGCAATTGGCCTGCCGCCAATCACAGCAGGCCATGGACCCGGGCTCAATCCATTTACGGTATTGAATGGCGTGATCCCCGACCTCAAAGAAAAGCCGTTGCTCACTGGCGTTCTGAATACAAAAGGCTGATGCTCCGGTTGGCGCGAGCAGAAAAGCCGAAATCAGCAGACTCAACACGAATAACCGGCGCATAAAACCTCCCTAACACAACCTTGAGTCCGTGTTACGGCAACCGACCGCCCCTTGGCTCGGCGCCTGTACCCTCTTGCAATCATAGACCCAGACGCACGGCACAGTCGTTACACTGGGGTATATGCAAGGGTTTGGTAAAGGCCACCCGGGCCGGGGTAAAGCTGTCGCTTTCGCTGCTGCGGTACATCACCGGCACCTGGTAGTCGAGCGGGTAGCGTGCCGCCCGGCTGACATAGGTCTGACAGTCATCATCGGAGCGAAAGGTGCAGAAGCGCAAACGGGTGCCCAGATCCCGTACCAGGGCTACATCCTCATAGCCGAGGCACTGGCGACGACTGTCGCTGAGGCTGCCGGTCACACTGTAACCGGAGCAGACCCGGGCCATGCCACCATAGAGCCACTCACGTCCGCCCGGGGTTTTGAAATAACTCACATCATGCACCTTTTTAAGAAATAGCCTGCCGTCTGCATGCGTTGACGGGCGTACATAAAAAGCAATGGTGGGTGTCTGGGGTTCATAAAAGCGGTGCTGGTAGAGTTCGCCCCAACTCGAGTCGGGACCGACTCCGGCGTTGAGATATCCACTCAATAGCAGGATCAGGGTAACAGTTGCGAATCTGTTCATGGGTCTGGCCTCCATAATCGTTGCAGGACGGCAACGGACGGCTTTCCCTAACAAGGATAGATGCTGCGCAGGCGAGATCCCATTGCGAAAAAATTATCAGCCATAAAATGACAAGTCATTGATAATATTCGCGTTAGCAACAGCCCTCAGGCCGCTAAATATATCTTAAATACCTAAACCGCTCTTAATAGCGCTCTTCTATTGATCCCGCAGCGGATAGCCGAACAGACGCTGACGAAACAGCGCCCGCGTCCTCGGTAACTCTTGGGGGTGCTCAGTCCCCGACCTCAGGGGCAGCTGGCGCCAATCTGCAGGTCGGTGGCGAGCCGTCGCTGTTCGGCCTTGCCACCAAACAGCATTTGCGCGGCAAGGCGACCCCTTTCCTCCCCCGACGGCTGCACAATGCTGGTCAGCATTCCAGACACATAACTGTCCGCCACCGCTGAACGCCAGCCGATAATGCGCACATCCTCGGGTACCCGCAGACCCAGCTCAGCCGCGACGCGAAGCGCTGCCAGCGCGATTCCATCATCCATGCACAGCAACAGCTCCGGCCGCGGCTGACTGCACAGCGCCTCCCGCGCAGCCTGGATCCCGGCAGCCAGGGAGGCGTCAGGCAGATGCCAGATACGATGGCTGCCAAGGCCGGAGAGCATGGCGTCCAGCCCGTCCAGATAGCCACGCAGGCGCTGGCGGTAACAGGTGTCCGGACCGGCACCGGCTTCCTGTGCCTCGACCCGGCAGACACGCGAGGAGTCCAGCAGCTGTAACCCCAGAATGGCTGCATGCCCTGCCCCTTGAGCCAGACCATGGCGCACGGCTCGGCGTGCGCCGGCGTAGTGCTCCACCTGGATGGAACCCAGCCCACGATGCTCGAAATCCAGCGCAACCAGGGGCCTGTGCGCCATCAGGGACGGCAGGGACTCACCCGGCAATGCGGCACCGCCACAGAATGCCAGGCCATCAATCAGCGCCTGGTGCTGCAGCTCGACAAGATTATTGCCGTCTAGCGGCAGCAGCAGCAAGTTGTACCTATGCTGGTCCAGCACCTGGGCGAAGCCCCGAATCAGGGCCTGAGTGTCGCTATCCTGCAAGCTGGCAGCCAGCTCAGCTGCCAGCACCAGGCCCATGGCGCGGCCACGGGCCCTGAACTGGCGCCGCCCGACATTGGGCCCGGCGTAACCCATTCGGCGGCATTCATCAAGGATGTGACGCCGCAAGTCCACTGACAGCTGATCCGGCCGGTTGAAGGCATTGGATATGGTTGCGGTCGACACCTGCAAATGCTCTGACAGCGTTTTAAGCGTAATTTTCTTGTTATTGGCGTACATGAAACAGTATCCCGTCGTTGCCGGACGCAGCCTTGTAGTTCGAGCGCGAAATCCCCCGCAACTGAGTGCTTTCAGTCACACAGGACGCAGCCAAGAACCCGCTACCACAGACAAAAAATGCGATGGCACTAGCAGCCTGTCGGACTTAACACTGATCTACTGTGGAAACGCCGATTTTGGCCACTTTTCGTACTCTTTTTCGTTAAATAGAACCACTATTCGCCTTAAAAGAGCCCAAAAACTGACTCAAAACGGCCATCTCCTCGCTACGACCGGTCAAGTCCGACAGGCTGCTAGCCACCGCACAAAAGGAATCATTGAGGGTCCAGCATTTTGCAATAGCCGAATGCCGCTTCCGGCACCCAGCCACTGCGACCTTGCCTACAGGTCAGAAGGTGTAGTTGATGCGCATGCGCACGCCTGTCGCGCTGTCATTAGCGCCGACGTTGTCGGCCGAGGAGCCGGACACGGCAAAGGTCACGCTGGCGTTGTCGATATCCAGCAACGGCACGGTGTAAGCGGCATAGGCGGTAGTGACGTCGGGGTCGGCACCGGTCGACAGGTCGGTTTGGGAATACACCACGCCGGCACCAAAAGGTCCGTATACCAGGTTGGCGCCGTAGGTGTGCACCTGGGTATCGTCGGTCTGATTATCGAGCCAGGCCGCATTCAGGTTAATCAGCGCCTCGCCCAGGCCGAAGCTGGCGCTGGCGCCAACACCCTGCTTCTCGATTTCGCCGCCGCCGATTAAATCGACGTTCTGGTATTCGTAGCCGAGCTTGGCCGAGAAGCCGTCGGTCATGTAGGTAATAACGGGCCGCACCCCGGATACCGCATTTTCATCGGTGCCATCGTCGTTGTCGTCCCCGAACAGGCTGTTAAGCTCAAAACCGAAACCGCTGTCTCCCTTGAGATGCAACGCGATCTGACCGCCGTCGGTACCGGCACGGCCGCGGACTATATTGGCTTCATACACCTGTGCCACACCGCCACCGGCATGCACGACCAGGGTATCCTTGCCTTTGGGGAACAGATCGATACCCTCGAAACGGCCAAACTGCAGGTCCCAGCGGTCGTCGCCAAACTGCACCCACATGTCATCGGTATGGGTGTCCGAGTCCTTCGCCAGAATCAGGGTGCCCTTGCCGCGCACAAAGTACTGTTCACGCTGAATCTCGCCGCGCAGGTTAGCCTCGACACGCCCCCCCTGGCTGTATTCGGTCGAACCAACAGCGGTATCAATGGCATCGGTATTGATTTCGATATTGGCGTCGACACTGAAGGTGGGATTCAGGTCGGCTGCATTAACCGAGCAGGAGAACAAGGCCGCCAGAGAGAGAGAAGATACAAGTGCAGTAGAGCCAAGGGGAGAAACGAAATATTTCATTATTATAGTACCGTTGTTTTTATGTGTTGCGACTAAAAGTTATTCCATACGCCCAAAGAACAGCCTCATCCGTAAAGCCATAAATTTAAAGTAAACGTTTACGTTATGACTAACATGTTATTCGTTTTGTCGCCGTTGAATCAACGGAAATATTTCTTAATCTTCTACTTAATTTTTTTGCTGATGCAGCAAAAAGTCTAACTATCTGATCTGAAACCGTTACTGACGGCGACCTTACAGGCTGCGCAATGCCTGCCACAGCCTACCTTTACGGGAACTTTGCTCAGCGAACGGACAGGATTCTCAACATCAAGGTCAACCCGACGTCTTCAGTCGGTATTAAACCGACCGGTAGGTTCAGTTATAAATTGCAATGACCTTTGTCTCAGGCCTTTATTATTGCCATTGTTACCACAGCCCGGCCGACACATTTAAACCTGTCTTATTGGATAGTTTCCACATTGAGCGACCAAAAGCCGTCTAATAGGACTGATAAATTTACGATCAACGAACTCGATTATCTGATATCCGCATACCGCCTGGCTTCCTGAAATAATACGGGCAATTCACGAAAACCAATATGACAGGGCGCACGCCGAACAATATACATTTTCAAAATGTCACTGAAATGAATTTGAAGCGTCGCTGATTTCGGTCTACGGCACCCAGGTTTTAAGCGGAACAGACGACAGACCAGCCGACTTGTCGTCTTTACGCAGGACTCAGGCCAGAGCACGCCAGTTGTCCAGGTCGCCAATTGCCAGGCGCGCGTACTCCAGCGATTCCAGTAGACACTGCCCCTGTGTAACAGCCACCATAGGCGCGCAGCCGCCCTGGGAGCTGATGCTGAGGCTGGTCAGCGAAATCAGCCCACCGTTGACCAGCATTTCAAGACTGCCATGATCACTGAACCACTCGAGCTCGATACGTGGATCATTGCCCGCGGCGACAGAGAAATCATGCGCAAAGTAGCGATCGAATCGTTCGTCACCATTTTTTCCTTCGCGGCGATGCGAAATGCTCAGCGCGCCAGCGTCCAGGCTCAGCTCAAGATCCGGCCAGGCATGCTGCTGCAAATACAAGGTTACTCGGGCACCTGGCGACAGGGTCAGCGAAGTGCGACCATAGCCGGGACCCTTGGCATACTCAGCCCGATAATCCTGACCCGCACTCAAGGCAAGGCTCGCAGGCAGCCTTATCTGTGCTTCTGCGACCTGGCGGCCGAACTCAGGCGCAAAGTCCTGGCGCAAGCGAACTCCGTCATCGGTAGCCACCAGCGCAAGCTCACGCACTACACTCATGCTGCCCCGCCAGCCGTTTTCCGGGATCTGATTGGCATAGAGCCAGTTGCTCAACCAGGCAATCGCAAGGCGGCGCCCGTCGGCCACATCGGACCAGCTCTGCACCGCATAGAAATCCCGGCTTTCGTCCATCAGCAGCACCTTATCCGCCGCATTTTCGTTATGAAAATGGCCGCCATCAAAGTCACCGACAAAATACTGCGTGAAGGATCCCCAGTCATCTTCAGAGGCGCCCACACCCACCACCAGCACCCAGCGGCTTCCCTCACCAGCTTCCACCGGCAGTTCAAACAGGTCAGGACACTCCCAGGGGCCGGTCGTATGACGGCCCTGGCCGGCACCGAACTCACTGGCCAGCGTCCAGTCCAGCAGATTGACTGAACGATAGAAACGGATTGACTGACCGCAGGCCAGCACCATGATCCAGTGCTGACTCGGCCCGTGCCAGATCACCTTGGGATCACGGAAATCACGAAACCCCGGGGGCGCAATAACGGGATTGCCGGCGTATTTCTGCCAGCTGCGTCCCTTGTCACTGCTGTAGGCGATACACTGCTCCTGCACATAATCATCAGGCGCATCGGACAGCACCCGATGAGCCGTGTAGAAGGCGATAAGCCCAGGCTGGCCGCCAAACAGGCCACTGCAGTCACTGGCATCAACAATGGCGCTGCCGGAGAAGCACATGCCGTTTTCATCCGGCAGCAGTGCCGCGTCCAGGTGTATCCAGTTGGTTAGATCCGTACTTACGGCATGGCCCCAATGCATCGGCCCCCAGACCACCGCATCGGGATAATACTGGTAGAAAAGGTGATATTCGCCTTCAAAAAAGACGAGACCGTTCGGGTCGTTCATCCAGCCCTTCGGCGGTGTAAAGTGAAATGCCGGCCGCTCGGGCGCGTATTGCACCAAGGTATTTTCAAAAGACATGCGCTATTCCAATCCTGTGCTGTAACCCGGCACCGTTCGCAAAGCTGCCGGGTATTCTATGTGGTCGCTATCCGGGTCGGTGTGATCAACCGGCCATCGGCAGCATTTTCTCTGCGGCTTTGAGTTCCAGGGCGTCCTTGCGAAGGCCTATGCTCTTTCCGGCTTCGTTAAACAGGTGGCAATAGTGACGATTGAAACTGATCTCACGCTTATCTTTACCATTGATATCGCTCAGGCCACCGACCTGCAGCGTCATGCTTATATCGCCCGCATAGTCGGCATACACAAAGGTGGAGCCACCCAGGTGTTCGACAACATCGACATCGACACAGATGACAAGCTCCCCGCTGGCATCCTCCAGCACGTGCTCAGGACGAATACCGAGCTTCAGATTGTCCCCTGCCTTGACATTGGCCGTCATGGCGGGCATGTCAGTTTCAAGGCCACAGGGGAACCTCAATCGCAGCATATCCGCCGTGACAGCCAGGACTTCGCAGTTAATGAAATTCATCTGCGGCGAGCCAATAAAGCCGGCGACAAAGTCATTGGCGGGGTTCAGATACAGCTCCAGCGGGCTGCCCACCTGCTCGACATTGCCGCTGCGCAATACCACGATCTTGTCGGCCAGTGTCATGGCTTCGGTCTGGTCGTGGGTCACGTAGATCATGGTATTGCGCAGTTCGCCGTGCAGCTTTGCAATCTCGACGCGCATTTTTACGCGCAGCTCGGCATCCAGGTTCGACAGCGGCTCATCGAATAGAAACACCTTTGGATTGCGCACGATGGTGCGACCGATCGCGACGCGCTGTCGCTGCCCACCCGACAACGCCTTGGGCTTACGGTCGAGCAGGGGCCCGAGTTGCAGGATCTGCGCAGCCTCATCCACGCGCCGGGTAATCTCGTGTTTGCTGACCTTGGCCATTTTTAACCCAAAGCCCATGTTTTCCCGCACCGTCATATGCGGATAGAGTGCATAGGACTGGAACACCATGGCAACGCCGCGCTTGGACGCCGGCACCCGGGTCACGCATTCATTATCGATATGGATGTCGCCGTCGGTGATTTCCTCCAGCCCCGCAATCATGCGCAGCAGCGTCGATTTGCCGCAGCCGGACGGGCCGACAAAAACGACGAACTCGCCGTCCTTTATATCCAGGTCTATACCGTGAATGGTTTCAAGATCGCCAAAACGCTTGATGACCTGGGTAAGTTTTAAATCTGCCATGTTATTTTCTCCTGCCATCCGGCGCGACTGTGCCCGCCGGATGGCCTGCAATCATTCGAATTCAGAAAGTGGGGTACTCGGGCTAAGCCCGGTCCTGCTCAGTCCTGCTCAGCCCTTGATACCGGCGCCGGCCAGACTGGTGACAAATTTCTTCTGGAACATCAGGAATACCGCTAGCACCGGCAGCGTGACGAGCGAGGCGTAGGCCATGATCTCGCCCCAGCTGGACTGACGACCGAAGAAAATCTGAATCCCCGGCATCAACGGTCGTGCGTCTTCGCCCTGCACCGCCATGATCGGCCAGATGTACTGGTTCCACATCAACAGGAAATGCAGGATCGCAACCGTCGCAAAGACCGGCCCGGACATCGGTACAATGATATGACGGTAAATCTGGAAGGGCGTGGCGCCATCCAGCTCGGCGGCCTCGTCGAAGTCCTTCGGGATATCGCGGAAAAACTGATAGAACAGGAATATAAAGAACGAGTTAGCGACAAAGGGCAGCATCTGCACATGCAGGGTATTCAGCCAGGAGCTTTTCAGCACCAGCATGCCCCCTTCCCAGCCAATGGAAGGCAGCTTGGACGCCAGCAACAGCAGCGGCACGACGATGGCTTCCAGCGGAATGATCATCAGGGCGATGACCACCGCCAGTACCAGCTTCTGACCACGCCAGCTCATGCGCGACAGCGTGAATGCCAGCAGACTGTTGACGAACAGCCCCATGATCACGGTACCGACGGTAATAAACAGCGAGTTCCAGAAATAGAGGCTGACATTGCTCTTCTCAAACACCTGACGGTAATTATCCAGTGACAGCTCGCCGACCGGCAAGATGGCACGGATCGAGTAGAGATCTGCAAAAATCGCCTGCTCCGGTTTCAGCGAAGACACCAGCATAAACAGCAGCGGAAACAGAAAGACATAACCGATACCCGTCAGGAACAGGTACCAGCCCAGGGTTTTCAGATGTTTAACGGACATGTTACTTGTCCCCCTTGCTGTCAAACAGGCGTTTCTGGAAGAGCGCGATGCCCAGAATCACCAGGAAGAAAATGACGCTGATAGCGGAGCCGTAAGCGATATCCTGCTCGCGGAAGCCCTTGGTCACGGCGTGGTACATCACGGTCGAGGTCGAGCCCTGGGGCCCCCCCTGGGTCATGACATCCACCTGGGTGAAGAGCCCGAATGCCTGAATCGTGGTACTGATCACAACGAACACCACTGTATTGCGCAGACCCGGCAGCGTGATATGCCAGAACTTGCTCCAGGGCCCGGCACCATCCAGATCGGCGGCCTCGTAAAGATCCGGCGAGATCCCCTGCAAGCCGGCCAGAAAGATCAGCATCTGTACCCCCGCCGCCTGCCACGCCGACATTATGACGATCGAGGGCATCGACCAGGCCGGATCCCCCAGCCAGTCAATCGGGCCGATCAGCCCAAAACTCATGGCCTGCAGATAATGGTTAAACAGCCCGAGATCCTTGTGATACAGGAAGCTCCAGACAATCGACACCACCACTATCGAGGTCACGACCGGCGAGAAAAATACAGTTCGATAAAGAAAGATGCCCCGCAGCTGGCGGTTGATCAGCAAGGCCAGCGCCAGTGCCAGGCCGCACTGCAAGGGCACCACCAGCAACACGAACAACAGGGTATTGATGAATGACTGGATGAAATGCGGATCCTTGGCCAGCACAATGTAGCGCTTTTCCCCCAGGTCCCAGCTGCTGAAGAGTTTGTAGTCTGCCATGGCCGGATCACTGCGCAGCAGCGTGCGAAGGCGCGGATACTCGACCTGGCCGTCGCCGTCAAGCACCAGTTGGCCGGCCTCATCGCGCACCGGCTCCTGTACCATGCCACTGACATTCAGCAGACGGTCATAGTTACGCAGCCCTACCCAGCTGGTCTCATTGGGCGACAGCAGCCGCTGGTCGGTAAAGGACATGCCCACTGCCATAAAAAAGGGAATCACCAGGAACATGAAAAGCCCCAGCAATGCCGGCGTACTCATAAGGAATACATAGCGACGGCGGGGTTTCTGCTCCTGAATGTCAGGCTGTAACCGTGTAACCGACTTCGGCTCCAACGGCCTCTCCTGCTTTATTACTGCGGTGTCTGCTTGCATGAGTATAGGTCCTGCTGACGATATAAAAGGTACGGCCGTACCCCCGGATTCCTTGCGAACCCGGCGAGACAGACGTTCAGATCGGAGAAACCGAACGGTTAATTGAAACCGTAACCCTTGTTATCGGAGATGTTACGCTCAATGGTATCGACAGCCTGGTCGAGGGAGTCCTGAACGTCGGCGCCGTCCTTGATATTTCGCGCCATGGTTTCGAAAGTACTGGAGATAATCGGGTACGCCGGTGTTGCCGGACGCAGCCTGGCGTAGGCCGCCGAATAGTCGTAGAAGAAGCGCCAGTCACCACCGGTCCGGTAGTGCTCGGTCAGTTCCGCAGCCGCAGGGGTTGACGGAATCATGCCGGTCGCCTCGGACATCGCCGCAATCTCGTTCGGCTGGAGAATGTAATCCAGAAACGCCGCAGCGCCCTCAGGATTGGCACAACCCTGGGTAATGCCCCAATGCCATGAACCACCGCCCACCACGGGACCGCTACCAAAATCGGGTACCGGCATGACCACCAGATCGTCACCGAAGCTGGTCACATGGTTTGCCATTTCCCAACTACCCACATAGTCAAGTGCGGCCCTTTGCTGGCTGAAAGCCTTGTCGTCGCTCGGGTTACGATCGACATAACCTTCGGCAAACAAACTCTGGAAAAATTCTCCCCAGGCGACCGCCTGTTTACCGTTGAGCAGGCCTTCGGCTGTGCGGTAAGTGCTGCGGTCGATCTGGTCAGCGCCGAAACTCTGCAGCATAGGCGCGTAGCCATAGGAGTACCACTCACCTTTCCAGCCGGTACGCATCTCAAGCGGGTAGGCATACTTGCCTGACGCTTTAAGTGTGGCCAGCGCCCGCAGTAATTCCTCTTTCGTCCAGGGCTGTTCGATGGTCCCGATACGAATACCATGTTCTTTCAGTATCGACTGGCGGGAAAAGAGTGCCAGCGCCACTTCAAACTGACCAATCGAGTAGACATCGTCTTTGTAGGTCCCTTTTGCCGAATCGATAAGGCTGTCGAGCACTTCCTGAGACACCAGCCCTTTCAGCGGTCGCAGATAACCGGACCAGGCAAAATTCGGCACCACGGGCTGGTCCATATCCAGTACGCACGGAAGATCACCGGCCAGGGCGGCTGCCGAAACGGTCTCGGTATAAGAACCCTCGGGAATCATCTCGACTTCAATTTTCCAGCGTTGCTGCGATTGGTTAAAGCGTTCGACAGCAGCCTTGTTGACTTCGATCTCGGCGATATTGCTGGTTTCATGGCGCCAGAGCTTAACCAGTGCCGGCTCGGCAGATGCATGGACAGCGGAGGTTGACAACGTTGTCATAAGGACAACAGAAAGCAGGGTAGGAGTAACTATTTGCATGCCTTTACCTATTCTTTTTATAAATATTGCAGTTTATGCTTTCAGTAAATGCGACTCGCGTGCAATGACTGAAAACGGTATCAGCCGGGTGCTGTTGTCAGCCTCCGCGCTAAACAGATAACGCAGTGCCGCACGACCCATTTCGAGGTGCGGCAATGCCATCGTCGTTAGTCCCGGCGACAGATTGGGGGCAATCAGTCGCTGGTTGTCGAAACTGGTGAGCGCCATCTCATGACCGACCCTGATGCCATAGCGCAGCAGCAGAAAGTAGACCTGCATCGCAATTTCATCCTTGCCACAGACAATAGCCGTCGGCCGCGATTCAAGCGCCATCAGGTTTGCGACTGCTGTTTCAGCATTGCAGTTTCCAGGCGTCATACCGAGTTCTTCTTCACCCTGCACCACCAGAGCGGCGTCGAACGGCAGCCCTGCTTGCAGCAAGGCTCTGCGGTACCCGGCCAGACGCAGTTGGGCTGCGACTATTGCCGGATCCAGGCTGATCAGTGCGATACGTTTATGTCCCTGGTCAACCAGCAGCTGGGTGGCATCAAAGCCGGCCTGCTCATCATCCGGTACAAAAGCCGCCAGGGACGCCTGGCTATCAAAACAGTTCACCAGCACCGAGGGCACGCTTGACAGTTCCGGCGGCACCTCGACTTCGCGATGAAAATAACTGGCCAGCACCAGGGCCTCAACCCTGCGCTCCAGCAGCATGTCCAGCGACTGCTGCCGGCGTCGGCGGTTGTGCTCGATGTTGACCACCATCAGTATCTTGTCATGCTCGCTGGCTACCTGCTGCGCACCGAGCAGAATGTCACCGGCATAGGGTTGGGTGACCACTTCATCGGAGATAAAGCCGATAACCCCGGACTTCTGATTGCGCATCATCCTGGCGGCGCTGTTGGGTCGGTAATTCAGCGCCTCGATCGACTGCTGCACCCGCACCCGCGTCTCTTCGCGAACCGCCGGGTCATTATTCACCACGCGGGAGACGGTTTTAAACGAGGTGCCTGCATGTGTGGCAACATCTTTGATCGAGACCATGACGCACGACCTGGAATTTGAGTGGGATGACAACGTTGACAAACAATAATCCATGCAGGACAACGTTGTCAATCACTCTTGATCATGATCCCCTGTTGCCCGATGATGGCGTTTCTGCGCACCGCCAGACGCCGGGTTTTCTCGGTTTCAGCAGACAAATCAAAGTCTCGGCCGGCCGGATTCATCGACGGCAACGAAACATTTGAAATACGATCTGGCCTATTCTGTGGTATCACAACAACGCAACAAGCTAACGGACAGCGATCCATGACGGAAATAGCACGCCAGAAAATTCTTATCGTTGATGACGAAGCAGACATGCGGGATCTGCTGCACGACCTGCTGGATGACAACGGCTTCGACGCCCTGGCGGTCACCAACGGCGCAGAAATGCAGCAGGCGCTGGCGCAATCCGCCTTTTCGCTGGTGATTCTGGATCTTCGGCTCAAGGGTGAAGACGGTATGCAGCTGGCGCGAGGCCTGCGCGCGGAATCCGGCATTCCCATCATGATGCTCACCGGCAAGGGCGATGAGACCGACCGCATTCTCGGGCTGGAGCTGGCCGCCGATGACTTTCTGATGAAGCCTTTTAACGTACGCGAACTGCTGGCCCGGGTGCGCGCCCTGCTGCGCCGCTCCGCCGGCGTAATGACAAAACCGGAGGACCTGCACAGCCACCAGCGGCTGGCCTTCGGCGACTGGGTACTGGATCTCACCGCCCGCCAGCTGCAGCGTGCCGATGGCCAGAGCGTGGAGCTGACCTACGGCGAGTTCAACCTGCTGGAAGCCCTGGTCAAGGCCCCGAACCGCATTCTTACCCGGGATCAACTGCTGGAAATGACCCGCGGTGACAACAGCGAAGTCTTCGATCGCACTATCGATGTGCTGATCCTGCGCCTGCGTCGCAAGCTTGAACCCAACCCGCGCCAACCCCGCTACATTCGCACCGAGCGCGGTCTGGGGTATTGCTTCCACGCCCAGATAAGCCGGCTCTGAGCCATGCACAGCGCCCGCGCCCGTCTGCTTGTTGCCTTTGCCTGCATTACCCTGGCGGCCCTTGCCCTGGCCATCGTCGGCTGGCGCGGCCTGAGCGACACCGAGCAGTCCCTGGAGCGCCTGCGCGAAGAAATTCTGCCGGATATTTCCCACTCCCTGGAGCTGGCCGAACGCACCGCCAGCCTCGCCTCCCTGGCGCCCTTTGTGGCCGAAGCCTCGGCCCCGTTTCAGTTACAGCACGATCGCCAGCAACTGCTCGAACGGGTGCAGCAGCTCAAGGAGCTGGCCGGCCGCATCCGCCACCTGACATCGGCACCGGTGCTGCGCAGCCTGCTGGAAAAGCTCTATGCGACCCTGGATGAACTCATTTTCCTGACCCAGCAGGAGCTGTTCCAGCGCGAGGATCTGCGCCAATTGCTGTATCAGCTGCAGCCACTGGGCAACCCGGCGCACGATGCGGCCCTGCAGGCACAGGACCAGAGCCAGGCCATCGACCAGCTGATAGCCGCGGCATCCGCCTCGTCCCGGGAGCTGAGCCTGATCCAGCAGCGCTTTAACGCCCGCATCGCGGACGATGACCCCATCCGCGCCAGCGCCCGCCAGATATTCGGGCTGCGTCACCAGCAACTGGAGGTCAAGCAACGTCAGGCCTATCTGCTGGCTGCGGTTCGGGCCATTTCCGATCAGCTGTCCACTGAAGTCAAAGCCTTTGTCGATAGCCTGCAGACACGCTTTGAACATCAGCACGCTGCGCTGGCGGCCACCATCGATCAGGGCAAGGTCCGCATTCTGTGGATCAGTCTGGTGGCCCTGCTGGCCCTGGTGGCCGGCGCTACCCTGGTGCTGACCATGACCCACAACCTCAAGGCCGTTACCCGGCTGATGACCCGCCTGGCCTCAGGCGTTACCGAACAGGCCACGCCCGCGGTGCAGCGGCGCGACGAGATTGGCAGCCTGGCCCGCGCCTTCAACGTCTTCCGTGAAAACAGCCGTGAATTGCAATCCATGGCGGAAAACCTGCAAAAGCAGCAACGCCTGCTGCAAACCGTGTTCGACAATATCAACGACGGTCTCAGCGTATTCGATCGCGATCAGCGCCTGATCGCCTGGAATCCGCGCTATCTGAGTATCTTTGATCTGCCCGCCGGCAAAATCCGCAGCGGCCTGTCACTGAATCATGTGCAAAATCTCATGACCCGCAATGCCCACAGTAATCGAACCCTGGACAACCGGCCGCTGGACATGACACAAACCAACCTGCAGCGCCCGGAACAGCCCATTCGCTTCGAGCGCTATTATCAGGACGGCCGCGTTATCGAGTTTCGCAGCCAGCCCATGCCCGACGGCGGCTTTGTCACCCTCTACAGTGATCTAACGGATCGCAAGACCATCGAATCCCAGCTGCGCCAGGCACAGAAAATGGAGGTTCTAGGTCAACTGACCGGCGGCATCTCCCACGACTTCAACAATCTGCTCGCAGCGGTAATCGGCAACCTGCAGCTGCTTGAGCAACAACCCGGCCTTGCTGAGAAGGTCAGCCGCTATGGCCAGCGCGCGCTCGCTGCCGCCGAGCGCGGCGCCAGCCTGGTGCAGCGACTGCTGGCCTTCTCGCGCAAACAGCAGCTGCACCCCGAAGCACAGCAGCTCAATGTCCTGATCGAGGGCATGCTGGATCTGGTGGAATACAGCGTGGGGCCCCATATCGACATCCAGACCCGGCTCGAGGCTACCGATGACTGGATCTACGTCGACCCAGGCCAGCTTGAAAACGCCCTGCTCAACCTGGCTCTCAACAGCAGCGCCGCCATGCCCGATGGCGGCACGCTCAGTTTCAGCACCCGGGTGCTGCAGGATACGGCCGGTACCGACCGGGTACAGATCGATGTCTGTGATACCGGCAACGGCATTCCCGAGGAACTGCAGGACCGGGTCTTTGATCCGTTCTTCACCACCAAGGAGGTGGGCCAGGGCAGCGGCCTGGGGCTGAGCATGGTGTATGGCTTCGTCAAGCAGTCCGGTGGGGATATCCATATCGAAAGTCCGCCCGGCAAGGGCACCTGCATTGCCATCAGCCTGCCGCGTCACCAGGGCGCCCGGCCGTCGGAGTCGCAGCCGCTCGAACAGCCCCTGACACTGGGCAACGGTGAACTGATATTGCTGGTCGAGGATGACCACCTGGTGCTGCAGGCGGTTGAAGACATGCTGGCGGAACTCGGGTATGAGCCCCTGTCCTGCCGCAGTGCCGAAGAGGCGTTGCAGTGGCTGCAGGACAACCCGTTGCCCGATCTGGTACTCAGTGACATAAACCTGGGCAGCGGCCAGACCGGCATCCAGCTGCAACAGCGATTGCAGCAGCGATGGCCGCAGCTGCCCTGCGTCTTGGCCTCGGGTCTGCCCAGGGATCAGCTCAGCAAACGCTATGGTCTGCCGGCAGACGCCGGTTTTATCGCCAAGCCCTACCGCCTGGATACTCTGGCGCGAACCGTCGCGACCGGCCTGCACCCCTGAGCGCCTGCTTGCAGGCACCTTATTGGTCCCGATTCAATTTCTTACCGATACGCCTGCTTTTACCGCCTATATTTCAATTGTTAACAGCATGCCCGCTGGCCGAAATTTTCTGTTCACGACCATCCACTCTAATCAGGCTACCGAGTACGGCAATACAACAACAACAATTGGAGTTCCACCATGAAAAAGCAACTCACTGCTCTCGCCCTCGCTATGGCCCTGGCCTCTCCCCTGACCTTCGCCGCTGAGCAAACCATCGTCGGCCTGATCACCAAAACCAACACCAACCCGTTTTTCGTCAAAATGCGCCAGGGGGCCGAGGAAAAAGCCGAAGCCGAAGGCGTCAAGCTGTTGTCCTTTTCCGGCAAATTCGATGGCGACAATGATTCCCAGGTTCAGGCTATCGAGAACCTTATTGCTGCCGGTGCCAAAGGCATTCTGCTGACACCGAGCGACCCCGTTGCCATAGTGCCGGCGGTTGAACGCGCCCGTGAAGCCGGCCTGCTGGTTATCGCCCTGGATACACCGCTGTCCCCTGCAACCGCCGCCGATGCGACCTTTGCCACCGACAACTTCAAGGCCGGCGTACTGATTGGCGAATGGGCCAAGGCACAGCTGGGCGACAAGGCCGCGACCGCCAAAATAGCCATGCTTGACCTGAACAGCAGTGCGATCACCGTCGATGTCGCGCGTGACCAGGGCTTTTTGCAGGGATTCGGTATCGATCTGAACGACCCGAAAAAGATGGGTGACGAAACCGACTCGCGCATCGTCGGCAATGAGGTAACTCAGGGTGCCGAAGAAGGCGGCCGCACCGCCATGGAAAACCTGATGCAGAAAGATCCTGGCATCAATGTTGTATACACCATCAACGAACCGGCGGCAGCGGGTGCCTATGAAGCCCTCAAGGCTGTTGGCAAGACCGACGTCCTGATCGTATCGGTCGATGGCGGCTGCCCGGGCGTGAGCAACGTCAAGGATGGCGTTATAGGTGCGACCTCCATGCAGTTCCCGCTGCTGATGGCCTCCATGGGTGTCGACGCCATTTTGGAATTTGCCAAGACCGGCGCCAAGCCGCAAGCCTCTGAAGGCCTGGACTTCGTCAACACCGGCGTTGAACTGATCACCGATCAGCCAGTCGAGGGCATCTCGTCCAAAACGTCAGCTGAAGGCCTGGAACTCTGCTGGGGCTAAAAGCCTGCCGGGTCGGGTAGCGATAAACCGCCGCCTGACCCTGCTGCCAGATACTCCGCTGTACAAAACCGAAAGTTTTATCTTCCGGTGCTAGCCGCCTGTCCAACCTGACACTGATCCACAGTGGAAAAGCCCGACAGGCTGCCAGAGACCCTAACAAGAATAGGTTCACGATATGACCACTCCGCAGAATGCCAAAGTGCAGACGGCTGACCACGAAAAGGTCGCCAACGCTGCCGGTGGCGACTTTGCGACCTTCCAAGGCGCACAGGTCTCCCTGGCTGACAGACTTCACCAGTTTTTTCACCAGTATCCGGTCGCCGCACCGACCATCGTATTGCTCGCTGCCATTGCGCTCTTTAGCTCTATCATTGGCGGCCGTTTTCTCGACCCCTTCAACCTTTCGCTGATCCTGCAGCAGGTTACGATTATTGGTGTACTGGGTATCGCCCAGACCCTGATTATCCTCACCGCCGGTATCGACTTGTCGGTGGGTGCCGTGATGGTACTGACCTCCGTCATCATGGGCCGCATGGCCGTTGAGGTGGGTTTGCCTTCTGGCCTGGCACTCTGTATCGGCCTGATCGCCGGTGGCGTCACCGGCTGGATTAATGGCCTCTTGGTAACCCGATTCCGCCTGCCGCCCTTTATCGTCACTTTGGGCACCTGGAACATCTTCTTCGCACTCAACCTCTGGTACTCACAGAGCGAAACGATCCGCTCCCAGGAAATTGAAGCCGCAGCTCCCCTGCTGCACTGGACAGGCACGGCCATCGACATCTTCGGCGCTCGCCTCACCTATGGCTCGCTGCTGATGCTGGGGCTCTTCGTTGTGATCTGGTATGCACTGAAATGGACCGCCTGGGGCAAGCACGTCTACGCCACCGGCGATGATCCTGATTCAGCCAAACTCGCGGGTATCCGTACCGAACGCGTGTTGATGTCCGTGTATGTGGTTGCCGGTGTGCTTTGTGCCATCGCCGCCTGGGTACTCATAGGACGCATCGGCTCGGTCAGCCCGCAGGCCGGCATGATGGCCAACCTGGACAGCATCACCGCCGTCGTCATCGGTGGCACCAGCCTGTTCGGCGGGCGCGGCTCTATCTTCGGCACCCTGATGGGCGCTCTGGTGGTCGGCGTTTTCCGTAATGGCCTGGCGCTGGCGGGTGTCGATGTGCTCTGGCAGGAATTTACCGTTGGCGCACTGATTATTGTCGCCGTTGGCGTCGATCAATGGATCCGGAAGGTATAAGTCATGACTACCGACAAGAAAATCGTATTCCAGGCCCGCGGGCTGGTAAAGCGCTACGGCCATGTCACCGCAATCGACCACACTGACTTCGATCTGTATGCAGGTGAAGTGCTCGCCATTATCGGTGACAACGGTGCCGGCAAATCGTCGCTGATCAAGGCACTGTCTGGCGCCCTGGTGCCGGATGAAGGTGAAATCACCCTGGACGGCAAGCCGATTCATTTCAAAAGCCCGATGGACGCCCGTGCCCTTGGCATCGAAACCGTCTACCAGAACCTGGCCGTGTCGCCGTCACTGGACATCGCCGACAATATGTTCCTGGGCCGCGAACGCCGTGTCCCCGGCATCCTGGGCTCGGTGTTTCGCATGCTCGACAAGAAAGGCATGCACGATGAAGCCAAGGCCAAACTGGCGGAACTGGGTCTGCTGACCATCCAGAATATCAATCAGGCCGTGGAAACCCTGTCGGGCGGACAGCGCCAGGGCGTTGCCGTGGCGCGTGCCGCCGCCTTTGCCCGCCATGTGGTCATCATGGATGAGCCCACTGCAGCTCTGGGTGTCAAGGAATCCCGGCGCGTGCTCAACCTGATCAATGACGTGCGCGCCAAGGGCCTGCCGGTCATCCTGATCAGCCACAACATGCCCCATGTGTTTGAAGTGGCTGACCGGATTCACATCCATCGTCTGGGCAAACGTATCGCTATCGTCAAGCCCGATACTCACACCATGTCCGAGGCGGTGGCCATCATGACCGGCGCCTTGAACCCTGAAGATCATCCAGCCGGCGCCTACGCCGCCTGAACCGGTTTGGTGCGGCAGGCTGTTCGTTAGCCGGCCGCGCCTTTTTCTGTGTTACGCCCCTGCCCAATAACCACTTTCCGGCATTTGCCCCTGTCTGGTGCGGTGACGGACCTTCAAGCCTTGCGTACCAGACCTGGTACGGCATGCTGAATGGGCATGGCATTCCTGTAGCAGTACTTTCCTATAGCAATAGGTTCCTATAACAATGGAACCATGACGGCCCTGAGATGCCACCGTCGCTACGGGCTCAGGATTAAAATCGTCAACGGGTGGTCATAGCACTGCGCTTTGCCCGTCCGGCGTGGTTGAATGTCGCGACAGAACCGGGTTCAAATACAGCAATCAGTCACAGGAGCTCGAAATGCCCGCATTCAAACCCCTGGCGATGCTCGCTGCGATGCTGTTGTGCGCCCAGACACAGGCGCAGGGCCAGTCAAGCCCTCTGCCTGCAACCACTGCGCTCACCTCCATCGGCATCTCGGTATCTGACCTGGGCAACCCCTACTTTGTTGAAATCGCCCGGGGTGCTGAAAGGCGCGCACGGGAAATCGGTGGCGACCAGGTACGGGTACAGGTGGTATCCAGCGCCTATGATCTGCCCCGCCAGATACGCCAGATCGATACTTTTATCAGTGACGGCGTGCAGCTAATACTGCTGTCGGCGGCGGATCGCGACGGCATTGCGCCTGCCGTAGAGCGCGCCCGCAAGGCCGGCATTCCGGTCATCGCGGTGGATGTGGAGGCCGCCGGCGCCGACGTCACCATTACCACCGACAACCGCGTCGCCGGAAACCTCGCCTGCGACTACCTGGCGCAGCGCATTGGCGGCGCCGGCAAGGTGGTGATCATCAACGGCCCGGCGGTGTCCTCGGTGATTGAGCGCGTGCAGGGCTGTTACGATGCGCTGGCTGACTTTGCCGGCATTGAAGTGCTATCCGACACGGAAAATGGCGGTGGCGCCCGCGAAGGCGGGCTTGAGAAAATGACTGCGCTTATGACCGCCTACCCCGAAATCCAGGGCGTCTTCACGATCAATGACCCCACGGCGCTGGGCGCAGAACAGGCCGCGCATCAGGCCGGGCGCAGCAACTTTGTTATCGTCAGTATCGACGGCTCCCCCGCCGCCTTTGATCAGCTTAAAACCGACACCAGCCTGCTGGAAGCCAGCGCCGCACAGTTTCCAGCGCGCATTGCCGAGCGCGCCGTTGATACCGGGCTGCAACTGCTGCGCGGCGAAACCCTCGAAGCGCAGCGTATCCTTATCCCGCCCGAACTTATCACCCGCGACAACGTGAACGACTATCGCGGCTGGAACACCCTGGGCGCAAACAGCCTGTCGCCCGCGGCGCCCTGACCTTCCCGCCGAACAGTAGCTCGCTGCAGACGCAGAGCGCTGCAGAAACGACATAACACAAAATCCCGTGACAGCCTGGCTGACACGGGATTTTTCTTTTGGACTGCAGCACTTGGTCGGGCCTGTTACCCCTCGAGCTGCTTGAGCTTGCGATAGAGGGTGGCGCGGCTGATGCCCAGGGTAGCAGCAGCAGCGGAGATATTGCCCTGGTGGCGGGCCAGCACCTCACGTATCTGCAGCTGTTCATTTTCTTTCAGGCTGCCCGCGGCCGAAGAACGCGGTGCCAGCAGATCATCCAGAAAATCATCGCTCAGATGATCGGTACCAATGCAACGCTCGCCAGGTTCGAGCAGGGCCACCGCGGTTCGCAGCACCATTTCCAGCTGACGGATATTGCCAGGCCAGGCGTAGCCCGAGAAAAGCTCTTCTACCTCGTTATCCAGGGTCACGCCGGCGGCTCCCAGGCCACTGAGCAGCTGGGCGGTCAGTGTATCCAGATCAGTGCGTTCGCGCAGCGCCGGCAGACGCACGCCAACTCCGTTAAGGCGATAGAACAGGTCCTCGCGAAACTCGCCGTCACGCACCCGTTGCTTGAGGTCATGGTGGGTGGCACAGATCAGCGCTATATCCAGGCTGATTTCCTCGCCACCACCCAGGGGGGCGACGCAACGTTCCTGCAATACCCGCAGCAGGCGCGCCTGCAGCGCCACCGGCATGTCGCCGATTTCATCCAGAAAGAGCGTGCCACCATTAGCCTGCTGAAAGCGCCCGACCATGCCGCCCTTGCGCGAGCCGGTAAAGGCGCCTTCACGGTAACCAAAGAGTTCGGACTCAATCAGGCCCTCCGGAATGGCGGCACAGTTGACCGCGACAAAGGGTTTGGCGGCTCGGGCGCTGTGGTCGTGCAGCGCCCTTGCGATCACTTCCTTGCCGGTGCCGGTTTCACCATTGAGCAGTATGGGCACATCGGCCATCAGCGCCTTGGGCCCTATGCGCAACGCCCGTGCCAGGCGGGCATCGTCGCCGGCCAGGTGCGACAGGTCCGCGGGCCTGGCGGCCGGCGTGCGGTTAAAGGCGGGCTGGCGCAATCCCGGCAAGGCCCGGGGAAACTGCAGCATCTCGCAGAAGAGCTCACCGGTACGGCTTTGCAGGCTGCCGACCCCGTCACGCAGACGCAGCGACAGCAGGGTTTCCAGGGGCTCACCCAGCACCTCTTCCACTGCCCGCCCCACCAGGCGCCTGCGGCTGGCGCCCAGCAGCTGACAGGCCTGCTCATTCAATGCCTGAATGCGGCCATCCAGGCTGATGGCCAAAAGCCCATGCCAGACGGAGCCCAGATACTGACGCCGAGTATGAAAAGACAACAGCAACACATCCTGGCAGGCGCTGACAAAGAGCCTGTTTTCGATACTCTGGGCCGCGAGTTGCACAATTCCCAGACTGTCCTGGGGCTGAATCAGCTGGCCTTCACGAGTCATATCCAGCACCGCGACAACACGGCCATCGGCACTGCAGATGGGCGCCGAGATACAGGAAAAGTGGGTGACCGAATCGAGAAAGTGTTCGCTGCAATTCACCAGCGTGGGCCTGGCATCGACAATAGCCGTACCCAGAGCGTTGGTGCCGCGGGCCTGCTCGCTCCAGCAGGCACCGGGCACCAGGCCAAAGCGCTCGCGCAGTGATTTCTCGCGACAACCCTCGGTGCTGAGAATGGTCGCATCGGCGTTGGCCAGCACCACTACACCCGAGTCCCCGATCTGGCGACTCAGCTGCTCCATTTCAGGTGCTGACAGCTGGATCAGGTCCTGGTGGGTTTCCAGCAATTCGTGCAGGCCCGCTACCCGGGTATCGGCATCAAAGGGCCCCAGCAGACTAAGCCCCGCCCCGACACTGCGCCGCCAGGAGGCCTCGATTTCACCTCGCAGCAGACCGGCCGGCACCTCACCGCACTCAAGCAGGCGGTTGCGCGCAATACGGATACCCTGCTGTGGATCGTCGACCAGCGTTGGATGGAGTTTCGGCTGCATCAGGGCGCCTCGTTCTTTTTATAGGTAGGTTATTCTTATCGGTACGTTGGTCTTGTAGCTAATCAGCAAAATGCCGCTGGCTGAATAGGTGCACAGAGCCGACTGACGGCTTTACAGACGTGGATCGAATTTACCACAGGCGTCATCACACACAAAACCGGCCCCGGCGAAGTGCCGGGGCCGGTTGCCAGACCTGCGATAAACCGTTGCCTGGGTCAGTGCATAAACACCTGTGCCGTGGAGATGGCCATATCACCGCCCGGCAATTCAATATTGCCGACCTTCTCCAGAGTGTCGGCATCATAGATGGCGACATCGTTGAAGGTGCCACCCAGATAGACTTTGCTACCGTCGTGGTTCAAGGCTATGCAGTAATAGGAATGATCCAGCTCCGCCGCCTTGATCAGCTCCTGCTTCTCAATATCATATTTGGCCAGGCGGTTAAGCACGCCAAACATCAGGTTGGGATCTTTGGGCGAGCGCGTACCGGTGAAATAGACCTCGGTAATGGGACCGAAATCGACGGTTTCGGTGGCACCGGTTTCCAGGTTCACGTTCATGTAACCCCAGAGCCAGTCGGCGGTATCAGGATTCTGGGTTTCATCCTGGAACCTTGCCGTGGTGTAGAGAATGGTGAAATCCCGCGTCGCCGTCTGGATCGGCCAGACACTCAGCACATCCGGCTGGGCATAATTGGGCCGGGTCCAGTTGCGACTGGCGATGGCCGTGGTACGCTCACCGGTCGCGACGTCCACCTTGTAGATATCGGCACCGGCCATATACAGGCTGCCATCTGCTCCGGCCTGCATGACGGTGATCTGACGCGGCGCTGCAAAGGTGCGCACCGGTTTGGCATCCAGGCCTGCATCAGCCCTGTATACCGCCAGGCGCGGCTGCTGCACGCGATAATGATCACGGTGCAGCAGCGTCGGGTTCTGCACCGCGTAGATCTCATCCCCCGCAGGGCTGATGGCAAAGGCAAAGATCGACTTGGTACGCTCATTGGCCGCCTGGGACATGGCGGCATGGAATACCAGTTCGCAGGTATCGAGGTTAACGCCGTAGATATCCTCGTAGTGATTATTGAGCACGTAGGCGGTCTGGCGATCCGGTGCCATCTGAATGGCGCCGGGGCCAAAATCATCCGGCATCTCGCAGCTCTTGTAGATCCTGTCCGTGGCCAGATCCAGCACATGCAGGTTATTGGGGTAGTTGGCGACGACCATGTATTCATGGCCCTCCTCCAGCGCCGGTCCTGCGGCCACGCCGCTTGGGCTGTAAGCCGTCAGGCCCGCAAGCAGAGCCGTTGCGCCTAAGGTGGCGGCGCGGTGCATCAGCTGTTTTTTCATGGGTATTCTGCTCCGTCCGCCTGTTATTTGTCTTTGGGGAACACGGTTCCCAGGTTGCGCCAGTCTTCCTTGGAATTCATGGCGTCCTTGTTCCAGTCGGGATAGGTATTCATCATGTCCGGCACCTGGGCAGGCCACCAGCAGGGATCGGCACAGCCATAGAGGTCGGACTCCATGGGCTGGCACAGGGACGTCACCGAGCCGAAGGCATCGATCTCCCAGCCCGGGTCCGTGGTGGCGGTACAGCCCGCCAGGGAGCTCATGGCCATGACGTCTTCAACGGCGTCATCGTCCACCGCATCGGTCAGCAGTTGCGCTTTGTTGTTGATTGCTCGCAAGTGTTTCATATAGGTTCTCCGTTGCCGGCGTCCCTCACGGGAGCGCCGTGGCACAGGGCTCAGTGGGCCTGGCGCGGCGTGATGTAATGATCGATAAAGGCGGGATTGGCCGCCATGATCCGGCTGTAGACCTGAATGCCGAAATCCACCCAGTCGCGCATCAGATCACAGTAGTGATAGGTGGGATGGGCCGGATCACCATAGCGGGCATAGCTTTCGTGGTAACAGCCGCCTGAACACAGATTGCGGATGCGGCAGTCATGGCAGCCGGTATCGGTGCGATCCAGCCGCTGCGACAGAAAATCGCCCAGCTGGGCATGCTGTACGCCGTCGCGCACATTGCCAAAGGTTGGCAAAGTGGAGCCGGTGAAGCGGTGACACAGGTTCAGCTCGCCCTGGTGGTCCACCGCCAGCATTTTCAGGCCGGCACCGCAGGGCAGCGCTTTCTTGTGGCCTTCATGGATATCGGTAATCAGCTGGTGCAGGTTGGAAAAGCCGATATTGCGATGCTCCAGCGCCGCCTCCAGATAGCGTGCCCCCAGGCGTTTCATGCTGGCGAACACCTCAATCAGCTCCTCGCCACTGAGATTGAAATCGCTGATGTCCCCCGACGTCACCGGGGCAAAGCCGACCTCTGCGAAACCCAGTTCATTGAACAGGTGATCCCAGATCTGCTCCACATCGGTGATGCCGCGGGTCAGGGTGACACGGGCACCCACGGGGCGGGAATCGTAGCGCTTGAGCAGCCACTCGACCTTGCGCCGCACCACATCGTAGGTGCCATTGCCGCCCACGGTAATGCGGTTCTTGTCGTGAATCGCCTTGGGGCCATCGATGCTCACCGACAGGCCGAAGCGATGGGCGTTGAGCCAGTCAATGATGTCTTCGTTCAACAGGGTTGCGTTGGTGGTCATGACAAAATCCACCGCCTTGCCCAAGCTCGCAAAGCGGGTTTCGCAGTAATCCACCACCTGCTCGATCAGGGGCCTGTTGCTCAGCGGCTCGCCACCGAAGAACACCACTGTGTAGCGCTTCTCGTCCGGCGATTCGCGCAGCAGCATCTCGACCGAGTCCTTTGCCGTCTCGAAGCTCATGCGCTTGCCGGCAGAAGGCGTATCCAGATCTTCCTTGTAGCAGTAGGTGCAGCTGAGGTTGCAGCCGGTATTGACGTTCAGCACCACCGTGGTCAGCGGAAACTGATCCACGCGGCGGGTGCCGATTTCATCGGTCAGCGGCAAGCCATCATTGATCAGTTCCAGCGCCTTGAGTTCGCGCAGGGTATCGCTGATATCCTGCTCCGGATAACGCCCGCCCAGCTGACCGATCAGCTCGGAGGGCAACTGCGCCTGCTGGCGCAGCAGGTCGATAATGTCGCCGCAGGCGCCATCAAGGGCAAACAGCGAACTGGTGGGTATATGAAACAGCATGCGGTCGTCGCCGACCTGCACTTCATGCAAATTACGTTCAACGAGATTAAATCGTGCGCCCATGGGTGCATCCTCTAGCCGAGGTTAATGGTGCGGATTCGCGTCTGCTGGCCGATTGCGTTATCACGGAATCGGCGGATTGTTCCAGCGCTGCACCGTCACGATCATCTGTGCGCTGCCACTCAGGGTCTGCCCCCCGTCTTCAACCTTCGCCACGACCTTGAGGTTGCCGGCGTTATTGGTGCTCATGCGCCGCTCGGGGTTGGGCCCGGCGGCACCCGGTGTAAAGCGACCGGTAACAGCGTCGATCACGCCGGCAAAGCGGGTATCTTCATCCTCTGCGGCACGCTCATCGAAGGGCTCCACGGACCAGCTGGCCGGCACTATACCGATACGGTAGTCATCCTCTGTGCCGGCGATGGCATCCTTGCCAGCGGCCCAGGCCTCGGCATCAAACAGGCCATAAACCCGGGGGGTCGAGCTGCCATTGCCACCAATGCGGGACACACTATAGTCGGGTAATACGCGGATACTGCCGATGCTGTCGTACAGACTCAGTGTTACCGGCTCGCTCTTGCCAACCCGCACGCTGCGCAGGCCCGTGGCATTGTCGGCGGCACGGACACGCACACGAATGCTGTCGGCGCTGCGTTCCAATACGTCCTCAATCTGCACGCCCTCGCCCAGATCAATAGCACCGTCCAGGCCTGTACCCACCAGCGTCAGTTCCGCCCGGGAGCCTGCTTTCAGGTAGCCGGGCTGCACGGCCAGCAGTGCTGGCTGATCGCCGCCAAGGCGGGCGCCGCGAATATCAAAGCCCACTTCATCGTGGCCGGTTTCAAACATGCGCCCGCTGATACGGTTGCCATCGAGCGCAAACACCTGGCGCATGGCGACACCGTCGACATCGATTTCGGCGCGCCATTCATAGCCGGTATAGACGATAGCCTGACCTTTGCCGGCAAGGGCGGTGCCATCGCTATAGTGACCCTCGAGCTGCACCTCATAGAGGTCGTCACCGCTGGGGGTCACGCTCAGCACGCCATTGATTTCGCCCCGCCCCGGTACTTGCCCGGCCAGACGCCATTGCCCTATCGGATCGGTCTTGGCGCTGGCCTGCCACTGCGTCCAGGCCTCGGACTCCAGGCCGTACTCCGCTGCCAGCTGCGGCACTATATTGTCCAGCGCAAGATTCAGCCAGTCACGGTCACGGCCCTGAGCCTGGTATTCGGTGGTGGGCCACTGACCGAGGTGAAAGTGCACCAGATGCTCCCATTCTGCTGCGGGCCGGCGCTGCAGTGCGACACGGGCGCCCGAGTGGCAGCGCGCGCAGGTCTGGGTAAAGGCGTCGGACTCGAAGCTTTCCATGGTATTAAGACGACGCTCCAGCGCATAGCGCACGCCGGTTGTTTCGCTGGGGGCGAGACCCTGGCTATCTGCCAGATACTTCACCAGGGTACGGCGATCCTCGTCGCTGATTTTCAGGCCATGCATCACCTGCATGCGGGCAATGGACATCAGCCAGCCTTCAGGCGTCTTGCGCTGGTGACTGATACGGCTCCAGTTGCCATCGGGTTCCGCCGTATGACAGGCGGCGCAGGTTTGGCCCATGATCTGCTGGGCATCAGTGGCCGCCAGCGCCGGCGTACAGGCCAGGGCAACAGCCATGGGCAGCAGGCGCCACCTCAGGTGCAGACATGCATAATTTTTATTCAAGGTCAGACCTCCTTTATTTGCGTGGTCATGCAGAAGCACTGGAACAGACCCAAAGACGCGGGCTCTTCCTTTGCGAATAACAAAAGCATTCTCCGTGCCACAACACATAAGGTTTTATATTTCATAGAGTTAAGTAATTAAAGCCGTTAAAAGCACCCACCGGAGGCCCTATCCAACTGTCTAGATCCGCGACAACTGTTGAAAACTGATACAGCGGCGCCATCCCCATGACACCGGCCTTTGCGCTTGGTGATGCATCAAATGTGTACGCCCGTCTCAAATTGCGACAATCACAACGGGGAAACCGCCACCGCCTGACACCTGGCTATAGATAATTAGTCCTTTAAAAACATAAAGATAGATCATAGATCTAAGTCTGGCATGGCTGTTGCGATAGTCGATGGGACTAGCGTGAGCGGGCCCACCGTCAGCGGACAACTGACGCCACGACAATACCCAGCGCCACCACGAAACAACCATCCACAACAACAAAAGGTTAAGTGCAATGAGCCCCTACACCCTGCGTGCCGATACAGCGGCCTTTATCGATCAGTCCCACCAACTTCTCATCGGCGACCTGCGCCCTGAATCGAGCGATGGCCAGCGTATCGACGTTATCAACCCTGCCACTGGAAAGCTGATTACCAGCGTCGCAGCCGCCAGCAAGGCCGATGTCGACAGTGCCGTCACCTGTGCAAGGCGCACCTTTGAAGACTCGGCCTGGAGCCGCATGAAAGCTGCCCAGCGTGAACTGCTGCTGTGGCGTTTCTCCGACCTGGTGGAAAAAAACGCCGACATGCTGGCCGAACTTGAGTGCATCGACAACGGCAAGAGTGTCGGCATCGCCCGGGCGGTGGATATTCAGCTGGGTATCAACTTCATGCGCTATATGGCCGGCTGGGCCACCAAGATCGAAGGCAGCAGCGTCGATGTTTCAATGCCATTTATGCCCGACGGGAAGTTCCACGGCTACACAAGGCGCGAGCCCCTGGGCGTGGTGGGCGCTATCGTCGCCTGGAACTTCCCGCTGCTGCTGGCCATCTGGAAAATTGCCCCGGCGCTGGCCACCGGTTGCACCATCGTGCTCAAACCGGCCGAAGACACACCGCTCACGGCACTGAAACTGGCAGAACTTGCACTGGAAGCGGGCTATCCGCCGGGGGTGCTGAACGTCGTGACAGGCCTCGGCCAGGATGCGGGCGCGGCCCTGTCGGGTCATCCGGATATCGACAAGCTGACCTTTACCGGCTCTACCCCTGTGGGCAAGATGATCGGCAAGGCCGCCATGGATACCATGACCCGCGTCACCCTGGAGCTGGGCGGAAAGTCCCCCACCATCGTACTGCCGGATGCGGATCTGGCCGGCGCCGCCCAGGGTGCCGCCAATGCGATCTTCTTCAACCAGGGCCAGGTGTGCTGTGCAGGATCGCGCCTGTATGTGCACCGCAAGCACTTCGACAATGTGGTGGCTGATATCAGCGGTATCGCCAACGGCATTCGCCTGGGCAACGGTATGGACCCGAACGTACAGATGGGGCCGCTGGTCTCAGCCAAACAGCAGCAACGTGTCTTTGGTTATATAGAGCAGGGTCGCGAGAGCGGTGCCAGCATCGCCGCCGGTGGCCGTCTGAGCGGGCCTGGCTTCTTTGTCACGCCGACGGTGATCGCCGATGTGGATCATCGCTCGCCGCTGGTACAGGAAGAGATCTTCGGGCCTGTACTGGTGGCGATGCCGTTCGACAATATCGATGAAGTGGTACGCATGGCCAACGACAGTCCCTATGGCCTGGGTGCCAGCATCTGGTCCAATGATCTGTCGGCGGTGCACCGCATGATTCCGCGCATCAAGTCCGGCAGCGTCTGGGTGAACTGCCACACAGCGCTGGATCCTGCCCTGCCCTTTGGCGGTTACAAGCAGTCCGGCCTTGGCCGTGAAATGGGGGCCGAAGTCATCCATCACTACACCGAAGTCAAATCGGTACTGATGCAGATCTGATCCCCGCCTGCGGCGCCGCTATACTTGAATGGAAATCAGGCCGCGGCGCTCGGGTTTCCCCCGTCTGTTGCGCCAGTGCTTCAACCATCACTGGCGGCTGTTTTTCTGGCCGCTGCTCATGCAAACAAGGGAGATCCCGTATGAACAAGTTCAATGTCGAAGCCTGGTACAAAACTGAAGGGGCCGAAAAGTCTGCCCCCCTGGGCCTGGTTTCGTTCAGAGTCACCCCCGATATGCACCTGAAACTTGCCGCCGCCGAGGATCAGCTCAGTGACAGCAATGACAAGCTGGAACTGGACATCGATACGGAGCTGGATGGCCTGGAACTGGAAATCCCGCCCGAATGCGGCGCCCTGAAAGACTGCAAGTTCCACGTCTACCGCCACCGCGACCGCGGACAATTCTTCCTGGTTGGGCACCGCGTCAGCGACAATGCCCTGGTCTATTCCAATGCCATAGTGATTGATCAGCTGGGCTAGCAAAGCTGTTGTAACGCGGTCGCAGCGCAGGCCGTTGATCAGCGGCCGGTTAAAGGCGCACCAAAGCGCTTGCGTGATCCGACTGAACCCGAGGTCTCCGCCAGGCCCCGGGCTTGCCCCGGGCCGACAAACCACGCCTACTGTTTGCCCGAACAATCCCCGCCGGCCATTCCCACACCCCTTCCCCTCAACTATTTCCCCGACCGATTCCCCCGACCACGACCGGTCCACCGTCTGTGCAGCGACCGCTGGCAGTTGCATAGACCCATGTGCAGCATGGGCCAGGATTTTTCATCGCATTACAAAACAATATTGCCTGATTAAATAGGAAAAATGACAAAAAACCCCTATCTTATTGAACATTAAATATTATTTATATATCGGTTTGCGAAATATATTTACCTTCCCTAAGATAGAAAGCTCAGTCAAAAATGCTATGGAGAGTTGCATGAAACGCACATTGACCGCGCTACTACTGAGTTTGGTCAGCACGCTGGGCCTGGCCGATACCCTGGATGACGCCAAGGCATCGGGCAAGCTGACACTGGCAGTGGCCAACGAAATTCCCTATGGCTACCTGTCGTCGGACGGAGAAGCCAAGGGCGAGGCGCCTGAAATAGCACTGCATACACTCAAGGCACTGGGTATCGATAATGTCGAGGTGCTGGTCACCGAGTTCGGCTCGCTGATCCCCGGTCTTAAGGCCGGACGTTTCGATGTTATTGCCGCCGGCATGTATATCAACCCCAAGCGTTGCGAACAGATCCTGTTTTCCAACCCGACCTACACCATAGGCGAAGGCTTTCTGGTAAAAACCGGCAATCCCCTGGCGCTCAAAGGCTACAACGACATCAAGACCCAACCGGATCTTAAGCTCGGCGTCATGGCCGGTGCGGTTGAGTTCGGTTATGCCAAGGACTTTGGCATAGCGCTCGATCAGATTGTCACCCTGCCGGACTACCCCAGTGGTGTCGCAGCCCTCAAGTCTGGCCGCGTTGATGCACTGGCCGGTACCGTGCTGACCATGGCAGAGCTTGGCAAGAAAAGTGACGACGTAGAACTGGCCCAGCCCTTCGAGGACCTGGTCATCGACGGCAAGAAGGTCAATGGCTACGGCGGTTTCGGTTTCCGTCCCGGTGACGAAGGTCTGCGTGACGCATTCAACGCGCAACTGGCCGACTTTATCGGCAGTGAAGAGCATCTGGCTCTGGTGGAACCCTACGGCTTTGGCGCCCATACGCTGCCGGGTGATGTCACCACCGCACAGCTGTGCCAGCCCTGAATGATGGCCCAGCGGCAGGTCGCACATCTGGCGGCGGCTAGCCGCAGCCCCGGCAACTAACCCCCGTCAGGCCCCGTGCGCAAACACAGCGCCCCGTTCAGGGGGCGCTAGCATTCGTGTGGAATGCAACTGACTGGCCCACTGCCGGAACGATAGCCCCCGTCACGCGTTGCACGGCCTTAAATGGGATCTGCGCCACACAAAGCCACGCCATGTCTGGTAAGGAACACGACAGATGCCTGTTACCGAAATACTGAGCGCCTTGATGGGTGGTGCCGTCATCACGATGAAGATCGTGGTCATGGCGCTGCCGCTGGCGACCCTGATGGCATTCACCGCCGGCCTGATGCGGATGAGCGAACGCCGCTCGCTGCGCTGGCTTGCCGCCATCTATGTAGAATTTTTCCGCGGCACCTCCGCCCTGATCCAGCTCTACTGGATCTACTTTGTGCTGCCCCTGTTCGGCCTCAGCATCGATGCCGTTACCGCGGGTGTCGTGGCGCTGGGACTCAACATCGGCGCCTATGGGTCCGAAGTGGTTCGCGGCGGCCTGCTGTCGGTCGATAAAGGCCAGACAGAAGCGGCGATTGCGCTTAACTTTAAGCCGCGCCAGCGCCTGTGGCGCATCATAATGCCCCAGGCCCTCGTCGGCATGATGCCCCCCTTTGGCAATCTGGCGATCGAACTGGTCAAGGCAACCTCGCTGGTCAGCCTGATCACCATCGCCGACCTGACCTACCGGGCCAAATCACTGGCCGACATGACACTGCAGGTCGAACAGATATTCGGCCTGGTGCTGGTGTTCTACTTCCTCATGGCCCAGGCGCTGAACCTGGGCCTGCGGGCGCTGGAAAAGCGCCTCGGCAAAGGCATGGATCGTGGAGGCCTGACATGATCAGACGACCGCGGCTGAACATCATTGACGGCGCACAGAGCACGGAGGTTCTGCTTTGATAGAGTTTGACTGGGACTGGGCTTTTGCCTGGGAAGTGCTGCCACTGCTGCTCGATGCCTGCCTGATCACGCTGCAGGCAACCCTGCTTGGCAGCATGCTGGCCATTGTAATGGGCCTGCTGCTGGCGCTGCTGCGTCGCAGCCGCTGGAAAACAGTGTCTTACAGCGCCTACTGGTGGATGGAGTTCGTGCGCAGCACGCCCCTGCTGGTACAGATCTATTTTCTTTATTACGTGGCCCCCGAATGGGGTCTGAATATGTCGCCGATGATGACCGGCGTGATCGCGCTGGGCATGCACTATGGCGCCTACCTGTCGGAAGTGTTTCGAAGCGGGATCGACGGTGTCGGCAAGGGCCAGTGGGAAGCCTCGATAGCGCTCAACCTGTCTCCCTATCGCACCTACCGCGATGTGATACTGCCCCAGGCATTGCGTTCGATGATTCCGGCCAGCGGCAACTACATAATCGCCATGTTCAAGGAAACGCCGCAGCTGTCGGCCATTACCCTGCTGGAGATGCTGCAGCTGGCCAAAATCATGGGGTCCGAGAACTTCCGCTACCTCGAACCCTTTACCCTGGTGGGCCTGATCTATCTGGTGCTGAGCCTCGCGGCCAGTACCGGTATCCGCCTGGCCGAACGCCGCTTTCCGAAAGAAGGATTCACCCTCTCATGACCGACTATGCCATCGAATTTGACAAGGTCACCAAGCGCTTTGGTGACAACCTGCTGTTTGAGAATTTCGATCTCAAAATCAAGCAGAATGAGATTGTGTCGATTATCGGTTCCAGCGGATCCGGCAAGTCAACCTTGCTGCGCATCCTCATGACACTGGAAACCATAGACGCCGGCATGGTGCGAGTACAGGGCGAATCCCTGTGGCACATGCAGAAAAACGGGGCCTGGCAGCCGGCCAATGAACGCCACCTGCACCGCATGCGCGGCCAGCTCGGGATGGTATTCCAGCACTTCAACCTGTTTCCGCACATGACGGTGCTGCGCAATATCACCGAGGCGCCGATGCATGTACTGGGCCAGTCAAAGGAGACCGCCAGGGCCCAGGCCCTGGAACTGCTGCGTCTGGTGGGCCTGGAGGACAAGGCCGATGCCTTCCCGAGCGAACTGTCCGGTGGCCAGAAGCAACGTGTTGGCATCGCCCGGGCGCTGGCCATGAAACCGAGCATCCTGCTGCTGGACGAAATCACCTCGGCACTGGATCCGGAACTGGTGGATGAAGTGCTTGAAGTCATACGCAAGCTTGCCGCCGAAGATGCCTTCACCATGATTCTGGTGACCCACGAAATGTATTTCGCCCGCGAAATCAGCGACCGGGTCTGCTTTTTCGATGCCGGCAAGGTGGTTGAAGAAGGCCCGCCGGAGCAGATTTTCAATCAGCCGGAGCATGAACGAACCCGTGCCTTCCTCAGTTCCTTTCTGTCGGTTTAGTACCTTGAGCTATCAGTAAAAAGCCCCGCCAGGCGGGGCTTTTCGGACAGACCATTCAGCGTCGCCGCCGTCCGGTGAGCATGTTGTAGATCAGGTTATCCGGCCCGTACCAGCTGAAAAACACTACGGCTGTCACATGCACCAGCACCAGTGTCATGGTGAGATTGGCAAAGAGTTCATGTATTCCCTTGGCCCAGTCCTCGCCCCAGAAAAGATCAAGTTCCAGCATCCAGCCACTCAGGCCCGTGAGCGTCACCCCCGCCATCAGTGCCAGCACCATGAGCCCGCCCGCCGGGTTGTGGCCATCGTGCACCTCTACCTGCCCCTGGCGAAGCAGGCCAAGATGATGCCTGACTCCGGCTTTGGTGGGCATGAAATCAGCGAAGCGGGCGTTACGCGGGCCGACGAATCCCCAGATAACCCGTACCAGCATAATGGCCAGGCAGTAATACCCTGCCCACTCGTGGGCGGTTTCACCCTCTTCGAGTACGGCATAATCCAGCACAAAGGCCAGCGCCAGACTCCAGTGAAACACTCTGATCACAGGGTCCCAGATCACTTTGGTTTCAGGCGCTGGCGTGTTCATCAGTCGTCAATCTCCTTTTTCACGATGTCCCCGCTGACCGGGTTAAAGTAAATTTCGACCCGGTGCTTTTCGCTGTCATAGCCGTAGATTTCGTAGCAGCCGGTCCGGGTTTCCTTGAATTTCTTGATACTGTAGCCCTGATTTATGATGTTTTGTTGCATCTGGTCAGCCGGTATCCAGGTATCGCGGGCCGCATCGGTGCAGACAGGATCTGCCATGGCCTGGGTCGCGCCGAGCAATAACAAGGGTACTAATAGTATGTGCTTCATCTTGAACGTATCCGCAGTGCGTTTAAGGAGAGCTGATTATTGACTATGAACCTTAAAGCAAACTTATGCATGTAGTTAAAAAACGGCCTGTTCAAGCAACGGCAAGCGAACACGCACTGTGAGCCCGCCGCCCGGCGTGTCTTCCAGCACCAGCTGCCCCTCGTGCAACTCGACAATCAGGGCGGCGATCGAAAGGCCGAGCCCGGCGCCATCACCGGGGGCTCTGTGTTGTCGGTAAAAGCGCCCCAGTACCAGCTGCCGGGCCTCTTCATCAAGGCCCGGACCATGATCAATAACGGCAATGTCCGCCTGTCCGTCCCGCGCTGACAGACGCAGCAGCAGCGTATCCCCGTCGCGGGTATAGCGGATACCGTTCTCGATCAGATTACGCAGCATGATCACCAGCAGGGTTTCATCGCCGGACACCTGCAGCGAAGGATCATCCTCCAGTTCGATCTGCAGATTGCGGGCCAGCGCCAGCGGATACATCTGCGCCACCAGGTCGCAACACAGCGGCGACAGCTGGAGCGGCTTGCGCGGTAACTGTCCCCGCCGGGGTTCGATACGCGCCAGCATCAGCAGCTGTTCAACCACCCTTTCCATGCGCCCGATGCCGCGAACCAGGTCGGCGGTCTGCTGCGGTGCGAGACGCAGCTTCTCAAGGTGTATGCGCAGTGCGGCCAGGGGGGTACGCAGTTCGTGGGCCGCGTCGGCGGTAAAGCGCCGTTCCCGCTCCAGCACGGCGCCGACCCGCTCGAAAAGCCCGTTCAGTGCCGCGACCACCGGCACCAGTTCAGCGGGCAGACCGTTGTGTTGCAACGGCTGAAGGTCATCACTGCGGCGATTATTGAGTTCATGACTGATCCCATCCAGCGGTTTAAGACCGCGGCGAATACTGAGGCTGAGCAGCAACAGCAGCAACGGCAATACCACCAGGGTCGGCACCAGCACCCGGTTCGCGACCTGATCGGTCAGCTCGTGGCGAAAGCTCATCTGGTGCCCGGCGCGAATCCAGACCTGGTTGTGCGGGTCCCGCAGACTGTAGCTGCGCCAGGGCTGATCAGGCTCGCCGATCAGCTCAAAGCCGGGCGCCACCGGCATCTGGAGTGGAAATTGTGGCGGTGAACTCAGCAGTAAGGTGCCGTCGAACCGCCACACCTGAAAACCGACCTGATATTCATAGGGGTGACCGGGATCATCGGCCGTGCCCGTAGCCAGATCATCGGCGTTCTGTCCATCGGCAATATGCGCCAGATAGACCGACGACTGGAGTTCGTTCAGCGTATGCCGCTCCAGGTGATCAACCACCAGTCCGTGCATGACCTTGGACGCCTGAGCCAGCGAGGCATCGAACACCTCTTCAACCTCATGACTGGTATGCAGCCGGGTCCAGAAAATCGTGATCGCTGCGCTGACGCTCAGTAACAGCACCAGCATGAGCATCAAAAAGCCCCGGATTGAACGCATCAGGCCTTGTCCATCATATAGCCCACCCCGCGTACCGTGCGGATAAGGTCCTTGCCGATCTTCTTGCGCAGATTATGCACATGCACTTCCAGCGCATTGCTTTCGAGCTCATCATCCAGGCCATAGAGATGTTCTTCGAGCTTGCGGCGGGTCAGCACCTGCCCCTGGGCATCTAGCAGGCGCAACAGCAAGGCGTACTCGCGCCGCCCCAGGGTCAGCGGCTCGCCGTTGAGACGCAACTGGCGTTTGCGGGTGTCCACTTCAAGGTCATGGTAACGCACACACTCCTCCGCCCGCCCCTGGGCTCGGCGAAACAGCGCCCGCAGGCGCGCCTCAAGCTCATCCAGCGAAAAGGGCTTTAGCAGATAATCATCAGCCCCGGCGTCGAGACCGGCAATGCGATCATCCAGCGCATCGCGCGCCGTCAGGATAAGGATGGGCACTTCGACCTGCTGGCGCCGGGCCTCACGCAACACCTCTAGCCCATCGAGTTCCGGCAGGGTCAGGTCCAGCACCACCAGATCGGGTTTCAGATCCAGCAGCGCCGACAGTCCCCGGCGGCCATCCCGGATCCACTGGACTCTGTAACTTTGCCCGAGCGCCTGGGCAATGCCACGCCCGAGCAGTTCATCATCTTCAATCAGCAGCAGATCCATGGACGCCCATCCGTGTAAAGGCCGCAGGTTCGCAGCTCAAACTTAAGCCTACCTTAAGGCGATGGAGGCCGGGGCGGAAATAAACAGCAATATGTTGCCACCGACCAGCAGCGCCATAAAAAAAATCCCCGCCAGGCTGGACCTGGCGGGGAAAATAATCAACAGTCGGAGCAGAGAGTGCAACAAGACAGGATGACGGAGCTTTGGGAATGCCGTTCAACAGAATCTGCCGACATTCCCACCATCTCTGCCGTGCGAGGGCTAGCTGGCCCCCGCTGCAGATAACGCCATTATGCCCCGCCCCCTGGCTCCAGACCCTTGGACTTAGGTGGGTGATCGCTACAACTTTAGCGGCAAGCCCAGGCGTTTCAGCCCGGTAGCATCCGGGAGCTATTTGAATGAAATGGAGGCCAGGATACGGCGCTCGCCCCTGAACGGCTGACGCGCGTGCAACACTGTGTGGTTGTTGAGGCAGAGCACATCACCATGCTGCCATTTGAAGTTGACGCAGGATTCATCCATCTGGCGCACGACCTCATCAATCACCGCAGCATCCATAGGTTCGCCATCGGCCGTTACCACGGCAGTCCTGCCGTCGTTGCGGGCATCATTCCAGCCGGTGTAAACCGCGACTATGGAATTGAAAAACACCTTCTGCCCGGTTTCCTCATCAAAACGCACCGCATCCAGCACTGCTGTCTGGGTACGCACGCTGCCATCGGCCAGCCACTCCCAGTTCATGCCGGCTTCACCCATTTGCTCTTCAGCTTGCGCCACAGTGCTGACATTGAAGGTCTCTTTCCAGGAACGGCCAATGGCGGATTCTGTATCGGTTACAGCGGGCATCACGCGCACATAGCGCACGCCCTGCTGTTCAATTTTCTGTGCAAACTCCGGTGCGAACTTTTCGATTTTGCTGAATATCTCGCCGGAATGCAGAATGGACGTCGCCCCGCCTTCCTCGGATGCCACATCGCAATAGAAGAAGATATAACCCGGCGGCGTGGGTACCTGGGCCATTTCATGGTGAAACGGAATGGTTTCCGATGCCGGTGATTCATTCGCTGTAACAATGCGCGAGCTGGTGACCTGGCTGCGCGGTGCCGCACCGCCGATATAGGGCATGTTCTGGTAGTCGGTGGCGTTCAGCATGTCTTCAAACGCCTGCTGGTCAGGTACCGCGAACCCCCGCAACAGCAGCGCACCGTGGCGGATCAACAGCTTGTGCAGCTCGGCACGGTTCTGATGTACCCAGGCATTGGCCGCTTCCGGCTGCCGTGCCGCGGCATCATCACAGGGCGTAACGACCAAGGGAAAGGCGAGCCCATTGACCTGCTTCTGACCCTCGACGCTGGAAAAACTGATGCTCATGATTATGACTCTTGTTGTTGGTGATTAGGGTTTGATACGGCCAGATACGGCACCCGGCCGGTATAAATCAATCATGTATGAATCTATATAGGCAACACTAACAACGCAGAAACTATAAGTAAATCAATTGTGAATGAATTTTTTAATTTATATAGATAATTAAATATAAATATTTGTTTTTAAAGAAATTAAATGAAAATTTAATTCCCTGTAAAAACAAAAATCCCGGAGATTATCCGGGCCATAAAGCCGTACAGGCAGGCACTGGCGCCTGCCTGTACGCGAAGACAAAAATACCCCTTAGTACTCGAAGGACAGCCCGCCCTTGGTCAGGGTCACGGCCTTGCCGGTGGCCGCTGAATGCTGCGCCGCCAGACCAATCACCACCGCCTTGAGGCCATCATCAACGGTCACATCCACCTTGCCGCCCTCGGTCAGGGCGCGGTAGAAGCCCAGATGCTGGTAATAGGTGGAGCCGTTGTGATCTCCGGCGGCCAGAATATTCGGATCCACCGGGATCTCGGCCTCGATGGGGCCCTTGGGCTCCCGCGGGCTGAGCACCACCCGCGCTACAGGCGCAGGCCCCAGGGTCGCCTCAGGCCAGAAACGTCCCGGCCCCGGCACAAAGCACTCCAGCTTGCCTTTGGGGCCCACAGCGCAGATCTCTTCCTGGTAGCGTGAGCCTTCGGCAAACATATTGAGTTCCAGCATGGAGCGCTTGCCACTGGCAAAATCCACCACCACATAGGCATTGTCGAGAATATCGGGGCGCTCGCCGCGGTAGGCTTCATCCAGGTGGTTGTTGTCCTGGCCGGCTGAGGCATAGACCCGCACTACCTCGTCCGCCGCCAGCAGGCGCATCAGGTCGAAGAAATGGCAGCATTTTTCCACCAGGGTGCCGCCGGTGTTGCGGTTGAAACGATTCCAGTCGTTGACCTTTTCCAGGAACGGGAAGCGGTGTTCCCGCACGCTGAGCATCTGCATCTCGCCGACATCGCCCTGCTCCAGATGCTTGCGCAGCGCCGTGATTGGCGGCATGTAGCGGTATTCCATGGCCACCCAAAGCGGCGCCGGGTGACGATCGGCCGCTTGCTTGACCGCCGCGACCTGCTCGAGCTGGGTTATCACGGGCTTTTCGATCAGTACGGCCAGGTCCGTGCGTTGCAGGATCGCCAGCAACTGTTCGGCGTGCTGGTAGTTGGGCGTCACCACCACCAGGGCATCCAGCCCCTGCACCTGCAACAGTTCATCAAGGGTGTCCAGCATCAGGGCGCCGGGTGCAAGAAGCGCTGCCTGCTGCTTCATGTGCGCATCTGGTTCGGCAATCGCCACCACCTGCGCGCCCTCGATCAGAGCCAGATTACGCAGATGCTCCTGCCCCATCATGCCGCAACCCAAAATACCGTACCTGACGACCGTGCTCATATGTATTCACTCTCTAGTTTTATTATTACTGGAAACAAACAGAACAAAAGCCCATAGCCAAATGCGGCTACCGGCAAGCCCCTCCCTGGCAGCCTTGCCTGGTCCATCGCATCAGTGATAGATCATTTATGGATGAATTTGGCGCCCGTTAGAGGCCGTTAACCTCAGGACCAGCGTGCAAAATAACGGCACTTCAGTGGGTCAAACCAAGTACGGGAAAATTCCTCAACCTGGTTATTGTTGGACCAGCCCTTGCGCTCAACCCTTACCAGGGTGCTGCCCACCTCGACACCGAGCAGCTCGGCAACCCAATCCGGCGCCTCAACACAATCGATGCGATCCTCCACCCGGCCAATCCAGAAACCGAATACTTCGCGGTAATGCATATAGAGGGATTCGTGCAGATCCTCCGCCACCAGACTGTCGCTGTGACGATAATCAATCCAGATCTCCTCGGCCGCCACCAGCTGAGTATTCAGGTAGCGCTTGCGCCGAATGGACCACAACTTCGCCTCGAGATAGTTCATCTCCAGCTGTTGCGCCACCTCGGGCTCCTGGCGCATGGATACTGCCAGGGTATCGGCACGGGGCACACCGCCGCCGCCAAGGAGTTCCAGATGAAAGAACTGATAGATCGCGGTTCCGGTGGGGGCGCGCTTGACGTAGGTTCCCGAGCCCTGGCGGCGTTCCAGCAGGCCATCGGCCTCAAGTTTGGCCAGCGCCTTGCGCAGTGTGCCCACGGCCACATTCAGGCTCGACGCCAGCTGCGATTCGATCGGCAGACGCTCGCCGGGCTGCCAGTGGCCTGCGGCGATCTCGCGATGCAGCAGCTCGCCTATCTGGATATAGAGCGGCAACTTTTTGGATTTTCCGTTCTTCAGCACAACTGATTCCTTAAGGTCCGTATCCGAGATGGCCGGCTGCAGCGAAGTATCGCAGCATCAGGTGGCACAGCGTCACTCCAATATACCGGCCCTTGGGGGAAAAATACAACAATTCATGCATGATTGATTTACATCAACAAAATACACTGATAGGGTAACTCCACTACCGGATCCCGGTCTGCCTGCCCGTTATAGGCCAGAGCCAGTGCCACACCGGATAACAAGAACTGACCCGCTCGCCATCTCCACGGCGAGCGCAGAACATCGGGAGAAAGACCCTTGGAAAAAGTGCAGCTAGGCAATACCGCAGTGGAATTCAGCCGACTGGTCTACGGCGTCTGGCGACTGGCAGACGATGCCGATACCTCGGTTGCAAATGTGCGCGCCAAGATTGACGCCTGCCTGGAACAGGGCATCACCACCTTCGACCACGCCGACATCTATGGCGACTACCGCTGTGAAGCCCTGTTTGGCAAGGCACTGGCGCAAGATCCATCCCTGCGCGACGCCATCCAGCTGGTCAGCAAATGCGATATTGCCCTGATGTCCGATGCCTTCCCCGCCCGGCGCGTGAAGCACTACGACACCAGCGCAGCCTATATCCGCAACAGCGTTGATACGAGCCTTGCGAAGCTGCACAGCGAGCAGCTCGACCTGCTGCTGATTCACCGCCCCGACCCCTTTATGGATGCAGCCGAGACCGGCGCAGCCCTGGATGCCCTGGTCGACAGCGGCAAGGTAAAGGCGCTGGGCGTTTCCAACTTCCAGCACTGGGACTGGCGCCTGCTGCAGCAGCACATGAAGCACCCCCTGGTGGTCAACCAGATCGAGATGAACCTGCTTGAGCGCAATGCCTTTACCGACGGCACCCTCGCCTGCATGCAGCTCGATGGCATTGCGGCCATGGCCTGGTCGCCGCTGGCCGGCGGCGTCCTGTTCGGCAATTCGCCCGCAGCGCAGCGCCTGCGTCCGTTGCTACAGGCTATAGCCGCCCGCCACAACAGCTCCGACGATCTTGTCGCCCTGGCCTGGCTGATGATGCATCCGGCCGGCATCATGCCGGTGGTGGGGACCAACAACATTGAGCGCATCCGTGCGCTTGCCGGCGCCTGCGACATCCAGATCGATCGCGAAACCTGGTTCGAGCTCTGGACGGCGGCCAGCGGCAAGGAAGTTCCCTGAAGCCCGTAACCTAATCTGTGGCCTATTTCCCTGATCGAAAGCGCCACTATAGTTTCACTGTCAGAAAAGTCGGCGATACCGCCTGCGTGCCTGGGGTGCGCCGATACAACTGAATCCCTGAATAATTTTAATAAAAGGGTGTTGGCAGCTTATGAAGATACTAAAGTTCTGCCTTGGCGGGCTGGAATGGATCAACGCCCTGTTGATCCGCGCCGGCAAGTCCGTCGCCTGGGTCTGTGTCGCCGCCATGGTGGCGGCAATACTGCTGCAGGTGTTCTGCCGCTACGTGCTCAACAATGCCCTGCCCTGGCCCGAAGAAGCCGCCCGCGCCCTGATGATCTGGATGATGGCACTGGTGGCCGCCAACGCTTACCGCCAGGGATCCTTTGTCGCCATCGACATGCTGCACGGCTTCCTGCCCCCCAGGGTCCGGGCCGTTCTCAAGTTTTTCCTGCTGCTGATATCGGCGCTGGTGCTGGTACAGCTGTTCAGCCTTGGGCTGGAGTTCTTCCAGCGCGGTTTCCGTACCCGCGCCGCCTCCTTCGACCTGTCCCGCGCCTGGATCTATCTCGCCATGCCGGTCTGCTTTGGCAGCATGCTGCTGGTCAATGCCGAGCTTCTGTTGCGGGAAATCGGCCGTCTGTTTGGCGCCGCCGAAGACTTTCCCGCCCCCGTGCTCGACTCCAATACAGTTCCGGAAGCCGAATAAAAAGGACCACGCATCATGCTCGTATTATTCCTGCCGCTGTTCCTGATTTTCCTGCTGATTGGCATGCCGGTGTTTTTTGCCATGCTGTCGGCCCCCGGCATCATGCTGCTGGCCCAGGGCATGGATCGGGACATTCCCATGCTGTTTCGCAATATTTATAACGGCATCGACTCCTTCCCGCTGATGGCCATCCCGTTTTTCATGCTGGCGGGCGAACTGATGAACCGGGGCGGCATTACGCTGAGCCTGGTCAACTTTTCCCAGGCCTTTATCGGCCATGTGCGCGGCGGCCTGGCCCATGTGAACGTGCTCTCGAGCATGCTGTTCGCCGGCCTGTCCGGTTCCGCCGTGGCGGATACCTCGGCCATAGGTTCGATGATGATTCCGGCCATGGAGAAAAACGGCTATACAAGACGTTTTTCCGCCGCCATTACCGCCGCATCCTCGGTCATAGGCCCGATCATTCCGCCCTCCGGCATCATGATTATCTATGCCTACACCATGGAAGTGTCGGTGGCAGCGCTCTTTGCCGCCGGTGTTGTGCCCGGCATTCTGGTGGGTCTTGGGCTGATGGCGGTGATCGCCCTGATGGCCAAGCGCTATGATTTCCCGGTCGCAGGCCCCAAACAGACCTGGCCACAGCGGGCCACCGCCACCAAAAGTGCCTTCCTGCCGCTGCTGACGCCGGTCATCATTCTGGGTGGCATACTGGGCGGTATCTTCACCCCCACCGAAGCCTCGGCCGTAGCCGTAGGTTACGCCCTGGTGCTGAGCATCTGGGTCATGAAGACGGTCAAGATCAGTGAACTGCCGGGCATCTTCACCCGCAGCGCCCAGTCATCCGCCGTGGTGTTACTGCTGGTCGGTGCCGCCATTGCCTTCAAGACAGTGGTGAGCCTGTCCCACACCGCCGAACAGCTGGCCACCTGGGTGCTGAGCATCAGTGACAATCCGCTGATGCTGCTGTTCATGATCAACATTCTGCTGTTCATCGTCGGCATGTTCCTGGATGCCGGTCCCGCGATCATTATCCTGGGGCCCATACTGGCGCCGGTATTTATCGGCATAGGCGTGGATCCGATTCATTTCGCCATCATCATGAGCGTCAACCTGACCGTGGGGCTGGCAACACCGCCCATGGGCCTGGTGCTCTTCGTCGCCTCCAGCGTGTCCGGGGAAAAGGTCGAAGCCATTGCCAAATCCATACTGCCGTTCCTGTTTATCGAGATAGTGGTCATATTCCTGATTACCTTCTTCCCGGTACTGTCCATGACCATCCCCCGATGGCTTGGGCTTGCCTGACGCACTTAACGCCGACGGACACACAGACGCTGTATCCGTCTCACCATCAAGACCAAGACCAACCGTATCCACAACAAGAATCAAAGAGGATCCACCCATGGTGATTAACAAAAAACTCAAATCTGCCCTGGTGGGCACCCTGGCCAGCGCCACCCTGCTGTTCGGCGCCCTCAGCTCTGCCGCCGAGTTCAACCTGCGGGCCGTGGCCAACTCCAACGAAAACGACGAAGACTACGACGGCCTCGTGGTGTTCAAGGACTTCGTTGAAGCCCACTCCAACGGACGGATCGCCGTGGAACTCTTTATCGGCACCCAGTTGTGCGCCAACGGCACCGAGTGCATGCAGGCACTGGAAGACGGATCCGTGGACGTATTTATCTCCACTGCCAGCGGTGTGGGCAACATGTTCCCCTATGTCCAGGTACTGGATCTGCCCTACCTGCTGCGCGATGACCGTGTGGCCGAAACCGTGCTGGCCGGTGACTTCACCCGCGAACTGCGCACGTCCATCCTCGAAGACTCCGACAACCGCGTGCGCCTGATGACCATCGGTAACACCGGCGGCTGGCGCAATTTTGCCAACACCAAACGCACCGTCCAGACTCCCAAGGATATCGAAGGCCTGAAGATCCGTACCGTGGTATCAGACCTGCCCCAGGAGCTGGTGAAAGCCCTCGGCGCCAGCCCGACGCCGATTCCCTGGCCGGAACTCTTCACCTCCTTCCAGACCGGCGTGGTTGAAGGCTCCAAAAACGGCATCACCGATATCATGAGCATGAAGTTCCCCGAAGCCGGCCTCAAGTACATTACCCTGGATGGCCATGCCTACATGTCCGCCTACTGGTTCATGAACAACGAGAGCTTCCTCAATATGCCCGAAGACATGCGCCGCGTGATCGTGGACGGTTTCTCGGCGCTGCAGCAGGCCACCTTTGCCTCGCCCAAGCGCAAATCCATCAAGGCATACCAGGACTTCAGCAATGCCGGTGGCGAAGTCTATGTACCGACCCCCGAACAGAAGGATGCCTTCAAGAAAGCGGCCGAGCCCGTTTACAGCTGGTTCAAGGGCAACGTGAAGGATGGCGAAAAGTGGTTTGATCTGCTGGCCGGGGAAGCCGCCAAGGCCGAGCAGGCGATCGAAACAAGCTACGCCAGCGACCTGAACTAACGCCTGTCGCCATCCCGCAGGGGCGCCCCTTCCTTGCTTCATCATTGGCCGCAGGCCAATGCGAACGCTAGAAAAACCAGCAAGTCCATGCACTTGCGCCCGTTTTTCTGGCGTGACGGGCAAATAGGGAGGGAACCTATTTGTCCACCAGATAAATAGAAGGGCCGCCACGAACGGCAAGCCAATAAAGCAAAAAGCAGGAAGCGCTGACCAGGGCCAGCAGGCTCATCGTGCATCCAGGCGCAGCATCAAGAAGCTCCCGAATTCTGACACCATGCAAAGGCCCGCTTCGGCCGGTTGCGTTATCAACATCTGCTAGAACCGCACGGGCCCGTGATCGGACAGAGCACCGGCCACAGGCTCGACTGTACAAATCTCGGCGGCGCCTGTTACATGCAGGCCGGCACCGGGACTAGCCGAATCTGGATTCGGCCTACCAGAACCGAACCCATTATGGACCTCCAGGTCAATCACTCGCGCTTTTGCAGCAGTGCCTCCATGCGTGACAGCTGTTCGCGCATGGCCTGTACATCGCTACGCAGGCCATGCAGTTCCGCTGCCTCGCCCTCGCCGGTTTCCAGTTCCATCTGCACGCTTTCCTTCTGCATCACATCCAGCACTATGCCGATCATCATGTTCAGGAACACGAAGGAGTTAAGGAAGATAAAGGTGATGAAGTAGATCCAGCTGTAGGGGAAATACTCCATGGTGGGATAGAGCACCGCCGTGGCCCAGCTCTCGAAGGTGGCCACCTGGAAGAGCGTCAGCATGGCCAGCGCTATATTGCCCCACAGCTTCTCGTTCACTTCGTGGAACAGGAAGCTGCCGATGGCGCCATAGATATAGAAAATGATGAACATCAAAAGCGCCACATAGCCCATGCGCGGGATGGACTTGAACAGCGCCGTCACCAGCATGCGCAGCTCGGGGATCATCGACACCAGCCGCAGTACCCTGAAGATGCGCAGCAGCCGCGCCAGCAGTACCAGCTCCGAGTCATCCATCGGTACCAGGCTGGCAGTCACGATAATAAAATCAAATACATTCCAACCCTTTGTGAAGAAATCTCGCAGACGGCGTTCGCCCGCCATGCGAATCAGTATTTCCATCAGGAAAAAGGCGGTCACCCCCATATCCAGTACGCGCAAAGCCTGCTCGAAACGGCTGGTCTCCGAGTAGGTTTTGGCGCCGACCAGCAACGCCGACACTATGATGATGCCGATGACCAGGGCTTCAAACAGCTTGTTGGCCCGCAGGCGCTCAAAGCGCGACTGCAGGTTGGGAATGGCTTCACTCATGGGCTACTCGTCCGCAAACAGAAGGCGTGATCCGCAGGGGCGGCACGCGGGAAACGCGGCGGATTATCGCCCATCTTCCCTGCCATGCAAAGCGCCGGCGGCAGAGTTCCACTGTTGCCGATCCATACAACAAGTTGCGGCCCCACCTTTACCACTATGTCTCACCCAATGCCGCGGCCGCGGCCTGGCCACTGCCCCGAAAATGCTACTTCAGTACCAGTCGATCGGTACTTTCTGCATATTTCGCGCCCTTTGCCTGCGCCCTATGCTGGGTTGTCATGCCCATAAGAATAATCACAGGGAATAGGGTTGGATCATGCCTTGCCTTCATTTGTATCAACGCCTGAGCCTGTGCCTGAGCACAAGCCTGCTGCTGTGGCTACTCCAGACTCCGTCCCAGGCCGCTGACGCCGCTTTCACGGTCGCTGCAGACAAGTCCACAGATGCCGGGCTCGAGGTGCGTGTCGGCTACCTGAGTTACAGACCCGCAACCCCGCCCGCACTGTCCAATGTGCTGCCGGAACCGCGGGATTCCGGCCTGCGCGGTGCCGAGCTTGGTATTGCCGACAGCAACAGCAGCGGCCGCTTCCTCAAGCACCATTACCAGCTGGATCAGCTGAGCAGTGACGATCCCGACACACTGCTGAGTCAGGCGCTCGCCTGGCAATCCAGCGGTATCCATCTGATTGTGGCGGACCTGCCCGCCAGCGAACTTGCCCGCCTCAGCGAGGCCCTGGGAGGCAGCGCCCTTATCTTCAATGCCGGCAGCAGTGATGACGCACTGCGCACCGATCAGTGCCTTGGCAATGTGCTCCATACCCTGCCGAGTCGTGCCATGCTCACCGATGCTCTGGCCCAGTGGCTGGCATCGCGCCAATGGCGCAACTGGCTGCTGATTGTCGGCAACCAGCCCGAAGATCAGGCCTACGCCCGGGGGCTGCACCGCGCCGCCAAACGCTTTGGCGGCAAGATCATCGACGAGAAAACCTGGAGCTTTGATACCGATCTGCGCCGCACCGCCCAGAAGGAAATGCCGCTGTTCACCCAGGGCGGCGATTACGATGTTGTACTGCTGGCGGATGAGCGCGGCGACTTTGGCGAATATGTGCTCTACAACAGCTGGCTACCCCGCCCGGTAGCTGGCACCCAGGGGCTGACGCCCGTGGCCTGGCATCGGGTGATTGAGCAATGGGGCGCCGCCCAGCTGCAAAGCCGCTTCGAAGCCCAGAGCGGGCGCTGGATGCACGCCCGCGATTACGCCGCCTGGGCGGCGGTGCGCTCCATTGCCGAGGCTGTCACGCGAGTGCAGCAGGCCGAAGCACCCGTGCTGCGCACCTTTCTGCTCTCCGACGATTTCTCGCTGGCCGCCTTTAAGGGCCGCAAGCTGAGCTATCGCCCCTGGAGCGGCCAGCTGCGCCAGCCCATTGCCCTGGTACACCCAAGGGCGCTGGTATCCCAGTCTCCGCAGGAAGGCATTCTGCACCCAGTGACCGACCTCGACAGCCTTGGCTTCGATGCACCCGAAAGCCGCTGCGCCTCAGCCTACGCCACAGACAAAACAGATGGAGCCGCCCAATGAGCCTCAAACACGCCGCCCGGCATCGCCTCGCCTCCTGCCTGACGCTGGGCCTGTTAAGCCTGGGATATCAGAGCGGCGCCCAGGCGGACGTTGTGTACGTTTCCAACGAGAAGGATGACACCCTCTCACTGATCGACCTGGACAGCCTTGAAGTCATAAACACCTTTGACGTCGGTCAGCGCCCGCGGGGCATTACCCTCTCCGGCGACGGCAGCAAGCTCTACATCTGTGCCAGCGATTCCGACACCGTACAGGTGATGGATCTGGCCACGCACAGGATCATCGCCAGCCTGCCGTCGGGGGAAGACCCGGAACAGTTCGTGCTGCACCCCAATGACCAGCTGCTCTATGTCGCCAACGAAGATGATGCCCTGGTGACGGTCGTCGATGTGAACAGCCACGAGGTGGTGGCCCAGATCGATGTCGGCGTGGAGCCCGAAGGCATGGCGGTGAGCCCCGATGGCAAGTGGGTCATCAACACCAGCGAAACCACTAACATGCTGCACTGGATAGATACCGCGACCAATGAACTGGTCGACAATACCCTGGTGGATCAGCGCCCGCGCTACGTGGAGTTCAACCAGGATGGCTCCCTGCTCTGGGCCAGCTCCGAAATCGGCGGCACCGTGGCCGTGGTTGATGTCAGCACCCGCCAGATCGTTCACAGGCTGAACTTTGAAATTCGCGGCGTGCACCGCGACAAGATTCAGCCGGTTGGCATCAAGCTCAGCAAGGATGGCCGCTATGGTTTCGTGGCGCTCGGCCCTGCGAATCATATCGCCGTGGTGGATGCCAAAACCTATGAGGTGCTGGACTACCTGCTGGTCGGCCGACGCGTCTGGCATCTGGCGTTCAACAGCGACGAATCACGCCTGCTCAGCACCAATGGCATCAGCGGCGATGTGTCGGTCATCGATGTCGACAAGCTCAAGGTGATCAAGTCGATCAAGGTGGGCCGCTACCCCTGGGGCCTGGCGGTGAAACCCTGATGGCCATCGTCGTCGAAAAACTGGGGTTCAACTACGGTTCGCGTGCCGCCTTGAGCGACCTGAGTTTTGAACTGCTGCCCGGCAGCTTCAATGCCCTGCTGGGGCCCAATGGCGCCGGCAAGAGCACCCTGTTCGGATTGCTGACCCGGCTGCTGGCGCCCCAGCAAGGCGATATCCGCCTCTTTGGCCTGCCGATTCGCCAGCATGCCGGGGCCGTGATGCGCCGCCTGGGCGTGGTGTTTCAGCAGGGCACCCTGGATCTGGATCTGAGCGTGGCACAGAACCTGGCCTACCATGGCGCGTTGCAGGGGCTGCGTCGGCAGGATGTACAGACACGCATGCGCGCGGAACTCGAACGTCTGGACCTGGGCGATCGGCTGCATGAACGGGTACGCAACCTCAATGGCGGCCACCGTCGGCGCGTTGAGATCGCCCGCGCACTGCTGCATCGCCCCTCTGTGCTGCTATTGGACGAAGCCACCGTTGGCCTGGATACCCAGACCCGCGCCGCTCTCAACGACTATGTGCGCCGCCTGTGCCATGAAGACGGTCTCACCGTACTCTGGGCTACCCACCTGATCGAGGAAATCGATACCGATGACCGGGTACTGCTGCTGCACCAGGGAAAATTGCGCGCCGATAACAGCGCCGCTGACCTCTGCCGGCGCACCCATACGATAAGCCTGACACAGGCCTTCGCCCAGCTTACAGACCCACAACAGCAGGAGTCGCAGCCATGAATACCCGCATAAGCGCTGCACCTGCTGCTGTTCCAGGTACGGGGCCTGTTACCGAACCCGCCAGCCGCGAACATCCGAATGGGGACCACAGACAAGATCAGCCAAGTGACAGCAGACTCGTTGGCACTGACGTCGGCACGGGCTTCACCGCGGGATTGCCCGCCTACGGGCACTGCTTCGTCGGCATTCTGATGCGCGAGTATCTGCGCTTTGTACAGCAGCGCAGCCGTTTTCTCAGCTCTCTGGTGCGCCCGCTGCTGTGGCTGGTGGTGTTTGCTTCCGGCTTTCGCGCCGCCCTTGGCGTGGCGATCATTCCACCCTATGAAACCTACATCACCTACGAGACCTATATAGCGCCGGGGTTGTGTTGCATGATCCTGTTGTTCAACGGCATGCAGAGTTCACTCTCGATGGTGTACGACCGCGAAATGGGCAGCATGCGGGTGCTGCTGATGAGCCCGCTACCGCGCAGCTGGCTGCTGCTGTGCAAGCTCATGGCCATCGGGCTTATTTCACTGACCCAGGTGTATGCATTTCTCGCCCTCGCCTGGCTTAGCGTCGATTTCGACCCGCCGCTGCTGGGCTACATAACCGCATTGCCGGCGCTTTTCCTCACCGCCCTGCTGCTGGGAGCCATAGGACTCTTTCTGTCGACCCATATACGTCAGCTGGAAAATTTCGCCGGCGTGATGAATTTCGTCATATTCCCAATGTTCTTTATCTCGTCCGCGCTCTACCCGCTGTGGAAGATGCGCGAAGCCAGCGAGTGGCTCTACTGGCTGTGCCTGGCCAACCCCTTTACCCACGCCGTGGAACTGGTGCGCCACGCCCTTTATGGCCAGCTGAACCTGCTGGCCCTGGCCATTACCGCAGGCGCAACCCTGGTGTTCGCCCTGTTGGCAATTCTCGGTTTCAACCCCGAGCGTGCAGCGGGGGGAGGCAAGGTGAAAGGTGAAAGGTGAAAGGTGAAAGGTGAAAGGTGAAAGGTGAAAGGTGAATATGATAACGGTATAAGAATTTAATGTCGCAAAAGCTTTCCGAAGTTAACGGTATAATTCCTCCACCCCCCAGGCCAGTTCCAGCGCCTTGCGCTCCACCACCTTCAGACCAAGCACCACCAGGCCGTAGGAATGGTCAATCATGCGCTGCACTTCACCGTCCGGCAGCGAGCCATCCAGCAGCACCGTGTTCCAGTGGCGCTTGTTCATGTGATAGCCGGGCCTTACCGCCTCGAACAGATCCCGCAACATCTGCGCCTGCACCGGATCGCATTTGAGGTTCAGGCGCGCCCCATTCTTGTCGGTGATCAGCAACGCGAACATTTTCTGCCGTATCTTGAACACCGCAGGACCAGGGCCAAAGGGATAGTCTTCCCAGGCTTCGGGCTTGCCAAGCAGATAGTCCCGCGTGTGCTGAGCGTCCATAGGCAGAATTCCTTGTTTCAGGGGCGGTTAGAGTATTTCGATGGATTCAACGTAAATAACCTCGCAGGCCCCGCGGCCGACATCATCCCGGGTAAGGGAACTCTGCCAGCGCCAGCCATCGGCGCCGGTCGCCCGGATCAGGTAACCGCTGATACGCACCAGATCGCCGGTTTTGACGGACGCGATCTGCCGCTCCACATAGCTGTCGGCCGGCACCATGTGCATGTTGGCACTGTTTTGTTCGATCTGCTGACGTGGCACCGGGAACTGTTCGGTACGCCAGCGATACCAGCGCCCCGACTGGCGAATGTCGATACGCTCCAGCACCCGGCTGTCGGACATCACCCCCCAGCCCAGCGCCAGATCATATTTAGACAGATCCGATTCCCGATCCAGCCAGTAGCGCTCCTTGCCCAGCACCCGTGCGTCTATCTCGAACTCGGCCAGCGCGTCGATACGATAGCCTTCATGATCAAAGGGGGCACGGCTGACCGGCGCCTGACGCGGCAACTGTTCAACCAGCACCCCCTCGCTCTGGGTGCGTTCGCCGTCGGGGAAAAACATCACGGCCATCACGCCCAGCGCCAGCAGCCCCAGCAGTTTTTTTGCAGCCATACTATCTCTCCCTGCATGCCGAGGCGATAGCCATTATCCGCATCAATAACCTTCTAGTGCACCTGAATCCAGGAGCCTTGTCTAAGGTTACAGATACCAGCAGCAGAATCCAGAACCCTCATGAATGCTCTCCACCCCATCACGGTCTACTACGATGGCGCCTGCCCCCGCTGCCGGCGTGACCGTGCGCGCTATGAGAAGCTGGCAGGCACAGGCGCCGATGCCATCTGCTGGTTCGACATCAGCGGCCGTGAGACGGAACTGCGCCGCCTTGGCATAGACCCATACAAGGCACTCACCGAGCTTCACGTGCAGGATGCACAAGGTCGCATTCACAGTGAACTGGATGCTTACATCCTGCTGATGCGCCGGGTGCCGCGGCTCAAGCCCCTGGCCTGGCTGATTGGCCTGCCGCTCATCAGGCCATTGCTTTCCCGCTGCTATCACTGGCAGGTGATGCGCAGACTAAGCAACAGTCAGCGCCTTTGAGGCTGCGCCCTTTCGCCAAAAGCAGTACTTTAGTACTGGGTATTAGGCGCCATGGTAGAATTTTTCCTGCCTGGAAGGCGCGTTCTAATTAGGGCATGAATATAAAAAGCTGCACCCTGCACTCTATTCTCTGTCTGTCCATGGCGCTGTCGTTGCCATTGTCGGCGGCGCAAAGCGAAACCGCCGGAAATGACGCAACACTGTTTTCCGCCGATGGCTACCGCATTGCCCGGTATCGCAGCCCGACACCGGCGGCTATCGACCAGGCCCGCACCCTCGATACCGCCGCACTGCAGCTGCTGTTGCAACAGCGTCCCGATACAGCGCTGCTGAATGTACAGGCGCTCCAGTGGCGCACTGGTGTCTTTATCGAGCAGGAAGTCCGCCTGCAGATCCCCGGCAGCTACTGGCTGCCCAATGTCGGCAAGGGCGTACTTGAATCCCGCTGGGAAGACTATTTTCGCGTTCAGCTGGCGACGCTTCGGGACAAGGACAACACAAGGCCGCTGGTGTTCTACTGCCGGGCCGACTGCTGGATGTCCTGGAATGCGACAAAACGCGCCGCCAGCTGGGGTTATACTAGGCTCTACTGGTACCCCGAGGGCAGCGATGGCTGGCAGGATGCGCAGCTACCGGTGGAGCCTGCCGTGCCGGTTCCACTGACTGACGCCCATTAACAGCGACGGCCAGCACGTAACAACACCCAGACTAACCGAGCCAAGCCGCCGGGCAGGGGTTAAGATAGGGCTATTGAGCCAGCAGGTTACGCCATGAAGCAGAGATGCTTCATCATTGAGTTTTCTCTGGAAACTATGGCCCAATGCGAACGCAGAATTAATAGCAACGGTCACCGGCGCCTAGTACCCGCGGCCACAACCGCACTGTCGGATAATAACTATAACGGAGAGACCTCGTGTACAAGATACTGATTGCAGATGATCACCCGCTATTCCGTGAAGCTATTACCAACGTCATCCGCACCAGCCTGCCGGGGTGCGAAACCATCGAAACCGAGAGCCTTGATAGCGCGCTGGCACTGACACTGGAGCAGGACGATCTGGATCTTATCCTGCTGGATCTGAACATGCCGGGCATGCACGGCCTGAACGGTCTGATTACACTGCGCAATGAAGCCCCCACAGTCCCGGTGGTAATCGTTTCCGCCGAAGAGGACAAGCAGATAGTGCTGCAGGCCATCACCTACGGCGCCGTGGGCTTCATTACCAAATCATCGCCGCGCGAACAGATGACCGAAGCACTGCAACAGATTCTCGATGGCAACGTCTATCTACCCTCCGACATCATCCGGGCCAGCAAGCCCGAAAGCCGCCGCAACCGTAATGACGAAAGCCGTATCCCGGTGGAGTTGCTGTCCTCCCTGACCCGCCGTCAGCTGCTCGTACTCGAGCGCATGGCTACGGGGGAGTCCAACAAGCAGATTGCCTACAACCTCCATATCGCCGAAACCACCGTAAAGGCTCATGTCTCGGCAATACTGCGCAAGCTCGGTGTGCATAACCGCATCCAGGCCGTGCTCTCGGCCGGCAATATCGACTTCGCCCAATACCTGCGCCGTTAAAAAAGCACCTGCCGCTCACAAATCCGGATGACACCTTCAAGCCGCTGCGCTGCTCTGCCGCAGCGCAGGACTCTATTTCAGCCCTTCATCCAGCCTTACGCCAGTTGTTCATTCAGGCGTTACCCTCCTTACACCGCGCTTCATGCAAGGTTAAAGACGCACGGCACCAAGACATTCAGACACGCGCGTTCAGCAGGTGATTGAGTGTGGTCTTGAGCTTCATGGGCCGCACGGGCTTGTGCATCAGCAGATAGCCCAGATCGCGGATCTGCTGCTTGAGCTCATGACTGTAGTTGGCGGTGACCATCAGCACCGGCAGGTCATCGCTGCGCTGACGCTTGATCTCGGCCACCAGATCGATACCGTTTTCGTCGTTGTCCAGGTGATAGTCCACGATAAGCAGATCCACCGGGCCATCCGCCACCGACACCTTGAGTTCCAGGTCCGCCAGCGACAAGGCGGTCACAACCTCGCAGCCCCAGCCCTGCATCAGGGTGGCCATGCCATCGCAGATAGCCTGATCATTATCCACCACCCACAGGCGCGCATTGTCGAGCCAGGCCTGAGCTGGTTCGCGGTTGAGCTGCCCGCTCTCACTGCGGGGCTCCAGGGTTCCCAGTGGCACCTCCACGGAAAACACCGAACCGCGCCCCGGTACCGAAGTGACAGCCACCTGATGCCCCAGAATACGGGAGATCTTGTCGACGATGGCAAGACCCAGCCCCAGCCCCTTGTCATGATGACCACCGCCCTGGGGCAGAATGCGTTTGAACTCCAGGAAGATCTCGGTGAGTTTCTCCTCGGCAATGCCGATACCGGTATCCCACACCTCGATCAGCAGACTGTCGCGGCGCCGACGGCAGCCAAATAGAATCCGGCCGGTCTCGGTGTAGCGCATTGCATTGGAGAGGAAGTTGCGCAGTATGCGCGCCAGCAACTGGCTGTCAGAGCGAATCACCGCATCACTGCTGACAAAGCGCAGCTGCAGATTTTCCTTGCGCGCCACCTGACTGTATTCATTGGCGATATTCTGCAGCAGGTCACGTACGCAAAAGGCATTGATATCCGGCGTAATCACGCCAGCGTCCAGCTTCGATATATCCACCAGAGTGCTGAGCAGGCTCTCGACATCGGCCAGGGAGTTGTTGACTGACCCCACCAGGCGTGACACCGGCTCCGCCATGTCCTGCTCCTGCAGCGCACCGGTAAACAGGCGGGCGGCATTGAGCGGTTGCAACAGATCATGACTCACGGCGGCGAGGAACTTGGTCTTGGACAGGTTCGCCTGCTCCGCCTCCTTCTTGGCTTCACGCAGGCGCGCCTCGATCGCGACGCGCTCATGGATCTCCTGGCGCAGCTTGTCATTCAGCGCCCTAAGCTCGGTGGTGCGTTCATCCACTCGCTGCTCAAGGTGCTGATAGGCCTGCTCAAGCGCATGGGCAGTGCGACGCCGCTCGGTAATGTCGCGGATCATGACGAAAATGCCCACGGCTCGCCCGCTGCTGTCCAGGTTCGGCACATAGGACTTCAGCATGCAGCGCATTTCACCGTGAAGGTTTCTCTCGTCGATCTCGAAGGTCACGCTCTCGCCGGCCAGGGCCCGCTCCATATAGGGCCGAATTTTGCGGAACTGCGTCTCGCCCTGCACCTCACTGATCAGGCGACCATTCAGCTCGCCCCGCGGCCAGCCATACCACTCGTCATATACCTTGTTGCTGAACTGGTAGCGCAGGTCCTCGCCCACATAGCCAATCAGGGCGGGCACATGGTCGGTTATCAGACGGATCCACTGCTCGCTTTCACGCAGGGTTTCGGCGTAACGATGCCGTTCGGTAATATCGGTATAGGTATTGACGTAACCGCCGGTGGGCATGGGATGGGTGCGAATCTCCAGTACCCGGCCATCGGGCAGAGTCTGCTCCAGCGCCAGGACGCCATCAGTGCATTGCAGCGCCGTGATCGGCGCCAGCACGGACACATCACCTCCGGCCAGCAATTCGGTGAACAGGCGCTGCTGGGGCACTTGCGCAGGATCAATGCCGCTCAGTTGAATAAAGCGATGATTCCAGACCTCAAGCTCGCCCTGGCCGTTCACCAGTGCAACGCCCTGGGAGAGGTGGTCGACCAGGCTCTGCAGCAAACGGGATTTTTGTGCCAGCGCCCGTTCGCGCTTTGCCTCCTCGAAGGCCTTGAGCTCGGTGATGTCGGTATAGAGCACCACCAGGCCACCGTCACTGGTGACCTTTTCGTTGACCTGCATCCAGTGGCCGTTGGCCAGTTTCATGACCGGGCTGCCGGAGCCCGCCTGGGAGCCACTTTCCTCCAGAATCAGCCCATGCTCATGGGCCAGGCGCTTGAGATCTGAAATGGTGGTGCCGTCTTCAATGCGAATTCCGGTGCCGTCCCAGAAGGCCCGAAAATGACTGTTGGACAACAGAATGCGCCGGTCGCGATCAAAGAGTACGAAGGCATCAGATATGCTTTCAATTGCATCGATCAGCCGCTGCTGCGACATCTCGGCTTCTTCACTGGCCCGGGTCAGGGCACGGTTGCTGCGCTTGATCTGCAGCAGCGCACTGTTAAGCGCTTCGGTACGTTCGCGTACCTGCTCGGCCAGCACCACGGAATGTTCGAAGGCGCCGTAAGGATCGGCGCGATGACCACCACCGGATTCGACCCGTTCGATCAGGGCGCCATTGATCTTGCGCAGCTTGGCATTGTCCTTCTCCAGATCCGCGATACGCGCCTGCAGCTCAAGCAGCTGCGCGGAGACACTCATGGGCAGCGGGCCCGCAGCACCGCATCAACGCAGGTCATGACGATAGCCTCCGATCGCCACACCGGTGAAGGTCTGGTTAAGGTGCATGCCGTTGAACTGCTCACCATAGGTGTTGAAGCCAATGACGCGGTGCGCCTGCAGGTAATCGGACATGGTCGTATCAAGCCCGGTGCACTCGGACTCAAGGCGACGCAGGAAACAATCGCAGCCAATCACCAGCCGCGGTGTGCCTATGGCCTGTTCGATGCGTGCAAACTCGGCATCGAGGTTTTCCAGCATGGCGCCCGGGCGCATGGTTGTGAGTACGATGCCCTTCTCCACCGCGCAGTAAAACGTCATGCTCAGATCCGCATTGACTCGCTGAATAGAGCGTACGTAGTAATCGTCACCGATACGCACCGCCACGGGATTGAGCGCAAAGGCACGAAAGTCGAGTTCCGCCACCGAGACCCCCAGCATCCTGGCATACTCAAGCGCGGCGGGCTCGGCATTGAGTTCAGTCACGGTACGGCTGTCCGGATCGGCGCCGGTTACCACCATTTTCTCTCCGGGGTGCTCGATATGGTGGCTCGAAAATACCTCGAAATCGCAGCGGGTATTGAACATTAAAACCACGGCGGCATCGGTATGAAAACGGCCCTCGAAGAACACATGGGTATTGGCCAGGTGAATGTCATCACCGGCCGAGCCACCAAAATTGGGAATACTGCCCAGGGCAGAATTAAGCGCCACCAGAAAAAGTTCCTCCTGACTCGACAGCCCATCGAGAAGGGTAAGAACAAAGGTATTGCGCTTTATGGGTGCCAGGTTGCGGGCACGACAGCCCGCCGTCAGGCTTTCAACCACCGCCTGGGCGTCTGTCAGGGAAAAGCGCCCGATCTGCTTCACCAGCTGGCCTTCAATGGCAAAGCCGCGGGCATCGAAGCCAATGGCCGTTACGCAGCCCTGACCGTAGCCCTGGGGGGTAATTTCACCCGCCGTGGTGCAGCCGGCCAGGCCAACGCCTGCGAACCCGGTCTGCAGTGCAGCGCCCAGGGCTTCGAGATCATACTCGGCGGAGCAGAAAAAAAGCACGAACCCCAGGTTAGGGCTGCGCAGCCTATCGCACAGTTCGCGCGCTGCCGTGGCAGGGTCGGTGCTGTAGCTCACCGCCGTCGTTGCAGGTGGCTGGAGGTCATCAAGGATCAACGCTAGCCTCCCCGGGAGTATCAGCGTCAGAAAAGAGGTCAGGTTCTATTGTAGGCGGTAGCAGGGCACAGCTTAAATACTACTTAGGAACAACGTTCAAACATCCACCTAAATTACTGATTAGTATCGTATTTAATGTTAATTAAACGTTAAAACCAAGGTAGCACCGGCGGCTACACAGTACTTAAGTACTAGACTAGAGCGCAAATAAAAACGCGGCTGCAGATACTGGAGAAGGGGGTAACCAGTATCCACAACCGCGTCACCGCGACCTGTTCGTATTACCAGGTCAGTACTGCACCGACTGCGATGGTGTCGGTATCCTCGAAGTCAGAACCACCCACGGCGACTTCGGTACGATTCAATTCTGCCACTAACTTTAGATTTTCATTGACATCGTGAAATACGGCAACGGCGGCATTGGAGTATTCGGCATCCGTCCCCATCAACAGCGGATCATTGCTGCTTTCGTTCTCACCATAGGACAAAACAAAGCGGTTTGCACCCAATGTGTAGGATGCCTGCGTCAGATAGCCCTGCACATCGTTGTTTTCGGATGTCACCAGGTTGCTCAATCCGGCCACTGTACCAAGCCCCTGGCCATCCACGGCGGAGGCTGTGAGCGACAGGCCACCAAGCTTGACGTTCACCCCGCCCGACACACCACGGGAATCGACATTGTCGCTGCCGGCAGCCGAACTCTGATACAGGCCGCCAACCCAGGTTTTGAACGAACCGCCATTGAAATCACGCTGATAGGTCAGCTCGGTTTCAAACCGTGGCATCTCTTCGGACGACGCATCGTCGGTTTTGCTCGGATCCATGATGCCGCCTGCAAACTGCAGACCCCTGGCCACCGGAGAGCGATAGGTAATCTGCGCCACCGGGAAGGGATAGACATAACCACTGCCGATATTACCGAAGGACACGTTGCCGCCATCCACCAGCCCCAGGGTATCGGACACCTGCCCGTGGCCGAGCAACAGCTCATCGGACAGAATATTGGTGCGGCTGAAAAGCCCGAAGTCCTTGCCGATCAAGACCTGACCAAAGTCGCCATCCACAGTGCCGTAGAACTGACGCACGTCTATGCCGCTGCGGGTGCCCAGGCCTTCAGCGTCGCGGTTTAAATCGGTGTCGTTAACCGTCACCCAGAACGAGGAACGGGCACCGAGTTTAAGATCGCCCGCCTCCTTCGTCATGTTGAAGCCAATCCAGTTGGGCAGAAAGCCCATGCGCACCCGAGCCTGATCCCGGTCGCCCATTGGGCCACCCTCGACGCTGCTCTGGGTATAGAAGACATTGATCAGGCCGTCGGCACTGAAGGTCGTCCCCTCGTTATCATAGAGTGTAATGCTGGCCAGTGTCTGACCCGATACCAGCAGCGCCACAGCGGCTGGTAGCAGTTTCACAAACATGTTTTTATTTTTCATTGCGTTTCCCTGGTTTGGATTCGGTTTAAGGCTGTGGCCATTATCCGTACCCGATATCCAGCGAAAAACAGCCTGTTTGGCTATAAAAAACAATACTTTGGCGCTTATATAAAATGTCGAATCAAAGATCGAAGACAAAAGCAGAAAAAGCCCGCTACACCTCACCCCCTTCCCGCCCAGGCCCCTGCTGCCCCTACCCGGCCCCCGCCACAAGTAGCGCTTTTTCACGCGACCGCAACATCGGCTGCGGCAATCCCTGTCGCTGTAACTTGGGGGTTTGAACTATTCTGTGGAGGTATCAAAGGCGGGCGCGACTGCAGACCCGCCGTTTCCACAGGAGTCAATCGATGAAAACAATCTTTGTTTTGCTGATCAGCACCGCCGCCGTCCTGCTCGGTACGGCGCCACAGGCGTCGGAACTGTCGGACCAGCTGATCCGGGACGCCCGGCAAAGCTGTGCCGCCAACCAGGGTGGTCAGCTCGGTTATCAGCCCGGTACCATCCGTGTAATCGATCTCAACCGCGATGGCATCGAGGACGAGATCGTCGACGAAAGCACCTACAGCTGCACCTCATCCGCCACCCAGTACTGCGATGCCACCGGCTGCGGACTCAAGGTTATCGTCAACAACCAGATCCTGGAGCGTCATGTACGCCAGTGGCAGATTATCGACTGGGACAACGACCGCATGTTGCTGCTGTCCCTGCACGGCTCCCAGTGCGGCACCCAGTCGGCCCAGGGCTGTTATGAAGCCGTCACCTGGGTTGATGGCGGCTTTCGCAGCGTGCGCCGCTAGCAGCCTGTCGGACTTGACCGGTCGTAGCGAGGGAATGGCCGTTTTAAGTCAGTTTTTGGGCTCTTTTAAGGCGAATAGTGGTTCTATTTAACGAAAGAGAGTACGAAAAATGGTCAAAATCGGCGTTTCCGCAGTAGATCAGTGTTAAGCCCGACAGGCTGCTAGGCTGCTAGGCTGCACCCGGGCGCCCTGCTCGCTTAGCTCTGCGCCAACCTCCTCAGCCGAATCACTGACATGACGGAGCCTGAAAGCAATAACAGCTTCAGGCTCAATCTCGTTCAGAACTGCACTAAAGGCCAAGCTCGGTCAGGCCCGGATGATCATCGGGACGTCTCCCCAGGGGCCAGCGAAACTTGCGCTCGGCCTCGGTGATGGGCACGTCGTTGATACTGGCATGGCGTTGTGCCATCAGCCCGTTATCGTCGAACAGCCAGTTTTCATTGCCACAGGCGCGAAACCAGGCGCCGTTGTCATCCTGCCATTCGTAGACAAAGCGCACAGCGATGCGGTTATCGGTAAAGGCCCAGAGTTCCTTGATCAGCCGGTATTCATGTTCACGCTGCCACTTGCGCGCAAGCAGGCCACGTATCTGCTCCCGCCCGGTGACATATTCAGAGCGATTGCGCCAGCGGCTATCCGGTGTATAGGCCAGGGATACCCGTTCGGGGTCCTGACTATTCCAGGCGTCTTCCGCCAGGCGGATTTTCTGTATAGCCGTGTCGCGGCTAAAGGGTGGTAACGGAGGTCTTGGCTGCTCGTGTGTCATCTTTGTTCCCCTGATTTTTTGGGTATGCTCTCTTCGCGTATTCTCTGGAAGCAATGTCGATTGCCGACTCTGTCCAGAGGCCGCGAGCTGTGCCCGTAAACGCCGATTCTCTTCGCGTAATGGCTGCATTTGCTGTTCAATTTCCTGCTGGGTATAGCGTTGCACAAGGTGCTGCGGGCAATTCCAGTCAAAGGCTTCAATCTGCACAATGAATCCCCGCTCAATGCTCGCCCTGTAGTATGGCACTATCAGTGTGACCAGCGCCTCGCTTTGCGCATCCAGTTCGCGCACTCGCCCCAGTAGCTTAAGACGGGCCTTGTTGGGGTAATCCGTCATGATCAGCGCCACGCGGTCGTCGGTGCGAAAATTGCCTGTACTGATGTACTGCCGGTTGCCCCTGAAGTCGGCAAAACCGATATGGCCATCATCCAGCACCCGGACAAAACCCGCCGGCCCGCCGCGATGCTGCACATAGGGCCAGCCGGTTTCACTGACACTGGCCATATAAAAGCTGTCTCTTGCTGCAATAAAATCCGTTTCCCGCGGGCCCAGCCGGTGATGATGGTCTGCGCCCTGCTCCATCTTGGCATAGCTGGAGCGACTACCCATGGCTTGCTGCGCCTCGCGCACCGTGGCGGTAAAGGCTAACTCGGCGAATCGGTGTCCCATGCTGTACCTCCTGACTCTCAGAGCCTGCAACTTGATCGGCCTTGCCTTGTTGTGCCGGTGAAAAGCCATGATGGCAAATATCACTTGCCAGAAGAATTATCAAAAAAGACAATTAATTATTCCATCTGAAGGAATAGTTATGGATCAGTTTCATCTCATGAGCGTATTTGTCGCCGTCGCCGAACAGCAGGGCTTCGCTGCTGCCGCCCGCAGTCTGGGCATTTCTCCCCCCGCTGTCACCCGCGCCATAGCCGCACTGGAGCAGAATCTCGGTATTCGGCTATTGCAGCGCACCACACGCATAGTGCGCCTGACGGAGGCGGGCCTGCGCTACCTGGAGGATGCCAGGCGTATTCTGAGCGATGTCGAGGCCGCGGCGGATGCGGCCGCTGGAATCAACGCCCAGCCCCGCGGCCACCTGACCGTTACAGCACCGGTCCTGTTCGGGCGCATCTTCGTGCTGCCGGCACTGATCGAGTACCTGGAAACCTACCCTGAAACTCGCATGTCGAGCCTGTTTCTGGATCGCATCGTCAATATGCTGGAAGAAGGAGTTGATGTGGGGGTGCGTATCGGCGAGCTGCCTGATTCCAGCATGCGCGCACTGCGTGTGGGTTCGGTACGCCTTATGCTTTGCGCGTCCCCTGCCTATCTGCAACAACAGGGCAGGCCCGAGACGCTGCAGGCGCTTGAGGGCCACAGCATTATCGCCTCAAGCGCCGGCAGTGGCGCAGCCTTGGGGGACTGGCGTTTTACCACCAAAACCGGGATTCAAAGTTTGAGGATTCGACCGCGCCTCAGTGTCACCACCAACGATGCCGCTATTGAGGCGGCAGTTCAGGGGCTGGGAATTACCCGGGTGCTGTCCTACCAGGTCGCCGAGCACATCAGCAGCGGCGCACTTGAGGTACTGCTGAGCGATTGTGAACCGGCACCGCGACCCATTCATATAATGCACCGCGAAGGCCGCTACGCCAGCGCCAAGGTGCGCGCGCTGGTTGACCTGCTGGCACAACGGCTGCGAGCTAATCCGGCGATTGAGCAGGGTCCTGAACAGCCACTGCAGGCAACAGGAGCCAAGAGCAACCCAAGATAACGGTATAAATAGATAACATCCATAACAGGCCCCAAGACAGGTGCAGGATTATGGCATTGTGGCCTGATAACCACTGCAGCCAGCAACCAGGCTGGCAATAATACGCCTGCAGTGCCCTGTAATCCGCGCAATGGTGTTACACCAAGCGCCAGAAGCGGTACATTGATCGCAATGGCGCAGATGGCAAAGCGGTTCATGGATCAGCATATAATCCGCAGCCTCCGGCCGGGTGATCATTGGCCTCCAGCGTTCAGAGATATTGGGTCGCTGCAGTGAAATCTACCCCGGCGATGGCACCACGCCCAAAAGCCTGCTCACAAGTGCCGATACGGCGCTGTACCTATCCAAGGAAAATGGTCGCAACCGCGTGACGTGATCGATGACTTAAGATCCATTGTGTGCAGCAAAGCAGACAACAAATGACAACCAGATTGACTACATGAACCCGGCTGCACAGCTTATATAAAGATATCGGTCTGTCCGGTTCAATAAAATAATTATCGTGCTGCACAATTATCGACTAGCTTTATATGCGATGACTTAGCAGGGATGCCGTATGGATAATGCAGTCAAACTGTGGCAATTCCTGCTTAACAGGCATCGGCCTGTCAGACACAGGAAGCGTTGCCCTTTCACCCAACTTGGCCTGATGTCGGCGCTGTTACTGCTGGCGTTTCCCGCAGATGCTGCCCCCCCCTCCTACGCCACACGCGATCTGATGAGTCTCAGCCTGGAAGAGCTGGCCAGCATCGAGATCAGCTCGGTATCAAAAAAGCCGGAGAAGCTGTCGCAGGCAGCGGCATCGGTGTTCGTCATTACCGCTGAGGACATCCGCCGTAGTGGCGCAACCCGCCTGCCCGAAGCCCTGCGCCTGGCACCGAACTTGCTGGTCGCGCGCCGTGATGCCAATAGTTATGCCATTAGCGCTCGCGGGTTCAACTCGGGCACGGCCAACAAATTGCAGGTTCTGATCGATGGGCGTATTGCGTATACGCCGCTGTACTCCGGCGTATTCTGGGATATTCAGGATGTTTTACTGCAGGATGTGGAGCGCATCGAAGTGATCAGCGGGCCCGGCGCCACGACCTGGGGCAGCAATGCGGTCAATGGCGTGATCAACGTTATCACCCGTTCAGCCGCTGATACCCAGGGCGGCCTGGCGGTCGTCGAAGCTGGCAACACTGACCAGGGCATGGCACTGCGCCATGGCGGCTCCCTGGCACGCGGTGGCCATTACCGTATCTACGGCAAAGCCTTGAATGTCGATGACACCCGGCGGGAGAGCGGCGGCAACGCACAGGATGCTCAACGCATCGGCCAACTGGGATTTCGTGCCGATATGCCGGCCGCCGGCGAGCTTAGTGTACAGGGAGACCTGTATGACGGGAGAGAAGATCAACCGCAGCCGGGCACCGGCGAAGTTCGGGGCCTCAACCTCCTTACCCGCTGGCAACATACGCTGGCCGAGGGGTCCGGCGTGCAGCTGCAGGCTTACTACGACCGCACAGAGCGTGAGCAGCCCGGCACCTTCGCCGAGACACTGGATATCCTGGATGTTGAAGTGCAGCATCACCTGTCGCTGGGAGAGCGCCATGACATTGTGTGGGGCGCAGGTTATAGATCTGCCTGGGATGATGTCCGCAACAGCGCTGCGCTGGCATTTTTGCCGGCGAAAAAGCAGCTCAGCTGGGGCAGCCTGTTCCTGCAGGACGAGATCCGGCTGCAACCCGATCTCAGGCTGACCCTGGGCGGGCGACTGGAGCACAATACCTATTCCCATCTGGAGTTCATGCCCAACATCCGCCTCGCCTGGGACCTGAATCCGCAGCAGCTTCTCTGGACATCCCTGGCCCGCAGCGTGCGCTCGCCATCGCGGCTGGATCGCGAACTGTTTGCGCCGGCGGTTAATCCCAGCCTGGCGGGCGGTGCCGATTTCGATTCAGAAGTAGCTGATTCGCTGGAAATCGGCTTTCGGAACCTGGTGTCGGAGCGATTTTCCGTTTCAGCAACCGCCTTCTACCATAGCTACGACAACCTGCGTACGGTTGAGCCGATCGGGGGTGGCGTCTTCGTCATCGACAATGGGCTGGAAGCCGAAACCTACGGTATTGAATTCTGGGGCGGCTATCAGCTGTCTGAGCACTGGCGTATCAGTGGCGGCGGGATGCTGCTGCAGGAGGACCTGCACCTCGATTCCGACAGTAATGATGTGAATGGAGGCAAATCCGAGGCCAATGACCCATCAAACCAGTGGCTGCTGCGCTCGAGTCTGGATCTGGGCGCACAGCATGAGCTTGATCTGACGTTGCGTCATGTTGGCAAACTTTCGGCAACCGCTGTGCCGGCATACACCGCGCTGGATATTCGTCTTGGCTGGCAGCCATCACCAGAGACCCAGCTCTCGTTAACCGCCCGTAATCTTCTGGACTCGCAGCACCCCGAATTCGACCGTGCGACATCACGCAGCGAAGTAGAACGCAGTATCTATGTCCAGTTGCTGCAACGGTTCTGAGGTAGTTATGACGAGGACGCAAAAAACAATGGTCGGACGCTCGTTATTCTGGGTATGGATGATGCTGTGTTTAGTAGCGCCGACACAACAGGTCGGTGCAGCCACTCTGGAGACGCGAATCAAGGCCGCCTTTCTGTATAAATTCTGCAGTTATGTGGAGTGGCCGACGGACACCTTTTCTGCACCTGATAGCCCTATCGTTATAGGCGTTGTTGCGGATAAGGATATTGTGCAGGAGTTGAACCAGGCGATTAAGGGCCAGCACGTTCATAACCGGCCGCTAAACGTGCGGGCCTATGACACTACAGCGGTACCTTCCGGTGTGCACCTGCTGTTCATTGGTCGATCAGTTTTGTCTAGTGCACCACGCTGGCTTGATCGCATGCAGGGTAAAGCCGTGATGCTGGTCACGGATATCCCGAACGGGCTCGATTCAGGCAGTGGTATCAATTTCGATCTCGAAGGTGACAGACTGCGGTTTGACGTATCCCTGGCGGCCACGACCGCCCAAGGCGTGCGGGTCAGCTCCCAGCTGCTATCCGTCGCACGGCGGGTGAGGAATCCGGCACAATGAAACAGCTCAGCGGTGTACGCTCTATCCGTTTCAAGCTGTCCATGGGCGTACTGTTGACGACCATGACGGCGCTCTTCATCGCGGGCCTGATCCAAATCGTTTACGACCTGGGCGATTACCGTGAGCGAACCGTGCAGGATCTCCAGACCCAGGCAGACCTGATCGGGGAGGCAAGCATTGCCGCGCTGCAATTCGATGACCCCGGCGTTGCACAGGAGAGACTGGCCTTGCTGCGGATTCGGCCAAATATTCTGGCGGCGCAAATTCGTGATTCAGATAACACGCTTTTCGCCGAGTATGCCGCCAATGGCGTGCCCACCCTGGCGCTGGCTGAATTGCCGACAGCGGGCGAGATTCAGGTTACCGGTAGTCAGCTGATCCTGAATCGCCAGATCGTATCTGAAGGCAATAGTCTTGGCAGTATTCTCATCGTGGCAATCTACGATTTTAATGCGCGCCTGTTGCGGGACATTGGCATAGTGCTCGTGGTGGCTGTACTGGCGCTGGCCATCTCAATGTTGATATCGCGCTGGATTCAGTCCCGCGTCACCCGCCCTATTCTGAGCGTGACCGAACTGGCGCAACAGGTTGTTGAACAACAGAACTATGACTTGCGTGCAGTAAAGACCACCGACGATGAGATCGGTTACCTGGTAGACGCATTCAATGCCATGCTATCGGAAATAGGCCGCAGGACCGCAGCACTTGAGTCCATTAACAGGCAACTCGGTGAAGAGATAAAGGAGCGTGCCGAGGCGGAAGCTGCGTTGCGAGCGACCCAGCTGCGCCACACGGCTTTAATCAATGCTCTGACCGAAGTGATCTGGCGCGCCGATATTCAGGGAAACTTTCTCTTCGAAGAGCCAGCCTGGGATGCCTATACAGGCCAGACCCGCGAAACTCACATTGGGCACGGCTGGCTGGACGCCTTCCATAGCGACGACAGGGCAAAACTGCACGATTTCTGGCACACGGCCGCAGTTAACGCCCGGTCTTTTGTAGCGGAACTGCGCCTGTGGCATGTAAAAACTCAGGATTATCGATCGGTTCACCTGCGGGCCGTACCGATTATCGATGACAATGGGCGCTTGCTGGAGTGGAAAGGCGTTATCGAAGATATCCATGATCGGGTACAGGCAGTGCAGGAAATCAGGCACTTGAACATGAATCTCGAGCGGCGTGTAACTGAGCGCACAACTGAGCTTGAAAATGCCAACAAGGAGCTGGAAGCCTTCAGCTATTCGGTGTCCCACGACCTGAGAACGCCTCTACGGTCCATTGATGGCTTCAGTCAGGCGCTACTCGAAGATTATACGGATGTGCTCGACGAGTCCGGCAAGGATTATCTTGCCCGAGTCCGCTCAGCAGCTCAGCGCATGGGCGGGCTGATAGACGACCTGTTGAAACTTTCCCGGGTCAGCCGGGCGGAAATTGAGTGTCAGCCACTGGATCTGAGTTCCATCGCCAGTGGCGTGGTGGAAGAACTGCGGACCAATGACCCGCAGCGTAAAGTGGACATTGATATCGCTCCCAACTTAATAGGGTATGGCGACCCCAAACTGATACGCGTAGCGCTTGAAAATCTGCTTAATAATGCATGGAAGTACACGGGCAAGTGTGCCGAACCGAAAATCCAGCTTGAGGGCCACAATGCCAACGGTGACACCGGCCTCGTTATCAGGGACAACGGCGCCGGTTTCGACATGGAATACGCCGGAAAGTTGTTCGGAGCCTTCCAGCGTCTGCATGACGCAAGGGACTTCCCGGGAACGGGCGTCGGTCTTGCAACCGTACAGCGCATCATTCGACGCCACGGCGGACAAATCTGGGCCCAAGCGCAAGTTAACAAGGGCGCAGCCTTCTATATCACTCTGCCACCCGACAAGGAGAGATCATATGAACACCAAACCGATATTACTGGTAGAAGATAATCCTGATGACGAGGCACTGGCACTCCGAGCGTTCAAAAAAAGCAATATGCGCAATGAGATCATCGTCGTCCGGGACGGAGCTGAAGCCCTGGATTACCTGTTTGCCCAGGGCGCGCACGCCGATCGCGACGCCTCGGTGTTGCCGTCAGTGATGCTGCTGGACTTAAATCTTCCCAAAATTGACGGTCTGGAAGTACTGCGCCGGCTGCGCGAGAAGCCGCACACCAGCAAGCTACCGGTGGTAATCCTGACGTCTTCCAAGCATGAGGAAGACCTGGTACGCAGCTATGATCTGGGCGCCAACAGCTATGTACGAAAGCCCGTTGATTTCAACGAATTTGTAGAAGCCGTGGGGCATCTTGGCATGTACTGGCTGTTGCTGAATGAATTACCCTACTAGAGCGCTGCGGCTTTCTCTAAACAACAGAGTGAAGCTAAGGTTGTTATTAATAGCTCGAATTGAAAATGATTAACCATTGCCACTTATGCTCTGCTGGTGAATAACAGCATAGCGGAGGGAAAGAGGTGAATTACGATGCAGAGCGTTCCGCAAAAGAGAGAACCGTTAAAGGCCTTGATCATCGAAGATGTAGAAGATGATGTGCTGATGCTGGTGCGCGAGTTGCGGCGCATGGGTTACGACCTGGACTACCACAGCGTTGACCGCGAAGATGACCTGGTTGAGGCGCTGCAAAATGTGCAGCAGGGCTGGCAAATCGTGTTCTCGGATTTCAGCATGCCAACCTTTAACGGCCTGGGTGCGCTGAAACTCGTACGCCAGTACGATCAGGATATGCCGTTTATTTTCGTGTCCGGGACCCTCGGCGAAGACAAGGCGGTGGACGCCGTCAAAAGCGGCGCTCAGGATTACATCACCAAGGATAATCTAAAACGCCTGCACGCGGCGGTACCCCGCGAACTGCGGGAGGCCGTCAACCGCCGTGAACGACTGGCAGCTGAAGGGCGTTTGGTTTATCTGGCCAACTACGACGAACTCACGTCGCTGCCCAATCGTACGCTCTATCAGCGGCGTCTTAACCAGGCTGTCGAGTTGTCGGGTGCCAAGGGCCTGAAGGTCGGCATAATGCACATCCATCTGGACCGTTTTCGGGACATCAGTAGCAGTCTCGGGCCCGATGCAGGAGATGAATTGCTCAAGCAGGTTGCGCAGCGACTGCTCGAACAAACAGCCACAGAACAAGTGGCTGCCCGCATATCCGACGCAGAATTTTCGGTGATACTGCCAAGCCTCGAACATCAGAGTGAGCTGATTGAAAAGGCCCGTTGCATCAGTGAGTCCTTGCAAAGTCCCATCACGATTTCGGGCTATGATCTCCATGTTGATGCCAGTATCGGCGTCAGTATTTACCCCCTGGACGGTCAGAAAACTGATGAACTGGATCATAATGCCACCATGGCAATGCACCAGGTTCAGCAGAGCGGTGGCAATGGCTGCAAGTTTTTCACCGCCCGCATTCGCGAAGATTTCAAGCAGCGCCTGAGCATGGAGAAAGACCTGCGTGAGGCGGTGGATCAGCAGAAATTGGTACTGAATTATCAGCCCCAGGTTGAGCTTGTCAGTGGACGCCTGGTCGCTGTAGAAGCGCTGCTGCGCTGGACGCACCCGCAGTTAGGGCCTATCCCGGCGGACAAGTTTATTCCCATTGCTGAGGCGTCAGGCCTTATTCTGCCCATCGGGCAATGGGTGCTGAGCCAGGCCTGCCATCAGTATCAGACCTGGCGTGACCACTTTGGTGCTCAACAGGCCCCGCGCATGGCGGTGAACTTCTCGGCATTCCAGTTTCGTCAAAGGGGACTGGGGCTTGTTGTCAAAAGTACGCTGGATGAGTACGGACTGGATCCCCAGTGCCTGGAAGTGGAGATTACCGAGTCGGCGCTGATGCAGGATCCTGAGTCCACTATGGAAATTCTCAGCAAGTTGCGTGATATCGGGGTAACGATTTCACTGGATGACTTCGGCACCGGCTACTCCAGTCTGAGCTACTTGAAGCGCTTTCCGGTGAACGTGCTGAAGATCGACAAAAGCTTTATCGACGGCCTGCCTGGAGATACAGATGATGTAGGTATCATCCGAGCTGTCCTGGCGATGGCGAACCACCTGAATCTCGACGTTGTTGCCGAAGGGATAGAGACATCCGAGCAGCTGGATTTTCTACGCAACGAGGGCTGCGCGCTGGTGCAGGGGTATTATCTGCAGCGACCGGTTCTGGCGGAGCATTTGGAGCCTCTTATAGCGCAGCCGCAACCCTTTGCCGCCAAATTATTAACCTGAACCCAGATTTTAACAACGATCTGCCACCCAATCGACGACATACCCTGCACACAGATACCCTAATCTTCATTTACCGGTGAGCGTGGAGACGTGGCAGCTTGGCTGCAGGATCTGGCCGCGAATACTGATCACAGCAAAAGTCCGCGACTTCATACTGGTAATGCTTTACCAGGCTCCCACACATTAGCCCCACTGCAGCCAGCAACCACGCTGGCGAAAATACGCCTGCAGTGCCCTGTAATCCGGGCAATGGTGTTCCACCAGGCGCCAGAAGCGCGGCGAGTGATCGAAATGGCGCAGGTGGCACAGCTCATGGACCAGCACATAATCCGCAGCCTCGGGGCGGGCCATGATCAGCCTCCAGTTCAGGGATATCCGGCCGCTGCTGTCACAACTGCCCCAGCGACGGCGAAATCCGCGAATCGACACCCCCACAGGATTGAGCCCCGCCTGTCGGCCAAGCTCCAGCAGACGGGGCTCAAGCAGCTGCTCGGCCTGCTGCATAAACCACTGCTGCAGCAGCATGCTCACCGCCTCTGCCGCGGGCCTGCGAATGCGGCGCGACAGGGTAACCCGCAACTCGTCCCCCTCGATCACCACCGCAGAAGCCACCCCCGGCTGCCAGCGCAAGCGGTAATCCCGGCCCCGCCAGGGAATAAGACCGCCCTCGACTATCTCGATGCCGTGGGCCTCCTGCTGCACCTGCTGACGATCCAGGTGACTGAGCACCCACTGCCGGCGGCTGTGCACAAAGTCGTCAACCCACTGGGGACTGACCCACTCGGGCACACGCACCAGCACCGCATCGGCGTTAATCTGTATGGCGGCGCTCTTGCGCTTGCTGCGCACCACCTTATAGTCAAACGGCATCAATGCCGGATTGCGACTGTCGGACATGGGACTGTGCAGATACTCTGTAATCTAATGTGACGGCCGCCCAGCTCAACCGGCACGGGCCGGCGGCCATTATACGGAAGAATGGATTGTGAAACCGATACCCGCACTAGATTGTGCCGCCCTGGTGGAGGAAATCCGCCAGTGCCGACACTGCACGGGCCTGCCGGAATCCGCGCGCCCAATTGTGCAGGCGGCACGCAACGCCCGGATTCTGATCATCGGCCAGGCGCCCGGTGCCCGAACCACAGCCCAGGGGCGCCCCTTCGATGATGCCAGCGGCGACCGACTGCGCGCTTGGCTCGGACTCACGCGGGATCAATTTTACGATGCCGGGTCCCTGGCCATCATGCCCATGGGGTTTTGCTTTCCGGGCTCCTCCCGCAGCGGCGACAAGCCACCGCGCAAAGAATGTGCACCTCTGTGGCATCCGCGCCTGCTGGAATCCATGCCACAGATTCGCCTGACGCTGCTGATCGGGCACTATGCCCAGCGCCGCTACGTTGCGGGCAAGTACGCCTCGCTCACCGAAACCGTATTGCGCTGGCGTGAACTGCCAGCGGACTGCCTGCCTCTGCCCCACCCCTCGCCGCGCAACCAGCGCTGGTTCAAGAACAACCCCTGGTTTGATGCCGAACGGGTGCCGGAACTGCGCCGGCGGGTACAGCAAGCGTTGGCGTAGAGACAGCTTCATAGCTGACGCACACAGGCACGCACGGCCGCAAGATAGGCTCTGTGTAACTGGGGCTCGCCCCCTTCGGCGTAACGCAACTGCTCATACAGGCGCGCCACAGTACCTATGATAGGCGCCAGATCAGGCCGCTCCAGAGCAATACGCTGGGCATAGCGACCCACAGGCTCGCCGGGTTTGCGCCCAAGCCCACGACTCTCGAAACGGGCGATCAGGCGCAGCAAGGCCGCATCCACCGGATCTTTGGTTTTGGGTCTGCGCTGGCGCAACAGACCGAGCGCGACCCAGCCCAGCACCAGACTGAAGGGGATCAGCAGCCCCAGCGCCAGCTTCCACAGGGTGACCTCACCCAGCAGTTTTTGCAGCAGGTCATTCTGGCGCAGCTGATAACTGAGCACCCAGCGATGCCAGACAAAGTTCAGCGCGTCGGCCCGCATGCGCAGCGTATTGATCCAGCCGATGTGCCCAAAACGCACCGGCGAAAGCAGCGTATCGGACAGAAACTCCGGCTGGCTGGACAGCAGCTGCTCGGCACTCTGCTCGATACGTTCAGGCGCCACGGCGGCCGTTGGGTCGACCCGCACCCAGCCACGCCCCTGGTGCCAGACCTCAGTCCAGGCATGGGCTTCAAACTGGCGTACCACCAGGTAGGATTCATAGGGGTTCCACTCGCCCCCCAGGTAGCCCCCGACGATACGGGTCGGTACGCCCGCGGCGCGCAGCAAAAAGGTCAGGCTGCTGGCAAAATGGCCACAAAAGCCTTCCTGGGTATCAAACAGAAAATCATCAATGCTGTCATCTCCCAGACGCTGCGGCGTCAGGGTGTAGCGAAACGCCCGCGCATAGAGCGCCAGCGCCCGAGCCACAAGAGCTTCGGTTGAGTCATCCTGCGCCCGCCAGGATAACGCCAGTGCCCGGGTGCGCTCGTTGCCCCCTTCAGGCAGCGCCAGATAGCGTGCACGCTGCGTCGCCGTCAATGCTTGAAAACTGTCACTGGAGAGGCGTGATGCCAGGGCGAAATCCATCCGCTGGCGGATTTTGGCCGGCGCCCTTAGCGTCTGATTGGCCTGCATGCGCAGTGGCCAGGGTGCCGCTACCGGATAATCCAGCGCATAGACCCAGGGCTGACCACTGGGCTCCTGAGTCATGTTATACCGCAGCAAAGTGCCTGAATCAGAGCGTGGCGACTCGAACGGGCTGCGGTCCGCTTCGGCCTCCCAGCGCCGTCCATCGAAACGATCATAGGTCAAACCACGCCAGTACCGGCTGGACGCCGGTGGCGGCCTGCCATTGTCAAACTGCACCCGAAACGCAACGTCGCTTGAGCCGGTCAACCGGCTCACGTCCCCCGGCGACAGCGTATCCGACAGCCCGGTACGAGCCTCTTCCTGTGCCAGGGGCGCATACCAGATCGGGCCTATGCGCGGCACCAGCACAAAGAGCACCACCATAAGCGGCAATGCCGGCAGCAGCAGCCGCACCGATGCACGCAGGGGCCGCCAGAAGTCGGGATGACGCTCACTCTGGTACACGGAATTGAGAGCCGCCGTTATCAGCACCAGCACCAGGGCGATGTAGAGTGCATGCAACAGACTCTGGCCGAAAAGCAGCTCGGTGGCGGCGAGGAAATAGGCCACATAAATCAATACCAGTGCATCGCGGCGCTTGTAAATTTCGAGCAGCTTGAGGGAGAAACCGGCAAACAGCAGCGCCACGGCGAGTTCAGGTCCGTTGCCTCGGCCAATAGACATGATCACACCTATGCCGGCGGTCACCGCCATCATGAACTTGACGCTCCAGTGGGGAAAGGATGTGCGCCCCAGATGCACCCACAGGCGCCATCCCAGGGCACCGAAGGTCATCAGCGGCAACCACCATGGCAGGCGCAGACTGTGGGGCAACAGCACGGCGACCACCATCAGCAACTGCCACAGCAGGGCCGGACGGGTGAGTTGGTACACCGCCTTCATCGCGACGCCCGCCCATGCAGCGCCAGCGCCCGCAACACCTGATGCCGGTGCCGGCCGCCGCGCCCGGGCGGAATTTCGACCCCGGGCAGACGCAGACCGTACTGAACCCGCTGACGCGCCAGCTTCAGCGTCCAGTAGCACAGCCGTGACAGGCGCTGTTCGGTATCCAGCTCTGGCCAGAATGACCAGTCAAGCCAGAGTTGATCATCGGCGTGATCCACGAACTGCTTGGCATGCAGCCCCTGCCCGGCCGCCAGTTGCTTCCAGGCAATATGGCGCGGTGACATGCCCTGCTGGTAGGTTTCAAGGCCGGCAAAATCCTCGCTGCCGCGCCCGCTGACTGCAGAACCGCGCTCGCCGTTACCCTGCCCCGGTGGCAGGAGCCCGCCTTCGAGCGGGCGCGGGTAGGCCAGGGCCTGCAGGTCGGTTTCTAGCCAGGTCCAGGCGCGCAGCAGGCCCAGCGGATAGAAGGTTTCAATCAGCAGGGCCCCCGGGCGCCACCAGCCACGTTCAACGGCCTGGGCATAGAGCCGCACACGCCTTTCACTGTCGTCGATCAAATCACAACTCACCGGTGCCTGATCCACCCAGCAAAGCTGCAACGCTTCATAGTTGCGTCGACGTCCGGCCCGCAGCAGCAGTTCAAACTCGGCACTCTCCCCCACCAGGCAGGGCTTGGCTGCAAGTGCGGTAATCGTCAGGCCCGCAAGGTTGCTGTAGGTGTGCAAAATGGACACGACAAAGAGCGACAGCAGCACAAAACTGACTGCATACACCAGGTTGTTTTCGTAGTTGATACCCAGCAGCAGGATCACCAGGGCGGCAAACAGAAACCACAGACCGGCCCGGGTCGGGAAAATAAAGATGCGCTTTTGCGTCAGCGTCAGGCTCCTGGCAGGCGCATGACGCCCCAGCGCCCAGCGTCGCGCCCGTGCGCCAAGCCTGCGACTCCAGCGCTCCGTCATGGGCAACCTGCAGCATTGGCAACGCCCATGGCTGCATGCCTAGCCAACCACATCGACCTGCTCCAGCATCTGCCGGATCAGCGCCTCACTGCCGTGACCGCCCACCTGTTCAGCCACGCGCAGACGATGCCCCACTACAGGCTCCAGCAGGCTTTGCAGATCCTCTGGCACGACATAATCGCGTCCGTGCATATAGGCCCAGGTGCGCGCGCACTGCAGCAGCGCCAGACTGCCCCGCGGCGACACACCATAGGCAAACTGGGGGGATTCGCGGGTGTACTGCACCAGCCGCTGCAGATAGTCGATCAGGCTGCTGGACACACGCACCGCCTGACACTCGGTGCGTATGGCCTCCAGATCATCCTGATCGATACAGACCGCCAGGGGCGCACGTCTGTGCCGGCTATGACCTTCGGCGAGCAGCTTGCGCTCGGCTTCCGGGTCCGGATAGCCCAGTTCAATTCTCATCAAAAAGCGATCGAGCTGGGATTCTGGCAGCGGGAAGGTGCCAAACTGGGTGTTCGGATTCTGAGTCGCAATCACAAAGAAGGGTTCTGGCAGCGGGTGACTCTGACCATCCAGCGTGACCTGGCGTTCCTCCATGGCCTCGAGCAGCGCACTCTGGGTCTTGGGCGTGGTGCGGTTGATTTCATCGGCCAGCAGCATCTGGGTAAATACAGGCCCGGGGTGAAAACGGAACGCCGAGGTACTCTGATCAAAAATCGACACACCGACGATATCCGCCGGCAGCATGTCGCTGGTGAACTGAACGCGCTGAAAACTCAACCCCAGTACCTGAGCGAGACCGTGGGCCAGGGTCGTTTTCCCCATGCCGGGCAGGTCTTCAATCAGCAGATGGCCCTGGGAGAACAGACAGGTCAGCGCCATGCGGATCTGGCTTGGCTTACCGAGCACCAGAGTGCCGACGCTGCTGATTGCGCGTTCGACCTTGTCCCGCAGGGCGACACTCTGTTTGTTGATTGCAGTCGATACCTGCATTGGCCCTACCTCGATAACGGACTCCGTGTACGGACCCCTGAATGCTATGAACTGGCTGATCGCTCTTCCCTGCCAGACGTGTCATCATCGCATTAAAACAGGAGCCTGCGTGATAACGGGTGTCGAACAGAAAAACACCTGCCGTTGGGTCAACCGGCAGGTGTCAGGTCCGCGCCTCCTGCGCAGTTTCAGAATTTCAGCGGTATCGAATCGCGATGATAGTCCATCACAACACCGGCGCAGGTTTCGTCATGGGGCGTGACTTGCACCAGATTGGCTTCATGCACCCCTGCGCGATGACACACATCGTAGGCCTGGGTCACGTTGGCACAGGTGAAAACGGCGCCATCGCTGTTCTTGATTAAATCCTTGCCCCCCTCGTACTCCACTTCAACCACCATGGGGCCACAGCCGGATTCGATAAAATTGACCGTTTTCAGCTTGTGACTTGAAACTAGTGCCTTGAACTCGGAAATTTGCATGTGCGCCCTCCACAGATTGCACTCTGGCAACAGCTTAGAGGCACGGGGCTCTCACAGGTTCAGTGCAGTCACCTGACTGCAGCCCGCCTTTAAAGCCCGCCTTTGAAGTAACGGCGAACAGAGGGCCCCAACCGTTGCACCTGCAGTATAGAAGCTTTATCGCAGCCGCTAGTGTGCTGCTTCGCCCTAATGGGTGCTTATAGAGCCCGCCAATTCGTGTCCGGCAAGGCGCCGTTCGCAGGTAATAGTGGGGCTCTTGCCAAGAGCGGCAACGCAGCAGGGCGCGAATTGGCGTGCTCCCTGCGGGCGAGCCGCCTCGACCACGGGCTGTGGCGTTCGCGGGGTATCGGGTATGACCCCTATCACCGGTTTGCCGTAGAAGTACCCCTGCACCCGGCGACAGCCAAAGGCATAGAGCAGATCACTCTGCGCCTGGGTTTCAACACCTTCGGCGATCACTTCAAGCTGAAGCTGAGCCGACATGGCAATCACCGCCTGAATGATCTGGCGGTCTTCTTCATCCTCGCCAATATCCTTTACAAAACAGCGATCGATCTTAAGCGTATCCACTGGCAGCTGCTTGAGCAGCGCCAGGGATGAATAGCCGGTACCAAAGTCATCAATGGAGATACGCACGCCCAGCACCTTGAGAGCATTGAGAATATCGATGGTCGCGTCCAGATTATCCATCAGCGTGCTTTCGGTGATCTCGAACTCCAGCAGCTCAGGCGGCAAGCGCCGGGAAAGCTCATCGAATTGGGGGGTGTTATCCGTAACAGGACGAAAGCAGCGCGCCGACACATTTCGACGCTCCAATACGCAAACAACCGGGCCTTGGGGCCCGGTTGTTGAAGCGGTAAATCGCCGTCGCCGGCAAGCCGCAGCGGCTTAGTGGTGGTGACCACCCTCGCCGTGGGCGTGGCCGTGCTGCAGCTCTTCTTCGCTGGCCTGGCGGACATCAACGACTTCAACCGAGAAATTCAGGGTTTCGCCGGCCAGCGGGTGGTTGCCGTCCAGCTGCACGCTGTCATCGGCTACCGCAATAACGGTTACCGGCTGTTCGCCCCAGGGGGTCTGAGCCAGAAACTGCATGCCGACTTCAATTTCTTCAACGCCAACAAAGTTGCTGCGCTCAACATCCTGCACCAGATCTTCGCGACGCTCGCCATAGCCACGCTCGGGCTCTACGGTCACATCCAGCTTGTCGCCAACGATTTTACCCGCCAGAGCAGACTCAAGGCCTTCAACGATATTGCCACCGCCGTGCAAATAGGCCAGCGGTTCCTGCCCTGCGGAGGTATCAACCACATCGCCGGCGGCATTTTTCAGGGTGTAGTGGATCTGCACTATGGTATTTTCAGCTATCTGCACTGGTATTACTCCGTTCTGTCGTCACAACTGACTCAGATCACCATCGGATTTTCCGCCCGCTTGGGACATTTTGAACCTGGCACTGAAACAGCAAATATTTAAGTAGTTGAAAACCTGTGTGAGCCACCCGCAGACAACGCCACCAAGCATTCCACGGGCATCCTAACGTGCCGATCCGCGACTGTCACCCCTTGCAGCCTGCCGGACTTAACACTGATCTGCAGAAAAGCCCCTCTCTTTCGCAAAGAGGGGTTATTTCTTGTTCTCTGCATTGTTGAATAGAACCACTATTTTCCTCAAAAGAGCTCAAAAACTGCCTCATTCAATCGTAGGGAGCGATTGAACGTGCAAGCCCCGAAGGGGTGAAGCACATGGATGTGCTGAACAAACCGGTCTTTCCCTCGCTACGATCGGCCAAGCCCGACAGGCTGCTTGCAGCGCTTGTGCGACTGCGCAAGTCGTTAACCGGCGGTCAAATGGGCGTTACTGGCCCCGTTTCAGCTCCCCCGCCACGGCATCCCAACGCCAGATGCCACTGCCGCCAAGATTGACGCCACCTATCCAGCGATCGATCGGCTGCTCTGACAGCCAATCCTGATTTTCCATCAGCACTTGCTGCCCTCTGGACGTGAGCGAGAAGCGCAGTGCCAGAAAAGCCTCATCACAACCGGTAAGCGCCGGACGCACAAAATGGCCACCCTCACAACTGAGCAGCGCAGCCGGCGGGCGCAGCAGCCCCTCAAGTACCCGCCAGAAGCTGGCATCCCCCATAAAGGTCACTGCCTCCGCAGCACGCACACTGCGGAACAAACCCACGGCATCCTGAACCCCTGCGCTCAGGGCCTCAAGCACCTGCTTTTCGGTGCGATTGATGCCCAGGGGCCCCGGATACTCCTGCAACAAACGCTCAACTGCGGCGGCCAGGAACGGCAGCGCCGACAGATCCTGTTGCAGCAGGTTCACCAGGGTGCGCGGATTGGCACTACAGAACGCCTGCCAGGCATCCACCGCCAGCGTCATCTGCGCCTCGCTTAACTGCTGTCGGGTTGCATAGAGCCTTGCCGCCCGCTCAGGCTCCGCCTGGCCGAGGTAGTCCTCCACCAGCACCAACTCCGGCCAGGCAAGCCCCTGGCCTTCCACGTGATACCAGTTGAGCATTTGCAGCAGGTGCAACTGATCATAGAGCTCGAACGAATTCCAGATAACAACACCGCCTTCACGCGCGCCGCGGCGAAACAGGGCATCCCGCGCCTGAAAATGCGTCTGGGCTTCAAAGTCGGTCGCCCAGCCACAGCTGGCAATAAAGGCAGCGCGGACCCGGGACAACTCGTCCAGCGTCAGCCCGCCCGGCACTGGACCTTCATGCAACACATCGTTCCAGGCCAGATACTCATCACCGATGCCTGCGCATTGCAGCCACTGATTCGCCATGTCGCCATTGGTTATATGAAGCATGGTTCAGGTCCTCTTTCTATAAATTGCATGACCGAGCGGCCAGCACCTGCTGCGCCTTACGGCAAGCGATTCTTGACCAGCAGCGTCTCGGCCGCCTCCACATGGGGATTGCCGAACCCCTGCACTGCACGAATGCGCTTGTTGCGCTCAAGCTCCCAGCGATCAACGGGGTCGGCACGGCTCCAGACTTCAAGCAGACGCGTTTCGCTTTTGCTCAGGCGCAAATGGTAACGGTCGCGCATGTAAAAATAGATTCGGGCTATATCGCCACGGATCGCAGCGGCGGGCTCCAGCGTGCGCCCCTTGAAATCCACCTCTACATCGCAGGCACCATAGGCACGCGACTCACCTGCAATCATGCCGTAAGCATAGTTGGAGCGGTCTCCGTTAACCTCGCCGATGGCCGGCACCAGATTATTCATGTCGGCCTCCATGAGTTTGAAGTCAGGATCCGTGCTACAGGCCCGGCGTCCACCCCGCTGCCAGCACTGGCGCTGATGCCCGAACACCCAGGCAGGCATCACATGTTCCCACTCGATCCGACCGGCACGGCTGGCGTTCTTGCGCGCCTGATAACCACAGCTGGCCAGATCCGGCTCCAGGCGCTTGCCGCGCGCTTCGTAGCGGCAGCTACAATAAAACGACGTCGGGTTATCTGCATAAATGGTAGCCAGTTCCCGCTTGGCTGCACTGAAGGACGCCGGCTGATCGGCAAACGCATAAAGTGGCAACAGCAGTGCCACCCACAACATACGCATGGAATATTCCGTATGACTCGCATCCTGCGGTTGAAACAGACATCCTGTCTGTCAGTAAAACGGGCCTGACCCGTACAACACATCGAAAACTCTGACCATGCATTCAAAATTAGGACTAAGTCCTAAATATTTTTGCCAGGGTCTCGCCTAACATTACTCCTGTGTACAAACGCCTGAACTAGGTGCACAAGAATCCACAGCCTGTTTGGACAAGCAACATTCGGCGCATCGGATGCTAACCGAAATTACAGTCGTATAACCTGAGGCAACTGAAATGGAAAGCACCTGCCCGTCTTGTGAACTCCTGATTTCGCAGCAACGCCAGCACCCCTATCTGGTCAATATCAGTACGCTGCAGGACAGCCAGCTATACAAGTGCCGCTGCTGCAACAGTTACCTGCATTGCTACCTCCAGCAATGGGAAATTATTAGCATCGGCTATTACGACAAGCGTCAGGGCCCACCTGATCCCGGCGCCGACAGCAACAACCCCACGGCACAATTCGCAGGCGTACAGGCCTATGCACGCAGCAACCACTAGCAGCCTGTCGGACTTAACTCTGATCTACTCGGCTCGGGCATCCTGCTTCGCCCTACCTCCTGCATCCATGCAGTCGTGCGGAAACGCCGATTCTTTACGGTAAAGAGGGGTCATTTTTGTTTACTCTTTATAGGGCCACTTTTCACAAGCTACATCCCTGTAACTTGCCCGGTGGGCAGCTCACGCTGTGTAAATCGGCTATCCTGCCGATTTATCGCCTCAAAAGAGCCCAAAAACTGCCTCAAAACGGACTTTCCCTCGCTACGACCGGCCAAGTCCGACAGGCAGCTAGCGGGCAAAATTATCGGCGATCACCCGCCAGCGCGGCACTATACGCGCATCCTGCCCGTGTCATCAATACAGGCTCATCAAAAGGTATTCCGGCGAATCCAAGCCCACCTCAGGCTGCTCCGATACATCACCCTGCCCTCCCGCCGAGGCGCCCTTCGGTCTGGCAGGAATGGGGTATTTCAGCCTGTATCCTTGTTGACCCATGAACGGTCTCCTGCGCCTATGAACGACCTCTGCCCTTTCTGCCCCCACGCCCAGGCACCGGAAACAACAGCGCCGGCATCAGGCCTGATCAGCATTCTGTTTGCCCGGGAAAACCTCTGTATTGCCCGTTGTGACAACTGTGGTACCTGGCTTGCCAATGACAACGGCGTGTGGGAACCGCTGCTTAGATACGAGCGCCAGCTGACTGGCACGCGGCTGAATACAGATACCTGACCTCAGGCCTGAGCATTCTTGCGCTCAAGCGCCGCCTTTTCCAGCGCTGTCTGGATAGCAGGATACTCGCGCATGGCCTGCACCAGATCATCGCGACGCAATTCGTAGAGCGAGCAGGGCGTTATCGCCCGCACCGTGGCACTGCGCGTCGCACTGTGCAGTAACGCCATCTCTCCACAAAAATCACCCGCCATCAGGGTCGCCAGCTGGCGGTCCTTGCCGCCTTCTTGCCGTATCACCCTGACCACGCCCCTTGCGATCAGATACACGGAATAGCCGCTATCACCCTGGCTGATAATGTTTTCACCCTCGGCCACGGTTACCGAGCGCATGCGTGTCGCCAGCTGCGCAAACTCAGCCTCCGGTATGTCCTGCAAGAACGGCACCTTGCGCAGCAGTTCGGACGGCTCAACCCGCAGCTTTTTAATGGCCGCCCCGCGCAAGGCCCGCAGCTTGGTACGCATCTCGGATTCCAGTGTCTCGGCGATGCCCTGCGGCAGGGTGCCGCGCTCTAGCTGCTCGCCAATCGCCTCGCCTTCGGCCAGCAAGACCAGACGCTGCCCCAGGCGCTCCTGCATGTCCGCAACAAACTCCGGGAACTGCTCGGCCATCTGATCGAGCTGAGTGCAGGCAGCTTCATGCCAGGCAACGTATTGCTGGCGGACTTCGGATGCCACCTCGGCGGAAATGGATTCCGTTTCCACCAGTTCGTCAAAACGCTCCAGTACCCGGGAGCAGCTCTGATAACGCCCCCAGGCAATCTCATAATCCTTGGCCACCCGCCGAATGCGCAACCACTGGGCATAGTCGGCCAGCACCGAAACGCGACCCAGCAGACGCAAACGCTGTTGCTCCAGCACCGACTCCTGCCGCTCGCAGAAGACGATATGATCCAGCCGATCCTGGAAGCGCACTGTGTCCAGGTCCAGCGCAACACGCTGACGCAATTGCCAGAACGCCGCCTCACACAGGTGTCCCTTGTTGAACATGTCGATAAAGAACGACTGTTCTTCGGCAAAACCGCGCAGGTAGAGTAGCCGCCGCTCCTCGTTGGCATTGAGTTCGGTTTGACGCAGCTGATCCAGCTCCTCGCGGATGGTGATTAATTCCTGATCCGAGTTGAGCTGCAGCCGTTGCGCAATGGAGCCTGAGAACAGGCCACCGGCCATCAGTTCGGGGATGCGAATCTGAGCACGGCGTTTGGCCAGCAGATTACCCTCAACCCGGGCAAAGCGGTCTGCCAGTGACGGTCGATCCAGCCCCAGCCGGTGCACCAGGCTATTGATCGAAAGGCCCTGTACCACCAGGGTAAAGAGCACCGCGCCCATCACCAGTGTGGTAAAAATGGCCGAGTACTCGAATGCCGGCAGGCTCAGCACGATGGCCAGTGCGATGGCACCGCGCAACCCGCCCCAGTAGATCACCGCCTTGTAACCCAGCTCCACCGGTTGGGCGCCGGGCAGGCGCTCCACTAGCGGAATCAGGCCGAACACCACCACAAGGCGCGACAACAGCATGCCCAGGATGACCCAGACGAGCAGCGGCATGGCCTCCAGCAGCACCGATACCTCGGCCTGCATACCCACCATCAGGAAGATCAGTGCCGTCGCTATAAAGGCCATGTATTCCCAGAAGTGCTCCAGGTAGGCACGCACCTCGGGACTGACCTTGATCCAGCCCCAGCCGCTGAAACTCAGTGCCGCCGCCACCGTTGCCATGACTCCACTGACATGAAATACCTCTTCGGCAACCAGAAAAGAGGTGTAGGCCAGAATGGTGGTCAGCGTAATTTCGATAAACTGATGCCCCTGCAGCACTCCCAGCAGATAGCCGGTCAACAGGGCCATGAGCCATCCCACCACCAGGCCACCGATAAAGACCACCACAAAATCCAGTACGCCTTCCAGTACCGATTCAAAGGACACGGCGCCAGCTACCAGTATGCCCACCAGCACCCGCGCCAGCACGATCGAGGTGGCATCGTTGAACAGGCTCTCCCCTTCAACCAGTACCGTCAGCCTGCGCGGCGCACCGAGACGCTTGAACAGGGAAATCACCGCCACGGGGTCTGTGGCGCTGAGGATGGCCCCGAGCAGCAGGGCCGCCGAAAACGAGATGGGCGTGGCCAACGCCATGACGCCGCCAATGATGAAGGTGGAGACCAGCAGACCAGGCACCGCCAGCATCACCACCGGCGCCAGATCGCGACGCAGTTGGCGGGCATCGAGGTGAAAGGCCGACTCAAACACCAGGGTGGGCAGGAAGACATACAGAATCAGCCCCGAGGAGATTTCGATACCCTCAAGCGGCCCCAGTGCCTGCGGGTAGGACTGTGCCACTTCAGTCAGCACCATGCCCACCAGCACCAGCGCCACCGTAAAGGGAAAACGCAGCCGTTCGGTGACCGCCAGTGTCAACGCAGCGATCAGCAGCAGGGCGATAATGCCGGCAACCAGGTGGGCAATGTGCAGACTGTGCTCCATGGATAGGCTCCCTTCGGGTGCGCCGCAACGCAGCGCTCACCTCCCAAGGCTTGCGCTGATACCTACAGTAAAGAAGTGATACCACCTAATGGTCAAACCCGGGCGGACATCCAAACCAGCAGCTGCCTCGGGCTGCGCCCGGGATACGCAGGGGCCGACATCCGAGGAGCCCTTCGGCCCCGGACATCAGAACCCAAAATACGACATAAAATACTCTCACAAGAGATAATATAAGGAATTAAAATGCGCTTAAATCTTAACTTATAAATATAAAAACCATAATTCCTGTTGAAACAGACGAGATACGACGCTACATTAGTCTCACTTGAAACCATTAGCCCTAAATCAGCAAGCCTGCAGGCACAGGGCGAGACTGCGACCTAACCTGACGGAAATTCGAATAATGATAGATTCCCGTAAACTCGAATACCTCAACGGTTTCGGTAACGAACATGAAACCGAAGCCCTGCCGGGCGCATTGCCCCGGGGCCAGTTCAATCCCCAGCGCTGTGACTACAAGCTCTATACCGAACAGTTCAGCACCACTGCGTTCACCGCACCGCGCCACAGCAACAGACGCACCTGGATGTACCGCATCCGCCCGTCAATCGCCATGGGTGATTTCAGCCCCATGGAGAAAGGCCTTATCCGCACCGCCCCCATTACCGAAGTGGATTGCCCGCCCAACGTGCTGCGCTGGGATGCGCTGTCTATCCCTAAGGCAAACACCGACTTTATCGACGGCATGATCACGGTCGCTGCCAACGGCGATGCCCGCAGTCAGGTCGGCATCGGCATTCACGTTTACTGCGCCAATACCGGCATGGGCAACCGTTTCTTCTACAACGCCGATGGCGAAATGCTCTTTGTACCCCAGCAGGGCGCGATTCTCGCGTATACGGAACTGGGGGTTCTGCATGTGCAACCCGGCGAGATACTGGTCATCCCCCGTGGCATCAAGTTCAAGATCGAACTGCCGGAAGGGCCGGTACGCGGCTTCATCTGCGAAAACTACGGTGAGGCACTGCACCTTCCGGAGCGTGGCCCGGTTGGCGCCAACGGCTATGCCAATGATCGCGACTTCCAGTATCCGGTGGCCTGGTTCGAAGATGTGGATGGGGATTTCGAGGTAATCGCCAAGTTTTGTGGTGGCCTGCACCGCGCACCGCAGGGCCACTCCCCGCTGGATGTCGTCGCCTGGGTCGGCACTTCTGCCCCCTACAAGTACGATCTGTCGCGCTTCAACGTGATCAACACTGTGAGCTTCGACCATCCGGACCCGTCCATTTTTACCGTTCTGACATCACCCAGCGGCAGCCCAGGCGTGGCCAATGTCGACTTCGTAATTTTCCCGCCGCGCTGGATGGTCGCCGAGAACACTTTCAGGCCGCCCTGGTACCACCGCAATATCATGAGCGAGTTCATGGGCCTGATCGAAGGCGTCTATGATGCCAAGGAGAAAGGCTTTGAAGCCGGCGGCATGAGTCTGCACAACTGCATGACGCCCCATGGCCCGGAGGCAGCCGTGTTTGAAAAAGCCAGCGCCGCAGAACTGAAACCGGAACAGTACCAGGACACCCTGGCATTCATGTTCGAGTCACGTTATGTGATCGCGCCCACGCGCCATGCCCTGGAAACCGATGCCCGCCAGCACGACTATGTTGACTGCTGGTCCGGACTGAAAAAATACTTTAACGGCGACAAATAAGGCCCTACACCATGACAACTCTGAACGAAACACACGACAGCACGCTCACCAGCTGGGTGGCCTCCGCCAATACCGCCGACAGCGATTTTCCGATCCAGAACCTGCCCTTCGCCAGCTTTCGTCGCCGTGGCAGCGAGGAAGCCCTGCGCGGTGGCGTCGCCATCGGTGACCAGGTACTGGATCTTGCCGCCGTAGCAAAGCTCACCATTATTGACGGCCTTGCCGGCGAGGCGCTTGGCGCTGCCAGCGAACCCACACTGAATCGTTTCATGGGTATGGGCCAGCCGGCCTGGTCGGCGCTGCGCCTGGCTCTGTCCCGCGCCTTGCGCAGTGGCTCCAGCACCCAGAGCGCGCTGGAAAGCTGCCTGACTGCCCAGGCGGATGTGGAATATGCCATGCCCTGTACCGTTGGCGACTACACCGACTTTTATACCTCTGTACATCACGCCACCAGCGTCGGTGCCCTGTTCCGCCCGGACAACCCGTTGCTGCCAAACTACAAATGGATTCCCATCGGTTACCACGGCCGGGCGTCCTCCATTGATGTCTCGGGCCAGAGCTTCCACCGCCCGAAGGGGCAGACCAAAGCACCCGATGCCGCGGAGCCGAGCTTTGGTCCCTGCAAGCGCATGGACTACGAGCTGGAAGTCGGCATCTTTATCGGCAGCGGCAACGCCCTTGGTGAGCCGGTGACTATTGAACAGGCGGATAATCATGTGTTTGGCCTGTGCCTGCTCAACGACTGGTCTGCACGGGACATCCAGGCCTGGGAATATCAGCCGCTGGGGCCTTTCCTGGCGAAAAACTTCGCCTCAACCATTTCGCCCTGGATCGTCACCATGGAAGCGCTGGCACCCTATCGCCAGGCCTTCGCGCGTGACGCCGCCGACCCCCAGCCGCTGCCCTACCTGAGCTCTGAGGCTAACAGCCAGAGCGGTGCACTGGATATCAAGCTTGAGTGCCTGCTGCAAACCCAGCAGATGCGTAACGCTGACCAGGCCCCAACACGGCTTTCAACCTCCAGCTTCAAACATTCCTACTGGACCATCGCTCAGATGGTGACACACCACACGGTCAACGGTTGCAACCTGCGCCCGGGCGACCTGCTGGGATCAGGCACCCAGTCCGGCCCAAAACCCGAAGAAGCCGGCTCCCTGCTTGAGCTGAGCGCTGGCGGTAAAAAACCGATCAATTTGCCCAACGGTGAAAGTCGCACCTTCCTCGAAGATGGCGATGCCATCATCATGCGCGGCTTCTGCGCCAAAGACGGCGCCGCGCGCATCGGTTTTGGCGAAGTGATCAGCACCCTGTTGCCTGCAAGAATCTAACCCGTAGGAGCCGCGCCCTCGCGGCGAAAGCGCGAGGCGCCGCTCCTAGGAGCCTGTGAAGGACCCGTTATGGAACTCTTTACCTACTTCCGCTCATCCGCCGCCTACCGTGTGCGTATCGCACTCAATATCAAGGGCATTGAGCACCGGCTTACGCCTGTGAATCTTCTGACCGGCGAGCACCATGGTGAAGCCTACCGCGCACTGAACCCCCAGGGACTGCTGCCAGCGCTGAAACTCGATAGCGGCGAACTACTCACCCAGTCCACCGCCATTCTCGAATACCTGGAAAGCCTGTACCCGCAGACCCCACTGCTGCCGGCCGATCCTGTCGCAGCAGCACAGGTACGGGCCTGGGCCAACCTGGTCGCCTGCGATATCCACCCGGTCGATAACCTGCGGGTACTGAAATACCTGAAAGACACCTTGAATATAAGCGACGACGACAAGACCGCCTGGTACCTGCACTGGATTCGTGAGGGTTTCGATGTCCTTGAAGAGCAGCTCGTTGCAGCACCCTTCTGCCATGGCAGCGGGGTCACGCTGGCGGATCTGTACCTGATTCCGCAGGTCTACAACGCGCTGCGCTTCAACCTGGACATGTCGGCCTATCCCAAGATCCGGTCGATCTGGGACGCCTGCAACGCGCTGCCCGCCTTCGATGCCGCGCGCCCCGAGAGCCAGCCGGATTCGACGATCTGATACGGCGCCCGCTTAGAAGGACTTAAACCGCAGGCGCCTGGTCCCAGAGACATAGGGGTGGTACCTCTACACTGCTACGAAAAGGCCATTCGCCCGCACAGCGGGCTCCCGCCACACTGCCCTCATGACCCATAAACAAAGGCCCCGCCACTGTTGAGCAATGGCGGGGCCTTTGTGTTAGAACGGCTTGTTGGATCAACCGGCAAACTCATCGGCATGCAACCAGGCGGCATGGTCGACGGCCTTTTTGGTCTTGCTCCAGGCTTCAAGCATTTCCGGAGCCAGTGCGTGCAGCCGATCTATCTGACCGGGCTTGTCAGTGCGCACCGTCAGTTCCAGGCGGTGGCCATTGGGATCGAAGAAATAGATCGACTTGATAATCTCGTGATTGGTGGGCCCCACTACCTCGAGTCCCTTGGCCTCGAGCTCCGCTTTGGCGTCCAGCAGCGCCTCTTCGCTCTCGAGTTCGAACGCAATATGCTGCACCCAGGCCGGGGTATTGGGGTCGCTACCCATCTCTGGTGAATTCGGCAACTCGAAAAACGCCAGGATATTACCGTTACCGGCATCCATGAACAGGTGCATGTAGGGATCGGGTTCTCTGGTCGAGGGCACCTTGTCTTCGGAGATCGCCAGAATGAAATCCATGTTGAGGTAGTGCTGGTAGAACTCGACGGTTTCCTTGGCATCTCTGCAGCGATAAGCAACGTGATGGATCTGCTTGATGTTCATGCGGGTCTCTCCGGCGGCTTGATTAACTAGTCTCATTTGAGAATAAATATACTCTCATATGAGACTAGCTGTAAAGACCCTGCTTTACCCATGCCTTTATCAGATCTACAAACTCCTGTTGTTTCGATGCCGCTGTAGCCATAACGCAGCGGGTTGAAGGAGATTGGCCGGTGAACAGCGCTGCACAACCCCTGCGTGGACGCCGGCCTCGCTCAATTGCAGAAAACCATCTCAGATGAGAAAATACCCCAATCAAGTGCGAGTCCGGAGTGGAAGCGATGCCCGAACAGTCCAACAAATCCCTGATCCTGCAACAGTTCATCCCCTACCGGATGGTCAACCTGTCCAAGCGGATCAGCGACAACCTGTCCCAGATCTACAACAGCGACGAATTTGGCGTCACCATACCTGAGTGGCGCATTCTCGCCCGCCTCGCCGAGGATCAGCGTCTCAATGCCCGAGATATCGGCCGCATCACCCAGATGGACAAGTCCAAGGTTTCGCGGGGCGTAAAGCAGCTCGATGACAAGGGATATCTGATCAAGGAGAAAGACGCCCAGGACAATCGCGTCACCTATTTATCACTCTCATCCTCCGGGCTTGCGCTCTACCACGAACTCGCGCCCCAGGCTCTGAAATGGGAAAGTCGTCTGATCAGCGCGCTGGATACCAGCGAATACCGCGACCTGATGCGCATCCTCGAAAAACTCGACCGCCAGATTGACGCCATGCAGGGGTGAGCTCCACTTCCGTAGACACCCCCTTGTCACGGGTGGCCGCAGCTTCAGTTGCATGCAAGACATCAAGGTCCTGTAGCTGTGCGCAATCAATTCTGGCCTTCAGCGTCGCAGTCACCAACGACTGATCCCCCGCATTCCCTGCCTTCCATTCCCTAGAGTTCACTCAGGCCACTTCAAGGCTGTGGCGTCACAGCTATCGAGCCACAGCTATCAATCCATGCGGATCGAACCCCACCGACAGATGCGCCGCCATCACCTCGCAACCTGTCATTTATATTGTAAATACTTACATTTTAACTATTGATTTTTAATATGGCAGCAGCAGGGATAGGATCAGTTCAAGCCAACGAAACGCCCGGGCACTGCGCCCGTTCAGCCGAAGTGGATATCGTCTGGCCCCACTGTTTCGACAAGAATAACCAGGAGCAAACACAATGCTAAGCATGCCTCAGACCCTGCAGCTGCCCAACGGCGAAAAAGTACGCCCGACCTTCAGCAAGGCAGAACTGCAGTCCCGCCTCGACAAGCTGCGCCGCTACATGGCAGAAAATGATGTCCAGGCCGTGCTCTTTACCTCCTACCACAACATCAACTACTACAGCGATTTCGTCTATTGCCGCTTTGGCCGTGACTACGGCCTGGTTGTCACCCAGGACAGCTACACCAGCATCAGCGCCAATATCGACGGCGGCCAGCCGTATCGCCGCAACCAGCTGGGCGACAACGTCATCTACACCGACTGGCAGAAGGACAACTTCTTCTACGCCGTAAAACAGCTGATAAAAGACGGTGGCAAAATCGGTGTCGAACACGATCACATGCCGCTGCAGAACCTGCACAAGATGCAGGCCGCCCTGCCAGAAGCGACCTTTGTGGATATAGGCGTGCCGACCATGAAAATGCGCATGATCAAGTCCGCCGAGGAAATCGCGCTGATCAAGCAGGGTGCCCGCGTGGCAGACGTTGGTGGCGCGGCCATCCGCGATGCCATCGCCGTGGGCGTGCCCGAGTTCGAAATCGCCCTGGCCGGCACCCAGGCCATGGTGCGCGAAATCGCCGGCACCTTCCCCCACGGCGAACTGATGGACACCTGGGTCTGGTTCCAGTCGGGCATCAATACCGATGGCGCCCATAACCCTGTCACCACCCGCAAGGTCGAGGCTGGCGATATTCTGAGCCTCAACACCTTCCCGATGATCGCGGGCTACTACACCGCCCTGGAGCGCACCCTGTTCGCGGAACATGCTTCCGATCGTCATCTGGAACTCTGGGAAATCAACTGCAAGGTGCACCGTCGCGGCCTGGAGCTGATCAAGCCGGGCGCACGCTGCAGCGATATCGCCGCCGAGCTGAACGAGATCTTCGCCCAGCACGATGTACTGCAGTACCGCACCTTCGGCTACGGCCACTCCTTCGGCACCCTGAGCCACTACTACGGCCGTGAAGCGGGTCTGGAGTTGCGCGAAGATGTCCATACCGTTCTGGAGCCTGGCATGGTGGTATCCATGGAGCCGATGCTGATGATCCCCGAAGGGCGCGCCGGTGCCGGTGGCTACCGCGAGCACGATATCCTGGTGGTGGGCGACACCAGCGCCGAAAACATCACCCGTTTCCCGTTCGGCCCCGAATACAACATCATTAAAGGCTAACAGGCCTTTTACAGGCCACCTGCGCAACGGGAGCGCTCTACCCCACGGGGTGCTCTCGCCGGGGCCCTCCAGCCCCGGTGCACTTTCGGACCTTGGCCTGCGAGCACTCTGTGTCTCCCAGGCCAAGCGCCCGAATCTTCACCACAGCATCCAGCACTTAAACAAGCGCAGCTCAACAAGAGCACCGATACAGAGCCGAAAAATCGCCAATACAGTGCCTACAGCAACAGCTCGACTATAAAAATAATCCGCGGCGAGCACCGCTCCCGCAAGCAAAGGTAACTCATCATGCTCATCAACGCCTGGACCCTGGACTGGTTCCTTATCCTCAATGCCGTACTGCTGACGCTGACCGCGGCGTCCTATGGCTGGCGCGAACTTCGGGCCAATTCATCCGCCTCGGTAAACTGATAACAGGGAGACCGATATGGACACTTATGACTGGCTTAACTGGGGCCTGCTACTGGGCTCCTTCGCGATTCTGATCTATATAGGCTATGCCTCCAGCCGTACGGTAAAATCAGACGATGCAGCCGGATTTCTGGTCGCAGGCCGTTCCCTGGGGCCCTTCGTTGGCGCCGGCACCATCGTTGCCACCGGCTTTAGTGGCTGGGGCTTTATGGGCTCACCGGGCGTTGCATTCGAGTTTGGCGCCATCGAAATCCTCGGCAACTTCTTTTTCGCACCGGCCATGGTGATCGCCGTGCTGTATTTTGCCAGTTTTCTGCGCAAACAGGCCGACAGCCTCGGCAGCTGCACCATCCCGCAATACATTGCACAGCTGCACGGCAGCGGGCCTTTGTCCCGCCTCGTTCAGGGCGTGGCGGCACTGATCTCCATCGTCCTGCTGCTGGTCTTTCTCACCAGCCAGATCAAGGCCGTTGGCCTGCTGGGGGCCTCCTGGCTTGGCATCGATCTTGGCAGCAGCGCAACCATGATGATCGGCGTCATTATTCTCTACACCATGCTCGGCGGACTCGCCGCCGTGGCCTGGACCGACACCCTGATGGTCTGCGGCATGGCCCTGGGCGCCGTTGTCATGATGGTGCAGATGTTTACCGACCTGAGTCCGTCCGAGCTGGTCGCGCGCCTGGATGCCATTGATCCAGGCCTGCTTAACCCCAGCAGCGCCCAGCCCTACGGCGAGAACAAGAGCTCCGTCTTCCTGGTACTGCCCTATGCATTCCTGTTCACCGCGGTACTGCCCTATATGGCGGTGCGCTTTCTCGCGCTCAAGCCCGGCGTCAAGTTCCATCAGGTGGCCATCTGGGTTGCCCCACTGGGCTGCCTGCTGAGCCTGGTGCCGATCGTCGGTCTCTATGTGCGCGCCAAGCATCCGGAACTGGCCCAGGCCGATCAGGCCATGCCCTACTACCTGAGCCACTACCTGCACCCGATACTGGGCGGCATCATCACGCTCTTTATCCTGTTTGCGATGAAATCCACCGCCAACTCACTGCTGCACACCATCTCATCGGCGGCCTCCCACGATCTGCGCCTGGCGCTCTTTCCCAACAGCGGCGCCTCCAACGAAAGAGTCCTGTGGATCAACCGCAGCGCCGTGGCACTGCTGGGCATCACAGGCCTGGTCATGATGCTGTTCGCGCCGCCATTCATGTTGTCGTGGCTCGGTATTCTGGGCACCGGCACCCTGCTGGCAGTACTGATAGGACCGGTATTTATCTCGTCCATCTGGCGTGGGAACAGCTACGGTGCACTGGCGGCCATGTTCTCGGGGCTCATCACCAGCGGCGGCTGTCTGCTGTTTACGGATCTGGGCTGGGTTGAAGGGCCGCTGATCGGCTGCGCGGTATCGAGCTTCATGTACGTTGCGGTAAGCCAGATGACCTTCGCGCTATCACCCAGAACGCAGTCAGCGGGGCTCTCGCAGCAACAACTTCAGGGGCAACCCCGAAACCAGGCGAGCCATGGCTGAAATACCGACTGACTCAACCACCTGAGACCCCGGGGCCCGCTCGAAAGAGACGGGCCCCGGCCGATTTTCACAACCAAGAAATATGGAAAAGCGCACCCATGAATACCACCTGGCTGATTACCCTGGCAGGCCCTGACTGCCCCGATCTGCTGCAGCAGTTCAGTGAAACCATTGCCCTGAGTGAAGGCCTGTTACTGGACCGCCAGCTGGCGGTAATGGACGGCCGGATCAGCGGCCTGATGAAGTTGCAGCTGCCAGAGAGCTATGCCGACTGGGCCTGGCAACGGCTGGAAAGCTTCAGCGCCCAGGGACTGCATATCGTCAGCCGCCAGACCCTGGAGAATGCGCCGTTCGGCGGCCAGCAGTTGTCACTGGCAGTGCGGGGCAGCTTTCGGCTTGGGCTGGATCACGACATCCGCCAGATTCTGGAAAGCCACGGTGCAAGGATTGAGCAGTACAACCAGCATTTCGTTGGCGCGCCCCTGCTGGGCGAACAGGGCTTTCATGCCCGCATCCACGCCAGACTCACCCGCAAGCTGTCGCCGGTGCGCCTGACCTCTGCCCTGAATCGTCTGGCCCGCGGGCTTGAGTTTGATCTCAACACCGAAGACCTTCACCCTGCCTGATGGCAACTGTCAGACCCGGTGTGGCGGATGATACAGCTGACTCTGCTGCAGCCCGTCGCGCAGATATTCCAGCAGGCGGGCGCTGGCCGCCGACAGGCTCGCCACCTCGTAATTGAAACCGATGGTCACATCTCCCAGGGACGGCAGGTGCCCGAGCACCCTGTCGGCCCGCAACATACCCGGCACAGTGTTACTGGCCAGGGCACTGATGCCAAGCCCGGCCTCAATGGCCGACTGTATCCCCAGCAGGCTCGAGGTACAGTACAGAACGCGCCAGGCAATCCCGGCCCTGTTCAGCGCCTCGGTAATATGGTGGCGATAGACGCAGCCCTTGGGATAGAGCACCAGGGGAACAGGCTCCGCCGGGTCAAGCTGAAACCCAGGACCACTGACCCAGGTCAGCGGCTCGACAATGGCATCCCCCGGCAGAATCTCGGACGAGGGGTGCTCATCCATGCTCATCACCATGTCGTAGGCGCCACGCAGGTAATCCCGCCGCAGATTCAGGCTCAGGTCACTGCTGACATCCAGCATCACATTGGGATAGGCGCGGGAGAACTTGGACAGCATCATGGGCAGGAAAGACACTTCGAAATCATTCGGGATCCCCAGACGCACCGAGCCGCTCACCGCCGGGGTCATCAGCTGCGACACGGCGGTATCGTTAAGATCCAGTATCTTGCGGGCATAGCCGTAGAGCATCTGCCCCTCTTCGGTCAGACGCAGCCCCTGGTGACGATTGAACAGCTGCACCGCCAGCAGTTCCTCGAGCCGCTTGACCTGCAGGCTGACCGCCGGCTGCGAGCGCCCGAGCACCTCCCCCGCCTGGGTAAAACCGCCCAGGTCATTGATGGTGACGAAGGTGCGCAGCAAATCCATAGGCAGATTTTTCAAGCAATATCCTCACGCCGTTTTGTCAGCCTGGGCGCACGCTTTAACCCAGGCACCAACATTAACAAATCAAATGCCTCCGGCACCACCATTTGTAATGAATATACTAACTACAGAGGTGCGCCCCTTGAACCCGTGCCGTGCCGTGCCGTGCCTACGCTAGCCTTTGCTCACCTGCAAGCCATGCTTGCGCAGCCGTCGGAACACCGTCGGCTGGCTGATCCCCAGGTAATCGGCCAGCTCATAAGTGGTGTTGCAGCGCTTAAGTGCCTGCTGCAGCAGCTGCCTTTCAAATGCGTCCAGCGCTTCTGGCAATGAGCTGAAACCGCTCCCGGAGTCCAAGTCTGATGCGGGCTGCGCGGACGTCAACGAAGGCGCGGGAGCGGTGCCGCCGGCGCGGAGCACAGGGTCGGGTTCGTCATAGTGAATCACAGTGCCTGGGCTGGCGACATAAGAGCGCTCCAGCACATTCTCGAGTTCGCGCACATTGCCGGGCCAGGCGTAGTGAATCAGCTGATGCCGGGCGCGGCTGTCCAGTACCTTGTGCTGCTGGTAGCGGGCGTTGAGGCGTTCGAGTACCCGCTCCAGCAGCAACGGAATATCCTCCGGCCGATCGCGCAGCGGCGCAATGGTGACCGGCACCACATTAAGCCGGTAGTACAGATCCAGCCGAAAATGCCCCGCCTCCACCTGTTGTTGCAAGGGCTTGTTGGTGGCGCTGATCAGACGGAAATCCAGCACCCTGGGCTCAGTACTGCCAATGCGCGTAACCTTGCCATCCTGCAGCACCTTGAGCAACTTGACCTGCATGGACAATGGCAGATCGCCAACTTCATCAAGAAACAGGGTGCCCTGGTGCGCCTGTTCAATCAGCCCGGGTTTGCCCTGTCGCGACGCACCGGTAAAGGAGCCCGGTGCATAGCCAAACATTTCCGACTCGAACAGATTTTCCGGGATGGCGCTGCAGTTAACCTCGATAAAAGGCCCGTCCCTGCGCGGACTCAGGTGATGCGCCAGCTGAGCAAAGGCCGTCTTGCCGACACCGGATTCCCCCAGCATCAGCAGATTTGCATCCGAGGGCGCCACCCGTTGCAGCAGGGCGTACAGTTCCTTGAGCTGCGCGCTTTTAAACGTCAGCTCCTGCGCCTGTATGACCTCGGCATCGTGGGCAAGGCTGCGCTGCTGCAGCTTTTGCTGCAACAGCTCGTACTCCTGCTGTAGCAGCTGCAGATCGGTGAGGTCCTGGGAAAAACTGATGACGCGATACAGCGCCCCCTTTGCATCAAACAGCGGAAAACCCTCCGCCATCACGGTGCGGCCGGTTTCCGTCGTCTGCATCAGCTGCACCGCCCGGTGACTTTTGAGCACCTGCGCCGAAACCGACGGCTTGAGTACACCCTCGCGTTCCAGGTCGTAGATTGAACCCCCGAGCATCTGCTCGATTTCGCGCCCATAAATGACGGCGCACTTGCTGCCGGCCTTGAGAATACGACCGTCGCCATCGGTGATCATGATGTTGTCACGGGATTTCTCCAGCACCAGTTCCAGCTCAGCGTCAGCCACCGACGTGGTTTTCTCCGTCATCAAGCTCCCTCCGTTTCTGTGTGTTGGCGACAACCACTGTTCTCTGCGAGAGAACCCTGATTCAGTTTTGAATTTTAATTCAATTTAGAATTACAAAACAGACCCTGATAATTCACAACTGAATTAAAAACCCCTAATACATTGAAAATAATAGGTATTTTTATTGGCACGGTTTTCGCTATGTACAAAAGCATTACTCCACCGAACTGAACACAGAGAATAAAAGGTAACCCTATGAAGGACTCCCGCTTCAACCAGCCCCTGGGCGGTAACGAAATGCCCCGCTTCGGTGGCCCCGCCACCATGATGCGTCTGCCCGCCCAGGAAACCGCCGCGGGCCTGGATGTGGCCTTTATTGGAGTCCCCTTCGATATTGGCACCTCCAACCGCCCGGGCGCCCGCCTGGCACCGCGCCAGATTCGCGACGAATCCCGCATGCTGCGCCCCTACAATGTCGCCACCTTTGCCGCCCCCTTTGAAAGCCTGCAGGTGGCCGATATCGGCGACGTGCCGATCAACACCTTCAACCTGCTCAAAAGCATGGACATCATCGAAGCGTTCTACGACGACGTGCTGGAACACAACTGCAAGCCGCTGACCCTCGGTGGTGACCACACCATCGCACTGCCGATACTGCGTGCGCTACGCAAGAAATACGGCCCCATTGGCATGGTGCATGTTGATGCCCACGCCGACATCAACGATCAGATGTTCGGTGAGAAAATCGCCCATGGCACGCCCTTTCGCCGTGCCGCCGAAGAAGGCCTGCTGGACTGCAACCGCGTGGTGCAGATTGGCCTGCGCGGCACCGGCTACAGCGCCGACGAGTTCGACTGGTCCCGTGACCAGGGCTTTCGTGTGGTTCCGGCCGAGGACTGCTGGCACAAGTCCCTGACACCGCTGATGGAAGAAGTCCGCGCCAAGGTCGGCGGCGGCCCGGTTTACATCAGCTTCGATGTCGACGGCCTTGATCCGGCCTATGCGCCCGGTACCGGCACCGCCGAGATCGCAGGGCTGACCGTGCCCCAGGGGCTGGAAATCATCCGCGGCTGCCGCGGACTCGATATCGTCGGCGGCGATATGGTGGAAATTTCCCCGCCCTACGACACCACGGGCAACACCGCGCTGCTGGGCGCGAACCTGCTGTTCGAAATGCTCTGCGTGATGCCGGGCGTACGCTACGACAAGTAGCACTCACTCCGACAGGCGCAACCAAGACGGCGCCTGTCGGAATTTGAGACAATAACTACAATATTCGAGGAATCTCCTGATGAATCAACACCTGGACCAGCAGGAAGCCGCCGGCGTGCTGCTGAGCGACCGCGACTATGCCCACAGCGGGCACGGTCTTGGCGCCTATCTGAAGTTCATCATCCCGTCGCTGATCGGCGTGCTGTTCTTTCTGACCCCCATCCTGGTTGACGACAAGGTCACCATCGGCATGGGTGTACTGGCCGATATGCTGAAAAATGCCACCCAGGACTACCTGCCGGCCTTCGCCACCGCATTGCTGGTGATCTCGGCGCTCGCCGCGCTTGTCGCCGCACTCTTCAAGCCCGCCTGGGCGCAGAAGGACAGCACCCTGGTCGAGGTCTTCACGCCCAAAGGCATTTGGCTGGCGCTACGCGTTCTGGGTGCGGCCTTCGCTGCCATGACGCTGTTTGAAGTGGGTCCTGAATGGATCTGGAGTCGTAACACCGGCGGCGTGATGCTGATGGATCTCACCCCGGTGCTGATCACCTTCTTCTTTTTCGCCGCCATCCTGCTCCCCTTTCTGGTGGACTTCGGCTTCATGGAGTTCATCGGCACACTGGTGCGCAACATTTTTCGCAAAGTATTCAAGCTCCCCGGTCGCTCCTCGATTGATGCCATCGCCTCCTGGCTGGGCTCCGGCACCGTCGGCGTCCTGATCACCACCCAGCAGTACGAGCAGGGGTTTTACTCCAAGCGCGAAGCCGCCGTTATTGCCACCAATTTTTCCATCGCTTCCATCGCCTTCAGCCTGCTGATCAGCACATTCATGGGCCTGGATCATCTGTTCGTGCCCTTCTACCTGACCGTGGTGGTCACGGGGCTTGTTGCGGCCGTCATCACGCCACGGCTGCCACCGCTGAGCTGGAAAAAAGACGACTACAATCCGACTGCGGGCAAGCAGATCAAGGAATACGTGCCCAGGGGCCATTCCCTGTTTTCCTGGGGCCTTGAGCAGGCGGTTCGCCGCGCCCAGACAGCGCCTGGCGCCGGCGCTCTGGGCAAGAGCTGCCTGATGAACGTCACCGATATCTGGTTCGGCCTGCTGCCGCTGGTGATGGCTATCGGCACCGTCTCCCTGGCGCTGGCCGAATACACGCCTATCTTCACCTGGCTGTCCTACCCGTTCATTCCGCTGCTGGAATTACTGCGGATTCCGGAAGCCGCCGCTGCAGCCCCCACCATGCTGGTCGGCTTTGCCGACATGTTCCTGCCAGCAGTCCTGGGCAAGGGTATCGACAGTGAACTGACCCGTTTTGTAATCGCCAGCGTGTCGCTGACACAGCTGATTTACATGTCGGAAGTGGGCGTGCTGCTGCTCAAGTCGAAGATTCCGCTCAATCTGCTGGAACTGTTCGCCATCTTCATTCTGCGTACCCTGATCACACTGCCGTTGATCGCACTGATCGCCCACACACTGGTGTTCTGAACCTGAACCCGCTGCCGCTCATCCAGCGCCAGCGGGTAACGGCGGCACTGGCCGATACGGCCCCTATTCCAAATGTTTAACTGAACTCGCACTGACAGGTTCTCAGGAGAGCACGATGATCACCTGTGGAGAAGTACTGGTACAACTGCTGCAAGCCTATGGCATAGACAGGGTCTTTGGCATACCTGGCGTCCATACCGTTGAGCTTTACCGTGGTCTGCCGGCCACGCAGATTCGCCATATCACCCCGCGCCACGAACAGGGCGCGGGCTTTATGGCCGATGGCCACGCCCGAGTCACCGGCCAGCCCGGGGTCTGCTTTATCATTACAGGCCCCGGCATGACCAATATCGCCACCGCCATGGCACAGGCCTACGCCGACTCCATCCCGATGCTGGTCATCTCCAGCGTTAACCCCCGCGCCCAGCTTGGCCTGGGCAACGGTCGCCTGCACGAACTGCCATCCCAGCAGAATCTCATCGCAGGAATCAGCGCATTCAGCCACACACTGATGCGCCCGGATGAGCTGCCCGCGGTGCTGGCCCGGGCCTTTGCCCTGTTCAGCAGTGCCCGACCGCGCCCGGTACATATTGAAATTCCGCTGGATGTCATCACGGCGCCCGCCGACCATATCAGCCGCGCGCTCGCGCCAAGGCCCAGCCGGCCGGCAGCGGCACCCCAGGCGATCCAGCAGGCCGCAGCCATGCTGCGCGAAGCCCAAAACCCGGTGGTGCTGCTCGGCGGCGGTTGCGCCGATGCGGCGAATGATGCCCGCAAACTGGTCGAACTGCTTGATGCCCCCACCCTGCTGACAATCAATGCCAAGGGCGTGCTACCCGCCGGGCATGCGCTGTCACTGGGTTCGAACCAGTCGCTGGAACCGGCACGCACCCTGGTGCGCGAAGCCGATGTGGTACTGGCCATTGGAACCGAGCTTGGCGAGACCGATTACGACGTGGTGTTTGACGGCGGCTTTCAAATCCCCGGCACACTGATACGTATCGATATCGATAGCGAGCAGCTGAGCCGCAACTTCACTGCGGAACTGGCAATCCTCGGCGATGCAGGGCTTGCCATGCAGGCGCTGCGCCAGCAGCTTGAGCAGGAGAGCTTGCGCGCACCCGGCACTGGCGCACAGCGCTGCCTGGCAGTGCGGGCCGAGCTGGACGAGAGCTGGACACAACCGATGCGCGCCCAGCAACAGGTGCTCGAGCTGATACAGCAGAACCTGCCGGGTGTGGTGATCGTGGGCGACTCGACCCAGCCGGTGTATTCCGGCAATCATCTGTACGAGGCCGAGTCACCCCGCAGCTGGTTCAACTCGTCCACCGGCTACGGCACTCTGGGCTATGGCCTTCCGGCGGCGATCGGCGCCAAGCTGGCCCTGCCCGAACGCCCCGTTGTCGCCCTGATCGGCGATGGCGGCATCCAGTTTACCCTGCCGGAGCTGGCCTCTGCAGTTGAAGCCGGCGCCCCCATCATAGTGCTGCTGTGGAACAACAGCGGCTACGGTGAGATCAAGCGCTATATGCAGGAGCGCGAAATCCCGAGCATTGGTGTCGATATCTATACGCCGGACTTCCTGACCATTGCGCGGGGCTTTGGCTGTCACGGGGTTGCGCCTGAGAGCTTTGACGCGCTGCGCCAACAGCTGCTGGTCGCCGCCGATGCCAGGCGTCCGACCCTTATCGAAGTGCGTGAAGACGCCGACTTTATCGCAGGCTTCACTGCGGCCTGACCCTGGGGATACGAATTCATGTACGACACCTTATTTATCAACGGTGACTGGGTCGCCGCCAGCTCCGGCAAAACCCTGGCGGTGATTAATCCCGCCACCGAAGCGGTCATCGCCGAGGTTGCCGCGGGCAGCCCGGCTGATATAGACAGCGCCGTTAGCGCGGCGAAAGCGGCATTCACGCACTGGAGCAAAACCAGCGGTGCCCAGCGCGGTGCTTACCTGCGGGCTATCGCCCGGCGCATAGAGGCCGGCGCCGAAGAACTGGCGGCACTGTCATCCGGCAACAACGGCAAACCCCTGAGCGAGGCCCGCATCGATATAGACGATGCCATTGCCACCTGGGATTACTATGCGGGCCTGGCCGAACAGCTCGATGCGCGCCAGAACGCCGAGGTGCCGCTGGCCATGCCGGGCTATAGATCTTCCAGCCGGCTGGAGCCTGCGGGGGTTGTGGGCCTGATCGTGCCCTGGAACTTCCCCTTCGTCACCACCGCCTGGAAGGTGGCGCCGGCACTGGCCGCCGGCTGTACCCTGGTACTGAAACCATCGGAAATCACCCCCCTGGTCGAGCTGCAGCTGGGCGCTATTGCACAGAGCGTCGGCCTGCCCGCAGGCGTAATCAACATCGTCTGCGGCAGCGGTAGCGACGTCGGCAGCGCCCTGACCGCACATCCGGATATCGCCAAGATTTCCTTTACCGGCAGCAACCGGGTTGGCGAAATCGTCATGCAGAGCCTGGCGAAGCAGGTCAAGGGCCTGAGCCTGGAACTCGGCGGCAAGTCACCGATGCTGGTCATGGATGATGCCGACCTTGACCAAGCCACGGACTGGATCCTCGGCGGTATTTTCTACAATGCCGGCCAGATGTGTTCCGCCACCTCGCGCCTGCTGGTGCACGAAAGCATCGCGCCGCAGCTGCTGCAACGCCTCAAGGCCGCGACCGAAGCGCTGAAACTCGGCGATGCCTTCGAAGAAGGCGTACAGATGGGACCGCTGACGAGCAAGGCCCAGTTCGACACCGTGATGGGCTATATCGAACGCGGCCAGGCCGAGGGCCTGACACTGCTGACCGGCGGCCGGCGTGCAGAAGGCTTCGAGCGGGGCTACTTCATCGAGCCGACCATCTTTGTTGATGTGCCCACCGACTCAGCCCTGTGGCGTGAAGAGATCTTCGGCCCGGTGCTCTGCGTGCGTACCTTCAGCAGCGAGGCCCAGGCCATAACGCTTGCCAACGACTCCGACTTCGGCCTTGCCGCCGGCATCATCAGCCAGGATAACGCCAAAGCGCAGCGGATCGCCGAACAGCTGCAGGCCGGGCATATCTGGATCAACAGCTTGCAGCTGGTCTGCCCCGAAACCTCCTGGGGCGGCTTCAAGCGCAGCGGCATCGGCCGTGAACTGGGTCCCTGGGGTCTTGCCGCCTACCTCGAGGTAAAACATATCACCCAGCCCCTGGCAGAGCTCTGAGTCCGCTTAAAAAAGACTCTTTGCGGATTTAGCTGGAAAACACGATGAAGTCGTAGGATGGGTAAAACCGCCACGGTGGTGGCCTTGCCGTATACCAACCTAAGGAAATGGGATGGAGGGGGAGTCCATCCCATTTCCCTAGACTGAGGCGGTGCAACCCATCGTGGATGGCTCGGGACTTGGTTCCAGTAGTGCAGATGCGCCCACGCATAGCTGCATCGGATATCGGTGTAGCCTTGCCTGGGCGTCGAATATCGCCCTCGCCAACGATGGGTTAGGGTGCGTACTGGGCTTCGAGCAATGCCAAGGTTTGTGCAATGCGCGCCTAACCCATCCTACGGCTTTCCGCTAAAGCGCGAAGAACCTCAAAAAAGCAGCGCGCAAGCTCGCTGGAACCGAATCACTCTGTCTCAGGCAACCCCGAGCCACCCCCAAGGCTGTCGAGCAGAATATGGGCAGCCCGCAGATCCGCAGTTTCAAAGCCTTCTGAGAATCGGCTGTAAATCGGCGCCAGGCACTGCCGGGCAGCGTCGGCCTTGCCCTGCGCCTGCCACAGGCGGGCAAGCTCTGTCACCGCGCGCAACTCCAGCGCAAGCGCCCCCTGCTCCCGGGCAATGCTAATGGCCTGTTCGAAGCAGCGTTCGGCCTCACTCTGGGAAGCCGTGTTCAGATTGGAGTCGCGCGCAATATGCCCGCGCAGTCGATGCAGCTCGGCGACGTAAAAGCCCTCACCATTAGAGGTACAGAGTGCCAGGACTTCGCTGACCACCGCCTGCGCCTCATCGAACCGCCCTGCCCTGAGCAGGGCTTCAGCCAGGCGCGACATCAGGTAGCTGCACCCGAGTTCTGCCCCATTGGCACGATAGGCGCCAAGACCTGCGCGCATTTTCTCAATACCGCGGTCGGCATCGCCCTGCTCGGCCATTACCCAGCCGAGCAGCACGCCGCCCTGGGCCTGCCAGTACGGAAATCCCTGTTCGATCGAGAGCGCCACTGCGGCCTCGGCCCGTTCGCGCACCCGTTCGACCTCTCCGCGCAGCTGATACAGCTCGGCGGCATAGCCCAGGGCAAAGGCCAGACTAAAGGGGTGATTAACTTTTTCTGCCAGCGAGAGCATCTTTTCACAGCGACGCATGGCGGTATCCGGCTGACCGCAAAACCACAGCACCCAGGCCATGAAATTGTGTCCCAGCACACCGGGGTCCATGCCGTAATCGAACGCATGATGCCGGTGTCGCTGCGGGTTATAGCCCTGGCATACCGCCTCGAGGTGACGCCTGGCGGCAGCGAAATCGCCCATAAAAAAGCAGGTGGGCCCTATGGCCGCATGGGCCTCCAGCAGCAGATCCGGATCTGCGCTGCTCTGGGCCTGACTCAGCAACAGCAGGCCAACTTCCTGGGCACGGCCAAACTCTGCCCGCAGATTGTAGAAACGCCGCAAGCCCACCAGCACCGAGAACAGTTGCGGCGCTTCGCCCAGACGGCGGGCCAGCGTCAGTGCCCGACTATAGGTGCCTTCAACCTCGGGCGCGGCATAGCCAAGGCTGGCCATGTAGATAGGGCCCAGCACTATCTGCAGCGCCAGTTCGCAGTGGTCACGCTGGGGCGATTCGGGCAGAGACTGCAACAATTCCAGCGCCTGGCCCAGATGGGTCATGGCTTCATGATTGGCCGAGCGCTGTGCCGCCTGGTAGCCAGCGCGCTGCAGGTACTCCACCGCCTTGGCGGTGTTGTCGCTATGGCCATAGTGCCAGGCGAGCTCACTGCAGTGTTGCTCCAGCACATCCTGAAACAGGATCTCCATGGCCTGGGCCGTACGCTCATGTAACTGGCGGCGGCGTTGCAGCAGCAGGGTGCCGTAGGCCACCTGCTGCGTCAGGCCGTGCTTGAAGCTGTACTCAATCTCCGGGAATCCCGGATGCTGGTAGATAAACTCACCCGCCTGTAACCGGGCAAGCCCGCGCCGCAGAACGTCGTCCGGCTGCTCAACCACACGCTGTATCAGGCTCCAGGGGAAATCCTTGCCCATCACCGCCAGGGTTTGCAGCAGGGTTTTCTCCGTGGCCAACAGCCGATCAATACGGGCACACAGAACCCCCTGAACCGTGGTGGGAATATGCAGATTGTCCGGTGTCTGATCGAGCCGATAGTGCCCGGCACTGCCACTGAGCAGCTGCTCTTCCACCAGCGTCTGCACCACCTCTTCGATAAAGAACGGATTCCCCCCGGTTTGCGCCAGAATGCGGGGCTTGAGTGCGCCCAACGATGCATCGAGCCCCAGCAGAGCGTCCAGCAGTTCCTCTGTTTCCTGCTGCCCCAGAGGCTGCAGCATTAGCTGGGCGTAATTGCTGCTTTGCGCCCAGTCGTGGCGGTATTCGGGGCGATAGTTAACCAGCAGTAAAATACGCGCAGACGCGATGCCGGCGCGAAAATACTCCAGAAATGCCTCGGTTTCCTGGTCCAGCCATTGCAGATCCTCGAATACCAGCAGCAGTGGCTGGTTAACGCTTTCGCGCAGCAGCACCCGGCGCAACGCATCGAAGGTTCGGGCGCGCCGCAGTGCAGAATCCATCTGTGCCAGGGGCGAGTTCGATTCGGCCAGCCCCAGAAGATAAAACAGATAGGGCAGGCAGTCTTCCAGGGCGCGATCCAGCGTCAGTATTCTGCCGGTCATCATCTCGCGCCGGCGGCGCTCATCATCCTGCGGACTCAATTGCAGGTAGTTGCGCAGCAGCTCGATCAGCGGCCGGTACGCAAACGCCTTGCCGTGGGACACGGAAAAGGTTTCCAGCAACAGGCAACTGTCCTTAGACCCAAGGGTGAATTCGTAGAACAGCCGCGACTTGCCGACACCCGGCTCGCCAACCACGCCGACAACCTGCCCGAGCCCGGCACAAGCCTGATCGTACGAATACTGCAGCTGCGCCAGCTCCGGCCTGCGACCTACAAAGGGCACCAGCCCGCGCTCGGCAGATACCTGCAGGCGGGTTCGCAGGGGGCCGAGTCCCAGCACCTCAAATGCCGCCTGGGGTTCGGACATGCCCTTGACCGGTGTCACCCCCAGTGGCCTGAAGGCCAGATAGCCGTCGGTCAGCCGGTAGGTGGACTCACTGACAACGATCGACCCCGGAACCGCGATACCCTCCATGCGCGAGGCAATGTGGATGGTCTGTCCCACCGGGTCATAGTCCGTCTGCAGACTGTCGGTACGAATGGCCCGCACCACCACCTCACCGGTATGAATGCCGACGCGAATCTGCAGTGGTATAGCCTGATCCAGGCGCAGCCGGTCGGCATAGAGGCGCATGGCGTCCTGCATTCGAAGCGCCGCATAGAGCGCCCGCTGCGGGTGATCCTCATGGGCAATCGGCGCCCCGAACAGCGCCAGGATGCCATCTCCCAGGGATTTGGCGACATAGCCTTCGTAGTGGTGCACCGCATCCATCATCAGCGCCAGTACCGGGTCTATCAGCTGACGCACCTCTTCGGGATCCAGACCCTGAATCAGGGCAGTGGAGCCAGCCATGTCGGCAAAGAGCACGCTGATGGTCTTGCGCTCGCCGTTCGCCGCGGCACGGGCCTGCAGGGCGGCCTGTTCGGCAAGTATACGTTCGGTGAGGTGGGCCGGCGTGTAGCCAATCGGGGCCGATACCCGGGAAGTGCCTGTCACACCTTTGCGCGAAGGCTGGCCTTCTGCGTGGAGCGCGGCGCCACATTCGCTGCAGAATTTCGCCGTTTCCATAACACTGCTGCCACAGGCCGGGCACACCGGATCGAGCACTGCGGCACACTGGCCACAGACCTTGGAACCCGGCGGATTTTCAAAGGCGCACTGGCTACAAAACATAAGACCCCGGACTCCCGCTTGCGCCGCATCACACGGCAAAAACCTGTGCAGAAACCGGGTCTGTCGTTCCCTGATAACGCGATGCATCTGCTCTTTGGCTACTTGCTCAGCGCCCGTCAATCGATAACAAACCGGCGCTCTAACCTCTCCCCCTTAGAGCATAGCTTTATTTTCCCGCACCCCGGCCAGATGGCCCAGCCGAGTATATCAGTGGTAAGTCCGACAATCTGCTAGACCAATTCACGCTTGATTTACGCTGCCCAAACGCTTGTAATCAATGTCCCCCTCCGGTTACCGATGAACCTTTGCACTGGGCGAGACACGTCCAAAAGAAGACCCGGGCCGGCATCCACATCTGGAGAAAAGAACAATGAGTCATGATGTTGTTGTACTCAGCGCTACCCGTTCCGGCATCGGCACCTTTGGTGGCGGCCTGAGCCAGATAGAGCCTGCGGAACTGGCCGGCCAGGTGATGAAGGCGGCGGTAGAGCGCTCTAAAGTGGACCCGCAGCAGATCAACTATGTGACCGCCGGTCACTGTATTCCCACCGATTCGCGTTTCGCCTATGTGGCGCGCGTGGCCTCGATCCAGGCCGGTCTGCCGATGGAATCCGTCGCCATGGCGGTCAACCGCCTGTGCAGTTCTGGCCTGCAGGCCATCGTATCCACCTCCCAGTCGATCATGCTCGGCGACTGTGAATACGGCGTCGGCGGCGGCGTTGAGGTGATGTCCCGCGCCGGTTACCTGTCCCCGGCGATGCGCTCCGGCGCGCGCATGGGCGATACCACCATGATCGACATGATGGTAGCGACCCTCAACGATCCCTTCGGCGTCGGTCATATGGGTATTACCGCCGAGAACCTGGCGGAAAAATGGAACTTCAGCCGTGAAGACCAGGATGCCGTGGCCGTGGAATCCCACCGCCGTGCAGCCCTTGCCATCGAGGAAGGCCGCTTCAAATCCCAGATCGTGCCGGTGACGCTGAAAAGCCGCAAGGGCGATATCACCTTCGATACCGACGAGCACGTCAAAGCCGGCACCACTATGGAAACCCTGGCCAAGATGCGCCCGGCGTTCAAGAAGGACGGCACCGTTACCGCCGGCAACGCCTCAGGCCTCAACGATGGCGCCGCCTTCATGGTGCTGGCCAATGCCGACACCGCCGCCAAGGCCGGCCAGACACCCCTGGCTCGCCTGGTGTCCTACGCCGTGGCCGGCGTACCGAACCACATCATGGGTGAAGGCCCGATTCCGGCGTCCCGTCTGGCGCTGAAGAAGGCCGGCCTGAACCTCAACCAGATGGACGTAATCGAGTCCAACGAAGCCTTCGCCGCCCAGGCCCTGGCCGTGGCCAAGGGGCTGGAACTGGACCCTGCCAAAACCAACCCCAACGGCGGCGCCATTGCCATGGGTCACCCCATCGGCTGCTCCGGCGCTTTTATCGCAACCAAGGCGATTTATGAGCTTCACCGCACCAATGGCAAGTATGCCCTGGTGACCATGTGCATCGGCGGTGGTCAGGGTATCGCGGTGATCTTCGAACGGCTCTGATCCATCAAAAGAGTCTAAGCACGCCTTAATGATAAAGCGCTGACAGTTGTAGCAGACGATACAGAAAAAGGGCCATCAGCGAACTGATGGCCCTTTTTTCGTGCCCCGCCAAGGTGCCAGGTCTTTGCCGCCTGCCTGGCCCTATTCCCGGGCCAGCGCGCCGATCAGGGCGGCGCCCCGGTTCATCACGCCATAGGCCACAGAGCCCAGCACCACACCCCAGAAGGCCGCGCCTATGCCGAACACCGTGACCCCCGAGGCGGTGGTCATGAAGGTGATCAGCGTGGCATCAAGCTGCCCCCTGTCCTGCATTGCCGTGCTCAGGCTGGCGCTGATCGCCCCGAGCAGCGCCAGGCCCGCGAGGATCGCAATCATCTGGGCCGGAAAGATCGAGAAAAACAGCACGATGGAGCCGGCGAAGCAGCCGCCGATCAGATAGAAGACACCATTGGCGATACCGGCCACATAGCGCTTGGCGGGGTCCGGATGGGCATCGGGGCCGGTGCACAGGGATGCAGTAATGGCAGCAACCACTGTGGTAATGCCGCCAAAAAATGCCATGGGGATGGACACCAGGCTGGAAGCACTAATGATCGGACGCGTCGAGACCTGATAGCCCGAGGTTTTAAGTACCGCGAAACCCGGCAGGAACTGCCCGGTAAGGCTGACGATCACCAGCGGCAGCGCGAGGCTCAGGGTGGCATGCCAGGTCCAGACCGGGGCAATGAACTGCGGGCTCGCAAGGCTCCATTCCAGCCGGCTGAGATCGGCATCCAGCGCGACCAGCGACAGCAGTACACCGACACCGAACAGCAGCACCAGAAAATAGCTGCGGCTGAACTGCTTGAGCACCAGGTAGGCCAGCACCATGGCAATGGCCACCAGCGGAATGGATTCCAGTGCACGGAAGGCGCCGAGGCCGAAATCAAACAGTATGCCGGCCATCATGGCCGCCGCCACGCTGCGCGGAATCAGGCTGATGACGCGGTCAAACAGACCCGTTATGCCGATGACAAAAATGATCAGCGCCGCCGTGATATAGGCACCCACGGCCTCATTGATCGACAGCTGCGCAAACAGCGATACCAGCAGCGCCGTGCCCGGCGCCGACCAGGCGGTGACAATCGGCACCCGCAGCCAGAGGCTGAGTCCGATACCGGAAATGGCGGCACCGATGGAAATGGCCCAGACCCAGGACGTCATCATCTCGGGGGATATGTCGGCGCTTTGGGCGGCCTGGAAAAAGATCGCCAAAGGCCCCGAATAGGACACCAGCACGGCCACAAGACCGGCGACGACCGCCGGCACAGAAAGGTCTCGCAGAAGTCTCGACATAAGTATGAATCCGTTGTTGTTATCCGGGCAGGCTCTGCTTAAGAAAAAAAGACCCCGCACGCTTAAGCGCCGGGGCCATCGCCACTCTTGCGCATCCATGCGCCCGCGGCATACCGTACATCCTTGTACATACACAGTCAGACTGGCTGCCTAATAACTGAAACTTGTATCAAGGCGCCAAATCTCAGGTTGCTCGTCGCGAAACTCTTATGTCGCGTCGGACACTGAGTAGCGGCGCACCTTAACCCAGGTCTCCCCCTGCTACCGGGACAATGGTGCCGGTGATGAAACTGGCGGCGTCGGATGCCAAAAACAGGATTGGCTCCGCCTGCTCGTCCAAAGTGCCGTAGCGGTGCATCAGGCTGTTTTCCTTGGTCTGGTCAACCAACTGCTGATACCACCCCTTTTCCTGCTCGCTTTGCGCCTGTGTATTGCGTGGCGTCAGCCGCGGAGGCGCTTCGGTACCGCCAGGAGCTGTGGCATTCACCCTGATGTTGTGTGGCGCATACTCGTACGCCATGTTCACGGTCATGGCGTTCACGCCGCCCTTGGCCGCACCATAAGGCACTCGCATCAAGCCGCGCGTGGCTACGGAGGATACGTTTACAATCACCCCGCCCTTTTGCTCCAGCATGTAGGGCAATACAGCACGGCAGCACCAGAGCGTGGTAAACAGCGAGCGCTGGATTTCCTTTTCGATCTGCTCCGGCGTGTACTGGTCGAACGGCTGTGCCCAGATGGTGCCGCCAACATTGTTGATCAGAATGTCGATACGGCCAAAGTGCTTGTGGGCCTCGTCCATAATGGCTTGCGCCCCGGCCCAGGTTTCAAGGTTGGCCTGAACCGCTACGGCGTCGGCACCCTGCTCACGCAGCTGTGCCGCAACGCTCTGTATATGATCCGTGATATCGACCAGCAACAGCCTGGCACCTTCTGCGGCCGCCAGTTCTGCCACACGCTTGCCGATACCCTGCGCGGCCCCGGTAATCACCATTACCTTTTGAGTAAAACGGGCTTTCATGCGGCTTACTCCCCGGGTGCGCTGGCGGTGAATTTCTCATAGTGAAAGGAATTCGGTTTAATGCCCTGTTCCCGGAAATAATGCAGCACGGCATCCACCATTGGAGGCGGGCCACAGAGGTACACATCAACATCACCGTCGTTAATCGGTGCCTCATCCATATGATTGGTGACATAGCCCTTGTGTGGATGCCCACTCTCAGCACTGGCCACTACGGTGCGAACGCTGAAGTTGTCCATCTCTTGGGCAAACTTCTCAAGTTCGGCCACATACACCAGATCTTCGTCGTTGGTCACACCGTAAATCAGGTGCGTGGGCTGACTGGTAAGATTCTGGGCCTTCATATACTCGAGCTTGGCCAGGAAGGGTGCCAGCCCGGTACCACCGGCCAGCATCAGAATGGGGCGCTCGATCGGGCGCAGGTAAAACACGCCCATAGGGCCTGTCAGACTGACCTTGTCGCCGGGCTTGGCCGTATCCACCAGCCAGGAGCTCATCAAGCCGCCTGGCACATTGCGGATCAGGAAGCTGAGGTCCCGGCTACCGGTCAGGGAACTGAACGAATAGGCTCGAACTTCTTTAGTGCCCGGCACCTGGATATTCACGTACTGGCCCGGCAGGAAGGCAATATCACTATCGGCGGTGATTTTCAGTTCGATGGAGGTCGCTGAAATCAGCTTGACCTCCGCTACCGTGCCGGTCACTTGCGCCTTACCGGTCTTGCACATGGTGGACGCCACGGGCACGTCCACCACGCAATCGCTGGAGGGCACCATCTGGCAGGTCAGGACCATGCCCTGTTCGGCTTCTTCCTCTGACAGCGCTTCGTCAAGGTACTCATCACCCAGGTCGAACTTGCCTTGATGGCAGCTACCTTTACAGGTACCACAAACGCCATCGGAGCAGTCCATGGGTAGATTTATCTGCGCACGGTAGGCGGCATCAAGAACTGTTTCACCTTCCTTGCAGGTCACAAAACGGGTAACGCCGTCTTCAAAATTCAGGGCAATGTTATAACTCATGATGATGCTCTCCCATCAATTACAGGTGGTAAATGTCAAGCACCTGATTGATGCAATCGTTGCTCAGAACCAGCTTCTTCTCGCGGATCAGCGGCTGCGCACCAGTGATATCCAGGGTGCAGTAAGAGGTTCCGAAAAACTCAGCCATTGTTTTGTAGCGGTAGGCCTTGGTCAGCCAGTTAAACCGCAGCTTCACTTCCTTGTCATCCTGGGACAGAATCTCCAGGTTGCTGGTGAAGTGGGTGGTGCGTGGCTGTGGCAAGGTGCTGGCGCCAGAACGCTCGGTCTTGATCCGGTATACCCGGTCTTCCAGGCCCTTTTTATTGGGATAGTAGATGAGCGAGATCTCGGTTTGCGGATCTTCAGTCAGCTCATCCTCGTCATCCCAGGCGGGCATCCAGTAGCTCACGTCCTCGTGATAGCAGGCCAGCCAGTTGTCCCACTCCCGGTCGTCCAGAAAGCGGGCCTCGCGAATAATGAACTGCTCAATGTCGTGGTAGCTCTGGCTCATGCGGAGGTCTCCTCTGAAGTCACGGGAATTAAACGGGCACGTTCGGCATCTATGGCACGGATCATCTCAACCTGCCAGTGCTGGTGATGGTTCACGTACAGGCCTTCATCGTCCGGCCGGGAACCACTCATGATGGGCTTCAGGTCGATCTGTTTGGCGTGTTCGTCCGCGCCGTCAATCCAGTGCTGGTTGGCACCACGACTCATGTCGTTCCAGCGCATGCCGCCTGCTTCGTAACCGTTCTGGCAGGCCCGGAACTCTTCCAGGTCATCCGGGGTGCCCATGCCTGTCACGTTGAAGAAGTCTTCATATTGACGAATACGCTTGGCACGCAGTTCTGCCGGCTCGTTTTTCGGAGCAAAGGCGTAGATGGTCACTTCTGTCTTGTTGACAGCGATCGGGCGCGTCACCCGGATCTGTGTGGAGAATTGATCCATCAGATAGACGTTCGGGTACACTAAAAGGTTTTTGGTGGTGCCAACAATGGAATCGGCACGCGCCTCGCCAAAAGTCTTTTTCAGACGATCCAGCTGGGTGAAGATCGGACGTACTTGCGGGTTTAGCAGACGGGTCCACAGCATCATGTGGCCGTTTTCAAAGGAATAGAAGCCGCCATCGGCAGACCAGCTCTTGGCGTCTACCGCCTCGGTGCCACCCTTGTCGTAGTCCCGCTGCCCCATGGTGGACAGATAATTCCAGTGCACCGTGCCCACGTGATAGCCGTCAGCGCCGTTTTCAGCGGTCAGTTTCCAGTTGCCTTCGTAGGTGTAGGTCGAGCTGCCGCGCAGAACTTCCAGACCGTCTTCCGACTGATCCACAATGTTGTCGATGATCTTGGTTGTTTCACCCAGGTACTCTTCCAGTGGCGCCACATCGTCATTGAGACTGCCGAACAGGAAACCCCTGTAATTGACGAACTTCGGCAGCTGCTTCAGGTCATGTGAACCTTCGGTATTAAACTGTTCCGGATAGCCGCCCGTCTTCTGGTCTTTGGCTTTGAGCAGTTTGCCATCGTTACGGAATGTCCAGCCGTGGAACGGACAGGTGAAGGAGGCCTTGTTGCCACGTTTTTTGCGGCACAATGTGGCGCCACGGTGGGAGCAGGTGTTCAGCAGCGCCTTGAGTTCGCCATCTTTGGCGCGGGTGATAACCACCGGCTGGCGACCCACGGTGATGGTGTAGTAATCACCCGGATTCGGAATCTGATTTTCGTGCGCCAGATACACCCAGTTGCCTTCGAAGATGTACTTCATTTCCAGATCGAACAGTTCCTGATCCGTGAAAATGCCGCGATCGCACTGATAGCGACCGGTTTCTGGGTCGGCGACAACGGCGTTGCGCACCTTGTCTGCGAGCTTGTCGAGTTTGGTCGTCATATCGTTCACTCCCTCTTGTTTTAGATAGCACTTACGCAGCGTCTTTTTTGCAGGGCGCACTGACCTGCGTGGTAATCATCTGGGCGGCTTAACGGCCTTGGGCAGTTTGATACGACGGCGCAGGCTGAATTCCCTACCGCCACATGTATCCCTCGCCAATGACAAGGCTGGCACCTGGCTAACAGTTCCTGTGTAGCAGTCATCCCACGAATGGATGATGCCAACAGCTGAGAATGCATGGGGTGCCCTCCTCATTTGCATCCAGCTTACGGCGGGAGCCCTGCCGGCCACTATCCAGTTTGTGACAGCCTTTATCCCTTTCCTGCATGGCGTGAAATTCAGGTAAAAGTGGTGAGGTGAAAGGATCAAGGTGAAAAATGATTGGTGATTCGCCCGATCGCCGGGTCTTGTGGCCTGCATGACAACAGAGACAGTCTGCAGCCTGGAGCCGGGCGGTGCCTGCGGCTATGCGGCATCAGGTCTAATCAAATAACGCCCCATACGCCGATCCAGAAATCGCTGCGAGGCGCTTCTGCGAGGCTGAACCGGACAGCCTCCTAGAGAATAAGCGCCCACTATCCAGCCTTGCATTTAACGGATAGAAGGGTGCAGGCAATGGCTATTTCCCAGACAGAGCTCGATCTAATAATGGGTCTCCCGCCATAAATCGAATACTCAAGGGAGTCTTCCGCCATGCAGAACAACAAGAACAGACTGCGCCACCTCGTCACGGCCTGTGCAACCGCCGGCCTGCTCGGCGCTACTGCCACTACTGCCGTGAACGCCGCAGAGCCGGTGAAGGTGGGCGTCATGCTGCCATTCAGCGGTGTCTATGCCGCCCTTGGCAATGCCGGGCGCAATGGCTTGAAACTGGCACTGCAGCAGAACGCTGCCCAGCTGCACGGCCGCGAAATTGAATTTCTGGAACTGGATACCGAAGCCAAGCCTGAGCGTGCGCCGGAGCTGGCATCGTCCCTGCTGGACAAGGACAAGGCGGACTTTATTATCGGGCCCGTACATTCCGGTGTTGCCATGGGCATGTCCAAGGTACTGCGCAACACCGATGCGATCATGATCATCCCCAACGCCGGCGCCGCCGCCGCGACCGGGCCGCTCTGTGCGCCCAACGTCTTTCGCACCTCCTTCTCGTCCTGGCAGCCGTCCTACCCCATGGGCAAGGTCGCGCTTGATGCCGGCTACAAGAAAGTCGTCACCATGAGCTGGAACTACGGCATGGGCAAGGAAAGCCTCGAGGCCTTTGAGGAGTCCTTCACCGCCGGCGGTGGCGAGATCGTCAAGCAGATTCTGGTGCCCTTTCCCAAAACCGAGTTTCAGCCCTACATCACCGATATCGCAGCGACCGCACCCGATGCGGTCTTTGTCTTCTTTGCCGGCGGTGGCGCGGTGAAGTTCGTCAAGGACTACGATGCCCTGGGTCTCAAGGGCAAGATTCCCCTGCTCGGCTCCGGCTTTTTGACCGAAGGCACCCTTGACGCCCAGGGCGATGCCGCCGAAGGCATTCTCACCACCCTGCACTACGCCGACAACCTCGACAATCCCACCAACCAGAAATTCCGCCAGCAGTACCAGGACGCCTTCGGCAAGCCGGCCGATATCTATGCGGTACAGGGTTACGATGCCGGCCAGCTGATCGCCCAGGCGATAGACAAGCTCGGCGGCGATATCAGTGACCGCAAGGCGCTGATTCAGGCGATGGAGTCCAGCACCATTGACAGCCCCCGCGGCCTGTTCACCTTCTCCAAGGCACATAACCCGGTGCAGGATATCTATCTGCGCAAGGTTGAGCACGGCGAAAACCAGGTGATGAGCATTGCCGCTGCAGCCCTCGAAGACCCGGCGCGCGGCTGCAAGCTGTAGTCCTTTTCCTGTAGCCCTTTTCGACCAAGCACCCTTCCTGCAATCGACCTGAGCGAGCCCGCATCCTGCGGTTCGTACGGGTGACGGCTGCCGCCCGGACTCCCTGAGTCTGCGTGGGCAGCCGGACAACCTGGCGCACGACGATGGATATAACCCTGTTTCTGTTCCAACTGATGAACGGCGTGCAGTACGGCCTGCTGCTGTTTCTGATCGCCTCTGGCCTGACGCTGGTGTTCGGTGTCATGGGCATTCTCAACCTGGCCCACGGCTCCATGTATATGGTCGGCGCCTACCTGGCCTGGTACTTCACTAACACGACCGGCAGCTTCGGCATGGCGGCGGTGATTTCAGCAATTGTCGCCCTGTTGCTGGGCATACTGATCGAACGCACCTTGATCATCCGTCTGTACCGGCGCAACCACCTGGATCAGGTGCTGCTGACCATCGGCCTGATCTTCGTGTTCAATGCGCTGCAAAGCCTTCTCTGGGGTAACGACCCGCTGGGCGTCGCGGTACCGGCCTGGCTGGACGGCGCCATCCCGCTGACCGACATGATCGAGTACCCGGTGTACCGGCTCTTCGTATCCCTGCTCTGCATCCTGATTGCCATCGGCATGTACCTGACCATCAACCGTACGCGCCTGGGCATGCTGATCCGTGCCGGGGAATCCAACCGCGACATGGTCGAGTGCCTGGGGGTGGATATCAATCGCCTCTATACCCTGGTGTTTGCCGCCGGCGTTGCGCTGGCCGCCATTGCCGGCATCGTCTCGGCACCCATGGTCTCCGTGGTGCCCGGCATGGGCGAGCATGTGCTGATTTCCTGCTTCGTGGTGGTGGTCATCGGTGGCATGGGCTCCATCAGGGGTGCCTTTGTCGGCGCGCTGATGGTGGGCATTGTCGACACCTTTTCGTCAATCATGCTGCCGCAGGTATCCAGCATGATGATCTATATCCTGATGGCGGTGATCCTGCTGGTGAAGCCCAAGGGCCTGTTCGCCAGCTAACGCCAAGCCCGGAGAAAATCCCATGTTTACCAATCGTGCGGAAAAACTGTTTGTCTGGATGTTCTTCCCGCTGGCGCTGTTAATGCCCCTGCTGCTGGACCAGAACACCTTCTACGTCAACAAGCTGGCAACGATTCTGATTCTGTCGATCTTTGTCATGTCACTGGATTATCTGGTGGGCCGTTGCGGCCTGGTTACCCTGGGCCATGCGCTCTTTTACGGCCTGGGCGGATACCTGTTCGTAATGCTGACCCCCGAATATGAGGCGGTGAATTTCTGGGTCTACACCTTCTATGTGCTGGTCATCGCATCGGCCATTGCCCTGGTGGTCGGCTTTATCGTGCTGCGCACCAGCGGCATCTACATGATCATGATCACCCTGGCACTGGCGCAGATGTGCTTTTACTTCTTCTCGGACTCAACCGAATTCGGCGGCAACGACGGCGTCTTTATTTACGTCAAACCCGAGACCAGTGTTTTCGGCCTGAACCTGTTCGATCTCGACAACCCGACGCACTTCTACTATCTGTGCCTGCTGTCGCTGTTCAACTGCCTGCTGTTCTTCAAGCTCATTATGCGCTCCAAGTTCGGCCGCATTGTCGATGCGGTGCAGGAAAACCCTGAGCGCACCACGGCCCTGGGCTACAACGTGTTCCAGTTCCGTCTGGCCAGCTACGTCATCGCCTCGGCACTGGGCGCCTACGCGGGCTATCTGTTTGCGCTGCAATACGGCTTCGTCAATCCGTCGATGCTGTCCTGGCAGACGTCGGGCACCGCACTGGTGATGTCGATACTCGGCGGCCTGGGCACCCTCTACGGCGCCATTCTCGGCACCCTGGTGTACGAGGGCCTGCACTATGGCTTCGAGCACCTGACAGAACACTGGCTGTTGCCCATGGGTACGCTGATCATCCTGATGGTACTGGCGTTCCGGCATGGCCTGGCCGGATACCTGGAATCTCTGCTGGGGAAACGCAAATGACCAGTCGCATCGAATTACAAACAGCCAGCCTTGCTGATTCCCTCCCGCACGGGCACAGCCTGGCCGAGCCCAAAGTGGTGCTCGAAACCGAAGGCCTGTGCAAGTACTGGGGCGGACTCAAGGCGCTTGACGACCTGTCGCTGCAGTTTCATGACCGGCAGCTGCATGGCATTGTCGGCCCCAACGGCGCCGGCAAGAGCACCCTGCTCAACCTGCTGTGCGGCACCTACAAGCCGACCCGGGGCAAGATTGTGCACCTGGGGGACGCCATCGATTCGATCAAGCCCTATGAATTCAGCCGCCGGGGCATTGGCCGGGGTTTTCAGAAAACCAATATCTATCCCAGCGCGACCTGCCTGGAAAACTGCAGCATCGCGGCGCAGCGCCGCATCGGTGGTAGCTTCAATATTTTCCGCTCACGCCATAGCGAAAAACTGCTGACCGAAATGGCCGAGCAGGCACTGGCAAAAGTGGGTCTGGCACATAGGCGCGATGCGGTGGCCTCGCGCATCAGCTACGGCGAGCAGCGCCAGCTGGAAATCGCCACTGTGCTGGCAACAGCCCCCTCGGTGCTGCTGCTCGACGAACCCATGGCCGGCATGGGCCATGAAGAGTCGCAGCTGATCATCGCCCTGCTCAAGACCCTGAAGCAGGACTACTGCATCGTACTGGTGGAACACGACATGGACGCGGTGTTCGAGCTGTCGGACCAGCTCACCGTGATGGTGGACGGCCAGCACCTGATCACCGACACCGTAGACCAGGTGCGGGACGATGCCCGCGTAAAAATCGCGTATTTAGGTCAGGGCGACGAGGTGATTTGATATGAGTAGTTTATTGGAAGTGCGTAGTTTGCATACCCTTTATGGCGACAGCCATGTACTGCACGGTGTGTCGTTTGACATTAAAAAGGGCCAGGCCGTCAGTTTGATGGGAAGAAACGGCATGGGCAAGACCACCACGCTCAAATCCATTCTCGGCGTGCTGACGCCGCGCAGCGGACAGGTACGTTTTCAGGATCAGGATCTCGACGGGCTGCCGACCTGGCAGCGCATGCGCCGCGATATCGCCTACGTTCCCGAGGGCCGTGGCATGTTCCACAATCTCACCGTGAAGGAACACCTGCTGATGGCCGCAAGGCCCAATCAGCGCCGCGAAGTGCTGTGGGATTACGACCGGGTGCTGGCGACCTTCCCGCGCCTGCAGGAACGCCTGGGCAACCTGGGCACCCAGCTGTCCGGCGGTGAACAGCAGATGCTCGCCATAGGCCGGGCGCTGATGACCAACCCGGATCTGCTGATACTGGATGAAGCCACCGAAGGCCTGGCGCCCCTGATCCGCAAGGAGATCTGGGAGGTGATCCGCACCATCAAGGCCAGCGGCGTCTCCACCCTGATTGTCGACAAGAACATCCAGGTGCTGGAAAAAATCTGTGATCATCATATTGTATTGGTAAAAGGACGGGTGGTCTTCGAGGGCAACAGCCAGCAACTGCTCGAACAGCGCGACGAGGTCGAATCGCACCTGGGTGTGTGACAACCTGATGGCGAGGCGCCCGGCCACGGGTGGCCTCGACAACCGTTGACGGCAGCATGGCAGGCGTAGCAGACTGCGCGCCATTGACGCAAGTGCGCACGGCTGCGCATCGCAAGTCTGATTGCAATACTGGGGAAGGGGTAAGCATGGTATCAACCAAGACGTCACAGGCTTCCGTTGCGGAAACCAGCCGCCAGGGCATCGGCTCTCTGGAGATAGGCCTGCGGGTACTGAACGAAATTGCCCAGTCCCCCAAGCCGCTGAGCCTCAAGGAGCTGTCCCTGCGGCTCGACCTGTCCTCCAGCCGACTGCACAAATACCTGATCAGCCTCAGCCGCATGCAGTACATAGTGCAGGTACAGAACGCCCGCTACACCCTGGCCACTGCCAGCCTGACGCTGGGCATGGCGGCACTCAAGCGCATTGATCCCATGCCGATCACCTTCGATGCCGCGACCAGGCTCCACCTGGCCACGGACAAAACCGTGTCGGTGGCCATCTGGAACGGCAAAACGCCGCTGATCGTCAACTGGCTGGATTCAAGTCAGGTTCTGGCGGTCAATATCCGCCTGGGCAGCGAGCTGTCACCCTTTTTCTCCGCCGCCGGCCGGCTGTTTCTGGCCCATCTGCCGCCACAACGGCAACAGGAGATCATCGAAAGCTTCTATGAGGCACCCAGCGCCCTGCCCCGCCACCAGGGCAGGCAACTGGACAAAGAGGCGTTTTACGCGCAGATACACAGGACAAGGGAAGATAATCTGTCGTGCTTTTACGGGGATTTTTTGCCGGACATAAACGTCATCAGCAGCCCGGTGTTCAATCTCAGCGGACAGATACAGGCCGTGATCAGCCTGATGGGCATGGCCAGCAACACCGACGTGCGGCCGGGTCAGCGCCTTGAACGCCTGTTAACTGCAACGACCAAAGGCACGACCAAACTGATCTGCGGCACGGCGATTTAGCAGCGGTGTAACGGGCAGATGAACAGGCAGAGGAATCGCAGGTTCGATATCAGCGCAAGCTGACATCAGAGAGACGGAGGATACCCGGCCGGGTATCCTCCTGCAGGTCAGGCCAGCTCTGGCTGAACCGCCGTACTGGAGCGGTTATAGATGGTTTCATCCAGCTCGTTTTCGCTCTTGCCAACCAGCACCGTGACCATCAGGTCTCCGCAGACATTCACGGTGGTACGGGCCATATCCAGGATACGGTCAATGCCGGCGATGATGGCGAGGCCCTCCATCGGCAGCCCGACAGTGGTCAGCACCAGCGACAGCATGATCAGGCCCGCACCCGGCACACCGGCGGTACCGATGGACGCCAGGGTCGAGGTCATGATGATCAGCAGGTAGTCGGAGAACGTCAGGTCGATACCAAAGGCCTGGGCGATGAAGAGCGCACAGACCCCCTGGTAGAGGGCGGTGCCATCCATGTTGATGGTCGCGCCCAGCGGCAGCACAAAGCTCGAGATACCCTTGGATACACCCATTTCCTCGGTGGCGGCCTTGATCGTGGCCGGCAGGGTGCCGGAGCTGCTGGTCGTTGTGAAGGCCACCGCCGCCGGGTTGACCAGCCCTTTCAGGTAGCGCACCGGATTCAGTCGGCCCAGCGTGCTGATCAGGCCGGAATAGAACACCACCACATGGATGATGCAGCCGATATAGACCACGACGATCACCTTGATCAGCGGCAGCAGAATTTCCATGCCGTATTTGCCGGCGACCCAGGCCATCAGGCCGAAGACACCGTAAGGCGCCAGCTTCATCACCAGCTCGGTCAGCTTGTACATGCCTTCGGCCAGGCTTTCGAACAGCTGCACGGCGGGCTTCGCCTTCTCGCCACTGAGGTTCAGCGCAATGCCCAGGCCCAGCGCAAAGACGATGATCTGCAGGATATTGCCCGTCGCCAGCGCGTCGACCGGATTTTTCGGAACCATGTTGAGCAGGGTCTCGACCAGGGTCGGCGCCTCCTTGGCCGCAACGCCACTGTCGGTCGCCACCATGTTGATACCCTCACCGGGCGAAAACAGAATTCCCATCCCCAGACCGATGCTGATCGCGACGGCCGTGGTTGCCATATAGAGCAGCAGTGACTTGAGGCCGATGCGGCCGAGCTTGCGGGTATCCTGCATCGAGGTCACACCGACCACCAGCGAACAGAAGACCAGCGGCACGATCAGCATCTTGATGGCATTGATGAAGAGCGTGCCGATCGGCTTGAGCATCTCGGCGTCGGGGCCCAGGAGCGCACCCGCCAGCATGCCCAGGGCCATGCCGATGAGGATTTTCTTCCACAGTGCCAGCCGGCTCCAGAAACCTGCACGGAATTGCTCTATCGTTGCGTGTTGCATGGATCTTTCCTTCATTGTTGTTGTTAAACGCCTTTGGCGCTGCTCGGGCGGCGCCGTTGCGGGCGAATCATGTTGGCGGGCTTGAGCACCTCATTGAGCTCTTCTTCGCTCATCAGCTCCTCTTCGCGGATCAGTTCCAGTACGCCACGCCCGGTTTCCAGCGCGTTCTTGGCGATGCGGGTGGAGTTCTCGTAACCGATGTAGGGCACCACGGCGGTGATAACGCCGATGCTCATGTCCACCAGTTCCTGACAACGGTCGCGGTTGGCGGTAATACCGCGCACGCAGCGATTGCGGAACATGTCCATGGCCTGGGTCAGCATGCGGATCGATTCCAGCACGTTGTAGGCGATCAGCGGCTCCATGGCGTTGAGCTGCAGCTGACCGGCTTCTGCCGCCATGGTGATGGCGATATCATTGCCGATCACCTGGTAGGCGACCTGGTTGACCGCTTCCGGGATCACCGGATTGATCTTGCCGGGCATGATGGAACTGCCGGGCTGCTGCGCCGGCAGGTTGATCTCGTTCAGGCCGCAGCGCGGTCCCATGCTTAGCATGCGCAGGTCGTTGGCGATCTTGGAGAGCTTCACGGCCAGGCGCTTGAGCATGCCGGAAAACAGCACGAAGGCGCCCATGTCGGAGCTGGCTTCCACCAGATCGGTGGCGCGCTTGAATTCGAAGCCGCTCAGCTGCGACAGGTAACCCACCGCCAGGCGTGCATATTCGGGGTCGGTGTTGATACCGGTTCCTATGGCCGTACCGCCCAGGTTCACTTCCTTGAGCAGTTCAGAAAGCCCATCGATGCGCTGGATATCCTCGCCCAGGGTGCTGGCAAAGGACTGGAACTCCTGTCCCAGGGTCATGGGTACCGCATCCTGCAACTGGGTACGGCCCATCTTGATGATGTCGGCAAACTCCTCGCCCTTGGCGGCAAAGGCGTCCCGCAGGGAGGCCAGGGCTTTTACCAGATCGCTGTGTTTCAACAGGATCGACAGGCGCACCGCCGTGGGATAGGCATCGTTGGTCGACTGGGACATGTTGACGTCATTGTTGGGATGCAGGTAGGCGTACTCGCCCCGGGCATGACCCAGACACTCAAGGCCGATGTTCGCCATGACTTCGTTGGCGTTCATGTTGGTTGAGGTACCGGCGCCCCCCTGAATCATGTCAACCACGAACTGGTCATGGTACTTGCCATCAAGCAGCATCTTGCCAGCGGCCATGATGGCATCGGCCTTGGTGTCGTCCAGCAGACCCAGCTGATTGTTGGCCTTGGCGCAGGACATCTTCACCAGCGCCAGCGCCTTGATCAGCTGCGCAAACAGATTGAGCTTGATGCCACTGAGATCGAAATTGTCGCGGGCACGCTGAGTCTGAATGCCGTAGTACGCCTCAGTGGGAACCCAGGCTTCGCCAAGCAGATCCTTCTCCCGCCGCCGGTTGTTCAACTGTTGCACTGGTTGGTGTTGGCCCATCGTGTTTATCCCCTGCTGTTTATTGTTGTAGCGGCCATGCCACCGATCCCGAAGGCCGGAACCCGGAACCCGGAACCCGGGGTGATGGCGCGCTCTCTGACAGGTAAATAGCAAGGACGATGCCAAGACAAAGAAAATATCTTATATCTTTGTTTTTATTGGATTAAATAAACAAATAAAGCAGCATTGAAAAACACAGCAGGGGTATAACGAAAGTTATGGACAGCGCGAAATAACGCCTAATTACATATTTATATCAATGAGTTACAGAAGTATTCCAGATGTATGGCTATAACCCTGGTTATAGGGGTGCCACCGGCTCAACCGGGCTGGGACTTTTTCAGCCGTTTACTGAGCGCAGGCTGCGAGACGCCCAGCAGCCGCGAGGCCAGGGACTGATTGCCCTGGGCCCTTTTCATCGCTTCGGCCACCAGCAGATCGGCCGCCTCCTGCAGGGTCGGCAACGGCTGATCAGGGGCGAACAGCGGCGACGCAGCGACCGTTTCAGGCTCCGGCGTCGCGCCGCTCTGGCCAACCACCCGACGGAAGACGTCCATCGACAGCACACCGGCGCGGTGCTGGCTCAGGGCGTCGTAACAAAGAGCCCGCAGTTCCCGCACGTTGCCGGGAAAGGCATAGTTCTTCAGCAGTACCGGCAGCTCCTTGGGCACCGTCGGCCTGGTGCGGCCCAGTTCCTCTGCCGCCTGTGCCAGGAAATAGTCAAGCAGCAGGCCGATGTCATCCTGGCGCCGGCGCAGCGGCGGCAACTCCACCTGGTGGGTGCGCAGCCGGTAGTAAAGATCCTTGCGAAAGGCGCCGTCGCGCTGCTTGTGTTCCAGGTTCTGGTGCGTCGCCACCAGCACCCGCGCGCGGATGCGCTTGGGCCTGTCACTGCCCAGGGCATAGTATTCGCCCTCCTGCAGCAATCGCAGCAGCTTGACCTGCGAGGCCAGGCTGAGATCACCGATTTCGTCCAGAAACAGGGTGCCGTTGCCGGCCTGCTCGATCATGCCCGCCCGCGCCTTGTCGGCACCGGTAAAGGCGCCACGGTGGTGGCCGAACAGGGTATCGGCGAAGATGTTGTCGTCCAGGCCCGCAACATTGACGCAGACCAGCGGGCCGTTACGCCCGCTCAGCGTATGAATGGCCTGGGCGATGGCCTCCTTGCCGGTGCCGCTTTCGCCGGTGATCAGCACCGGCTGACTGCTGCCCGCGACCGCCTCCAGGTACTGGAACACCGATCGCATGCCCTTGTCCCTCGTCACTATATCGGCGAAGACCTCCGGCCGCTCCAGCGTATCGCTGAGAAAGCGCCGGCGCATCTCCTGGTTCTCCAGCCGCATCTCCTGCATCCGGATCGCACGGCGGATGCCCTCTATCAGACGGTCCTCCTCGGAGGTCTTGACGAAGTAGTCGTAGGCACCCAGGCGGATGCAGTTGACGGCGGTTTCCAGCTGGTTCAGGCCGCTGATGATGATGACGCCGATATCGGGGTGCTCTTCGACGATTCGCTGCAGCAGTGCCTCGCCGGACAGGTGCGGCATGGTCAGATCAAGCAGCACCAGCCCGATAGGCTCACGGGCGATAATGCCCATGGCTTCACGGCTGTCTTCGCAGCGCACTATATGATTGATGCCGCCACGGCGCTCGAGCGCAATGCTGAGACTGCGCAGGAAGGGGGCCTCGTCATCGACCAGCAGGACGCCGAAGGTCGGATACAGATTACTGCTCATGTTGATTCGGTCCCCTGGTTGGCAGGCAGTGACAACACCGCGCGGGTGCCCTTGCCGGGCTGGAGTAGTATTCCAGCATGCCGGCATGCTCCTTCACGATGCTGACTGAGACCGAGAGACCCAGCCCCATACCGCCCTGCTCCCGCTTGGTGGTAAAGAAGGGGTCGCTCAGCTGCGATAGATTTTCCGGCTCGATACCCCGCCCCTCATCCAGCACTTCAAGCCGCAGCATGCCGTCGGCCGAATCATAGCGGGTGGTGACGGTGATGGCATTGTCGCGCGACTCCAGCGCCTGGCAGGCATTGACAATCAGATTGATCACCACCTGTTCGATTTTCTGGCCGTGGCCCCTGAAGGCCGGCGCGGTTGCGGCGTAACTGACCCTGAAATGATCGGTGGCATTGCGAATGGTATTGTCGACCAGCCGGATGGCGGTGGCAACGACCGCGTTGAGGTCAACCGATTCACTCAGCTCCACCGGCCCCTGGCGGGCGAAATCCCGCAGATCATCCACAATACGGCGGATGCGCTGGGCGCCGGCCAGCATGTCATCCAGCATCAGCGGGACCTCGTCGCGCATGCGGGCGTAGGAAAGGCCGCCCAGATCGAAATCGCCATGCTCGTGGTAATGAGCTTCCAGGATATCCGCGCTATCCCGGTAGACTTCCTCCAGCACCGGCAGATTCAACAGCAGCAGGCCGCAGGGATTGTTGATTTCATGGGCCACGCCCGACACCAGTACACCGAGGGAGGTCATCTTGTCGGCCTGGATCAGCTTCTGCTGCTGGATCTGCAGCTCCTGCGTGCGCCGGGTCACTTCACGGGTCAGCATCCGGTTCCAGATCACGATAGCGCCCAGCACCAGCAGCAGCACAATCGACACCAGGCCTGCGACCTGGCCAATCTTCTTCCAGGGCACGCCGGAACTCTGCAGCGGGCCAAACCACTTGTCGTAGATCGCCTGCTGACGCCCGGTATTCTTGAGAATGGCCAGGCCTTCGCTGAACTGCGCCAGCAGCTCGGCATGGCCCTTGAGAACAGCGTAGCCATAGCGCTGCGCCGCAAAGGTTTTGCCCACCGGCACTATATTGGAAAGCTCCAGCTCGCGGCCCAGATAGAGCCCCGGCAGGTTGGCGACCAGGGCGTAATCGTGCTTGCCCGATGCCAGGAGGCGCAGCGCATCGGCATGGGTGTCCGCCAGAATCAGCTTGGCGCCGACATCATCGTGCAGCATCAGGTCGTGCAGAATACCCTGCTCCTGCACGATCACCTCCTTGCCCCGCAGCTGCGTCAGGTCGGTGATCTGGGCGTCGCCCTTGCGGGCAAAAACCGAATGGTGAACGATGGCATGGGGCGGCGAAAATGCGTAAATCTTCGCCCGGTCGGCCGAATAGGACACGCCCTGCAGCGCATCCACCTCGCCGTTATCCAGGCGCTGGCGCATCTCGGCCCAGCCGCCGAGCTGAATCTCGACGTCCATGCCCATGACTTCGGCAATGGCCCGGGTCAGGTCGGTGTTATAGCCATCCGGCTGGCCATCGGCATTGATAAACTCGTAGGGCGGATAGTTGTGATCACCGGCCACGATGATGACATCCCTGGATGCCTGGCCGCGGCCGGCGGCCTGGGCAGCGCCGGCAAGGGCGACGGCAAACCCCAGCAGCAACGGGATCAGGCGTCGTACGACGGCGATCTGCAACGCTGCCATCTACAAGCTCCCGCTCACGTCTGCCACCGCAGCGCCATAGCGATGCTCCAGCACCTGCCACAGCATTTCAACGTCCTGGCTCAGCGCCCGACTGCAGCGGTACAGGCTCACCTGCAGTGGAACCTGCCAGGCCGCCCCGCCACAGACCGTCAGGAAGCCCTGGCGCAGCTCTTCACGGATCGCGAACGACGGCACCCAGGCGACCCCCATCCCCTGCAGCGCCATCACCTTGAGACTGTCGGCCAGCGGCGATTCGAAGGTGGGTCGCAGCGTTACCGGATGCGGCGCACGCGCCAGCAGCCGCTCCACGCAGCGCCCGAGATAGATCTCCCTCGGGTAGCTGAGATAGGGCACCTCTTGTGCCCCGTCCGCATCGAGATCGAACAACGGCCGGCCTTCCTCATCGCTGCGGCAAACGGGCACCAGCGTTTCGGTTTGCAGTTCAAGCCTGCGGAACTGCTCCGAGGCCAGGGTGGGATCTTCGAACGCCAGCAGGAAGTCACAGATGCCGTTTTTCAGGGCCTGCACACTGTCATCCACATTGGCCACCAGCTGCCGCGTGCGCGTGTCTTCGAGTTCATGCTGGAGCGACTGAATAAGGGCCGGAAACAGCGACAGCGACAGCGTGTGGGAAACAGCGACATCGATAACGCGCGTCCCCTTTTTGCGCAGGGACTGCAGATGGCTAACGCATTCGCGCAGCTGGGCCACCAGGTTCCTGGCCGTCATCCGGAACAACGCCCCTTCATCGGTCAGGTGCACCGGAACGCTGGTCCTGTCGACCAGCTGAGCGCCCACGGCGGCCTCCAGGGCCTTGATGCGCCGGCTGAATGCCGGCTGGGTCAGGTGGCGCTCTTCGGCAGAGCGGGAAAAACTCTGGCTGTCGGCAAGAGACAGGAAATCTTCCAGCCATTTGGTTTCAATGTTCATCAGGAAACTGCCCTTTGACGTCGTCAAGCGCCCTTGCCGGCACGGAACCCAACCGCAAGTCGCCCGGCCATGTTATCGCCCAGTATAGGCTGCAGCCAAAACGGTTTCGCGCTCCGACAGCCCCTATGCCAACATTGCCTGCCCCATACCGGGCAGGTATATAACCAATATCCTGTTGATTAGCAAACGGATTTCATCAGCCCATGCAGAACCGGCATGGGCCCTGCGCAGCCGGCATTGGCCGCGCCCGGCACCGCCGCTGTAGCTTTGGCCCTGTCAATCAGGGAGCAGCAGATGAACATGACTATGGGTATTCTGGGCGGTATGGGTCCACTGGCAACGGTCGACTTCGTGCGCAAAATCATCAACCAGACGGCCGCGACGCGGGACCAGGAGCATCTTCCGCTGCTGATACACAGCGTGCCCCAGATACCGGACCGGACCGCCTGCCTGATGGGGAACCGGGAGTCGCCGCTGGCGGCACTGGAAAAGGGATTGCAGACCCTGGTCGCAGCCGGTGTTGGCTGCATCGCCATCCCGTGCAATACCGCCCACTACTGGCACGGGGATCTGGCCAGGATAAGCCCCGTGCCGATACTGCATATTGCCCGCGCCTGCGCCGAACCGCTGGCGGCGCAGGGGATTTGGTCGGTCGGACTGATGGCAACGGATGGCACCCTGAAGGCGGGCTTCTATGCCAGGGAACTTGCGCGTTACGGCATTCGCCTGGTCGAGCATCCCGCCGCGCTGCAGCAGCGGATCATGCAGGGCATTTACCGGGTCAAGTCTGGCGCACTGACAGAAGGCGCACAGATACTGGAATCCTGCCTGCGTACGCTGCTGGAAACGGGTGTGGAGCGCGTCATTCTGGGGTGTACCGAGATTCCGCTGGCGCTGGACTCACTGGGCTCGCACCCCGGCAATGCGGGAATCGATGCCACCGACGCCCTGGCCAAGGCCTGCATCGACTGGTACCAGGCCCAATCGAACGCCCAGGCCGCTTAGCAGGTATCATTTCAAGAGCCGGTCAGGCTGGTTGCCTGGATGCCTGGCAAGCAACTAACGAACCCTGCGCAGGGTTTCGGATGGCAGCTCGCCAAACATCTTGCGGTAGTCTGATGAAAAACGCCCCAGGTGGCTGAAGCCGTAATCCAGCGCGATCTCGGTTACATTTCTGGCATTGATGCCCTGCTTCAGATCGGCGTGCAGGCTTTGCAGTTTCATCTGCTTGATGAACAGCTTGGGCGTGGTGCCGACTTCCTTGGCAAAGACGTTATAGAGGCTGCGGACACTGACATGACAAAGGCAGGCCAGCTCCTCCACGGTAATATCATCGCGAATACGATCCTGCAGGTAACGGCGAATCAGCTGCAGCTGTTTATCGGCACCCGGAGCTGCGTTTTCCTGTAACAGGTTACAGGGGAAGATCGAGAGCAGCTTGTTGGCCAGCAGGTCGGCATAAGCCTGGGACACACTGGCAATATCCACACAGGTCTCGGAGGCTTCTTCATACACCGCCTCCACCAGGCGCATAAAGGCCATGGACGCATTCAGATCCATTACCTGACGTTGAAAACGCAGACCATCCCTGGGCAGGGCCCGGCCGTTGTCGACACAGGCGGCTTTCAATATGGCTTCGGGGATTTTTACGATCAGCTTCTGACAATCGCTGGAATAGGTCAGGTCGCTCTTTTCCTGGGGGTTCATCATCAACGCCTGACCGGCGGACAGCGACAACCGATCCTCGTCGAAATTCCAGGTGCAGGAACCACTGGTCACCACCTGAAGATGGTAGACCTCTTCAAGATCCGGTGAATGCACCCGTACCTGGCCGCCATAGGAAATGTGCGACAGCCCCAGCTGGGCAAAATTGGCATAGCGCAGCGACGACCGTATCTTGCCTGGCTCGAGCAGCGTGAGCCGGTGCTGCCCGATATGGGTGTTCACGTAGTCCGACACATCCTCCGGACACACATCCTTGCGCACGACACTATTGGCAAGTACGTGATTCAGCATCCGGAGCACCTTTTGTCATTATTGTAATGTCGTCAATTATATGTGAATCACCTGCCGCGCTCAATACATCAGCACTTTTAATCCCCGTCCATGCCGCTGTGAATTCCAGCCTGTACCTGTACCCCGCTGAGGTTGATGCGATGCAACGGGTACTCTTGCTTCGCTTGTATCTTCATCCAAATCGAAGTGTCACGTGCCAGGGCGGAGCGAGCCCCAGAATCCGGCCCAATAGACAGTGCTGGTCCATGCAGGTCCACAACTGTGAGAAGGGCCGATCATGCAGAACTGCGAGAGGGTCAGAAACGCTACCCACCAAGATTGGTGGAACCACACAACTGCACCATTTGGCGACAGATTGGATGCAGAGTCGTCAGCGGTTTCACTTGTCCGTTTTGAATCGGTACCTGACCTGCAGGCACTGCACCTAGCCGATGCGTCCAAATCGGTCGCTTACGGCACAGAGCAGACATTTACGACTTGGGCTATGTTCGGCTCTATTGTTGAAGCTCCACTATACTTCATAGAACCCCAGCCACAGCCGGAGGTCTCCCATGAAGCAGGACGAGTTTGACCAACTGACGGTCGCCATTGACTCGCTGAGCCCCAGTCAGCGCCACCAACTGCTTGAGCGGTTGCAGCATCCAGACACCATTCCCGCGATCATCGAACACCTGGAACAACAGCTGCAATCCCAGCTCAGATGCCCCCACTGTGACCATGATCAGGTCTATCGCTGGGGCACCCTCAGGGGCATACAGCGCTATCGCTGCCGTAGTTGCCATAAGACATTCACGGCCCTGACCGGCACGCCGCTGGCGCGGCTGCGCAAGCGCGAATTGTGGATGGACTATGCGCAATCCATGCTCAACTCCGAAGTCTTGCGGACCGCCGCCGCGCGTTGCCATATCCATCTGACGACGTCCTTTCGCTGGCGCCATCGTTTCCTCAAGCTGGCGGATACGCTCAATGCGGGGGCCCTCAGCGGCATCGTCGAAGCCGATCAGACACTGTTCCGCGAATCCTTCAAAGGGCAGCGTCAGATCCCTCAACGCCGTGCGCGCAAACGCGGCAATGCCAACAAGCAAGAGGCAAAGTGGGTGCCGGTACTGGTGGCGCGTGACCGCAGTGCCGGCGAAGCCGATTTTGTGCTCGACCACTTCACGCTGAAAAATGTCGAGCAACATCTGCTACCACGATTGAGCCCGGATATTGTGCTCTGTACCGACGGCCACCTGACTTTCGAGGCGCTGACGGCCAAGCATCACCTCGCGCACCAGGTGATCAATGCCAGCGCCGGCGAACGCCTGAAGGCACCCGCCTTTCATATCCAGGGCGTGAACAATTATCACCAGCGCCTCAAAGGCTGGATCCAGCGATTCCATGGTGTCGCCACCAAATATCTACCTCACTATTTGGGCTGGTACCGCTGGTTTGATCAGCACCGAGCGAAACTGAGCCAACCGTCTGATTTTATGGAAGATTTAATCATGGCCGAGCATCTTCAACATTTATCCCGAACATAGTCTACGACTTGGGAATAGGTATTCTATTCCCAAGAATTCCCCAGATAGACGTACCCTATGCAAAGAGGGCTATTACAGAACTCACTACACCCGTCACTATCTGCCAATATGAAATACTATCGCCAACTTCCATGTACCATCAGCCTTGTTATCTCTTCACTACCTCGACCACCACCACGATCGATTGTGCAATAAAAACCTGTTGCTTTGCTGTACCAAAATACCACCGCATCTAGGGCAGCGCCAATTACACATATTTACTTCATAACAAGTAGCCTCTTTACTCTAGCAGCTGGCTTCAGAGGCAAAAGAATTTCATCTTGAAGCAGCTTTTTCAAGCAAATTATTCCAACCTCTATAGCCTCCAAGCTAATTTCTTCTATATTTTGTTTTTTCAACTCATTTGGCATTGTCCCATGAACTAAGTTGCTTCTCCAACCATAAAGCTTCTTTAATCTGCCATATCTATCTTCTCGCTCTTTCACATTGTAGATATACACAGCAATACTTGAGGTCACTTGAAATGTCGTTTCTAGCTTATCGCTAAATATTGCTTCCCAAGCTATAACGGCATCGACAAATGCATCTTGCGGTCGCTTTCTCTCATATATTGCATACTTTAAGCGAGTCAACGGTACTTCAATACTCCTTAAATCTTTATTTAGAAGCATGTTAAACCACGTTACCACTCCCTCTATACGATCTTCCTGTATCGATACATGCCTATTTGGCATAGATGTATCGAGAGAGCTATTACCACATGATAGTAGAGGAAAACCAAACTCTGAAAAAGATACGGAAATGCCTATTTCTCCGAGAAGCTCAAATGCTAATGAAAATTTCAGATTATCAATGGCTCGCTCCTGCACAAAAAAACGATTATTAGCTAGCTCTGCCTCATCACCAAAAGGAAGAAATTTAGTCTTATGCTTGATCTCGAATACGGTTTCAGCTGTATATAGCCCGCCGCTTGCAGAGTAATGCCGAACCGACGGCAATCGTATAACATTCCCCTCATCGTCGATCTTAAGCATATTAATCAGTTTCGCTGAGATGAAATCTATCTTCTTTACTTTATTAAGCGACAGCCCGACAACACTAACAAAACTAGAGTACTCAACCTCATTGCCAAGAGCTAGATTCCTTAGAATATTTAAATTTTCTTTTATTTCCTCAATAACTCCTTCATATGAGAGGTTATTTTTAAAACACGCATTGCGAAAAGATCTACCGATAATCCCAACCAAGCTAAATACGACCGACTCGCCAAAACTATGACCGTCATCAGTTTGAAAGTAAAAACTATACAAATTTCCCTCTTCATGATTAGTCAGTGAATCTACCTGATCCTCCTTGACAAGTCGAACAAACGTTTCCTTTTCTAGCTGCGAAACTCCATAATTAAGAACATTATCTGGAGTTAGATATTTGGAAGTAACCAACAAATTCGGAAATTCTCTTATAAGAATTGTCACGAGGAGTTCAAGAAGCTTATCATCTGCCTCAAACCTTGGGATCTCACCACCACACCTTACATGATATTCATTGAATAAATTAGGATTATCATGGCTCAAATCATATGAAAAATACCCACGACCGTCCCCAATACCACAACCCTCAACGAACGAATGCCTGCACTCTTGGATTCTTTTAAAAAGATCGTCAGCGACAAGCTTTTGATCTTCACTCAGTTCAATCGACTTGTGGTTTGTTCTATAGTGATAGGAATCTTTCAGGTTAAGAACAAAGTTCAGCAACAAAAATCCTACGTTGTGTTTGATTACCTCATACTGTTTATATTCCATATATCTTAGCTCTCCATTTCCTGTTGTTAAAGAGGTGTCTTTTTAAGATGATGTTGAATTAAGGGAACAGGATACCTGACTTACTTCTGCTTTGGGCTTAGTCGCCAGACCTTCATTACCCCAAAAATCAGACTTACTGATTTTCCGCACATTCGGATAATACCAAATTGATATCCGCGTCGGGTTGTTGGGTGACCCTACCACCCGAAAGTTGATCAAAGCAAGTAGACCACATCCGGCACAAAGCGGACATAGCGCCCGCATTTTTGGCCGGTTTAAAGTGGAGCTTAAAAAAGTTTGACAATATGCACTTATTAGTCTTGAATATCTAAAAAATCGAACCTACTTAGCCATTCAATACGGTCTTTAAGTTGCTTTAGGTTTACTCCATGCCCCGTCCCTGCTGGTCTGTTAACAATATTTATAACTGTATCGGAGTATTGTTTACCCTTATTGTCTAATTCTGCATCCTGGAGAATCTCTCTGTGTCTGAGGAATATGGCTGATTCGCCTTTTGAAAACCTACTCTTTTTTGCCGCTATTAGAAAACCTTCAACTAACGCACATTCAAAACTGTCATTTCTATTCTTTTCTGGGACAATTTTATAGAGATAGTCGATTAGCTCTTTTTCGTCACCGTCATCTGAAATATATCGCTGATAGGCATCTGGTTTGAAATGCTTTGATATTATCAAAAAAACCAGCAGAGCCGGAAAAATGTATTCATTTTCTTTTGCGGTTCTGATAGCAATGTTAATACTTGCAAGAAACTGCTCGATCTCTCTTAATGAAAGTTGGAGACCTAAAGCAAGCATTATAAAAACTTTCTTCAGATATTCTTGATCGCACTGAAGCTCTCTATATTTTACTCTTGGATTAAAAAACTCTTCTAGATCTAACGACGATATTAGCGATTCAATATAATTAGATATGTCGGGCTTCTTCAGTTGGTACTCAAAATCAATGAACCGACGAAGATATCCAGTCGAATCAATTCCGTTTCCATAGACAGCCGCGATAGAGTGGCCTAACTGCTCTTTATCGAGAGCCAGTACAAAAATCAAGCCCTCTATGTTGAATAGATGCTTAATTCTTTCCAGCAACTCAATTGCATAGTTAGGCCTACATCGGTCTAACTCATCGACAAATATTACAAGCTGCCTCCCGTTTGCGGAATTCTCAATAAAATTAGCTAGCGCATTATGAAATTCGTATATTGCCTCTTTTTGTTGTAGGTAGTTATCGAGCGCATCACCAGCCAATGAACCAGCAGCTTTTACAGCTTCCTCTTCGATTATTTTGTCGGCATCAATAATACCTGCAGTTGCAACTCTTATTAATGCTGGAATTCCTCGTTTAGCAACCTGCCTACCGGCGGCCTTGGTTTTTTCCCAGGCTTCGTTAGCCTTATCCGAAGAGCCAATCAGGTTTTTTAGTCCTTCATTCATTTCACCCAAAAAGGAAACCAAGGGATCATCAGAAAAATCGGTTTCCCATGCATTAAAATACAGTCTAGGCTTGTTCTCTGCCTTGAGGTATTGCTCCCACAACTTAATAAATGTTGTTTTCCCTGTTCCCCATCGCGAATCAATTGCTATTACTGCTGGAGAATTTACATTTGATGCCAATAACGAAAGATTGAGTATTTCTTCTTTTCTACCTAAAAGGTCAAATTTGAAAGGATCATTCGGGTCAAATTGAAATTGCTTTAGCTTTAAATTCAAAATATTCATCCTATTGATGCTAAAATCCTGTTAATGAAGCCTACGAGCTCATAATATTTATTAAAAGCTATCCCTTTTAATATTCGCCAGACTATATTGGTTATATTCAATTAGCTGACTAAAAATAGTATAAATGTATCCATTTAAGTTTCACACCTTCTTTCATGTATACATTTCATCAATCAGCCGGTCTAAAAGGTATGTTATAAATTGGCTGTATCTGGTCGCCTGCTTGTTTGATTCTTGTACAAAAGCGAGAAAATTGCTAGTACTCAAGATAATAGCCGTATAACTGATGGCAGAGCCGTCGGCTGCCATCGGTTTAGGCAATGGAAATGTCCGCTATGGGCACTGAGCGGACGATCCTTTTCATTAAAAATGTCGATCACTTGGTACCGAACATCCGGTCACCCGCATCCCCCAGACCTGGCATGATGTAGCCATGATCATTCAGGCCTCGATCAATGCATGCCGTGTAAATGGGCAGGTCGGGATGGGCTTCCGATAAATTCCTGATACCTTCCGGCGCCGCCAGCAAACAGACAAAACGAATGGAGCGGGGATTGGTTTCCTTCAACCGGTCTACCGCTGCCACGGCGGAATTGCCGGTGGCCAGCATGGGGTCGAGCACAATAGCGTCGCGTTCGTGCATGCTGTGGGGCATCTTGAAATAGTACTCCACCGCCACCAGGGTTTTGGGATCGCGATACAAACCGATATGCCCGACCCGCGCCCCTGGCACCACATTCAACATGCCGTCCAGAAAACCCGCACCCGCACGCATGATGCTGACGAACACGGTTTTCTTGCCGTCGATCACCGGGCTTTGCATTTTCTCCAGCGGTGTTTCGATTTCGATTAACTGAGTCGGCATGTCCTTTGTGACTTCATAGGCCATAAGCATGCTGATTTCGTTCAGCAAACGACGAAAACTGCTGGTGCTGCTACTTTGTTCCCGCATGAGCGTGAGTTTATGCTGAATCAGTGGATGGCTGATGACGTGGACTTCAGATTGACTCATGGTGGCATTCCCTTCTTCCGCTGATGTTGGTATCGATCGTAGATTCCTTAAAAAACCGTACCATCGCTGGCAATATTGAGTGGCGGCCCCCCGCCCTCACGCAACTGCCGGGCTACTTCGCGTCCCGCAGCCCAGGTGCCACCTTCCAGAATACAGGCCAGGGGCATTTCGTCCGCCGACTTTTGCAATTGCTGACGTATGCGTGGGGCGAGCTTGTCAATCAGCGCAACCGTTAGCGCCCGCCATTCGATGATGGCGTCGTCGGCCGCCGTAAATTGTCGTGCGAAAAAATCGGCCTGCCTGGGAACAATGACACCCATATCCAGCAGTAGACCGCCATTGCGATATTCCGGCAAACCGGTGAGCCCGTCCAGATCGGTCAAGGTGATACCGGCCCACTGAAACGGCTCCAGCAACGAATAGGTGAGCCACTGACTAAGCTTGTGAAAGGGCACCCAGCCGGCAGACTCGCCTTCCCCACCCGCCAACGGATGACGCCAGCAATCCCCCAGGGGTTCAGCATTCAGTGTATTGCCGGTCAACCAAATGGCACTGAGATGATCAAGCAACGCCTGCAGCACGCAGGCGGCAGGCAGCTGCCGGACCTGAGCATTGTGCGTCAGCAGATCGAACAGACATCCTGGACGCCCCTCTGCACCAAACACCGTGGGATTCGCCGACAGACTCTGTCCCAGTCGCTGCAACAACTCTACACGCCCTTCCAGTCCCACCAGCGGATTGGATGCGCTGACCTGAAAAAGCGCGACCAGATCAGCCATGTTGATTTGTTTCAGTGCCTGCGCATCCACGCGGTAAGGATCATCGCGCCGGGATGAAAATGTTCCCTGCATAAAGCCATGGAAACTGGCAACGCCCAAACCTTCGGAGCGCACAAAGGTTTGGCCGCTGCCGGTTTCATGATAGGACCACTGCGCACCGGCCCCCGCATCCAGCAACACACTGATAAGCGTCAGATCAATGCATGCGCGTGCCTGGGCGGCAGAATCGAGATGTGCAATGCACGCATCCAGTTGTGCCTTGCGATCTACCGCACCGGCTTCGAAGTGCCGCCAGCGGCTGTGATAGGGAATGTTCAGATCCGGATATTGCCTGCGGGTAACGGCTTCCACCTGGCGCGCGACAGCGTCGAGTTTTTCCAACTGCAGGTCAAAATGCGTCGACTGACCGGCTTCGACCGCCTGCAGAATATTGTGGCAGCGCTCGCGAATGGTGGCGGGAGAACGTAACCTGGCAACGGCATCGGCCGTGACGTCATTTTTCAAGGCCGCGCCCCTTGGTGCTCGCCAATGATTCTGCATCCGGCACGGTGCCATCGGTGTAATAACCGGCTGCAATCTTGGCTTCGATTTCCACCTGTGCATCATCGGGGACCAATGCTTCAGGAATTTTGATCCGCTGCTCCACTTCGATACCGCTGTCGGTGATGGCGCGGTACTTGTCGTTGCTCATGCTGACCAGACGATGAATCTTCTTAATACCCAACCAGTGCAGCACATCCGGCATCAGTTCCTGAAACCGCATATCCTGCACACCGGCGACACATTCAGTGCGCAGAAAGTATTTGTCCGCGCTGTCACCGCCGACCTGTCGCTTGCGGGCGTTGTACACCAGGAATTTGGTCACCTCACCCAGCGCGCGGCCTTCTTTGCGACTGTAAGCGATCAGCCCCACACCACCGGTTTGCGCGCCCCGCACGCACTCTTCAATGGCATGCGTGAGATAGGGCCTACAGGTGCAGATATCCGAACCGAATACATCGGAACCATTGCACTCATCGTGCACGCGGGCGGTCAGGGTGACGTCAGGATTGGCCAGATCATGGGGATTACCAAAGATATACAGTGTTTGTCCGCCGATGGGCGGCAAAAACACCTCGAAATCACTGCGGGTCACCAGCTCCGGATACATACCCCCGGTTTCCTCGAACAGGATACGCCGCAAATCCGATTCGCTGACGTTGAAACGTTTGGCAACGCCTGGCAGCCACCATACCGGCTCAATGGCCACTTTGGTCACGACGGCCGATCCGTTTTCCAGCAGGATGCGATTGTCGGGAACCAGGCGGTGAAATGCCAGTGCGTGATGAATTTCCGGCAGGTTGATGTGCGCCTTGGTGACAGCGATGCTGGGCCGAATGTCGTAGCCCTGGGCAATATAGTCGGCAAAGACATCGGCCACGCTGGCGCCCCAGGGATCGATCGAGACGATAGTGTCTGCACCGCCCCACTGGGGATTGGGGCCAATCAGGTCAGTGGGTGAGGTATTGGTCAGGTCGGCCTTGTGGTCTTTCAACAGGGTGCCGGCAGCAATCGCCAGCGCACGATAAACGCCGTAACTGCCACTGTGAGCGCCAATGACGTTGCGCTGGCTGCGGTTGGTGGTAGTGCCGATGACAGGCCCGCGCTCTGCCGCGCTGGCCGCTCCCCAGTGAATCGCGGGAATGCCACTGGGGCCTTGCCGCTGGGGATGACTGGTCAACCTGATATGCCGGGACGGCCTATGTTTTTCATCCTTGCCAGTAGTCATGAATACGGCTCCTGATTTCATAGCTGGTTATTCAGTATAACCGCCCATCTTATTTAGCTCCGAAAATGAACCAGTGGCAAGACAGCAAACTGCAGTATCCTTTTGATATTGCTGGGCCAGGGACAGGAACTCAATCTTCAGATCAGTCGGTCATGCAGCCTCTGCGCAGCAGGGTCGTCAAAGGATAGGGTCTAGGACCGAAGTGCCCTATGGGTATTACCGGCTTTTGGATAATGCGGTTCGATGACCGCCTCCAAACGCTGCCAGGTCACCAACGCCTCCATCCGGGCGAGGAGTTTTTCCTTACGCGTGAATTGATGCTTATGATGATAATCGCTGTCGGCGTAGCTCAATTGCTGTTCCATGCCTCAGGCTCTGGTCGATTGAAAACGCGAGATTCTCCCATGGCCGGGGACTTGTTCGCATTTTCCGTAGTGAAGTTATAGTTTCATGCGGGACGATATACGCCTTTGGGAACTGTTAAAGCCTTTTGTCTTTTATTTCAAGAGAGAGCATCAATTGTCACAGATTAACAGAACCAATGGATGCTCATCCTCGTTGCGTAATCGCGTTATACATTCGCTTCCACTAATCTTCTTATTTTTTAGCATTTCTATAAGATACGGCTTTGTATTTGCGCCATCTGTAATATCGTGCAGCGCTTCAACCAAGGCGTCAGTATTTACCATGATTCGACTCGAACGATCATGCCCTAAGTCGTGATGCACCATTTTTTTTTGGGAAAGATAATATGGTGTCAGATCGTCAAACAACCGGACATAATTATCCCCAATCAGTTCTGCCGAGCGATAAGCTGAATCGAGTTCATCTGCCCGCAGTAACGCCTCAACCCGTGCAGAATCACTGAGGGGCATCTCTAAAAACCTACTGCGCGACTCATATGCTGCGTTACGCGGTGCTCGGAATCCTCATGTATACCCCATACACTGCGGTTCCTGCGCGCCGTGCGCCTTGCCTCTGAACCGCTCGTTAGGGTTTTTCGAGGCGCCCTGAGCATAAGTGTACGCGTTAAAAGGGTGAAAAGTTCCTGATCGAAACTATTAACCTGGCGATGAAAAAGGTCGTTCTGCCCTGTTTCATCATCGCCCTTGAAAATCGGGCGGAATTTGTGAAATCCCTGAATTTTCAAGGGCTCGCATTGGCCGTTGGCCAATGGCGGCGCATCCTTCGCCACAGTATTAAACCGGCTCTACAGATGTAAAATTCCACTGGCTTAATATCGAGGGATAACCGGTATTCGATCTCCCCGCGCAGCACAGCACTGGCTTCTGTCAAGCTGGAAGAGGCCGGCCTTAGCGCACTCAAACAGCGTGAAAAGCTGACTAGCGAATTGAACCTGTCTCTCTGAAACTGGCACGCGGCGGGTCTAAAGCCTCAAGCCTCAAGCCTCAACCCTCAACAGTCAGTCTGCCGCCCAGGGCTGAATTTTATGACCTTGCAGATAACGACGAATAGCTGCAGCTGCTTGCCGGTGGTCGCGACGCCGGCCTGCCTGCCGATGCTCCGGACCCGGTGCAGGAAATGATCGACGGACACAGGAATCAGCTTTGCCGAGCGACCATGGTGCAGGCTCATAGCACAGCTCATGGCACGGCTCATAGCACACAGCAGAGTTGATGAATTTCGGGGCAGCCACCAGGCTTGTCAGGTTTTCCGGCGCCAGAAGCCGATACCCAGGATACCCAACACCAGCAAGGCCAGGGTCCCGGGCTCCGGCACCAGTACAATCTTCGCGGCTGGGGCTAGGCTTCGATCCAGGCGCGGTGTTTGAGAGGCATAGAGGAAATCATCCGCAGTATACTTCTCCGGACCACCCCGTTGCGTTCCTGCAGAAAGAACGAGCTGCGTGAACCCGACATCCGAAATAAACCCAAAAAATTCCCCCGCATGGCCATGAGGAATCTCTATCGGGATCAAGACGCCTCCTGCGTTTATCTGGATACCGCGCCCTGCTCCCCGAAAATTCAAATCCCAGTTACCCCCGAAGGCATAGATCTCGAAGTTGAAAGTAATGGTCGTAGTACTTCCCGATGCCAGCCGGTCAGTTAATTGGCCCATGGTATCAAAACCGTTATGAAGCCTGCCGGCAATGGAAATGCTGAAGTCGTCCGGAACACCGCCGGTAAAATCCTCCTCCATGAAGGCGCCGACCTGGGACTCCCAGTCGGAGCGCAACTGGCCGCTCCCAACGCCATGAAACAGGCTGATGATCCCGGCCTGTGCCGCGCTGCTGACGCCACCAATGGCGAGCACGAGGCCGACAACCAGAACTTGCTTGTGTACTTTCACAATATCTCTCCCTGATCGATGGTCGTAAGGCGGTACGGGCCTGAACAATGACATTATAGCTACCCACCAGCTCAGGCCGCGTACCAAGCGGCCGTCCCAGCCTCATTCTCCCGCATCATGTCTGCGCAGGCGTCTCGAGGATCCCCTACAAGCTTGCCGGGTTTCAATTCTAAGCCTGTCAAACGCACCAGCGTTTGCAGATGCACTAGCCATCAACCCACAAAGAGGGCAGAAACAATTCCCTCATTTCATACATCGAAATGTAGAGAATGGAGCCATACATGCAAGAAAATGCACAAAACGCACCACTATTAGCAGCACATTGTTTTTTATAACATTAAGTTATAGCAGCAATAATCACGTCTCCTACATTGTAAAATATTTTGACAGTGCTATTCGAAGAAGTAGTGATTCAGATGCCCCGGCAAGGCATGTGACAGGCAGCGCCGATCAGCTTGTCCAAATCAGGACTGCCACCTGTAGAGCCAGACTGATTGACGGTTACAGTAACTACAGCGGAGGTCACCCTTGAGCGTCCGTCAGCCTGTTTCGGCCGCCTTTTTGGGACCTGCGGAAGTCGGAAATAAGGCTCCCGCGACCCCCAAGGCGTGACTCGCACAACGGATTTGAGCCCTTCTGATGCGATACGCCTCATTCGTCGCAGGCGTGGCGCTGCTCCAGCAGCCGTGACCAATTCGGTTATGAACTCAGCATAATTTATCGGTTAGCCGAGACGCCATTATGTAATCAAGTTCCATTTTTATCGTTCAGATACCTCTGAACCTACATGCATCCAGGCTTAACACTATTAACCGGGCGGGCAAAATCGGCATGGACAGCGCGACTATTGATGCAGCGGCCGCCGCCACGTCCATACAGGCCCTGTGTGACCAGGCCATCAAGCATGAAGTCAGCCTGGAACAGCTTGAAACCCGGCTGATCCTAAGCGCCATGACCAAGGCGGACAACAATGTCGCCCGGGCCGCCCGCCTTCTGGGCATGACACGGCCGCAACTGGCCTACAAACTGAAAAAGCACCAAACGGAATAATCAGGGCGACAGCTTTTCGAGCAATGCCAGGGCGACATCGAGGTCACCGTCACGACCGTCGCCCAGGCTGGCGCAGATCCTGGCGAGCACTGCACGGGCCTCCGCCGTGCGCCCCTGATGCAGCCAGACTCGACTGCGGCTCAGCACCGCACGCAGTTCCAGCGACCGGGCGCCCTGGCGGCGCGCTGTCTCGACCGCACGCTCGAAACAGGCCTGAGCCAGCAGCTCCTCATCTCCGTCCCTGCCCGCATCACTGCGCTGCAACAGCATCAGATCACCCTCGAGCCGCTGCAGCTCGGCCTGGTACATCCACTCACCGGTCACCGCCACCGAGTCCCGGGCCTGCGCCAGCCGCTCCAGGGCCGCGTCGGTCCTGCCGGCCCGACCCAGGGCTTCGGCCAGCAGCGCCAGAAAATGCGGGCACCAGAGCTCCGCCCCCGTTGCACGGAAAGACACCAGCCCCGCCTCCATTCGGGCGATGCCGTCATCGCTATGCCCGCCCTGACACAGGCCCGCTCCCAGCAGCACAGCCGCCCAGCTTCCCCAGAAGGGATAACCGTATTCGCCGGCCAGTGCGACCGCAGCATCAGCGCGTTCGCAGGCCCGGTCGGCGCGCCGCTGATGCACATCGACCTCAGCCGCGAGCACCAGAGCGTAGGTGGTTACGTAGGGAATATTCAGCTGCTGCGCCAGCGTCAGGGCCTCGTCGGCACGCTGGCGGGCAGATTCGGGATAGCCCAGTAACGCCAGTACCCAGCCCAGATAGCCCAGCGCAAACACGCCGGGATCCAAACCATAGCGGAACAGATGGGACTGGTGTGCGCCGCGGTCGTACAGCTCGACCACCCGCTCGAAATGCGCTCTGGCCTCTTTCGGCTCGCCCTGATTGAAACAGCTCGACCCCAGCGCCCGGTACGCCTCCAGCAACAGGGATGGGTCCTGCGAACGCTGCGCCAGCGACAGCAGGCATTGCGCGTAGTCCCGGCCACTCTGCATCTGGCCCCGCACATGGTGGTAGTTGCGCAATCCCAGCAGCACCGGAAACAACTGCTGCTCGGTACCCGCGCCACCTTTCAGCTCCAGCGCCCGGCTGTAACTCTCCCCAACCTCAGGCGCGGCATAGCCCTGAACAGCGATTAGCGCAGGACCTAGGTCGAGGCGGATGGCGAACTCCAGGCGGTCGCGTGCACTGCTGTCCGGCAAGTTGCGCAGCAGCTTCAGCGCCGAACCGAAGTGCCGTACAGCCTCCGCCACCGATGACTGCTGCATCGCCTGCCCGCCGGCGCGATGCAGGTACTCAACCGCCTTGTCGATATTGCCGCTGCGGCTGTAATGATGCGCCAGCTCCTTGCAGTGTGCCTCCAGGCGTCCTTCAAACAGCGTTTCGATGGCCCGACCGATATGCTCATGCAGCTCACTGCGCTGCACCCGAAGCAGGGAGTTGTACGCCACCTCCTGGGTCAGGGCATGCTTGAAGGTATAATCAATCTCCGGAAAGGCCGTGCGCTCGTAGAGAAATTCGCCGCGCTGCAGCCGCGCCAGCAGGCCACGCAGCTTATCCTCCGGCAGCGCCACAACCTGGCGCACCAGGCTCCATGGAAACTCCTTGCCGATCACCGCCAGGGTCTGCAGGAGCGCCTTCTCCCCGCCATCGAGCCTGTCCATGCGGGCACAGAGCACGCCCTGTACCGTGGTCGGTATCTGCAGGCTATCCAGCTCCCGCTCGAGACGGTAATGCCCCAGATCGCCGCCGAGCACCCGTTCTTCGACGAGCGTCTGTACCAGCTCCTCGATAAAAAAGGGATTGCCCTGGGCCTGGCCTCGGATCAGCGGTTTCAGGGGTAGCAGCGAAACATCCTTGCCGAGCAGGGTTTCCAGCAGCGCCTCGGACTCGGACGGCCCCAGGGGCTGCAGCCGTACCCCGCTATAGTTACTGCGCCCGTCCCAGTGATGGCGGTACTCCGGCCGGTAGTTCATCAACAGCAGGATGGCGGCGCCATCAAGGCTATCCACCAGCGCATTGAGAAACCCCTCGGTTTCGCTGTCCAGCCACTGCAGGTCTTCGAAAATCAGCACCAGAGGGCCGTTGCGGCTTTCGCGTATCAGCAGCCGGTGGATCGCCTCCAGCGTGCGCTGACGCCTGAGCTTGGCGTCCATCTGCGCCAGCGTCGCGTCCGGTTCGGCCATACCCAGCAGGTAGGAGAGGTAGGGCAGGCAGTCCTCCAGCGCCGGATCCAGCGCCCTCAGTCTGTCACTCAACTGACGGAGCTGCAGGCGATTGTCGTCCTGCGGACTGATCTGCAGATACTGCTTCAGCAGCTCGATTAGCGGCAAAAAAGCGAAGGCCTTGCCGTGAGACACCGAGAAGGTTTCCAGCACCCGGCCGCGCGCCTGTACCCGTTGCTTGAACTCCAGCAAGAGCCGCGACTTGCCGACACCGGGCTCGCCCATCACAGTCACGACCTGGCCCCGCCCGGCCTGCACCCGGCCGAACGCCCGCTCGAGCCTGGCCAACTCCGGCCGGCGGCCAACAAAGCGAGCCAGGCCCCGGCGCGCCGCGACCTGCAACCGCGTTCGCAGGGGCCCGTTACCCAGTACTTCGTAGGCGTTCACCGGTGCGTTAAGCCCCTTGACCGCCGTAGCACCGAGATCGCGAAACTCGAAATAGCCCCGCACCAGGCGGTGGGTCGCCGCGCTGACGACGATGCTGCCGGGGGCCGCCAGCGTTTCCATGCGCGACGCCAGATTTATCGAAGGTCCCACGGGGTCGTAATCGACCTGCAAATCCTCGGTCCTCACCGCCCGCACCACCACCTCGCCGGTGTTGACGCCGACGCGGATCTGCAGCCCGATACCCTGCATACGCTGAACCCCATCGGCATACAGTCGCATGGCCTGCTGCATGCGCAGTGCGGCGTAGAGCGCACGCTGGGGGTGATCTTCATGGCTGATGGGCGCACCGAACAATGCCAGGATGCCATCGCCCAGGGATTTGGCAACATAACCCTCGTAGTGATGCACCGCCTCCATCATCAGCGACAATACCGGGTCTATCAGACGGCGGGCATCTTCCGGATCAAGATCGGCCACCAGCGCGGTTGAGCCTGCCATATCGGCAAAGAGTGCAGTGACGATCTTGCGTTCGCCACCAGCTGCGCCGCGGGCTGCCAGCAGTGCCTGTTCGGCGAGGATACGTTCAGCCAGGTGCGCCGGGGTGTACTGAATGGGCGCGGCAGCTGCGCCAGCGCCGGCCTCCAGAGGGCTACCGCAGCTGTCGCAAAACCGCGCCTCAGGGCGCAGCCGCTGACCGCAGCTCAAGCAGGTTTTGAGCAGCGCGCCGCCGCAGCTGCCACAGTGACTCGCATTGGCCTGATTGTCGTACCCGCAATGCTCACAGTGCATGACGCCTCATCGGGCGGCGGTTCATTATGGCGCCGCACCCTGACCGGAAACACAAGACTCAACCCTATCCCTGCAAGCTTCAAAAAGCCGGTCACCCATAATCTGACTCCTCTGCCCGCGGCACGCCTTTGCAGCCATTACGGACACTATCAAGCATAGTTCAGGCACGTGAGCAGCCCGTTCAGCGGGCCACCAGGAGCAGTTTCCTAGGGTATTCCCCTAAGGCTTTGGGTACACTGGGGTCTCCAGCTGCCGTATCTTGTTCCGACAGAAACCGCCATGACCCTGACCGCCGCACAACACGAAAAACTGCTCGCAGAACTCGATGAATCCCGCCGCGAGGCGCAGCGTTATCGGCTGCTGGCAGAACAGTCCACCGACATGATTTCACGCCATACGCCCAGCCCAGAGTGGACCTATGTCGATGTCAGCCCCGCGGTTGAGCGGCTGCTGGGCTACAAACCCAGCGAGATTATCGGTACACCGGGCTACGATCTGTTCCACCCGGATGACGCCGACAACCTGATAACCCGGGCTGAATCGGTGAGTTATCGCCGTGGCCTCTACACCAACGTGTACCGTTATCGCCACAGGGAAGGTCACTATGTCTGGCTCGAAACCACCAGTCGCACCATCCGCGATGACAGTGGCGAGCCGATTGAAATCATCTGCGTGTCCCGCGATGTCACCCAGCGCGAACAGGCCCAGCGCGCCACCCGCCGCCTGGCGCGGGTAGTGGAATCCAGTTCCGACATGATCATGTTCTGCAGCCCCGACACACTGCAGCTGACCTACCTGAACGAGGCCGCCTCCAGCACCCTTGGCAGCGGCCCGGACGGCACCATCGCACTCAATCTGCGTGAACTCGTCGATGCCCACAGCTACAGCACCCTGCTGCTTGCAGGCCTCGAGCACGCAGCCCAGCACGGCTGCTGGTATGGCAGCATTGCGCTGCAGCTACCCGCGGGCAAGGATTCTCGCATCGCCGAAATTCGCGAGATCATCGCCCACCGCAACCATGTGGAAAACCGCCGGGTGGAGTACTACTCCATCATTGGCCGCGATATCACCCTCAAGCGCAGGGCCGAAGACGCCGCACGGCGCCAGCAGCTGGAGCTGGCCCATATGTCGCGTCTGCTGTCGGTCGGGGAAATGGCCACGGGGCTCGCCCATGAAATCAACCAGCCGCTGGCCGCCATCCTCAACTACTGTCGCGGCACGCTGCGCCGGGCAGAAGACGGCAAGGACCTGAGCCTTGCGCAGGCATTGCACGCCATGCAGCTGATCGGCGACCAGGCCAAGCGCGCCGCCGAGATCATCAAGCGCATTCGCAGCTATGTAAAACGCACCGAATACCAGCGTGTCGAATTTTCCATCAACGACAGCTGCCAGGATGTGGCCGGCTTTCTGCGCCAGGAAGCCAGCGACAACAGCATCGAATTCATCTTTGACCTTGACCCCGAGGACCCAAGTCTTACCGCCGACCGTATTCAGATCGAACAGGTGCTGCTCAACCTCATACGCAACGCCATCGAGGCTTACGGCGATTGTGAGCTGGCACAACGAACGGTTAACATTAGTAGCCGCTGCGATCAGAGCTATATAGAGGTGGCGATCACCGACTGCGCCAAAGGCGTGGGAGCCGCAGCGCTGAGTCAGCTGTTCGATGCCTTTTTTACCTCCAAGCCCAGCGGGCTTGGCATGGGGCTGGCCATATCCAGAACTATTATCGAAAGCCATGGCGGCCAGCTGTGGGCCCAGAGCGATGGCCACAGCGGCACTGTGTTCAAGTTCCGGCTGCCCGTCAGCCGGCATCAGGATCAATGGCCCTGACCCCATGAGCACACACAAGGGCACGCCCTACTCTATCTATATCTATTCAACTATTCAGGATGAGCTATGAAGACTCCACCGGACGGGACGGTTTTTATCGTCGATGACGACGATGATTTCCGCGCCTCCATGCAGTGGCTGCTTGAGTCAGACGGCCTTAGGGTTACCAGTTTCAATGGTGCCCAGGCCTTTCTCGATGGCTACGATGGCAGCCCCGGCTGCATGCTGCTGGATGTGCGCATGCCGGAAATCAACGGCCTGGCGCTGCAACAGATGCTGCTGGAAAAGGGCATTGAGCTACCTATCATTGTGCTCAGTGGCCACGGTGATATTCCCATGGCGGTAACCGCCATCAAGAACGGCGCCATGGATTTTCTGGAGAAACCCTTTGACGACGCCCTGTTGCTGCACCGGGTTGACCTGGGCCTGCGCCAGGCCTGCGAACTGCAGCAGCAAAAGCAACAACAGGCCCATGCTCGTGGCCGCTACGACAGCCTCAGCCGGCGGGAAAAGGAAGTGATGGCGCTGGTCGTCGCCGGCCGTGCCAACCGCGAAATCGCCGAGGATCTGGGCATAAGCCCGAAAACCGTGGAAGTTCACCGCGCCCGGGTGATGAGCAAAATGGAGGCCAGCAGCCTGCCGGTGCTGGTGACCCAGGCAGCACAGCTGGGACTTTCAGCCTAGACCGCCAATCTGGGCGCTTGTCCAGATCGGGCAAGCAAAGCTTTAAGCTTAAGCCGGAGTGCTCAATGTGACTCTTACAGACGCGCCATGAAGTCGGCAATCGCCGGCAGAGTGACAGCCGGCGCTTCCAGGTGCGGGATATGGCCGCAATCACGTATCAGCAGCGACTGCGCCCTAGGCCCTATGCCGACACAGATATCGCTCACCTGCTCCGGCACGCCATACTGATCGTCCTCACCCTGCATGATCAGCGCCGGACAGCGGATATCACTGAGCCAGGGACCGAGATTGAAAGTGGTATAGGCCGGCCGGGCCCAGGTTTCATGCCAGGCCCGGAACAGCAGATCGGTACGCTCGCCGTGATAGCGGGCCAGACGCTCCGGCAGGTCACTGCCGGGCTCCCGGTAACGCGCCACAGTCGCGCTGATCCCGGACAGGGTCAGATGGTCAATATAGATATGCGCCGCCATGGTCACCAACCCGGTCACCCGCGCGCCCAGTACCGCAGCACCGACCAATGCGATGGAACCACCATCGCTGTGCCCCACCAGAATCAGCGGGCCGGATATGCCGGCGCTGTCCAGTATCCGGGGCAGCCAGTCACGGCCCTCCTGCTCCAGATAGTCATCCGGGCGCGGCAGCGTAATCGGGCTGGAGCCGCCATAACCCCTGCGTTCGTAAACAAAGACATCAGCGCCGGTCAGCGCCATCAGCCGCTGCGGCACCTCTTTCCACATGGGGATACAGCCCAGGGCTTCGTGCAGCAGCACCAGGGTTGGACGCTGCGCTTTCGCATCGGCATGGCGGCCGTGCAGCGCGCGGATACGAACATCCGGCTCCAGCACCAGCTCAACGGTTTTCCATTCAATGCTCATGGGTCATCCCTCCAGATCACTGCGGAATGGCATAGGTCAGGCTCGCGTGGGCAACCGGGTTAGACCCCTCTGCCGCCGCCGCTTTACCGGAATACAGATACACCTCACCCACCGCCAGCATTCGGCCCACCTTGAGCATGCGGGCATCGGCAATCAGATCCGCATCCGCCAGGGGTTTGTGCAGAAAATTGATATTCAGATTGCTGGTCACGGCTAGCGCCACCGGGCCAATGCGGGTCAGCAGGGCCGCATAGACCGCAACATCGGCCAGTGCCATCATGGCCGGCCCCGACACCGAACCGCCGGGGCGCAGATGCTGCTCCGACACCGCCAGGCGCATCACCGCCGAACCCCGCCCCACCGACTCCAGCAGGCCGTATTGATCGCCCTGGGGGAAATGCTCGGCGAGAAACTGATTCAACTGCTTCAAATCCAGTACGGGCATGGATTCATTCCTTGTTGGTTTGACATGCATCAGCGGCGCCCAGGGCGCCGCTGACAGGGTTGCGTACCAGGTGAGAGCTAATCCGCCTCGCTCTCTTCCCGTGCCTGATTGCGCAGTACAAAACGCTGGATCTTGCCGCTGGGTGTCTTGGGCAGTGCCTCGATAAACTCGATTTCACGGGGGAAGGCATGGGTTGACAGACGCGCGCGTACCAGCTGTTTGAGTTCGTCCGCCAGGGCATCGCTTGCCTCAAACTTGGACTTGAGCACCACATAGGCCTTGATGATGGAGCCGCGTTTCAGATCCGGCTTGCCCACCACAGCACTTTCGGCCACCGCCGCGTGCTCCAGCAGCGTGCTCTCGACATCAGCGGGACCAACGCGGTAGCCCGCGGTGGAGATGATATCGTCATCGCGCCCGGTAAAGGAGTAGCTGCCATCGCCATGGCTGATCACGACATCACCAGTGAGGTAATAGCGGCCGTGGAAGGGGTCTTTCTCACCCCAGGTATAACCCTGGAAAAAGAACAGCGGTGACTGGGATCTATCCACCGCCAGCTGGCCAATTTCGCCTTCGCCGATTTCGTTGCAGTCCGTATCCAGTGCGACAACACGATGCCCCGGCATCGAGAAGCCCATGGAACCGACCCGCAGTTGATGCTCCAGCTTATGATGATTGCAGCAGGTCATGCCGGTTTCGGTCTGGCCGTAGTGATCCATCACCGGGCAGCCCATACGACGCTTCACCCAGCTGATAACCTCCGGGTTCAGCGCCTCGCCGGCGCTGCTGGCCAGGCGCAGCCCCAGACCCTCCCCGGTGCCATCGTCATTGGCCATCAGCAGCCGATAGGCCGTGGGCGCCGCCGCCAGGTTGGTGATGCGATACTTGCGGATCATGTCGTAGGTGCTGTCGGCGGTAAAACCGTTCTCGTTGAAATGGGTGGCATTGCCCAGCAGCAGAGGGCCAACCACCGCGTAGTACAGACCATAGGCCCAGCCCGGATCCGCCACGTTCCAGTAACGATCCTGTGGCTCAAGACCCACGGCATGGCGCATATAGACATAGAAGGACAGCAACGCCCGGGCCGGCACCGCTACACCCTTGGCCTTGCCCACGGTGCCTGAGGTAAACATCTGCAGAAAGGGATCATCGGCGCCGATACGCACCGGCTCAAAGCTGTCCGATTGGGCGGCCAGTTCAGTGGCAAAGTCCGCATCAGCCGCATACTCAGCCGCCGCATTTTCGCGCCCGACCAGCAGAATCGGCGGGCAGGCTTTTAGGCTATCGAGCTTGCTTCGATTGGCAGCATCGGTCACTACCAGGCGGGTGCCGGCGCGCTCCAGACGATACTCGATGGCGCCGGAACCAAAGGCAGTAAACAGGGGCTGATAGACGGCACCGGCCCGCAGAGTCCCCAGAATAACCACCAGCAATTCGGGCGTACGGGGCAGCAAACCGGCTACCCGATCACCCTTGCCGATGCCCTGGGCGCTGAGATAGTTGGCAAAACGCGCCGCCTTGTCCCGCAGTTCAGCAAAGCTGTGTTCGCTCGCGGGCCGCTCTGCACCTTCGTAGTAAAGGCCGATTCGATCACCCTCAACCCAGCGGTCGCAGATCTCCTCACACACATTGAAACCCGTTGCCAGATCGCCGATCAGGTGCGTTTCCACCTGTGCCGGCGTAAAGCCTTCGCTGAATGCTGCATACGCTTGAATGCTCATGGTGCCCTGCCTCGCTTATTAATGTTGTCAGGCCAGTTCATATCGAGCCTTGCCAGAGGCTCGCATAAGAAACACGAAATAAGGGAATACCCCTAGTAATACCATCATGTTTACGTAAACGTAAAGATTAAATTGACGAAATCTGCAACAGGGCGCCTTGCACGCCATGACCATACGTTTACGTATATTTGGGTTTTAAGGTACCCTGTGCCAGAGCGTATCGAAGGATTAAAAGATGAACGTCAAACTGAGTCGCGAACAGTGGATCAACGAAGCCTTTACGGTACTGGCCGAAGGCGGCGTCGACAGTATCAAGATCGAAGGACTTGCCAAACGTCTGCGCGTCACCAAGGGCGGCTTCTACTGGCATTTTCGTAACCGCGACGAGTTGCTGCAAAACATGCTGGAGCAGTGGCGCCTGCGCCGCATCGAGATTATTCATGAGCAGACGCGCGATGAGGAACACGCCGCCGATACGCTGAAGTACCTGATTCGCCTCTACACCGACAACGCCAACCCCAGAGGCAACGCCATTGAACTGGCGGTGCGGGCCTGGGCGCGCATCGATGCTCAGGCGGCCGGTACCGTGCAATCCGTGGATGAAGAGCGTCTGAAATGCGTATCCGGCCTGTTTGAAAAGCTCAAGTTGTCAGCGGAGGAAGCCTATTCCCGCGCCTATCTGTTCTATGCCTTTGTTTTTGGTCAAAGTCTGCTGAATGATCAGAGCTGCAGCCTGGACCCTAAAAAAATCAAGCAGCACTGCACCCGCTTTCTGATCGAAGACTGACGCCTTTGGGCGTGCGAGAGGCAAGACTCCACAGCTTCGCTGCGGCTGTCGGAATTCGCTACGCTCATTACCAACCTACGGAGTGCAGTTTGTAGCCTGGAATGAGCCTGCAAATTCCGGGAAATGAGCCCCAGGCGAATTCCGGGAAACAGGGTAAAACCTGCGGCGTTCGAGCAGGCAATCTAACGGTGTGTCCACTTTTGTGGGTCACATCCCCCCTTGCTCCTTTCATCTTGTCCCTTGCTCTGCTTCTCAAACCTGCCCCTGCCCCTCAGTGTCCAGCATTGGTCTACGCTTGTAGTCAGATGTCGACTTCAAACATACGCACCCGTATTGACACAGCAACAAAGCGAACATACGATAGCGTATAGTTAATTTTAGCGCGGGTTTTCCCGTATCGAATATTCCCGCAATGCGAGGGCTGGCAAAATGATTTCTCAATACTCCGAGCTGAACTTTGGTCTGGGCGAAACACTGGACATGCTGCGCGAACAGATAAACGCCTTCGCGGCCAAGGAAATCGCCCCGCTGGCCGAGGAAACCGACCGCAAGAACGAATTCCCCAACCAGCTGTGGCGCAAGTTTGGCGACATGGGCCTGCTGGGCATCACCGTCAAGGAAGAGTACGGCGGTGTCGACATGGGCTACCTGGCCCATGTGATTGCGATGGAAGAAATCAGCCGGGCTTCGGCCTCCATTGGTCTTTCCTACGGCGCCCACTCCAACCTCTGCGTTAACCAGATTCACCGCAACGGCAGCGAAGAACAGAAACAGCAGTACCTGCCAAAACTCATCAGTGGCGAGCATATCGGCGCTTTGGCGATGTCCGAACCCAATGCCGGCTCCGATGTGGTTTCAATGAAGCTCACCGCCCGCGACAACGGCGACCACTACGTTCTTAACGGCAACAAGATGTGGATCACCAACGGCCCCGACGCTCATGTCTATGTGGTCTACGCCAAGACCGACCATGCCAAGGGCCCCCACGGCATCACCGCCTTTATCATCGAACGTGACTACCCCGGTTTCTCCCGTGCCCAGAAGCTCGACAAGCTCGGCATGCGTGGCTCCAACACCTGCGAGCTGGTGTTTCAGGACTGCATCGTGCCCAAGGAAAACATCCTTGGGCAGCTCAACGGCGGCGTAAAGGTACTGATGAGCGGGCTGGACTACGAGCGCCTGGTTCTATCCGGTGGCCCCCTGGGTATCATGCAGGCGGCCATGGACGTGGTGGTGCCCTATATCCGTGAGCGCACTCAGTTTGGCCAGGCCATCGGTGAATTCCAGCTGGTCCAGGGCAAGGTCGCCGACATGTACACCCTGATGAATGCCGCCAAGTCCTACGTCTATATGGTGGCCCTGGCCGCCCAGCGCGGCGAAACCAGCCGCAAGGACGCCGCCGGCGCCATCCTGTATTCCGCCGAGAACGCCACCAGGCTGGCGCTGGATGCCATCCAGCTACTGGGCGGCAACGGCTATATCAATGAATTCTCCACCGGGCGCCTGCTGCGTGATGCCAAGCTGTACGAAATTGGCGCCGGCACCTCCGAAATCCGCCGCATGCTGATCGGCCGCGAACTGTTTCTCAACAAGTAAGCGCCCCTTCAAGCTTTCGAGGATTAAGCCATGACCCAGTTACAGTCCAAGATCAATCCGCGCAGTGATGAATACCGTTACAAGTACGACGCCATGGCCAAAGCCGTGGGCGATCTGCGTGAAAAGGTCGCCATCGTGGAACAGGGCGGCGGCCCGGCCTACCAGGCGCGCCACACCGCCCGCGGCAAGCTGCTGCCGCGCGAGCGCATCAACCGCCTGCTGGATGAGGGCTCGGCCTTTATCGAGCTGTCACAGCTGGCGGCCTACAAGGTCTATGAACAGGATGTGCCGGCCGCCGGCATCATTACCGGCATAGGCCGGGTATCCGGCCTCGAATGCATGATCATCGCCAACGATGCCACCGTGAAGGGCGGCACCTACTTTCCGCTGACGGTGAAAAAGCATCTGCGCGCCCAGGAGATCGCCGAGCAGAACCAGCTGCCCTGCATCTACCTGGTGGACTCGGGCGGCGCCAACCTGCCACAGCAGGACGAGGTTTTCCCGGATCGCGATCACTTCGGCCGCATTTTCTACAACCAGGCGCGCATGTCGGCCAAGGGCATCGCCCAGATCGCCGTGGTCATGGGGCTCTGTACCGCAGGCGGTGCCTATGTGCCGGCCATGGCGGACGAATCCATCATCGTGCGCAACCAGGGCACCATCTTTCTGGCCGGCCCGCCGCTGGTCAAGGCCGCCACCGGTGAAGAGGTCTCGGCCGAGGATCTGGGCGGCGCCGATGTGCACTGCCGGGTGTCCGGCGTCGCGGACCATTATGCGGAAAACGATGTGCACGCGCTGCAGATCGCGCGCAGCTGCATCGCCAATCTGAACCGTACCAAACCCATGGAGCTGGCCATCAAGCCGGTACAGGCACCGCTGTACGACAGCGAAGAGCTATACGGCATTGTCGGCACCGATCTGAAAAAGCCGTTCGATGTACGCGACGTGATCGCCCGGCTGGTGGATGGCTCCGAATTCGACGAATTCAAGAAGCTCTACGGCACCACCCTGGTCACCGGATTCGCCCATATCCACGGCTACCCGGTGGGCATTATCGCCAACAACGGCATCCTGTTCGCAGAATCCGCCCAGAAAGGCGCTCACTTCATTGAGCTGTGCTGCCAGCGCAAGATCCCGCTGCTCTTCCTGCAGAACATCACGGGCTTTATGGTGGGCCGCAAGTACGAAGCCGAAGGCATCGCCAAGCACGGCGCCAAGATGGTGACGGCCGTGGCCTGCGCCGATGTGCCCAAGCTCACGGTGCTGATTGGTGGCAGCTTCGGCGCCGGCAACTACGGCATGTGCGGCCGCGCCTACAGCCCCAACTTCCTCTGGATGTGGCCCAACGCCCGCATCTCGGTCATGGGCGGCGAACAGGCCGCCGGCGTACTGGCGACGGTCAAGCGTGATGGCCTGGAGCGCGACGGCAAGGACTGGTCTGCCGAGGATGAAAAAGCCTTCAAGCAGCCCATCGCCGACAAGTACGAAGCCCAGGGCCACCCCTACTACGCCAGCGCCCGCCTGTGGGACGACGGTGTCATAGACCCCGCCCAGACCCGCGATGTCATTGGCATGGGGCTTTCGGCTGCACTGAACAAGCCCATCAGCGACAGCAAATTCGGCGTCTTTCGGATGTAACCGAACGAATGTCACGGGATCTAACGGAGAGCTTCATGAGCGATGCAACAGTTCTGCTGGATATTCAGCCCGATGGCGTTGCCCGCCTGACGCTGAACCGGCCCGAGATTCACAACGCCTTTGACGATGCCATTATCCAGCGTCTGACCGAGCATCTGGTCGCGCTGGATGCGAACCCAGAAGTACGGGTGCTGGTACTGGCCTCCAATGGCAAGAATTTTTCCGCCGGCGCGGACTTCAACTGGATGCAGCGCATGGCCGCCAACAGCCATGCAGAAAACCTGCAGGATGCCCTGGGCCTTGCCGGTTTGATGGCGACACTCAACAACCTGAGCAAGCCGACCATTGCCCTGGTACAGGGTGCCGCCTACGGCGGCGCCGTGGGCCTGGCCGCCTGCTGCGATATCGTTATCGCCACCCAGGCCAGCCGGTTCTGCCTGTCCGAGGTGCGCATTGGCCTGACCCCGGCCACCATCAGTCCCTATGTGGTCAGGGCCATTGGCGAGCGCCAGGCCCGGCGCTACTTCCAGAGCGCCGAGGCCTTCAGCGCCGAACAGGCGCAGCAGTTTGGCCTGGTGCACGAGGTGGTGGCAGACAACACGGCACTCGATAGCGCCTGCAGCACCCTGGTGCAATCCCTGCGCCGTAACGGCCCCCGCGCCATGCGCGCCGCCAAGGAGCTGGTGTTTGCGGTGAGCCAGAAACCAATTGATGCAACCCTGATCAACGATACTGCCCGGCGCATCGCCGATATCCGCGTCAGCGAAGAAGGCCAGGAAGGACTCAGTGCCTTCCTGCAAAAACGCGCCCCGAACTGGATCGAGGAATAGGCTCATGTTTAACAAGATTCTGATTGCAAACAGCAGTGCAGCGGCGCAGCCATTTTGCATGAGCTGCGCAGCAGCTGCAGGCAATCTCGACACGGAGACCCGCCATGTTCAGTAAAATATTGATCGCCAACCGGGGCGAGATTGCCTGCCGGGTCATAAAGACGGCCCACCGCCTGGGAATCCGTTGTGTTGCCGTCTACTCCGAGGCCGATATCAATGCCCGCCATGTGGCCATGGCGGACGAAGCCTTTCTGCTCGGGCCTGCCCCCAGCAGCGAGAGCTACCTGCGTGCCGACAAGATCATCGAGATCGCCAAGGCCTGCGGTGCCGAGGCCATACACCCGGGCTACGGTTTTCTGTCCGAGAACACCGGCTTTGCCCGCGCCTGCGAAGACAACGGCATCGCCTTTATAGGCCCGCCGGCCTCCGCCATTGCCGCCATGGGTTCCAAGTCTGCCGCCAAGGCCATCATGCAGGACGCCGGCGTGCCACTGGTGCCCGGCTACCACGGCGATGACCAGACGCCCGCCGTCCTGAAGAAGGAAGCCGAGAAATGCGGCTTTCCGCTGCTGCTCAAGGCCGTCGCCGGCGGCGGTGGCAAGGGCATGCGGGTGGTCGAGTCACTGGCCGAGTTTGACGAAGCCCTGACCTCGGCCTGTCGCGAGGCAAAAAACGCCTTCGGCAATCCGGACATGCTGATCGAGCGCTACCTGACGCAGCCGCGTCACGTCGAGATTCAGGTGTTCTGTGACAGCCAGGGCAATGGCGTCTACCTGGCCGAACGCGACTGCTCGGTGCAGCGCCGCCACCAGAAAGTCATTGAAGAAGCACCGGCACCCGGGCTGTCCGATGCCACCCGCAAGGCCATGGGCGAGGCCGCGGTACTGGCCGCCCAGGCCATCAACTATGTGGGTGCCGGCACCGTCGAGTTTCTCTACGACGTCGACGGTTCCTTCTTCTTCATGGAAATGAATACCCGCCTGCAGGTGGAGCATCCGGTCACCGAGATGATCACCGGCCAGGATCTGGTGCAGTGGCAGCTGCTGATCGCCGCCGGCGAGCCGCTGCCGCAACTGCAGCACGAGATCAGCATCAACGGCCACGCCTTTGAAGCGCGTATCTATGCCGAGGATCCGGACAACGACTTCCTGCCGGCCACCGGGCGCCTGAACTATCTGCGCACGCCCACCGAGTCGCCCCATGTACGGGTCGATACCGGCGTGATCGAGGGCGATGAGGTCAGTGTCTATTACGACCCGATGATCGCCAAGCTGATTGTCTGGGATGACAACCGCGACCGCGCCCTGGCGCGCCTGGCCAAGGCGCTGGGCGAGTACCGCATTGGCGGCATCAAGACCAACGTGCGCTTTTTGCGCAACCTGGCCCTGGCTGCGCCCTTCAAGGCAGCAGACCTGGACACCGGCTTTATCGACAAGCACCAGAGCCTGCTGTTCCCGCCGCCCAAGCTCGACACCTCTGAATGCCTGCTGATGGCTGCCTGCATGTTTCTGGAAAGCGACAAGCTCAGTCACAGCACGGGTAACGACCCCTACTCGCCCTTTGCGCGCCAGACCAGCTGGCGTCTCAACTCCAGCTTTGCGCGGCCCATGCAACTGGTTCACGGCGAACAGCTGCATGAGCTGAGTATTCTGGAACAGGACGGCGGCTACGACATCAGCCTGGGTGGTGCCCGTTACAAGGTCAGCGCCACGCTGCATGGCGACACCCTGGATGTGATCATCAACGGTCATCGTCGCACCCTGTACGGCTACCGCGATAACAGCCAGCTAACCCTGATGGACCAGGGCGAACAGTTTTCCTGCCAGTTGCACGTCGAAAACTTTGGCGAAACCGACCACCAGAGCGATGCGTCCCTGGCCGCCCCGATGAACGGTGCCGTGGTTGCAGTGCTGGTTGAACCCGGCCAGGCCGTCAGCAAGGGTGAAACCCTGGTGGTGATGGAAGCCATGAAGATGGAGCACAGCATTCGGGCGCCGCGCGATGGCATTGTCAGCGCGGTGTTTTTTGCCGAAGGCGAGCTGGTCGCCGACGGCGCGGAGCTGGTATCGCTGGCAATCGAAACCGAGGAGGCCTCCTGATGGCATTGCCCAGTGACGTTCGACTGGTGGAGGTCGGCCCACGGGATGGGCTGCAGAATGAAGCCAGCCAGATCAGTACGGCGGTCAAGATTGAACTGGTGGCGCGCCTGGGCGCCGCCGGCATCCGCCATATCGAGGCCGCGAGCTTTGTCTCGCCCAAATGGGTGCCCCAGATGGGGGATGCCCGTGAGGTCATGGCGGGCATCGAGCGCCGTGACGGCGTCATCTATGCCGCGCTGACGCCTAATTTCAAGGGGTTTGAGGGCGCTCTGGCAAGCGGCGTGGATGAGGTGGCGGTCTTCACCGCCGCCTCAGAAGCCTTTACCCAAAAGAACATCAACTGTTCCATCGCCGAGAGTCTTGCACGCTTCACCCCGGTGATCGAGGCCGCCAAGGCCAACGGAATCCGCGTGCGCGGCTACGTCTCCACCGTGCTGGGCTGCCCCTACGCCGGCGACATCGCCCCGGCCCAGGTAGCGGCGGTTTCGCGTGAATTACTCGACATGGGCTGCTTTGAAATCTCCCTGGGAGACACCATCGGCACCGGCACGCCGCTGAAAGCCAAGCGCATGCTCGAGGCCGTCGCCCGCGAGCTGCCCATCAACCAGCTGGCCGCCCACTTCCATGACACTTACGGGCAGGCGCTGGCCAACCTCTATGCGGTACTGGAAGAAGGCCTCGCTGTAGTGGATGCGTCTGTCGCAGGTCTTGGCGGTTGCCCTTACGCCAAGGGTGCGTCCGGCAATGTCGCCAGTGAGGACGTGGTTTACATGCTGCAGGGGCTGGGAATCACTACCGGCATCGACCTGCAGCAACTGGTCGACACCGGCCACTGGATCACAGGCCAGCTTGGGCGCAGTAACGGCTCCAAGGTCGGACTGGCACTGGGCTGCAGCCACCGGGCATGATGTCCGGTCAGATCTGGTTCTTTGGAGCAGCGCCACTCCCAGGGTCTGCGCACGCTCGAACACCCCGCCCTTTTTGCATTACCCAGCACGAAAGCCGCGGGTCAGCTCGCTGAGCCCGTGGCGCTGCCGGCCCGCGGCGTCGAAATTTTCCGGCGCCAGCCACTGCTCGAAGCAGCGGCGCAACAGGGGCCATTCGCTGTCGATCACCGAATACCAGGCCGTGTCGCGGTTGCGCCCCTTGTAGACCGTCGCCTGGCGAAAGGTGCCTTCGTACGCAAAACCCAGCCGCTGCGCCGCCGCCCGCGACAGCGCATTCAGGGCATCGCACTTCCACTCGTAGCGTCGGTACCCCAGTTCGAAGGCATGGCGCATCAACAGGTACATGGCCTCGGTGGCCGCGCTCTGGCGCTGGAGCTGCGCCGAGTAATGGATATGCCCGACCTCGATGGCACCGCTGCGGGGCGTGATTCGCAGATAGCTGGCCACACCCAGTGCCCGGCCATCGGACGGCTGCACGATGGCATAGAACTGCGGATCGCAGCCCTGGCTGGATGCCTCGACCCAGCGACGGTAATCTGCGGCCGACGCAAAGGGACCATAGGGCATATAGGTCCAGCTGCGCCCATCAGTATCCTGACTGTTGGCCGCAAAGAGGTCGTCGGCGTGGCGGCTCTGCAGCGGCTCCAGCTGACAGAAGCGCCCCGTCAACAGGGTTCGCGCCGGCGGCGCGGGTGCTGTCCAGTCGCTTAAGGGTTCTCCGATCGGCTGCCCCAGGGGATTAAGCCGGCCCTGCTTGTGCTGCTCCGTCATGATTGCATCTCCGTCAAGGCCTCAATTCCGGCCGCTCAGTTATGTGCCGCCAGCAGCGCGTAGCTGCGCAGCCGGTGCTCGAAATCGTGGGTCACCGTCACCAGGCCGATCTCGTCGGTGCCGTAACGCTCGCCCAGACCCTGCAGACGCGCCAGGCACTGCGATGGCGATCCACACACGACCGAAGCCAGTGTCTGGTCAAAATACGCCTGATCAGAAGGCCCAAGTTTTTCTTTTAAATCAAGTGCCTCGCTGGGGGACTTGATAATATCCCGCACCCCGTGACGAAAGGCTCTTACCTTCCAGTACACCTGGGAGGCCGCCAGGTATTCCGCTTCCTCCCCTGTATCCGCACAGACCGCCGCCACCGCGATGAGCGTCTCGGGCTCACCTTGATGACCGGCTTCACGCCAGGCGTTCTGGTAATCATGCACAATGCTCACAGGCCTGTCTTCAGGACCGATAAAGAGCGCCAGCGCCATCTTCATGCCCACCTGCCCGGCCAGCTCTGCACTGCCGCCACTGGAGCCCAGCATCCAGAGTTCGGGACAGGGCGCCTCATCGGGCATGACCTGCAGCTCATGGTAAGGATGCTGGTTCGGTATGCTGCGGGTCAGAAAGCCTTTGAGCAGCGCCGCCTGCTGGGCGTAATGATCTTCCCGGGCCTGAGCATGAGGATAGGCCAGGGCATGACTCGCCAGGCCATCGCCGCCCGGCGCCCGCCCTATCCCCAGATCAATACGCCCGGGAAAGAGCGTTTCCAGCAGTTTGAACTGCTCCGCAACCTTGTAGGGACTGTAGTGCGGCAGCATCACCCCGCCGCTGCCCACCCGTATCCGTTCGGTAATACTGGCGATATGGCTAATCAGAATCTCGGGGCTCGGGCCTGCAAAATTGATGCTGTTATGATGCTCTGCCACCCAGTAGCGGGCGTAGCCTGCCTGCTCGCAGGCCTGGGCCAGCCTGGCGGAAAGCGCCACGGCGGACAACGGTTGTGGCTTGCCGGGTACCGGCGACTGGTCGATCACAGTAAGTTTGAGTGTCATAACAGGGTAAGCCCGAATCCTTAAACTGGGGAACAGAGCGACCGCACGTCAGGCCGCTGCAGGGTTAGGAGGCTATCCGAGACTGCTGGCCGTAGCGAGAGCCCGCTGATTTGAACTGGTTTTTGCGATGTTTTAAGGCGACAAATCGGCAGGATTGCCGATTTACACAGCGTTAGCTTCCCACCGGGCAAGCAACAGGGATGTCGCTTGTGAATAGTGGTTTTAGTTAACGCAAAGCAGCACGAAAAACAGCTCCCTTTATTTTTAGAGAGCCAGGTGGCTCGCAGCAGGTTAAGTGTTGTCGGACAGCCTCCCAAGCTAAACTAATGGGGCTTTTATGGCCATGCCGGCAAGTTAATGTCCGGCGCTATCTTAGCATCATCCGGGCCAACCCGAACAACGCCAACAGCAATGCATAAATCAGCCCATAACACAGGCCGGCGGGCCCGGAATGCCCCACCAGCTCAAGTGCCAGTGTCGCCTCCAGCCAGGACCAGAGCGGCATCAGCAACAGCGTTAGCACCAGCGCCAGGGGAATCAACGCCAGCAACACCGCCAGCAATTTGAAACATCCCCCCGCCCTGATCATTCGACATCTGCACAGCGGTGCTCGGGCAGCTTCAGGCTCAGGCTGTAATAGGTGTAGGGCTTGCCGCCCACATGGGGCAGCGGCACCCACCAGAGCAGCCAGTCGGCCGCATACTTGCGCACCCTGACCGGCACCGCCGGCCCGTCGCAGGTTGCGGTACTCAGGCTGACGCTGTTCACGCGGTCGGCCCAGCGGGGAATCCAGCGCGCCTGCTGCTCGAAGCACGCCTGCCATGCTTTGCGCCCCGCGGATGAACCGGCTGCGGCCTGCTCGGCTGCATTACAGTCACCCACCTGGGGGTGAATCAGGCGCACAAAGTTGTACTGCATAGCGTTACGCCCGCGTGCCAGTTCAAGGCCAGCGGCATCGCGCAATATGATCTCGGCACCCGGCACAAAACCCCGTCCTCCAGTCGCGCCGGGCATCTGAGTGCTGATGGAAAACGCGGCGTGGGTGACGCCATGCCAATAGCCATAGCCCAGCACCGCCAGGGCAACCAGAACCGCCAGCAGAAGCAGGCGCTTCATGCCTCACCTCTGAGCGGCCATGACAGGGTCCTGTTACCGAATCGCATCAGCCAGGACGTGACATCTCGGAGAGTTTGCCGAGCAACATTTTAAGAATATGCCGCCTGGTGATAACACCAATGACCCGGCGCTGCCCATCCAGCACAGGGTAGGACTTGGGCTTCTGATTGGGTATTGGGCTCAGCATCTGCCGCGCCAGATCCAGCGGAGAATCCGCCAGCGACACCGTCAGCACGTCGGTACGCATGATGTCACGCACATTGGCGACACGCTGATTGTGATAGACCACCTGAATGGTGACCTGCAGACACTCCTGCTCCGAAATCCAGCCCACGAGCTCGCGGTTTTCGTTTACCACTGGCCCCCCCAGCATGGCTTTCTGGATGAGTTTCGCCGATGCCTCAACCACCTGCATGCCGGGCGTGATAATGGCGAAATCGGTACTCATGTACTCACGTATCGAACCTGAATCCATCGTTCTCACCTCGATCTGGTTGACCTGCACTCAACCGGGAGAGCAGCCTGCCCGGCCATGGCATCGACACCAGGGATATTTTTGTGCACTGCACAAAAATAGCAAATACACCGCTGTAACCGCTACTGCATGAAACACTCAGGCTGCACATGGTCTGTTTTATGCGGATACAAGCAGTCTCTCAGCTACTGTTAAAACATAGCCCATGGCCTGCAAACCGGCCGCTACAGGGTCCCCCGAGATCCGCGCTTTGGGTTACACTCCTGTCTGGCTGTTGTCGTACGGCCGTTATAAGGACGCAAGGAGCCCGCGTGCAGAAAGTTATTTCGGTTCAAAACATCAACAAGACCTATGCGTCCGGGTTTACCGCACTGCATGATGTCAGCCTCGATATTCGCCGCGGCGAGATCTTTGCACTGCTGGGCCCCAACGGGGCCGGCAAGACTACGCTGATCAGCATTATCTGCGGTATTGTCAACGCCACCCGTGGCACCGTTACCGCCGATGGGCACGATATCAAGGCCGACTATAGAGCCGCCCGCAGCAAGATCGGGCTGGTACCCCAGGAGCTGGCCACCGACGCCTTCGAGAGTGTGCTGGCGACGGTAAAATTCAGCCGCGGACTCTTTGGCAAGGCACCCAATCCAGCCTATATCGAACAGCTCTTGCGTCAACTATCTCTCTGGGACAAGCGGGATTCGCGCATCATGGCGCTGTCCGGCGGCATGAAACGCCGCGTCATGATCGCCAAGGCCCTGTCCCACGAACCCTCCATCCTGTTTCTCGACGAACCCACCGCCGGTGTCGATGTGGAACTGCGCCGGGACATGTGGAACATGGTACGCGGGCTGCAGGAGCGCGGCGTGACCATCATACTCACGACCCATTACATCGAAGAGGCCGAAGAAATGGCCGACCGCATCGGTGTCATCAACAAGGGCCGGCTGGTACTGGTGGATCACAAGACCAGCCTGATGGAAAAGCTCGGCACCAAACAGCTGCGCCTGCAGCTGCAGACACCCCTGGATGCCCTGCCTGCCTCCCTGGCGCCCTTCCAGCTGGAGCTCAGCACAGACGGCCAGCAGCTGACCTACAGCTTCGATGCCCAGCATGAAAACACCGGCATCACCGAGCTGATGCGCGCACTCAGCGAGCAGGGGCTGGACTTCAAGGACCTGCACTCAAAACAGAGCTCGCTGGAAGATATCTTCGTCAATCTGGTGAGGGAACAGGCATGAACCTTTACGGAATTGCGGCTATTTACCGCTTTGAAATGGCCCGGACCGGCCGCACCCTGATGCAGAGCATTGCCTCGCCGGTACTGTCAACATCGCTGTATTTCATCGTCTTCGGTACCGCCATAGGTGCGCGTATGGGTGACATAGACGGCATCAGCTATGGCGCCTTTATTATCCCGGGCCTGCTGATGCTGTCGCTGCTGAGCGAGAGTATTTCCAATGCCTCCTTTGGCATATTTTTTCCAAAGTTTTCCGGCACCATCTACGAAGTACTGTCGGCGCCGGTCTCACCCTTTGAAATTGTTGCCGGCTACGTCGGAGCTGCCGCCAGCAAGTCGATCATTCTCGGGCTGCTGATTCTCGCCACCTCCCGGCTCTTCGTCGATTACAGCATCGAGCATCCCGTCTGGATGCTGTCCTTTCTGGTGCTCACGGCCATTACCTTCAGCCTGTTTGGCTTTGCCATTGGCATCTGGGCCGATGACTTTCAGAAGCTGCAGATCATTCCGCTGATGGTCATCACGCCGCTCACCTTTCTGGGGGGAGCCTTCTATTCCATCAACATGCTGCCGGAACCCTGGCAGAGCCTGACCCTGTTCAATCCCGTGGTATACCTGATCAGCGGTTTTCGCTGGGCCTTCTATGGCGTATCAGATGTGAATATAGGCCTGAGTCTGGCCATGACCCTGGGCTTCATGGCGCTGTGCATGACCCTCATCGGCTGGATCTTTCGCACCGGCTACCGCATCAAACCCTGAGCCGGCCATCCAGCCTGAAATCTGCGCCGCACCCCTCAGGGATTGCGGCGTACATAGGCTTCGCCATTCCAGCGATACAGCGGGAAGGCCGCGAAGCCCGGCCCCCCGACCTCAATATCCGGCCAACCCTGATTGCCAGTCTCCCTGATCACCGGGATACCCGCCGCTTCAACAAGAATACGCCAGCCGTTCTGCTCTCGGGTCAGCAGCACGAAATACTGCTCCGTATTGCCGTAGCAGTACAGACTGCCTTCGGTCACCCAGGCTTCATCTTGACCATCGCCGTTCAAGTCCGCCAGCTCCGCTTTGCCGGGCTGATAGGACAGGGTCACCGGCTCTTCTCTACAGCGCTGATACTGGCCATTGCCGGCCAGGCTAAAACCCGCGGCAGCAAACAGCGCTGCCTCTTCACTGGCGGACAAGCCCTCCACCACACTGCTGCCCCGCACCGGCCCGACCGCCAGCATGCTGGCCGTTGTCACCAGGGCTGCGGCCAGCGTCAGCCATCCTGTGCCGCCTTCCCGTATTAACCCACTTCGACCGAGTTTCATAACAGCTACTCCCCTTGCACTGAACGGGCCCGCCGGCACAACGCTGCCGGACAGCAATCCGCGCCCATTCGCTGCCTTTAAGTATGGCCGCCAGCCTTCGGGCTTCAAGCAACTGCCAGGCACCATTCAACTAATAAAGCAGACAGACAGCAGGCTGTGACACATCATCTGTGATACACCATGAACCGCCACAGACAGTCTCACAGACACCCGACAATGCATAATGCAGCGCAACATAAGCGTCTCTTAAGCACGACATAATGGGCTATATCGACCTGGACACTCCACAAACGAGCATTCAATAATGCACAAAAAATCGGAAAAAACGGCATTTTTATCAATTTTTAGTGCCATTAGTACGGTCGTTTAACTTTCATGCGGCAATGAGAATAAAGCACTACAATAATTTGTGCATGTGCGTTATAACATCGATTACGATGACACTGCCACAGGCATAAATCAGCGACTCAGGGACAGGTAAAAACCATGAAACCAGCTCATAGCCAGATTGACGGCCAGATCAGATCCTCGCGCCACTCAGGACAGCACAACACCAAGACTCGCCTTCTTGCGGCGGCCATCCTTGCCACGGCAGGCCTCGCCTCAGTCGGCCTTGCGACCCACGCCCTGGCAGCAACTGAAGCCAGTGCCGCTGTCGCCGCCCTGCCTGCAATAGGCGCGGATATCAAGCGCACTTCGGTGTCAGGCCTGTCATCCGGCGCCTTCATGACCTCGCAGCTGTATGTGGCCTATTCCGACATCATGGTGGGTGCGGGCATCATCGCCGGCGGCCCCTACCTCTGTGCCAAGTCCTGGTCTCTGAGCCCACTGGTCATCAATGCCACCACCACCTGCATGAGCCCGCTCACCCCCGCAGTCGGCCCCAATACACCGCTGCTGGTAACGCTCAGCCAGGCACTGGAAAAGACCGGTGACATTGCGCCGCTGGACAATCTGAAAGACGACCACCTCTATATTTTCAGCGGTCAGAAAGACAAGACCGTAACCACCGCGGTGGTTGATCAGACCGAGAAATACTTCGAGACCGTCGGGGTTCCGGCCAGCGCCATACAGTACGACACCAGCGTCGACGCGGGCCATGCCATCATCACCGACAGAAGCCAGGACACCGACTGCCCGGTGACAGCCGCCCCCTATATCAATGACTGCAACTTCGAGCAGTCGACCCGCATTCTCGATCAGATTTACCCCGGCATGAAACCGCCTGCCACCTTGCTGAGCAGCGCCGTACTGGCATTTGATCAATCCGCCTTTATCGACTCCAAAACCACCAGCATGAGCGACACGGCCTACGCCTATATTCCGGCCACCTGCCAGGCAGGCAAGCAATGCGCGGTGCATGTGGTGTTTCACGGCTGCAAGCAGGGTGCTGCAGTAATCGGCGACAAATACTATGCCCAGACCGGTTATAACTACATGGCCGAAGCCAATGACCTGATCATGCTCTACCCCCAGGTACAGCCCTCCAATGGCGCACCGCTGAACCCTGAAGGCTGCTGGGATTTCTGGGGCTACTCGTCCCCCACCGCTGCCGAGCCGGATTTCTATTCGCGCAATGCGCCGCAGATCAGCGCCGTGTACCGCATGATCGAACGTCTTTCCCAGCCCCGTGCACTCTGACGCACTCTTTAAAACAACAGGAAACCTGCCATGACCACCGAAACCACACCACTGCTAGACCCTGATCTGACCGACGCACTGCAGCACTGGAATCAGTACTGCGACCAGAGCCGTCAGAACGCCCTCATCCTGCTGAATGCCATCACACCGTTAAAGGATCAGATACAGGTCACCGGGCAGTTGCTGGAAGTTGCCCAGAAGACCAACTGGCTGGAAGCGAGTAGCAAGCTTGCCGACCCGACGACTATCGCCGGTGCCTTCAGTGAGCTGGCGGATATACAGATCGCAGCGCTCGGGAAAATGCAGGAGGGTTACAGCGCCTTTCTGAAAACCGCCCAGGCATCGGGCGATCAGTTAAGTAAGCTGGGCAAGGATGTTGACTCCCCCCAGGCACTGCTGGCCGCGAGCCTTGAGACCAGCCTGAACATTCTGAAGCAGTACGAAGCCGATGCCACGGAAGAGGCCAGCAGCATGAGTGCAATCCAGGCCGCCTACCGTGCCTGGCTGCAGAAAAACCTGCAGGCCCTCGGCGGCGCCTGAACCAGGTCAGCAGGCCTGGGCCTCAGGGCTCAGGCCTGCTTATTCAGACCCTGTACCAATGCGTCTCAGGGCCAGACGTCCCCTGCAGTACAGTCCGCCACATGCAGCACATTGTTGCGTGCATCGTTGGGGATATACACCTGATTGACGGCGGATTTGGCGTAGGTCATTTGTTTGCACTGCGCACTCTGACCAGGCCCCACCACCAGTTTTGCACCCACTTTGAGGGTACAGGCACTCATGCGGTCCAGCTCGCTCCAGGACGGGCAGATACTGTTATCCTCGCGGTACTGAAGGCGCGGCCCCTCCGGCATCTGAAACGACCACCAGCTACCGTAACGGGTATAGTCCCGCGCACTGTCCCACACCCGATACACAGTAACTGGCTGCTGCGCCACCAGCACCTGGCCTGCACAGAGCTCACCGGCGCCACTGGCCCCGAGGGCTTCCTGCAGCAGGGCATCATCCGCCACCAGCGCAAGACCCGGTGGCGGACTGTTAATCTGGCCGACACAGGCCACACCATCAATACCCTCAAGCGCCTGGGCATCAGCTTGTCTATCGGTACTGTTGAAACCGGCGCAACCGGTCAGCAACAGTAACAGCGTAATTCCAGCGCCTCGCACCACGCGTCCTTGTGTACTCACGACGAACTCCTTTTCATGCAGAAGATAAAAAATGGAAGGTAAAATTTAGCCTGCGCGGCCGCTACAGAAGCGCCAACAGCCCGGCAGGATCAGCGAACAGAAGCGCTGACCCTGAACAAGGTTACAAGGCCCACTCTGGAATTCAAGCCTCACTCAGGCCGTATTTTTTAATTTTACGGTGCAGTGTCGAGCGGCTGATGCCCAGCGCCTGGGCGGCACGCAGAACCACCCAGCGATGCTGTTGCAATGTCGCCAGAATACGGGCGCGTTCACCCTGTTCAGCGGGAACATTGCCCTGCACAGAGGTGCCCAGCGACACCAGCCGGTCCGGTGGCAGCTGATCCGCCAACGGCTCGCTCTGCGTCAGCATGGCAGCAGCGGCCAGGGTACCAGCCCCCTTATCCGTCGGCTCACCGGGGGCCTGCGGAAAAACCTCATCCGGCAGATCGGTAATGCGCAGGGCGCGCCCGTCACACATGCACAACGCAAACTGCAGCGCGTTTCTGAGCTGGCGGATATTGCCAGGCCAGTGATAGGCGCTGAGCACCTGCAGCGCCGGCTCGTCCATCTGTATGGCGTCGGATTCGCGCAGCTGCCAGAAGACCTTCTCGATCAGAGACTGCCGGTCCTGACGGTCACGCAGCGCCGGCAGGCCAATGCGTACACCGCTGATGCGGTAATACAGATCCTCGCGAAATTCCCCCTGGCTCACGGCGTCGATCAGATCCCGGTGGGTGGCGCAGATCACGTGCAGGTCAACCGCGATCGGCTTGATCTGACCCAGCGGCGTGATCTCCCGTTCCGCCAGAACCCGCAGCAGGCGCGCCTGCAACATCAATGGCATATCGCCTATCTCATCCAGAAACAGGGTACCGCCGTTGCTGGCCTCAATCTTGCCGACCTTGCCACCTTTCAATCCACCGGTAAAAGTACCGGCGCTGTAGCCAAACAGCTCGCTTTCTATCAGGGATTCAGGGATGGCGGCACAGTTAAGCGTAACGAAGGGCTTGTCATGCCGCGTACTGCTGGCATGAATCGCCCGGGCCCAGACTTCCTTGCCCGTACCCGTTTCGCCCTGCAGCAAAATGCAGATATCGCGGTTCAGCACTCTATGGCAGATATCGGCATTGCGTTGCAACGAGGGATCGGTGCCGGCGGCATGATAAAGCGGCGAATCGAGACTGGGCCTGGGCGTCGCACTTGCAACAGCCGGCGCCACTGAAACCGCCGCCCGCCGCGTCTCAACTGCCAGGCGCATCAGCCAGCAGCCATTGCTGCCGCCGTGCTGCAACGACCAGGGCGCGCGCTGCACGTCCTCAAGAGTCGCGCCGGTCAGGGCCGCCAGCCCCTGCCCGACGATCAGGCAACGCTCGGGGACACCCAGCTGCATCAGAGCCGCCGAGGTGGCCCCCAGTATCCAGCCGGAATCATTCACCGCCAAGAGCGCATTGGACTGGCTGGCATCGGCCAGCGGTGAGCTGACCAGTGCCAGTAAATTATGGCGGGCAAAGGCATAACGAAACATGGAGGCTTCGATCTGGTCGGCGGTATCGCACACCAGATTCAACGCCAGCCCCTGGCCGATCTTGTCGCCCTGGGCATAGGTCGAGATATCCAGCGCGCCTATGATGTTGCCGTCGGGCGCAATCAGCGGTGCCGTGGAGCAGCTGAAACGCTGCAACTCGCGGCCAAAGTGTTCACCGGCATAAACGGTCAGCGCCTCACCGGTGGCCAGGCAGGTCCCCAGACCGTTGGTACCGACCAGGTTTTCAGTCCAGACCGTGCCCAGACTCAGCCCTTTTTCCGCCAGCTCCTGGCCACGATTCGAATCGATGTATTCACGCAGGACGATGCCGCTGGCATCGGTGACCAGCACACAGTAACCGGAATTTCCGCCCAGGTAACGCAGGCGTTCAAACACGGGTTCAGCCGAATGCAGCAGGCTGTCCTGCAGGCTGCGGGCCTCGCGTACTTCGCTGTCGCTCAACCGTGGTGCCCGTAAGCTACGGCCCGGATCCAGCTGGTAGTCTTCAATACAGCGCTGCCAGGATCCGAGTATTTCGGGGCCCGCCTGCTCAGGTGCGCTGCGCTGCGAAGCAGCTTGGGGATGGTTTCGCGGAGAATTGCGGCTAGTCATGGGAGATTCGGATTATTCCCGTCAGTTTATTGTTGTTATCTGGCCCATCATAGGCTCAGGCAAAGGCGACTGTCCACAGGCCCGCGGGCAGCGGCGGCGACTGGAGTGCGACACTGTCACCGCAGTGTTGCGACACCGCAATGGAACAGTTCGTCGCATTGTACAGCCCGCTACCCCGCCTCCAGGCCCCGGACGCCCCCTATCCGCTGCCATTCCGTGAACTGGTTCGTTTCTTGCTGCGAGCTCTGACAATGCGCATTGCGATTGAAGCGCAAATTTCGCACAACAACAAGAAGAGGCCCGCCCATGAACCCTTGCCTGAACATTCTCATCGCCCACCGCTCGCCGCTGTATCGCCGCGGTCTGGAGCTCGCCCTGGAGCAACAGGGTATTCACTACCAGAGCCGCCACTGCGATCACTTTCGTGACCTGTCACAGCACTGGCTCGCCGCCACGGGCCATAGCCTGCTGCTACTGGATGACAGCCTGCCGGGCCTGTCCTGTCTATGCAAACTGACCGACCTGGTTGAACAGCATACTGCTCCTGTATTGCTGTGCAGCGCCGCCACCGACCCCGCCCTGATCGCAAAATTTCGCCGCAGCGGTGTACGCGGCCTGCTGCCCGCCACCATGCAGGCAGCGCATCTCGCGGCCGCACTGGCGCAACTGCACGAGGGTGAGCGCTGGGTCCAGCCTGCACTGGCGCCGGCACGGCCTGAACTGAGCCCGCCCTCGCTGCACCGCCTCACCGCAACGGAAATGCGTGTGCTGCACTCCCTCGGCGATGGCCTTGCCAACAAGCAGATTGCCGACAGTCTCAACCTCAGCGTGCATACCGTGAAAACCCATATGAGCAGTATCTTTCGCAAGCTCGATATCAGCAACCGCACCCGCCTGGTCATGAGCCTGCAGCAGATACGGCTGTCCGCCTGACTCCGGCATCTGCTTTTCACTCGCACCCTTGCACTTGTCTCTCGAACCCGTCGCTTGCCCCCCTGTTGCTGGCCCCCTGTTGCTAGCCACTGGCACCCTTCCTGCCCATCCTGCCCATGCGCCCGGAAACTGTGTCACCGGGCGCGACAGTCTGTGTCAGGACTGCGGCAGCCATCGCGACAGCCTGTACCACCACCGTCGACCCGGCTCCGGAATTTATTACAAATACCATTAAAAACAGTAACTTAAAAAATTGGCACGGTGGTTGCTCTACTAATTACAGGCATCAGGCGTGCACCTGAGCCGCCATCCGAATATCAAGAATAAAAGGAGTGGTTTCCATGAAGCCCAGCAAAGAACAACAACTCTGGATGTACGAGCACATGCTCATCAGCCGCTACTTTGAGGAATCCATCGAAACCATCTACATGGAAGGCAAGACTCCCGCCTTTAACATGGCCAAGGGCCCCATCCCCGGCGAAATGCATCTGTCCAACGGCCAGGAACCCTGCGCCGTGGGTGTCTGCGCTCACCTTAACGCCTCCGATATCGTCACCTCCACCCACCGCCCGCACCATGTCGCCATCGCCAAGGGTGTTGACCTGGACCGTATGACCGCAGAGATCTTCGGCAAGAAAACCGGCCTGAGCGGCGGTCGCGGCGGCCATATGCACATATTCGATGCGGCAGTGAACTTCTCCTGCTCCGGCATCATTGCCCAGGGCATGGGACCCGCCGTCGGCGCCGCCCTGTCGCGCCAGATGCAGCAAAAAGACGGCGTTGCCGTGGCCTTTCTGGGTGAAGGCGCCGCCAACCAGGGTGCCTTCCACGAGACCCTGAACCTGGCCGCGGTCTGGAAACTGCCGGTGGTGTTCGTCATCGAAGATAACGCCTGGGGCATCTCGGTTTCCAAGAGCGCCTCCACCGCCATCGAGCGCAACGACCAGCGTGCCGCCGCCTACGGCATGCCAGGTCACTTTGTTCCCGGTAACGACCCACTGGCGGTGTTCGAGGTGGCGGGTGAAGCCATCGAGCGCGCCCGCCGTGGAGAGGGCCCAAGCCTGATCGAAATCGAAACCTACCGTCTGGCCGGACACTTTATGGGGGATGCCGAAGGCTATCGCCCCGAAGGCGAGAAAGACGCTCTCTTCGCCAAGGATCCGATTCCCAAAATGCGTGCACAGCTGCAAGCCCAGCACGGCTGGACCGACAGCGACGATGCCGCCCTGGTGACACGCTGCCACGCCAGGGTCGACACCGCCATTGCCTTTGCCCGGGACAGTGCCTTCCCGGCACCGGAAGAAGCAATGGAAAAGGTCTTTGTGTAATCCGGTCTTCAAGACGGCCTTGCCCGGATCCATGCCGCAAGAAACCCCCTATTCCAAGAACAAGAGGAGCAGCAAATGACTGTTGCCACTAAAGAACGCAAGCTCACCATTGCCCGCGCCATGGCAGAAGCCATCGCCCAGGAAATGCGTATCGACGAAAAAGTGTTCGTCATGGGTGAGGATGTAGGCCCGCTCGGCGGTGTCTTTGGTAACACCCGCGGCCTGCACGAAGAATTCGGTTCAGTGCGCGTACGCGATACGCCTATCTCCGAAACCGCCTTCATGGGAGCCGCTGTGGGCGCCGCCTCCGATGGCATGCGCCCGATCGTCGAACTGATGTTCGTCGACTTCTTCGGCGTCTGCTTCGATGCCATCTATAACCTGATGGCCAAGAACACCTATTTCTCCGGCGGTGAAACCCCAGTGCCGGTAGTACTGATGACCTCCACCGGCGGCGGCTACTCGGACGCCGGCCAGCATTCCCAGTGCCTGCATGCCACCTTCGCGCACCTGCCGGGCATGAAGGTGGTGGCGCCGTCCAACGCCTACGACGCCAAAGGCCTGATGACCGCAGCGATTCGTGACAACAACCCGGTGATCTTCATGTTCCACAAGGCGCTGCAGGGCATGGGCTGGCTGGGCACCGAGAAGGACGCCATCGTCCATGTGCCGGAAGAGGCCTACGAAGTGCCCATCGGCAAGGCCGCCGTGGTGCGTGAAGGCAGCGATGTCACCATCGTCGGCATTACCTCCGGCGTGCACCACGGCCTCAAGGCTGCCCGGGTACTGGCCGAGCGCGGCATCAGTGCCGAAGTTGTGGATCTGCGCTCCCTGGTACCGCTGGACCGCGAAACCGTGCTGGCATCGGTACGCAAGACCGGTCGCCTGATCGTGGTGGATGAGGACTACCAGAGCTACGGCATGAGCGCCGAAATCATCAGCAGCGTGGCTGAACAGGGTGTGGCGCTGAAAGCCGCGCCCCAGCGCGTGGCCTATCCTGACATCCCCATTCCCTTCACCCCGGTGATGGAGCAGTGGGCGTTGCCGAGTCCCGAAAAGATCATTGCCGCCTTTGAAAAAATGCAAAAAATGGAGACCCGCTAAGATGAGTATTGAAGTCCGTGTTCCCGAAACCCTGTGGGAAGAAGACAGTGAAGCTGTCATCACCGCCTGGCTCGCCAGCGAAGGCGGCAACGTACAGCAGGGTGATGTCATCGCCGAGCTGATGGTGCAGAAAATCCAGTACGAGCTGGAAGCACCGGCCAGCGGCACGCTGCAGATCCTCAAGGATGTAGACGACGTCATCGCCAAGGGCGAACTGATCGGCCATATCGGCTGATAGAGCCCTGCCCGGTTAACACTGCAAGGGGGACAGCTGCATGTCACCCTTGCCGGAGAATAATAATGTCCACCAGCACACTCGAGGCCCTGAGCCTTAAAATCATACCGCTGCGCGGTGTGCGCGGCATGATCGCCGACAATATGCGCAAAAGCCTCGATGAGGCCGCGCAGTTGAGCCACCATGCCGACTGCGATGCCACGGCACTGTTTGAAACCAAAGTGCGCCTGGCCGAACAGGGTATCAAGGTATCGATTGAAGACCTGATCGCCCAGGCCGTGATCACAACCCTGGCCCGGCACCCCGATGTTAACGGTCGGGTTGAAGGTCGGGAAATACAGCTCAATCCCTCGGTGCACCTGAGTCTGGCGATGACCCTGCCCGGCAATCTGCTGGTCGCGCCCACAATCTTCAATGCCTGCGCCCAGTCACTCACGGAGCGCAGCGATGCACGCCGCGAGCTGCAGACCCGCGCCCGCAGCGGCAAGCTCAGCGTACCTGAGATGACCGGCGGTACCTTCACCATCAGTAACCTCGGCCTGTCCCGGGTGCGCCACTTCACCCCCATCGTCAACCTGCCACAGATCGCCATTCTGGGCATCGGCGAAACCCGCCTCAAACCCTGGGTCATGCAAGATGGCCAGATCAGCGTGCGCCGCATTATGGGGCTGTCGCTGAGTTTTGATCACCGCGCGCTGGACGGCGGCCCCGCCGGCGCCTTTCTCAGCGATCTGTGCGATCAGATCGAACAGGGGTGAACCCATGATCAGCCCGATGCCTGCAACAACAGTCGTGTCGACACAGGCCTGTCAGCCCGCTCTCAGCCCGGATCTACACCCTGCTCTGGACCCTATGGAAGGCCTGAAGCAGGAACTGGCGCTGCTCGAGCGCGTGGTACAGGGCCAGCAAAGCTCCGGCGTTTTCCTGTGGCGCTGCGAACCGTCCCTGGTCGTACCGCGCAGCCTGTGCCGCAGGCCTGGGTTCGATCAGGCCAGTGCGGCCATGCAGGCCCAGGGCTGGCCGGTGGTGGTACGGGACACCGGCGGCGATCTGACGCCCCAGGCACCCGGACTGATCAATATCGCCATCGCATTTCGTCAGCGACGCACACCGGGCGCCATTCGCGACAGCTACCTGCGCCTGTGCCAGCCGCTGATCGAGAGCCTGGCGAACCTGGGTATTGAGGCCTACTGCGCCTCGGTGGAAGGCGCCTTCTGCAACGGTGACTACAACCTGGTGGTGGAGGGGCGCAAGCTGGCCGGTACCGCCCAACGCTGGCGCAAGATGGCAAGCCACACGGGCGCCGCAGCAGACGAATTCGCCGTGCTGGCCCATGCCGTGATCCTGTGTGATGAAAATCTTGCTGCGCTGTGGGCCGCCGGCAACAACTTCTACCGCGCATGCGACATGCCCGATCGCATCGACCCAGGGCTGCATGTCTCCCTGGCCGAGTTGCTGCCAGGCAGTACCCAAGACCTGATCCAGCAGAGCCTGCAGCGCTTCGGCGCTTGCCTGCAAAGCTGACGTCACAGCCCGAACATAACGCCATCCAACCCGGACAAGCCCAACTCAACCCACAAAAAAAACAGCTCGACAGGCGCACCGACCCTTTGGCCGGACGCCATCTGAAGGAGGCTCCATGAACAAGAATAAAACCGCAGTTCCCAGCCCCAACACCAACCTGAGTCGTCGCCGCTTTCTGGCGCGCAGCACAGTCGCGGCGGTGGGCGTTGGCGCCCTTGGCAGCACCCTGTTGTCACCGGCTGCCTGGGCCGCCAGTGCCATTGGCGATCATGCCAGCGCCACCCTGTTGCGCATGGCTCGGGATGTATTTCCCCACGACAAGCTCGAGGACAAATACTACGCCCAGGTGATGAGTCCGCTGGCCGAACAGGCCGCAAAGGACACGGATCTGCAGACTCTGCTCAAGGACGGCGTTGCGACGCTGGATGAGCAGGCGAAAAAACGTTTTGGCAAAGTCTACCTCGAGGTTGCCACCGAAGCCGACCGCGTCACTGTTCTCAAGGCGCTGGAAGACACCGCCTTTTTCCAGAAGATCAAGGGCGACCTGATGATGGGCATCTACAACAACCAGGAGCTCTGGCCCCGTTTCGGTTACGGCGGCTCCGCCTGGGAAAAGGGTGGCTATATCAACCGCGGCTTTGATGAAAACGACTGGATTGAGGGGGTCTGAGCATGACAACTAAATTTGATCTCAATGACGACAGCCTGGTGGTTATCATCGGCTCCGGCGCCGGCGGCGGCACCCTGGCCAACGAACTGGCCCAGAAAGGCATCAAGTCGGTGGTGCTCGAAGCCGGCAGGCGCTTCAAATTGGACGACATCGAAAACGACGAGTGGAAGATGTTCGGCAAGATCTCCTGGCTCGACAAGCGCTACGTCGAAGGCCCGGCGCGCCTGGCGAAGGATTTCCCCAACCTGCCCGCCTGGATCGTCAAGGGCGTGGGCGGCGCCACGGTGCACTGGGCCGGCGTAGCCATGCGCTTTCAGGAACACGAGTTCAAGATGAAGACCACCAACGGCGTGGTGCCCGGCGCCAATGTGCTCGACTGGCCCGTCACGCTCAAGGAACTCGAACCCTATTACGTCAAGGCCGAGATGAAGATGGGCGTCTGCGGCACTGAAGCCACCGGCATGCCGTTCCACGGCCAGAGCAGCCACTACAAGGTGGTCGCCGAGGGCGCCAAGCGCATTGGCGCCAAATGCGAACAGGCCACCCTGGCAATCAATACCCAGGTGCGCGATGGCCGTCCGTCCTGCCAGGTCAACGGCTTCTGCATGCAGGGCTGCAAGATAGGCGCTAAATGGTCGACCATGTACACCGAGATCCCCAAGGCCGAGGCCACCGGCAATGTCGAGGTACGGCCGCAATCCATGGTGCTGCGCATCGAACACGACAAGACCGGCAAGGTCACAGGCGTGCTCTATGCCGACCAGGACGGCAACCAGCAGCTGCAGAAAGCCCGCATAGTCGCGGTGGCCGGCAACTCAATCGAGTCACCGCGCATGCTGCTCAACTCCGCCTCGTCGATGTTTCCCGATGGTCTGGCCAACGGCTCCGGCCAGGTCGGCCAGAACTACATGACCCACACCACCGGCGGCGTTTACGCCGAGTTTGAAAAACCGGTGCACATGTACAAGAGCACCGTGGTGCCCGGCATCGTCCACGAATGGAAGGACAACGACCCCAACCGCGGTCACCTGGCCGGCTACGAGCTGGAAATCCTGCACCTTGGGCTGCCCTTCATGTCGGCCTTCATGAAACCTGGCAAGGGCGGCTGGGGCCGTGAACTGGCCGACTCCCTGGCCAACTACGACAACATGGCGGGTTTCTGGATCTGTGGCGAAGACATGGCGGTGGAGTCCAACAACATCACCCTGCATCCCACGGAAAAAGACCAGTACGGCCTGCCGGTGCCGGTGGTCTACAAGACCGACCATATCAACGACACCCGCATGCGCAACCATGCCTACGACCGCTCCAAGGAGCTGTTCGACTCCATCGGTGCCATCAAGGTCAACAACCTGCCGCCCTACCCGGCCAGCCACAACATGGGCACCAACCGCATGAGCGAACACGCCCGCGACGGTGTGGTCAACAAGTGGGGACAGAGCCACGAGATCAGCAACCTGTTCGTCTCCGATGGCAGCCAGTTCACCTCCAGCGGCACCGAAAACCCGACTCTCACCATCGTCGCCCTCGCCATCCGCCAGGCCGACTACATCGCCGATCAGATGAAACAGCAGCTGATTTAAGACCCGACCTACAAGGTCACCTTGGCGCGCACTCCGCGCGCCCTTTTTAATTCCATCGTGTATGGCAACGCCCAGGGTGAAAAACCCCGGGCGCGGCTTGCCACGCCTGCTGGCTGACCGCTGTCAGCCAGCCGCTGTCTCCCTAAAAAAATTACAAAGAGGCCTTTTCCATGCGTGCACTGAAAAAACTGCTTTTGATCTCGGCACTCAGCTCAGCCGCCCTGCTCAGTGGCCCTCATTCGGCTCAGGCGGGCGAGCCCGCCGTCGACAACCCGGACAACTGGCCGCAGTACCACCGCACCTCCAATGCCTGGCGCTACAGCCCGCTGGACCAGATCAGCCCCGACAACATCAAGAACCTCAAGGTCGCCTGGATTCATCAACCCGGCGATATTCAGATGGGACTGCAGGCCACCCCCATAGTGATTGACGGCATCGTCTATTACATAGGCCCCAACAACAATGTGTTTGCCGTGGAGGCAGACAGCGGCAAACAGATCTGGCACTACCAGCCGGATCTCGATGACGTGGCCTATGAGGTGTTTTACGTCGCGGCCAGTCGCGGTGTCACCGTAGGCCACGGCAATGTCTATATAGGGTCCCTGGACGGGCGCTTTATCGCCCTGGATCAGAAAACCGGCAAGGAAAAATGGTCCACCCAGATCACCGAGCCACGGGAATGCTATGGCTGCCTGTTCTCGTCCCCGCCGCAACTGGCCGGCGACATACTGTTCGGCGGCACCACCGGCGGCGATCAGCCTACCCAGGGCAAGATCTATGCGGTTAACGCCATCACCGGCGAAAAAGCCTGGACCTTCGATATCCTCGACAAGGACAACCCCGCAAGCTGGCCCGGAGACTCCGGCGAGGTGGGTGGCAGCGGCGCCTGGCTGCCCGGCACCTACGATGAGAAGAGTGACACCATCTTTATCGGCACGGCCAATGCGGCACCGGACTTTTACGGCGCCGAACGCGAGGGTGACAACAAGCACAGCGCCAGCGTGCTGGCACTGTCACCCAAGGATGGCTCACTCAAATGGGCCTACCAGGAAATCCCCCATGATGTGTGGGATTTTGACTCCGCCTACGAGGTCATCAGCCTGAAGCGCGACGGCAAGGATCTGCTGGTACACCTCAACAAGAGCGGCTTCGTGTTTGTGCTGGAAAAAGACACCGGCACCCTGGAAAACGTCTGGCCACTGGCGCAGAACATCAACTTTGCCGAGGGCATCGACAAGAAAACCGGCGCCCTGATCGGCCGTATTGACATGCCCGAAGGCGAGGAAACCACCGTCTGCCCTTACCTTTTGGGTGCGCGCAGCTGGAACCATGGCGCCTACAACCCCGATACCGGCCTCTGGTACACCAATGCCATGGAAGTCTGCAATCAGGTGGTACCGGCGCAGCAGGAACACGAAAGCGTGGGCATTGCCGGCCTCTACCTGGGTGTCAGCAAACTGGTGGCAGTACCACCGCCGGGCGGCAAGGCATCGGCACGCCTTGATGCTCGCGACCCTATTACCGGCGAGCTGAAGTGGACAGTCGACTACCCGCTGCCCGGCCTTGGCAGCGTACTGACCACCGGCGGCAACCTGGTCTTCAACGGCGATCCCCGCGGTGTTATCCATGCCTATAACGCACAAAATGGCGACGAAGTGTGGAACTTCAACGCCGGCTCCGGCCTGCGCGGCGGTATCGTCAGCTATGCCGTGGATGGCAAGCAGTACATTCTCGCGTCCACCGGCTTTGGCTCCCATGCACCTGGCTTCATGGCCAGCGCCTTCCCCGACGTAAGCGGCCTGCCAGGCGGTGCCGCCCTGGTGGCCTTTACCCTCGCAGATTAGGAGGCTGTCCGACAACACTCAACCTACTGCGAACCACCTGAGATTGGCTGTTTTTTGTGCTGTTTTTCGTTAAATAGAACCACTATTCGCCTTAAAACATCGCAAAAACCAGCTCAAACCAGTCGGCTCTCGCTACGGCCAGCATTCTCGGACAGCCTCCTAGCGCCCGTTAAGCGGACTCATCAACTCATACGCCACCCGGGGGCCTGCTCCCGGGTATGGCTTTACTATCGGTACACCCCCATGACTTCCAACAGGCTCAACAGATTCCATACCTTCAATACCCTCAAGGCGACGGCACTCGGCCTATCGCTGTCGCTGCTGTCGGTGACCAGTTTCGCCGTCGCCCCCCCGATCGATGCGGGCAAAACCCACCCGGCCCCAGGCGCAGCGGCCAAGGCCTCCACGGCAACCGCCGATGCCGCCGCCAAAACCCTGGTGTTTGACGATCTCGAACAGTCGGTCGCCAAAGGCGAAAAGCGCTTTAACCAGTCCTGCGTTTACTGCCACGGCAACCGGGGCTCAGGCGGCAAGGCGAAACAACTGCAGGGACGCAATTTCGACGCCGACTATCTGTTCAAGACCATCACCAAGGGCAAACGCCGCGGCGCCCTGGTCATGCCGCCCTGGGAAAAAACCTTTTCGGATCAGGAACGCTGGGAACTGGTGACCTTCATTCTGTCGCTAAGTCCGCCAGACAGCACCCGATAGCCAAGCGGCACAGCGGCTTCACCACTGTGCCACAAGGCTCCATCGACTCACCCAAGATCCATACGCAACAAGGGACACTCACCATGACCATAGCGCGACTGCACCCATCGCTCCTGCTGGGGCTGGCGATTCTAACGCTTGCGGGCACCGGCGTCCGGGCGGGAAGCCTGGAACATATTCAGAGCAGCCAGCAGCTGGAGCTCTGCGCTCACCCCGATATGCTGCCCTTTTCCAAACAGTCTGATCCGCCCGCGGGCTTTCAGGTCGAGCTGGCCCAGGCGCTGGCTGAGCGGCTGGGCGTCGAGCTGGAAATTTCCTGGATCATCAGCCGGCGCAGCGCCAGCAAAACCGGCTGCGATCTGTACGCCGGCGTCGCCCGCATTGATGACACGCCATCCAGATACCTCAAGCTGACCGATGCCTTCGTGCGCATGGAATCCGTGCTGGTAACACGCCCGGACCTGCCCGCTGTGGGCTCCATCGCCGACCTGCAGGGCATGACCGTGGGCGTGGCCCCTGGCAGCGTTGCCGCTCACCAGCTAAATCAGCAGGGCATCAGCACCTCGACGCGCTTTCTGGATGAAAGCAAACGCCTGCAGGCACTGCTCAGCCAGGATATAGACGCAGCCGTGGTCACCCAGCTATCCGCCGGCTGGCTACAGCAGCAGTTACAACAGGAACAGGATGTTAAGAATGACCCGCAGAATAAGACACAGAGCGCACTGAACATTATCGATGCTGAGCAGCTGCTTGGCACCAGGCTGAACTACGACTATGCCCTGGGCCTGCGCAAGGCTGACCAGAACACGCTGGATCACTTCAACGCCCTGCTGACCAAGATGAAAGCCGATGGCAGCCTGGCCACCCTTTTGCGCCGCTACGGGCTCGATGCCGCCGGCCATATAGCCCTTAACCAATAACCAATAACCAATAACGACTCACCAAGATAGCCCCTGGCTCCAAAAGCCAGGGGCTATACCATTACTTCACCATGGGCGCCTGCAGGGTCGGGTAACCCTCGGTAAACACCCAGTCATTCTGCTGCGCAGGCAGATGGCAGCCCTTGCAGGTCTCGGCAAAGCTCGCCGATGCATTCATGCCACTGTCCCCGGCCTTGAACAGCGCCCAGCCCCAGCCCTCACCCCAGTGGGGGTTATCAAAACGGGCCTGGTTATCCTTCACCATCACAAACCAGACCACCGGGTCCCTGGCCCAGAGCGCAGGACCCGTGGTCTTGGCGCCGGATTCAATGCTGCGGATTTCCTTGATCAGTACGGCGCCATCGGGAAAGACACCCTTTTCACGAAAGGACCTGGCCGCTTCTGCCTGGGTGTAGACATCATGAAAGCCGGCCCCCGGCGCCGTCGCCTCCGACACTACCCAGGACCCCAGATGGGTCCATTCAAGGCGAAAATCCTGCGGCAGTGAAATGCTGCCGCTGGCGTCGACATAACGGCTGTAGGTGTCTTCTGCCAGTGACTGCGACTGTGCCGCGCCCGAGCCCGCCAGCAGTGCTGCCAATGCGCCTGCCTTCAACGCTGTCTTCAAACCTGGTAACACCCCTTCCATCATCCTGTTCATGCTGCACCTCCGATGCATTGTTTTGGCTAAAGCCCCTGAATCAGCCATGCCAGTGTGGACGACAAAACGAGACTGCTGGTATCTTTTAGTCTCCATTATTTATCCAGGCGTATCTTTATGGACAGGCTCGCCGCCCTGCTGCAGCACTTTCATTTGCGTGCCCGCATCTTCAACAGCGGCCCCCTGTGCGAAGCATCCCGCTACGACAGCACGGATGGCCTAGGCCACATACATCTGCTGAAAAAAGGCAGCCTGCGCCTGCAGGTCGATGGTGCCCCCGACCGCCTGGTGACAGAGCCCAGCCTGATCTTCTTTCTGCAGCCCACCGGCCACAGCCTGGTTCCAGGCGCGGCCGGTGCCGAGACGGTGTGTGGCGATTTCAGCTTCGGCTCGGCCCGCAACCCGCTTTCCCGTGCCCTCAGCGGCCCAATTCTGCTCGAACTGGCACAGCTCGACGGCCTGAGTCGCACCCTGGAGTTGCTGTTTGATGAAGCTCTCATCGAGCGTTGCGGCCGCCAGGCGGCGATGGATCGGTTGTGCGAACTGCTGATTATTCAGCTGTTTCGCCACCTGATGGACAGAGAGGAAATCGACGTCGGCCTGCTGGCAGGCCTGGCTGATCCGCGCCTGGCCCGCGCCCTGATGGCGCTGCACGACCAGCCCCAGGCCCCCTGGACCCTGGCACAGATGGCCTCGGAGGCCGGCATGTCCCGCGCCCGCTTTGCCGCCGCCTTTCGCGAGACTCTCGGACAGACGCCCGGCGACTACCTCACCCAGTGGCGCATCAGCCTGGCGCAATCGCTGCTGCTGCAAGGCCGCCCCACCGACTGGGTCGCCCATGCCGTGGGCTACAGCGGCCCGCCGGCACTGGCCAAGGTGTTCCGCCAATCCCTCGGACTGTCGCCAACCCAGTGGCTTAAAAGCAGCGACTGAGGAGCCCGGCCTGCTCCCGTGCCCCAGCAACAAGACCCCAGGCAATACCGGCAATAAAAGCAGACCGGCCCTGCCACAGACTGTCGCACAGATCGCTGCGACACTCTGAGCCTGGCGTAGCGCCACTGCGGCACTTCCTTCCCCTTGGGCGTCCGAAGATTTGTCCCTGAACATCTGGCCAGGCCCTCGTGAACGGGCTGGAAGGCCCGTGGTTTCTGGCGATTCCAGTAATTAGCCCGGCCAAAAGTCGTACTGGCATCTTATTTGCCTTGTCTTGCTGGCAAACCCATAACCACAAAAAGGAAAATATTTATGGCTTCCCGTTATCGCAAGGCGCTCTCCGTGCTGCTGCTCGGCTCTGTCGCCTATCTCGGCTCCCTCGGTACTGTCGGCTCAATAGCCAATGCTGGCAGCACCCCCGGCGTGCGCGGCACCGATCATTTCGGTTTTACCGTACCGGACACCGATCAGGCGGTGGATTTCCTGGTGGATGTGATGGGCTGTCAGGCCTTTTTCACCATAGGCCCCTTCGGCCCCTTTGAAGACAACTGGATGCAGGACAATCTGGATGTAAACCCCCGCGCCACTATCCCTGTGGCCCACCTGGTGCGCTGTGGCAACGGCACCAACTTCGAGATCTTCGAATACACATCCCCGGACCAGCGCAAGACCCAGCCCAAAAACAGCGATATCGGTGGTCACCATATCGCCTTTTACGTCGATGACCTCGATGCCGCCATCGCCTCGATGAAGGCCGAGGGTGTGCGCTTTCTGGGCGAACCCCATCCCTTCACCGACGGCCCCCTGGCCGGCCTGACCTGGATATACTTCATGTCGCCCTGGGGCATGCAGATGGAGCTGGTTTCGGCACCGAATGGCAAGGCCTACGAGAAAAACACCCCGGACCGTCTCTGGGATCCGCGCAGCTGATCGTACCTAAACAACCGCCGCCCGCCGGGCGGCGCTTTCGGGAGTCTACCGATCATGCATTCATTCACTGGCCGGATCAGATCCGTACTGACACCGACACTGGCGCTTTGTCTGCTGCTGGGCGCGACACAGGCCCAGGCCCACTTCCAGAATTTCCTTGCCCGCATAGTCCATATCGAAGCCCATAACGGCGGCACTCTGATCCATGCCCGCCTGCCACTAGCAGCGGTGCTGCTCCCCCGTGACTGGAACCCGAACGCGCCTTTGCACGGCGTCCCTTATGTCGCGCCAAACAGCGCAGTGGACAGCCCCGATGCGCTGCTGCTGGATACAGCCGCACTGCAGGCGGCACCCCAGCAGCTGCAGGCGCGTTTAGCCCGGGCCTTGCAGCTGGTGCGGCTCACGCAACAGCAGGACAGAAGCACGACGCCCGTTGAAACCCTGCCGCTCATCAGCGCCATCCGCATTCAGCCTGTAACCGAGCGCAGCCCCTTCACCCATCTGCCGCAGATTCGCGCCGCCCTGAACCTGCCGCTCGATACGAGCCAGGCGCCGCGGGAGATGGCCGATGCCCTGGTGGATTTTCGTGCTTTTTATCCCGACACTCCGCTGGATGAGCTAATCGAAATCCGCAGCAGCCCGGATGAGTGGCCGGATATCGCGGCGCGTTCGATCAATATCATTACGCTTTATAAAAACGCCAGGGACAGCAAGGGCGACAAAACCGACCAGAGCGGTATCAGTAACAAGGGCGCCGAACGCACCCGGCTCACCTCATCCGGCGTGCTGGCGCAACACCTTGGCAGCGACAGCCAGCCTGAATGGCGCTTGCGCGACAGCCTGGGCTCCGGTTTCAAGCATGTGCTGATAGGGCTGGATCATGTGCTCTTTATGCTGATTCTGATTCTGGCGGCACGCCACTGGCGCGGTTTTTTGCGCAACTCCCTCGCCTTTACCCTCGGCCACTCCATCACCCTGGCCATAGGTGCCGCCGGGCTGCTTGGCAGCGCGCCCTGGTTTATCCCGCTGATCGAAACCGCCATCGCCCTGTCAATCCTCTACAGCGGCGCCTGCCTGCTGCTGGGTCTGGAACAGCGCCTGCTGGCCGGGCGGGTGTTTTTTATCGGTCTGCTGCATGGCCTGGGCTTTGCCTTTATGCTGCAGCAGGCCAGTGGCCAGGCCCCCGGCGATCTGCTGATGCTCTGGTTTGGCTTCAACGCCGGCATCGAGCTGGCCCAGCTGTCGATCTATGCCCTGGCCCTGCCGCTGCTCTGGCTACTGGGGCGTTACTGGCCCCTGCCGCAACTTCCGTTTCGCACCCTGCTGGCCACACCCTGCCTGCTGGCGGCACTCTTCTGGTCGGGCCAGCGCAGCCTGGATCTGATGAATGCCCTGGGATGGAGTCTGGCTTAGCGACGCAGGGCGTCACAGTGCCCGCTCTGTATCCGGATAAATGTGGTGATGGGCGGGCATATCTGGCCAAAATACCGGATTTTAATTGGCCTTGCGGCAAACATGGAGTTACTGGCTTTTTATCACTAAAAAGATGACTTTTGGTTTTATGGCGGGAATGAGCGAGGGAATTGAACTGAGCGACTGAGCGCCGCTTTATTGTGATGGGAAATAAAAAAGCGGATAGGATGATCGGTGCGGGCGGACGCTTTGAGAGAACTTGATGGTTCATGTTACGCCTTTCTGGCGTGTCACTTTCTTTGCTCGTGCAAAGAAAGTATCCAAGGCTCTTTACCTTGAAGAATGCGCCCCAATGAAGTTTTTTTCTGCGCTCTGAGCTCATTTTTCGGGAGCAAAAGGAAAGACTGACCCCGAAACCCAATTATTAAAGAGCAAGTATGGGCGAAAAGCCTGGAATTTTTTAATGCCTATTGACGTGGGGACGGCTCATAGGTGTTATGGCAGCCCAATACACACAATACATTGTTGTCTCTAGGCCACTGCATGCACTAACCCGTAAATCAAGCCAGCAGCAGCGATGGCGGCTATGCCGAGGATAAAATAGGCCCCTCGGGTGATACCCGCTATTGTTTGCTTGATGGCGGCACGATCATTCACATTGGGAAAGTCAATAGATGGCTCGGTGACGCCTAAAAAATCGCAAAGCGGTTTCCATCCTTGATCTACGGAAAAGACCAGAAGCCTTTCCGCTGGTACTGACGCTTTCACCTCCTCGATGTGTTGTTGATAATGAGCAATTGCTTTGCTCCGATCTTCCATGGTTCCTTTGTGCGATCGTTGCCAAATCAGCTTGCGGGACATGTCACCCATCTTCCTTCCGAATGGCGTCAATAGTTCCAGAACTTTGAACTGCCACATAGATTCGGTGAAGTAAATAGTATCCATGGTGCTTTCGTACCAAGCTTCAGCTCCGCGCGGATGCACGGTTAGCAAAACCTTGGCGTCAGGATAGGCGGCCATGAGCTCGCGCCACACACAACATGCCGGATTATCTACAGTGGCCGAGTACTTTGAAAAAACCTGATCCCACTCAAATTGGGTGCCAGGTTCTTCGTTGGCAACTTTTCGCCAGAAATCGAGGTGTGACTTGTTTTCCTTATTCTCGAGCACCTCAAACATGTGATAACAAGGAAAGCCCAGCTGGTTCAGCGCCGTACATACCGACAAAGTACCGGTCCTACCAAAACCGACACCAATGACTTTGAGATTCATACTTCACCCACCGTTTTTTATTTTGAAAGAGTCACGGGGTCACCCATTCGCTTCTGTACTCGATACCTCACCACATTGCCCTGCTCTTCTCTTCTGAACGGGCTGAAAAACCACGCTACCGCCCTAACGATGACGAAATACGGTCTTGCATTCGATGCAGGCAGAGCCAGGAATAACGGAGGGATTGAGATTGGGGAGGGAGAGTTCACCCAGCCTGGCTTCCGTTGCTCAGCTGACGATTGTGCTTTTATGACGATCAAAACATGCACCGGTACACCGTTGGCGCTCAAAGCATGATGCCCAAAACAGATTCAAGTTGGAAGGAAAAAGGAGCGAGTATAGAAAGAGCAGCAGTGATGCTGCCCTCCATAGCTGGCTGGCGGGCATGACGACTGGTAACCATCCGGAATTACAAAGCTGAACTCAACCCACCGAAACATCAGAACGGCTTTCAACCCCCTCAGCAGCCGACGAGCACCGGGATTATGTTCCGATCAGACCCGAAGGGGCGAGGCAGGGACTGCCGAGCCGCCGATTGGGGACATGGATGTCCCCCTGAGCGGCGTCCGGGGCATCATTCCGGCGCGCAGTGTAGCCGCAGGCCGGCTGATGGGTGGCGCATTCTTTATGGTAGAGAGGTTTGCACTCTTCCCCTTGTAAAAAGTCCTTGTCGCGTAACAAGGACTCTCTACAAGGTGAAGTGGGTCGCCGAAAGGCGAAATACAGACTCGAAAATTCATCAGAGTTTCCGGCCGCTGGCGCGATCTGCGATAAACAGCGCTTTGGCTTTAACGCCTATGAACTTATCACAGCCATTCGGCATGCTGGCGTACCGCCCCACGGTGTAATTCGCAGGCTCATTGACACCCTACGAAAGCAGCCATTGCTACACCTACAGGAAAATATCTACCACCGAAACAGCAGAGCAGCTCCCTTCCCCCTTATGAAGCCGGCGAGCACTGAGGTCATTCGGCGAAATGGCCCGCAGGGGCGCAACAGGGACTGTTGCGCCTCCGATGAGGTACATGGATGTACCGTCAGCGGAGCCCGCCGAATGATCTCAGAGCGCAGCGAAAAGGCTTCTCCGGGGGCGCCTTTCTTTGGTTACTTTCTTTGCGCGTGCAAAGAAAGTAACACGACCGAGAGGTCGTAACAGGGATTACCAGACAGTTACTGTAGCCAGATATACTGCAGATCCCGTCGAAAAATACCTCTCCACACCGACGAGCAAGGCGTGGAAGTGTTACCCATGTCGTTGAACTGAACTGTTACCTATGTGGGTGAACCGTGCCGTAAGGAGCTTTGGATACTTTATTTGCACGAGCAAAGAAAGTAGCACTACCAAGAGGTCACAACAGGGATAACCAGCAAGCCACCATGGTTGGCTATATTGCCGCCCCCCCTCGATGGATACACCTCCACAGCGCCAAGCAAGACCTCACTGGTCAAAACGGACAAGCACAGCCCCCATGAAACGCCTCACCAGTACCTGGATGCTCAAAATACAAGTCACTGGCATGCAACAGCAAACGCTCTGCCATCTGTTCACTATGCCCACTTTTATACAGATCACACCCAAGAATAGGATGGCCCATCTCCAGGCTGTGAATCCGCAACTGGTGTGTACGCCCGGTAAGCGGGGTGAATTGCACCAGGCTCCTGCGCGGTTGCTCCAGGCGCTCCAATACCCTGAACTCACTGACGGCCGCTTTGCCGGTGCTGTGGCAAATTTTTACCCGGGGAAAATGGTTTTTATCTTTCGCTATGGGCGCAGTAAACTGCCCCTGATCATCGGACACCCAGCCTTCCAGCAGGGCCAGGTAGCGCTTTTGAATCCTGCGCGATTGAAACTGTTGATTGAGATGTTGTGCCGAGGCTGCATTCAGCCCCACCACCATAATGCCCGATGTCCCGAAATCCAGTCGATGGGGTAACTTTGCCTGCGGGAATGCCGGGCTCGCCCCCGCCTGGCCCTGTACCAAACGGTGATGCACCGAATCCCAGTTAAGGGGGTTTTTACCCGACAAACTGAGCAGGCCACTGGGCTTGTTGATCAAGAGGATGTCGTCATCCTGATACAGAATCACCACTAGTTCGTCACACACCGGCGCCACAAAGTCATCAACGATGGCAATCACCGGCGAGCCTGCACTGGACATTTAATATTGCCGCTCCTGGAATGCATAACGCCTCACTCACCGCTTTGGGTGGGCTGGCGATTTTTGTGGTGTTGTTCAAAAAAGTGGCAGCAATTATCACACCGACTGAACCGTGACTACCACCGAAACATCAGAACGGCTTCCTTTCCCCATTCTGAGCAGAAAATTGCTCCTGCATTTTCTGACTACCGGCCATCCATGGCCATATGCCGGCGAGCATTGAGGTCATTCGGCGAAATGGCCCACAGGGGCGCAACAGGGACTGTTGCGCCTCCGATGAGGTACATGGATGTACCGTCAGCGGAGCCCGTCGAATGATCTCAGAGCGAAGCGAAAAGGCTTCTGCGGGGGCGCGCTTCCTTTGCCTACTTTCCTTGTCGCGTAACAAGGAAAGTAGGTCGCCGACAGGCGAAAATACAGACTCGCAGAAAACCCGCAAACCATCCGCCGCCAGGCATGGTAATAGAACCAAAAACCGCATGACAGTACGCCAGCCAATACCGAAGCACTGCCTCCATTTTCAGAGCTTCGCCGCGGGACGCGGCTCCTACGGGAGTTCGACGGCATATCGCCGAAAGGCGAACTACAGACTGACAGAAAACCTCAAGGTTATCCGTTCACAGAGCCGGTTATATAGTCCTACCGTATGCTTGCCATTCATGGCCATATACCGCGAGCGACCAGCCAGCCGGCGCGAAGACAGGGACTGTCGAGTTGCATATTAGGAACAGGATGTTCCGACTATTCACCTTGAAGTCAGGCACCCGCACAATGGCGTCAGAGCGCAGCACAAAGGCTTCTTCGGGGCGCCAGCTTTCAAGGTAAAGAGTCTTGCGCACTTTTGTTTGTAAAAAGCCCTTGTCGCGTAACAAGGAAAGTAGGTCGCCGACAGGCGAAATACAGACTCGCAGAAAACCCGCAAACCATCCGCCGCCAGGCATGGTAATAGAACCAAAAACCGCATGACAGTACGCCAGCCAATACCGAAGCACTGCCTCCATTTTCAGAGCTTCGCCGCGGGACGCGGCTCCTACGGGAGTTCGACGGCATATCGCCGAAAGGCGAAATACATACTCGAAAAAATCAGCGAACTCCACCAGCTGGCACGATCCAGCAGACAACTTGCTCCAGCTTCATTCACTTTTACACATGTCACCTCCAAGAGGCATCGAGGTGTACCGCCGCAAGCCGCAATTCGCAGGCTCATCAGCACCCTACACCCAGCCCCCATTCCTCATCCACTGCAACAAGGCCCCCGCCCGGGCCCGGTGCTGGCCCAGAGCCTTGGCCAGCGCCTGTTCCGGCGCATCCGGTGCATCCCGACAGGCCTGCAACAATGGCGCCAGGGCAACACCATTGAGGTGCCACATGCCCAGCGGCTGATCCGGCGTAACCACGACCTCGGCCTCGTCGATCAGATCACCATTGAGCACCGCCCGGCGGGCGATCTTCACCTGGGCGGGCGTTACACTCTGGTGCACCGCCTCGGTATCCGGCCAGGCACGGCGCGCCTGCCAGAAGGGCTCGGCGGCACAGTCCTGCTCCATGTCATAAAAATCCCGCCCGATACGGGCAAAGCGATAGAACAGATGCTCCACCCGGGCCTGGTGAAAGGCCCGGGCCTGGGCGCTGCGCTCAGGGTGGCGCAGCAGCGTATTGATTACCGCCGGCGCCTGCAGGGCACTGGAGAGTGACTGGAAAATGCCGTTGCCAGACAGGGGATCCACCGCCATGGCCGCATCCCCCACGCGAATCCAGTTGTTCCCCACCGGCTCCCGACACAGAATCGGTGTGCTGGTGCGGGCATGGGGCTGGCCCAGGGGCCTGGCATCCTGCATAAAGGGCTGCGCCTGGGAAAGGCGCGCAAGGCGCTTTACGCAAAACTCCGTGAGCTGCTCCTTGGGCGGCAGGGCTGCACTGGCGACATCCAGTGTCAGCTGCAGATAGCGTTGCCCGTCCGCCGTTGCGGCCATCCAGGCCCAGCCGGCATCGAAACTCTGCACCGCCGAGCGCGGCGCCATGGCGGGCCCCTGCCAGGCCTGCAGCAGGCTTACGGTTTCAGGCCCGCGCAGGCGCTCAAGCCCGGCGCCGGGGGCTGCTCGGCCCCGCGCTTCCACCAGGAAATCCGCCTCCAGCATGAACGGGGGTGCGCTGCCGGATTGCATCTCGACGCTGTACCCCTCGCGCTCGCCCCCGCCATCACCCTGCACCTGGGCAAGGGACTGGGCACGGCAGCTGCGCACGCGCCCCGCAATCAGCTTCACGCCCTGGGCCACAAGCTCGGCACCGATGGCCCGGTCCAGCTCGACGCGGCGAATCAGGCGCTCGGTATTGGCACCACTGGTCTCGCCGTTCCAGGTAACCTGGCGCGGTGAAGGCTCCGGCATCGCCGCCACGGCGTTGGCAAAGCCCGCCTGGCTTAACCCCGCCAGCACGCGCTCGGACACACCTTCAAGGGCGGCAAAGGGCCTGGGCTCGGCCACCACCGACACCCGGTAGCCCAAACGCCGCAGGCCGAGCGCCACGGCACCGCCGGCAGGCCCGGCCCCCAGCACCACTATATGCGGATCGGCTCTGTGCAATTTTCCAGTCGCCGCCATGCATCAGCCTCCAAGCCTTAACCAAAGGTGAAAAGTGAACCAGTGTAGCGGCTGCGCCTCACCGGATACAGACGCAAAAAAGCCGATGAGGCCTGGCTCTCATCGGCTTGAGTTAATCAGACGACAGTATCAGTCCTGCAGCTTGTCCCAGACTTCCTGATCACGCTCGTCGGTCCAGATACGCGGCCAGTCGATACCATCGAACTCGTCCCACAGGCGCTGCACGTCGAACGGCAGGCAGTGCTCGAAGATCGGCCACATGCCGAACTTGGGCCCCAGGTGATCGCGGGTCGCCTCGAAGGCTTCCTTTACGGTGCCGCCACGCTTGTGAACTTCACCGACCTTTTCCTTCATGCCATTGAGGAAACCACGGGTCTGTTCGATAGCGGCATCCACCTCGTCGCGGCCATGAGCCACGGCACCGCGGCCACCGATCAGGGTTTCGGCGCCATACGCCTTGACCTTGTCCAGGGTCTCGGTAGACCAGTCGAAGTGGAAGGCGTCCCCGGTGTAGAGGGCGGCGGCCGCTTCCACCAGGTCGCCGGCGAAGAGGATCTTGTGCTTGGGCAGCCAGGCGACGATATCGCCGGCGGTGTGGCCACGGCCACAGTATTCCAGAATCAGGCTGCCGCGATCGCCACCGAGCGGAATTTCCAGCCGCTCGTTAAAGACGATATCCGGGTGGGTCAGGCCCGGGATGCCTTCGGGTTCGCGGAACAGGCGCGGCATGCGGCCGTACTCGCTGGCCCAGTCCTGCATGCCGCGCTCTTCGATCAGGAACTTGGTCTTTTCGTGGGCGATGATGCTCTGGGCTTCATAGGCCGAGGCACCCAGCACACGCACGGCGTGGTAGTGCGACAGCACCAGGTATTTCACCGGCTTGTCGGTATGCGCACGCAGCTGTTCCAGCCAGTCGCGGGCGGCCTTGGGGGTGGCGCGGGCTTCAAAGGCGATCAGGAAGTCTTCGGCTTCAATCACGCCAACGTTGGGGTCCCCTTCCGCCGTGAGGGCGAAAACGCCATCGGCCAGCACTTCGAGGGTTTCTTTCTTGTCGCCAAGGTCCGCAGAGGACGCAAAAGGTTTTTTAGCCATGGTTTTCATTCCTGTATCTAGTCTGTTATCCGCCAGGCCCTTGGGCCCGCCGCGATAGGGTTTGGCACCGGGCTGCGCTGTACAGTCCCCCCGGATACCTGCTTAAAATTCTGTGTAGCGCTATTTACTAAATATCTTTCGCCAGGGTACTGGCCGCCGGCAGATGTTCACGGGCGATACGGGCCGCCTCGGCCAGCACGTCCATGTCCCCGATGTGGTTGCCCAGCAGCAGCAGCAGGCGTGCATTTACATCCTGGCACTGAGCCGGCTCCAGCTCGCGGTACAGTTCCGTGAGCAGGGCGTAGTAGTCGTCCGGCACGGCCAGATTGTTGTCGGTTATCAGTTGTGGCATCTGTCCTCTCCTCTTCAATGTCCGGTTGCGGTGCCTTGCATGGTCTGGATGCGCAGCGGATCGAAGCTGCGCCCGCGCCCGCAGACATGCTGATCGGGCCGCATCAGGTAGAAGGTGCCGGGCCTGGCATCGAAACGCTCGGCCACAACGCCCAGATGATCCACCAGCAGCTCAACCCCCGCAGGCAGCTGGATATCGAGCGCCACCGGGGACACCAGGCGGGTTTTGATCGGCAACGCCTGGGTGGCTAGCTGCGCCAGAATGGCCATGTCGGCGGCATCTGGCAGGCTGGCATGGTCGATAAACCAGAGCGCATTGAAATCGTTACCCAGGGCGCTGAGCAGGTAATCATCCTGGCCGTTGCGCTGTACCGGACCATCGGTGCTGGGCGCACCCGGCACCATAGAGCCTGCAAAGGGCTCGGTATCCGCGGTATTCAGGCTGGAATCGGCATACACCGAAGGCAGTGACAACCGGCCGGAATTCACCATGCTGCGGGCAAAGGCATAACGGCGCGAGAGGTTCAGCACGGCATCGCGCAGCGCCCGGCTGGCATCGTTCTTGGGCGTAATAAAATCGGTGGAACGGGTCGAGTTAAGGATGTTTTCATCCGCCGCCTGCAGACGCTCGCGGGTGTAGGAATCGAGCAGTGCTGCGGGGGCCTGGCGCTTCAGTACCAGGGCCAGTTTCCAGGCCAGGTTGTCGGTATCCTGCACGCCTGAGTTGGCGCCGCGGGCACCAAAGGGCGATACCTGGTGCGCCGCATCACCGGCAAAGAGCACCCGGCCGTGGCGAAAATCATCCATGCGGCGGCAGCAGAAGGTGTAGACGCTGGCCCACTCCAGTTCAAACTCGACGTCCTCGCCGAGGAAGGCCCGGACCCGCGCATTAATATTCTCGGGTTTCTTTTCCTCCTCCGGGTCCGCCTCCCAGCCCAGATCAAAGTCGATGCGCCAGACGTTGTCGGGCTGGCGATGCAGCAGGGTCGACTGGCCATTGTGGAACGGCGGGTTGAACCAGAACCAGCGCTCCGGCGGGAAACGCTTGGGGTCCATCAGCACATCGGCGATCAGGAAGCGGTCCTGGAACACCTGGCCGCTGGAACCCAGGCCGCAAAGCGCGCGAATTCCGGAGTTGGCGCCATCACAGGCCACCAGGTAATCGGCTTCCAGCTGATAGGGCCCCTCGGGCGTATCGATGCTCAGCAGCACGCCGTCGTCCTGCTGCTCCAGCGCGGTAATCTTGTTTTTCCAGCGCAGGTCGACCTGCTCCAGATCGCCGATACGCTCCACCAGATACTGCTCGACATAGTACTGCTGCAGATTGATAAAGCCGGGGCGACGGTGGTGGGATTCGGGCAGCATGTTGAAGCTGTAGACCTGATCGTCTTCAAAGAACACCTTGCCGACATTCCAGGTAACGCCCTTTTGCATCATGCGCTCGCCAACCCCCAGGCGATCCATGATTTCCAGTAGGCGCTTGGCATAGCATACGGCCCGGGAGCCGACGCTGACGGTGTTGTTGTCATCCAGCACGACGACCGGAATATCGTGCAGCGCCAGGTCAACGGCCAGCGCCATGCCAATGGGGCCGGCACCGCCAATCACCACAGGGCGACGCACGGGCGCCGCGCTGTCCTGATCGGCGCTGCGCACATAGGGGTAGGTCGGAAATGCGTAGGTTTTTATCATAGTACCGCTCTTCTTCTTGTGGCCCGTCCCGGAGCTGCAACCCTGGCTGCGGCGGGAATCAGTCTTGAGTGGGACCAGCATAACCAAGCAGTACGGCGGGATAATCAGGCGAAGAAGAACAACTTTATTTCCATAAAGGAAACAAACCGGCTCAGATGGCGCCCTTGTCAGGCGTCGGCAGGCTCTGGGGCAGATGCTCACTGAGCCAGGCGGCAAAGAAGTCGACAAAGCGGCTCACCTTGAGCGTGGCCGATTCACGGTTGGGGTAAAACGCATAGGCCGCCAGCCGTTCTGGCTCAGCCGCGGGAAACACCGGCACAAGTTCACCCCGCTCCACATGGGGGGCTATAACAAAGGAGGCGAGGTTGGCAATACCCCGGTGCGCCAGCAGGGCTTCGCGCACCACCAGACTGTTGTTGGCGCGCAGGTCGCCGTTGACCGTGGCCACCTGGGGCGCTTCGCCGGGGGCGGCCAGCTGCCACTGGTGGGCATTTTCGGCATGAACAAAGATCAGGCAGTTGTGTGCCGCCAGCGCCTGCGCCGAATCCGGCACACCCTGTTCGGCCAGGTACTGCGGCGTGGCAACGATGAACATCGGAATATCACAGAGCTTGCGCGCCACCAGGCTCGAGTCCGGCAGCTGTGAACCCTTGATGCGAATCATCAGATCGTAGCCCTCGCGCACCATGTCCGGCATGCGATCATCCAGCGTCACCTCCAGCCGTATCTCGGGATAGCGTGCCATGAAGGCCGGCAGCGCCCGGGACAGCAACAGCTGGCCAAAGGTCATGTTGCTGGAGATGCGCAGCAGGCCGCGGGGTTCGCCCTGCATTTCGGCCACCAGATTGTCAGCTCCGGCCACCTCCTCCAGCACTACCTTGCACTGGCGATAGATGGCATCGCCGATATCGGTAACATTGAGGCTGCGGGTCGTGCGGTGCAGCAGCCGGGCCTTGAAGTGCTGCTCCAGCATGGCGACCTGCTTGCTCACCGCGGAGCTGGACACCCCCTGATCATCCGCCGCCTGGGTGAAGCTTTGCAGCTCCACCACCCGCACAAAGACCCTCATTGCCGACAGCAGATCCATCCTTCAGCCTCCCACATGCGTTAACCGGCGTCGCCGGCAGAGCGCCAAGGCTGACATATTTATTCCTGATTAGCATCAATCCGCGTTCAGACCGCAGTACCCGCAACAGCAGTACCGCCCGGCGCGACCACGCCCGGAATGCAAAACGGCGCCCGAAGGCGCCGCTGGGCAAAAACTGGAGCACTGCACTCAGCGGTGCTTGAACTCTGGCCGGCGTTTTTCGGCAAAGGCCGCCATGCCTTCGGTCCTGTCCTCGAAACTGAAAGTGGACGCAAAGGCACGGCGCTCAAACTGCAGCCCGGCAGTGAGTCCGGACTCGAACGCCTGATCCACCGATTCCTTTACCATCATGGCAATGGGGCGGGACATGGCGGCAATGCGCGCGGCGGTTTTAATCGCTTCGCCTTCAAGCTCGGCCACCGGCACTATACGGCTGACCAGCCCGACCCGCTCGGCCTCCTGCGCATCCATCATGCGCCCGGTCAGGCACATTTCCATGGCCTTGGACTTGCCCACCGCCCGGGCCAGGCGCTGGGTGCCGCCGGCACCCGGCAGGGTACCGACGCTGATCTCCGGCTGGCCGAAGCGCGCCGTGTCGCTGGCCAGGATGAAGTCGCAGGCCATGGCCATCTCGCAGCCACCGCCCAGGGCATAGCCGGACACCGCGGCAATTACCGGCTTGCGACGCCGCTCCAGCCGCTCCCAGCCCGATCCCGGCAGCTGCGGGAAATCGCTCAGGTAGAGTTCGGCAAAGTCCTTGGCCTGCATTTCCTTCAGATCCGCACCGGCGGCAAAGACCTTCTCGCCACCGCTGAGCACCATGGCGCCAATGGCCTCGTCCTGCTCCAGCGCCAGCATGGCCTGCCCGACCTCATTGATCAGGGCCACCGACAGCGCATTCATGACCTCTGGCCGGTGCAGCCGGATCAGCCCCACCGCCCCCTGAATTTCAACCTGGATCAGCTCATAGCTCATATCATTGATTCACTCTGTAGGTCGTCCGTCCGGTTCAGGACTGATGCTTTTCAGGATTGATGCTTTTCAGGACTGATACTTGGGTTTGGCGGCACCCGCATCACACCGGGGCCGGTCTGGCTCCACCTCGGTCTGGGCTTCGCACAGCTCCATGCTGGCCAGGCAACGACGCGTCAGGCGGTGATATTCAGCGGTGCCCTCGCTCTTCCATTGCACTTCCTCGGCGCTGAGCGATCGCCTGACCTGCGCCGGCGAGCCCACCAGCATGGAGCGCGGCGGGCAGTCAAACCCGGCCTTGACGAAGGCATTGGCAGCGACAATGGATTCAGCGCCAATGCAGGCACCGTCCATCACCACGGCGTTCATGCCCACCAGCGCATTTCGCCCCACCCGGCAGCCGTGCAGGATGGCGCCGTGGCCGATATGACCGTCCACCTCCACCACCGTATCGGTGCCCGGAAAGCCGTGCATCACACAGTTGTCCTGCACATTGGCCCCCGCCTCCAGCACCAGGCGACCGAAGTCGCCCCGCAGGCTGGCATTGGGACCCACGTAACAACCGGGGCCAATAATCACATCGCCGATCAGCACCGCCGTGGGATGCACATAGGCGCTGGGGTCAATCACCGGTGTCACACCGTCAATTCGATAAACGGGCATATCCACGTACTCCGGGCGTTGAGCTGTACAGGTACCGCGCCTTCGGCACCCGCGTGGCACCGCAAGACGCAGCAGCGTTTAGGCCGCAGGCGGCGGCACATCGCGGCGACTCTGCACCACCACAAAGCGGCGACTGACGAAGGCGCCATCGGTCAGGCTGGCGTTGGCCGCAGGGTTGCCGCCGGTGGCATGAAAGTCACTGAACGCCGCCGACTGGTTCACAAAGACACCGCCGGTCAGGTTGCACGACAGCGCCACCTTCACATCCAGCGACAGGGCTTCGGCCTGATCCAGCACCGCCTCGTCTGTCGAGTAGACGCCCAGCGTAATGGCGCCCTTCTCGCTGATCACCTGGCGGGCCAGCTCCAGGCTGTGCGCCGTGTTATCGGTGGCAATCAGGAAGCTAATGGGGCCAAAGCGCTCTTCGCTGTAGCTGTCGATATCGGTGGCATCGACCTTCAGCAGCATGGGCGTGCGGATACGGGCATGCGGAAAGTCCGGGTGCTCCAGCGCCTGGCTGGCCAGAACCACTTCGCCAAGTTTCGCGCAGTCGTCGATGCGAGCCTGCGTATCGGTGCTCTGGATGGCGCCCAGCACGCTGACGGCCACCTCGGTATTGGCGGTGAATTTGGCGATGCCGCCGGCGAGGAACTCGGCCACTTCATCAAAGCTCAGGCGGCCATCGGCGGTCTCGATGCCATCACGCGGGATATAGATCGCCTGGGGCGTAGTACACATCTGGCCGGAATAGAGGCTCAGCGTGAAGGTCAGGTTGCGCGCCACCGCCTTCATGCTCTGGACGCTGTCGATGATGATGGTGTTGACGCCGGACTTCTCGGTAAAGACCTCGGCCTGGGGGCAGTTTTGCTCCAGCCAGTTGCCGAACGCCGAAGAGCCGGTGAAATCAATCAGCCGGACGGCCGGATGCTGTGCCAGCTCCTTGGTGATTGGCTGCGCCTTGCTGTCCGGCACCATGGACACCAGACAAGGGTCGAATCCGGCTTCGGTCAGCACCTGCTGGGCAATCTGCACGCTGATGGCTACCGGCAGCACGGCACCGGGATGCGGCTTGATGATCACCGGATTGCCGGTCACCAGGCTGGCGAACAGGCCAGGATAGGTGTTCCAGGTCGGGAAGGTGGCGCAGGCCACAACCAGGCTGATGCCCTTTGGCACCACGCGGAAGGTCTTCTGCATCGCCAGCGCCGGCTGCTTGCCCTGGGGCTTCACCCAGCTGGCGCTGTGCGGCACCTGCTGCATTTCACTGAAGGCGCGGGCCACCGCTTCCAGACCGCGATCCTGTGCATGGGGGCCGCCGGCCTGGAACGCCATCATGAAGCCCTGACCGGTGGTATGCATCACTGCATAGGCCATTTCAAAGCTGCGCTTGTTCAGACGATCCAGTATTTCCAGACAGACCCCGGCACGTGCCTGCGGCCCGGCATCGCGCCAGGCCGGCAGCGCAGCCTGCATGCGGGCGATCAGCGCCTCGGTATCCGGACGGTCGTAACCTACATTCAGCGCCAGGCCATAGGGTGATTCTTCTTCACCCACCTGCTGCGCCACGGCCGGCACCGCCAGCTCAAAATGGCGACCCAGATAACCATCAAAGCATGCGCGACCATCAACATTGGCGGTTTCACCGTAGATGCGCCCGCTGGCGGCTTCCGGATAGGGTGACCAGAATTCCCGCGACCGGTTGGTCGCCATGGCCTGCTCCAGTGTGCCCTGGTGCGCCTCGTAAAAAACCTGAGCCTTGGACATATAGCGTTTCTCCTGTGGATGGTCTTAAACGGGCGCTGCAATCAGCGCCGCGCCCCGGACGTGGCCGCAACAATGCGACCCCGGCACGGAACAGCAACGCCGTCGCTGCCCGCCAAGCAATACTGGAATCCTAATTACACGATATTTGTTTGTCAAAGTAATATTTGGTAACACAAATAAACCACAGCTTGATATCACCGGGATTCGGCGCCGAACCAGGGTTCAGGAAAATGCATCAAAAAAAGCCACAAAAACCTATATATACAACTAGTTACATTATAGTTCATGACCATTAACCGGCGTTCAAACCCCGCCATACAGGGCCCTTCAGGGCGACAGATCAGAAATTGAAATATGTTACCGACATAACCAAAAGACACGAAATTTTTGTATATTTATATTTATTCGTATCTCTTTGAGGGTTATCCTGATCGCCTCAGGTAACAACTGTCCGCCCAGATCGACCGGCAGGCAGATAGAAGACGAGAGAGGCCCATGCTGAAATTCCTGCTTGCCGAGACGCCCGCCGACGGCGTTCTGCTTATCCGGCTGAACCGGCCCGAGGCACTGAATGCACTCAACACTGCACTGCTGGGTGAACTGGCGACCCTGCTGGGCCAGAGCGCAACGGACAGCCGGGTGCGGGCCGTGGTGATCACCGGCAACGACCGCGCCTTTGCCGCCGGTGCCGATGTAAAGGAAATGGCAGCGCTCAATGCCGTGGGTGTGCTGCAGGATGCCCGCGTCGCCCACTGGGCCCGCATCGCCGCCTTCCCCAAGCCACTGATCGCGGCCGTGAACGGCTTTGCCCTGGGCGGCGGCTGCGAACTGGTCATGCAGGCCGACATTGTCGTGGCCGGGCGCACGGCCCTGTTCGGCCAGCCGGAAATCAATCTGGGCATCATTCCAGGCGCCGGCGGCACCCAGCGCCTGATCCGCGCCCTGGGCAAGGCCCTGGCCTCCCAGATGGTCATGACCGGCGAGCCCATCAGTGCCGAACGGGCCCTGCAGGCCGGCCTTGTCAGCGAAATCACCGAACCCGAACTGACCCTGGAACGGGCCCTCGCACTGGCCGACACCCTCGCCGCCAAGGCGCCCATCGCATTGCAACAGGCCAAGGATGTACTGGCCCAGGCACAGGAAACCCATCTCAGCGGCGGCCTGGCCTATGAGCGCAAGGCATTCTGCCTGCTGGCGGCCACGGATGACCGCAACGAGGGCATCAGTGCCTTTCTCGAAAAACGCACGCCGACCTATCACGGATGCTGATGCAGCCCCCGAATCCAACAATAATCGCCGAGAGAACACCCCTAATGACTTACCAGCATATTGAATACAGCGTTGAGCACGGGGTTGCCCTGCTGACCCTGAACCGCCCCGCCAGCCTCAACAGCTTTAACAGCGACATGCATGAAGAGGTGCGCGAGGCCCTGAAGAGTGCCCGCAAGGATCCTGCGGTGCGCTGCCTGATGATTACCGGCAATGGCCGCGGCTTCTGTGCCGGCCAGGACCTGTCGGACCGCAATGTGGCACCGGGCAGCGAAAGGCCTGACCTCGGCCTCTCCATCGAGCAGTACTACAACCCCATGATCCGTGCGCTGCGCAGCTTTCCGGCGCCGGTCATCTGTGCCGTCAACGGCGTCGCCGCCGGCGCCGGCGCCAATATTGCCCTGGCCTGCGACATCGTCTTCGCGGCACGCTCCGCCAGTTTTATCCAGGCTTTCTGCAAGATCGGCCTGCTGCCGGATTCCGGCGGCACCTGGACCCTGCCGCGCCTCGTCGGCCAGGCCCGGGCAACGGCCCTGGCCATGCTGGGCGACATGATCAGCGCCGAACAGGCCGCCCAGTGGGGCATGATCTGGTCCTGCGTGGATGACGACGACCTGCAGGAAACGGCCCTGGCCTGTGCCCGCCATTTGGCCACCCAGCCGACCCAGGGCCTGTCGATGATCAAGCGTGCCCTCAATGCCAGCAGCACCAACAGCCTGGATCAGCAGCTGGACCTGGAGCGGGACCTGCAGCGCCTGGCCGGGCGTACCGATGACTACCGCGAAGGTGTCGCCGCCTTCATGGCCAAACGCCGCCCCGCCTTCAGCGGCCACTGAGCGTGCATCGAGAGGAGATCCAGCGATGAATGCATTGAACACAGGGCATACCGTGGCGGTGATCGGCGCCGGCGCCATGGGCGCAGGCATTGCCCAGGTTGCCGCCAGCGCGGGCCACCCGGTGATGATCTACGACAAGGCCCCGGGCGCTGCCCAGGCAGGCATTGCCGGCATCGCCAAAGGGCTCGACCGCCAGGTAGAGCGCGGCAAGCTGGACAGCACCCAGCGCAATGCCATCCTGGCGCGCCTGAGCCCGATCAGCGATCTGAAGGATCTGGCACCGGCGGCGCTGGTGATCGAGGCCATCGTTGAGAACCTCGCCATCAAGCAGCAGGTGCTGACGCAGGTCGAAGCCATCTGCAGCACCGACTGCATTCTGGCCAGCAATACCTCGTCGATTTCCATCACCTCCATCGCCGCCGGGCTGCAACGGCCACAGAATCTGGCCGGACTGCATTTCTTCAACCCGGCACCGGTGATGAAACTGGTGGAAGTGATCAGCGGGCTCGATACGGACCCGGCCATCACCGACTGCCTGCTGGCAACCGCCGGCGCCTGGGGCAAGCAGGCGGTACAGGCCAAATCCACACCGGGCTTTATCGTCAACCGCCTGGCCCGCCCTTTCTATGCCGAAGGCCTGCGCCTGCTGGACGAAGGCGCTGCCGACAGTGCCACCCTGGATGCGCTGATGCGCGATGCCGGCGGTTTTCGCATGGGCCCCTTTGAACTGATGGATCTGATCGGGCACGACGTCAACTACGCCGTGACCCGCTCGGTTTTCGATGCCTATTACGGCGACGATCGCTTTACGCCGTCGCTGACCCAGCAGGCGCTGGTGGAAGGCGGCCGACTGGGACGCAAGAGCGGCCGCGGCTTCTATGACTACGCTGCGGATGCGCCGCGCGCGGAACCGGCCAGGCTCAGCGCCGGCACACAGGCCGTGGTGGACAGCATCGTCGTCGAGGGCAGCCTCGGACCGGCCGACGGCCTGATTGCGCGCCTGCAGGAGTGCGGCATCAAGGTGATTCGCCGCGATGGCCCGGGCCTGATCCGCATCGCAGACAGCGTACTGATGCTCAGCGACGGCCGCATGGCCACCGAGCGCGCCGCCATCGAGAGCATTCATAATCTGGTGCTGTTTGACCTGGCGCTGGATTACAGCCGCTGCAGCCGCATAGCGATCAGCCTTTCAGATCAGGCCGACAGCAGCGCCCTGGCGCCGGTTGTGGCCCTGCTCAGTGCCGCCGGTATTGAAGTCTCTCTGCTGGATGACGCACCGGGCCTGGCGGTTTTGCGTACCGTCGCCATGCTGGCCAACGAAGCCTGTGATGCCGTACTGCAGGGCGTCTGCAGCGCCCGTGATGCCGATACCGCCATGCAGTTTGGCGTCAACTACCCGGCAGGGCCCCTGGCCTGGGCCGAACAGGTTGGGCTGGGATACATTCATCGCACCCTGACCCACCTGCAACAGAGCTATGGCGAAACACGCTACCGTCCGTCCGCCCTGCTGCGCCGCAAAGCCTTTTCAGGAGAGTCCATCCATGACTGATTCAAGCATCCGGCCAGATCCGGCCTGCATGACCCCGCAACAGCTGGCCGACGCCTGCGCCCAGGCCATGTTTGCCAAGGATACCGCTACCCAGGCCCTGGAGATGGAAATCCTGGAGGTTGCACCGGGCAGCGCGGTCATTCGCATGCCGGTGAGCCCGCGCATGATCCAGGGTCACGACAGCTGCCACGGCGGCTACATCTTTACCCTGGCCGATTCCGCCTTCGCCTTTGCCTGCAACACCTACAACGCCATCACCGTGGGCGCCGGCTGCACCATCGACTACCTGGCGCCGGCCAGGCTCGGCGACCTGCTGTGCGCACGGGCCCAGGAGCGCTCGCGCAGCGGCCGTACCGGCATCTATGACGTGACCATCGAGAACCAGCACGGCGACTGTATCGCCCTGTTCCGCGGCAAGTCACATCAGGTGCGCGGCACCCTGCTGGCAGAACCGCAGCCTACCAAACAACAATCAGCGCCGGAGACTTCTGCATGAAAGACGCTTTGATTATCGACGCCATCCGCACCCCCATCGCCCGCTATGCCGGCAGTCTCGCCAGCGTGCGGGCCGACGACCTGGGCGCCGTGCCGATCAAGGCACTGATGGCGCGCAACAGCAGCGTGGACTGGAGCCTGGTGGATGACATCCTGTACGGCTGCGCCAACCAGGCCGGCGAAGACAACCGCAATGTGGCACGCATGTCCGCGCTGCTGGCCGGCCTGCCGGTCACGGTGCCGGGCACCACGATCAACCGCCTGTGCGGCTCTGGCATGGATGCCGTGGGCCTGGCCGCGCGCACCATCAAGGCCGGTGAAGCGGACCTGATGATCGCCGGCGGCGTGGAATCGATGTCCCGCGCCCCCTTTGTCATGGGCAAGGCGGAATCCGCTTACAGCCGCAGCGCCAACCTGTTCGACACCACCATTGGCTGGCGCTTCGTCAACCGGCTGATGAAGGCCCAGTTCGGGGTGGACTCCATGCCCGAAACGGCGGAAAACGTCGCGGCTGACTTCAATATCTCGCGCCAGGACCAGGATGCCTTTGCCCTGCGCAGCCAGCAGCGCACCGCCGCCGCCATTGAAGCCGGCCGCCTGGCCGAGGAAATCGTGCCGGTGAGCATCCCGCAGCGCAAGGGCGATGCAGTGCTGTTTGACACCGACGAGCATCCCCGCGGCGACACCCGCCTCGAAAGCCTGGCCAAACTGGCCACACCGTTTCGCGAGGGCGGCAGCGTGACCGCCGGCAATGCGTCGGGCGTCAACGACGGGGCCTGCGCTTTGCTGCTGGCAAGCCCAGCCGGCGCCTCACGCTATGGCCTGCGCGCCCGTGGCCGCGTTCTCGGCATGGCCACGGCCGGTGTGGAGCCGCGCATCATGGGCTTCGGTCCGGCGCCTGCGGTTCGCAAGGTACTGGCGCAGACCGGCCTCAACCTCGACCAGATGGATGTGATCGAGCTCAATGAAGCCTTCGCCGCCCAGGCGCTCGCCGTCCTGCGCGACCTGGGCCTGCCGGACGACGCGGATCATGTGAACCCCAACGGCGGCGCCATCGCGCTCGGCCATCCGCTGGGCATGAGCGGTGCGCGCCTGATCACCACCGCCCTGCACGAACTGGAGCGACGCCAGGGCCGCTACGCCCTGTGCTGCATGTGTATTGGCGTGGGCCAGGGCATTGCCCTGGTGATCGAGCGCCTGGGCGACTGATCCTGGGCTGCTGATGAGTAAGGAGTGCCGGGTGCCTCGACGCGGTAAACGCGACAGCACCCGACAAAGCGACAACAATTAAGAACAAGAGTGATTGCCATGAACAGCACGGTGAAATCCATGACCCACCTTCTGGACCCGATCGAAACCGCCAGCATCGACGAGCTGCGCCAAACCCAGCTCGAGCGCATGCGCTGGAGCCTGATGCATGCCTATGAGAATGTACCCTTCTACCGCCAGGGCTTCGACGCCGCCGGCGTGCATCCGAGCGAGCTCAACAGCCTGGCGGATCTGGCGAAGTTCCCGTTCACGGTCAAAAACGATCTGCGGGACAACTATCCCTACGGCATGTTTGCCGTGCCGATGCGCGATATAGTTCGCCTGCACGCCTCCAGCGGCACCACCGGCAAGCCGACCGTGGTGGGCTATACCCAGAAGGATATCGACACCTGGGCCAATGTCGTGGCGCGCTCGCTGCGAGCCGCCGGCGCCCATGCCGGCGACATCGTGCATGTGGCCTATGGCTACGGTCTCTTTACCGGCGGCCTGGGTGCGCACTATGGTGCGGAGCGCCTCGGCGCAACCGTGATTCCGATGTCGGGTGGCCAGACCGAGAAACAGGTGCAGCTGATCCGCGATTTCAACCCCGACGTCATCATGGTGACACCTTCCTACATGCTCAACCTGGCGGACGAAATGGACCGCCAGGGCGTTGACCCGCACAAACTGAACCTGCGTCTGGGCGTATTCGGCGCCGAACCCTGGACCGGCACCATGCGCACGGAACTCGAAAAACGACTGGGGATCGACGCCATGGACATCTACGGCCTGTCCGAAGTGATGGGCCCGGGCGTGGGCATGGAATGCCTGGAAACCAAGGACGGCCCCACCCTCTGGGAAGACCTGTTCTACCCGGAAATTATCGACCCGATCAGCGGCGAAGTGCTGCCGGATGGCGAATACGGCGAGCTGGTGTTCACCACCCTCACCAAGGAAGCACTGCCCATCATCCGCTACCGTACCCGCGACCTGACGCGCCTGCTGCCGGGCACCGCGCGTCCCATGCGCCGTATCGACAAGATCACCGGTCGCAGCGACGACATGCTGATCATCCGTGGCGTCAACGTCTTCCCGACCCAGGTCGAGGAACAGATACTGCGCCTGGCAGAGCTCTCGCCCCACTACGAAATGCTGGTCACCAAGGACGGCAACCTCGACAAGGTGGAAGTAAAGGTCGAACTCAAACCCGATGCCGCCGGCATTGGTGCCGAGGGCGAGGCCCGCGTGATCAAGGAGCTGTCACACCACATCAAGTCCTATATCGGCATCAGCACCGCGATCCGCATTACGGCGCCAGGCACCCTGGTCCGCTCCGAAGGCAAGGCCAAGCACGTCACCGATCTGCGCAAGTGAGCGGGAGGCGTGACAGGTGACAGGTGACAGCATATCGTACCGGGGCGGCGCTTCTCCTACCGGGACGGTTAGGTCGTCAATCGCCGCAGGATATTCTAGAGCGCCAGACAGACCCTGTTCACGGGAACGGCTTTAGCCGCGAATAGCCGCCATGGGCGCATTTCCTCTTCGCGGCTGAAGCCGCTCCCACAGGGCTTTCCGCCAGTAGGAGCTCCGCACCCATAGGGCACTTTCCGGCGCCTTCTTTTTCTGTACGGCACCTTGAGCGTAGCGAATCGTGGCGCAACGGATCTATGCCGCGGTGCCATTCTGCGCTCAGGGCACCCTACCCCTGTCTTGAAAAACGCCGCTAACGCGTCACGCCTAACAACTCACCACTCACCACTCACCACTCACCACACTGCATATAATGACACGCTAATAATTCTTTACTTATATTTTTTGTGTCATATAATCATAAACATCGTCAGCGACAGGGCACCCACGCCCGCCACGAACCACAGGAGCCGCCATGTACGCCCAACTGGTAGATACCGGCGTTAAACGCGTCAAGACACTGAATGAGATGTCGCCCGAAGAGCGCCACTTTCAGGAAAAGATCGATGCCGACATCAAGATCGAAGCCAAGAACTGGATGCCCGAAGCCTATCGTCGCACCCTGATCCGGCAGATGTCCCAGCACGCCCATTCCGAGATCGTGGGCATGCTGCCCGAGAAAAACTGGCTGACACGCGCCCCCAACCTCAAGCGCAAGCTGCAGTTGCTGGCCAAGATCCAGGATGAAGCCGGACACGGCCTCTATCTCTACAGCGCCATGGAAACCCTGGGCGCCAACCGGGACGAGGAACTGGAAAAGCTGCACAGCGGCGAAGTGAAATACTCCAGCATCTTCAACTACCCGTCCCGCAGCTGGGCCGACATGGGCACCATCGGCTGGCTGGTGGATGGCGCCGCCATCGTCAACCAGGTTGTATTACAGAGAACATCTTATGGCCCATATTCACGTGCCATGATACGCATCTGCAAGGAAGAGAGCTTTCACCAGCGCCAGGGCTACCAGATCCTGCTGGAAATGATGCGCAACGGCACCGACGAACAGAAAGCCATGGTGCAGGACTCGATCAACCGCTTCTGGTGGCCGGCCCTGATGATGTTTGGCCCACACGATACCGACTCCCCCAACTCGGCGCAGTCGATGCAGTGGAAGGTCAAGCGCATGAGCAACGACGACCTGCGCCAGCGCTTTATCGACCAGACCATCCCGCAGCTCGAACTGCTGGGCTGCACGGTGCCGGACCCGGACCTGAAGTGGAACGAAGCACGCGGTCACTACGACTTCGGCGCCATCGACTGGAGCGAGTTCTACAGCGTCCTCAAGGGCAATGGTCCCTGCAACAAAGACCGCCTGAAGACACGCCGCAACGCCTACGAAAACGGCGCCTGGGTACGCGAAGCCGCCAAGGCCTACGCCGACAAACAGAAACAAGCAGCCGCTTAAAGCGAGGACAACACCATGTCTGACTGGACTCTTTTTGAAGTATTCGTGCGCAGCAAGCACGGCCTGAATCACAAGCATGTCGGCAGTGTGCACGCCGCCGATGCCCCCATGGCGCTGGAAAACGCCCGCGAGCTCTATACCCGTCGCAGCGAAGGCGTGAGCCTCTGGGTCGTACCCTCGGCGCAGATCACCGCCTCGTCCCCGGACGAGAAGGAGCCGCTGTTCGATCCCAGCGATGACAAGGTCTATCGCCACGCGACCTTCTACGATCTGCCCAAAGAAGTTGGCCACATGTAACGGAGGCTCAGCATGACTACGCAACACGCCTTGACCGAATACCTGCTGCGCCTGGGCGACAGCGACATCATCCTCGCCCAGCGTCTGTGCGAATGGATTGGCAATGCCCCGGCGCTGGAAGAAGAGATGGCCCTGGGCAACGTGGCACTGGACCTGATCGGCCAGGCCCGCAGCTGGCTGGAATACGCCGCCGAGCTGCAGGGTGAAGGCCGCAGTGCCGATGACCTGAGCTTTGGCCGCAACGAGCGCGAATACCGCAACCTGCTGATCACCGAACAGGCCAATGGCAACTACGCCGATACCCTGGCGCGCCAGTACCTGTTCGACGCCTGGCACTACTATCTGCTGCAGGCGCTGTGCGACAGCAAGGATGCGCGCATCGCCGCAATTGCCGCCAAGGCCCTGAAGGAAGTGACCTATCACCTGCGCCGCTCCAGTGCCTGGGTCAAGCGCCTGGGCGATGGCACCGACGAAAGCCACCAGAAAATGCAGCAGGCCATCGACGACATCTGGACCTACAGCGGTGAAATGCTGCTGGCCGATGACATCGACAACCTTCTCTTCGAGGCCGGCATAGCCCCGGATAGCGCCGCCATCAAGGCGCAGTGGCAGGCCCATGTCAGCGCCACTCTGGAAGAGGCAAGGCTCGACTGCCCGCCCATGGACAGCTACATGCAGCAGGGCGGCAAGCAGGGCCTGCATACCGAGCAGCTGGGTTTCCTGCTGGCCGAAATGCAGTTCCTGCCGCGCGCCTACCCGGATGCCGTCTGGTAAGAATGCCTAACGTCGATAACAGGAGGGGTCTCCCATGCGTCAGCCACCGCTTATGAACCACAGGGCCAACAGCCTGATTGCCAGCGACCGCCGGCCGGCCACCAGCGCCTCGCAGCTGCCCCTGGCGCGCGTCTGGCAACTGCTGGATGAGGTGCTGGACCCGGAAGTCCCGGTGGTCAGCGTGGTGGAACTGGGCATCGTGCGCGACCTGCAATGGCAGGAGCAGCAGCTGCAGGTCACGCTGACGCCCACCTACTCCGGCTGCCCGGCCACCGCCTTTATCGAGCAGGAAATCCTGCAGGCGCTGCACCAGGCGGGCATAGCGGATGTGCAGCTGCACCAGCAGCTGGCGCCCGCCTGGACCACCGACTGGATCAGCGAGAGCGGCCGCAACAAGCTGCACGACTATGGCATAGCGCCCCCCGTGGGCAGTGCCAGCAAGCGCAGCCTGCTGGGTGAGGAGCCGGTCATCGCCTGTCCGCAGTGCGGATCGGAGCACACCGAACGGGTCAGCGAATTTGGGTCCACCGCCTGTAAGGCGCTGTACCGCTGCACCGACTGCCTGGAACCCTTCGACTATTTCAAATGCATCTGAGCCGGTTGCCCCTGCATTGGGTGTTAGGTAACGGTTGTGTGCCGGATGTTGGGTTTTGCACCTTCGGGCCGCTACCCAACCTACGCCAAAACCACGATTTGTAGGTTGGGTGGAGCGAAGCGATACCCAACACCCGAGGATCAGACAACCGATCCGAGTCAACAAGAGTGAGAAAATTATGAGCCGTTTTCATCTGCTGGAAGTCGCGGACGTACGCCAGGAAACCCGCGATGCGGTATCCATCGCCTTCAAGGTGCCCGCGGACCTGAAACAGGAATACCGCTTTACCCAGGGCCAGCACCTGGTGCTGCGTACCACCCTGGATAACGAAGAAGTACGCCGTTCCTATTCCATCTGTACCGGCATCCATGACGATGAACTGCGCATTGCCGTCAAGCGCGTCTCCGGCGGCCTCTTCTCCAACTACCTCAATGACAGCGCCAGGGCCGGCATGCAGCTTGAAGCCATGCCCCCGTCCGGCCACTTCTACACGCAGCTGGATGCCGCTCGCACGGGCAACTACCTGGCCGTGGCGGCCGGCAGTGGCATCACGCCCATTGTGTCCATCATCAAAAGCACCCTGGAAACCGAGCCCAAAAGCAACTTCACCCTGTTCTACGGTAACCGTGCCACCGCCAGCACCCTGCTGCGCGAACAGCTCGAAGACCTGAAGAACCGCTTTATGGAGCGTTTGAATCTGGTGTTTATCATGACCCGCGAGCAGCAGGACATAGAGCTGTACAACGGCCGTATCGACGCCGACAAGTGCCGCGAGCTGTTCGATCGCTGGCTCGAGGTGCCAACCCTGGATGCCGCCTTCCTCTGCGGCCCCCAGACACTGATCGAAACGGTGAGTGAAGAACTGCAAGCCCACCAGCTCGACAAGTCACGCATTCACTTCGAACTCTTCGCCGCCACCGGTGCCCAGCAGCAGCGCCAGCGTGAAGTAGCCGCCGATGCGCCCACCGAGCTGTGCCAGATCACCGTGATTTCCGATGGTCGCCAGCTGGCGTTTGAACTGGCCAAGAACAGCGACAGCATTCTGGATGCCGGTAACGCCCATGGCGCCGATCTGCCCTACTCCTGCAAGGCCGGTGTCTGCTCCACCTGCCGTGCGCGGGTGGTGGAAGGTGAAGTGGAAATGGACGCCAACTTTGCGCTCGAGGACTACGAACTGCGCGAAGGCTATGTGCTGTCATGCCAGTGCTACCCGCTGACCGACAAGGTGGTGCTGGACTTCGATCACTGAGCCCGGCCCCCGCCCCTGCGGCCCCACAACCGCCGGGACGGGATTATTTCCAGAACAGAAACAATGTTGTGAGCAAGACCCCGATGATCTGCGGCTTTGCCGGCGTTAATCTGGCGGGCATCCATGCTGTGGCTTGCGTCCGGCCTGGCGGCTTTAGCCCCGATCATTGAACGAAAGTTGATAACCATAATAAGGATACTTCGATGAACGCCAAAAAACTCATTGCACTCGCGACCTCCGTCCTTGCTTTTTCCGCCACCTCGGTGCTGGCCCAGACCGAAATGCACGTCGCCAGCTGGCTGCCGCCGACTCACCCGCAAAATGCCGTGGTCCTGCCCACCTGGGGCAAGTGGATAGAGGAAGCCACCGACGGTCGCGTCAGCCTTAAAATCGATTATGATCTGGGCCATCCCAAGGACATCTTTACCCTGGTGGAAGACGGCGTGGCCGATGCCGGCTGGTCTTTCCACGGTTATGTACCGGGGCGCTTTCGCCTGACCCAGATCGTCGAGCAGCCACTGCTGGGGGCCGGTGCCGAGGCCGCCTCCGTGGCCTACTGGCGCATCTACGAGAAATACCTCGCCAAGGCCAACGAGCATGCCGGCCTCGAAGTCGTCGGCCTCTTCACCCATGCCCCGGGCCAGATTCAGACCGCAGACCCCGTTAACAGCCTGGCGGAACTTGAAGGCAAGAAGATCCGCCTGGGCGGCGGCATCCAGAGCATTCTGGGTGAAAGGATGCATGTCACCGCCGTCAACGCGCCGGCCCCCAAGGTCTACGAAATGATGCAACAGGGCGTGATCGACGGCGCCCTGCTGCCGGTGTGCGAACAGAAAACCCTGCGCCTGAGTGAAGTCGCCACCAACCTGACCCTGCTGCCGGGCGGACTCTACCTGGGCAGCTTCGGCATTTTCATCAATCAGGATTTCATGGCTGGCCTGCCTGAAGCGGATCAGGCGGCGATTCGCAGCGTCTCCGGCGAGAAGCTGTCACGCCTGGCAGGGGAAGTCTGGGATCAGTGCGGTACCGATGCCCTGGCCGACAGCCGCAGCAATGGTGTCAATGTGGTGGAAGTCGCCGCAGACGCTCCCATGATGGACGAATTCCGCACCCTGGCCGCAGGTCTGGATGATGTCTGGTTCAAGGAAGTCAGCGATCTGGATGTGGACGCAAAGGCGGCACTGCAGGAACTGCGTGACGTCGCCCGCCACTATCAGAACTGAGGAGTAAAACCATGCGTTTTTCTGCCTGGCTGCACGAGCATTACAAGGAGAAAGGCCCGGTACGCTGGCTCGCCTTCGCCCTTGAGGCGTTGGCCGCCCTGACCCTGGCACTGCTGATGCTGCTGACCTGCGCCGATGTGGTGGGCCGCTACTTCTTCAGCAATGCGGTGGATGGCGCGGTCGAGATGACCGAAATCGCCATCGCCATTATCGTCTTCGCCGAGATCCCGGTGATCACCTGGCGCGCCACCCATGTGGTGGTCGATATCATGGATGGCTTCCTGGGCCCCGTCTGGGTGCGGGCGATGGAGGCGCTGTCGGTGCTACTGATCTCGGTGGCGCTGTACTTTCTGGGGCAGCAGATCTTCCTGCAGGCGGCGCGTTCCATAGGCCGCAACGAAGTGACCGAGCATCTGCAGATGCCGCTGGGCTACGTGGTGCAGTACATAGGCCTGATGTGCTGGGTTGCCGCTGCCGGCACCCTGGGCTGGGGCCTGTACCGCCTGTTCGCCGGCTCTGCGCCTGCGCGCGACGCCCTGCAATAAGAACAACATTCGGATACCAACGCCATGACTGTTGCCCTGCTTCTGCTGCCGATTGCGCCACGGGGTAGCCGCGCTCCCGGCACACCCGACTATAAGAACCCATAATACCGGATACCAACGCCATGACTGTTGCCCTGATAGGCTTCGCCCTGCTTCTGCTTTTGATTGTAATGGTGCGCATACCCCTGGCCTTCGCCATGGCCCTGGTGGGCTTTTTCGGCTTCGCCTACCTGTCGGGCCTGCGCATCGACAACCTGATGGATTTCCGCTGGACGGCGCCACTGGCCATGGCCACGTCGCGGGTCATTTCCACCGCCCAGGAATACAGCTTGTCGGTGATTCCGCTGTTTATCCTGATGGGCAACCTGGTCACCCGCTCGGGACTGTCCCACGAGCTCTATCGCGCCTCCAATGCCTTCATGGGCCACATGAAGGGCGGACTGTCGATGGCCACCGTGGTTGCCTGCGGCGGTTTTTCCGCCATCTGCGGCTCCAGCCTTGCGACCTCCGCCACCATGGCCAAGGTCGCCATGCCACCGATGCGCAAGTATGGCTACGATGATTCCCTGGCCACCGCCTCCATTGCTGCCGGCGGTACCCTGGGCATTCTGATTCCGCCCAGCGTGATTTTGGTGATCTACGGCCTGCTGACCGAAACCAGCATCCGCGAACTCTTTGCTGCAGGCTTTATTCCCGGCATGATCGGCATCCTGCTGTATCTGGGTGCCGTGCGCTGGGTGGTCTGGCGTCATCCCGAAAAAGGCCCGGGCGGCGAACGCCAGAGCTGGCCGCAGCGCCTGGGCGCGCTCAAGGATGTGCGCGATATCCTGCTGTTGTTCCTGCTGGTGATGGGTGGCATTTACCTCGGCGTATTCACGCCCACTGAAGCGGCCGGTATCGGTGCCGGCGGCGCCTTTGTCATCGCCCTGCTGCGCAAGTCCCTGACCCTGGCGTCGCTGTTCGAGCTGCTGACCGACACCGCCCGCACCAGCGCCATGCTGTTCACGGTGCTGATAGGCGCACTGATCTTCTCGAACTTCATCAACCGCGCCGGCCTGCCGGACGAACTGCTGACCTTCGTCACTTCGCTGGACGTATCGCCCATGACCGTGATCTTCGTCATCCTGATGATCTACATGGTGCTGGGCATGGTGTTCGAGAGCCTGTCGATGCTGCTGCTCACGGTGCCGATCTTCTTCCCGCTGGTGCAGAGCCTGGGCTTTGATCCGGTGTGGTTCGGCATAGTGGTGGTGATCGTGACCGAGATCAGCCTGATCACGCCCCCGGTGGGCATGAACGTTTTCGTGCTCAGCGCCGTGCTGCCGGACGTGCGCACCGGCACCATCTTTCGCGGCATCACGCCCTTCTGGTGCGCTGATATCCTGCGCCTGACCCTGATCACCCTGGTCAGCTGGATTTCGCTGGTACTGCCACAGCTGCTGTATCGGTAGCGTCAGCATTGGTACCAACCACCCTTAACAAAAAGCCGGGAAAATATTCCCGGCTTTTTGGTTTCAAGCGAGTCGATACCCGGATCAGATTACCAGAGCCCGCACAGATAACGGCGCTTGTGTGCAGACCACTGCGGGCAACCTGGTTATCGCTGACGGTAATACGCCTCTTGCGTTCACGGAACTGTCCCTGAGCAACTAACTCAGTGCCCGAACACCGACCAGCCGGTTTTTTGCACCAGCATTTCCAGCGCTTCGGTGCCCAGCTTGCTGTTGCCGATTCGATCCAGACCCGGCGACCAGACCGCAATGGAACCCTTGCCCGGCGCGATGGCCAGAATGCCGCCGCCGACGCCACTTTTGCCTGGCAGGCCAACCCGGTAGGCAAATTCGCCGGAGCCATCATAGTGGCCGCACATCAGCATCATGGAGTTGATACGCCGCGCCCGCTGGGCCGAAACCACCCGCACGCCGGTGCTCGAGTTCACGCCATCGGACACCAGGAACAGGCCGGCCTGGGCCAGTTGCTGGCAGGTCATGGAAATGGAGCAGTGATGGAAATAGGTGCCCAGCACCTGGTCCACCGGATGCTTGAGGCGGCCGAACGAGGCCATGAAGTGCGCCAGGGACGCGTTGCGATCGCCGGTTTTCAGCTCGGATCGCGCGACGGTCTCGTCAATGCCGATGGTCGAATCATTGGCGATAAATCGCACGAACTGCAGTATCTCCGCCAGGGTTTCCTTGGGCTGGTGCCCCATCATGATGGCATCCACAATGGCAATGGCGCCGGCATTGATAAAGGGATTGCGCGGTTTGCCACTCTCATGCTCAAGCTGCACGATGGAGTTGAACGGATCACCCGAGGGTTCCCGTCCAACCCGCGACCAGACCGCATCGCCGAGCTTACCGAGGGCGATGGTGAGGGTAAACACCTTGGAGATGCTCTGGATGGAAAACAGATCGCTGGCGTTGCCGGCACTGAAGGTACGCCCATCCGCCAGCGCCACACTGATGCCGAACTGCTGCGGGTCAACGGTGGCGAGCTCCGGAATATACTGCGCTACCTCTCCCCGGTCTTCCCGGGTGTTCAGGGTTGCGGTGATCTCGTCCAGAATGTCTTGCATGGGTGCTCCGGCAGGCGCCTGTGTTGTAATGGTTAGCGTTTGGCGGGCGCATTATAACCGGGGCTTGAAGGCGGGTACTACCCGATGGCACACAGGTTTTTAGGCTGGAAAACCGGGTGGGTGAAATCTGGGCCCTACATCGATTAAGGCTGGGCGCAAGCCAGGATGAGCACCACAAAAGCCGGCACCGTTAGGATCGCGCATTAAGTGCAATGCTATCGGTTGATTGCAATGCTGACATTGTAGGAAGCGCGTTCTGCCAAGCCATCAACGGTCGAGACGCCGACCTTGACGGACAGCAGTCCGGGTGAATACTGCGCATTTTGCTGTACCCAGTCCGCCATTGCCTGGCCCCAGGTGTCCAGTGCAGATTCCACGGCCTTAAAATCGTCAAGCACCATGTAGGGCGCCAGGAGTACCGGAACCCGGGACTCCAGTCCCGCAGCCAGCTGCATGACGAAATCCACCTCCAGTGCCAGACACAACGGCGGATCTGCCAGTGCATGCAGTGCTATCAGAAGCTGCTGATGAAATTCGTCCACAGAGGTCAGCACCATAGTGACCAACCTCGGGGTTTCGCTGGATTCCATTGCACTCTCCCTTAAGCCTGGCGTTCGAATCAGGGGCGAGCCCAGGCTCACCCCATCGGGATACTGTAGGGCGCCTCGAAAAACCGTAACGAGCGGTTCAGAGGCAAGGCGCACGGCGCGCAGGAACCGCAGTGTATGGGGTATACATGAGGATTCCGAGCACCGCGCAACGCAGCATATGAGTCACGCAGTAGGTTTTTAGAGATGCCCTGTACTGTTGCACGCTATATGAAGATTATAACGGCCCCTTTTTCCGCCATCCTGCGTTGTTCGTTGTCGCCGCAGCCCCACCAAGACTGTGCCTCACGCCTTGGCTGGCGAAAAAATAAGCGCGCTCTAAAGCCCCCCCAAGAGTGCACCAGGACACTAGAAATACACCCACCATAACGGCATACCGCTGCAGAACGTGACAATCACTGCCGAGATCGAGTCGGATCTATAATGCGGACTGGAGAGTATGAGGGTAATGAGCAAGGATACCAGTGGCCAGGGCAAAAAAACGATCAGGGCTCCCAGCATGATCTCTGGGCTGGATAGAAAAGTAGCTGGCCGCAGGAAAACGCAAATACTGAGCAGCCAGTAAACAACGAAGCTCATTATAACGACGCGGCCCTGAGCCGTGCGCATCAAAGCCTCTTTGACGAAAATATGCAGTGGTTTACTCTCTAAATCCATGCGTCTTCCTTGCGCTGCAACCACCCGTTGGTCGGGTGTACTGCCTTGCTTTATTATTATCCGCGCAAGCCAACGCTTAACACGATCACAAAATACCTGTTTATTAACCCGCCGGGTTGATACATGAAGCAGGGATGCTTCAGCACACACGCATCCATGCGTGTGCGGCATGACCGCCAAGGATGGCGGAAATCCTTACTTTGCAGGAGCAAAAGTTAAGGGACCGTACTTCCTGTACATAACGGGCAAACAGGGAGGGAACCTATTTGCCCGCCAGGTTAATAGCTCCATGCCCCCATCAAAAGCGCTTTCAATGCAGGGAAGCTATCACGCAGACATAACCTCATCCATCGTCCGTCCCTGTCAGGCTGGCTACTAAAAATACCCTTAACTCCCAGGTTGTGCCAGCTATAGCCTTGATATCGAAGCATATTTCAACAAAAAATAGTTTCTAAGACCGTCAGCACCGGCTGCCATCAAGGTCGGCGAAATGAGCTCGATACAGCCAGGGGCAACTGAGGTCGCGATCCGGCAGGATGAATAGCCCCTGTGCGCGTAAAAATCCGCTGAGGGCGGCGCTGGAGACAGAGGCCTGTCTTGCTGGCGCGACCCGCAGCTTATTAAAGGCCGATGTTTTTACACCCGCGTCAACCTTACTGACCCGCCGCCGCGACAAAGGCGATCTCCACCAGCAGTTCCGGCCGCGCCAGTTCCGCTTTTACGCAGGCGCGACTGGGCGCACAACCTGCCGGCAGCCAGGCCTCCCAGGCCGCGTTGAAGCTTGCGAAGTTGGCGAAATCGGTAACATAAATGGTCACGGACAGAATGCGCGACTTGTCACTACCCACGGATGCCAGCGATGCCTCGGCCTGCTCGAAAATCTGCTGCGCCTGCCCCACGATGTCTGCACTGGTATCGCCTTCGGCCACTTCAACAAAGTGTGCGATACCGTTATAGACAGTGGCGTCCGACCAGCGCGGACTCGGATTGATACGTTGAATATCCACAGAAAAACCCTGAGAAATAGATGATTGAATCAGGCGCGGATGATAGCCGATTCCCGCAGGCACGGTAAGGCAGGAGGCAAGGCGGGGCAAAAGCGGCAAGGCACAAGAAAGAACCAGAACAAGGCCTGTACCACCGCGGGATCTAGAAACGCAATTCCCAGGCAGAAGGCTATGGAGTCCGGTAACTGCCTGGCTTCTCCATGTTGGTGAAACCCACTACAATGCGCGCTTTTAGGCACAAAACACCCAGCAGAACGGAAATACAGGACAGACATTGGGCATCACACTGGGAAAGCGGCTTGCACAGATCGACGCCATGGTCAGATCAGGCTATGCCCATATCTGGGATTGTTGCTGCGATCACGGTTTGCTGGGGGCAAACTTGCTGTCACGCCAGATCGCACCCTGTATCCACTTTGTCGACAGAGTGCCCGATCTTATGCACGAGCTGGAGGCAAAACTGCAGCGCTTTTTTCCTCTGGAATCACCCCATCTCGGGCCTGACTTGAGTACGCCGTCACCCCGCGCCCTGCCATACTGGCAAGTTCACTGTTTAGACGTTGCCGCCCTGCCACTGCAGCAATATTGCGGAAAACACCTGGTCATTATCGCAGGTGTCGGCGGTGATCTGATGATGCAGCTTGTCGCAGCGATTCATAAGATGCACCCCGCAGCAGATATCGACTTCCTGCTGTGCCCGGTACACCATCAGTTTGCACTGCGACAACAGCTGATCCAGCTGAAATTTGGCCTCCGAGAAGAAGCCCTGGTTGAAGAAAAGCAGCGTTTCTATGAAGTCCTGCTGGTTTGCACCCACGCCGCAAGGAACCAAGACTGCGCCAAAATCAGTGTCATTGGCGAACGCATCTGGCAATCATCCAGCAGCGCCCAGGCAAAAACCGCCTCTGACTACCTGAAAAAAACAATCAGCCATTATCAACGAATACAACGGGGTAATGCTGTTGATGTTCAGCATATTATCCAGACATACCAGGCCGTGACTATTGGCCCATCGGCTGATAAAAATCCGGCCAACCGGCAACCTGCGACGAGTAAAACGAATACATAAAAGGCCCCCTCTTTGCCCGAGAGAGACGTCTTTTCCGCACGACTTAATGGATGCAGAAGGCAGAAGGCAGAAGGCAGGGCAAGAGATGGACAGGCACCTTCTTGATTAGGGCAAGCATGAAGCATCCGGCAAAAATACCAGCAACTCCCGCAACGGCAAGAGCCGCACGTCCGTTCGGTTCACTGCGATCTGGAGCTTGAGGTGCCGCATGACCGCAACGGCACGTTCGAGCTAAGGCTCGTCAGCACAAGCGAGAAGTGACTACCCTGGTATAACAACTCACAAGGGGTCTATCACACGACGACATTAGATCGGGTCGCGGCAATAAATATACTCTCCTCGCAATTGCTGTTCTCACAATTGCGGTCCTCGGAAGTGGCCCGCAATTGGCTGCAACCTTACGGGCCTGATGGCCGGCCCGTCCACAACAACAGTTACAGGCTGGCCACCGCAATGTGTGCAAACATCGGAAAGCTAACGCTGTCGGCGTCACTGTATTTGCGAACCGTTGGCTCTACTTCTACGCGAACGGCCTCAAGAAGAGCCGCCCGGGCTGGCGCGTCCAATTGGGCAAAGGCCGGCACCGCAGCCGCTGAACTGCTCACGGCAAGCGGCACAAAACGCTCCGGTTCGGGGAACCGGACCTTGGTCGATTCGAGGAGAATGTCCACCTTCTTAAATCCCGCCGCCGTACACAACGCCCGCAGCTCGTCGGCATCGTGCAAGGCAAACGGGGTCATGACGGCGGAAACCGGTAGCGAGAGTTGGCGCGCCACCGATTCCATCAACGCCTCAAACACGGGGTGTCGCCCGAGCGCTTGCAAGACGATCACCAAAGCCCGTCCACCGGGCGCCAAGACGCGGTGCATCTCGCTCAACGCGCCTACAGGGTCCGGCATGAACTGTAACCCGTGTTGGCAGAGCACGACATCAAAGGCGCCATCCGGAGACGGCAGGGCCATGGCATTTCCTTCCTGCCAGTTAATAGTCGCGCCAGACGGCACCGGCTGGGCACGAGCAACAGCGAGCATTGCCGGGTTCATATCAATTGCGACCACCTGCCCGTCCGCCCCAACCATTGGGGCTGCCTGGCGCGCAACAATACCCGTCCCGCATGCCACGTCGAGCACCCGCTCCCCTGCCTGGGGGGCAGCATGGCGGAGCAGAAGAGTGGCCCAGGGAAGGAACATGGCCGGGACAAAATAGTGCTCATATGTCTCGGCTGGATTCCTTGATTGCGGTTGGTTCATGGCGTTCTCCCAATATGCTGTGACAGGCAGGTGACGAACGAACAGAGCATCGGAAGCGGGGCCTAAACGATCACACGCCCATGACGCCCAACGCCAAGGTTTTGAGCAGCCTACGCAGCAGGCCGTCGCAGCCGAAGGCGACAAAACCACCTCGTTATGCATGGCGCTACTGCCGATTTTAAATTGCCTGCTTAACGGTTGGCGCAACTGATTTAGGTGTGATGCCAGGCTCTATACAGTATTTAGTTTGCAGCCAAATAGAAAGCTGATTTTGACCTTTGCTGATGTTACAGCCGCAACAACATAGTGCGATATTTTCCAGGGTAATAATGGAAGCATCAATGACGATGCGCTACCAGTTGGCCGCTGACCTCCCGGATACTTTTGCAGGGGTAATCTCACCGCGGAAAACCACACAATCCTTGTCTCTTTCGCGGACTTCCCTCTCAAGCCAATCTGGGATATTCCAGTTATTCGCCATATCAGCCCGGCGGGTTAATACATGAAGCAGGGATGCCTCATCATTGGCCGCAGGCCAATGCGAACGCCATCTTTTTCCCCTGAGGAAGGCCAGTATGTCCACGCACCTGCGCCCATTCTTTTGGAATAAAGAACCTATGGCGTCGCCGCTAACACGCCCATGTGCGCGGCATGACCATCAGGGATGACGGAAGCCCTTACATTGCAGGAGCAAATAGCAGGAACCGTAGTTCCTGTACATAACGGACAAGTAGGAAGTGGGTATAACATATTGATTTTCATTAATAAAAGTGTAGCTCGATTCCGGTGCGCACAACGGTTGAACTAGCAGCCTGTCGGACTTAACACTGATCTACTGCGGAAACGCCGATTTTGGCCATTTTTCGTACTCTTTTTTACTCGTCGCAGGCTCCTCGGTCTGCGACCCCGCTAAAGCGGTTCTTTTCACTGCGTTCCAAGTGTTAAATAGAACCACTATTCGCCTTAAAAGAGCCCAAAAACTGACTTAAAACGGCCATTCCCTCGCTACGACCGGTCAAGTCCGACAGGCTGCTAGCCGGCAATTTGCAGGGGGGCGCTAGGCCGAGTGAATTGCTTTGGTGGGAGGAGCGTGCTACCAACCTTAGCGTCGTTGGTAGCACCTTGGCTCAGGCAGCATCCGCAACAGACAGCGGATCCTCACGAACTATCACCGTGTTACAGATGGCGGTAACTTCATCAGCAGGCATTCCCACCCGTGCTGCGTGCTTTTGAATAGCAGCGTCATCGACAGCCTGATAGATACACACCGTACCCAGGGTACCATCAGATTCTTCAACGACATAAGAACGAATCCAGCGCACCTCGTCAGCCATTTCCTCATTACCGATACGCATTGACAGTGCAGCTGTGGCTTCCAGCTCGGCTGCATTCTTCCAGGCATTACGCCTGCGAATCACAAATGTTTTCATGGGAGTATTCCTCTATTGATAGTTGATCGTTACTGGCCGGTGAAGTGCTCAACCGACAGGACAGAGTGTGTCAAAAACCGGCTTTGCATACAGATGGCTTATTTGCCATTATTAGGTGGCATAAAAGCCATTTTGTAAGGAGGCAATTATGCATATTACGATCCTGGCTCCAGGCTTCGGTTATGCGTCAACGCTCATCGGCCCCTACGAAGTCTTTACCAGTGCCGGCGTCCTGTGGGATCTGCTCCAGGGCGAAGCGGCCGAGGCGCGCTTTGAGGTCATCATGGCGTCCGAGGATGGACAGCCGGTAACATACGATGGCGGTATCAGTATTCAACCCAAGACATCAGTCCGCAGTGTGCGCCGCACTGATCTCATCTTCGTACCGAGTATCGGCCTGGACTTAGAGCGTGTATTCAACAGCAACCCGCGCATGCTTAAGTTCCTGCAGCAGGAAGCAGCAAAAGGCACCTTGATCGCCGGGGTCTGTACCGGCGTGGCGATGCTCGCCGAAGCGGGACTGCTGAACGACAGACCGGCGACTACGCACTGGGCCCTGGCCGAGGAATACAAAGTCAGATATCCCAAAGTGAACTGGAAGGCTGAACTGTTTATCACCGAGTCCGATAACCTGTTTTGTGGCGGTGGTGTATACGCTTCACTGGATCTGTGTCTGTACCTGGTGGAACGGCTGGCGGGTTACGAGGTGGCAAAACAATGTGGCCGGGCATTGCTCATCAACGCGCCGCGCACCTGGCAGGCCAGTTTCAGCACGCCGCTCATTAACCAGCGACACCAGGATCAAAAAATCAGGCAGATTCAGGAGTACATGGAGGAAAATTTCAGCACCAGCTTCACCGTTGACGAAGTGGCGCAACACGCGGGAATGAGCACCCGAAACTTTACCCGCCGTTTCAAACAGGCCACCGGCGAGGCCCCTCTCAATTATCTGCACAAGCTGCGGGTCAATTGCGCAAAAACATTACTGGAGACCGATTTTATATCCGTGCAGCAAGTGTGTTTCGACGTAGGCTATGAAGACGCGCCGTTCTTTCGGCGGATTTTCAAACGCTATACCGGGTTGACCCCAAGCGATTATAAACAGCGGTTTGGCCGGCCAGGACGGATGGAGGCGGGTGGATGATTGTATTATTAACCCTGCGGGCTGATACCTGAAGCAGGGATGCTTCATCATTAGGCCTTCCACTACTGCTTGAGAGCGGCTTCGATCAAGCCAGTCAGGTGTGCATGAAGTGCTGCGCGTGAGCGCTTGCCCCCGTCACGACAGATACTGCCATCCTCACCCAAATCCTCAAGAATCTCTGCTCCGCCTTTTTTGCACAGGCTAAAAGCACTGAATGGCGTTGCATCAGCCACGGCCTGATAGTGGGATGTCGGTATTCGTACGGCCAGACCCGAGGCATCAAGTTCGGGCTTTATGCCATCAGACTCCCCAAGATTGAGAATACCGACTGGAACCGTAATTTCGGCCAGGCTGGCTTCTGTAAAGGCATGACTTAGCTCCGGATCAATGGCGACGGCTACCTTTACCCGCGCGTCCCTGTTCGAGCGCGCCAGGTCATGGTCGTCCGTGAGGCTCAAATCCACCGCGTTTTTCTCGAACCATGCGCAGTCCATTCCCAGGCCGGGCTTGTCGCATGATTGCCTGTAACTGGCCGGATCAAGCCGTGCACCGGCCAATGCAAGCGCCGACGTAGCACCCAGGAAAAACCCGACAACGCCAACATTAATCGGGTCAAGGTGCGGGCCCAGTGCAGCGTCACCCTCCAGGGCGGTTAGCGCTGCCCTTAGATCGCTGGGACGACGCCAGATTTCTTGCACAGCAACGCCGGCATCCTTGTCTTCCAGGTGGGGCGGTTGCGGCACAGCGACCAGGAAGCCGCGCGATGCCAGGTCAGCTGCAATCCAGTTGCTCATTTGCGGCGCAGCCCTCAAGCCTCCATGGGAAAGCAGCACAACCGGAAATTTTCCATCCGCAATACTCGCCTCCTGCCTGGCAGCGACCCCCTCGAAAATCCTGTTCTCGCCAACCAGACGCAGATCACCGTCGCTTTCTGCCGGGTACCAGAACTTCACGCTAATAGGGTTGTCACGGCCTGGCACCGCGACTGTTCTGGCCTGCAGACCCACGGCATCTGCCGCGTAAGACTGAACACTGGCCACCAACAGCCCAAGATGCAGCGCGACGGACAGCAAACAACTGTTAATTCTCATATGGTTTCCTGCAACTATTTATGACCTTCATTACCTGGCTGTCCGTCTGACCCGCAAAACGGGCGCACTTGGGGGCACGGGCGCGTCACAGGCTCACCCATGAGCCTTATGCGTTGCTGCCGGGAAACATTGTCCACCATGTCCTGTTGAAAGCTGATGACAAAATATTCAGCCGGGCGAATAACCGCGACCTTAATCGTCACCGTCATAATGCCGTTACGGATATCTGCCCCCGCCCCCGTGAGCCTCGCCCAACGCAGGTACAACAACTCGAGCCATCCTGCGACATCAAATCGGATCGGGGAAATAGCTATAAGTCCGCGGACTCCGCTGCAGCCCCGCCACTTCCAAGGTACCTGGCACCCGGCTCGTATTGCGTTGGGGCAGAGACAGACGATGGAATACGTCGGGCGAACGAACCGCCCCTGGTTGCACTAGCTGAACGTAGCTACAAACAGGTCATGCCCCCACAGAACCACAGCGTCATATATCCTGCGTATCAGGAAGAGTCTGAGCCTGAAAAAGCGCCTTGCAATAAGCTGTAAAAACAGTAATTACCCGACATCAGGCTGGTATTTTAGCCAAAAGAACCTATTTTTTAACAGTCAGCCGCCATCGGACGCAAAAATGCATCCCCAGGTCGCATATAAGCATATCGCATAGCGAGTAGCCTGATAGTAATGAGTTACTGATCCAGCAAGAATAATCAACAGGGAATCTCCGAGACATGAAACGACGCGATTTGATCAAAACTGCCGCCGCCGGACTCGTCGCTGCTCCATTGGCAATCGGCGCCACCTCAGCCAATGCTGCAACGACCCTGCGCATGCAGACTTACTGGGGCAAGGAAGCCAACGATATTTTCGATGCGTTTACCGATGATGTGAAAATCGCATCCAATGAGGAGCTCAAGGTACGTCGCTACACAGGCAGCTCCCTGGTACCCGATGCGGAGATGTTCCAGGCGGTCAGCAAAGGCACCATCGACATGTGCCAGGGCTACGCCGGTTACTGGCCGGGGCAGCTCGATATTGCATCCATCGAAGCCGGTCTTCCTGCCGCCTGGACCAACTACGACGAAGCCATGTACATCATGGATACCAAGGGCCTGAGTGACCTGATTCGCGAGTCCTACGCCGAACACAATGTTCATTACCTGGGCCCAATCATGGGTGGCCCCTTCGACCTGCTGACCAAGGAACCGGTGAACAACCTGGAAGACCTGAAGCAGATGAAAATACGTGCCACCCCCAGTATCTCGAAGATTCTTCAGCAGTTCGAGATCCCGACCGTATTCCTGCCCGGATCCGAGCTTTATGTCGGTCTTAGCACCGGCACCATTGATGGCGTCATTTACGCTGGCACTAACGAATACCTGTCGATGAAGCTTTACGAAGCAGCCAAGTACTATACCTCGCTGAACATGGTCAGCCCCGGCTATACAGACGAGATTCTGGTGAACATGGACAAGTGGAAGTCCCTCACCGACGAGCAGCGCAAGTGCATCGAACTGGCATTTGCCAAGCACGCAACCAAGATGCACACCTGGATGGTCAGCGGCTCCATTGATGCCTCTGCCACTGGCCACTTCGTTATGAGTGCCCTGCCACCGGAGGACTCAGCCCGCCTGCGCAAAGCGGCAGAGGTCATCTGGGAAGAGGAAGCCGCCAAGTCCGAACGTAACAAGAAGGCCATCGATATTCTAAAGGCAGCCGCCAAGGCAACCGGGAGAGCTTGATGAAAGGGATATCTCGATTTCTCGATACAGTTGACGGGATATCCGAATTCATTGGCAAGGCCGTCTCCTGGATGTGCCTTGTCATGATTGGCGTCCTGCTCTACGAAATCGCGGCCCGCTATTTCTTCCTCAGCCCGACCTCCTGGGCTCACGAAACCACCACCATGCTGTATGGCACTTTTTGCATACTGGCCGGCGCCTATACTCACCGACATCAGGCCCATGTGCGCAGCGAAGTCGTTTATCACCTGTTTTCCAAGCGCGGCCGTGCGATTCTGGATGTCATAACCGGGTTTATTATTCTCGTGGTCTTCGCGGTCTTCTTTTACGCAGCCTTCGAGTTTGCTCTCGAATCCTGGCAAAACAACGAAATGTCGTCCAAGAGCACCTGGGGGCCGCCCGTCTATCCGTTCAAAACCATGCTGCCCCTGGGGGTCGGCCTGGTCTGGTTGCAGGGCTTGGCAAACTGGATCAGAGACATCCAGATGGCCTTTAATCTTGTACCCACTGACGACTCCAGCGACGCGATATAAAGCTCGCAAAGTCGTAAAGCACCCTATCACCAAGACATTCAAAGGAATTCAAGGTGTCAGAACTTGATCCGCTACTCATTACGATAGGCATGTTCGGAGCCATGTTCGTGATGCTGATGTTGGGCGCTCCACTAGCCTGGTCGCTGCTCAGCGTTGGTATCGTATTCGCCTTTTCCCTCTGGGGACCGGGCTCTCTGGAACTGCTGGCCATCAGCTCTTTTGCGGCTATGGACAACTTTCTGCTCGTTGCCCTGCCGATGTTTATTTTCATGGGGCTGATGCTGGAACGATCAGGCATCACCGACGACCTGTTCGAGATGATGAACAAACTGATGGGGCATATCCCGGGCGGGCTGGGCATCGGTACCGTCATTATCTGCGCACTGATCGCCGCCATGGCGGGCGTTTCAGGCGCCGCAACGGTCAGCCTGGGCGTCATCGCCCTACCCGCCATGCTGAAGCGTGGCTATGACAAGAAACTGGTCACGGGCACTATTATGGCCGGGGGGGCTCTCGGGTTTCTAATTCCCCCCAGCGTGCTGATGATCCTCTACGCGTTCCTGGCCAGGGAGTCCGTCGGCAAACTGTTTGCTGCCGGGCTGATGCCGGGTCTTATGCTCGCGGGCATCTACATCCTCTATGTGCTGATCCGCAGTCGTATCAACCCGTCTCTGGCCCCCCCGGTACCCAAGGAAGAACAGGTCGACTGGGTCGGCAAGCTGAAGTCACTCAAAGCACTGATACTGCCAGGAGCACTTATTACCACAGTACTGAGCTGTATTATCTCGGGGATCACGGCGCCGTCCGAGGCCTCCGCGATAGGCGCAGCCGGCGCCATTCTCTGTGCTGCCATATACCGAACGCTGACATTTGCGATGCTCAGGGATGTATTACTGAGCACTACCCGCCTGATGGGCATGCTCATCTGGATCACCCTGGCAGCCATCTTCTTCAGCAAGGTTTACATTGGCCTGGATGCCGGATTCCTGCTGCAGGACATTGTCGAGAATACCGACCTCTCGCCAATGTGGGTCATTATCATGATGCTGTGTTGTTACTTCGTGCTCGGCATGTTCCTCGACGACTTTGCCATCGTGTTTATCACGGTGCCCCTGTTCGTGCCGATTGTCGAGACACTCGGCTTCGATACGATCTGGTTTGCCGTACTCTTTATCGTGAGTATGCAGTGCGCCTATCTCACGCCGCCCTTTGGCTACAACCTGTTCTATATGCGATCGGTGGCGCCGCCTGAAGTCACAATCTATGACCTCTACAAAGCAGCAGTCCCTTTCATTCTGCTGCAGATTCTGGGTCTTGGCCTGTTGCTGGCTTTTCCGCAAATAGCGCTCTGGCTTCCAGAAGTGCTGTACGGGCCCTGATCCGCATCCACCAACCCAAACACACAACACACAACACACAACACCACGCGGGGCCTTACAGGGCCCCGCGTGGCATTCAGCCTGCTGCAGAGCAAAGACAACCTGCGCTTCTGAATAACGGGAATTTCAGTATTACTGCGGTATCGATCTGCATGCCCGGGTTCTTTATGTCTGCATCCTCGATACCGAAGACCAGATTCGAGTTCACAAGAAAAATTGGAGTCTGACCCCAATTTTGTGATCCCTATTTTGTCTGTCCCGGATTCGGCAAGACCTTCGGGAATTGGGCCACCGAGACAGCGGCCCGGCATCGTTACAGGGCTTGAGGGGCGACCTTTGCCATCAGTTCCTGGATCAACGCATCGGCACGTTTCTTGGCCGGACGCTCCAGCAATGGCGCGACGTAGGCTTCGAATTCCGGCTTGCGCGCAATGAGGTTGAAGGCCATGCCGAAATCGAGCAGCGAGGCCACATAGACGTCGGCGGCGCTGAAGCGGTCGCCGGCCACATAGGATCGACCGGCCAGCCAGCCCGCGAGTGCATCGTAGGTCATCTCGAACGAGCCGTAGCCGAATTGCCGCTGCCCGTCGGCGCTATCGACATCCCATCCGGCGGCCTTGTTCGACATCGCCGGTTCACCGCAGGCGGCCGCGAAAAACAGCCAGCGGTAATAGTCGCCGCGCGCGTCCAGTGCCGGCGCCAGACCCGCCTTGGGGAACGCATCGGCCAGATAGGCGCAAATGGCGGCGGCCTCGGTCACGACCACATCGCCGTGCAGGATGGCGGGCACCTTGCCCATGGGATTGATGTCCAGGTATTCGGGCGCTTTCATGCTGGTACCGTACTCCAGTACCCGCACTGTATACGGCTGGCCGACTTCCTCGAGCATCCAGTGCACGATGGCGCCACGGGACTGGGGGTTGGTGAAGAAAATCAATTCCTGGGTCATGGTGGTCTCCTTCCACTTGGTGGGTGTGAGGCGACTTTACCCCGTACCACTGTCAGTTTTTGTCAGCAGTGTTTGGCGCCATTCCTTCATCATCTGATGACGGCGCCTGGGCGTCCTTTCGCAAAGCACCCGGGCCTCCAGGATGCGGTCGACACGAAAGTGGCGGTAATCATTGCGCAACTCGCACCAGGCCGCCAGCACCTGGGTGCTATCGAAGAAACCAACCGTCACCGGCCAGACCACCCGCTCGGTCCTAGCCCCTTGCTGGTCGGCATAATCAAGGGACAGCTTGCGCTCCTCGTTCAGCGCCTGACGGATCAGCGGCAGGTCTTCCCGCTGCGGCGGCTGCCGGTGGGGGACGATCACCAGGGCATCATCCTCGAAGCGCTGGCGCAGCTCCGGCGGCAGTACCGCCCCGAGTTTGGCCATGGCCTCCCGCGCCGCCTGCCCCATTTCACCGTCGGTGCGCTGCCCGACCCATTTGAGCCCGAGCGCCAGCGCCTCGATTTCCTGGTGCGAGAACATCAGCGGTGGTAACAGAAAACCCGGTTTCAGCACATAGCCGAGCCCGGGCTCGCCATCGATCTGTGCCCCCATCGACTGGAGCGTGGCGATATCCCGATAAAGCGTACGCAGGGATACCCCGGTTTCCTCCGCCAACAGGGCGCCGCTCACCGGCCGGCGGTGACGACGCAGAATCTGCAGGATGTCGAAAAGACGTTCGGTACGTGACATTGAAAGGACGCTACCACAGTTGAACCAGTTGGGATCATTACACTAACTGTTTGCGAAGGCTTCGAGCGCGTCTCCTGACAGCCGATACCCCACCCATTCATCCTGCGGCCTGGCACCGATCGACTGGTAGAAGCGTATGGCCGGTTCGTTCCAGTCCAGCACGCTCCATTCGAAGCGGCCGCAGCCCTTCGCCACCGCCACCTGCGCCAGGTGCTTCAGCAGTGCCTTGCCGGCCCCGGTGCCACGGTGCTCCGGTGACAGGTACAGATCCTCGAGGTAGAGTCCGTGCCGGCCGAGCCAGGTCGAGTAGTTGAAGAAGTACACGGCATAGCCGATCGGTTCGTTGTCCAGCTCGCAGATCAGCGCCTGGGCGGACGAGCCTGGGCCAAACAGCGAGCTTTCGATATCGGCCGCCGTGGCAACGACTTCGTGCTCGGCTTTTTCGTAGGCAGCGAGTTCCCTGACGAACCTGAGTATCAGGCCCGCGTCTTCGACGGTTGCCTGGCGGATTTTCATAGCGGGCACCTTTATATCCTTATCAAGATTACGATAGTCATGCGGGCACAGGCCGTGCCCGATTCTATGGACGTTTTAACTGTCCGGTCCAGCGCTGAACCTTTTTGTGTTCACATTCGCGCCAATGTTCCCAATAATCGCTCAGCGTTTTGGGCAAATACTGGATCAGCGATACCCGCCTTGGTGACCATCAGATAGATTATCAAGACAATCGCCAGGAATGCCGGAACGCCTGGCACAATCCAGCTTTTCATCAGCCGCCTGTAGGCCGGGAAAACATAATCGAGATAATCGTGCCAAATATCATCCTTGATAAACGGGTACGGTCGCAGTTTAAGCACTTGTCCTCTGTCGATATACAGAAGGGCTATTTTTACTCTTACCCCAAACATCCTATCGGCGCCCAGATGGCAGACAAGAGCTTTGAGGGCTTCATGAAACCCCGTAAGGTTCCAGAAGCTACCTGATGGCCAAGATAGTCGCCGGTATGGGCGCCTCCCACCTACCCTCCATCGGCCGGATCCAAGAGCCGCAAAAACAGGCGGATCGCGCCTGGCAAGAGCGTTTCGAAGGCTAGGAGGCGGTCAAGCGCTGGCTTGCTGAAGAGGTCAGGGCAGTCGTCGTCATCCTGGTCTACAATGACCACGGCACCGAGTATTTACTCGACCGTTTCCCGAGCTTCGCGCCGAGTGTCGAGCAGTACCGCGTTGCGGACGAGGGCTAGGCAAAAGGCCCCTGCCCGATTTCCCGGGCAACTCCGAATTATCCAAGCACCTCGCCAATTCACCGGTCACTGACGAATTCAACCTCACGCTGTGCCAGGAAATGGACCTGAACTAAGGTTTCCTGACCCCGGTGTCACTGCTCTGGTCATAAGCTGATGACAGCTGGCCGGTCCAGGTGGTAGCGCTGCTGGTCAACGTAATCCAGCATCCCATGCACAGCGGCAGGCGCAATTACAAGCTCGAACAGGCGATCCACCGCGCCGTCGCATCTTTTGTGCAACACCTGCGCGTTGCGGTGGTGGGTACCGGCATCGGCCTGCTTGCGCTGCAAGATGGCGCTGTGCCGTAGGGCGCGAACGCGCCGACGGTCTAGCCCCTCCTCCATAATTACAAAAAGGAGAACAACATGAGTGCGTCCACAGAAAACCGCGGGGTCGTCTACAAGGGCCCGGGGAAAGTCGCTGTCGAATCCATCCCCTATCCGAAACTCGCCATCGGCAAACGCAAATGCGGTCACGGCGTCATCCTGAAAGTCGTTACCACCAACATCTGCGGCAGCGACCAGCACATGGTGCGCGGCCGTACCACCGCACAGCCCGGCCTGGTGCTGGGCCACGAAATCACCGGCATCGTTATTGAGGCCGGCCACGATGTTGAATTCATCAAACCCGGTGACCTGGTATCGGTACCGTTTAACATTGCCTGCGGCCGCTGCCGCAACTGCAAAGAAGGCCGTACCGGCATCTGCCTGAACGTCAACCCGGCGCGCCCGGGTGCCGCTTACGGCTATGTCGACATGGGTGGCTGGGTCGGCGGCCAGACCGAATACGTCATGGTGCCCTACGCCGATTTCAACCTCCTGAAGTTCCCCGATGCCGACCAGGCAATGGAAAAAATCCAGGACCTGACGCTGCTGTCCGACATTTTCCCGACCGGCTTCCACGGCTGTGTTACCGCCGGCGTTGGCCCGGGTTCCACCGTCTATATCGCCGGTGCCGGCCCCGTCGGCCTGGCCGCGGCCGTGTCCGCCCAGCTGCTCGGTGCGGCCTGTGTCATCGTCGGAGACATGATCGAAGACCGTCTGGCTCAGGCTCGCAGCTTCGGCTGCGAAACCATCGACCTGACTCAGGAAGGTGAAATGGCCGACAAGATCGAGGCGATCCTCGGCGAGCGCGAAGTCGACGCCTTCGTCGACTGCGTCGGTTTCGAAGCCCACGCCTGCGGCAGCAATCACGGCAAGGAAGCGCCGGCCACGGTGCTGAACTCAGCCATGAATCTGACCCGCGCCGGCGGTCAGATCGGCATTCCAGGCCTGTACGTGACCGAAGATCCCGGTGCCGCGGACGACGCCGCCAGGCATGGGGCACTGAGCATGCGCTTCGGCCTCGGCTGGGCCAAGTCCCACAGCTTCCACACCGGCCAGTGCCCGGTAATGAAGTACCATCGCCAACTGATGCAGGCGATCCTGTTCGAGAAGGTCAAGATTGCCGACGCAGTCAACGTCCAGCTAATCACTCTGGACCAGGCACCGCAGGGTTACGCCGACTTCGACCACGGTGCGGCGAAGAAATTCGTCATGGACCCGCACGGAACCGTCGCGGCCTGACGCCACTGGCGCGACAGGGCGATTCCCTTGCCCTGTCGCCAAACCAACCACTGTAGCCAACCCGGTAGACGACAAGTCCCAGACGACGTGTACCGCGCCCGACTAGGCACCTGCGGGGTCATCTGCAGAGTCACCCATTAGCCGACTCCCCCCAGCGGCCGTATCGTTGAGAGACAACATCGACGAACAGCCACTAAGAGGAGCCGACCAATGAAACTGTATGCCGGGATCGATCTGCATTCCAACAACAGCGTCGTATCCGGTATCGATGAGACAGACCGAATCCATACGACAGGCAGCCAGCAAAGTCCGACGAAAACAAAAAGACCGGCCACCGCCACGAACCAGCGCGAGGCGGGCAAGCCCGGCAAGGTACTCGCCCCGGCAACCCGCAGAACTTTGGCATCTTTCGCCATCGCGTGCAGCGCCCCCTGAAACCCGTCACCGACGCTTCGGCCATCGGCCAGGTCGACCTAATGGCTTTTGCAGGCGACACAAGCCTTCGCCACCCGGTAATCCTGCCCCTGAAAAGGCCCCGCCGTCTGGAGAACAATACTGGGCTGCAGTGCCTCCAGGCCGCGCTCAAAGGAGTCACTCCGGTGGTCCTTTACCGCCCGATACCTAGGCACGCGGCGAAAGCCCGTTCAGCTGTGAAACCAGCTGGCCGATCGGCGCTGCGAGCGACCGGCGATATAGAGCCGTATTCCAGGTTCGCTGACCAGCCGGCAGCATATCCGGGCACCGAAATGCCCCGCTCCACCCATGACGACAAGGTTTCGTAATTTATCATCCATGTCGAGAATACCCGGGCTTTGTTGCATAGAATTGAAAAGCCACCTTAGCAGTTGAAGTCAGAACGCACCGATAGCCGGACGGCCCTTGGGCCCATCGCAACAGGGAGCCGAAAGATGCAATCAGACAAGACGAAGAAGATGCCATCCACAAATGGCGAATCAACCCACGGTACAGAGAACCCGCTGCGTCCGGTCACGAAGGAAGAGAAATCCTGGGGATGGTTTGCAATTTTCAACATCTGGGCAAACGATATCCAGTCGCTGTTCGGCTATTCGCTGGTGGCATCGCTCTTCATTTCCTATGGCGTCAGCGGCTGGACAGCGTTCGCCGCACTCATTAGCGCCGGCCTGATGGTCATGCTACTTGTCAATCTGTCCGGCGCTGCCGGTGAGCGTTACGGCATTCCCTACCCGGTGCTCGCCCGGGCCAGTATGGGCACGGCCGGGGCCAAGCTGCCGGCCGTGCTGCGCGCGACCGTCGCGGTCTTCTGGTACGGCGTTCAGGTTTACTTCGCCTCGACGGCGCTTGCACTGCTGATCCGGTCCGTAACCGGCATCACAGCGGGGGAGCAAATCCTTGGGCTCGACAGCATCGACTGGATGTCGTTCGTCATCGTCTGGGCATTCCACATTTTCATCTTCTGGCGCGGCATGGGCTGGGTTGAAACCTTCCTGAACATCGCCGGCCCGTTCGTATACGCGGTGATGATCGGCCTGGTGATGGTACTCTGGAGCAAATCGGACGGTCAGCTGCTGTCCCAGGCCCAAACGATCTTTGCGAACCCCGAAGCAACCTTGGGCTCGGAGATCAAGGGCTTTATCGCCATCGTCGGCACCATGGTGGCCTATTTTGCTGCCGTCATGATCAACTTCAGCGACTTTTCGCGCTACGCCCGGGACAAGAACGCGATGATCAAGGGCAACCTTGCCGGTCTGCCGTTCAACATGATCCTGTTTTCGGCGCTGGCACTGCTCACAACCGCCGGTGCTGCCGTCGTCTATGGCGAGGAGATCATCAACCCGACGGAAATCGTCGGCCGCACCGATAGCGTGCTTCTCGGCGTCATTGCCGCCATCACCTTCTTTGCCGCAACGGTCGGGATCAACCTGGTGGCGAACTTCGTTCCCGCGGTCAACGGCATCGCCAACCTGTCACCGCACAGGATCAGCTTCCGCAGGGCCGGCTTGATCACGTCGCTGTTTGCACTGTTCATCGGCGGATTCTGGACCAGCTTCATCAGCCAGTTCGGCATCAGCGGCTTCGTCAACACCCTAGGCGCGACCCTGGCGCCGCTTTACGGCATCATGATCGTCGATTACTACAGCCTGCGTAAACAGGTGCTCAGGCGCGACGACCTCTACGACATGAAAGGTGGCACCTATCACTTTGGCAACGGCTGGAATGACAATGCGCTCGTCGCATTCGGCATTGCGGGGGCGTTCTCGGTCGCCACGGTCTGGGTCCCGTTGCTGGGCCAGCTCACCGGTTATGCATGGCTCATAGGCGCGAGCCTGGGCGGACTGATCTACTACGTCCGTTGCAAAAAATCGCACCTTGTCTGAGCAAGGCAGCCACCTGGAATTCCCGCCGGGAATTCCAGGATGCGCTGAGGAACGCCGGGCTATTTTTACTCTGACCCCAAATATCTATGACCCCAAATATCTGTCCGGCGGGTCCGTAAAACGGACGCACTTGGCTGGATGGGCGAGTCAAAGGGTCACCGATGAGCCGTATGCGTTGCTACCGGGAAACATTGTCCACCATTATCTGTTGAAAACTGATGACAATAAATTCTGCCGGTCTAACGACAGCGACCTTAACCGTCACCGTCATGATACCGTTGAGAATATCTTCCATCGTCATGGTTGTACCCAGGCCGCATTCAACCTGGAAAGCATCCGACGCTTTCGCGCCCTGCAACCCGCCCTGTTTCCAGATATCGATCAGGAAACGGCTGATCGCACTTTTGACCGCCTCCCATGTATTAGCGTCGTTCGGTTCTGAGCCATAAGCCCGCACTGCTTGCCTGATCGACTGCTCTATGAGCGTGATAGTGCGGCGAACTGAAATATAACGCCAGTCCTGACTATTGCCATCCAACGTGCGTGCGCCCCACACCAGAATCCCCAGACCGTTGAAAAAGCGAATCGCATTGATCGACTTGCCGGATACCGCATCGACATTCAGATCCGCCTGCTGTGTATCATTCAAACGAATGGACAGACTGGCCGCGCCGACAATGCTGGTATTGGCAGCTGCGTGCCAAACACCATTCACATTATCGTTGACCGTATAAACGCCAGCCAGACCGCCGCTTGGCGGAAGCATATTGGCGTCCGCCAACACATGCTTAATAATCTGCGCATAGGTCCTGGACGCAGTCAGCAGCGCTGCATTAAGCTGAGAGCAGGTCAATGCGCCGGTATTCGGCGGATTTTCGATCATGCCAATGATCTTCTCAACCGCTGCATTGGGCGCAGAGGCCGGGTTCAGAATAGCGCCCAGCTGTTTGATATCACCACCAAACAGATTGGTATAGTTGATATCGCCATTGTCCATGATGGTCGTGCCAATAAATGGGTAATAGGCGGCGCCAAACATCAAACCATGGGACCCGGTATGATTGCGGAATGTCTCAATATCCTGGGTATAGGTGACCGGGTCTGGTGCTTTGCCGCCAATAACGTCGAACAGGCACATCGCAGTCTGTAGCTCCTCAGCCTGCAGCAACATGCTTTGCATTAGCGTGCCGTTGTCGTCCACTGACAACAGGGTCGCATCGGGACAGATGTACAGGGTTGGCTCCTGCTCATGTTTGAGCAGCTCCAGGCCATGCTGCAAATCGGCCAGCTGAACATGCGGATTGACAACTTGTGCCCCCACATCCGCCGCCGTGCGACTTGGGACGCCATAGGCGCCGACAGAAACAATGTAAGCATCCCCTCCGCCATTTTGATAAAACAGGCGAATGCTGTTGTAGAGATAGTAGAGGGTGCTGGGGTCAGGGACGACAGCATAAAAAGTGCCGTTTATCTCCAGATAATCCCCTTTGGACGGTTTCTGCCCCTGCTCCAGCAGATAATACTCGGGACTATATTTCGACGCAGGATCGGCTGGCGGAGCCGGATCAGCTTTCATATATATGGATTGAAACTCGGCGAACGAGGAAATCTTATGTGCCTTTCCGTAGTAAGATTCTCCTTCGTATTCCGCCGTGGGCGTGTAACCAACAAACGCTGGCACCGCTGTTTCCACCGGAACAACAGAATTGGGAAATTCGTTTATTTCATCTATATACACGCCAGGTGTTTTTATATTAGAGCTGGACATGCCTTTCGTTCCCTTTGGTTAGAGTCGTCAAACATTCTGCGTCGCTATAGTTATACAGCCACACTGTATAAATAGATATTATTAACCTGGTCTGCAAATAGGTTCATCTATGCCTTTATACGGGGATTAGGTGCCTATCACGGTGCTGACATCGGTGGATGTATCGCCGTTTGTAGGAGCCAGCTCCGCGGGCGATTAGCGCTTGGTCGGGCACCCGATTCGCCCGGAGACCGGGCTCCTACAAATGTCCTGCACTGCTTCGGCTGACAATGTATTTTTCAGCCGGGATGATAGTGTTTGTCTTGAAGGTGATGAAACCGAAGCAGGTTGATGGGGAGTCCGGTTCACATGAAAATAATAGCTTCCCACGGAAATACCGATAAATCACCGAAGCCGCGTAACTGCGAAGTCCTGGTGAGCAAAGCGAGCGTTTTTGACTGATTTACCGTGCGTTTTATCATAGGCAGTCACCATTACCACATGCAGTTAATAAACTAACCAAAAATATTATGGCAAATAAGATTAGTACGTAAATTAACCAGACCACTAAAAGATTAGGCCTTGAAAAAATCTTTATTCTGCTGAATGCATAAACGCCGACACACATAGCTAATAACGAATACACCATTTCGAGCGTAGCGAGGTTTGATCTTAGATTTAGCCAGTACGACGATTGCACTCCGAAAAAGACTATTAGACTGGGAGCGGCTATAGACAGCATAATCGATTGAAAAACACTAAGTTTCATACATCTTTTTGACACATAACCCCCAATGAACGACAGTGAGCGATCTTGACCCCATTGCTATTTTTCATTTGCCTTTTATTTTCTCCAAGCACCCCACATCGCGAAGCCTTCAGCAATCGCCGCCCATTGAACCAGCCCTAAAGTTCCTGCTGCCAGCGAACCGATAAAAGTTCCGTTTGGGACAATAAACCATGACAATAGCGACATGGGAAAACCTGTAATGGTCAGCCAGATATGAGAACTAATGCCGTATTCACCATGGTTTTCGAACAATACGCCATACGCCGAAACGGCCAGACAGACCAATACCCAGCCGCCATATATCTTGATTGTCTTTAGTGTGCTCGGTGCCATTTCGATTATTCACGATGTACATCGTGGCCATGTCGGCCGCTTTGAAACTACCATTTTTGGCGTAGACACACTGGCCGTTGTGACTGCGGACATGAGATCGCACACCAGCGTTTCGATCAAAATATGATCGTGGTTCGGCATCAGGCATTACGCCCAGAATTCCGTTCAAAATTCGTTCGTGAACTGATGCATCGGCTCATTTTAATACTGATTGTCGTCCTCGCAGATAAAGAGGTCACGGGGTCAGGTCTTGCCTTTTACCCCTCAGATAAAAAGGCAGAGCAAAAGACAAGACCTGACTCCATAGCAACGCGAGTAGGTATTTCAAGAATTATTCCTCCCGGCTTTTCTTTATCGAAAAGATCGGGTGACTGATAGTTGAACGTGACGGTACCTTCCGGTCGCCGTATCGCGTGCTGAATATTCCTGAAAACATAGGGACGGCTCACAGGTGTTAGGTCTCTCCTACTCACGCACATAGCGCAAGTGTGTAGCGGTTGGACTATCAACCACCTTGTCAATTCGAAACTGCGGCACGGGCTCGCGTAGGTTATCGAAAAGGCGTTGCCCTCGACCGAACATAACTGGCGCTTGTGCGATCTCCAACTCATCGATCACACCCAGATTTAAATACTGCTGGATTACGTTTGCGCCACCCGAGATGCGAATATCGCGATCGCCCGCGGACTCTCTGGCCTGTTCAAGGGCGCTCTCTGGACCGTCGTTGACGAAGTAGAATGTCGTCCCGCCCGGTCGGACCCAAGGTTCGCGCTTCTCGTGGGTAAGAACGTATAATGGAGTGTGAAACGGAGCTTCCTCGGGCCATGAAATTTCGCCTTGTTCGAACATTCGCTTACCCATGATGCTGGCACCGCTACGCTCCATGGTATAGCGAAACATATCATTAACCTGACCGGTCTCTCCGCCGGGCCCGAACTTGAGGTTCTCGCGGAAATATTGCAGTTTAAGAACCCAGCTCATCATCGCACCCCACTTTGCACCCCAGTCCTTGTAATCAGGCCTATCCCAATTCTCTATCGCCATTCCTTCCGGTGCCATGTAGCCGTCAAGGCTTAGTCCGATGTTTACGAAAACTTTACTCATTGCATTTTTCCTCAAGCTTTCACGTTGTATGTAACAACTAGTCGAAGTTGAGATTGAATAATCGACATACTAAATAGAATTTGTCGACCGAATCAGACTGACGGCCTAACATTTGTATCCTAGCCTCTGAGGCCGTTTTGACTGAGGCCAGTATTCCCTGATGAATTCTCGTCAAAAACGACACAAAGCCAGGCAGCATCAGCCTTCCAGGTCATCTGTTCAATCGAACTGAATCTGACAAAACGATCACCAAGCCTCATATCCACAATTTTACGCCTCGATGTAACTTTTTGATCCTAAAGAAGTATTAGCACATATTTTGCCGCATATCGAGATACTGGCCTGCAAGGCCGTTTATCCGGCCGGATTGACCGAAAGCGCCAAAAACCACGCTACCGCCCTACTGACGACAGTATACCGCCTGCGATGCAACACAGGCCGGGCCAGGAAAACATAGGAATTGAGAATGGGGGCAATTCACCCAGCCTGGCTTCCGTTGCTCAGCTGACGATTTTCTTGTTTGACGATCAACACCAAGCACCGATACTCCATGAGTGCCCAAGGAATAATGCCGAAAGCAGGGATAAGGAGCAAGGGCCTCAACACTAGCACCAAGACATCAGAACGGCTTCCCCCCCCCTTGTGAAGCCGGCGAGCACTGAGGTCATTCGGTGAATTGGCCCGAAGGGGTGAGACAGGGACTGTCGAGCCGCAGATTAGGCACAGGATGTGCCAGCTCTTCACCTTGATGGCCGGCGCCCGCACAATGGCGTCACAGCGCAACGAAAAAGGCTTCATTGGGGCGAGTTCTTTAAGGTAAAAAGCTTTTGCCTACCTTCCTTGTCACATAACAAGGAAAGTAGGTCGCCGACAGGCGTAATACAGACTCGCAGCAATCCCGCAAACCATCCGCCGGCAGGCATGGTAATAGAACCAAAAGCCGCATGACAGTACGCCAGCCGATACCGAAGCACTGCCTCCATTTTCAGAGCTTCGCCGCGGGACGCGGCTCCTACGGGGCTCGAAGTTACATCGCCGACAGGCGAAATACGGACTCGCAGAAAACCCACAAACCATCCGCCGCCAGGCATGGTAATAGCACCAAAAACTGCATGACAGTACGCCGCCCAATACTGGAACACAATCTTCATTTTCAAAGCTTCGCCGCGGGACGCGACTCCTACGGGGCTCGAAGTTACATCGACGACAGGCGAAATACGGACTCGCAGAAAACCCGCAAACCATCCGCCGGCAGGCATGGTAATAGAACCAAAAGCCGCATGACAGTACGCCAGCCGATACCGAAGCACAGCCTCCATTTTCAGAGCTTCGCCGCGGGACGCGGCTCCTACGCGTCCCGAGGCTATGTCGCCGACTGGCGAAATACAGACGCGCAGGAGCGCCACGAAGCCCCCGTCTGCCCAACCCAATTCCTCCTCAGGCCTCCTCCCGCTCGCGCAGTATCGCCTCCAGGCTGATTTTCGGGCACAGGGCATCATTGATCTAATCGATCAGGTTGCGCCCGGCGCGCCTGATGTACTTCTCGGTGGCCGCATCCAGGCAGTTGCCTTCGGCATCGAAGACCTGCTGGATCTTGGCAATGGAGACCGCCAGCGGCAGCAAGGCTGCAACTGGCAATTGCGTGCCCAACATTCGCGATCTCGCGCCTTTTCTGGTGCGAAAACAGCCTTCGGCAGGACATGCTCACAAAGGTCAACAGTCCCTAAACAGGGGGCTCAGTAAGCAGCGGCAAGCTGCTCTTCTTGCGCCTTTTTATGCTTCTGGAACAGCAATACCAGCACCAGGCCGGCGGCAGATGTCGCGGCACCCGCCAGCGCAACGCTTGGCAAGCCCAGCCCGAGATGAATCACCGCACCTCCCAGTGCAGCCCCGCTGGCATTACCCAGGTTGAACGCGGCAATGTTCATTGACGACGCAAGATTCGGTGCGTCTGCGGCTTCGCGCACAACCAGAGCCTGTAACGGTGGCACTATGGCAAAGCTGGCGATGCCCCAGAAGAAAATCAGCGGTGGCACGATCAGGGCATGCTGCATGGTGGCTGCAAATAGCGTCAACAGGATGACTGATCCCAGCAATGACATCACCAGCGTGCCGGTCAGGTTACGATCGGCAAAGCGGCCCGCCAGCCCGTTGCCGACCGCCAGACCCAGGCCATACAGCACCAGCATGCTGGTGACAAACAGGGTTCCGACGCGGGTCTCGTCTTGCAAAATCGGTGCTATATAGCTGAACACGGTAAACATCGAACTGGAGCTAACCACGGTCAGCAAGAGTGCAAAGAGTACCGAGCCTTTACCGAGCACCTTGATCTCATTGGCGATGGTGGTTTGCCCATCCACGGCCAGTTTAGGTAGTGAGACGCGTAGCGCGACCAGGGTAAACAGGCCCAATACAGCCATCCCCATAAAGGCGGTTCTCCAGCCGATGGTTTCACCCACGTAGGTTGCCAGCGGCACACCGCCGATATTGGCAATGGTCAGGCCGGAAAACATGGCGGCCACCGCGCCTGCACGCTTGTGCGGCGGTACCAGTTGCGTGGCGACAACGGCGCCCACGCCAAAAAACGCACCGTGATTGAACGAGGTAACAATACGACCAATCAGCAGGGTGCCATAGCCGTCCGACAGTGCCGAGATCAGGTTGCCGATGGTGAAAATGCTCATCGCCAGCAGCAGCAGACTGCGGCGCGACATGTTGGCAAACCCCAGTGTCATGATCGGCGCACCGACCACCACACCAAAGGCATAAGCGCTAATCAGCATACCGGCGGTCGGGATACTCACGTCCAGATCGCCGGCAATGACCGACAACATGCCCATGGGAGAAAATTCGGTAACACCGATACCGAATGCCCCCAGGGCCAGCGCCAGCAGCGGCAGGTTAAGCTTCATTGTGATCTGTCTCCTCAATTTGTTCATTCGGGGAGTGTAATGTACTCACCCGTTCCCGATAAGTGGGCACCGTGGTCAACCAGCTTTGCGTTCAATTCAAAGATGGAGTGGGTAAAATGTCGATCGGAGGGATTTTCGTCATTACACTGGGCGCCGGCAGCCAACAAAAGAGAACACAATGGACAACAAAAGGACGGACCGTACCGCCGAGATGGAAACCTTTCTGGCCGTGGCCTGTGCCGGGTCACTCAGTGGCGCGGCCCGGCAACTGGGACTCACGCCCTCGGCAGTCAGCCGCCTGGTGACGCGGATCGAGCAGCGCCTGGGCGTGCGGCTGGTGGTGCGCACCACACGCAGCCTGCGGCTAACCCGCGAGGGGGAGGATTATGCCCTGGCGGCACGCCGTATACTGGCGGATCTTGACCAAACCGAATCCGCCATTGCTGACAGAGCCAGCCCCAGAGGACTGGTACGGATCAGTGCCGCCCTGGCACATGGTCGTCTGTCCATTGTGCCATTGCTGCCGGAATTTCTGGCACGTTATCCGGATATCACCGCAGAAGTACAGCTCAGCGATGAAATATCGGATGTGGAAGGGGGGCATATCGACGTTGCCATTCGCTTCGGGCCGCTGCCTGATAGCTTGCTCAGCGCCCGTCGACTGGGAGAAACCGGTCGTTCGGTCGTCGCCTCACCGGAATACCTGCAACGCCACGGCTATCCCCAAACGCTAGAGGACCTGGCGCATCACAACTGCATGGACTTCAGTTTCAAGCGCATCGAACCGGGTTGGCCCTTTCAGGTAGACGGTGAAAACGTCATGTTGCCCATCGACGGCAACGTGCACGCCAACAATGGCGAAACCCTGGTACAACTGGCCTTGCAGGGGGTGGGTATCACGCGGCTTGGCGACTTCCATATCGGCCCTGAACTTGAATCGGGGCGGCTGGTCCCTTTGCTCGACGACTTTAACCCTGGTGACACCGAAGCCATCCATGCCGTATTTTTCGGCGGTACCACCATGCCCGCCCGGGTACGGGTTTTTGTCGACTACCTGGTTGAGAAAATGACGACGGGGAACGGCCAGGACCCTTTTAATGCGGGTTAGGGGATAGTGGATATTGGCAGATGCTCGCGGACGCGGGATAGCCAGGCAGCAATGCGATATACCTGCGCAGGACCTCGCTACACTTGCCCGCTTTTGAATCCAGCAGCATAACTGGCCGACAAGCATGCCGGCCGCTCAGAGCCCGGCCAACAGAACGGCCACCCTCCCCTTATGAGCAGGAAATTGCTCCTGCATTTTCTGGCTACCGGCCATCCATGGCCATACGTCGGCGAGACAGGGACTGTCGAGCCAACGCCAGAAGAGCTTCGCCGCGAGACGCGGCTCCTACGGGGCTCGCGGGCATATCGCCGACAGACTCGCAGAAACACCACAAAGTCCCCGCCTGCCCAATCCAACTCCCCCTCAGGCCTCCTCCCGCTCGCGCAGTATCGCCTCCAGGCTGATTTTCGGACACACGGCATGATTAATGTAATCGATCAGGTTGCTGGCTGAGCGCCGGATGTACTTCTCGGTGGCGGCATCCAGGCAGTTGCCTTCGGCATCGAAGACCTGCTGGATCTTGGCAATGGAGACCGCCAGCGGCAGTGGCATGGCACCGACATGGGCGCAGATGGCGCGCAGCTGTTCAGTGGACTTGATGGCGCCGATTGCACCGGCGGCCACACCCAGGATGGACACCGGTTTGTCGCCGAGCACGCTGGGAAAGCCGAGATTGTCGATGGCCAGTTTCATCGGGCTGCTGATGCCGCCATGGTATTCGGGGGATGCCAGCAGCACGCCGGTGGCGCCCCCCACGGTCTGCTGGAACTGCTTGATGGCGGCGGCATTTTTTGGCGACAGGCCCGGCAGCGGCAGGTCCAGGGATTCAAGCCGGATCGACGTTACCTCGACCCCGGGCGTTTTCTTCAGCTCGTCGATGGCCAGCTCCAGCGCCATGGCGGTGTAGTTGCCGGGCCTTACGCTGCCGCAAATCGTTACTATCCGGATGCTCATATCAATCTCCCTTGCCATTATCGGTGCCTTTATCAGGCTGCTTTCAGCTGGGCGCTGCTGCGCGACACGGGCGCCGCAGCCAGGATTGAAAAGCTTAGCAGCTGGTCAATCAGCCGCAGTACCGGCCAGCGAATAAAGGGCCCGCAGGGGCGAGACAGGGACTGTCGAGCCAACGCCAGAAGAGCTTCGCCGCGAGACGCGTCCTACGGGGCTCGCAGGCTTATCGCCGACAGGCGAATACAAAAAAAGCCCCGCAGGCAAAAGGTGCCGGCAGGGCTCGAAAAGGAATACCGTCAGCCGGCCATCAGGCTCGGCAGCCAGAGGGAAATGGCCGGGAAGAGCGCGATGATCAGCATGCAGGCGAACATCGACAGCAGGAAAGGCACCATGGCGCGGAACAGCGCCCCCATTGGCAGGTTGGCCGCGGTCATGGCGATGTAGAGGCCGGGCCCGACCGGTGGTGTCACCAGCCCCACCAGGGTCGCCAGGCTGATCATGACGCCAAAGTGGATGGGGTCGATGCCAAAGGACAGCGCCGCCGGCAGGATAATGGGCACTATGACGATCATCACGCTGATGCTCTCGAGGAACATGCCCAGCACAATCACCAGCACATACACCAGCATCAGGAAGAGGATGGGCGAGGTGGTAATGCCGCTGATCCATTCCACCAGCATATCCGGCACGGCTTCAAACGACAGCGCCCAGCCAAAGACCGAGGCGGTGGCAATCAGGCCGGTGATGGTGGCGGTGTTCAGCGCCACCGAAGCGAAGATGGCGCCCAGGTCCTTGATGCGAATCGCCTTGTAGGCCCCGGCGCCGATCGCGAACGCCATGATGGAGGCTACGGCGCCGGCTTCGGTGGGGGTCATGACACCGGCAATGATGCAGACGATCACCACCAGCGGTATGGTGGCCGGCAGCAGACCGGCAAGCAGATCCTTGCGCACACGGCTGCTCGGGTGACGCTCGCCGCTGGGCAGGCCCTTGACCAGACCGGTGATAAAGATCACCAGCGCAAAGCCCGCCACGATCAGCAGCCCCGGCAGAATGCCGGCGATAAAGAGCGCCGAAATGGGCTGATAGGCCACCACGCCGTAGATGATCATCAGCATGGACGGCGGAATAATGGGCCCCAGCAGGCCCCCGGCCATAGTCACGGCGGCGGAAAATTCCTTGTTGTAGCCCTTTTCCACCATGGCCGGGATCATCAGCCGGCTCATGACGGCGATCTGCGCGGTGGCCGATCCCAGAATGGAGGCCGCCATGGCATTGGTCAGCAGGTTGACGTAGGCCAGCCCGCCCGTGAAACCGCCGACGAACACATCGGCGGCATTCATCAGCCGTGTGGTCAGGCCGCCGCGGTTCATCAGCTCACCCACCAGCATGAACAGCGGGATGGCCAGCAGACCGTTCTGGTTCAGCGACCCATACAGCTGGATCGGCAGCGATGTCATCAGTACCGCGAGGTCAGCCTGCAGCAGGAACACCAGGGTGCCCAGCAGCAGGGTGATAAAGATCGGCAGGCCAGCCAGCAGGCTGATAAAAAACACAGCGGACGTCATCATGCGGCAGCCTCCTTTAATACGGGCCTGGTAGCAGGGCACGAAAGCCGGACCAGCTGGTGCCAGCTCATGCAGTAGAATGCCGCCACCAGCACGCCGTAGTTGTACCAGCGCGGCAAGCCGGTGGTGGGGGATACATCGGCCTTGATTTCCGGGCGCAGGATCCAGTCGGTGGCGTAATAACAGAACACCAGCAGGGTGACCAGCACGACCAGGTTCAGCAGGCGCTCCATCCACAGCGCCGCCGCCCCTGTCAGTCCCGCCAGCAGCAGGTCCACCCGCACCAGCTGATTGGCATGGAGCAGATAGCTGACACCGATAAAGGTGGCCGAGATGAGGATTTGCACCGCCACTTCCTCGGCCCAGAACAGCGGACTGCTGAAGAAGTAGCGCAGCACCACCTGGGCCGACAGAATCAGCGTCAGGCTGGCGGTCAGGCCGATCAGCAGCGCGTATTCAATCTGCCCGATGAGCCGGTCGAACCTTGTTATTAAACCAGACATAAGCACCTCGCCTGGCAGAGGCGCACCCCTGCCCTGTTTATTGTTTACCGCGTCTGCTCATAAAAGCGTTTGATGGCAGGGTTACCCGCGGTGTAGCTGTCGACGATGCGCTGGGCCACCGGCGCCAGCTGTGCGCGGTCAAATTCAGTGACGGTGACACCCTCGGCCTTCAGCCGTTCCAGGTTGCTGACCTCGGCTTGCGCCTGCTGCTTGAAGCCCCAGGCTTCGGCTTCGTGGAAGGCCTTCAGGACCTGGTTCTGCTTGTCTTCACCCAGCTTGTTCCACCAGACTTCAGATGCCACCACCACGCCCGGGAAGGCCATGTGGTTAGTCAGGGTCAGGTAGGGCGCCTGCTGGTACATCTTCAGGCCAACGACGATATCCAGGTCCACATCCACGGCATCGAGCAGGTTGGTGGTCAGGGCCGGTGATACATCGCTGATGGCCAGCGCCGTGGGCGCGGCACCCAGCTGGCTCCACCAGTCATTGAACAGCTTGTTGGGGAAGGCGCGGATCTTCTTGTTGGCGAAGTCGTCCAGGCTACTGATCGGCTTGGACGAAATGACATGGCGCATGCCCGCCAGGGTATACCCCAGGCCCACCAGCTTGTGCTGTTTCAGGTCGGCCAGCATCTGCTGGGCCGCGGGCGTCTGCGTGGCCTCGGCGGCATCGGTCACGTTGTCGAAGGCAAAGGGCAGGAACCAGCCGTTGAGCTCGTCAGCGCGGTTGGAAAGACTGCCGGCCGTGAGTATGGCCAGCTGCATGCCACCGCTTTGCAACAGATCGATCATCTGGTCATCGCCGCCAAGCTTGGACAGCGGGAATATCATCAGCGAATCCTTGCCACCGGAATCGGCTTTAAGGTTGTCGTTAAAGCGTTCGGCCACCTGGTGCCAGATATGGCTTGGCGGCGTCACATGGCCCAGGCGCATGCGCTCTGCACTGGCCGACAGACTCAAGGCCAGGGCGGCAGTGGCAACGGCAGGGATGGCGACACAGCTAACAAGCTTTTTGATGTTAATCATGGGGATGAGCTCCACTTTTATAGTTATTGCATGCCTGGCCGGCAGATACCGGCGCAGGCAAACCCTGCCCGTTGGCCGCCCAGACGATGGGCGCCATTAGGTTTAAAGAGACGTCAGGGGTTGGCGTTAAATCAGTGCCAGCTTTACTTCTTGATCGTCAGCTCGATATCGCCGACCTTTGCCACGGAACCTGTGATCCTGTCGCCGGCCACGACCGCGCCGACGCCATCGGGCGTGCCGGTGAAGATCAGATCGCCGGGCTGCAGGTGATAGAACTTCGACAGGTGGGCGATGATTTCGGGCACATTCCAGATCAGCTTGTCGACATCGGACTGCTGCTTCACGTCACCGTTGACGGCCAGTTCGATCTTGCCGGACTCGATAATGCCGGTGACTTCCTTGGGCACGATGGCGCTCATGATGGCGGACTCTTCGAAGTCCTTGCCCAGATCCCAGGGGCGGTTGGTGCTGCGCGCCTTGAGCTGCAGATCGCGGCGGGTCATGTCCAGACCGCTGGCATAGCCGAAGATGATGTCGTTGGCATCGCTCTCGGGCACTTCGAAGCCTTCCTTGCCGATCGCCACCACCAGTTCCATTTCGTAATGGTAGTTGCCGGTTTGCGGCGGATAGGCGATTTCACTGCCGGACGGCAGCAGGCTGCTCGGGTGCTTGGTGAAGTAGAAAGGTTCCTGCTCGGACTTGTCGACGCTCACACCCATTTCAGCGGCGTGGGCATGGTAGTTGCGGCCCACGCAGAAGATGCGGTGTACCGGAAAGAGTGCATCGGTGCCTGCCACTGTAGCCAGGGGCTGTTTTTTGGCCGGGAATAAGAGCTGTTCAGACATTATCCTGTTCTCCTGAAAATGGTCGTCAATAGGGGGCTAATCAATAAATACCGAGGTACTGATGCAGCGGGCCTTCGTCCGCGGTGATCATGAACGCCGGCTGATCGGGTGAGCGGTTGCTCAGGGTGATCTCGGTGTAGCCGGGGGCGGACAGGGTGTCCTTTTCCACCCAGCTCAGGCCATCTGCGCCATCAACGCTCATGGCGCCCTCGCCTTCCACCACATGAAACACGCAGGCGGTGGTGCGTTTGGGCAGGCGGATGCTCTCGCCCGGGCGCAGCATCAGGGCACCGAAGCCAATGCTCGGGAACAGGCTGGCGCCGGTTTCGGGGTTCACATAGCTGATCCGCAGCAGGCCCTCGCTGTAATGGCTGGCCATTTCCACCAGGCAGGCGCGGGTCTTGTCCCAGGGATAGCGCAGCTGCGGCGAGTCCTGGGCGGCACGTTCAAAATTGATGTTCGGCACCACGCCTGCGGCGCTGTACTCGGCAAAGGACTTGTCCTGCGCACGGTTATCCTGCTGCGGTGTACCCTCGATGGCCCAGGAGCCTTCGAGCTGATACATCAGCGGCAGATCCAGCACATCCAGCCACATGATGGGGCCATCGCCCTCGTGCTGATGCTCATGCCATTTGCCGGACGGCGTCAGGATCAGGTCGCCCCGCTCCATGCGGCAAACTTCGCCGTCCACGGTGGTCGAGGCACCTTCACCTTCGATGATGATGCGCACCGCATTGGGGGTGTGGCGATGATTGGGCGCCGACTCACCCGGCAATATCAGCTGTATGCCCAGATAGATGCTGGGGGTGGCCTGCATGTTGGTCAGGCCGTGACCCGGATTGGCCAGCACCAGTACGCGTCGCTCGGCCTTTTCCATGGGGGTCAGTTCGCCAGCCTGCAGCAGCAGCGGACGCACGCTGGCATAATCCCAGCGCAGGGCCTGGGTCTTGCGGCTCGGCACATGGGGCGGCAGTACGGCGCGCATGTTGGGCCACAGCGGCACCAGATTGTGCGCCGTCAGCTCATCACGGTAGCTTTGCGGCAGATCTTCCAAAGTTCCAAGTGCTTGCATCGGTATTCTCCTCCTTAATAAGGTGCGCGCTTACTTCTCGCCCGGCTGCTTCAGGCAGTTGGCGACATTCCAGCTATAGAGCCACTCGACCGAATCGTAGAAGCGTTCCTGCGAGCGACCCGCCCACAGCTGGTTACGCACCAGACGTTCAACGCCCTTGGCGTGATAGAGCCGGCCCATTTCACGGGCGGACCAGAGCACCCGCGCGGTACGGGGAATACGGATGGTCTCGTACAGACGGAAGGCCTTCTCCAGATCGTTGTCGCAGGCCCGGATCGCCTCGCCCAGGGTCACCGCATCTTCCAGCGCCATGCAGGCGCCCTGGGCAAGATACTGGGTCATGGGATGCGCGGCGTCGCCCAGAATGGTGGCGCGACCCTGGCCCCAGCTGCCTACCGGATCACGGTCGGCGGTGGCCCAGCGCATCCAGGACTTAGGCTTGTCGAGCATCTGGTGCGGGCGGGCATGAATAGCCTCGAAGTAGGACAGCACTTCTTCCTTGCTGCCTTCGCGCACGCCCCATTCTTCCTGTTCGTTACTGTGGAAGGTCACCACCAGGTTGTACTGCTGGCCGCCGCGCAGCGGGTAATGCACCAGGTGGCAGCGCGGTCCGGCCCACAACATGGGCGCATTCACGCGCAGATCTTCCGGCATGTCTTCAACGTCAACCACGGCGCGATAAACGACATGGCCGGTCACCTTGGCCTTATCGCCCACCAGCTGTTGACGCACCACGGACTTGACGCCGTCGCAGCCCAGCAAGGCGTCACCTTCGAAGCGGTTGCCCTTGCTATCGATCACGACCACAGCGTCGTCCTTGATCTCCATGTTTTCGATCTTGGTGGAGGTGTGGAAACTGATCAGCGGGTGTTTTTCCACCGCTTCCAGAATCGACAGATGGATGTCGGCGCGGTGAATAACGCCATAGGGGTTGCCAAAACGCTGGCGGAACGGCTCGCCTACATCCACCCGACCGACTTCGGAAGCATCAATGGCATCCATCATGATCAGATGGTCGGTGAACACCGAACGGCTGCGGGCCGCCTCACCCACACCCAGGGCATCGAGTGCCGCATAGGCATTGGGGCCCAGCTGAATACCGGCGCCGATTTCGCCGATGGTATCGGCCTGTTCAAGCAGCTGAACACTGATACCCTGCCGGGTCAGCGCCAGGGCCGCAGCGAGGCCACCGATACCACCACCGACGACAATAACGTTTTGCTGTGGCTTGTTGTTATTCATACTCATACTCCGTAAATGGGATTCACGATTACAGGCTCGATCAGCGCTGATAATCCGGCTGTGCGCTCGGCGCCGCCTGCTCAAAGGCACTCTGGCGCTGACAGTGCTCGTATACCGCCATGACCCGCGGATAGGCGGCCATGTCAAAGCCCATGCGCAGCACATTGGCCACCTGGGGCACCAGGCAGACATCGGCCAGGGTCGGTGTCTGGCCAAAGCAGTAAGGCGCCTTGCCGTTGCGCTGCAGCAGGGTTTCCAGCGCATTGAAGCCTTCGCGGGCCCAGTGCCCATACCAGGCGTCTTTCTGGGTATCGGTCAGGCCCAGTTCGTTTTTCAGGTAACCCAGCACCCGCAGGTTGTTCAGCGGATGCATGTCGCAGGCAATGCCATTGGCGACTTCCAGTACCCGGGCGCGCAGCTCGGGTTCCACGGGAATCAGGCGGGGTTGCGGGAAACGGGCATCCAGATAGTCGATGATGGCCATGGACTGGCTCAGCGTGGTGCCGTTATCGTCGACCAGCAGCGGCACGCCCCTGGACGGATTCAGCGCCGCATAATCGGCAAAACGCTGCTCGCCCACACGGATATTGACGCCGTGATAAGTGTAGTGAACGTCCTTGAGCGCCAGCGCGATTCGCACGCGGTAGGACGTCGAGCTGTTAAAGAAACTGTATAGCTGCATCGAACCAACCTCTTGTTTTAGCGGTACCGGCCCGTCGACGACTGAAGCCTCAGCCTAAGCTGTCAACGACCCCCGGTGAGCGATGTCGTTGTGATGACCCTGTGTACGAACGATTATTCACCAGACAACTCATATTGAATAATGATATGTTGCGATACATCCATATGATTTAGGGTATACCACGATGGACTGGACCCGCCGTCTTAGGCTCAACCACCTGCACCTGCTGATCAGCCTGCACGAAACCGGCAGCCTGAGTGACGCGGCCCGGGCGTCGCACAGCACCCAGCCGGGGCTGTCGAAATGGCTCAGGGAACTGGAAGAGGATGTCGGCGGACCGCTGTTCGAGCGTCATGCGCGGGGGCTCACAGCCACGCCCATGGGCTTGCTGCTGATCGGCCATGCCAGGCGCATGGTGACCGAAATGTCCCGCGCCCAGCACAACCTGGAAGCCCTGCAGGAAGGCAGCTCGCGCACCTTCGCGGTGGGCACCTCACCGGCCTCGGCCCCCAGCTTTGTACCGGCCGCCATCATGAAATTTCTTGAACGGCACCCCAAGGCACGCATGGAACTGCAGGAAAGCACCATGAACGATCTGCTGGAAAAGCTGCAGCTGGGCAAGCTGGATCTGGTGGTCGGACGGCTGGACAACTACCAGCCGCAGCCAAACCTGTGCAGCGAACGGCTCTATGACGAGCCGCTGCGCATCATGGCCCGCCCCGACCATCCGCTGGCCAAGCGCCGCGACCTTGGCTGGGACGATGTCTACGCCTACGACTGGATAGTCTGGCCCCGGGGTACACCCATTCGCAGCAGGCTGGAAGTGGCACTGACCCGCGCAGGCCTCAAGCCGCCGCCCTACCGGGTGGAGTCCTCCTCCCAGGTGGGCAACCTCTGGCTGCTGCAGTACAGCGACATGCTGGCGGTGGGATCGGAACGGGTGGCGCGGCATTTTACCGGTCGCGGCCTGGTGGTGCCGCTGGATATAAAGATAGATACAGTGGAGGGCTTTGTCGGCATGTGCTGGCGCGACGAGGCCAGCGAGGACAGCGCCATTAACGATCTACTGGAATGCTTTCGCAGCTCAAAGACAATTAACTGATGGCAAGGCGAGGCCCGCAGCCATGACAGCATCCTCGATCTGCTGCAGTGCTTTCGCAGCCCCAGGCCTGGAATGAGCCTGCGAATGCCGGGATGCGTTCGAGCAGGCAGTCCAGGTACAGCGTTCACGTTGATGGGAGCACATAAAACAGCATTTGAAAAACGCCGCGGCCAGCCGGGTGGACAGAGCCACAGCCGGCTGGCCGCATTGATTAACCAGACAACGCGCCTGATCAGTCCTTCTTTATCATCCATTCGTGATCGGGATCATTGTGGAAGATCCAGGTGCGCTCGGGACCTGCCATCACATTAAGGTAATAGAGGTCGTAACCGTGGGCCGCACCCACCGGATGATAACCTTCTGGCACCATTACAACATTGTGGTCTTCCACCGCCATGGTTTCGTCCAGGCTGCGATCATCGGTATAGACGCGCTGAAAGGCAAAGCCCTGGGGCGGATTGATGCGGTGGTAGTAGGTTTCTTCCAGCCGGGTTTCCGCCGGTGCCGCGTCGCGATCATGCTTGTGCGGCGGATAGCTGGACCAGTTCCCGCCCGGGGTGAAGACTTCGCACACCAGCAGGTGTTCTGCCGCCATATTGCCAAACAGGATATTGCACACATGACGCTGATTGGTGCCCTCGCCTCGCATCTCGTAGCGGGTATCGGCCGGGGTAATCAGGCGGGCGCCAAACTCGCCCTTGGCGGGTGCCTTGCACAGCGCCAGTTCCAGTGCTGTAGTCGCAGTAACGCGAAAACGATCCGAAGGTGGCACATAAACGCTGTAGGGTGCCTTCTGCTCAAATACGCTCATGCGCTCGCCAAGCCCTGCCCAGCTTTCCTGCTCAGTGGCAATATCCGCCAGACCACTGACCAGCACCAGGCAGACCTCCTGATCGCCGGTAGCCTGCTCCAGCACCTGGCCGGGCTGCAACTGGTAGACCTCAAATCCGACATAGTCCCAGCCTGCGGAAGCGGGAGTAATGCGCTGAATACAGCCCTGGTCATCGGGCGTTGTCGGGCGGGACAGGAGCTTGGACATGAATTTCACCTTCTTTAGGGTTAAGAGTTCAATGGGTGCCAACCAGCCCCGCCCGGCATTCAGCCGGCCACACGCTGCTTGTCGACCCGGTACGCCAGGCTGATGGACAATGCCTGGGCCAGACAAAGGGTGGAGCCCAGGGCGCGGAAGCCATGCACTTCGGCATCTCGCACCACAAAGCAGACCGAGGCCAGCGCCGCCAGCGGGCTGAGCTGGCTGTCGGTAATCAGAATCAGCGGCACACCGCGCTCGACCGCAGCCTTGGCCACGTCCTGGGTTTCCGGTGCATAGGGATGGAAGCTGGTAGCAATGATCGCATCGCGCTCGCCAATGGCGCCGCCCTGCTCGGCATACATGCCCCCCACACCGTCAATCAGATAGGCGCGACGGTCAATATGGCGCAGCGCATAGGCAAAATAGGTCGCCACCACGAAAGCACGACGCACCCCCACCACATGGGTGGCTTCGGCAGCGGCCAGAATATCCACCGCCCGCTCCAGGTCTTCCTCCCTGATGCTCTCGCGCAGCTGCTCCAGCGCCACGGCGCTGGCGCCGGCAAACTGCGACAGCAGCTGCAGCGGCGTATCACGGCTGTCATCCCCCAGCTCTTCGCGCGCGATGCGGATGCGCTCGGTATAGCTGGGGGATTCCTGAATCAGCTTTTGCTGGAACAGGCGCTGCATTTCGCTAAAGCCGCTATAGCCAAAGGCATTGGCAAAGCGCACCAGGGTCGAGGGATGCACACTGGCATCCTTGGCAATCACCGCCACTGTGCCAAAGGCTATGGCATTGGGGTTGTCCATCACGTACTGCGCCACCTGGCGCAGGCGCTTGCTCAGCACCGAGTGCTGCTCGGCGATGGCTACCTTCAGATCGGCCAGCGTTTGGGGTACTGCATTCATGGTTCGGCGTCCCTCTAGTGTTCAGGGTTCCTTATAACCCCCGCGCCACCGAATTGGAATGAAATTTCCAAAAATGAAGTAGCCTTGGCCATTTCACCCCAAAGGGGGCGGCATTCAGGCCCGTGCGATAAGCAAACCATAAGGAATTTATGTTCCCATATCAATATTTACAGAATATTTATTCCATAATAGTCTCAGCAGTGCGCTCGCCTACACAGAAACGCTCCCCTTAAAGAGCCAGATACCGCAGCCTGGCCGCCAGCGCGCCCTAGCCACTGTGGCGCTGAGGTTATTTCACAGGCCGAAATAAAAAATATTTTCCATTTTGTTGCTGTTATGGAATTTTTGTTCTATTCTCGAACCAGACACTCACTACTGACAGCTCACAGAGCCCGTGGGAGTACCGCACAACGTGCCCGATGACCGCCACTAGAGCCCTATAGTCGGTCATACTGGATAGCGAGCTGCGGCAACAGATTTGGAATCATTAGTTTCAAATTACGACAATAAGCACAGTCGCCGTGGGACGCACGGCCCAGGAGCATCACCCTATGAGCAACTTCAGCGCCAGCAGCGCAGACCGGCCACTGGATGTCATCTGTCTTGGCAGAGCCGCGGTGGACCTGTACGGCGAACAGATTGGCAGCCGCCTGGAAGACATGTCCGGCTTTGCCAAATACCTGGGCGGCTCATCGGCCAACATCGCCTTTGGTACCGCACGCCTGGGTCTCAAATCCGCCATGCTGACCCGGGTGGGTGATGAACACATGGGGCGCTTTGTGCGCGAAGAACTGGCCCGCGCCGGTGTTGATGTCAGCCATGTGAAGACAGACGCCGAGCGTCATACTGGCCTGGTGATTCTGGGTATCAAGGATCAGGAAACCTTCCCGCTGATCTTTTACCGTCGTGATTGCGCCGACATGGCGATCAGCAAGGATGACTTCTCGCCCGAGTTCATCGCCTCCAGCCGCGCCCTGCTGATTACCGGCACGCACTTTTCCACCGAGCAGACCTACGCTGCCAGCAAGGCGGCCATGGAGCACGCCCGTGCCGCCGGAACCAAAGTCATTCTGGATATCGACTATCGTCCGGTGCTCTGGGGTCTCACGGGTATAGGTGAAGGCGAAAACCGCTTCGTCTCCGATGACAGCGTCAGCGCCCACCTGCAAACCGTGCTGCCCTACTGCAACCTGATCGTGGGTACCGAGGAAGAAGTACATATCGCCGGTGGCAGCACCGACACCATCAGTGCGCTGAAGAAAATCCGCGAACTGAGCGATGCCACCATAGTGCTCAAGCTCGGCGCCCTGGGCTGCACCGTGCTGGAAGGCGCCATCCCCGACAGTATGGACAGCTTTGATGTCTTCACCGGCGTGCGCGTTGAAGTCCTTAACGTGCTGGGTGCCGGCGATGCCTTCCTGTCCGGCTTCCTGCGCGGCTGGCTGCGGGATGAAAGCCCCGAGCGCTGCTGCGCCTACGCCAACGCCTGCGGGGCACTGGTGGTGTCGCGTCACGGCTGTGCACCGGCAATCCCCAGTGGCGAAGAGCTGGACTATTACCTGCAGCACGCCCACGAAATTCCGCGTCCTGATCAGGATACCGAACTCAACTACCTGCACCGCGTGACCACCCGCAGCAATGGCGAATGGAACGAGATCTGCGGTCTGGCCTTTGACCACCGCAAGCAGCTGTTCGACATGGCCAAGGCCACGGGTGCGGATCCCGCACGCATCAAGACCCTCAAGCGCCTGCTGGTCAAGGCCACCGAGCGTGGCGCAGCAACCGCCGGCCTCAACGGCAATGTCGGCGTGCTGATCGACGATACCTACGGCCAGGATGCGCTTAACGATGTCACCGGCCAGGGCTGGTGGATTGGCCGACCGGTCGAACTGCCCTCGTCCCTGCCGATTGAACTCGAAGGCGGTCGCTCCATTGGCTCCCGCCTGCGCGAATGGCCCCGCGAACACGTGGTGAAATGCCTGATCTTTTACCATCCGGACCACGCCATCGAGACCCGTCTGGCCCAGGAACGTCAGGCCATGGAGCTGTACAAGGCCTGCTGCGCCTCAGGCCATGAACTGCTGCTGGAACTGATTCCGCCCAGGGACATGCCGCAGGACGACAGCACCCTGGTGCGCTCCATCGCCCGTTTCTACAACCTGGGTATCCGCCCCGACTGGTGGAAACTGCCGTCGCCAAGCCGCGCGGCCTGGGCACAGATCAGTGATCTGATCAAGACCCGTGCTCCCCACTGCCGTGGCGTGGTACTGCTGGGCCTGGATGCACCGGTTGCCGAGATCCGCGAAGGCTTCAATAACACAACCGGCTTTGATATCTGCAAGGGCTTCACCATTGGCCGCACCCTCTGGGCCAAAGAGAGCCGCCAGTGGCTGGCGGGTGATCTCGATGATGAAGGCCTGATCAACAGCGTCAGCAACAACTACCTGCAACTGATTCAGTACTGGCGCGAACGCACCGCCAGCTAAGTCGGAGAGACTCATAATGAAAACAATCAGACTCACCATGGCCCAGGCCGTCATTCGTTACCTGACGGCCCAGAAAGTGCTGATCGACGGTGAACTCAAACCCATGTTTGCAGGCTGCTGGGCCATCTTCGGCCACGGCAATGTGGCAGGTCTTGGCGAAGCGCTCTATCAGGTGCAGGACCAGCTGCCCACCTACCGCGCCCACAACGAACAGGGCATGGCCCATGCCGCCATCGCCTATGCCAAGACGCTGAATCGCCAGCAGATGATGGCCTGTACCGCTTCCGCAGGTCCTGGTGCCGTGAACATGGTCACCGCCGCTGCGGTGGCTCATGTCAACCGTCTGCCGGTGCTCTTCCTGCCGGGGGATACCTTTGCCACCCGCCTGCCGGACCCGGTACTGCAGCAGGTCGAGAACTTTCACGACCATACCCTGACGTCCAACGACTGCTTCAAGCCGGTGAGCCGCTTTTTTGACCGCATCACCCGCCCCGAACAGCTGCTGACCTCCCTGCCCCAGGCCATACGCGTACTGACAGATCCGATCGAGTGCGGACCTGTGACCCTGGCGCTGCCGCAGGATGTGCAGACCATGGCCTACGACTATCCGGAGCATTTCTTTAACGAGAAATTGCACCAGCTGCGCCGCCAGGCACCGGACCTGCGCGAACTCGAAGACGCCATCGCCCTGATTCGACAGGCCAAGAAGCCGCTGCTGATCGCAGGCGGCGGCGTGCACTACTCCGGCGCCCTGGCAGAGCTGGATGCACTGGTAACCCGTTTTAACCTGCCAGTGGGTGAAACCCAGGCCGGCAAGGGCGCCCTGCCCTGGGACCATGCACGCAACATGGGCACCACGGGCGTTACCGGCGCGGCCTCCACCAATGCGCTGGCGGCCGAAGCCGACCTGATCATTGCCGTGGGCACCCGTCTGGGCGATTTCGCCACCGGTTCCCGCGCCCTGATCAACCCGGACGCCCGCCTGCTGTGCATCAACGTGGCATCCTTCGATGCCATCAAGCACAAGGCACTGCCGCTGGTCGGCGACGCCAGGCTAACCTTGCCGCTGGTGCAGGCCGGCCTTGAAGGCTGGCAGCCCGAAGGCAGCTGGATCGAGAAAGCCGCGCAGCTGCGCGAGCAGTGGAATCATTCAGTGGATGTGGCCACCACGGACCGGGGCACCAACCTGCCCACAGACGCCGAAGTGGTGGGAGCGGTCAACCGCGCCGCCGGCGAAAAAGACATAGTGGTCTGCGCTGCCGGCGGCCTGCCGGGCGAGCTGCAAAAGTTGTGGCGTACCCGCTACGACCGTGGCTACCACATGGAATACGGCTATTCCTGCATGGGCTACGAACTGGCCGGAGGCCTGGGCGCCAGGATGGCCAAGCCGGAGTCCGAAGTCTTCGTCATGGTCGGTGATGGCTCCTACCTGATGCTCAACTCCGAAATCGCCACCTCGGTCATGCTCGGCCACAAGATCGTCATGGTCGTGCTGGATAACCGCGGTTATGGCTGTATTCACCGCCTGCAGCAGTTCTGCGGCGGCCCCGGCTTCAACAACATGCTGGAAGACTGCCTGACCGTAGAGGGTGGCGCGCCCAAAACCGATTTCGCCGCCCACGCCAAGGCGCTGGGTGCGAACTCCGAGAAAGTCGGCAATATCCAGGAACTGGAAGCGGCGCTGGTACGCGCCAAGGCATCGCCGATCAGCTACCTGATCACCCTGGATACCGACGTGGTCAATGATTCTGACATTGGCGGTTCCTGGTGGGATGTGGCCGTACCGGAAGTATCACCGCGCGATCAGGTGGTTGAAGCACGTCGTCGTTACGAATCCTTCAAGGCTCGCCAGCTACAGAACATCTAGCAGACTGCTAGCAGGCTGTCTGCTAACGCACTCGATAACACACCTTTATTACCTATTTGGAGAACAAGATGAGTGTACGTATTGGTATCAACCCGCTGACCTGGACCAACGACGACATGCCGGCGCTGGGCGCCGACACCTCGCTGGAAACCTGCCTCACCGAAGGCAAGCAGGCCGGTTACGCAGGCTTTGAGCTGGGCCAGAAATTCCCCCGCACCCCCGAAGCCCTGGGCCCCATTCTGGACAGCCATGGCCTGAACCTGGTGTCCGGCTGGTACAGCAGTGAGCTGCTGAACCGCAGCGCCGAAGATGAAATTGCTGCACTGCAGGATCACCTGACACTGCTCAAGACCCTCGGCGCCAAGGTCATGGTGTTCTGCGAAGTCACCGGCTGCGTGCACGGCCAGATCGAAACTCCGGTGACCCAGCGTCCGGTGATGAACGACGCCCAGTGGGCACTGTTGCTGGAGCGTATCAATACGGTGGCCGAATACTGCCTCGCCCAGGGCGTGCGCCTGGCGTACCACCACCATATGGGCACCGTGATCGAAACCGAAGCCGAAGTCGACCGCCTGATGGCCGGCACCTCGGATGCCCTGGGCCTGCTGCTCGACACCGGTCACATGACCTACGCAGGCGGTGACCCGCTGGCGGTACAGCAGCGCCACGCGGCCCGTATCTGCCATGTGCATTGCAAGGACATCCGTCCCGAGATCATGCGGGATGCGAAAAACCGCGACCTGAGCTTCCTCAGCGCCATGCTCAGCGGTGTTTTCACCGTGCCGGGCGATGGCTTTATTGACTACGAAACCCTGTTCAAGGCCCTCAAGGCCAGCAGCTACGAAGGCTGGCTGGTGGTTGAGGCCGAACAGGACCCAAGCGTTGCGCACCCGCTGACCTACGCGACCCTGGGCCGCAATCACCTGCAGCGTTTTTGTGACAGTGCCGGACTCGAAATCCGCGCTTAACGCGCACAGATCCGAACACTCACTAATAAGATTCAAGAGGAAATAACATGAAAACTCTGGGCAACTACATCGACTGCGAACATGTCGCCAGCCAGAGCGGTCGCACCGCGACCGTCTATAACCCGGCCACCGGCGAGCCGAGCATGCAGGTGGCGCTGTCCAGCGCCGATGAAACCCGCGCCGCCATCGCCTCGGCGGAAGAAGCACTGCAGGGCTGGAGCAAGGTATCCCCGCTGAACCGCGCCCGGGTCATGTTCAAGTTCAAGGCGCTGGTGGAAGAGCACGCCGACGAAATTGCCGCCATGATCACCGCCGAGCACGGCAAGGTGTTCTCCGATGCCAAGGGCGAGCTGACCCGTGGCCTGGAAGTGGTGGAATTTGCCTGCGGCATTCCGCACCTGCTCAAGGGCGAGCACAGTCTGAACGTCGGCCGTGGCGTGGACAGCTACTCCAAGATGCAGCCGGTGGGCGTCTGTGCGGGCATAAGCCCGTTCAACTTCCCGGCCATGGTGCCCATGTGGATGTTCCCGGTCGCCATCGCCTGTGGCAACACCTTCGTGATGAAGCCGTCCGAGAAGGACCCCAGCACCACCTACCGTCTGGCCGAGCTGCTGGCCGAGGCGGGTCTTCCCAAGGGCGTATTCAACATTGTTAACGGCGACAAGGAAGCCGTCGACGTGCTGCTGACAGACCCGCGCGTGGGCGCCATCAGCTTTGTGGGCTCCACCCCTATCGCCGAATACATTTACAAGACCGCCAGCGAACACGGCAAGCGTGTACAGGCACTGGGCGGGGCCAAGAACCACATGGTGGTCATGCCGGACGCCGATCCCGAGCAGGTGGTTCATTCCCTGATGGGCGCCGCTTACGGTTCCGCCGGCGAGCGCTGCATGGCCATCTCGGTAGCGGTCTGTGTCGGTGACGAGGTCGCGGACAACCTGATTCACCGCCTGGGCGAAGAAATCGCCACCATGCGCGTAGGCCCCGGTGTCGGCCTGCCGGAAGAAGCCCATATGGGCCCGCTGATCACCAAGGAACATGCGGCCAAGGTAAAAGGCTACATTGATTCCGGTGTCGAAGACGGTGCCAAACTAGTTGTCGACGGCCGCGATTTTGTTGCCAAGGACCACGAGAATGGCTACTTCGTCGGCCCGACCCTGTTTGATCAGGTCGCCCCCGGCATGCGCATCTACGACGAAGAGATCTTTGGCCCAGTACTCTGCGTGGTCCGGGTCAATTCCTACGCCGAGGCGGTTAAGCTGATCAACGAGCACGAGTTCGGCAACGGCACCGCCATCTTTACCCGTGATGGCGACAGCGCCCGTCAGTTCTGCGAGGAAATCCAGGTGGGCATGGTCGGCGTCAACGTGCCGATCCCTGTTCCCATGGCCTTTCACAGCTTCGGTGGCTGGAAGCGCTCCCTGTTTGGCCCGCTGCACATGCACGGCCCAGATGGCGTTCGCTTCTATACCAAGATGAAAACCATCACCGCCCGCTGGCCCACAGGCCTGCGTGCCGGCTCCGAATTCTCGATGCCGACCATGAAGTAAAACCCCGGAAAGGTCCCGCCTCGGCGGGGCCTGGCGTGTAAATCTCTGGCACTTTACAGCCTGAGACCCATTTTGGAGCCCTTGTGGCTCCTTTTTTTGCTTTGCGCTGCGACGCCTGTGATGCAAAGGCCGTGATGAAGGCGTGGGCCTCAACCCTGCGGCTATTCATCATTTCATCATTGACCCCGCCGGGGTTCACAGTCACCGTAGACCACTGAATAAACGGAACCGCACAGAGAGCACAGAGATCACCGATGGTCAGATATTCCAAACAGAAGGCGCCCTCCCCCGAAACCCAGGACGAAGCCCAGAAGCTTGCCCGTGCCACCCAGCAGCCGGGGCAGACCAAAGAGCAGACAAGGCTGATCGCCAGGGGAATTCAGCGCGGCATCGATGAGTACAAGAAACAGCACAAGGCCAGATCGCGGGAACTGAACAAGCGCGTCAAGCAGGTCAAGGCCCAGAGCCAGACATCCGATGCCGAGGCGCAACCCCAAGCCACGCACGCCCAGGGACGCCCGGCGCTGCTGCCCTGGATACTGCTGCTGCTGTCCTGGGTGCTGTTCGCAGGCTTTGTGATGCTCAAACCCTGACACCCAAAACGCGCTTTATGGATAGAGCTACAACTCGAGCAACCGATCCACCGCAGCAAGATCCAGATGCGCTTCCAGGCAATCCGCCAGGCGGTCTATGCCAGCTTCGCGCAGTGCCTGATAGTCCGGGCTTTTGGCCTCGCGAAATCCCGCCCAGGCCAGCAGCGCATCGGTGGCACCGGCCTGGTCAAACAGACCGTGTAGATAAGTGCCAAGAATCTGATCATCACCACTCAGGGCACCTTCATCGCGGCCCTCGATCTGCAGCGCCGGGCGCTGCAGACCGGGCCCCCGGGTCACACCCAGATGAATCTCGTAGCCCGATACGGCTGCGCCGTTCAGCACCAGAGTGCCCGTCACGTTGCGCAGCTGCTTGTGGGGCTCAAGCCGTGTTTCAATGTCAAGCAAGCCCAGGCCTGCGCTACTGCCCGGCGCCCCTTCGATGCCCAGCGGGTCCTGCACCTGCAGACCCAGCATCTGATAGCCGCCACAGATACCGATCAGCTTGCCGCCGTAACGCAGATGGCGCCGGATATGCGCCTCCCAACCCTGGGCGCGCAGCCAGTGCAGGTCGCTGCGCACCGACTTGGAGCCCGGCAGGATAATCAGGTCGGCGGGCCCCGGTGTCTCGCCAGGCCCGACAAATTCGAAGTCGATCTGCGGGTGCAGACGCAAGGCATCGAAGTCGGTGTGGTTGCTGATATGGGGCATCACCGGCACCTGCACCCGCAGGCAGGCGCCCTCGGGTGCAGGCACATGATCCCGTGGCAGCGCGTCTTCGGCCTCCAGATGCAGACCATGCAGATAGGGCAATACAGCCAGCACCGGCTTGCCGGTGCGCGCCTCCAGCCAGTCGAGGCCCGACTGCAGCAGCGCAATATCGCCGCGAAAACGGTTGATCACAAAGCCCGCCACCCGTGCCTGCTCGGTTTCGCTCAGCAGCGCCAGGGTACCCACCAGGTGGGCAAAGACACCGCCGCGATCAATATCGGCAATCAGGATCACCGGGCAATCCACCGCCTCGGCAAAGCCCATGTTGGCGATATCCCGGTCACGCAGATTGATCTCGGCGGGCGAGCCCGCCCCCTCCACAACTACCGCGCGATACTGCTCGCACAGGCGCCCGTGGGACTCCAGCACCGCCTGCATGGCGACCTTTTTGTAATCGTGGTAGATACCGGCTTCCATAGTGGCGATGGCATGGCCGTGGATGATCACCTGGGCGCCGGTATCGGAATTAGGCTTGAGCAGCACCGGGTTCATGTCGGTGTGCGGCGCCAGACGGCAGGCCTGTGCCTGCACCGCCTGGGCCCGCCCGATTTCGCCGCCATCAACGGTAACGGCGCTGTTGAGCGCCATGTTCTGCGGTTTGAACGGTGCCACGGCGATGCCCCGGCGCGCCAGCACCCGGCACAGGCCGGCGACCAATGTGCTCTTGCCGGCATCGGAGGTGGTGCCCTGGATCATCAGGGTTTTGCTGATTATCGGTGTTGTGGCGCTCATGCATTTATCTCCGTCAGGGCCCTATCCAGCCGTGCCCAGCCGGCTTCATCCGGCGGCAAGCCAAAGCGCAGGCTCGCGGGCACTTCAAACAGTCGTGTAAAAATGGCCCGCCGCGCCAGTTGCACATGCAGATGCGCAGCATCTGCGGTACGAACCCACTGGAACAGGGCGCTGCCGCCACTGGGCGCCAGATGATGACGCTGCAGCAACACCGACAGGCGATCACTCTGCTGCGCGAGCTGCGCACGCATGGCCTGCTGCCAGCTCCGATCACCCAGGGCCTGGGTGGCCACCGCACGGGACGGGCCCGACAGCGCCCAGGGCCCGAGCCGTTCACGCAGCGGATTCAGAATGCCAGGCTCTGCCAGTACAAAGCCGACGCGGATACCCGCCAGGCCAAAAAACTTGCCCACCGAACGCAGCACTATAAGCCCGGGAAGCCCCGCATAGGCTGCAAGGCTTGCTGCGGGTGTGGCATCGATAAAGGCTTCGTCCAGCACCAGCCAGCCGCCGTGCGCCGCCAGCTGGCGCTGCCAGCCCAGAAGTTCATCGGCACTGAAACGCTCGCCACAGGGATTGCCCGGATGAATCAGCACCAGCACATCAGACGCCGGCAGGCTCTCTCGCAGCTCACGCACGGAAACCGGTGTTACCTCATGGCCTGCCAGGTGCCAGGCGTGCTGATGCTCAAGGTAGCCCGGCGACATTACCCGTACCCGACTGGGCGGGCGAAGCCCGGGCAGCGCCTGGATGGCCGCCTGGGAGCCCGCCACCGGCAGCAGACTGTCGCAGCCATAATAGGCGCGGGCTGCCGCTTCGAGGCCATCGTCATCCTCCGGCAGGCGCGCCCAGCACTGCGGATCCAGCGCTGGCACCGGCCAGGCGTGGGGATTCAGGCCCGTCGACAGATCCAGCCAGCGGTGCAGCGCGATGCCCTGTTGTCGGGCCGCCGCCCGCAGGCGTCCGCCATGTTGCAGCATTGTGAGTATCCGAATTGATTCAGTCATGGGCGTTAGCGAAAGTCAGCGCAACGCGTTCAAGAGCCCCGCGGCCAGCAGCACCAGCACCCAGAGCACAAGGCTGCGGCGCACCAGCGTCAGCGCCCGCGGAATATCGGCCGCTACCGGCTCAGGCCCCTGCCCGAGCCAGGGCTTTTGCAGCCATTCCCCCCGGTAGCGGGCTGGCCCGCCGAGACGAATGCCCAAAGCGCCGGCACCTGCGGCCATCACCGGGCCACCGTTGGGGCTGTCACAAGCTCCTGCCTGAGCGCGCCAGCAGCGCAACGCCACGCGGGTCTGGCCCAGCAGCGCATAGCTCAGCGCCGTAAGGCGGGCCGGCAGCCAATTCAGGGCATCGTCGATACGGGCACTTGCCCTGCCAAAGTAAAGGTAGCGCGGCGACCGGTAACCCCAGCTGGCATCCAGCGTGTTGGCCAGGCGAAACAGCACCACGCCGGGCAGTCCCGCCAGGGCAAACCAGAACAGGGCGCCGAATATCGCATCGTTGCCGTTCTCCAGAATTGACTCAATAGTTGATTTTTCAATATCCAGTGTTGCGGCGTCCCTACTGACTATTCGCGCTGCATAGTCCCGGGCCGTGGTTTCCTCACCTTGTTGCAAGGCCCTGAACACCGGTTGTGCATGATCGTGCAAACTGCGATGTCCCAGTGCCCAGTACAGCCCCAGCACAGCGCCCAGCTCCCCCAGCAGCGGCACACCGGACAGCAACCAGGCAAGTACAACTCCGGGCAGCAGCAACAGCAGCCAGGCCATAGCACCGGCGCTTATCTGGGCCAGAGCGCCCTGCCCCCAGCGACCATGGAACCTCTGCTCAGCCCAGGCGGCGAGGCGCCCGAAGGCCACCAGCGGATGCCAGCACAGCGGCGGCTCGCCCAGCCAGGCATCGAGCAGCACCGCCGCCAGCATGATCAGGGCGGTTGTTAGCAGATCATCCGGGGGCAACGCATCGCCCGCAAACAGGCTGTGCATCAGGCCCTGCATTAGGTCGCGCCCCAGCCATCGGTGAACAGCAGATCGCACAGCGGCCGGGGTTCAGCCCAGCCACTGTCCTGCAGCATGGGCCTGGGGTAAAAGGCTTCAACCTGGCCCAGACAGAGCACGGCGACAGGCTGACTGCCCGCCGGCATGCCCAGCAGATCCGCCAGGGCGACGGGGTCGAACAGCGATACCCAGCCCATGCCGAGTCCTTCGGCACGGGCCGCCAGCCAGAGGTTCTGGATGGCGCAGGACACCGAGGCCAGGTCCATTTCCGGCAGGGTACGGCGGCCGAATACATGAGCTTCGCGCTTGTCCGCCAATGCAACCACCAGCAACTCGCCGCATTCGCGCACGCCTTCCACCTTGAGGCGCATGAATTCCTCTTCCCGTTCCCTCAGCGCCCGGGCCGTATTGCAGCGTTCCTGCTCCACCAGCGCGGCAATGGCCGTGCGCAGCGTTGTATCGCAGATACGGATAAAGCGCCAGGGCTGCATCAGGCCGACGCTGGGCGCGCAGTGTGCCGCCTCCAGCAAACGCGCCAGCACCTCACAGCACCGGGTACAAAATGCCGCATGTCACGCCGCTCTCGAATGGCGCGATAGACCGCAGCACGCTCGGCGTCACTGAAGGCCTGATCGGGGTGGGTCATGGCTGCTTCAAAGTTCGATACCGGGCTGGGCCTTGATGCCGGCACGAAAGGCGTGCTTTAGATCACCCATTTCGGTGACGGTATCGGCCAGCTCGATCAGTTCGGCCGGCGCACCGCGCCCGGTGATGATCAGGTTCTGATGCGCTGGCCGCGCCTGGGCGGCGTCAATCACCGCCTGCAGTGGCACATAGCCGTACTTGAGGGCGATATTGAGCTCATCCAGCACCACCATGTGAATGGCGGGATCGGACATCAGGCCGCGGGCGATATCAAAGGCCGCCATGGCCGCCGCGACATCCCGCTCGCGGTTCTGGGTTTCCCAGGTGAAGCCCTCGCCCATGACGTGGTAACTCACCCCCGGCAGTGTGCGAAAGAAGGCCTCTTCGCCGGTGCTGAAGGCCCCCTTGATAAACTGCACCACGCCCACGCGCTGACCGTGGCCCAGGGCGCGTGCCACCATGCCAAAGGCCGAGCTGCTCTTGCCCTTGCCGTTGCCGGTCAGCACCAGCACTATGCCGCGCACCTTGTCGGCGCGGGCGATGGCGGCGTCCACCACATCCTTTTTGCGCTGCATGCGCTTTTGATGGCGCTGCTCCTTCCCCGCCTGTGCAGCGGCCTGTTCAGCCGATGCTTCGGGTTCTGCCGATGTTGAATCGCTCATAAGATCTCCGTCTGCTGGCTATGCCGCAGTTTTGCAGCCGACAACCAGGCCCCGTGCAGCAGGGTCGTCAGGGCGATATAAAACGCCATGGATTCCAGGCTCAGCGGCCCGTAATACAGCATGCGCTGGGCAAACTCCGCCAGGTTCGGGTCGGCAAAGCGCCCCGAGAAGTAATAGTAGCTGCCGCTGGAAATCAGCTGACAGAGGCTGGAGGCCAGCAATACCGACAGCAGCAAGGGCCCCAGCATGGACCAGTGCGCACGGTAGCGCGTCGCCAGCCACTGACCGCCCATCCAGAGCGCACCGTAAGCCGGCAGCAGCATGGGATAGGACACCGTGATGCACAGGTCAATGGCACCCTGAAAGCCCACGGCGATAAAGTCCAGCAGCACGGCTTCGGCCATCAGGCCGGCAAAGGCCCATGTGGATCTGAGGTAAAAACCGGCGATAAAAAACAGGGCCCAGGAGGCGCTGGGCAGATTTTCCAGGCTGGCAAAATGATGGCCGCGGGAAGCAGCCATCATCAGCGCCAGCACCAGGCCCAGCACAAGCTGGGCACGGGAGCTGAGTTGCAGCATTGTCTATGTCCTGATCAGGGCTGGTAGGCCAGCGTAACGAAGACAGTACGGCCGTCCTCGTTGTAATCCGCCGCAGTCTGGTACTGGTCGTCAAACAGGTTGGCCATCCGCGCCTGTACCGACCAGTCAGCCGCCAGGGCATAGCTGGCGCGCAGATCCAGCGTGCTGTAGCCATCGAGCTTGCGGCTGTTGGCCAGGTTGTCGTAACGCGAGCTCTCGAGATGCAGGCTGGCACCCAGACTCAGAGCGCCGATCTGGCGATCCAGATCCAGCTGCAGGGCTTCGCGGGCCCGGCGCGGCAGGTCGTTACCGCTATCCTTGTCTTCAGGCTCCAGCAGCGTCAGGTTGCCGCTGAACAGCCAGGCCCCCAGAGACTGGGTCAGCACGGTTTCAATACCGCGAATACGGGCATTCTGGATATTGGCCGGACCAAAGATCGAGGCGTCATAGGCGATCAGATCGTCGATGCGGGTATCATAGACATTCACCGCCCAGCGACCATTCCCCAGAGGGCCAGACAGACCGACCTCCAGCGAGCGGGACTCTTCAGGGCCCAGATCCGCATTGCCGTAGCCAGGATAATAGAGTTCGTTAAAGCTCGGTGCCTTGAAGGCCGTACCGTAGCTAGCGTTCAGGCGCAGATCATTGGCCAGGGCATAGCCCCAGGCCAGGCTGCCGGTGTTGTGGCGACCGAACTGCTGGTTGTCATCAGTGCGCAGACTGGCGATCAGGTCATGTCGGCCCAGGGACGTCTGATACTGGGCAAAGGCACCCCTGTTGTCTTGCTCGGTCACGTCAAAGTCGGTGTTACTGAAGACCTTATCCTTCTGGTAATCCAGCCCCAGGGTCAGCAGATCGGCCACACCAACAGCGATGTCGTTCTGCCAGGAGACATTGTCGCGCACCGTATCAAAGCGGCTGCTGAATACGCCATCGAGGAAGTTGTCACTATCATCCCAGCTGCGCCCAAGCTGCAGGCTGGACTGCCAGTTGTCGGTCAGCGCCGTGGACAGCCGCGCCCCCAGCACCTGCTGGCGCGACTCGCTCTCGTTCTGGAAACTGCCGTCAAATTCCGCTTCACCATCAGCGCGCAGCCAGTGCAGTTCGACTTCAGAGCTGTCGCCAAACTCGCGCCCGACGCGCAGCGATAGAGCGCGGTTGCTATAGCCGTCCTTGTCGCTCTCGCCATCATTCTTAACGTCAATGCCGTCGGTATTTAACGCGCTCAGCCCCAGGTTGAACCAGCCATCGGCATCACCGCCGGAAAGGCCCGCATCGGCCTGGTGACTATTATGGCTGCCAACGGAGACGCTGAAACGCGGCTTGACCTCGCCCGTAGCTGTGCCCTTGCGGGTAAAGATCTGTATAACACCGCCAATGGCTTCGGAACCATAGAGGCTGGAGCGAGGCCCGCGCACCACTTCAATACGCTCAACCTGTGACAACGGCATGTCCTGAAAGGCATAGGTGCCAAGTGTTGCCGAGCCCACCTTGATGCCATCGATCAGTACCAGCACATGGTCGGAGTTGGTGCCACGCAGGAACACCGACGAGGACTGGCCAAGGCCGCCATTGCTGACCACCGAAAGACCGGGCACGCGGCGCAGAATTTCCGGCAGCATTGTCGCCTGGCTGCGCTCGATGTCGTCACGACTGATAACGGTGACCGCGGCCAGGGTTTCATCGGCGGTTTCGGCAGTACGGGTCGCGGTGACGATCACCGGATTCAGGGTACTGGCCTGGTCAGCCAGTACCACGGAGGAGCTCAGCAGCAGGGCTGCCGGAAAAGCATAAGACTTCATTAAACACAGATCCTTCCCGTGCTCACCCGCACGGCAATCAACAAAGAGAGAGGTCACGCGGAAGGATAAAAACGAGAACGCTGCGCGCTGCAAAACCTGAGCGCCTGCGTGCCGCTGCAAAGCCCTCCGCTATGCCGACAAATTGCTTTTGGCCGGTCTCCGGACTCACGACAGAATGCAGATGCATCCTGAAACAGCGCCTTCCCGTGTATGAACACAGTGGCGTGTTGCTGTTTCGCGCAGCCTCCAGGCACCAGGGCGCCAAAAGGGTATACGTCGTTTACCGTTGCGGGGGCAGTGCCGGCATTGCCGCGAAGGGGATCAAACCCCGTCGCCTGGCGCACCGGCTTCCCGATTAAACCCAGGGTCACAAACCCTTGGGTACCAGAAGCAGGAGCGCATTGTAGGGAGCTACCGGGGTAATTACAAATGCAGACAGGTGCTGCCAGATAAAGCCAAGCCCGCGGCCCGAGAAACCGGACAGCGGGCTTGGAAGCGCCTACACAAGTGATGGCAGATGCTTAAAAGAAGGTTTCACCGCCAAGCACGCGCGCTTTCAATCCTTCAGTCACCTGGTAAAGCGCACCACTGGCAGCATGCCGCTCGACCCGCTGGCAGAAATCCGCCGCCCCCAGGCTGTCGATATAGCGCAGCGCGCCACCGCGAAAACGCGGGAAGCCCAGCCCCAGGATAAGGCCCATATCCACCTCGGCGGCGGAGTCGGCGATACCATCTTCCAGACAGCGCACCGCCTCCATGCACAGCGGAATCATCATGCGATCCAGAATGTCCTGGTCAGTCAGCGCCAGTGCAGGCCCCTTGGCCGCGTCTATCAGCTGCTGTGCCCTGGTCGCCGCCACCCGGGTACGGCGACCCTTGTCATCCACGCCGTATTCATAGAAGCCACGGCCATTCTTCTGCCCCAGACTATCGGCCTCCAGCAGTTGCTCGGCGATGCAGACGCCATCGTGACCCATGCGCTCGGGGAAACCTTCGATCATCACCTTGTCGGCATGCACGCAGGTATCCAGACCAATCACGTCCATCAGGTAGGCCGGGCCCATAGGCCAGCCAAAGGCCTCCATCACCCCGTCGATGCGCTCGAAATCCACGCCGTCAAGCAGCAGGCGGTTAAAGCCGTTGAAATAGGGAAACAGGATGCGATTCACCAAAAAGCCCGGGCAATCATTGACGACGATGGGGCTCTTGCCCATCGCCTGGGCATAGGCGACGGTGGTGGCCAGGGTCTGGGGGCTGGTGTCGCGGCCCCGGATCACCTCCACCAGCGGCATCAGGTGCACCGGGTTAAAGAAGTGCATGCCGCAGAACTGCGCCGGGCGCTGCAGCGATTCGGCCAGTGAGCTGATGGAAATGGTCGAGGTGTTGGAGGTCAGCACGGCATCATCGCGCAGCCTGGATTCCACGTCAGCCAGCACGCTGGCCTTGATGGCGGCATTTTCCACCACCGCCTCCACCACCAGATCCACCTGATCGAAGCCCTGGTATTCAAGCGTCGGGCTTATGGCCTGCAGCACCCGGTTTTTGCCCGCCTCATCCAGCCGGCCTTTCTGGATCTGCCGGTCCAGCAGCTTGGCCGCCGTTGCCGTGCCCAGCTCCAGCGCCTGGGGCTGAATATCCTTCATCAGCACCGGCGTACCGCTGCTGGCGGACTGATAGGCCACGCCGCCGCCCATGATGCCGGCACCAATCACCGCCGCCTGCTTGACCTGCCCCGCCTGCTTGAGGGCATTTTTGGCCTTGCGCTTGAGCAACTGATCGTTAAGGAAGAGGCCAACCAGGGCCTGGGCCGAATCGCTTTTCAGCAGCTCAATAAAGCCCTGCTGCTCCGCCGCTAGCGCCGCCTTGAACTCCAGCGTGATATCACGCAGTACCAGCGCCAGTAAGCTGGGTGCGGCCGGATAGTTGGGATCGAGCTTTTCGCCGAGCTGTGTGTCCAGCGCTGCCAGCTGTTTGTGCAGGGTATCGCTGGCTACCAGCGGCGCCTGCTTGCGCTGCCGGACAAGGTGCAGGTCGCACCCCTCTGCGATCTTCTGGCGCAACAGCGCCAGCGCGCTGGCGTGCAGCGCATCGGGCTCGGCCACGGCATCCACCGCGCCCTGTTTCAACGCCGCCTCAGCGCCCTGCGGGCGCCCGCTGAGCATCCAGGACAACGCAACCTCGGCACCGATCAGACGGCTCAGGCGTACCGTGCCACCCCAGCCCGGAAAGAGCCCAAGATGGACTTCCGGGAACCCTACCTTGCCATCGCTGGCCAGCACGCGAAAATCCGCCGACAGCGCCATTTCAAAGCCGCCCCCCAGCGCCAGACCATTGACCGCCGCCACCGACACCAGTGGCAGGCTTTCAATTTCACACAGCAGTGCGTGCACGCCGGCCATCCAGGGCGCCAGTTCCTCTGGCCCCTGCTTGGAGCGACGCGCCAGTTCAGGAATGTCGGCACCGACGATAAAGTTGGACTTGGCACTGCGCAGCAGCAGGCCATCTATACCCTGGGCTGCACGCAACTGCTGCACCGCCGCCTGCAGTTCCTCGAAAACCGCACTGGTGAGGGAGTTGACCGATGCGCCCTGCACATCGAATACCAGCTCGGCGATGCCGGGCTCTACAATCTGCAGGCTGATGGCCTGTCCTTCATACATCATGTTCGCATCCTTCAATTCAGTCGTTGCCGTTACCCTGAGCCGGGGCGGCGGTGATGGTTCGGCCTGGGCGCCAGTCGCCGGGCCAAAGTCGCAGCTTCCCAACAGCACATACAGCAGCCCGTCAGTCTGGATCAGCTTGTGGGGCACGACAATGACAAACCCAGCCGTATAATTAACATATCCGGACAGCCACCTTACCCTGACCTGCCCCGTTGCGGCATAATCCGTGATCAGCATAGCCAATACGGACAGGCCCATGAGTTCACCGCGCCATTCCATCTCGGTCCACTATGCCCGCACCTTTATTGCAGGGCTGGAACGCCATGGCCACAACTGCGACGCGATTCTGCAGCGGGCGGGCCTGCACCGGGGCCTGCTCGACAATCCCCAGGTACGCATCACGCCCCATCAGCTCAGCACCCTGGTGCAGCAACTCTGGCAGACCGCGGACGATGAATTTCTGTGCCTGGGCACCCGCCCCTGCCGCTTTGGCATATTCCCGCTGATGGCCCGCCAGGCGCTGTACGGCACAACGCTGCGGTCGGTCATGCGGCGCAGCTGTCACTTTTACAATCTGGTGTCCGAGGCGGTGGAGTTTCGCTTCGAGGAATGGGATGACCGCGCCCGCCTGAGCCTGCGCCTGAGTGACCCGAGTCTGGACACCGAACACAGCCTGTGCGAATTCCTGCTGCTGATCTGGCACCGTTTCCCCGGCTGGATGATTGGCCGGCGGGTGGAACTGAGCCGCATGTGCTTTACTCATGCACGCCCGCGCCACGCCGCCGAATACCGCCTGATGTTCCCGGCGCCAGTGGCCTACGAACAGTCTTTCAATGGCTTCGAGTTCAGTCGCGACCAGCTCGATGCCCCCATTGTGCAGACGGTTGCCAACCTGCGCAGCTACATGAAGCGCGCCCCGCTGGACTGGTTCAGTCGCCAGGCCTTCTACCCCATCTATACCCGCCGCGTGCTGGATCACCTCGAGCGCGCCGACAGCCTGGCCAGCACCAGCATGGACGACACCGCCACAGCGCTGCACATGACCACTCGCACCCTGAGGCGCAAGCTCACCGACGAGGGCACCCACTTTCAGGATATAAAGGACGGTCTGCGCCGCGACACCGCCATTCACCTGCTGAGTCAGCCGAGCCTGCCGGTATCGGGTATCGCCAGGGAACTGGGGTTTTCGGAGCCCTCGGCGTTTACCCGGGCATTTCGGCACTGGACCGGGGTGTCGCCAAGCAGTTATCGCAAGCAGGGGTGAGATGGGGATCGGGTACGGCAATCTTCCGCCATACACGGCAATGCTCCGCAAGGCTGCGTAGGGTGCTGATGAGCGTAGCGAACCGCACCGTTTAGCGGGATGCTGGAGTTAAAGAAATTCAACTACATAGGTAACAGTTGAGTTCAATGACCTGGGTGACACTTTGCTGGATTTTTAGGTGATTAAGGTGGATATAGATCCTTCGAAAAGTCCAGTATTACAATCAGATACAGTGACCTTCTGATGTTCCCTGTTACGACCTCTTGGTCGTGTCACTTTCTTTGCACGCGCAAAGAAAGTAACCAAAGAAAGGCGCCCCCGAAGAAGCCTTTTCGCTGCGCTCTGAGATCATTCGTCGGGCTGCGCTGAAGGTACATCCATGTACCTCATCGCAGGCGCAACAGTCCCTGTTACGCCCCTTCGGGCCAATTCGCCAAATGACCCCAGTGGTCGCCGGCTTATGGCCATGGATGGCCGGTAGTTAGAAAATGCAGGAGCAATTTTCTACTCATAAGGGGGTAACAAGAATCGTTCTGATATCCCTGTGGTGGGGATTTAGCTATGCGTCGGTTCAACAAACCCTGTCAGCGCCGCTTTTCCTTGCCCCTCGCCCCTCGCCCCTTGAATCACTGTTCTGGAATCAGTGACCAAAACGCGTTCACCAGCGGGTTATTGAGGTTTTTCTTCAGCGCAAACAGGCCTATGTCGTAGGGCTCGAGTTCCGGCTGCACGTCCAGTATGCGGATGCGGTTCGCCATGGGGCTGTTGTTGAGCACGATTTCGGGCACTACGCCTATGCCGAGACCAAGGCTGACCATGCTGGCGATGGCCTCGTTGCCCGCCACCTGGGCGTAGATGCGTGGGTTGACATCCATCTTGTGAAACCAGGCATCGATGCGTTTGCGGGCGATGCCGCCCTCCGCCAGTATCATGGGCACCTTGGCCCAGTGCGCCGCCGAGGCCGGCGGAGTCAGGGGCACATCCGGGTCGCTCTGTTCCAGCGGTGCGATAAAGCGCAGCGGCGATACGGTGATGGGCTTGCATACCAGGCCCCGTGGCAGGGAACGGGGCTGGGCGGCGATGCTGATATCCTCTTCGCCGGCGACGACCCTGGCGATGGCGTGTTCCGGATCGCCGGTGTGCAGCTTGAGCTCGATATCCGGGTAGTCGTGGCGAAAGCGGTTCAGCAGGTCGAACAGAATGCTGTACACGGCGGTTACCGAGCAGTACAGGCTGATTTCACCGTGCAGCTGATCGGCCCCGCCCGCCAGTGCATTGCGAATCAGGTTCCACTGCGAAATCGCCTCGCGGGCATATTGCTGGAATTTCTGCCCCTCGTCGGTAAGGGCCACAGTGCGGTTATCGCGCCGGAACAGCATGACACCGAGTTCGTCCTCCAGCTGGCGGATATTGCGCGACAGGGCCGACAGGCTGATATGGCAGGCAGCGCTGGCGCGGCCAAAGTGGAGGCTGTCGGCCAGGGCGAGAAAGTGTTTCAGGTTGCGTATGTCCATACCGCTGATCATATCCCATGTTGCAAAATATGGCACATGGTGTTGCGTTTATATCGATTTACGAAAGAACACATCTTCGCTACAGTAGCCCCACTAGAATTTCAGGCCGTGCAGAGCTTCATGCAGCGTCTGGGGGTATAATACCCCGCCAGATTAAATGGGCTGCACAGCGCTTTGTTTACGCAAGCCTGGCTTAATACGTTGTTTTAGCTGCGCTGGCAGCTGCTTACATAAACGGGAATTTCAATATGCCAAACAATTATTTCAACACCCTGCCCCTGCGTGAGCAGCTCGAGCAACTGGCCAAGTGCCGTTTCATGGACATTTCCGAGTTTTCAGACGGCGTTTCCGCTCTGAAAGGCAAGAAAATGGTCATCATCGGTTGTGGCGCCCAGGGCCTGAACCAGGGTCTGAACCTGCGCGACAGCGGCCTGGATGTATCCTACGCCCTGCGTCAGGCGGCCATCACCGAGAAGCGCCAGTCCTGGAAAAACGCTTCCGAGAACGGCTTCACCGTCGGTACTTACGAAGAGCTGGTTCCCACTGCTGATATCGTCCTGAACCTGACGCCTGACAAGCAGCACACCTCCGTGGTAAACGCGGTTATGCCGCTAATGAAAGAAGGCGCCTGCCTGTCTTACTCCCACGGTTTCAACATCGTTGAAGAAGGCATGAAAATCCGTGAAGACCTGACCGTCATCATGGTTGCTCCCAAGTGCCCGGGTTCTGAAGTGCGCGCCGAATACGTGCGTGGCTTCGGTGTACCGACGCTGATCGCCGTTCACGAAGACAACGATCCCAAGGGTGAAGGTCTGGCGCTGGCCAAGGCATACGCCGTTGGCACCGGTGGCCACAAGGCTGGCGTGCTGATGTCTTCCTTCATCGCCGAAGTGAAATCCGACCTGATGGGCGAGCAGACCATCCTCTGCGGCATGCTGCAGACCGGCTCCCTGCTGTGCTTCGACAAGATGATCGAAGAAGGCATTGACGCAGGTTACGCCTCCAAGCTGATCCAGTTCGGCTGGGAAACAGTGACCGAAGCGCTGAAATACGGCGGCGTGACCAACATGCTGGACCGCCTGTCCAACCCGGCCAAGATCAAGGCGTTTGATCTGTCCGAAGAGCTGAAAGTCATCATGCGTCCGCTGTACAACAAGCACCAGGACGACATCATCGACGGCACCTTCTCCCGCACCATGATGGAAGACTGGGCCAACGACGACAAAAACCTGCTGGGATGGCGCGCTGAAACCGCCGAAACCGCGTTTGAAAAGACGCCGGCCGGCGATGTTGAAATCTCCGAACAGGAATACTTCGACCACGGCATCCTGATGGTTGCCATGGTCAAGGCGGGTGTTGAGCTGGCCTTCGAAACCATGACCGCTGCCGGCATCGTTGCCGACTCCGCTTACTACGAGTCGCTGCATGAAACACCGCTGATCGCCAACACCATCGCGCGCAAGAAACTGTACGAGATGAATGCAACGATCTCCGATACCGCCGAGTACGGCTGCTACCTGTACAACCACGCCTGCCTGCCGCTGCTGGCCGACTTCATGAAGGGCATCAAGTCCGACGTTATCGGTCGCGGTCTGCCGGTTGACGACAACGGCGTCGACAACGCACGTCTGATCGAAGTGAACACAGCCCTGCGCAGCCACCCGGTTGAAGCGATCGGCGCTGTACTGCGCGGTCACATGGCCGACATGAAGAAGATCGTATAAATCTTCTTGAGTGAGCACTGCCTGGGGTACGCCGCAGGCATCGCGCACTGATGAAAGCCGGGACCAGCGTCCCGGCTTTTTTTTGAACGCGATTTTTTAAACTGCTTTTTGAAGACGCCCTTCAAAGGCGTCTGACAAACAACCCTGGCTGGATTCTCTCCCATGACTACTCGCCGCCCTATTCGCCTGGAAGCGCTTACGATTCAGTTTGATGAGCGCTTTCAGCTAAACAACATCAACTGGCAGATTGAACCCGATCAGCACTGGGTCATTACCGGCACCAACGGCGCCGGCAAGTCCGCCCTGGCCGCCGTGCTGGCAGGCGCCGGTGAGCTGGTCTCGGGCAGCCTCAGTGGCCTGCCGGCGCGGGTCGGCGTGGTATCTTTCGAGGCCCAGGCCGAGCTGATCGAGGCCGAACGCAAAAAGGATGACGCCGATATCCTCGATGTCATCTCCGAAGGCACCCCGGTGCATGAAATGCTGTTCAAGGATTGCGCTGATCCCGCGACCGCCCGTGACCTGGTGGCCCGCTTCAAGCTTGAGTACCTGCTGGATCGCGCCTTCCGAAAGCTTTCCACCGGGGAATCGCGCAAGGTCATGCTGATTCGGGCGCTCGCCAGCAAGCCCGACCTGCTGGTGCTGGACGAACCCTTCGATGGCCTGGATGCCGACACCCTGGCGATGCTGCAGCAGTATCTGGCCACGCTGATCGAGACAGTCCCCATGGTGCTGGTGCTGAACCGCTTTGATGAATTCCCCGACTTCATCACCGACATCGCCTACGTTAACCAGGGCGAGCTGCAGCTGCAGGTGAAGCGTGATGACCCCAGGGCCTATGCCGAGCTCTACCAGCTGCTGCACCTCAAGACCACCCAGCTGGCGGTGCCGCCCGCGGACCCTGAAACCGCCATCCCGGCGCTGGACCCACAGCAGCCGCTGGTGCGTCTCAAGGACGTGGGCATCAAGTACGATGACAAGGCGCTGTTCAGCGATCTTGACTGGACCATAAACCCCAACCAGCACTGGCAGCTCAGTGGCCCCAACGGCAGCGGCAAGACCGGGCTGCTGTCGCTGATTACCGGCGACCACCCCCAGTGCTACGTCAACGATATCTTTGTGTTCGGCTTCCAGCGCGGCAGCGGCGAGAGCATCTGGCAGATCAAGCAGTTTATCGGCTATGTCTCCAGTGCGCTGCAGTGGGAATACCGGGTGGGTACCAGCCTGCGCAATGTCATTATCTCCGGTTTTTACGACAGCATCGGCCTGTACAGCAAGTACAGCGACCGCCAGCGCCAGATTGCCGATCAGTGGCTGGCACTGCTGGGCATGAGCCACCGGGCCGACCAGCCGTTCAACAAGCTGTCCTACGGCGACCAGCGCCTGCTGCTGATCGCCCGCGCCATGGTGAAGCACCCACCGCTGCTGATTCTGGACGAGCCCTGCCTGGGGCTGGACGACATGAACCGCCAGCTGGTGCTGGCCCTGATCGAGAAGATCTGCGCCGGCAGTGAAACCGCAGTGGTTTATGTGAACCACCATCCGGAAGACCGGATCGAGGGGATCGACAACTACCTGGCGCTGAACACGCCCGCACCGACCCAATAAGACTGAGTGCCCGGGCCAGGCCCGGGCACTCTCCCCTGCTGAGCTCAATCCAACGACGATCAGCGGCGACGGCGATCCGGTTTCTTGCCCAGGGCCCGTTCCCGTGCACGTTTATTCTGGGTGCCCTTGCTGAGGTTGCGGGTATTGCGCACCTCTTTCGTCAGGTCCGGCTCATAGCCTGGCAACCATTGCTGCATCAGACGCTCATCGAGGATGACCTCGATCTGTTCCAGCAGGTAGTTTTCCGCCGGGCTCAGCAGCGAGATCGCCATGCCGGAGCCGCCCGCACGGCCGGTACGGCCGATACGGTGGATATAGTCCTCGCCGTTATAGGGCAACTCATGGTTGATCACATACTGCAGCTGATCGATGTCCAGCCCCCGCGCCGCCACATCGGTGGCCACCAGTACCCGGGTGTCCCCCGCCCTGAAGGCTTCCAGCGCCCGTTCCCGCGCGCCCTGGGATTTGTCGCCGTGGATCGACTGGGTTTTGAGGCCGTCCTTGCACATTTCGCTGGCAAGCTCGTCGGCCCCCTGCTTGGTACGGGTGAACACCAGCACCTGATGCCAGTTCTTGCTGCCGATCAGGTAGGAAATCAGCTCACGCTTGCGATCGGCATCGACGGCGTACACCACCTGCTCAACCTTGCGGGCAACAGTATTGCGGGCATCCACCTCAATCAGGGTGGGATCGGTCAGCAGGCTTTTGCTCAGTGCAAATATCTCAGGCCCAAAGGTGGCGGAGAACAGCAGCGTCTGCCGCGCAGCGGGAATGGGTTTGATAATACGGCGCACTTCGTCGATAAAACCCATATCCAGCATGCGATCCGCCTCATCGAATACCAGGTGCCGCACCTGGCCCAGGTCCGCCGCCCCGCGACTCACCAGATCCAGCAGACGCCCGGGCGTGGCCACCAGAATATCCACGCCGCTGGCGAGCGCCGCCATCTGGGTGTTAACACTGGCACCGCCGTACACCAGCGCCGTCTGCAGCGAACTCTGGCTGCCATAGGCCACAAAGCTCCTGTACACCTGCTGGGCCAGCTCCCGCGTAGGCGTAAGCACCAGCGCCCGGATGACAGGCTTGGGGGATTCTAAAACAGGCGCTTCGCTCAGCAGTTGCAGAATCGGCAGCGCAAAGGCGGCGGTTTTGCCAGTGCCGGTCTGGGCGCCGGCCATCAGGTCCTTCCCGGCAAGAATGGCCGGAATGGTGGCCGCCTGAATCGGTGTGGGTTCGGTGTAGCCCTGTGCGGTGACGGCATCGATCAGTGACTGATTAAGACCGGTGGTGGAAAATCCCATGGTGTTGTCTGGCTCTGCTGGTCTGGGTGGTGGGCGGGTATTATACCTGTTGTTGAGAGTTGTTCGGGTGGGATGGATACGCTAACTGTCGGTGGGTCGCTGATGGGAGTTAAAGCTTGGTAGCTCAGCCTGAAAAGCACAGGCACATGGGTAACAGGGCGGTTCAATGACATGGGGGACAGTTTGCTGCACCTTAGGCATCAATGAAGGCGGTCTGTACCCTTCGAAAAACTCGGCATTTCAACGAGCTGCGGTGACTTTCTGACAATCCCTGTTACGACCTCCTGGTCGTGTCACTTTCTTTGCACGCGCAAAGAAAGTAACCAAGGCTTTTTACCTTCAAGAATACGCCCCGAAGAAGCCTTCCCGCTGCGCGCTGAGGTCATTAAACGGGCTCCGCTGACGGTACATCCATGTACCGCATCGGAGGCGCAACAGTCCCTGTTGCACCCCTTCGGGCCGGATCGTCGAATGACCTCAGTGCTCGCCGGCTTCATAAGGGGGATCGGAGCCGTTCTGATATCCCTGATGTTATACCGCTCTGCAGGATTGAAAGTGTACGCAGATGCTTTTCTCGTTTGCTTTTTTTGCCCCTTTCCACTTTCAACTTGTACCTGTTCTAGGGCATCATGACCCCGGCATCAACGGAGTACTGGTGCGATGTTTTAATCATCAATCAAGCACAATCGTCAGCTGAGCAACGGACGCCAGGCTGGGTGAACCATATCCCCCACTCTCAATTCCTCTGTTTTCCTGGCCCTGCCTGCGCTACACCGCAGGACTGTATTCCGACACCGGGCGGGCGGTAGCGTGGTTTCCGGCGCGTTGGGCAGAGCTGGCAAAAGAGCTGGCTGTACCAATATGATCTGAACGGCTCATTCAACCTTGCATTGTGCCTGGTTTTGACGAAAATTCATCAGAAAATACTGGCCACAGGAAAAACGGCCTTCAAGGATAGAATACAATTCTACAGGAAGAAAAATGGAACCCTTAAGCCTTAGAGCAAAATTCAAGGATGCATTGAAAATTGCCATAAAAAATACTTTGCTACCATTTCTATTAGGGATTTGACTGACTGCTTATAGAGGCAACATCCACTCAGATAGCATTGCGTTTATATCTCTACTGCTGACTGGAATACTAGCTTTTTTAGCTTTAATTCTGTGGTCCATACCTTGTCTAGAATTAACTAGAGATGGTATTAACTTTAAAAACTGGCGAGGTAGAGATGAGTTCTGCGGTTGGAGTAACGATCTAACCTTAGTGCGAACAAGACAGGGAGGCTATCTAGCCTATTTGTTAAAAAACTCACGTCAAAATAAAACTTATAAAGTTCCAAGCGTTTTATTCATATACCCCGACGTTCAGAATTTTATAAATACGTATGCACCAAGATCTCATGTTTTCAGGAGCCATCTTAGTGTTTCCTCCGATCCTTACTTACAGTGATTATCCATACCCGTTAAGGGAGTCGTAAATGTTTAAAGTAAAAGCAACCCAGCACGTTTTGGCGGTCAATGATCTTGAGAAAACCGAGAGTTATTTTCTCGACAAGCTCGGGTTTGCGGTCCGCTTCCGGGTGGAGGGCTGGTCCTTCCTTAGCCTTGGCAGCTTCCATGTGATGCTGGGGCACTGTCCCGACGAAGTACCGGCCCGCGATACGCATAACCATTCGTACTTTGCCTATGTGAATTGCGAAGGTATTGATGAGATCTATCGTGACTACCAGCAGCGCGGCGTCGAAATCTGCCAGGCCATATCCGATCAGCCCTGGGGCATACGGGAATTTGGCCTTGCCACACCAGAGGGCCACCGAATAATGTTCGGCGAAGACATTAAACCGTCAGGTAGCGCAGGATAAACACCGGTAGCCTGAAACGTGCAGACAGTTAGGCGCAGTGTGCAGATACCCTAAAGGGCACCTTGGCCTTAGTCGTTGCTAAACACCGCAACACCGCAACACCGCAACACCGCAACACCGCAGATGCATGCTTTCCCGCCGCCCTTCGAGCGTCCAGCGACTCATGGGGAGCTGTTCACAGATCCCTCGTCTGTACACCTCAAGGCGGACGCACAGAAAGAGGCTGGCGACGCGAGGTACGTTTCTTGGACCAGAACGGGCGGTATTTGTTGAATGTTACCTGGATTGTCAGAATATTTTACAGACGCAGCCCTGCTGAACTTCGAATCCAGCTAATCCCAATGTGTTTTCAATAGTTTATTATTATGGCGTAGTTGTTGCTCAATATTAGCCCGGGTTCTGAGATACACGTTCTCTCATGAATGGCATGATGAATATTGCTCGTTTAGGAGAAAAATTTGACAAGGCCAGCCAGAGTGGCCAGATAACTGCCGCTTCGTTCTGGTTTTCAGGCCCCTCCGGCGGCGATAGGGGAAGAAAATGAATGATAAACATAATTTTACGTTTTTCGGTGCTGTTTTGCTGAGTTTCGGGTTAACCATTCCGGTGTTGGCCATCGGAGACTGCTTTCCCATAAAAGGGAAGATTGTCAATAATGCGCTTGGTCCCGGGAGCACACTTGGAGTAGTACATGCCAGTTTCCGCGGAAATAAATTCAAGTGCGGGTTGAGGGGAGACGGAAAAAATCAGGATCCTAACGACCCTAACGATATCGGGCCTCTGAACTTTAATCACACTCTCGTATGCGACGACGACGCAGGCGGTAACCTCCCAGTACATTCACAATTGGTATTTGACACGAGCGGCTACCCAACAGCTGCACCAGTAGATTGCGGGTTTGGTAATCTTCAGAGCTTCCCTTTTATTGAAGAGTCGCAGCCCGTACCTGGAACCGGAACTGGTCAATTTTATGGGATAACGGACGGTTCCATAACCATACAGGGAACCTTGTTCTGCAGTCTGGCAATTGACATGAATTTTTCTGGAGAACTGTGTTTCTAGAACGATGTTAGCCCGATTATTGCCGCATAAACAAGAAGGGCGACAGCAGCCTGCCGGATTTAACACTGATCTACTGTGGAAAAGCCCCTCTCTTTCAAAAAGAGTGGTCATTGTGTGTGCTTTTTAATAGAACCACTATTCACAAGCTAAATCCCTGTAGCTTGCCCGGTGGGCAGCTTACGCTGTGTAAATCGGCTATCCTGCCGATTTTTCGCCTCAAAAGAGCTAAAAATTGCCTCATTCAACCCTCGGGGCGATTGAACGTGCAAACCCCGAAAGGGTGAAGCACATGGATGTGCTGAACAAAACGGACTTTCCCTCGCTACAACCCGTCAAGCCCGACAGGCTGCTAGCACGGGGATTGGGGTGCCCCCCGCTTAGGCTATCCGCATCTATACTGAACCGCGATCCACAATCCGCTCGACACGCCGCTGCTCGTGCTGCATGCCTACGCGGGAGATCTTCTGGGACCCCGAGACCCACAAGGAGATTCCGTTCGACTGGGCCAAGGTAAGCTCCAGGTAGCTGCGTTCGAAACAGCCGCGACGGTATTGGGCGCCGCTGGCCGGCCCCACCCGCGTGACCCCGTCACCCTGGCGCCACCTGGGTGTATTAACTGCCTTATTGGGACGCTCACCATGCTTGAAACACGCACCGGCAATAAGTTATCCGTTAGTTCCCCAGAAGCTGCCAACCTGTACCAGAACGCCGTCGACCTGATCCTGGGATCGGAATCCGGCGCTGCACAAGCCCTGGACCGGGCACTCGAGCTCGAACCTGAGTTCGCGTTGGCAGCAGCGGCGCGTTACTACGTGGCAAAAGATGTTGGCGAACCCGGGGCACAAGCCTACCGGGCGCTTGCAGAAGGCGCATCCCTGGGCGCATCCGACTGGGAACGGGAACATGTCGATGTGCTGATCGGCATCATCGACCAGCCCGGCGCTACCCTGGAAAAGACAAGGGCGTACATCGAAACCACGCCTGCCGATTTGCTGGTCGTTTCCCAGATGGCGGGTTACCTGCTGTTCTACGGCGGACCTAAAAAGCTGGATGCGGTACTGAATGTTTTCGAGTCCGTTCAAGAGGCCCTGGGCAACGACTGGGCATTCCTGGCCCGGCTTGGATTTGCGGCCAGTGAAGCAGGACAACGCACCCGTGGCCGCGAGCTGCTCGAACGAGCGCTGGATCTTAGGCCCCAGGCGCTCTATTCCATTCACGGTTTAGCGCATTTGCTGCACGATGAGGGTGCCGCTGAAGAATCGGTAAAGGTGCTGGAGGACTGGCTCAAGGTACATGAGGCAGGTGCCCGGGAAGGACAAATGTATGGGCACGTGCAGTGGCACCTGGCCCTGGCCGAATGGCAAGTAGGCGACCGCGAAGCCGCGATGCAACGTTACCTGGCATTTTGCGCACCCAAGACCACCACCTGCGGCCCGATTCTCACGCTTGCCGATTGTGGCGGTTTCCTGCTCAGGGATTACCTGCAAAGTGGCCAGGCGAGTCCTTTGCGAACTGATGTGCTCGAGCATATCGAACGCGTCTGGGGGATGATGGGCCATCCTTTCATCGCGCTGCACCTGGCTGGCCTGTACGCGAGCGCCGGGGATCTGGGCGGGCTTAAACGTTGTGAAGACACCCTTTCCAGCAAAGCTGCCGGGGTGAATCGCGATCTATCGCTTGCGCTGGTGTCCGCATTGAGTGACTTCGTGACCGGCGACTATTCGCGCGCCGCGCAGACCCTTGCAGCACTGCCCCCCAGTGCGCGTATCGGTATTGGCGGCAGCAATGTCGAGCGAATACTTGTCGACTTGCTTGAAACCCGTTGCCTCGCGCAACAATAAAAACGGGCAGCTTAGGGAATTAGCTGCCAGGCACTTTTCATCGTAGCCTTTAAAGCGTTAACGTTGCGCTCGCCGGGATACGCCAACGCCTGTTATTCTGCTTAAGGGTCAGGCAATTTTTCGGTCAGACATAAAAACATGGCTTCTTTATAAGCCATTCAGATATCGAGGTGGAAATGATCACGGGTAGCTGCCTTTGTGGAAAGGTCAAATACGCAATTTCAGGCCAGGTTGGCGATATTGTCCACTGTCACTGCAAAACCTGCCGGAAGGCGCATGGCTCGGCCTTTTCAAGTGTTGCTGCGGTAAACGATAACGACTTTACAGTATCGGGCAGTGATAACCTGAGCTCGTTCGAATCATCAGAAGGCAAAAGGCGCTACTTCTGCTCGAACTGTGGCACACAAGTATACGCCAAGAGAGCCAACACCCAGCATGTCATCTTGCGTCTGGGGTCTTTGGACGATGATCCACAATCCAGCGAAAAGAGCCATATATGGGTTTCAGAAAAAGCCAGCTGGTACTCAATCAATAGCCAACTACCAGAACACTCCGAATTTTAATAAATGGCGCTATCTTCGATAGACATGAGGGCACCTCGATAGACCGTAACGAGCAGGCTTAGAGGCAAGGCGCACGGCGCACAGGAACCGCAGTGTATGGGGTATACATGAGGATTCCGAGCACCGCGCAACGCAGCCTATGAGTCGCGCAGTAGGTTTTTCGAGGTGCCCATGAGTCCGCATCGCAGCCGCTGTTCGCCCGCAGACCGGGCACCTAGGGTTTCCCCGCCTGCCTGCCCCAAAGAATCATCAGAACGGCCTTTTCTCCTGCTTCATCATTGGCCGCAGGCCAATGCGAACCCCACAAAAACCAGCACGTCCACGCACTTGCGCCTGTTTTTGTGGGGTGACTGGCAAATAGGAAGGGAGCCTATTTGCCAGCCAGGTTAATAGTACCGCCGACCAGCAGGTTAAGACGCCCAAAAAAGGGGCCGCCGTAGATAATCCTCGGCGGCCCCTTTTTATTGCGAAAACAACCGCCGGATCAGTTCTTGTTCAGGAACTCCTGGTAGTTCGCAGTGGTGACCAGTTGAAACGGTACCCAAACCTTTTGATCGACACTTTCGCCTTTGGCAAGCCGAATGGCCGCTTCTACCGCGCCCCGTCCCTGAGCTCCTGCGTCCTGAAACACCGTCACATCAAGATCGCCTGCGGTCATGGCCGCCAGGGCATCGGCGGTGGCATCGACACCGGCAACAACCACATCTTCCATCTTGATACCTGAAGCTTTCATGGCCTGAATGGCACCGATGGCCATCTCATCGTTGTTGGCAATGACGGCATCGAATTCGATACCTGCAGACAGCCAGTTTGTCATGATGTCATTACCCTTGAAGCGCTGCCACTCTCCGGACTCCTCGGCGACCACCTCCATGCCGGAACATTCCGGGGTAGCGATCACGTCGTGAATATCCTTGGTCCGCTGAATACCGGTCTGATCGGTCAGAGCACCCATCAGTACCAGCACTTTGCCTTTACCGCCAAGAATTCGGCACACTTCCTGAGTCTGCAGGGTCCCGGAATCGACTTCGTTGGAGGCAACAAATGCCTGGTTGTCCGGCAGCATATCAACATTGATCGGCTGGCGGTTTACATACACCAGCGGAATATTGGCCGCTTCGGCGGCATCGCTGATGGAAACGGTGGCATCGGTGTCGACCGGACTGATTACGATCGCATCCACACCCGATGCGATAAAGTTCTGAATCTGATTGAACTGGGTACCGACCTCATTTTTACCGTCTTCAATCTGTGCGGACACACCCACTTCCTTTGCATACTTTTCCATGCCGGTGCGTAGCAGCGTAAGGAAATTGTCGTCATAGGTCGCCATGGCAATACCAATCTTCAGATCCTGTGCGGCTACCGAACCTGAAACTGCCAGCATCACGCAAGCGGCTGAAAGTAATTTTTTCATTTTATTTTTCTCCTGGTTTTTAAATATTAACCCGGCGGTTAATACTGAAGCAGGGATGCTTCATCACTGGCCGCAGGCCGGTGCGAACGCCAGAAAAACCAGCATGTCCGCGCGCCTGCGCCCGTTTTTGTGGCGTGACGGACAAATATGTAGGGAACCTATTTGTCCGCCAGGCTAAAAGAAGAGCTCTTGAACAAGCTCTTCCGTGTTGCAACTACATTTAAATAAGGCGCACAGGGCCCTTGTCTTTGATGGACTGAATGCATGCCAGGGCAATTTCCAGTGCAGCCCGCGCGTCTTCGCCGGTCGGCCCGCTGGTCTCGCCGCTGCCCACGGATTTGATAAAGGCGGCGAACTGAGCCCTGTAGGCGCCGACAAAATGATGGGCATCCAGGCGCCAGGTGTCGTTGGAAACACCCTGGGCACCGAACAGTGTCATGCTGGAACGCCTAACATCGCCCATGGTAATCATGCCCGCCGAGCCGAACACCTCGCCTCGTACATCATAGCCATAGAGCGCACTGAAGTTTGCCTCGGCCACAGCCATGGCACCGTTGTCAAAACGGATGGTGACAACCGCTGTATCCAGATGCCCGGCATCCTTGAAGTCTGGGCGGATAAGCGCATCGGCGATGGCGTAGACTTCAACCGGCTTGGCGCCCGCGTTGAGCCACAGCAGAGTATCGAAGTCGTGAATCAGGGTTTCAAAGAAGATGGTCCACTGCGGCGTCTTCGCAGGGTCTCCCTTGTAGGGGCCCGGATCGCGGGTCAGCGAGCGCAGCAGTTGCGGTGTACCGACCTGGCCATTAAGGATGGCTGTATGTCCTTCGGCAAAGGCCTGATCCCAGCGCCGGTTAAAGCCCACCTGCAACACAACCTTGGCCTCTTTGGCTGCGGCAATGGCACGGTCCGCCTCTTCGACGGTAAGGGCCATCGGCTTCTCGCAGAAGATGGCTTTGCCTGCCTTGGCCGCGGCTTCTACGATGCCGGCATGAAAGCGCGCCGGTGTGGCGATGATTACGGCATCGATGTCGGGGTTGGCGAGCAGCTCCATGGGGTCGGTCGTGGCGATCGGGCACCCCAGTTTTTGCGCGAGCTTTTCAGCTGCACCGGGCACCGGATCGGCAATGGCCGCAAGATTCGCATCCACCAGACGCAGGGCAATCGTCTCAGCGTGAAAGGATCCGATACGTCCGGCACCAATCAGGCCGACGTTGACAGGTTTATTGAGGGACATGGTGTTTCCTCTGAGCATGGGTTGTTATTGGGTTTAAACAGCAAAGGGATAGGTAAAGGCTTTGCGGAAGCGGTCGAGGGCGAGTTCATCATCGCCGCTGGCCCATCCTTCCAAACCGATATTGCCGCGGTATCCAACGTCATACAGTGCCTGGGCGATGGCCGGATAATTGATTTCACCGGTGCCGGGCTCGCAGCGTCCGGGCACATCGGCAACCTGGATCTCCCCGATATAGGGCGCGCTTCTGCGGATCAGTTCGATCAGGTTCCCCTCACCAATCTGGGCGTGATAGATATCCAGCATCATCCGCAGGCCCGGACGATTGACGCCGGCCACCAGGTCCAGCGTGTCCTGTGCCCTGGCAAAGGGAACGCCCGGGTGATCCACTTCGGTATTCAGGTTCTCGAGAACGAAGGTCACGCCATGCTTTTCGCCGAGATCGGCGAGGCGATTCAGTGTCTGGTAGGCTTTGATCCACATGGCGCCGGTCGTCGCATGGGCCGGTTTTACGGGCAAGCCGCGATTATCCAGACCGGTGCCATGGAGATTCAGGCGGGGAATGCCCAGATCCCTGGCAACCGGAATTGACTGTTCGGCCGTGCGCAGGAGTTCATCGGCCCCTTCGTCATCCGCCAGAGTGCCGGTGACATAACCGGTCATGGACGAAAAGGTGGCACCGGTATTGGCCAGCGCCTTGATATCGTGTTTGGTCCAGTCCCAGATTTCGACCTGAAAACCGAGTTCATCGATTCTCTTTATCCGCTCGATAACAGAGAGATCCAGAAATACCATTTCAGAACAAATGGCCAGCGTAAAAGGCTGGTTGGTATTAGGGGCAGTGGTGGTCATTTATTTTCTCCAAAGACCTTATTTATATTTTTAAAAACCAAGCATCCACACGAGATTAGAAATCTTCTGGTTCAGCAATCCTGTTTCAGGCGCTTTGCGGATAACTTTTTTACCGTTCACGACTCAATAGATCGGCCCCTCTACAGGCGATGAAATCAGCGTTGCACAACTCTGCAACCGGGTGCAGATTGGGCTCAATATGCACCCGGTTGCAGATCGATGTCAACAGGGTATTGAAGATTTTCCAAGGTCCCGACGACAGGCAGGCTGATCGCCTGATGGCCCTGCAGCATCCGCCACCTGGCGGACAAACCGCCTTGTCTGCGAGATTGTCTGTCCCACAGTAAGGCCGCACCAACACCAACCGGCGGACTTTCTGAAATACTTTGGAGCCTTACAACGGGAAACCGGCGTAATGCGCAGGATGAGTTAACTCCAGCGCAGGCACTCCACGGCGTTCAGGCCGCGCCCTGGCAGCCGGTCTAGTTATCTGGTCGCCTGCTCTTGTGTACTAAGCACACAAAAAAGCCCGGGCCATTTGGCCCGGGAAAAGTCCATCGGCGAATCCATCAGTAACCGTTGTGAGTGACGGGAGCCCGTCCCTTGGCAGCCCGTCGACGGCGACAACACCTTGTGGCGTGCAGTGGCGGCTGTGCCGCAACCTGGCGAGCCAGACCTGCAACCGGGTGCAGACAGGAGCCAAAAAAACGGGTGATTCTGCACCCGATTGCAGATAAGATACTTCACTCCTTTGAATAGCGTCAAGCATTAAAAAACCATGGCCAACAAAGACAGCAAAGACAACTCACGCAAGGTAACAGCAAGCGATGTTGCAGCGCGCGCGGGCGTCTCGAAATGGACGGTGTCCCGTGCCTTCACAGCAGGCGCCTACATCTCGCCCGCCAGCATGAAGCTTGTGATGAAAGCGGCGCAAGAGCTGGGCTATCGCCCCAACCTGCTGGCCCGCAGCCTCACCAAGAAGCGTTCTGGCATTGTCGGCCTGGTGGTGGATGAGTTCAGCAACCACAATATATTGCAGGTTCTGGGTGAAGTAACCCGCCAGCTGCAACGCAAGGGTTACAGCACCATGCTGCTGAATATCAATGTCGACCACAGCTATGAGCCGGCGCTGCTGCTGGCCGATCAGTTCCAGGTGGATGGCGTGATTTTTCTGGGCGCCGTACTGCCCGATGAATTCGTGCACCTGATCAAGGAAATCCGCCATATCCCACTGATTGTCCTGTACCGGGACAGCAGCATGCCTGGCATTCATGTGGTCAATGCGGACGATTTCAGGGCCGGTGAGGAAATTGCGGAGCTTTTCCTGCACCAGGGCTATCGTCGTATGGGATACATGGCTGGTCCGCCGAGCGGTTCCACCCGTCTTGAACGCGTCGTCGGTTTTAAAGCGGCACTGGAGCGCAACGGGCTTGGTCTCGACCTGCTGCTCGAAGCCGGTGCCTACCAGCAGCAGCGGGGTTACGAGACGCTAACGGACTACCTGAAAACCACCGCGAACACGGACCGGGTTGACGCAATTTTTTGCGAAAACGACAGCCTCGCAATCGGCGCCCTGGATGCACTGCGTAACTGGGGACAGGGTGTCGAGATTGCGATTGTCGGGTTCGATGGAATTGAGCTGGCCGGCTATTCCAGCTACAACCTCACCACCTACCGGCCACCCATTGAACAACTGGCGGGCGAAGCCATTGGCAAGCTCGATAGCGGTGGTGAAGAGGAAAGCCGGTTTATTGCACCGGGACAACTGGTTTTGAGAAAGTCCCATCTCAAGGGCGGACGGCAGACCGGCAAGCCCCCGTATCACCTTTAATACAGCGAACCATACCGCCTCCCGAAAGCTGCGGCACAAAAGGACTACATCGCAAACACCCGCGCCAGCAAACAGAAAGACTCGGCAACTCCGGCGGATTGATCGCTTAGCGGCGTACAGCCGTACGACAGAGAGCCACGCGTCTGCCGTGTAATCCACCTGCATCTAAATGAATGTAAAGGTCGACGGCGTTGCAGGTGCGTGCGCCACATTCTGCTAGCCTGAATAGCGTTGTTTTCGGCTAATGACCAGGAGGTTATGTTATGCATACTCACAAGAGTAACAGCGAGCCACAGGTAATCCCGCAGGAAGCTTTTGACTGGTACGACGAATACGCCCACGGTGACATAACCCGGCGTGAATTCCTGTCGCGCCTGTCGACCCTCACGGTGCTGGGCTTCAGCATGAGTGTGCTGTCGGCGGCATTGCTGCCCAACTATGCCCTGGCCGAGCAGGTGTCTTTCAATGATGCCGATATCAAGGCGGAATATGTCACCTTCCCGTCGCCCGCAGGCTATGGCGAGGGGCGGGGCTACCTGGTCATCCCGAAATCCGTCACCACCTCGGCCCCGGTGGTTCTGGTGGTGCACGAAAACCGCGGCTTGAATCCCTATATCGAGGACGTGGCGCGGCGGCTTGCCAAGGCCGGCTTCATCGCCTTTGCCCCCGACATTCTGTACAGCCTGGGCGGCTATCCGGGTAATGATGATGAAGGCCGGGCGCTGCAAAGCTCGATGGACAAGGCCAAGATCGAACAGGATTTTATGGCCGCGGCCAGGTTCCTGAAAACGTATCCGCTGAGTAACGGCAAGCTGGGCGTGGTGGGTTTCTGTTTTGGCGGTTATGTCACCAACATGCTGGCGGCAAGTCTTCCCGAGGTGGTGGATGCCGCGGCGCCGTTCTACGGTACGCCGCCGGCCAAGGACATCCGCATGAATATCAGGGCGCCCTTGCTGGTTCATCTGGCGGAGCTGGACAAGCGCGTGAATGCGACCTGGCCCGAGTATGAAGCGGACCTCAAGGCCGGGAAAAAGCAGTACAGCATGCATATGTACAGCGGTGTAAATCACGGCTTCCATAACGACTCCACCGAACGCTACGACGAGGCGGCGGCAGAACTCGCATGGAGCCGCACCATTGAGTTTTTCGACCTGCACCTCAAGGCCTGAACACTCCGAGCGCAGTATCCCTGCAACATGCGGCCAGCAGACGCAACAGCGCCTGCTGGCCGGCCATCTGTTTACCTGTTTGCCAGTCACCCCACAACAACAGGCGCAAGTGCGTGGACGTGCTGCGCTCTTTCGAGAGAACGGGCGGGGTTCGCATTGGGCCATCTGTGCAACAGAAGGCCCAATGATGAAGCATCCCTGCTTCATGTATTACCCCGCAGGGTTAATACTCCAAAATATTAAAGCCTGCCCTCGCAGCCACCCTTGCTCCACCCCTCGCACCCGCTTAAAGAGTCCATTACTATCGCCATACGCACGGACCGGTTTTACAACTACGGCAGGTACAAGGCGCTGCGTTGAACATCAACGTGCGATAACAAAGGCTTTGGTAATAAAAAAAGGCAACGGATGAAACACGACTACTCCTACAGGGAACGGCAACAGGAGCTGGATAGCGGGCGCCAGTTTCGCCTGGGTGATGGCAAGATCAGCGGCTACTGCTCGGTGGCACTGGGCACCCTTAGCCTGCTCGCGGTACTGGCCTACCTCTATCCTGCGTATCTCACGACCATCGAACTGCGCCAGGCCTATGACGCGGCCTTTTTGCAGCAGTTTCTCAAGTACGGCATGTATTTTTCGCTCTTCTTCGGCATTCTCAGTTTTGTCCTGAACGGCTACAAGCGTCTGGGGGCGGCGGGCATAGTGCTGACCCTGATCGCCTTTGCCCTGGGCGGCTATAGCATTCCGGTGGGCCCGGTGGAACCGCGCCGGCTGTCACTGGGAGTCGACTGGCTGATTCTGGCCTTTATGGGCTCAAGCGCAATATTCATGACGCTGGAAAAACTCTTTCCCAAATACCGCAACCAGGTGGTTCTGCGTCCTGAATGGGGGCTGGATCTGCTCTACTTCTGTTTCAATCACCTGGCCATCTCCGCCATTCTGATTTACGGCAACTACCACGCCAGCCACTTCGACTGGGCCCTGAGCGAAACCGTGCAGGAGGCCATCCGCTCGGTGCCGCTGTTGCTGCAGGTAATGGTCATCATTCTGTGCGCCGATTTCGTGCTCTACTGGGAGCATCGCCTCTACCACGAAGTACAACTGCTCTGGCCCATCCATGCCGTGCACCATTCGATAGAACACCTGGACTGGCTGGCGGGCTCGCGCGGGCATTTTATCCAGGTCTTCTCCGAGCGAGCCATGGTGATGGTGCCGCTCTATCTACTGGGCGCAGATCAGGCAGCGCTGGATATCTATGTCGCCTTTGCGGCGCTGCAGGCCATTCTGATTCACTGCAACCTGGGTATTTCCTTCGGTCCGCTGAAGTACATCCTGGTCACGCCGCAGTTTCACCACTGGCACCACAGCTCGGAAAAACCCGCCATCGACACCAACTACTCGGCCCATACGGTACTGTTCGACCGCCTGTTTGGCAGCTACCATATGCCCGTCAAACACTGGCCGGCCGAATACGGCACCACGGTACGCCTGCCCAGAAGCTACATAGGGCAGCTGTTCTACCCCCTTAGCAAGCACCTGAAGAAGAAATAACGCCGGATTTATGGCCCCGACATGCTGACTGCGACGATATCCGCCTGGGTCGAGCCGACAATATCCAGCAACTCCCCGGTTTCGGTCTCGGGTACCTGATGTTTTGCCAGCACGTCCTTGAACAGCATGACCATCTGGTCCCACTCCGCTGCGGTGATGTTCAGGTGCGCGTGGGCCGTTTTCATGTCACGACCCTGGTAGCTGCAGGGCCCACCGGTTACCTCGCAGACCATCGCCGTTACCTGATACTTGAGATAGGGTGCAGGCACCACTTTGCGGCTTGCCTCCACCGCCTCGTTTGCGTTGAGCACGCTGTCCGCGACCACCACATCAATAAAGTCATTCACCACCACGGAAATGGGCGCAAGGCCGCCCAGCCGGTCAAACAGTGATGGCACTGGCGCATCGCTCTGCGCCAGGGCCCCCGGGGAGCCCGCCAGTATAAAGGCGGATAGGCAGAACGATTTCAGGTATTTCAACTCGGGATTGAACATATGAACCTCCGTCTGGTTGTCAAACAGGGTAACGCACCCGCTGTTTGCACCGGCACGCGCACCACGCCACTGCGACCAAGGGCATTTCCAAGTGTAGTAGTGGCTGCCCCCGACGACAGGCATCGGCTGCACGCCAACCCTGCCGCTCGTCGTGGTATACCCGGGCAGGAAAAATTTACCCATACGGGTACAAACCTTTATCGAATGCCTGCTGCAGTCACAGGCAGCGCTGCCGTTGATCTGATGGGCCGCGACCAACAGCGGCGCTGTCCAGCATCCCCTCCATGGGACAGGCAGCGCCCGGCTACGTATACTCCCGATTTGGTCAATCACACTACCTGGAGCCCGCCGATGTCTTCCCTCGTTTACTGTACCGCCCAGTTCAAGCCCCGCCCCGGCAAGGACGCCGAACTCTTTGCCAAATTGCAGACCCTCGAACCCAATACGCTGCGCGAAGACGGCTGTGTGCAGTACCGTGTCACCCGCCAGATCAGCAGCCCCTTCGCTGACGGCGAAAGCTACCCCATAGTGTTCCATGAAATATGGCAGGACATGAAAGCCTTCGAACAGCACTGTCAGCGCCGCGAGATCAGCGAGTTTTTCAGCCGCTACTGTGAATCGCCGAATGGCCTGGCGCAAGCCTGGAACGTCTGTGTCTATTCAGACGCCGCCGATGAGCCGGCCTGAGGGCAGACCGGAATATCTGCGGTCCGCACTTAAAAATATGCCGTAAACATGCCTGATATCGGGCGCGCTCATTTGGCTCGGCCTGGCATGGACGAGCCGTTGTCGCGCTCTATCACAAACAGGTTTTACAGCCAAAGTGCTGCTAGGATTAGCGTTACCGCGCCAGGATCACCCCCTGAGCGCACGGGCGCACGGGCCGGTTAATCCCAGGCCCTGGCAAAGCGCCTGGCATTCAGCATGCCTGTACGGGATCTGATAATGATAAAACCTAGCAGCCTGATTTTGTCACGCAGTGACCACTGCGTTGCTCCAAAGCGCACGCAACCTGCCCTGTTCTGTTATTGCCCCGCGTTACAGCTGTATTCCCTGGCAAGCCGGGTCCCTGACTGATGTATAAAACCTACCAGCACGAATCCCTCATCGAGGCCGACAGGACCCTTAATCAGCTGCTCGATGTCATTGTTGAGGGTACCTGGGACTGGCGCGCCGACACCGGCCATGTCGCACGCAACCCCGGCTGGTATCGCATGCTGGGCTATGCAACAGGCGGCTTGAAACAGGATGTTTTTACCTGGGAAAACATTATTCATCCGGATGATTATGCCCGCGTGGTCGATTACATCGAAAGCTTCATCAGCGGTGTCCGGGAAGACTATTGCATCGAATATCGCTGCAGAAAAGCCGACGATACTTACCTCTGGATACGGGATCACGCCCACATTATCAGCCGCCACCCCGATGGCAGCGCCTCCCGCATCATCGGTGCCCACGAGGACATCCATCAGTACAAGACCATTCAGGTTGAGCTGATCGAACAGAACAGACACCTGCGTGATGGCAGTATCACACTGGAGAATAGCCTGCAGCAGAAGGCACGCGAGCTGGAAGAAAAAAACCGGGAACTAGAGGCAAAAATACGCCAAATAGAATATATCTCCAATACCGATCAGCTGACCGAAATCGCCAACCGCAAGCGCTTCGTAGAGGACATCCAGCATGAAATCCGCCGCGCTCTGCGCTACAAGCACCCTCTGACCCTGGCCATTTTCGATCTGGACCTGTTCAAGAACATCAACGACAGCCACGGTCATGGAGCGGGTGACCAGGCGCTGAAAAGCACCGCCGAGCTGGTGCGCAGCAACATCCGCAGCGTGGATTGCTTTGCCCGCTGGGGCGGTGAAGAATTCACCCTGATCTTCCCCAACATGACACTGGAAAACGCAGTGCTGGCCTGCGAGAAACTGCGCAAGCTGATTCAACAGCACCGGATCGAGCCCGACCTGAGCTGCACCGCAAGCTTTGGCGTCAGCCTGTTCACGCACGGCGACTGTTTCGAAGACCTGCTGCGCCGTGCCGATGACGCTCTTTACCGCGCCAAGGCAAAGGGCCGCAACCTTGTTGAAAGTCAGGCAGAAGTATTTGTTTCCTGAACAGGTACTAGTCGGCATCGGAAACGGTGGTCTAGTACCCAAAGCTTCGGCCGGTTATCCGGTTGCGCCGCACGGGCAGGAAAATCTGACTGTGCAGCGGGAATGATCGTCACTCTGTCCCCATGCCGCCGGGCACCGGCTCTGTCATACTGATGACCCCCGACCCTGCCTTTGATGAGTGATGGATTACCTGATGGAGTCGATAGACCTACAACTGGTGGTGCCGCTGTTTCAGCAGATGAGTGTCTATCTGCTGATCGCCTATCTGTTTTCCAAGACGCCGCTGTTTCGACCACTGGCCAACCTGTCCAGCTGGCCGATTCACAAGCTGATGGTCTACGCGATCTTTTCCGGCTTCTGCATCCTGGGTACTTATTTCGGCCAGCAGACACTGGATGCCATCGCCAATACCCGGGCCATCGGCGCCATTCTCGGCGGCTTGCTGGGCGGGCCCCTGGTCGGTACCGCCGTGGGCCTCACCGGCGGCCTGCACCGCTACTCCATGGGCGGTTTTACCGATGTGGCCTGTGCCATTTCCACCACCTGGGAAGGGCTGATGGCCGGCCTGGTGCATGCCTACTGGCAGCGTCGCGGCCAGACCGAACGCATTTTCAATCCCTGGCAGGCGCTGCTGCTGGGCGTGATTGCCGAAGGCTGCCAGATGCTCATCCTGCTGGCGGTGGCCAAACCCTTTGATCAGGCACTGGATCTGGTCAAGGCCATCGCCCTGCCGATGATGCTGGCCAATGCGCTGGGCGCGGCGCTGTTCATGAGCTTTATCCGCGACGCCAAGTTCCAGCCCGACGAGCTGGCCTCGCGCATCTCCCAGCGGGCGCTGCGCATCGCAAGGCGCTGCGTCGGCCTGCTGGATAATGGCTTCAACGCCGCCTCGGCCCAGGCCATTGCCGAAGTGGTGAAGGATGAAACCGGCGTGGCGGCGGTGGCCATCACCGACCGTGACCGTATTCTGGGCTTTACCGGCATGGGCGCTGACCATCACCAGGTCGGGCGGCCTATTTCCTCGGCGATCACCCTGGAGGCCATCCGCGACAACAGGGTGGTGTTTGCCGACGGCCTGACCACGCCCTACCAGTGCTCGATCGCCACCCAGTGCGAGCTGGGCTCATCCCTGGTGGTACCGCTCAAGGGCGAGCAGGACGTGATCGGCACCATCAAGCTGTACGAGCCCAAGCGCAAGCTGTTTCGCAACCTCAACCGCAGCCTGGGCGTCGGCATCGCCGGGGTTCTGTCCAACCAGATTCTGCACAGTCAGCTGCAGGCCAGCCGCGCCCTGCTGGCGGAAGCCGAGCTGCGCGCGCTGGAAGCCAAGGTCAACCCCCACTTCCTGTTCAACAGCCTCAATACCGTTGCCGCGGTGCTGCGACGGGCGCCGCAGGAGGCGCGCGGCCTGATCCTGCACCTGGCCGCCTTTCTGCGCGGCAACCTCGACCGCAACAGCGTGACCGTGCCGCTGGCGCAGGAGTTCGCCCATGTCAGCCACTACCTGGCCATCGAGAAGGCCCGCTTTGGCGAGCGCCTCGATTTCGTCGAGGAGCTGGACGAAGCGCTGGAAGACGAGAGAGTACCGGCACTGGCCATCCAGACCCTGGTGGAGAATGCCATCAAGCACGGCATCAGCCGCGCGGAAGCCGGCGGTCAGGTACGGCTGAGCGCGCGCCTGAACGGCGATGACATCTGCGTGCGGGTGGAGGACAGCGCGGCCCAGCAACCAAAACACAGCGATGGCCTTGGGCTGAGCCTGGTGCGAGAGCGCTTTGCCGCCCTGGGGGTCTCTTGTAAACTTGCGCTCCACCACCAGCCGGGGCAGTACACCCGGGCTGAGCTGATCTGGCCAAGAGGTAGCCTGTCATGATCCGTGCCCTGATCGTGGACGATGAACCCCTCGCACGCGAGGAACTGGCGGCGCTGCTGGACGAAGCCGGCGGCGTCAAGGTGGTCGGTGAAGCGGGCAACGGCAAAGAGGCGCTGCTCAAGGCCAAGTCACTGCACCCGGATGTGATCTTTCTGGACGTTGACATGCCGGGGCTGTCGGGGGTCGATGTCAGCGGCCTGCTGTCCGACCCGCGACCGCTGCTGGTCTTTGTCACCGCGCACCAGCAATACGCGCTCGACGCCTTCAACGAAGCCGCGCTGGATTTCCTGCTCAAGCCGGTCGACCCGGAGCGCCTGGCCCGCACCCTCAAGCGCATTCGCGTGCTGGGAATCGGCGAGGCCGCGCCGCTGGAAAGGCTGGCCTGCTACCAGGGCAACAGGGTACGGCTGATCCCGCCCACCGAGATCGACTGCGCCTATGTCGACCTGACCGGTACCCAGGTTCAGGTCGGCGGTGAACAGCTGCACTGCCAGCTGCCGCTCAAGACGCTGGAAGCGCGCCTGCCGCTGATTCGCATCCACCGCCAGTACCTGGTCAATCCCGATGCCATCAAGGCCATCGCCCTGAAAGACGGCGGCGCCGAAATTGAAACCCGCCACGGCATGCTGATCCCGGTGTCGCGCCGCTACCTCAAACAGCTCCGGGACAAGTACCTGCTGCCCATCTGACCGCTCGGCGTTAACCGCTCAACCCTCGCTTTCGACCGCTCAGGCAAAAGCCGGCTGCCGCGCAGGCAACGGTTCTTTATGCTCCCCCCAAACCAACACTACAAACACAACAAGGGGAAAAGCCATGCAGTGGTTCTTGCTCGGCGTCGCGCTGCTGATCGGCGGTTACTTCATCTACGGGAAAATCATCGAACGGATCTTCGGCATTAGGCCGCATCGCCAGACACCCGCTATTGCCAACAACGACGGCGTTGACTTTGTGCCCATGTCCACCGGCAAGGTGTACCTGGTGCAGCTGCTCAACATCGCAGGTCTGGGTCCGATCTTCGGCCCCATTCTCGGTGCCCTGTACGGGCCGACGGCCCTTCTGTGGATCGTCTTCGGGTCCGTCTTCGCCGGCGCCGTGCACGACTACTTCTCCGGCATGCTGTCGGTGCGCGCCGGCGGCGCCTCGGTGCCAACCGTGGTGGGCCGCGAACTGGGCAACGTCGCCAAGCAGTTCATGAACGGCTTCGCAGTGCTGCTGCTGTTGCTGGTCGGGGTGGTCTTCACCCTGGGCCCGGCCAAGCTGCTGGGGAACCTGTCCGGTACCTCCGTGCCCGTGTGGGTGGCCGTCATCTTCGGCTACTACATGATTGCCACCATCGTACCGATTGACAAGATCATCGGCCGCTTCTACCCGCTGTTCGGCGCGCTGCTGGTGTTCATGTCCGTGGGCCTGCTGGTGGGCCTGGCGGTGAGCGACAAGCCGTTCTATGCCGCCGGCATCACGCTGGAAAACCTGCATCCGCAGGACCTGCCGCTGTGGCCGCTGCTGTTCATCACCATTGCCTGCGGCGCCCTGTCGGGTTTCCACGCCACCCAATCACCGCTGATGGCGCGCTGCGTGCAAAACGAGAGCAATGGCCGCTTCGTCTTCTATGGCGCGATGATCGGTGAAGGCGTGATCGCGCTGATCTGGGCGACCCTGGGGATGTCCTTCTACGAGAGCCCCGAGGCCCTCAACGCGACCCTGGCCAATGGCGGTCCGGCGGCTGTCGTGAACGACGTGGCGACCTCGCTGCTGGGCGGTGTCGGTGGCATCCTCGCCATTCTCGGCGTGGTGGTCCTGCCGATCACCTCCGGCGATACCTCGTTCCGCGCCGCACGGCTGATCCTGTCCGACTTCCTGAAGTTCGACCAGAAACCCATTGTCAAGCGCCTGCTGATTGCCCTGCCGCTGTTCGCCGTCGGCTTCGCGATCAGCCTGATGGATTTCAACCTGATCTGGCGCTACTTCGGCTGGGCCAACCAGATGACCGCGGTGATCATGCTGTGGGCCGCTGCCGCCTGGCTCAAGCGCCACGACAAGTTCCACTGGGTTGCCACGGTGCCGGCCACCTTCATGACCGGCGTGGTCAACGCCTACCTGCTGTCGGCCGAGATCGGTTTCGGCCTGCCGCTGAGCGTGGCAGGTCCCGTCGGAATTGCATCGTCCGCCCTGGTGCTGCTGTGGCTGCTGACGCGCGGCCGCCGGGAGCAGGACGAACTGGACGAACTGGACGAACTGGACGTACCGGCCATCGCGGCCGAACGGGCCTGAACCGCACACCCATCCTGACAACACCAGGCACCAAAAAACGCCACCGGGCTTATTGCCCGGCGGCGTTTTTTTATTGGCCTTTTTTGGCCTTTATTGGGTCTCCCTCGCCAACTTGTTCGTGCTGGCAGGTGGCACCGGGGGAACTGAAGTGGACCGGCACCCGTATCGATCTGATCTTAGGTTCAAACACCCAGCTGCGCGCCCTGGCCGAAGTCTATGCACAGGCGGATGCCAGGGTGAGGTTTGTCCCTGATTTCGTTACCGCCTTAACCAGGGTGATGAACCTGGATCGCTTTGGTCGTGGCGAACCAGGATTAAGCGGCGCTGTCGTTGCGCCAGGTCAGGATCTCGAGCAGGTGGCCGCTGGGGTCGCGGAAATAGAGACCGCGGCCGCCCTGATGGTGGTAGATCTCGTGCGAGCGGCTTCGCGCAGGATCGGCCCAGTAGTCAAGCCCCCTGGCGCGAATCCGGGCGAAGGCGGCGTCGAACTCGGCCTCGCTCAGCGAGAAGGCATAGTGCTGCATCGAGACCTTGCCATCGGCATCGGCAAAATCGAGGCTGACGCCGTTGGCCAGCCCGACCACTTGAAAGTGCCCGCCGGCAACGGCATCCGGCAGGCCGAGAATGGTGGTCAGAAAGTCGGCGGACGCGACCTTGTCGCCTGACCAGACGATGGTGTGGTTCAGCTCAATGGCCATGTCACAGCTCCTCCCAAGCCCCGCCGTTCGACGGTCGGCATGGGCCTTCAGTCGTGCAGTCTAATGCCCTGCACCTTTGACCTGTCAATGGCAGTTTTGTTGTAACGCGCCAACCAGCCGAGCACGCCAACCTATTAACCTGGCGGTGAAACAGGTCGTCCCGCCCTGTTTCATCATCGCCCTTGAAAATCGGGCGGAATTTGTGAAATCCCTGGATTTTCAAGGGCTCGCATTGGCCGTTGGCCAATGGCGGCGCATCCTGCGCCACAGTATTAAACCGGCTCTACAGACGTAAAATGCCACCGGTTTAATACTCACTGCCCTGTACCCGGGTAGCCCGATCCGCGGCCTGGCGAACACCGGCAGACTCAGTGCCTGCCGGCCGTCGCCCTATCCTCGACCCGATCGGACTCGAACAGCGTTTCCAGTTCCGTCCGCGCCTCGCGGGCAGTCTGCATGATCGCCGCCTCGTCGCCCCGCACCTCGTACTGCGCATCCAGCAGATCCTCGTCGTGCTGGCGGAAACGCTGCACCCGAACATCCACCTGTGCCGGCTCGAAGCCGAGGGTCAGCAGGGTTTCGCGTCCCATCTCCAGGCTCGAAAAGAACGCCTCCCGCACCGGCACAGCGCCAAGGCTGCGCAGGAAGCGCGCATCGGCCCGGTCGCGAGCGCGCGCGATCACCTTGATAGCGGGATAAAGCTGGCGCAGCCGTTCGACGATCCGGCGGTTGTTCTGGGCATCGTTGGTTGCTACCACGAAGCAGTCGACAGCGGGCGCCTGAGCGGCGCGCAGAACCTCCGGCCGCAACGGGTCGCCGTAGAAGATCGGCATATGGCCAAAACTGCGGGTCAGCTCAATGGTTTCCACCGAGGTATCCAGCGCCACGAAGGACACCCGCTGCGCATGCAGCAGCCGCGCGACCATCTGCCCCATGCGCCCCATGCCGGCAATCAGCACCCGCGGCGTATCGTGATCCATGGTCTTGTACTCCTCGGGCACCGCCCGGGCCGCCGGCACGGCTTCGCCACGGGGCAGTGCCGACAGACCGAGCACGATCAGCGGTGTCACGACCATCGACAGCGTGATGACCAGCACCAGATAGCCGTGCTCCGTAACGCCAATCAGCCCCTGATCCCGTGCCATCTGGAACACCACGAAGGCGAATTCGCCGCCGGTGGCCAGCACCACGCCGAGCTTCAGGGCGCTGCTGGAAGACAACCCGCCCGCCAGCCGTCCCACGCCGAAGATCAGCGGCAGCTTCAGCAGAATCAGCAGCAGGGTCAGACCGAGCACGATCAGCGGCGCGGTCACCAGCAGGCCGATTTGTGCCGTCATGCCGACGCTGATAAAGAAGAGCCCGAGCAGCAGCCCCTTGAAGGGTTCGATCTGGGCTTCCAGTTCGTGACGATACTCGGAGTCTGCCAGCAGCAGCCCGGCGAGGAAGGCGCCAAGCGCCATCGAGATGCCGGCCAGCTCCATCAGCCAGGCGGTGCCGATCACCACCAGCAGTGCCGTGGCCGTCGACACCTCCTGCAGGCCGGTTTTCACCACTATGCGAAACACTGGCCGCAGCAGGTAGCGCCCGCCGATCACCACCAGGCCGATACTGCCAACCACCCGGAGCAACGGCATCCAGCCGTCATCGGCCTGCATGTCACCGGCGCCGCTGAGCAGCGGCACCAGCGCAATCAGCGGTATGGCGGCGATATCCTGGAACAGCAGGATGGCGAACGCCAGGCGTCCATGGGGCCGTTGCAACTCCTTGCGCTCGGCCAGCAGCTGCAGGCCAAACGCGGTGGACGACAGCGCCAGCCCGAGCCCGAGCACCAGTGCGGCGGCCGGCGTCTGCGCAAAGCCTAACCAGGCCACCCCTGCGATGGCCGCGCCGCACAGCAGCACCTGCGCCAGGCCCGCGCCGAATACCGACTTGCGCATGACCCAGAGCCTGCGCGGCGACAGTTCGAGGCCGATAATGAACAGCAGCAGCACCACCCCGAGCTCCGAGATATGGCCGACGCTCTCGGGCTGGCGAATCAGCCCGAGCACCGAAGGCCCGATCAGCACGCCGGCCAGGAGGTAACCGAGCACGGCCCCCAGCTGCAGCTTTTTGGCCAGCGGAACCATCAGCACCGCGGCCAGCAGGAACACCACCACCGCCTGCAGCGCGCTTTGGGTTTCATGGGGCATGAATCACTCCTTTTATATCGCGCCTGAGGTCGAGGACCGGCGCCCCGTTTCGCTGGGGAAGGTTTTACAGGGGAAGGTTACGCAGGAGACAGTTTAAGCCGTTGGCTCCGTAAACAGGAAGGGCGCCTCTAAAGGCGCCCTTCTACAGCAGTCAACGGTTTGCGTTTCGCTCCGGCGGCTGCAGATTCCAGTTCACGATGGCCACCCTTGCCATTCGGCTAATCGCTCCCCTTCTGCGAAGAACCAAAAAAAGGGCCCCAGGGGGCCCGAAAAAGTGATCCGCCAAGCTGCTATTAACCTGGCGGTGAAACAGGTCGTCCCGCCCTGTTTCATCATCGCCCTTGAAAATCGGGCGGAATTTGTGAAATCCCTGGATTTTCAAGGGCTCGCATTGGCCGTTGGCCAATGGCGGCGCATCCTGCGCCACAGTATTAAACCGGCTCTACAGACGTAAAATGCCACCGGTTTAATACTCAGTTGGCGGATACCCTCATTGCTACGCTTGAATGCATTGAAGTGCGGTAAAACAGGCCTCTGTGTTTTTAGTGATCCTACGGTTACCGGGGGATTAGCCGCGATTGATATTGAGCAGCTGGCTCTGGGTGTACTCGAGCAGACCATCCTGGCCGAACTCGACACCAAAGCCCGACATCTTGCTGCCGCCGAACGGGCAGTGCGGCAGCACCTCTGCGTGGTTGTTGATCCAGGCGGTACCGCACTCCAGCCGCGAGGCAATGGCGCGGGCCTTGTCGATATCGCTGCCCCAGACAGAACCGCCCAGACCATTGGGGTTGTCGTTGGCACGGCGCAGCGCATCTTCCACATCGCTGTAGCGGATCACCGGCAATACCGGGCCAAACTGTTCCTCGTCCACCAGGCGGGTACCATCGGCGATGTCGGCAACAATGGTCGGGGCGTAGAAATAGCCCTTGTCGCCAATCCGTTCGCCGCCGGTCACAATGCGGGCGCCGTTCTGGCGGGCATCCTCGACCAGTTCGGATACCAGATCGAACTGGTCGCGGTTCTGCACCGGACCAAAGGTAACGCCCTCCTCCATGCCGGGACCGACCTTTTGCGCGCGGGCCATCTCGGCCAGTTTTTCGACCAGCGCATCGTACTGCGATTCATGCACGTACAGGCGCTTGAGCGCAGCACAGGTTTGGCCCATGTTGAGGAAAGCGGTCTGGAAGATGGCCGGTGCCAGCTTGTCGATATCCGCATCCGGCAGCACTATGCCGGCGTCGTTACCGCCGAGCTCCAGCGTCAGGCGCTTCATGTTATCGGCGGCGTTACGCATGATGGTCTGGCCGGTGGGTGTAGAGCCGGTGAAGACGATCTTGCGGATGCCCTCATGCTTGACGATGCTGCTGCCGATACCGCCTTCGCCGGTGATGACGTTGATGACGCCGGCCGGCAGGCACTCGTTCATCAGTTCAACCATGCGCAGGGTGTTGAGCGGCGTCATCGACGACGGTTTGACTACCACGGTGTTGCCGGTACGCAGCGCCGGCATGACATGCCATACCGCGATCATCAGCGGCCAGTTCCAGGGGGTGATCGAACCGACCACACCCAGCGGCTTGCGGTGCAGCTCGGCAAGACGCACATCGCTGTCCTCGATCACCTCAACCGGAACCCCCAGCGACGCAGTGTAGCGTGTCCAGGCAACGGCACCGCCGACTTCGAACCGCGCCAGCGCCAGCGGCTTGCCCTGCTCCAGGGTAATGATTTCGGCCAGTTCTGCGGCATGTTGCTCGAACTTGTCGGCAATGGCGTTCAGGGCGGCTACCCGGGTGGCGTCGGTGCTGTACTGCCAGGTCTTGAAGGCCTCTGCGGCGGCCGCGACCGCCTGATCCACCTGCTCCGGCGATCCGGACGGACACAGGGCGACAGTTTCTTCAGTGGCCGGATTCAGCACTTTGAAGGTGCCCCGTGTGCCAGCAACAGCCTGGCCATGAATGGTCATGGAAAAATCGGTTTTCATGCAAAGGTCCTCACATTCAAAGTCGGGCCGCCGGCAACGGCGACGCGACAAAAAGTCACAGTGTCAGTTCATTAAAACGGCATAATGGCTATGAGTTGAGCATAGGTGTTTGTATCGTCGTTACCAATCTGGCTGCCACCCATGGCATCGCTGTTATCCGGCGAATAGAAGCCCAGCAGCGGACTCAGGATCAGGTGATCGTTGACCACCCACTCGGCGTACAAATCCAGCTCCTGCCCGTTCAGGCCACCCGTTCCCGCGCTGGTATCACTGAAATCGAAAAACAGTGCCCCGAAGCTCAGCATCTCGGTGGGCTGCAGTTTCAGGCCCAGATGCTGCACTTGGGCATCGCTGTTGAAGGGGCCGGCATAGTTGGCCGCCACCTCGCCCTGGAACCAGGTGCCATAGCCACGGCTAAAACCAAAAAACAGCGGATCGAAGCCTTCATCAAAGCTCGCATAGCGGTAAGTCAGGCTCGGTGACCAGGGCGCGTCGGCGAAGGTCCAGCCGGCTTCGGCGTACCAGGCATCGGCATCCTTGCGGCTGCTGTCGCCCTGATCCTGGGTGACGTATTCGCCGGACAGAAACAGGTTGTCGACGCCGGCATTACCCTGGAAACGCAGGCTCAGGGTTTGCTGACCATCACGGTGCGTCAGTCCCAGTGCCTGGGCATAGCGGTCGTTCACATCCAGGCCTTCGATATAGGCCAGTGCGACTGTGCCGGCCGCGCTTACATACTCGGTATTGATGCCACCGAGTTCCATATCCGCCTGGCCGTGGTTGTCGGACTCGAGCCAGAACAGGTCGGCACGCAGGCCTTCGCTGCCGCCGATCCGGGCCACGGCAGTGCGATCGAACGCCTTGCGCGCCGCCAGCCAGTAAGCGCCACCACGATCAAAATCCAGCCCGCCACCGTTGAGGGCATCACCGAGATTGAGCGAATCGCCATTGATCAGGAAGCCATCGCCGATGCTGAAATTCTGCCGGCCAAACGACAGTTCCAGGCCATTCTCACCCAGCGCGGGTAGCCGATTGCCGGAGCGCCAGCCCAGATAGGCATCTTCAAGGTCAGTGTCGCGCTCCTTGCCGGAACTGAATCCGCCGGCATCGCCGTCACCCCAGGTACCGGATGACAGCAGGCTGACAGCGCCGAACAGAGCCGCGTCCGCCGCCATGCCATGGCTGCCGGACAGGCCATACTTTATGTAGCCTTCCTGCCAGCTGGCCCCGCCGGTGTCGCCATCAAACAGGTAGTTTTCATCGCTGCTGAAGGCACCGAACACGGCCTCGATATTCAGATCCAGGCTGTTGCCGTCGGCATCCAGCAGGTTGTAGGCCGAGGCCGGCGTGGAAAGCACCGCGGCAATGGCCGCCGGCAGCAGGGAACGGTAAAGCGTACGCAGATTCTTGTTATGCATGGGCTGTGCTGTCCTTCCGGGCTCCGGTGCCGCAGCACCGGGGTTACTGTGAATACTTGCCCTAGACTAAAACGCCGCTGTAAACCAATTACGCGCAGCTTGTGCTGTTTTGTGGGGATATTGTAACAGGATGTAACAGAAGCACCGGGCTGTCGCACGACACACCCCGGATCAGCGACGCTGCTCGGGCCCCTGGTAGCTGGACTGCTGGATCAGCCAGTGGCGGGCGGCGGCCAGGCCGCCCTGCCCGCCTTCGGACAGGTAACGCGCCAGATGGCCGGTCATATGGGCGCAGCCCATGCTGGCGCCGGAGGCCCCGAGGGCACCATCGAGCGGCCTTACATGGCCGCCGAAATCGGCGAATTCGGTTTCCAGATGGCAGATTTCATCACGCGCGCAGCGGGCATCGCCGGTCATGCGAAAGACGCCCGGGTAAGTGGATGGGTAGACCGGTTCGCCACGGGCGGGACTGGCGGCGCAGAGCAGCACGCCGGCGCTTAGTGCGCGCTCACAGGCCTCTCGCAGCACCGGCCTGTCCTGGCGCAATCCCAGGCTCAGGTTGATGATCGCAACCTGCTGTTCCACCAGCCAGTCGATGGCCGCCGCGACCTGCACCGCCGTGGTGGAGAAACGGTCGTGGAATACCTGGGCCAGCGCAAAGCGTGCATCGGGCGCCAGTTCATGAATGATGTCCAGCACCATCGAACCATGCCCGAGCCGGTCGTCGACGCCCTCGGTCTGCCAGAGTTGCTGCTGCTCAATGACAAAACCGGCCGCCGCCTCCACCGACAGCTGCATCCTCTCATTCGCGCCGCTGTCGACAATGCCAACCCTGAGCGCTTTAGCCATCGACCGCCTCGCCCGCGATCTCGCGCAGCTGCGCATCCGCCATGACCAGGGTCAGGTCAGCCCCGGCCAGGGTGCTCCTGCGGTGGCTGATGAGAATGCGGGTGCGGTCGGCAAAGAGTCGGTCGACGGCGGCAATGACCTGGGCTTCGGTGGCTTCATCCACCGCCGAGGTAGCCTCGTCCAGCACCAGCACCGCCGGCTGTTGCAGCAGCGCCCGGGCAATGGCGATGCGCTGGCGCTGGCCGCCGGACAGCTGCTGACCGCGCTCGCCCATCAGGGAATCGATGCCCTGGGGCAGTGTCGCGATCAGATCACCAAGCTGCGCCTCCAGGGCGGCAGCCAGTACGGCCTCATCCGTTGCGCCGGGGCAGGCATAGCGGATGTTGTCGGCCAGCGTGCCGCGAAACAGCGTGATGTCCTGGCTGACGACCGCAATGGCACGGCGCAAATCCACCAGGCTCAGCTGTCTGATATCCAGCCCATCGAGACTAAGCTGGCCTGCCTGCGGATCGAAATGGCGCTGCAGCAGGTCGATCAGGGTCGACTTGCCGACGCCTGAGGCACCGCTGAGCGCCACCTTCTGACCGGGCCTGATATGGCAGCTGACCCCATTCAACACAGCAACATCACGTCCGGGATAGGCAAAGGTCACCTCACTGAGGCGCAGCTCACCGCGCAGATGCTGGGGCAGTGGCACAGTCACGGCGCTGGCCTGCACATCCACCGGCGCCTGGCGCAGTTCGTTCACCCGTCCCAGGCTCACGCTCATGCGCTGCACGGCGACATAGAGCCCCAGCAGGCTGTTGACCGGCCCCGTCGCCATGCCCAGATAGGTCGAAAAGGCGATCAGCGAGCCCAGCTGCCATTGCCCGCTGATCACCCACCAGCCACCGATCAGAAAGGCGGCGGCGCGGGTCAGGGAGGTCAGTGTGCCGGGAATGGCATGGGTAAAGAACTCGGTGACCTGCAGTTTCAGCAAATCCGACAGGTAATGATCGCTGTGCTGCTGCAGCCGGTCCCGCTCAGATCCTTCCTGGCCCACCGACTGGATGAATTTCATCGCCGGCAGGGTTTCCACCAGAAAGCTCGACAGGTCCGCCGAGCGCTCTCGCAGCGCCCGGGCCCGCTGTTCCACCTTGCGCCGCATCCAGCGTAGCCAGAGGGTCTCCAGCGGTATCAGCACCAGCACCAGCAACGACAGTTTCCAGGACAGGGTCAGCAGCAGCATCAGGGCGCCGATCAGGCCGATCACACTGCTGACGGCGGAAAACAGGCTGTCCACGGCAAAGCGCTGGATTTCGGCCACATCGCCATCGATGCGTGACAGCAGATCACCGATGCGCCGGCGGCCAAAGAAGGACGGCGACAGTTTCTGCAGGTGGCCATACAGATCCGAGCGCAGGGCAAACAGGATGCGCCCCGACAGCCGTGTGTGCAGATAGCGGTTCAGGCCGCCGAGCACGGTACTGAACACCCCCACCAGAATCATGCCCAGGGCGATTTTCACCAGCGTCTGATAGTCGCCGGCCAGCAGGCCATCATCGATCAGCAGCTTGGTCAGCCAGGGCTGCAGCAGCACCAGCAGGGTTGCCACGAACGACAGCAGCAGCAGGCCGCCGATGGCACGGCGCTGCGGGCGTACAAAGCTGTAAAGCCACTCAAAGCCCCGGCGCAACGCGTCCCGGTTATCGGCGTGGATGGCGCTTACCAGCCAGTTCAGCATGGGCAGTCCTGATTATTTTTATAGGTTAAATAGCAAACGCCAACAGCAGCGAAGGCCAACATCATAACGGAAAAACGGGAGGCGACGCAGTGCGTCAGCTCCCGTTCAGTTTTAACAAGCATCAGAAGGCGTCAGTCCCGGATCGTCGCCACGCGCAGATCCGAGGTGGTCATGTCCCCGCTAAGCTGGATCGACCCGATTTTATCCAGAGTTTCCGAGTCGTGAATCGAGATATCGCTGCTGGTGCCACCGACGTAGATCGTCTTGCCATCGCCCGAAATGTTCAGGTTGTAGTAGGTGTGCGGCATCTCGTGCACAATCAGTGTCTCGTGCTTGCTGATATCGTGCTTGGACAGCGTATTGAAGCTGCCATAAAGGATATTGGAATCCCGCGGATCGGTGAGGAAGTTGAAGACGATAAACTGGAAGGGTACGGTTTCCATGCGTTCCGCTTCCCCCGTCGTCAGGTTGACCCGACTCATGCCCCACCACCATTGCGCCGTTTCCATGTTCATGGATTCGTCTTCGAACTTGGCGGTACTGTACGGCATCAGGTACTCGTTGGTCTGCTCACCCTGGGAGTGCATGGCGAACGCATCGGGCGGTGCCCAGAGCGGCCCGCGATCCCAGTTCTGCAGCGCCGTGACCATCCGCACCGCACCGGTCTGGGTGTTGATGGCCGTGACATCACCCCCCCCGAGGATAACTTCACCGGTCTCGGTCGCCGCAATCTTGGTGATGCGACGCTCCACCGGGAAAGACCGCACTGGTTTGGCGCCCATGCCGTCAGCGATCTTGTACACCGCGAGTTTGGGCTCGAGAATTTCAAACCGATCCGGCAGGTGTCGCACCGGGTTCTGTACGGTATAGAGCTCGGTGCCATCGGTGCTGACCGTAATCGACTGCACCGACTTTACCCGGATGTTGCCCTCGGACTGCGCGACATGAAAGGTGATGTCGCAGTTCTGAATCGAAATGCCGTAGACATCTTCTGTCATGTTGCTCAGCACGTAGGCGGTCTTGCCGTTGGGTGCCAGTGCAATGGAACCGGAGCCGAACTTGCCGGGGATATCGCAGCTGCGCTCAACCTTGTTGGTCGCCATGTCGATCACATGCAGCTGACCGGGGCGCGTGACCGTCAGCAGGTATTCCTGATCGGCGCTGGCTGGCGCCGCCGACATCAGCGCCGCTATACCCATAGGGGCGAGCAGGCTGGATTTTACTAGGGTATTCAATTTCATCTGGGCCGCTCTCCGTTACTCGCCGTCCTCAAAGATACCGTCCAGCTTGCGCCAGTCCTTATCTGCCTTCGCCACACCCTCACCCCAGTCCGGGTAGCTGTTCATGGTGTCCGGCACCTGTGCCGGCCACCAGCAGGCATCGGCGCAACCGTAGAGGTCGGACTCCATCGGCTGACACAGCGACCCCAGGCCGCCGAAGGGGTCCAGTTCCCAGCCGGGATCGGTAGTCGCGGTACAGCCCACAACGGTCTGCATCGCAACAACATCTTCAACGTCTTCCGGGCTCACTGCCTGGTTGATCAGATGGGCTTTTTTATTCAGTGATTTAAGATGTTTCATTATCAGGCACTCCTCCTCGGAGAGACGTAGGCCTCGAAGAACCCCGGGTTCCTGAGCATGATCCGCGAATAGACTTCCACACCGTAATCGATCCAGTCGCGCAACAGATCGCAGTAGTGGTAAGCCGGTCGAGACGGATCTCCATATTTGGCATAACTTTCGTGGTAGCAGCCCCCCGAACAGAGGTTGCGGATACGGCAGGTTTCACAGCCGGTATTGCTGCGATCCAGGCGTTGTTCCACAAACTCGGCCAGACGCGGCTTGTCGATACCTGTCTTGACATTGCCGAACAGCGGCATGTCGGAGCCGGTAAAGCGGTGACAGAGGTTAAGACCGCCGTCCTTGTCCACCGCCAGCAGGCCGACACCGGCACCGCAGGGCAACAGTTTCTTGTTGCCCTCGTACATGTCGGTGAGCATCTGGTGCATATTGCCAAAACCGAAATTCTCACCCCTGGAGGCTGCCTCCAGGTACTTCAGCCCCAGGCGTTTCATGCCGGCAAACACCTCGAGCTGCTCGTCGGCGGTGAGGTTGTATTCCTCGATATCCCCCGAGGTCACAGGCCCGAAGCCCACTTCGGCAAAACCCAGCTCGTGGTAGAGGTGATCGAAAATACGCTCCACATCGGTAACACCCCGGGTGAGGGTCACACGACACCCCACCGGACGGGCGGTATAACGGGACAGCAGCAGCTCCACCTTGCGCTTGACCACATCGTAGGTGCCCTGGCCGCCGACGGTGATACGGTTCTTGTCGTGCATCGCCTTGGGGCCGTCCATCGAGATGGTCAGGCCAAAGCGGTGCGCATTGAACCAGTCGATCAGCTTTTCGTTCAGCAGGGTGGCGTTGGTGGTGAGGGTGAAATCGACCGTGGCATCAAGCGCCGCGAACCGCTCTTCACAGTAGTCCACCACCCCACGGATCAGCGGCATGTTGCTGAGCGGTTCGCCACCGAAAAACACCACGTTGTAGCGCGCCTGATCCGGCGATTCGCGCAACAGCATTTCGACCGACTGAATCGCCGTGTCATACCCCATCAGTTCCCCCTTGGAGGGGATGGTGAGGTCTTCCTTGTAACAATAAGTGCAGCTCAGGTTACAACCGGTGTTGACGTTCAGCACCACGGTGGTGAGCGGGAATTTGGTAACTTTCTGTGGCGTGGCGTTGATCCGCGCCACCACACCCTCATCGACGATCATCTCCAGTGCCTTGAATTCCGCCAGGGCCTCGTCGAGACCCTCGCGGCCAAAGCGGCTGACAAGGGGCGCCAGCAATTCGTCCGTAACCCTGTCGTGCTGGTCGAACACGCCCAGCATTTCCCGACTCAGTTCATCCAGCTCGAAAATACTGCTGCTGGGCACGTGAAACAGCATCTGCCGTGCATCCACATCGATGCGATGCAGATTGGGTTTTACCAAAGACATAGTGCCCATAATCACCTCTTGTTGTTCTGTTCAGTGGCCAGGGATGCGCGCATGCTCAGTCCAGCACGCGGCGGACGAAGTCCGGCACGGACACCAGCATGCTGCCCTCACCGCGCACCTGCGCATCGCCATCGTTCACACTGGCAATCACCGTCAGGCGTCCGACATTGTTGGCTGACATCTTGCGGGCAGGGTTGGGGCCGGCATCGCCCGGTGTGAAGATGCCATGGGCATCGATGCTGCCGGCAAAGTCTTCGTCCTTGTCGTGGGCCGCCACTTCGTCGGCCGGCTTGATGGACCAGGTCGCCGGCATGTAGCCCAGGCGCAAGTCATCCTCGGTACCCGCCTTACCATCGGCACCAGCGCTGTAGCCAACCGCACGGTAGACCGCCCGAACCTTCTCCATTTCGCCGCCGTTACCGCCGATGCGGGTGAGGGCATTAGCGGGCACCACTTCGACGCGGGCCAGCGTCTGGTACACGGACAGACCGCCTTCAAGGCTGGCCGACCCAACACTCGGGCTGCGGGCCCCCTCGGAACCGGTCGCCCTGGCCAGCACACGGATGCTATCGTCGTCGCGCTCCAGCACTTTCTCGATCTCGATGCCCTCGCCTAGGGATACATCACCTTCCAGATGCTGGCCGAGAATGGTCAGCTCGGCGCTTTCGCCTTGGCGCAGTAAGGACGGCATCACGGCGATCACTTCGGCTTCACCCTGGTCGCGCACGGCCCGCAGCTCGCCACCGATGGCCCGCTCGGCGGCCGGGAACATGCGCCCTGCCATCTCGCCGCCCTTGGCATCGGCCGCCATCACCTGGCGCATCTTCACGCCATCAATGGTCAGCGCCGCGCGCCATTCGTAACCGGTGTAGACCCGCGCGTTGCCGCTGCCGGACAGTTTGCTGCCGTCGGCGTACTGGCCCTCAAGCTGCAGCTGATAGCCGCTCTCGGATTTGGCGGCGTTCATCCAGGCATCGAACTGCCCCTTGCCGGGAACGAATCCCAGCACGCGCCAGCGGCCGGTCAGGTCGGCCTTGGGCGCCGTCTTCCAGCTATTCCATTGCGGCGTGATCAGCGGGAAATTCTTACCCAGCTCCACTGCGGTCTCATTCTTGGCGATGTCATACCAGGCCCGGTCACGGGCCAGGGAATGGAATTCGATGGTGGGGAACTGCCCCATGTGGAAGTCCACCAGGCGCTTCCACTCGTCCTCGCTACGGCGCTGTAGCGAGAAGCGCGCGCCTGAATGGCAACGGGCGCACATCTGGCCAAGGCCTTCGTCGATGCCCTCTTCAACCCGATTGGTGTCCTGCTCCAGCAGGTAGCGGTAGGGCTCGGCCTCCGTCGGCGCCAAGCCCTGGTTGTCCGCCAGATACTGGATCAGCGCACGCTTGTCTTCGGGCGATATCTTCGCGCCGCGCAGCGCCTGCATGCGGTTGATGGTCATCCGCCAGCCTTCCGGCGTCTTGCGCTGTTCGCTGATGCGCGAAAACGGCGCCGCCTTGTCACCAGTCTCGCTGTGACAGGCCAGGCAATTGTTACGGATAATCGTCTCGCCGTCCGGCTGAGCGGCCATTGCAGGGGCCGCGAGCACTGCTACCAGTGCCAGGGCCGGTCCCACGAGGGGCACGCGTTTCTTGTTCTGCTTAGTCAAAGCCACCACTCCCTCACTGATGATGTTGCACTTGGAGCCAATCTACACCTTAGCTGTAAATGAAGTTCCCTCCATTTGTGCTAAGTTGTAGACGAATGTAACGAGCTGTAACAACACCCTGCCGAAAATTTAAAACACTCTGTTTTTAAAGGATTTAATTAATCAAAGTCCGAATCACGCCCCGCTTTCCCCGGCCCTGCGCCGTTGCTAGACTCTGAGCCCTGAAGACTGGAGAGCCCGATCAATGCCAACCAACCCCACCCGTGCGGCCCACATACTGATCGTGGAGGACGATTTCGCCTCCCGCTCGCTGCTGGTCAGCTACTTCGAAAAGGAGGGCTACCGGATAAGCGAAGCCGAGCAGGCCGACGACCTGCCGACTCGCGTCGGCCGTGACGGCATCGATCTGGTGTTGCTCGACATCAACCTTCCCGGCAAAGACGGCCTGACCCTGACACGGGAACTGAGGGCGACCTCCACCGTCGGCATTATCCTGGTCACCAGCAAGGGCGACGAAATAGATCGTATCGTCGGGCTGGAGCTGGGTGCCGACGACTATGTCACCAAGCCGTTCAACCCCCGCGAACTGCTGGTGCGGGTCAAGAACCTGCTCTGGCGCGCCCGGGGTTCCAGCCAGGGCGCCGGTAACGGCAACCGCGAAAGTCTCTGCTGGCATTTCGAGGGCTGGGCGCTGGATATCAACAAGCGCCAGTTGGCCGGGCCCGACGGCCAGCTCGAACGGCTGCCCGAAGGTGAGTTCAAGCTGCTGCAGGCGCTGATAGACCACGCCGGCCACGTGCTCAGCCGCGACCACCTGATGGATGCAATCCACGACCGCGAATGGACCCCCAATGACCGTTCGGTGGATGTGCTTATCGGCCGCCTGCGCCGCAAACTGGGGGATAATCCCTCCAATCCGCAGCTGATTCTCACAGCCCACGGTGCCGGCTACGTTTTCGCAGGTACCCTGAGTTGAACCCATGACCATGGCCGCTCAGCAGTATTGGCGTCTTAGCCGCACCGCCAGGAGGATCCAATGAACGCGCCCGGCGGCTACCACATCGAGGCCGAACTGCACCGGGGCGCGGCCTGCACCCTGAGCCGCGCCATCCGGCTCGCGGACAATCAGCCGCTGGTAATAAAGCAGCTGCGGCGCCAGCAGAACAATCCCGAGCGGCTGAGCCGCTTCCAGCACGAGTTCGATATCCTCGAAAGCCTCAAGATCGCGGGCGTGCCCCGGGTCCTGCAACTGCTGCAGCTCGACAGCGGACCGGCGATCCTGTTTCGGGATATTGGCGACCTGCCGCTGCGCCGGGCGCTCGACGCGGGAACCGGGAACTGGCAGCAGTGGCTGCCGGTGGCGTTGCGCCTGGCCGAGACCCTGGCCCAGTTACACGAGGCGCGGATCATCCACAAACAGATCCGCCCCGAACACATCATTCTCGACCGCCGGACCCTCGAACCCACGCTGATCGACTTCAGTCACGCGACCCGGCTAAGTCGCGAGCAGGCGAGCTGGGGCACGGCTCGGCTGGAAGCCGCGGCGCTGCCATACCTGGCGCCGGAACAGACCGGGCGCATCAACCGGTCCATCGACTATCGCACCGACTACTACAACCTAGGCGCGACCCTGTTCGAAATGATGACCGGCCAGCCGCCTTTCTGCAGCGACGACGGTCTGGAACTGGTACACAGCCAGATCGCCAAGCCCCCCGCCTGGCCCGATGCCCTCAACCCGCGGCTACCACGGGCGGTTGCACGGATCATCCACAAGCTGCTGGCCAAGGACGCCGCACTGCGCTACCAGTCGGGCTACGGCCTTTGCCACGACCTGCGCCGCTGTGTTGAGCAGTGGCGCCGCGAGGGCCGGATCGACGACTTCGAGGTCGGAAGCGAGGACCGCTCTGCCCGGCTGCAGTTGCCACAGGCGCTCTATGGCCGCGACGAACTGCTGGGCCAGCTCAGCGGCATCTACGACCGCTGCGCCGGTGGCGACCAGGCACTGGTGCTGATCAGCGGCTACGCCGGCGTGGGCAAGTCGAGTCTGGTGCACGAACTGCGCCAGCACGTCAACGCATGCGGTGGCCATTTCAGCAGCGGCAAGTTTGACCAGTTCCGCCGCAACCGCCCCTATCTCGGCATCTACATCGCGCTGCAGGGGCTGATCCGGCAACTGCTGACCGAGTCCGAAAGTCGGATCGACCGCTGGCGGGATAGGCTGCAGCAGGCGCTTGGCGGCCAGGCCGAGGTGCTGATCAAGCTGGTGCCGGAACTCGAGCTGATCCTGGGCCCCCAGCCGGAGGTTCCGCTGCTGCCCCCGCTCGAGGAGCAGAACCGATTCTCGCGCCTGATCCGCCGCATGCTCGGCGTCCTGGCCGGCGCCGGGCATCCGCTGCTGCTGTTTCTCGACGATCTGCAGTGGGCCGACCCGGCATCGCTGCAACTGCTTGAAAACCTCGTCGGCTCGGCCCAAGTCCCGCATCTGCTGCTGATCGGCAGCTACCGAGAGCAGGAAGTCGGTGCGGGCCACCTGCTCGAACGCACCTTGACGCAGTTACGCCAGGGTCCCCGACCGCCGCAAGAGTACCGCCTGGAACCGCTCAACCTCACCGACGTCTGCCAGCTGTTGGCGGATGCCCTGAGTGACGCAGCGCCCCGGTTGCGGCCGCTGGCGCAGCTGTGCATGGAGAAGACCCAGGGTAACCCGTTCTTCCTCAGCCAGTTTCTCTATGCGTTGCACGAAGACGGTCTGCTGCAGCTGCGCGACCAGACCTGGCATTGGGAGGAGGATGCCATCCGCGCCCAGGCGATGAGCGACGACGTCCTGACGCTGATGGTCAGCAAGATCCAGCGACTGCCACCGGGCACCCAGCGCATCGTGCCGCTGGCCGCCTGCATCGGCAGCACCTTTACACTGCGCACCCTGACGATCGTCAGCGAGCAATCGGCCAGCGACGTCGCCGAGCACCTCTGGCCAGCGCTGACCGAAGGCCTGATCGTGCCGCTGGACGACAGTTACCAGCTGCTGCGCCTCGATAACGGGCGCACGCGCTACCGTTTCGTGCACGACCGCGTCCAGCAGGCGGCCTATTCGCTGATCGAGGAGGCGAACCTCAGGCCACTGCACCTGCGTATCGGCCGGCTGATGCAACAGAGCCTTGATGCCGCCGACATCGAGAGCCGGGTGTTCGAGATTGCTAACCACCTCAACCAGGCACGGTCGCTGATCGATGCTCCCGGGGAACGGCTGGCACTGGCACGGCTGAACCTGCAGGCGGGAGCGCGCGCGCGCCAGTCCGCCGCCTTCGATAGCGCCCTCGAATACCTGCAGGCGGGCCTCGAACTGCTGCCGCCCGGGATCTGGTCCGACGACTACGACCTGGCGCTGAACCTGCACCAGGCCTGCGCCGAAGCGGCCTGCATACGTGGCGAGACGGAGTTGATGGATCGCCTGATCGACCGGGTCGAGCAGCACGGCCGCTGCCTGCTCGACCGGGTGCGCGGCCAGGAAATCCGCATCCAGTCGCAGATTTTCCGCAATCGTTTCCAGGCCGCGCTGAAAACCGCGCTGCGGGTGCTGGCCCAGCTCGGTGTCGATCTGCCCGAGAAGCCGGGCCGGCGTCACAGCCTGGCCGGGCTGCTGCGGGCCGAGTGGCAGCTGCTCAGCCGCACGCCCGAGCGCATCCTGAAGGCGCCGGCGGCCCGTTTGCCGGAGACCGAGGCGGCCCTGCGCCTGCTCACCGGCATGTTCGGCGTGGTGAAATTTTCCAGCTCGGGCCTGCGACCGCTGGTCACAGCCCGCAGCGTCGAGCTGACGCTGCGCCACGGACGTACGCCGGACACGGCCCTGGCGTTGGCCGGTTTCGGCGGTGTGCTCTGCGGCCAGTTCGACGCCACCGGCCAGGGTTACCGGCTGGGTCAGCTCGCTCTGGAACTGGACCGCAGTGCAGCGACACCGCTCAACCACCACCGCACGCTGTACCTGTTCAACGCCTACGTCCGGCATTACCGGGAGCCGCTCGCGGCCTGCCGCGATGACCTGCAGCATGCCCACGACCTGGCGCAGGAGACCGGCGATGTTGAATGGGCCGCCTACGCGCTGGCCGGCCATATCCAGTACAGTTTTCCACTGTCCTCCAGCCTCGATGCGCTGCAGCCTCTGCTGGCCGATTACATCGACCAGCTGCGCAAGTCCGGCCAGCAGCAGTCGCTGCAGTACTCGCTGCTGCTCCAGCAGGTGGTGGACAACCTGAGGGGCAACAGCACGACTCCGGGGCGCCTCGACGGCCGCTACTACCGCGATGTCGAAATGCTGGCCCGACATCGCAAGGACAACCACCTGACCGCCCTGGCTCTGCATCATTTCTACAGCGGACTGCTAAGCTTCGTGCTCAACGATTACGCCAGTGCCCGGCTGCAGCTGCGCGACGCGCACCGGCTGCGCCTCTACATCGGCGGCACCTTCTCCGCCGCCTGGCTCGGCAGCTGGCGGCTGCTGACGGAACTTGCGTTGCTGCGCAACCGCTCCGCCGCCGGCCGCTGGCGGGGCCTGGTGCGGCTTCTGCCGGCGCTGGTCAGACTGCGCAAAAGGGCCTTGCAGGCGCCGGACAACTACCGGCATTCGCTGTCACTGGTCAAGGCGGAGTTCTGCCGCCTGCGCGGCCGTGCCGGGCGGGCGACCCGGCATTACGACCGGGCGATAGAGCAGGCAGAGCAGCAGGGCTTCCTGTTCGAGGCGGCGCTGGCGGCCGAATGTGCCGGCAGTTTCTACCTCGACGGTGGCAATACGCCCATCGCCCGGCTCTATCTGCAACAAGCGCGGCGACGCTACGCCGACTGGGGAGCGGTGGCGAAACTGCGGCAGATGGAGCAGCGCTACGGTCCCGACCTGGTGCGGGGCGATGCGGTCTCCGCCGCCCAGGAGGCGGCCCCGCCAGCCGCCGGGATCCTCAGCAACCAGGCGTTCGACATCGCCTCGGTGATCCGCGCGTCCCAGGCGATCTCCGACGAAATTATGCTGGAACCCTTACTCGGCCGCCTGATGCACCTGGCGCTGCAAAATGCGGGCGGCCAGCGGGCGCTGCTGGTCCTGTCCCGCGACCGGCAACTGCTAATCGCCGCCCAGACCGATGCCGAGCAGGATCCGCGCTTTTTCAGCGACCGGCCGCTGGATGACGGCGACGACCTGCTGCCGGTCAGTCTGCTGCACTACGTAGCCCGCACCCGGGAAGACCTGGTGCTGGACGACGCTAGCATCCATCCGATGTTTGCCCAGGATACCTATATCCGCGCACAGCAGCCGCGATCCTTGCTCTGTCTGCCGATTCTGTACCACGGCAACCTGACCGCCCTGCTCTACCTCGAGCATCGTGAAAACCGCGATGTATTCGACGCAGATCGTCTCAAGACCCTGCAGATCCTGACGTCCCAGGCCGCCATCTCGATCGAGAACGCCAAACTCTACTCGAGCCTGCAGCAGTCCGAACGGGATTACCGCTCGCTGTTCGAGAACGCCATCGAAGGCATTTTCCGCATCCTGCCGGAAGGCCGCTTCATCTCGGTCAATCCGGCGCTGGCGCGCATGCTCGGATACAGCGGCCCGGACACTTTCGTGCAGCAGGTCGACAACGTCGGCCGGCAGTGCTTCAGCGACCCGTCGGCGCTGCGACGCTTTATGCAGACGCTCGATCGCGAGGACCGGGTACTGAACTTCGAAACCCGCTGGTATCGCCGTGACGGCGAGACCCTGTTCGTGTCGGTGTCGGCACGCCGGGTGCTGGGCGAACAGGACAATCTGCTCTACTACGAAGGCTCGCTGAGTGATATCAGTGAACGCAAGGCCAAGGAACAGGCCGAACTGGCGCGGGAAAAGGCGGAAGCCGCCAGCGAGGCCAAGAGCCAGTTCCTGGCCACCATGAGCCATGAAATCCGCACGCCGATGAACGGCATTCTGGGCATGGCCCAGTTGCTCATGCGCGCCCCGCTCTCGGCCGAGCAGCAGACCCAGGTCAATGCCATCTACCAGTCTGGCCGCACCCTGCTGTCGATCCTGAACGACGTGCTGGATTTCACCAAGATCGAAGCCGGCCAGCTGACGCTGGAACAGCGGCCGTTCTCGGTACGCCAGGTCATCGACGACATGCGCCCGCTGCTGGAGTCCCTGGCCCGGGAAAAGACCCTGCAGCTGATCGTGCGCCTGGACAATACCCTGCCCGATGCCGTCTGCGGCGACAGGCGCGCGCTGAGTCAGGTGCTGCTCAACCTGAGTTCCAATGCGCTCAAGTTCACCCAGGAGGGTTATGTGGCACTGCGGGTGCGCAGCCAGGCACTGGACGACAGGCGGGTACGGCTGCGCTTCGAGGTGGAGGATTCCGGCATCGGCATACCCCAGGGGGCCAAAGAGCGCATCTTCGCCCACTTCAGCCAGGCCGACAGCACCATTACACGGCGCTTTGGCGGCACCGGGCTGGGCCTGTCGATCTGCAGGCGCCTGGTGGAGCTGCAACAGGGCCGGATTGATTTTAGCAGCACCGAGGGCCGCGGCAGCCTGTTCTGGTTCGAGCTCGACTATGCACTGGCCGAGCACCCCGCCAGCGATGCGCCTGAGCCTGTCCAAAGGTCAAAGCCCGCCCGGGCGCTGGATATACTGCTGGTCGAGGATACCGAGATCAACCAGCAGGTCACCCGCGGACTGCTCGAAAGCGAAGGTCACCGCGTCAGCATCGCCGATGACGGCTATACCGCGCTGTCGATGCACAATGACCATGACTACGACCTGGTGCTGATGGATATCCACCTGCCGGACATGGACGGTGTCGAAACCGCCCGGCGTATGCGCCAGCACCCCGACAGCAGCCGGGCCGCGGTGCGCATTATTGCCCTCACGGCCTCCGTCACCGGGCCGGAAATTCAGCAGTATCTGGACGCCGGCATGGATGCCGTTATCGGCAAGCCTTTGCAGTTCAGTGAACTGCAGCGCCAGCTCTACGACGAGCGGGCCGGATTCGCCGCGCCACCGCCCGAAACCGGCAATGACCTGCTCGACACCGGACTGCTGGCCCAGCACCGGCAGCTGCTCGGCGAGGAGCGTTTCGAATCGCTGCTGGCCCGGATGCACGAGCAATGCGAGCAGTTGCTTGACGCGTTGGAAACATCCGACACCGCGCACCCCGAACAGCTGCACAAGCTGGCCGGCACCTGCGCCAATTTCGGACTGTCAGCGCTTTGCGCCAGGGCGCGCGAGCTGGAGAAGTCTGCAGCCCTGGTCGAGGCCGAACAGCTCGCGCAGTTGCGAGAGCTCTACCGACGCAGCCTCGAGGCGCTTGATTAGCCCTGTTCGCGGCGGGACGCCGCTCCTACGGACAGAGGCGTACCGATATTCTGCGGGAGCGGCGCCTCGCCGCGAAAAACCACCCGCGGCAAAAAGGCTTAGGCGCGGGGTTTGGGTCTCGTTGGGTGCGCGACATCTAGGGGATCCCAGCCAAGACCACCGGCCGTAGGAGCGGCGCCCCGCCGCGAAGCCCTCACGCGGTATAAAGGCTTCGGCGCCTGGTACCAGCGGGTACGCGCTTCGGACGCGGCATAGACATCCATGGCGGACAACTCGAGCCCGCCTTCGATTTCCCAGATCGCCTCCGGCTTCATCAGCGCCCGGTTCTCCTCCCTGGCATAAAGTCCCTTGGCGATGCCGGCGATGAGGAAGTGACGCATTGTGAGCCAGGTCTGCCAGACCTCGTCCATCGGATGCTTCATGTCCACCGCCTCGACGCTGACGCCCATATCATTGAAGCGCTTGAGGGCCGACTCGCACAGCGACAGCACGCCCTCCTCCATCGGCAGATAGCCCTGAAAGTCGCCGAGCCAGGCGATCTTCATGCCTTTTGTCTCGATATCCAGGGAGCCTGCGAACTGCGCAGGGTCCGATTCCAGCGACAGCGGTACCCGGGAATCGAAACCGGCCATGGTGGCGAGCAGCTGGGCGGCATCGCGCACGTTGCGCCCCATCGGACCCTCGTAGCCGAGCTGCTGGTAAAACACCTCACCGGTCGGGCCGAAGGGCACGCGCCCCTGGGTCGGACGAAAACCGATGACGTTGTTGTAGGCCGCCGGGTTGCGCAGCGAGCCCATCATGTCGCTGCCATCGGCCACCGGCACCATCGAGGTGGCCAGTGCCACCGCCGCGCCACCGCTGCTACCGCCAGCGCAGAGTTTCGAATCCCAGGCGTTGCGGGTAACTCCGAAAACGCTGTTGTAGATCTGCGAGCCGAGCCCGAATTCCGGGGTGTTGGTCTTGCCGATCAGAATGGCACCGGCATTGCGCAGCCGCTCGACGAAGACGGCGTCGTGTTCCGGTACCCAGTTTTTGAGGATTGGCGAGCCCATGGAGGTGGCGATACCCCGGGTCGCGGCCAGGTCCTTCACCGCATGGGGAAAGCCGTGCATCCAGCCGCGATACAGGCCCTTGTTAAGCTCGGCATCGGCCTGACGCGCCTGGGCCAGCAGCTCCTCGCGCGGACGCAGCGAGACGATGGCGTTGTAGGTGGGATTGTATTTTTCGATGCGGTCCAGGTAGGTCTGCATCACTTCGACACAGCTCACCTTGCCGGCCTTGATGGCCGCGACAGCTCCAGCGCCGAGAGCCCCAGCCGCTGTTCCGGCGAGTTGACGGCGCCGGCCTTGACGGCCCAGGCCGGCAGCGCGGATGCGGCCAGCGACAGGGCGCCGGCACGCAGAAAGTTGCGACGATGCGTATTGATTGTTGTTGTCATGCCCTCGATCCCGTTTGCTCGTGGAGATGACAACATCATTCTTGGGAACGCCCGCCAGCGCCAGCCAATCTGGTTCCACCAGATGGAACCAATTTGTGTGAGGACCCTAGTGTACTGCTTCGCTCTTAGAGGCGCTTTTAGCGGGTCGCCCGCAGGGAGCACCCATTAGGGCGAAGCAGTACACTAGCAAGTGGCAGGAATCGGGCGCACAGCGGAGGTCTGCGCAGCCTGAGCTAAGCTCAGGCCTTAACGCCACCGAAGCGCTTGTAGAAGGTCGGCATGGGTTCGGGCAACGGGCCATCGGCGGTTTCGAAATTCTCGGCGATATATTGCTCGGAGGCCGCGCACACCAGGCTGTAGAGGTTGCGGCACAGCTGACGCGCCGCCACACCGCTCCAGTCCGGCGGCAGCAGTTCGGCCGGCAGTTGCGGGTCGCGCAGCAGGACCTTGCGGTACTCGTGAATAAGCAGGGTACGGGCAAGGAAGCACTCGCAGGGGTCGAGACTGTCCTGCGCCTTCATCTCCTGCCACACCGGGCGAAAGCGTTCCAGAAAGTGCCTATAGCTGTCCGACACCTGATCCAGATTCCAGCACTCGCGGGACTGTTCACGCAGCGCCTGGGACGAAAAGGCATCACCTTCACGGGTTTCAAACAGAATGCAGTCATCCAGCGCACCCAGCTCCTGCAGGGTGTTGCGTACCTCCTGCATGTCGCAGTGGGGCATGGCCATGAGAATCGGCGAGAAGGAACCAAAGCCCATCCAGCTCAGCTCGTCGCGAACCTGCTGGCGATTGTCCACCGGCACCTGGGACAGCACCGCCAGACACCAGGACCCGTCCCACTCAGGCAGCACCGGCAGATAGATACGCTTGAAGGCCTTGTCAAAACGCCGCCGCCCCTGGGCCGTGAGGCTGTAATAGCTGCGCCGCCCCAGCTGCTCGGCCGACAGCCAGGATTCCTCCTTGCTCAGACGAAACACCGAGGTGCGCACCAGGCGTTGATTCAGCCCGAAGGATTCCAGCACCTTTATCAGGCTACCCAGCCAGACGGTACCGCCGCGCGGCACTATGGCATCACCAAAGATGGTAATGATCAGTGATCCGGCCCGAATCGGACGCTGGGTGCAAAACTGCTGGACAAGCTCGGCTAAATGACTGGAATTGCTCATAAAATTGGCGTGTTCAATGGCAGCGAAGGTAGCCTCATTCTATAGAGCAGCGCCTATTGATGCAAAGCACAAGGCCCTTGCCAATCAAACCGAAAATTCACCGAGGATCCATATCGGGGCACATGTTGCGATGGCCTGACGCCTGCACTTGGTCTCAAGCGAGCGACGAATATCAGGTCTGGGAAAAGATGAACGCAGGGGCTTGGGTATACGTAAGTAGAAAACGGAGTGTCGAGAGGGCTCGATATACGCAGTAGGTCTGGCCATGTGTCGCACTTGTACGCGAGACATAAGGCAACACCAATAACTCAAGGTAAAACAAGAAGTTATCTAAAACTGGGGGCAGCTCCACCAGCCACATCCCGGCACACGAGTCGACCGCTGTGGCTGCTCCCTTCCAGGCCTGACCAGATTCACGGTTTATCGTTGCGGGAGGACCAGCAGAGCTACCATAACATGGTCGTCTGACCAGCCTCGAACGAGACAGGCGCGCAGTATACCAGCCTCGATGAAGAATGCAAAAGGATTGATTGCAAAAGAAAAAATCACTGCGCTACGCCTGCAACTGCACCACGCGCAGCGCCAGCAATAGCAGAATAACCCCGGTGGTTCGATCGATAGTGCGGCTACGGTGGGCCAGCCAGGCCAGCACCCCGGTACGGGACAGAAACAGCGCCACCAGGCAATACCAGAGGCCGTCTATGACCGCCGCCGTACCAATCATCAACGCCTGGCCTGCCAGCGACATGCCAGGGGATACGAACTGGGAAAACAGCGCAAGGAAGAATACGGCCAGCTTGGGATTAAGTACCGAGATCATGAAACCATCAATACCAGCACGTACCAGGCTTGCAGGCTTGCCCGCCTCGGCCTGCAAAGCCCCACCACCGGAACTGCGCAGCGCCTTGATCCCGAGCCAGACGAGATAGCCCGCGCCCGCCAGCGTAATGACTCTGTATAACGCCTCGGACTCAAGAATCAGCACCGACAGGCCGGCGACAGTCACCAGCGCCCAGAGCGCGACACCGAGCGCATGACAGACGCCCGTCATCATGCCGTGGCGCCCACCGCCGCCCAGCGTATGACGCAGCACGACCGCAAGGCTCGGGCCTGGTGATACGGCACCCGCCAGGCAAATCGCACAAAGTGACAACCAGCTCATCCATGTCATGGGGCAAAGCATCCTTTTCCGGTGTAAATGAATGTTGAAATAACGTTTAATTCGAATAAAGTTTCGCCGCGCCAGCAAATCCGCGACAGGCTCGACTGCACTGTGCTGCATGACGCTGCCTGGAGCTGCCTGGAGCTGAATCTACCGCGCTCCCAGACTGCGGAACCTATACTGTACGCAACGGACTAATCTACCCGATACGAGGGGCAGGAGCACCAAAGGGCAATCATGGCAGTGAAGTTCAAACTCAGAAACGACGATGAAACCTATGGCTGGCCCCTTATCAGTCTGCACTGGCTCATGGCTGTCGCGGTCTTCGGGCTCTACTTCCTCGGCCTTTATATTATCGACCTGGGTTACTACGACCCCAACTACAAGACACTGCCCCACTGGCACCGCAGTCTGGGCATGTTGCTGTTGCTCATGCTGGGTCTGCGCTTGCTGTGTCGCTGCATGGATCGCGCGCCCTGCGCCCTGCCCGCCCACGGGCTCGCCACCCGTCTGATGACCAAAAGCGCCCATTCCCTGCTCTATCTGCTGATGATCACAGCGCTGATCTCCGGCTATGTCATGTCAACCGCAGGAGACCATGACATCGCTGTATTCAACTGGTTCTCGGTACCGCCGCTACCAATCGAGCTGCATCACCAGGCCGACAAGGCCGGCATTATCCATTACTGGAGCTCAACGGCCCTGATTGCGCTTTCTACGGTGCATGCCCTGGCGGCGCTGAAACATCATTTTGTCGACAAAGACTCAACCCTGACACGCATTCTTGGAATTACCCGGGAGAACCCATGAAAACGAACCTGATCAAATGCCTGGCACTGGGCGGACTGCTCGCCGCAGGGCCGCTCTATGCCGCCGAATACGCCATCGACACCGAAGGCGCGCACGCATCCGTCAACTTTCGCGCCAACCACCTGGGCTTCAGCTGGGTCACAGGCCGGCTGGAAAAGTTCGATGGCAGCTTTAACTACGATGCCGCCGACCCGAACAGCGCCAGCGTAGCCATCACCATCGAGGCCGCCAGCGTCAACACCAACCAGGCCGAGCGCGACAAGCATCTGCGCAGCGCCGAATTTCTGGATGCGGCAACCTACCCTGAAATCACCTTCATCAGCACCTCCTACAAGACCAACGGTGATGGCACAGGCGTACTCAAGGGCGATCTGAGCCTGCACGGCATCACCAAGCCCGTGACCATCAACGTCACCCGCGTCGGCGAAGGCGATGATCCCTGGGGCGGCTATCGCGCAGGCTTTAAGGGCACCGCCGAGCTGAAACTGAAAGAATTCGGCATCAACTACAATCTGGGGCCCGCCGCTGAAACCATCTATCTGGATCTGAATATCGAGGGCGTGCGCAAGTAGGAGGCTGTCCGAGGATGCTGACCGTAGCGAGAGCCGGCTGATTCGAGCTGGTTTTGCGCTGTTATAAGGCGATAAATCGGCAGGATTGCCGATTACCACAGCGTTAGCCGCCCACCGGACAAGCTACAGGGATGTAGCTTGTGCATAGTGGTTCCATTTAACGCAAAACGGCACGAAAATCAGCCCCCTCCCATTATTAAAGAGTCAGGTGCTTCGCAGCAGGTTAAGTAATGCCAGCCCGCCTCGCAGCCACCTTTGTGCTGACAATTAACATCTGACATGCCCCCAAGGCGCCCCGGCAATCGTTCGCCAGGCGCCTTCACTGCTTGAGCACGGCCGCAGCCGTACCCCTCAGCCCCATTTGTCCGCCGGCGGCTGATAGAACTTAAAGGCCGTCAGCAACTGCTCCGCATCACGCTCAACCAACAACATGTCCACGTACTCGGGCCGGACAAAACCTTCCTCGCCGCTGTGGTGAACAAATTCCACCAGCTTGTCGTAGTAACCATCGATACTGAGCAGGCCAAACGGCTTGTGGTGAATTCCCAGCTGTGCCCAGCACCAGATTTCAAAAATTTCCTCAAAGGTTCCCACACCGCCTGGCAACGCGATAAAGGCATCCGCCAGATCCGACATCAGCGCCTTGCGCTGGTGCATGGTTTCCACCAGCCGCAACTCAGTCAGTTCCGGGTGCGCCAACTCCCGATCCGCCAACCCTTTGGGCAATACACCTATCACCTTGCCGTCCTCACTCAGGGCACCGCTGGCGACCGCGCCCATAAGACCCACCCGGGCACCGCCGTACACTACTTCAATACTGCGCCTCGCCAATACCTGACCCAGCTCAAAGGCCGCATCCTTGTACCGGCTGCCGGTACGCCCGTCCGCCGAGCCACAAAATACCGCTATTCGCATCCTTCACCTCGGTGATCAATTTCCCGCTGTCTGCTCACAATCCTGGCAGCACGCTGTTAAATTTTTGCCAGCGCCAATCGCACGCCCAGCGCCACCATCACCAGACCCGTCACGCCATGACAGAGCCTGCGCAATACTGGCAAGCGCACCCAGCCCCGTACTCGGCAGGTAAGCACGGCCAGCAGCGACTGCCAGCTCATGGCGATAACAAAGTGTATCGCCGCCAGCAGCAGCGCCTGCGGCAGCACAGCGCCGGCGGGATCAATGAACTGGGGCAGAAACGCCATATAAAAGATGATGGTTTTGGGGTTAAGCAGATTCGACAACAGGCCCTCGCGCCCGCAGCGCCAGAAAGAGACCTTCTGTTGCATTACCGCCTGCACCGAGTCCGCTGCGGCCTGCTGCCCGCGGCCACGCACTGCCTGGCGCAGACTGCCCCACCCCAGCCAGACCAGGTATGCGGCACCCGCCATCTTGAGCGCGCCAAACAGCACGGACGACTGCATCAGCAATACCGATATGCCCAAGGCTGACAGCACCGCATGCACAAAAAGTCCACTGCAGATACCAAAGCTGGTCACCACGCCATCGGCCACCCCGCCGCGCGCCGCATTGCGCACCGTAAGCAGCGTGTCCAGCCCAGGGGATACCGACAGCAGAGTCAATGCCACAATGGCAGGTAACAGCTCGACCAGATCAGACACGCGCAGGACTCCCATTCAAGGATAATGACACAAGGCACAATGGATTCTTCAGCCTGCCGAACGCAATCATAACCCGGGCCCAGGCAGCGCCATAGTACACCAGCGCAGCAGGCATCGGCACCGTGGTACGGCTCCTAATCAGTGCAGAGATTATGCTATAGTGCGGCAGATTTTCAGTCACGGGTAGTTACGATAATGGCGCGCACACTGCAGGATCAGCTGCTGAACATGGGCATGGCGAACAAGGGCCAGGCGAAGAAAGCCAAGGACACCAAGCGCAAGCAAACCAAGCTGCGCAAGTCCGGCATCAAGACAGAGGACCCGGACGCCAATATCCAGTCCGATATAGAACGCCAGCGCCAGGAAAAGCAGGAACGCGACCGCCTGCTGAACCAGCAGCGCGAGGAAGACAAGGCCCGCAAGGCAGGCCTGGCCGAAGCCCTGCAACTGATACAGCAGCACAGCAGCAAGGCACCTAGAGATGGCAGCATGGCATACAACTTTGTGCATGACCGGGTCATCAAGACACTGCATCTGGATCCTGCGCTGCACAACCAGCTCAGCCGCGGCCAGCTCGCCATCGTCATCCTGCAGCCGGGCTACGGCCTAATGCCGGATGATATCGCCGCCCGGGTGGAAGAAAAGGCGCCGCAGCGCGTGATTCGCATCAAGCCTGAAGCCAAGCCTGATGAAGATGATCCCTACGCCGACTACCAGATACCCGACGATCTGATGTGGTAAACACCCGGCCGGGCTAGTGCAGCTCGGCCTGTCTGCGCACCTCAACAACCGCCCCGGCATCCGCTATTTCCACTTCAGGCCTGGCACTCGCGTCAAGATTAGCGCCAGCTGCAACCTCAGCCGCATAGCTGTGTTCAACGACAAGGTTGTCGACGGCGCGCAGGCCGCGCGCCATATCCCTGGACAGATTCATCAGCAGGGTCGCGAATTCCTGGGTATTGGATTCATAGAGGTCGTTAAACAGGCGGGTGGATATTTTCACCACTATAACGTCTTCCACCGCCCGTGCACGGCCGATACGCCGGTGCAGCGCAATCATGCCGACAAAGCCGATATTCTCGCCAAAATGGTAGTTGCGGATAAAGCCGTAATGGCCCTGGTGATATTTGTGAAAGGCCATCTGGCCTTTGAGAATGACATAGAAGCCATCGGAGGCTTCGCCGGCTTCGAACAGTACCTCGCCGGGATCCAGCGCCAGCACTTCGCCGCTGCGGATCAGATGCACCACTGTAGTATCCGTGAGTGCACCAAAGGTCGAAATCGTCCTGAAATAGGGCAATCCGAGGTCCTCCATTAACCCCTGCCCAGACAACTTACGCATGCTCCAGCCCATTCCGGGGCGACAAGACCAAACCCTCTGGCCCAAACCGCTCAAGTGTAACAGCAGCCTTACAGCTGAACCTGCCCAAAGTATAGGCGCTGAAATCGAGACCCTGCGTCTGTAACGAAAAAAATACTTCGGACGTTCCAGACCGCGCACTTTAGTAGCGTACGACAAAAGTGCGATGTACCTGGAAACCACGCATGCGCGCTTTTATGCGGGGACGCCGTTTGGCCGCGTGTTTGTCCGTTTAGTCCCGCGGCGGTTCCCGGTTGATCAGGTTGCAGACTCGCACAAAGCCGAAGATCATCACCGACGCTATTGCCAGAACGCCCACGACGCTTGGCACCAGTACCTCTACGCTGTACACATCAAGACCGAACATTTGCGCCACCTCTGTGCTGCATTGGAATTAACACAGAGGTTATCGGTATCTGCAGGCGCAGGTATTGACGTAGCTCAAAGTTCCCGGGGGCCGGCAGGCCTGGAACCCGGCCAACGCAGCAGGACTTGATCTGCGTCAAAGATTTCCGCCTCCCTACAAAAACGAACGCTTACAGCAGTGCCAGCAGTGTGTCGGCATCGCTGACTTCAAACTCTTTCGGCGCTTCAACGTTAAGTGCCGTTACCACGCCATCCTCGATGATCATGGCATAACGACGCGAACGCAGCCCGCCAAAGTCCCCCGTATCAGCCCCCAGACCCAGCGCCTGCGTGAGCGCGCCTCCGCCGTCGGCCAGCAACGTCAGGGCTTCGGCATTCTGGCTTTGACCCCAGGCCCGCATCACAAAGGAGTCGTTGACCGACAGGCAGGCGATCATGTCCACGCCCTTGGCAAGAAACTCATCGGCCTTGACCACATAGCCCGGCAAATGAGAGTTTGAGCAGGTAGGCGTGAAAGCCCCCGGCACCGCAAAGAGCACAACTTTCTTGCCGGCAAACAACTCGCTGGCCGGCAGCGTTTCCTGCTCGCCCGCCGTCAGCGCTGTAATGTTCACGGCCGGAATACTGTCACCTGTGCTGATCATCTGCATTCTCCTGTTGCTTAAACCTGGATAGACGCGCGAATACGCCGGGATCAAACCCAAGCTGCAGTGTAGCCATTCATCGCCTTAAGGCATATTGCACAGCGTCCATTCCGGCGCCGGGAGAGCCAAGCGACCTGCTTGCCAGACCCCATGCAGACATGGTCTAGTCTTAAGGAGTTACAGGTTGCCAGCAGGGCAACATCTGTCGGAGGTGAAGTGTGTTTAAACTCTTCTCGTCGACGGGGCCTGTATTCGAAGGGAACTCGGACCAGCTCAGGCAACACCTGGGCGCGCCCCGTTCCAAAACACAACCCAGCATGTCTGCACAAACCGTGCGGACCACTGCCCGGCTTGACCCAACCCGCTTCTACCGCAACCCGGCACTCGGCGCTCAGCCGCAGCACGATACGGAGGATCAGGCGTCCAGCACTGTCGCCAGCCTGATGTCGCGCCCGCCTGTCAGCATTACCACCCTGCAGAATTTGGGTGATGCCTGGCAGCTGATGCAGCAGCATGATATCGCTCAACTAGTCGTCATAGCCCCGCCCCTGCAACTGGTGGGCATGCTCACACGCACCGAAGTACTCAAGTGCCTGATGGTGCGCAACGGCCAGGTCAGCTTTGTCAGTGGCAGCGCCATCAGCGCGCTGATGCAGCAGCCCATGGTCGCTGTCAGTGAATCCGAGGACATTCGCCAGACGGCACTGCTGATGCTGGAGCGGGATATCAATGCGCTGGCCGTATTCGACAGCCGGGACCAGCTCAGCGGCGTGATAAGTCGACGTGATATTCTGGGATTTCTCGCCCGCGCACGCCCCCTGACTTTGCGCGCCTGACACCTGGCCGCAGCGGCTGTGGGCAGACTCCCCGCCAGCCAAGATCGTATTATTGCAGCTGAGCAACAATGTTATGTAGGAAGAAGGCTTAACCTTGGCCGTAGCAGTCGATAAACTGGGCTCATCGCAATGCTGTTACCGCTGTCCGGGGCACACCCGGCGCCACCTGCTACTCAGGTGCTACATAACTTTGGCAAAGTCTCACGCCCAGGTTCAGGTACAGAACCCCAGACCCTCTAATCAAACATCAAGGATACTCCCATGAAGTCCCGCGCAGCTGTTGCCTGGGAGGCAGGCAAGCCTCTCCAAATCGAAGAAGTTGATGTCGCAGGCCCGAAGCAGGGTGAAGTCCTGTTGCGCATGGTTGCCACCGGCGTATGCCACACCGATGCATTCACCCTGTCCGGCGACGACCCTGAAGGCATCTTCCCGTCCATCCTGGGCCACGAAGGCGGCGCCGTGGTGGAAGAAATCGGCCCGGGCGTCACCACGCTCAAGCCGGGTGATCACGTCATTCCCCTCTACACGCCGGAATGCGGCCAGTGCAAGTTCTGCAAATCCGGCAAAACTAACCTGTGCCAGGCCATTCGCGCCACCCAGGGCAAAGGCCTGATGCCGGACGGCACCAGTCGCTTCTCGCTCAATGGCAAGACCATTTTCCATTACATGGGCACCTCCACCTTCTCCGAATACACAGTGGTGCCGGAAATTGCCGTGGCCAAGATCAACAAGGCCGCGCCCCTGGACAAGGTGTGCCTGCTAGGGTGCGGCGTGACCACGGGTATCGGTGCGGTCCTGAACACCGCCAAGGTTGAGCCGGGCGCGACCGTCGCCATCTTTGGCCTGGGCGGTATTGGTCTGAGCGCGATTCAGGGTGCGGTCATGGCCAAGGCCGGCCGCATCATTGCCATCGATATCAACGAAGACAAGTTCGAGATGGCCCGCCTGCTGGGCGCCACCGACTTTATCAACCCGAAGAAATACGACGCACCCATTCAGGACGTGATCGTGGATCTGACCGACGGCGGCGTTGACTACTCCTTCGAATGCATCGGCAACGTCAACCTCATGCGCGCAGCACTGGAATGCTGCCACAAGGGCTGGGGCGAATCGGTCATCGTCGGCGTGGCGGGCGCCGGCCAGGAAATATCCACCCGGCCATTCCAGCTGGTCACCGGTCGCGTCTGGCGCGGTACCGCCTTTGGGGGCGTCAAGGGCCGCAGCCAGTTGCCAGGCTACGTCGATCAGTACATGAGCGGTGATATCAAGCTGGATGACTTCGTGACCCACACCATGGGACTGGAAGACATCAACAAGGCCTTCGACCTGATGCATGAAGGCAAAAGCATCCGTTCTGTTGTGCTGTTCTGATTCGGTCTGAACAGACCCTGCACGCGCAAAGGGCCTGATGGCCCTTTGCTGTATCTGCGCGCTCAATGCGTGCATCAGATAGGTGCAAGCACTCTGCCACTCCACCCACCACCTACGGATATGTCACCATGAGTCTGGAACGCCTTTCCCGCAACCGTGCTTTCGACGGCTGGCTCGAACGCTATAGCCACAGGTCCGCCAGCCTTGATTGCGACATGATTTTCGCCATCTACCTGCCCGATCAGACCCTGAGCGCGCCCTGCCACAGCCTGTACTGGCTGTCGGGACTGACCTGCACCGATGAAAACTTCACCCAGAAAGCCGGCGCCCTGCGCGTCGCCTCTGAACTGGGCCTGGTACTGGTATGTCCCGACACCAGCCCGCGCGGCTTCGACATGCCGGGCGAGCACGACAGCTATGATTTTGGCAGCGGCGCCGGCTTCTACATCAACGCCACCGAGCAGCCCTGGGCAAGCCATTACCGCATGTACGACTACGTCAATGTCGAGCTGCCAGCACTGATCGAAGAGCAGTTCCCGGTCACCGGCAAGCGCAGCATCAGCGGTCACTCCATGGGCGGCCACGGCGCCCTTATCAGCGCCCTGAAAAACCCGGGACGCTACTGTTCGGTATCGGCCTTTGCACCGATCAGCAACCCAAGCCAGTGCCCCTGGGGCGAGAAAGCCTTCAGCGGCTACCTGGGCAATGATCGCAGCACCTGGGCGGCCTATGATACCTGCGCCCTGATCCGTAGCGAGCTGAGCGAACGTCTGCCCCTGCTGGTCGACCAGGGCGATGCCGACAACTTCCTCGCCGAGCAACTCAACCCCCAAGCACTGCAAGCCGCCTGCGATGCCAGCGGGCATGCACTGGAACTGCGCATGCAGCCCGGTTATGACCACAGCTATTTCTTTATCTCGAGCTTTATCGAAGACCACCTGCGCTTTCATGCCAAGGCACTGAACAACGCCTGAGCAGGCCCGAAAAGCCGGGCGCCCATAATGGGGCGCCCGGCTCTTTATCAAGAAAGCATATAAAGCGCTTTTTAAAACGCCTGAAAGACCCTTCAAAACGCCCTTCAAGAGCTCACACCAAGGCTTATTCTTCGTCCTTGTCATAACCCTTGAGCAACCGCCGCACATACCAGTACAGGCCCAGGGCGATCAAGGGCACCGATGCGCTCAACAGAAAGCTGGCTCGAGTCTCCAGCGCCTCGTCCACCACCACATTGCGCAGTGTGCGGTCGATAAGATCAAAGGCATAGTAGGTCACCACTATCACCGTAAAGCTTTCCAGCTTGGCCTGCAGGCGCAGCTGACTACGGGCACGGTGATTGATCCCGCGCAGCAGATCGCGGCTCTGATTTTCGATAGACAGGTCAACCTGAGAGCGGATGAGATCGGTGGAACGCCCGATGCGCTGTGACAGCCGCTCAATACGCTCGCCCGTTGAGCGACAGGTACGGTGGGCCGGATCCAGCCGCCGTTCCATAAACTGCTCTACCGTCTGCAGACCTTCGATACGCGACTCACGCAATTCGGCGATACGCCGGTCAACCAGGGCAAAATACGCCTCTGTGGCCGAAAACCGATTGGCAGTGTGGGCCGACAACCCCTCTACCTGGGCCGCCAGCGCCATCAGCTCCTGCAACAGCTGCGCCGCATCGCTATCGGGCTCAGCAATGCGCTCAACAACATCCGCCAGTTGCTGATCCAGCCTCGACACCATGGGCATGGTCTCCAGTGCCAGGGGCAACGCCAGCAGTGCCATGTGGCGATAGGTCTCGATTTCGCAGATACGCTGCAACAATCGCCCGGCCTGGAACAGCGTCATGCCGCCCTTTTCCTGCACCAGCACGCGATTGTAGCCATTGTCACTGCGCACGCGAAAATTGGTGCGCAGTGCTGCAGCCTGCCCCATTACATCGGAGCCATTGACCTGTGAAGCACCGGGAAGGCCCGCATTGAAATGCACCTCCGCCCAGCTATCAAAATCAGCCGCCTCGCTGCGAAAGAGTACTTCCACGCCGCACAGAAAGGCACCAAGTAACTGCTCGCTCCAGCTGCCTGGCAGTTCCGGTGCCTCGGTTTCGCCAAAGCGGTAGAGCGTCAGGCTGTAAAACTCGCTGTGCGGCTCGTAGCGCAGGGCACGCTGACCCTGACGGCAAAAGAAAAATCCGTTACCACCGGCTTCAAGTTCGAAACCTTCACTGGTTGCAAGCTCGCGTACCCTGCGCTCGACGGCTTCCTGCGGCTCGCCATCGTGCAGGATAGCAACCTGCAACAGCGCCAGGGGCGCACTTATCTGCTGAAACGGCCGGGCATGTACCTCGGCAATAATCTGGTCACGCAAGGGGTGTGTATACATAGAGTCGCTCTCAAACGACAGACTCCTGCCTGCCGTGTTACCACAGAATGCGACAGAAGATCCCTGCCACGCTGCATAGCATATTCTGCTGCAATGACCGTACCACGACAACTGCCCCCTAGGAGGTAGATAGCGCGCTATACTGTGGATCAGCCCCTACCGCAGATAGCTGCGTTCCTTGCAGCACATCAGAGCTGCACTGCGATAAGAGGCTTTCCAACGGCACGCACAACACCGCCCAGCAGGCATCCAAGCCTGCCGTCATGGTGATTTGCGCTCGCACTGCGACACCGCAACAGCCCCGGACAAATCATCTTTGCAGCATCCGAAAATATACTCACCAGGCCCGCAAATGCAGTTGACTTCCCCCTAGAATTCGCTATCCTCCTATCAAGCTTGAAATACAGCTCCAGTTTGATGTCAACGCACGATGCTCCTCTTAGTAGTACCTCGTTCTGATCTTCATAACGGAATTCCTGCATTTCTCAGCTAGACCCGCCTTGGTGTCTGTCGTTTTTCGATAGTCTCAGGCTTTACGTAAAACAAAATCCTTATGGAGTTCAACAATGTCTACTACCGGCACTGTTAAGTGGTTCAACGAAGAAAAAGGTTACGGTTTCATTGCTCAGGATAGCGGTCCGGACGTATTCGTTCACTTCCGCGCTATCACTGGCGACGGCTTCCGCACCCTGACCGAAGGCCAGAAAGTACAGTTCGACGTGACTCAGGGCCAGAAAGGTCCTCAGGCTGAGAACGTCAGCGTCATCTAAGACGTTTCTGACACGCAAAAAACCGGCGTACCTTCACAGGCGCCGGTTTTTTTGTGCCTGATATTCGGGCGAGTCAGCACCTGTACGATACAGAAACGGGCACCGCCCCGCCTGCACGGCAGTGGTACGGCACCCGTTATTGTCTGCAGCCAGAGTGATGCCTTAGCGGCGATTCAACTCCATCCGGCGCAGAAACTCGGCCATGATTTCGTGGTAGAGCGCAGCACCCAGGAAAAGATCTTCCACGCCTTCATCAACATTGGGGTTGTCATTGACCTCGATCACCACCACCCGATCTCCACTCTGCTTCAAATCCACGCCATAGAGACCATCGCCGATCAGACGCGTCGCCTTCAGCGCCGCTGCCAGCACCGCTGGCGGTACCTCGTAGGTAGGCAACGTATCGAAGCCGCCGGAATCCACATCACCGCTGCTGCCATGACGGTAGATCTGCCAGTGATTCTTCACCATGTAATAGCGACAGGCAAACAGCGGCTTGTTGTTCAGCACACCTATACGCCAGTCGTAATCGGTGTACAGAAACTCCTGTGCCAGCACCAGGGACGAGCTCTGCAGCAGCTCCTTCAGCCCTGCTGCCAGCTCCTGGCGTGTTTGTGCCTTGCACATGCCACGGGAAAAGGCGCCATCGGGAATCTTCAGCACGATCGGGAAGCCCAGCGCCTCTATCATCTCATCCAGCGTTGCCTTGTCGGTGTTGCTGACAATGCGCGTACCGGGGGTGGCGATCTTGTTGATACGCAGCAATTCCGCCAGATAGACCTTGTTGGTACAGCGCAGTATCGAGGTCGGGTCATCCAGCACCACCAGGCCTTCGGCCTCGGCTTTCTTGGCAAAACGGTAGGTATGATGATCAATGGCTGTGGTTTCGCGAATAAAGAGGCCGTCGTATTCGGGCAGACGCATCAGATCCCGCTTGCCGATCAGCTCCACGTTGATGCCCAGCTGACGACCGCTGTCGATGAAATGCTTGATGGCATCCTTGTCGCTTGGCGGCAGCGCCTCGTCCGGATCCACCAGCATGGCCAGATCAAAGCGGTAGCGTTTGCGCGCACGGGGCTTGCGCCACATGCGGTTACTGAAGCGCTCCAGCGCCGCGGCAAACAACTCCTGCTCGCTCTCCAGCTTGATATCACGCACCGAGATCTGACGAATATTGTCTACCTGCCAGACCTTGCCCCGCTTCAGACGCACCTCCAGCACAGGGCACGGGAAGCGCTCGAACAGCTGTTTGGCAATGGGCGACAACTCGCTCATCAGCACTTCGCCAAAGAAGATACGCAGCTCGATATTGGACTGATCTCCGGAAATGCGCCCCGCCAGGCTGTCCAGCGTGCCCTCCAGGCCATCCAGCTGCAGCGTATAGAGCGACTTGCGGCGCAGATCATTGATCACCCGCACGGACGGAATCACATGGTGATCCCGCGCCTCCGCCAGCAATGAGCAGTAGTACCCCCGACCCAGCGCCCGGCTGTTGCGACAGCAGTTGAGGATACGCACCCGCCCGGTCCGCTGAGTGTCCGCCAGCGCCAGGTACTGATCAAAGGATATGACATCTTTACTGGGGTAATAGGGTGCCCAGTCACCCAGGTCATCGACCACAACGTAAAAAGAGGAAGGCATCGATCTGGCAGTTCCGGCAGGGTGAATTTTCGCGATTATGCGCGCCCTGTGCCCGCCGGTACAAGGGTTTGGCGCACACCTGGATAAATTTAGTGCAGCACTGATACCTGTACCGGATCCCGGTGTTAATATCGCCCTATACCCCTGGTCTGTACGGACACAAACAGCTTGAACACCCTGAGCACGCGCCCGGCGACCAGCGCCGACATCGACACCCTGCTCGACATCGAACGCCAGTGCTTCAGTGCCGACAAGCTGTCGCGCCGCAGCTTCCAGCGCCTGATCAAGTACGGCCATGCCAGCCTGCTGATGGCATTCAGTGACAACGAAATAGCCGGCTATACGCTGGTGCTGTACCGCAAGGGCACCCATCTGGCGCGCCTCTACTCGCTGGCGGTGCTGCCGCAGATGCGTGGCCGCGGCATCGCCCGGCAATTACTGCAGGACGCCGAAAAAACCGCCCGCGAGCAGCTGTGCATTTTCATGCGCCTTGAAGTCAATGTCAGTAACCAGAACGCCATTGCCCTGTACCGGCAAAGCGGCTATCACTCCATAGGCACCATCGAGGATTATTACGAAGACGGTGCCAGCGCCCTTAAAATGGAGAAGCCGATTCGCCGCCGCGCACCGGCCGGCGGCCAGATCCGCACCGCCTTCTACGAGCAGACCACGCCCTTTACCTGCGGCCCCGCCAGCCTGATGATGGGCATGCACGCCCTGATTCCCGAATACGCCATGAACCGTCGGGAAGAACTGCAGATCTGGCGCGAATCCACCACCATCTTCATGACCGCAGGCCATGGCGGCTGCTCACCCCAGGGGCTGGCACTGAGCGCCTGGCGCCGCGGCTTCGACGTGCGGCTGTATTGCAACACGACTCAGGTGCCCTTTATCGACAGCGTGCGCAATCCCGAGAAAAAGCAGGTCATTGCCCTGGCCCACGAAGACTTTACCGAACAACTGACAGAAACCGGGGTCCAGATCCACGAGCGGGAAATGACCCTGGCGCAGCTGCAGCAGCATATTCAAAACGGCGACGTACTTATCAGCCTGATCAGCACCTGGCGACTGAACCGCAACAAGGCGCCCCACTGGATTATCATTACCGCCGCCGACGAGCGCTTCGTTTATCTGACAGACCCGGATCACGACCGCGATGAATGGCAAAGCCAGACTGACTATATCGACGTGCCGGTGGAGGTAAATGAATTTCTGGCCATGGCGGCCTTTGGCCGTTCACGCCTGAAAAGCACCCTGGCCCTGAGCCGACGCAAACCTGATCAGTGAAGCACGACAAACTAGAGCGAAAGGAATGGAAAAGGAGCCTGAGGTTCGGCGCCCCTTCCCCGTTATAATCAGCCTTTGCCGCGGGTGCGGGTCTTGTGGCTGCTGGCGTTCTTTTCGATAAACTGGATGATGCGATCAGCCACATCGAGACCCGTGGCGGCTTCGATGCCTTCCAGGCCCGGCGACGAGTTGACTTCCATCACCAGCGGGCCGTGGTTGGAGCGCAGGATATCCACCCCCGCCACGTTCAGACCCATGGTACGGGCGGCACGCACCGCCGTGCTACGCTCTTCCGGTGTCAGACGTACGAGGCTCGCGGCACCGCCGCGGTGCAGGTTGGAGCGGAATTCTCCCGCTTTGGCCTGGCGCTTCATGGCCGCAATGACCTTGTCCCCAATCACGAAGCAGCGAATATCCGCACCGCCGGCTTCCTTGATGTATTCCTGCACCATGACCGAGGCCTTGAGCCCCATGAAAGCTTCGAGCACGCTTTCGGCTGCCTGGCGGGTTTCAGCCAGTACCACACCTATACCCTGGGTGCCTTCGAGCAGCTTGATCACCAGGGGTGCACCACCGACCATCTCCACCAGGTCCGGGATGTCGGACGGCTTGTTGGCAAAGCCGGTAATCGGCAGGCCTATACCCTTGCGTGACAACAGCTGCATGGAGCGCAGCTTGTCACGGGAACGGGAAATGGCCACCGATTCGTTCAGCGGATAGGTGCCCATCATTTCAAACTGACGCAACACCGCCGTGCCGTAAAAGGTAACTGAGGCGCCGATACGGGGAATAACCGCATCAAAATCACTCAGAACCTCGCCTTTTACGTGAATCTCGGGGTGCTGCATATTGATGTTCATGTAGCACTTGAGCACATCAACAACCTGTACATCATGGCCACGCGCCTTGGCAGCCTCAACCATGCGGCGAGTCGAGTACAGCTGCGCATTGCGGGAAAGAATTGCCAATTTCATGGCTGTGCTCCTAACAAAAATGAGGCCGCCGGATCGACGGCGAAACGGTTCAGCATGGCAGTGCGCCCGAGTAGCATGCGAAAGCGCATGCTGTCACGGTTAGTCAGCGTCATCTCGATGGGCCATTCATGCTCGCCCAGGCGGGCCAGCGTCTGAATGACAATACGTTTTTCGCGATGGCCGCCGGAATCGGAGACCTGTCGCTCGTCCAGTACCGGCGCCACAAAATGCAGCACCGTCTCCTGGTTGTTTTGTACGGGGTGCATATCGGCTGCGACCCAGAGTGCACCGCGCTCATAAAAAGGCTCGAGCTTGAATGCATGCAAGCAGGATGTGCGGGCACCGGTATCGACCTTGGCCTTGATGCGGTCGATCCCCAGTTCCGGCAACGACAGCCACTCGCGCCAACCTATTGTTTCCAGCATGAGATTAATCCCTGCAGTTGAGAGCTGTCAGAGCCAGCGCTTGCGGCGGAAGATCCATATCTGCACCGCGACCAGCACGATCAGAAACAGCGAAAATTCCGAAAAGGCCGAGGGATTTTCCACCCCCGGCACACCACCGACATTGACGCCCAGCAGCCCGGTCAGAAAGCCCAGCGGCAGAAAGATCGCCGCCACCAGCGACAGAACATAGAGCCTGCTGTTGAGCTGATCGGACATGCGACTCATCAGCTCTTCCTGGGTCACGGCCGCGCGCTCGCGCACCGCATCCAGGTCTTCGATATGCCGCACCAGCCGGTCGGAAACCTCGCGCATGCGCATGCGTGCGTGATCATCCATCCAGCCCAGCGGCTCATTCACCACCCGCGCCAGTGCCTCGCGCTGTGGTGCCAGATAGCGACGCAGGCCAATGGTCTGTCGCCGCAGCTGGGCCAGCGGCTGGCGCAGTTCGCCATTGCCGCTGTACAGCACCTGCTCCTCCAGATCCGCGACCCTGTCTTCAAACTCGTCCACCGTGTCGCTCATGCGCATGACCAGCCGATCGGCCAGACCCACCAGGAAGTCACCGCTGTCGCTTGGGCCGACGCCGCTGCGCATTTCCGCCACCATGTCCGATATGGACAGCAGTTTGCGCTTGCGCGTGCTGACGATCAGGTCTTCGCTGACATAGAGCCGGATCGACACCATATCCTCGGGATCGGCTTCCGGATTGAGGTTCACCCCCCGCAGCGCCAGCAACAAACCCGAGCCCAGCAAGGCGGCGCGGGGTCTTGTTTCCTCGGTCAGCAGGGAGTCCACCGCAAGCGCAGGCAATCCGCTCTGATCCGACAGCCAGCGACGGCTGTTGCCATGGCTATAGTCAAAATGTAGCCACAGCAATCCCTGGGAGGCGTCCCACTGGCCGGCTTCCTCCCAGCTCAGCTCGCGGGCACCGCCCTTGCGGTCCATCAAAAATGCGTAAATCAAACCATCAGGTCCATGCAGTGGAATCATGCCTGCATCCTTTATTCATAACAGTATAGGTTCCGACCCTGACCCAACCCGCTCAGAGCAGACGCAGAGCGGGTTCCTGCAGGGCGGAAAACTGCTCGCGCAACTCGAGGATATGCTCGCTCCAGTAACGCTCGGTGTTGAACCAGGGGAAGGCCCGTGGGAAGGCAGGATCAGCCCAGCGCCGCGCCAGCCAGGCGGAATAGTGCATGATACGCAGGGTACGCAGCGCCTCTATCTGGCGTAGTTCCCGCGGCTGAAAGTCATAAAACTCGTTATAACCGTCCACAACTTCACACAGCTGACGCTGCTGGCTGTTGCGATCACCCGACAGCAGCATCCAGATATCCTGTACCGCAGGCGCCATACGGGCATCGTCGAAATCGACAAAGTTGGGCGTATTGTCGCGCCACAGTACATTGCCGGCGTGACAGTCGCCGTGAACCCGGATCAGGGTTGCGGGTTCTGCCATGGCCTCATCCACCAGCTTGAGCACATCGCGGCTCAGGGTTTCATAGGCCGGACGCAGGTCCCGCGGGATAAAGTCTTCGCGCAACAGCGCCACGCTGGCATGGCCGTAAGTCTGGCTGTTGAGCACCGGGCGATGTGCGAACGGTTTTTTCGCTCCTATGGCGTGCATGCGCCCCAGAAACCGACCCAGAATCAGCAGGTTATCCAAGTCATCGAATTCAGGGGCACGGCCGCCACGACGCGGATAGAGTGCAAACCAGAAGCCCTCGCGCTGGAACAGGCTGCGCCCGCTGTCATCGCGCCAGGGCGCCACGACCGGCAGCTCATGCTCCTCCATCTCGTAGCAAAGCTCATGTTCTTCCAGAATCTGGGCCTGGCTCCAGCGATGGGGCCGGTAAAACTTGGCGATCAGCGGTGTCTGTTCCTCGATCCCGACCTGATAGACACGGTTTTCATAGCTGTTGAGGGGGAAAATGGCGCCATCGCACAGATAGCCAAGTTCCTCCACCGCATCCATGATGAATTCCGGCGTCAGGGTTTCGAAGGGGTGCGGCGCAAGATCCGCGGCCGAGCCTGAGTTGTGGTCAGTCACCACCGGCTCCCAGCAGCGCTTCGATCGACCCGGTCAGCTCGCCGGCCGACAGCAGCACGCCTTCTTCGTCCACGCACGGGAACACTGCCACCAGAATACCGTCTTCATCAAGCCCGGGAGACCAGCGCTCGAACCAGGCCTGCAGGTCGATTTTCAGTGCTTCGCACCCTTCCCAGCCATCGGTGGCCCAGTCCAGCGCGTAGTCGGGGTGGGGCCATACCGGCAGACAGCTCTCGCCATCATCAGTAGTCAGCATGACGCAGCCTTCAGCGTCGCTCAGGCTCCATATCTCTTCCCAGTCTGCCACTTTTTGCAGAAAGTGATCGAATCGCTCCTGCGCTTCGCGGGCAATAACCTTGCCCCGCTGCTGCTCTGTCAGTTTGTACGTCATGGTTCGGCCCTGCCTTTGAATATGGGCTCGCCGGTGCATCGGCGAATGCCGTGCAGCATGGACGAATGAGGCCGGCGGATCAAGTCGGGCCGGGGCCGGAAACGCCGGTTTTCACCACCTTTTGGCCGCTTTTTCGCTGCTACACTACCTTCACACCGACGTCACCAGTGCAGCGGTGACCTAACCGCTGCACTGGTGTCAACGCTGGGCATAACAGAGCGGTCAAAAGGTGATCAGCACATGGACAGAGCATTCTTTCTAACAGCAGTAAAATCCGTTGCAGTAACAGGCAACTACAAGCCCCCCCAGCCTCTGCCACGCTGCTGATGCACAGCATCCGCTGCACCTCCCAATCCGTATTCATTTTTGCATTTTCATTGCTGCTCGCTGCCTGCGCCGGCCCAGGCGACCTGCCGGCTCCGCCCACGGATGAGGCGATTGCGGCAGAGGCCGAACACCAGCGTACCGAGGCACTGATACTAAGCCACGCGCGCGAGTACCGCCTCGCCCGGGTGGCGCGCCCCCTGCTGATCGCAGCGCTCGAACTGTGTCCGGCAACACAGCGCAGCGATTACGGCCTGCGGCTGCACAGCATCGACAGCTATACACCCTTGCTGCGCCCCGCCGCCCGCACAGTCTATGGGCTTGATCAACAACCGACACTGCGCCCGCCTCTGCCCGATAGCCCCGCGGCCCTTGCCGGGCTTCGCGCCGGTGATCGCCTGCTGCGCCTGCAGGGCCGCGCTGTCACGCCCGGCACCCGAAAGAGCATCGATGCACAGCTGCGCGAGGTGTCGGGGCCTCTCAGCCTGCAGATAGAGCGCGGCAACAGCCTGATGAGCTTCAGCCTGATCCCCGATACACTGTGCGACTGGCCGGTTCGGCTCCATCGCAGCAGCGCCATCAACGCCCATGCCGATGGCCGCGAAATTCGCGTTAATCAGGCGATGCTCAGCTATGCGCGGCAGGACGACGAACTCGCCCTGGTAGTTGCCCACGAACTGGCCCACAACGGCCTGCAGCATATCGACAAGCAGCTGCGCAACCTGCTGCTCGGTGCACTGTTCGACCTGCTGGCCCTGACTCAGGGCTACCCAAGCCCCGGCCTGGCCGCGACTCTGGGCGTCCATCATCAGGCGCTGAACTGGGAACTGGAAGCTGACCTGCAGGCACTGGTGCTGCTGCACCGCGCCGGCTATGCGCTGGAACCAGGCGTCGCGTTCTGGCGTCGTCTGGGCACCGACTTCCCCGCCGCCATTAACCACAGTCGCGGCCTCACCCATCCCGGCAGCGCCGAGCGCTACCTGCGCATGGAAGCGGCGGCAAAAGCCCTGCAGATGACTGCTGAATTTTAGACCCGGTACATACATGAACAGGAATGTTACAAAGGTGCGCCACGCAGGCACGGGGCCTGAGCTTCCAGATACAGCCGCCAACGAGCACCAGGCTCAGCCCGCGACTCGCCCCCGGCACCTTCAGCCCGGCGCGTTTAGCTCGGTGCGAATAAAGTCCCGAAACACGCTTACTCGCGCCGGCGCCTGGTCGCCACTGAGGCTGATGGCATATAGCTTGCCCTCGCTCAAAGACCAGTCGGGCAACACCGGCACAATCAGGCCTGCGGCAAGGCTGGCGCCTGCAATAAGATCCGGCAAAACGCCAATGCCGCCGCCGGCCTGGATAATGCGGTGTACGCTGGCGTAGTCCGTGGTGCGGGCCACGGGCCTGGCCGTGACCTCCACCCGACGTCCCCTGGCGTTCACCAGGGACAGACTGGCGGCCCCCGCCAGTTCCCGAAAGGTAACCAGGTCCTGGGTCTGCAGATCCTGCGGCACCTCGGGTATCCCCCGCGCCGCCAGATAGATGGGAGCCCCGTAAAGGCCCATGCGAAACGCCGTCAGCGCCGAGGCACGGTACCCCATGTCCGGCAAATTGCCGGAGGTGGCCCGCAGTGCCAGATCGATCCGATTGGCCGCCAGATCCAGCGGTGCATCCGTCAGCAGCAGCTCCACTGTAATCTGTGGATGCAGGGCGCGAAACCGCACCAGCAGCGGCGGCAGCACATCAAGGCCTATATCCATCGGTGCCGTCACTCGCAGGTTGCCGTGGGGCACGGTGCGGGACTGGCGCGCGCCCTGGGTGGCATCGGCCAGCAATGAGAGCGCATCGCGGGCCTTGGCGTAAAAGGCGATTCCCTCCTCAGTGGCGCTCACGGCTCTGGGCGTGCGTGCCAGCAGCGCAGCGCCGAGCCGGGCCTCCAGCCGTGATACCCGCCGGCTGATACTGCCCTTGGTTTCACCCATTTCTAGGGCCGCCCGAGACACGGAACCAAACTCGATCACGGCACAGAAGGCCTTGATGTCTTCCAAGGACCCGCCAAGCATGCCGCCAAAACTGAAGGATCCGCCGCTAATATGTGAGGTCATGCCAATTGTCCTGTGCGAGGGCTCTGTTTGAGTGCAGGCAATTCAGGTGGCTGGCATCGGCTGTACCGCAACATCGACTGTCGCCAGAGTGCTGATGCGTCTGGAACTGTTAAACTTGGTTTCCAAAATAGAAACCGTATGTTCCTTTTTTGCATTCTATTAAAAATATAGAAACCAACATACCATGATCTCCAGTTTCAGCGCACCAGCTGTCACCCCACTCATAGGCTTCTGGAGATACGCCATGACCACTCAGACCCTTACCAGCACCCTGTTCGATCGTCTGTCACCGCTGGGCTATCCTTTGGTACGCATCACCGCGGGCCTGCTGCTGATGCCCCACGGCGCCCAGAAACTCTTCGGCTGGTTTGGCGGCTATGGCCTGGATGCCACCGGCCAGTTCTTCGCCACCAGCCTTGGCATGGAGCCCGGTTTCCTGTTCGCCCTGCTGGCGGGCCTGGTGGAGTTCGTCGGCGGTCTGGCGCTGGTCCTGGGGCTGCTGACCCGCCCGGCGGCACTGGCCATCGCGACCCTGATGGGCGTAGCCCTGACGGTACACGCCGCCAACGGTTTCTTCTGGACCAGCGGCGGAGTCGAGTATCCGCTGATGTGGGGCCTGATCGCCATCGCGGTTTTCCTGCGCGGCGGCGAGCGTTTCTCACTGGATAGCCGGCTAGGATTGAAGTTCTAAACTGTACTTTGCCTGTTTACCCAGCCGCCAGGTGATGCCTGGCGGCAGCAGTTCACCGCCGTCATTCGAGGACAATTCCATGACCCAAGCGCGCTTGCCCAGCATATTTATCCCCCACGGCGCCGGTCCGTGCTTTTTTATGGACTGGCCGCCCGCCGGTACCTGGGATCACATGGAAACCTGGCTGCGCAATCTCATCGGTCAGGCGGGCACCCGCCCCAAGGCCCTACTGGTCATTTCTGCCCACTGGGAAACGCCTGAATTCAGCGTCAATTCCCAGGCCGCACCGAATCTGCTGTACGACTATTACGGCTTTCCTGCCCACACCTACCAGCTCAAATGGCCCGCTCCCGGCAGTCCTGAACTGGCGGGCCGCATTCAGACACTGCTCGCTCGCGCCGCCATTCCCTGCACCCAGGAGCACAAACGCGGACTGGATCACGGTGTATTCATTCCGCTCAAACTTGCCATCCCCGACGCCGATATCCCGGTGGTGCAGCTGTCTCTGCGGGCAGGGCTCGATCCCGCCGAGCATCTTGCGCTGGGCAAGGCGCTGGCTCCGCTGCGCGATGAGGGCGTACTGATTATTGGCAGCGGCATGAGCTTTCACAACATGCAGCGCCTGCGCCAGGGTGGCGACCGAACAGACCCAGACTCGATACGCTTTGACCACTGGCTGGCCGAAACGGTCGCGCTCTCCCAGGCCGAGCGCGAGCAGCGCCTTGTCAACTGGGCCCAGGCGCCGGGTGGGCGTGCGTCCCACCCGGCGGAGGAACACCTGCTGCCGCTGCACGTTATCGCCGGTGCCGCAGGCGAAGATCCGGGCCAGAAGGTGTTTGAGGACAGGGTGATGGGCAGCGTGCAATCGGCCTTCATCTTTGGCACAACGGCCGCCACACACTGACGTTTAGGTCTGCGGGGACATTAAATTCTGAAAAAACCGTCGGTTTCGGCATCCGGCGGTCGAAGCTTGCTGCACTGCGGTGTTAAACTCAGACTCCCAGCCCCGGCCCCGTCCCGCAGCTGGGTCCCCATTTTGTCAAGGAGTCTACTGGATGCCGCTGTTCCACCCATACCCGCTGGCCTGTACAGGCGGCGTTGTTCCATCCAGCCCCTGGTTCAGGTAACAGGGCACCATGAAAACTCCCAAACGCATACTGCCCCTGGTCGAAGATGGCCTGGTGGATGAAGTGATCAGCCGGCTGATGAGCGGCAAGGAAGCCGACGTCTACGTGGTGCGCTGCGGCACCGAGATACGCTGTGCCAAGGTCTACAAGGATGCCACCAAACGCAGCTTCAAGCAGGCGGTCAACTATCAGGAAGGCCGCAAGGTCAAGAACAGCCGCCGCGCCCGGGCCATGGAAAAAGGCTCTAAATTCGGTCGCAAGCAGCAGGAAGAAACCTGGCAGAACGCCGAGGTCGATGCCCTCTATCGGCTGGCAGCGGCCGGCGTGCGCGTGCCGCAGCCCTATGGCTGCATGGATGGCGTGCTGCTGATGGAACTGATAACAGACGAAGCCGGCGATGTCGCGCCGCGTCTGAGTGATGTCTCCATGTCCGCCGAGCAGGCGCTGGAAGATCACGCCCTGCTGATGAACTACGTGATGCGCATGCTCTGCGCCGGCGTCGTGCACGGTGACCTGTCGGAATTCAACGTTCTGGTGGACGAATACGGCCCGGTGATTATCGACCTGCCCCAGGCGGTGGATGCGGCGGCCAACAACCACGCCCAATCGATGCTGGCGCGGGATGTCGACAACATGACCCACTATTACGGCCAGTTCGCCCCGGAACTTCTGGGCAGCCGCTATGCCAAGGAAATCTGGGCACTGTACGAAGAAGGCAAGCTGCATGAAGACATTGAGCTGACCGGCGAGTTCGCCGAAAGCACTGAAAGTGCCGATGTGGATGCGGTACTGGACGAGATCAAATCGGTGTTTGCCGAGGAACAGGCCCGCCAGGAACGGCTGCGCGAAGCCGAACAGGAAAGCTAGGACTGCATCCAAGGTCGGTGCCCTCCCCGTTACGGGGGCGGGCGCCGCCCCCTACTTTTCTGTACCCTCAGGCCTGCTGCAGTACCGTCCAGGACACTTCGCACTCCCCCCCCGCCGCGGCAACATAGGCCGAATCCCCGGTGATGGTGACGGACAGATCCATGGTGCGTTCCACCAGCGCAGCCAGGGCTTCAATCTCTGCCCATTCAAAGCGGAAAACAGACGCCTTCAGCGCCGAAAACTTGCTGCGACCCTGCTCCCACCAAACATCCGACTTGGTATTGAAGCTGTACACTCGCACTTCCCGCGCCTGGTGCGTGGCCTTCTTGACCCTATCCAGCGCAGGCTCACCCACATCAATCCAGAGCGCAATCTGATCATCCAGCGTGCGCGCCCAGAGATCGGGCTCTTCGGCCGCACTGATACCCTTGGTGAAGACCAGATGTTCACGGGCATTCAGACAGTACGCCAGCACCCGCACCATCATCCGCTCTAGGGTCTCGGACGGATGCTGAGCAATGGTGAGGTTGAGGGTGTCGTAATAGTCGCGGTTCAGATCAGACAGTGAAATCCGCGCTTTGTAGATGGTAGGTTTAACTGCCACAGATAAGGACCTTAAGGATTCGTAAATGGCGCATCCTGCTTCACGCCACAAAATACAGGGCAAAGATAGTGCCTTATCTGCCAGTTGCTTGCCAGCGGCTTTTGGCGGCGGCAGGGGCGAAAGTGCTGTGCCAAAGGCCACCGGGGGGAATGTGCGTGAGTAGCCTGGCGACAATTGGATTAAAAGAAGTCACCTTGGCCATTTTTCAGCATGGCGGCCAGATCCTGCGCCGATGCCGGGCGCTGCAGATAATAGCCCTGTACCAGTGCACAACCCTCAGAGCGCAGGAAATCGAGCTGTTCAAGGGTTTCGACACCCTCCGCGATCACCCGAATATTGAGTTTTGCCGCCATCGCAATAATCGCACTGTTAATGGCGACATCATCCGCATCCTGCGGAATATCACACACGAAGGAACGGTCAATCTTGAGTGCATCGACCGGAAACCGCTTGAGATAACTCAGGCTGGAATAACCGGTACCAAAGTCGTCAAGCGAGATTGAGATACCACAGGCCCGCAGCTCCTGCAGTGTCCTCAGGGACGCTGCCGTATCCTGCATCAGGGTACTCTCGGTGATCTCCACTTCCAGGAACTCGGGTGGCAGTTCATTTTCATCAAGCACCGTTTTGACAAGATCCAACAGGTTTTTCTGTCGGAACTGGCAGGCAGAAAAATTCACCGCGACCCGCAGTGGCGGATAACCCGTATCACGCCAGATCCGAGCCTGAGCACAGGCCTTGCGCAGCACCCATTCCCCCAAGGGCACCACCAGGCCGGATTCTTCTGCCAGCGGGATAAACTGCTCCGGGCTGACCAGCCCCCGCTCAGGACACCGCCAGCGCAGCAATGCCTCGACACCCACTATATGGCCCGTTGCCAGCTCGACCTGCGGCTGATAGTGCAGCACGAACTCCCTTTGCTCCAGTGCGCGCCGCAGCGCTTTCAACAGCTCCAGTCGCTCGGCTTTTTTCTCACCTATTTCCGAGCGATAGAACTCGTATTGACTACCACCGGTCTGCTTCGCGAGGTACATCGACATATCGGCGTTGCGCAGCAACTCTTCACTGTCGGTACCATCGGCTGGAAATACGCTGATGCCTACACTCGCCCGGATCTGCAGTGTCTGCTCCAAGACGTCCAGCGGATGCGATAACTGATCGATAATCTTCCTGGCCGCCACTGCCGCATCTTCACGATGATCCAGATTAGTCAAAATCAGGGCAAACTCATCGCCAGAAAGACGCGCAACCGTATCACTGGTGCGCACGGCCTGGGTCAGGCGGTCCGCGACCGTCTTGAGCAGAGCATCGCCAGCATTGTGGCCGAGGCTGTCGTTAACATCCTTGAAGTTGTCCAAGTCCAGATAGAGGACCCCAACCAGACCTGACGACCGCTGCGCCACACGCAGACTGTGACTGAGGCGGTCGATGAACAGTACCCGGTTTGGCAACCCTGTGAGCGCATCATAATTAGCCAGAAAATGGAGCCGCTTCTGTGCTTCTCGATTTTCACGACGCGTAACAGCTTCACGCAATTCACGTTCGACCGCCGAGGCCAGGCGCTTAAGATGCCCTTTTATCAAGTAGTCCTGGGCCCCCTGCTTGATTGCCGCAACGGCCCTTTCTTCACCTATAGTGCCGGAAACAAAGATGAACGGTATATCCAGATTATGCCGTCGCACGATATCAAGAGCATCGTGGCCGTTAAAGGTGGGCATGGAAAAATCGGAGAAAACGATGTCCCAGGGCTCCTGCTGCAACGCACTTTCCAGTGCCTCGCGGGTGTCGACACAGATAAAACTCGGGTTGTACCCACCCCGCTTGAGCTCATTCACCAGCAGGAGAGTGTCATTCAACTCATCCTCGACTATCAGCGCCCGTAAAGTTTCAATGCTCATCGTCTTGTCATCCATGTTGTACGACGCCGGCCAGGAGTGTAGTCGCCTCTTTCTCACCTAATACCATACTATAGTAGTTCATGCAGCAGCGGCCTACAGTTGCCGAGATGGCCAACAACCTGGGCAGCTACAGATCCAGCAGAACAACTGCGGGTAATGATGCCGCGAGGCACCCTTGCGGCTGATCGCAGGGGAAAAGGTCGTCAAGCGCCTCGACACAATCGCGCACCACAGCGACCGCAATGCGAATATCACTTTTTTAATCGCTCGCAGCGCCAGCACCTCACCGTCAGGATTATCCTCAACCAACAGTATCGGATTCTGCTTCATGCCCCGCGTCCCTCCCATTCGGCAGGGTAAAGTAAAACGTTGCGCCCTCGCCAATGGCAGCTTCGGCCCAGATGCGGCCCCCGTGACGATGCACAATGCGTTGCACTGTTGCCAGCCCAATGCCGGTTCCCGGATACTCCTGCTCCTTGTGCAGTCTCTGGAAAGCACCAAAGAGTTTCTCCGCATACGCCATATCGAATCCGGCACCCCTGTCCCGTATAAAATAACAGGCCTCGCTGTTGAGCACGCAGACGCCGAACTCGATCATTGCGACCTGGCACTTGCCGGAGTACTTCCAGGCATTGTTCAGCAGGTTTTCCAACGCAATACGTATTAGATGCGGGTCTGCCTGCACCCTGGCACTGGAGGCGATCTCGATGTCGATCTCCCGGCGGGGATCGCTGTCACGCATATCCGCCAGCACTGACTCTGCCAGAGCACTGATATCGAACTCACTGCGGTTAAGACCGGCTCGACTGATTCGCGATAGCTTGAGCAGCGCATCGATAAGGGTGTCCATTCGCTGGGCGGCAGCACGCACTCTGGCCAGGTAATCGCAGCCGACTTCACCCAACTGGTCATTATAGCCCTCCATCAGAGCCTGGCTGAAACCGTCGATAGCTCGCAGCGGAGCGCGAAGATCATGTGACACCGAATAGCTGAAGGCTTCGAGTTCCTTGTTGACCGCCTCCAGCTCCTCGGTACGACGATGCAGTTCCTGTTCATGCTCGTACATGTCGATGAAAAGCTTTACCTTGTTGAGCAGTACTTCCGGCTTGAATGGCTTGACGATATAGCTGAAGGCTCCCTTCTCATAACCGTGGAAGATATTGATGTGCTCGGTATAAATAGCCGATACAAATATAAAGGGCATTTTGGCGGTTTTTTCTTTCTGGCGCAGCAGCTCGGCCAGTTCGTACCCGTCCATCTCAGGCATCTGTATGTCCAGCAGCGCCAGCGCAAAATCGTGATGCAGCGTAAGCATTAAAGCTTCGTTGCCACTGGCCGCGCGATACAGCTCGACCGGCAAGTGCCTCAGCAGACGCTCCAGCACCAAAAGGTTCTCAGGTTTGTCATCCACCATCAGAATCTTCGGTTTTGGCAGCAGTACCCTACTATCATGCATCACTTTCTCACCCATATTCTCATGAGAGACATCAGACGTTCGACATCTACCGGTTTAGATATGTAGTCATTCGCTCCAGCCTCGATACACTTCTGACGATCCTCCTTCATCGCCTTGGCGGTCAGGGCAAGAATCGGCAGATCCCGAAACTCACTACGCTGCCGAATGCGCTGCATACACTCGTAACCATCCATCTCCGGCATCATGATGTCCATCAGCACAAAATCCATCTCCGGATTCGCATCCAGAATTTTCAGCGCTGTACAGCCATTCTCCGCCTTGTGTATTTCCATGCCCTTTTCCTTCAGAACCTTCCCCAGCGCAAAAATATTACGCATATCATCGTCGACAAGCAGAATCTGCTTACCCTGCAGAAGCGCCTCCTTGTCATACAAACGGGTAATCATGTCTTTTTTGGACGCTGGCAGATCTTTTACTGTTCTGTGAAGGAAAAGTGCCGTTTCATCAAGCAGCCGCTCCTCGCTTTTCACACCTTTCACAATAATGGTCTCGGTGTATTGTTGCAGCTCGTCATTTTCCTGCTGTGTCAATTCCTTACCGGTATAGACAATGATGGAGGGCATTTTATCGCCGCTTTTCTTTTTCAGCGCCTGAATAAACTCGAAACCGCTTATGTCCGGCAGGCCGACATCGAGCACGATGCAATCGATGGTGCGCTCGTCATACACCCTCAACGCTTCCTGGGCAGTACCGGCGCCAATACACTGCACGTCGCCATTGCCAATGAGTTTCACTATAGCCCTGCGCATGGCCTCGTTATCTTCAACGATCAGCAAACTCTTCATTTTTCGATTAATAAAACCTTCGATGCGTTCGAAAACCGCGTCGAGTTGGGCCTTGGTAACAGGCTTGGTCAGGTAATCGACCGCGCCGAACCTGATCGGGGCCAGCGTCTTTTCATTGGCTGACACAATGTGAACGGGGATATGCCGTACCACTGGATCGCTCTTCAACTCCTTGAGCACCATGTGTCCGTCGATACCGGGCAGCTCCAGATCCAGAATAATTGCCTGCGGCAGATATTCAGCCGCAAGCTGAAGTCCATCTTCACCGGTCGCCGCATTGATGTGCTTGAATCCCTTTTGGGTGGCCTGAACGGCCAGTATACGCGCGAAATCAGCATCATCTTCGATGATCAATACAACCGGATCTTTATCCCGAATGTCATCACGCTGATCAGCAATACTGGGATAATTCAGAAACCGATTCTGATCCGGGTCAGAGACTACCTTCTGCCGAGTGCGCTCGAGATGCAGCGGCTTTTCAGTGGCCGGCGAGTCGGCAATTTCCATCGGCAATACCAGGGTAAAGGTTGACCCTGCACCCAGCACGCTTTTCATCGTTACGCTGCCACCCAGCAACTTGGCCAATTCACGGCAAATGGACAGCCCCAGCCCAGTCCCCCCATATCTCCTCGCGGTGCCCCCCTCGGCCTGGACAAAAGCTTCGAAAATTGCGTCCTGCTTGCCTTCGGCAACACCAATACCGGTATCAGTCACGGCAATGCAAAGCTTGTCGTTCGAATGACGCTGAAAGCTGATATCAACTCCGCCATCATCGGAGAATTTCAGGGCGTTTGAGATAAGGTTATTGAGAATCTGTTCCAGCCGGTGCCTATCCGTGCGAATGGACTGCGGCAGCAATGGATCAACAGAAACATCCAGTTTTAGCTTCTTATCCTGCGCCAGACGGCGGAAATTGCGTTTCAGATCAGCGGCAAAATCAGCAAGACCAAGACTGGTGACATTTAGCTCAAGCCGTCCCGCCTCGACCTTGGAGAGGTCGAGAATATCGTTAATAAGACGTAACAGATCGTCCCCGCTCTTGCTGATTACCTGTGCACTTTCTACCTGTTCAGCATCCAGGTTGCCCTGGGTGTTGCAGGCCAGATCATTCGCCAAAATCAACAGGCTGTTCAGCGGCGTTCGCAGTTCATGACTCATGTTCGCCAGGAACTCGCTCTTGTATTTGCTGCTGATCTCCAGCTGCCTGGCCTTGAGCTGTATGTTTTCGGTGACCGTTTCCAGGTCCCTGTTCTTTTGCATGATGAGCTGAGTTTGTTCTTCAAGCTCTTCGTTGGCCGTCTGCAGCTCTTCCCGCTGCTCGCCAAGCTGCTGGGTTTGCTCTTCCAGCTCTTCGTTGGTTTGCTCAAGTTCTTCCTGCTGTTGCTGCAGTTCCTCACTTTGCTGCTGGGTTTCTTCGAGCAACAGCCTGATCTTCCGATGCGCCGCGGCTGAGTGGAGCGATATGCCAATCGTTTTCATACTGGATTGAATGAATTCCTGCTCCACTTCGCTGAAAGCCCCGAACTTGCCCAGCTCCAGAACCCCCAGGGTGCTGTCCTCAAACGAAAACGGGCACAGAAACAGATCAGGCGGCGGGACATCGATCACCGACGACCTTACTCGAATGCTGTCTTCACTCATGTCAGAGAGCGACATTGGCGCTTTCCCCGCGGCAACCTGCCCGATAAGGCCTTCGCCCATTCTGAATCGAGTTTCCATATCGCGACCACCAAAGGCATAACTGCCAAACAGCGATAACTGAGTCTGCGCTTCATCCGCCAAATACAGGGCGCCAATGCTGGCGCCGGTATAGGTCGCCATGAATGCCACAATGCTTGAAGCCAGCTGCTCAAGGTTCTTGTCACCACGCATAGCGGTATTGAGCTCGTTTTGCCCACAGGTCAACCAGTTAAACCGTTCAGACTCCTGCGTCTTGGCTTTGAGTGAGTCACGCATATTGACCAGCGCAGCTCCGAGTATCTCCAGCTCCCTGGACCCACCGACGTTCACGTCAACATCCAGCTTGCCGTTGCCGATATGCTCTGCCACAGAAACGGCCTGAGCCACAGGACGGGTAATGGAACGAATAATAAAGATGGACAGTAGAACGCCTATAAATAACCCCATACCGAGCAGGGCCCGCTCAAAGTTACCCAGAAAGGTAATTTGACTGGACATAAGGTTGAAATCTGTCCGTAACAACTGCCGCTGACTATCGACCATTTCACTCAGGATATTACTGATCTGCGTCCCAATCGGTATGACTTTGGCACTCAAGATTTCAAGTGCCTGCTGCCTGTCGGTAAGTGCAAGTGCATCCACCTGACTCTCGTAAACTTCCAGCTCATCCAGCAGGGGATTAAGGCTTTCCAGCCGGGCGACATTGTCAGCATGGGTCCAGTCTTGCGACAGAGCTTCATATCGCTGCAGCGGACCACGGATTTTATTTTTCCACGCCTGTCGCCGTTCCTCCCTGAATTGATCCTCTCCGACAATAAGCCACCCCTGTAACGCCGAGAGCGATGCGCTGGTGCCCTGCGTGATTTCCAGACCGGCTTTGGTCGTCGGTTCGCGCAATTCGATGAGGCGGCCCGCGATCTGCCGCAGTTCGCCGATATGCCAAATGGTTAGCACAACAGCGACGGCCAGTAGCGCCGCCATCAACGTATAGCCCAGACCTATTTTCTGGGCCAGCGTTCTGATTTTCATTTTGACCCTCTGGTCCGTTGCACCCAATGCAAACTGATTAGCAGCTCACGAATCTCATCGATTGGCAGCACATAATCCGGCTCCGCGAGTCGAATTGCGGCCAGGGGCATGGTGCTTGATTCCGCCGTTTCCGGGTCCTGTACTATCGTCAAGCCACCGTTGTTTTTGATAGATTGCAGCCCTCTGGCGCCATCCGAGTTGGCGCCTGTCATGACGATACCGATCAGGCCTGCTCCGCAGCTTTGCGCCGCGGTCTCGAACAACACGTCGATCGAGGGTCTGGCATAGTTAACGCTCTCGTCCAGCGTCAGGGTACAGCTGCGATCCTCCTCAACCAGTAAATGATAATTGGCCGGTGCCAGATAGACCTTTCCAGGTACGATCGCTTCTTTTTCGTCGGCCTCTTTTATCTCGAGTGCGCACTGCGCATTCAAGATTGAAACCCAGTTTCCATCAGATCGCGGCGAAATATGCTGGACGATGAGTATAGGGAAGGATAAATCCCCTGGCAGTTCCGCCAACAGCCTCTTAAGAGCCTGGAGCCCGCCCGCGGAGGTACCTATAACCACCAATTCGAATTTCTGCGTGCTATCCATAGCGATAATTTTTCCGATAAATCTTCTGATCTTTATCCATATCTGAGTACCGGTCGCGATAGTTCGAAAAGCGTAATGATTCCTTTCTTCCGAGACACAGAACTCCGCCCTTGACCAAAGATCCATTAAAGAGCCCGTAGACCTTGTTTTGTAAGTCAGCATTAAAATAGATAAGAACGTTTCTGCAAACCACCATATGAGTCTCGGCAAAGTCACTGTCGGTCACCAGATTGTGGTTTGCCCAGACAATATTTTTCTTGAGCGAAAGATCCATAATGGCTGAATCGTACTGCGCATGATAATAATCGGCGAACGCGGCTTTTGCGCCCGAACGCTGATAGTTCCAGGCATAGCTTTTCATACGTTCCGCGGGATAAATTCCTGCCTTTGCCTGCTCAAGCACGACCTGATTAAAATCAGTGGCGTAAATCCGGACCCGATCATACAACCCCTCCTCTTGCAGCAATATGGCCATCGAGTAGACTTCTTCACCGGTACTGCAACCGGCATGCCAAATTTTGACATAAGACCAGGTTCGAAGTAGGGGTATGACTTTTTCGCGTACCGCCCTGTAAAAACCAGGATCCCTGAACATTTCGGTAACATTTATACTCAGATCCCGCAGCAGGCAGGCCGCAAAACGGGTATCAGACAATACCTTGCACTGGAGCAACGCTAGATTGTCGAGCTCGGAAAGCCGGAGTCTCTGAAGTACCCTTCGCTTTATGTGGGCTCTAGAGTAGCCGCGAAAGTCATAGCCATACCGGCTATAAATGGCACTCAACAGGGCATCAAGGTCCGGGTCAGTCAGTTCCATTATCGTTCGTAACATCCATTTAATTGAGTGAAAATAAAATCTGACTCAACGTCTGAAATAAATCTGAAGAACCTCGTGGCAATGCCAGGTAAAAAAGCCGCGCAGCCAAACGATTGTGGTAGCGACACCGATAAGGCAGACGCCGGCTTTTCACCTCAAAAAAGTGATGACTCAGAACAGCTTAGACCATCACAGCAAAAAAACTCAAGCCTGCAGGAGCGCCTTCCGGTTATGCCAGTTTTCCGTGGTGGCCCTGAACATCCAGTGTCCTAAAGATCGACGTTATCTCAGCTGTAATAGACTCGTATCCTGAGAAGGTCAGAGCTGGTAACCAAGGAAGAATCAGCAAAATACACACAAATAAAATGCGGGATTTCTGTATTTTTTGTTACTCCTTCGTTTCCACACCCCCCTTTGCGCTCTCTATAAATTCCCAATCCTCTTTCATGGATCCTGATTATTCACTGGAGGGCGACAGGCTGCTAGGTTCCCGCAACAGACGCTGACAAATTCGAACATGGCGAATCCAGCATCAGGCTACAAGATACGGCGCCGAAAGCGTGCCTCTTCGACGCCTGTGCGGTGACTTTTGGCGGTGGCCAGGACGTTAGTGGCGCGCCAAGGCCACGGGGGAATCTGCATTAGCTGCCAAAAGCCGCCTGGACCAGGGCGCGCTCGGTATCCGGATCCAGCTCGCCACTTTGAGTCAAACCCAGACGTTCCTGAAACTGCACCAGCCCGGAGCGGGTTCTGCGCCCACGCACCCCGTCGACAGGGCCAGGATCAAACCCCAGAAACAGCAGTGCCGCCTGGGCGGTACGCAGCCCCAGATTGGGCAGCGCCACGCGAAAGCGCGCATGGGCGGCGGCCAGACGGGTATCGTAATCGTTTTTTCGAAACGCAGGACCATTGTAGCCCCGGGCGAATAGCTCCCAGTTTTTCTGTTGCATCGCATTGGCCAGATTATTGCCCTTGATAAAGTGCGCCATGGCCAGAATCTGGCTGTCTTCATCCGCCACCATCCCACTGACCATCGCGTCGACACTGGCGTACCCCGCCACTGCGTAGTTAAAACCCATCACCTGGCCGATACCCCATGAGGCACTTTCAAGCGCAGCCTGGGCATCAAGCTTCATGGCTGCCTCCAGCCGGGCGTACTCGCCGGGGCCTCCGGCATAGGCGCCGGGCGCGCTGCTGCTGATATTGGGATTCACCTGATCGAAGGCGCCGTCGGTGCGGCGATGAAAGATGTGGCGTTCAAACAAAATGCGGGGTTTTCGATTCTCCAGGAAGCCAAAGCCCCGTGTTTCAACACTGAGCACGGCCCAGACCTCAGCACCGCCAACGCCCAGGGTATCGCAGATCTGCTCCAGGCCACTGTCGCTTAACGGCCGACCCTTGCTTTGAAAATTCATGCCAAACTCCCTTTTGATTTACCCCCTGTGACACAGAGCCTGTGCCGACAAGGGTACAAAAGAAAATCTAGGTCGTTTTAAAGCCGCCGGCCAACTATTAAACAACTGTTTGGCTATAAGGCATTTATCTTGTGGTATATCGAAGGGTTGAAACCGGTTGCTGAATCAAGGTGAAAGGGACAAGACTGCTGGAGCCCGCCAATGTAAACACCTGCGTAGAAAGCCTGCTAGCCTGCACCCCGGAATTCGCGGGCTCATACCAGGTGACCGACGGTAACCCTCAGGGTGGCAATGAGCGAAGCGAATTCCGACAGCCACAGCGAAGCTGTGAAGAGCGGATCAGGCGTTGAGGTCAGCACCGAGCTGGCGCGTCAGCTCGCCGGCGGGTATCACTCTGCAACCGCTGGCATTCTGGCCGCACCAGAGTGGCGTAAAATCGCTACTGCCCTGCTTTTCGGCTGCCGCACGCAGCGGCCCGATGGCCGTCGTCGCCAGTGGAAACGCAGGCACCGCAGCGTTCAGTGGGCCCAGCTCCCGTATCACACGATTGACAATGCCCCGCGCCGGCCGCCCGGTGAACAGATTAGTCAGGGCGGTGTAGCTAGCCGCCGGACTCTGCGATGCCGCGCGCAGCAGCGCAGCGCGGTGCAGGTCGCTGATCAGGCTTTCCGGACACAAAAGATAGGCCGTACCCAGCTGTACCCCCTGGGCGCCGAGGGCCATGGCCGCGCGGATCCCCTGCGCATCGGCGATGCCGCCGGCCGCCACCACCGGAATCGACACCGCTTGCACCATCTGTGGCAGTAACGCGAAGGTGCCGCTCTGGCGGCTCAGATCCATCGACAGGAAATGCCCCCGGTGACCACCGGCTTCAAGCCCCTGGGCAATCAGGATATCCACGCCACGGGCTTCGAGCCAGAGCGCTTCTTCCACAGTAGTGGCCGAGCACATTACCTTGGATCCCCAGCTCTTCACCCGCGCCACCAGCGCATCCGACGGCAGTCCAAAATGAAAGCTGACCACCGCCGGCCGGAAGGGCTCCAGCACATCCGCCATTGCATCGTTAAAGGGCGCACGCCCGGCCCCCGGCGGGATAGTCTGCGCATCCACGCCAAACTCGCGGTAAAACGGCGCCATTACCTGGCGCCAGCCCTCCTCACGCACGGCATCTGCCTGCGGTGGCCGATGACAGAAAAAATTGACGTTAAAGGGCCGCTGCGTGGCACTTGTTAGCGCCATGAGCTCGGCCTGCATGCCTGCCGCTGTCAGCATGGCGCAGGGCAAGGACCCCAGGCCACCGGCGTTACACACGGCGGCGGCAAGTGCATGGCCCTGGGCACCCGCCATGGGCGCCTGAATGATGGGCAATTCGATACCCAGTTGCTGTTGCAGTGTCATTGCATTACTCCCCTGTCTGCCAATCCCAGGCTCTGAGCCTGCCATTCTGCACTCTGAACGCTCGCCGGAACAGCCCCCACGCCTGCGCGCCAGGCGCTGAAGCCCGCAGGTCTGCCGTACAGCTGTCCTGATAATTTGCATATTTCCATTTGATCTAATAATAGCGAAACATATTCTTATTTGTTATTTAAGCGCCGCCTTATACTCCGCCCAGTCGTCATCAGGAGCACTTCAACCGCCCCTGAAAAAATGACAAGCGCACGACCAAAACCCTGCAAAACCCTCAATAAAACACACGACAACTTTGACCCATAAGGTCACCGGAAGCCGCAACGATGCAATGGCAAGGCTGGTTTTCCCTGGCGCTCACCGCCAGCGTATTGATAACCCTGATTAGCAGCCAGATTCGCCCCCATCTGGTCATGATGGCTGCACTCAGCCTGCTAAGTCTTGCCGGCATACTGAACCCTGCCGATGCCCTTGCAGGCTTTGGCAACAGCGGACTCATCACGGTGGCAGCGATGTTCATCGTAGCGGCGGGCATGCACGCCTCAGGGGCTGCCGACCTGCTGATTGACCGGGTGCTAGGCACACCCGCCACCGAACGCGGTGCGCTTGCGCGCCTGTTCACCCCCGTGGTGGTGCTCAGTGCCTTTCTGAACAACACGCCTGTGGTCGCCACCCTGATTCCGGCGGTGCACAGCTGGTCGCGGCGAATCGGCATAGCGCCGTCCAAACTGATGATTCCGCTGAGCTACTGCGCCATCCTGGGCGGTACTCTGACACTGATCGGCACCAGCACCAACCTGATCGTCAATGCCCAGTACCAGACGCTGACCGGGAGCCCCGGCTTCTCGCTGTTTGCCATCACCGCCGTAGGCCTGCCGGTGGCACTGGGGGGCCTTGCATTCATGTGGCTGTTTTTCCCCCACTGGCTGCCGAGCCGCGAGCCCGACAGTGCCTTTGCCAATCTGCGGGAATTCACCCTGGAGGTCGCCATAGACCCCCGCGGCCCCCTGGTGGGTCGCAGCGTGGAACAGGCCGGTCTGCGCCACCTCAAGCGCGTCTACCTGGTGGAGATCGAGCGTGATGGCGCCCTGGTCACCGCGGTCTCATCCGAGGAACCGTTGCAGGGCGGCGACCGGCTGGTTTTCGCCGGAGATATCGAGGCCATCACCGATCTGCTGCGCATCAAGGGCATTATTCCCTCGGCGGAAAACGCGGCCGCTCAAGTCTTGCAGCAACAGCGCCCCGAACGCTGCCTGGTGGAAGCTGTGGTCTCACCGCACTGCGCCGCCGTTGGTCTGGCGATTCGGGATGCGCGCTTTCGCGAGCGTTACGGCGCCGTTGTGCTGGCGGTAGCACGCCACGGCGAGCGCATTCGGGGTAATCTCAGCACCATTACCTTGCAGGCGGGCGATACCCTGCTGCTGGAAGCCAGGCCCGCCTTTGTCACCCGCCAGCGCTACAACAAGGATTTTTTGCTGATCAGCGATATGGGTACCGAAACGCCACGTCACGGCCAGGCGCTGCTGGCCTGGGCCATTCTAATCAGTGTGATCGGTGCTGCCAGCATTGGGCTTATCAGCATGCTCAATGCCGCGCTGCTGGGCGCCGGCCTGATGCTTGCCAGCGGCTGCTGCTCGGTGAGTCAGGCGGAAAAGAGCCTGGATCTGAATGTGATAATCACCATCGCCGCCTCTTTCGCCCTGGGCACGGCGCTGGAAAAAACCGGCGTGGCGACTTTCCTGGCCGAACATATTATTTATCTGAGCCAGGATAGCGACTGGCTGTTACTGGTACTGACCTATGTCACTGTATCGTTGCTCACCGAGGTGATCACCAACAATGCCGCCGCCATACTGATGCTGCCGATAGTGCTGCAAATAACCGAGATGGGCGGCTTGAATAGCGAGCCCTTTGTATTCGCCATCATGATGGCGGCCTCCGCCAGCTTTGCGACTCCGCTGGGCTACCAGACCAACCTGATGGTGTACGGGCCCGGCAACTATCACTTCGCCGACTTCCTGCGTGTTGGCGTACCGATGAACCTGGTCACCGGGACGGTGACGCTGGCGGTATTGCTGCTGGGCTGGCCGCTGCGATAGCGCAGGTCATGACTGACATTGCGGATTAAAGGACGGACCGCTATAGAAGACCGGCATCAAGACTCGGCATAAGGCGTGAAAATACAACAGGGGCGGGGCTGCGGCTCGTCGCATTAATACCGAAGCCCAGCTTGATCTGCCCCCTCATACCGATAGGAGTATCCAGGCGGCCAGCCAGACCCCGCCCAGCATATGGATCATCAGTGTCAGTTGAATGCTGCGTGTCAGGCGTGCAGTCCCGGCGCCGATGCCAAAGGCCGCATAGAGTGCCGCCAGCAGCAGCACAATGCCGGGGATCAGCCCCGCAGCGCCCTGCAGCATCCCCAGGGAAACGGCCACGGCGAGTACCGCAAACGCCAGTAACTGAACCAGCAGATACAGCAAGCGTGTTCGGCTCAGCCCCAGCCGTACCACCAGCGTATGCTTGCCGACCGCCTGGTCTGCCTTCAGATCCGGTACCTCATTCATCAGCAGAATGGCCATGACCCAGCAGGCAATGGGCAGCGACAGCACCAGTGCACCCACGATGGAGATACCACTTTGCAGCCAGGCGGCACCCGTCACCGGCAGTATGCCAAATCCCGCGCCCACGGCCAGCTCCCCCAGCCCGCGGGCATTAAGCTGCACCGGCGGAATCGAATACAGCAGGCCCAGCGCGACGCCCACCAGTCCCAGCAGCAGCACCACCATACCCTTGTGCGCCACCAGCGCGGCACCTAAAGCCATACCCAGTATCAACAGCACGCCGCCCCAGACGGCCATTTGCCGCACGCTCATGACGCCATTCTGGATAAAGCGGGACCCGCCGGTAAATGGAAAAATGCGTTCGTCGTTGTTCCGGTCGCTGCCACCCAGATCATCGAACACATCATTCAGCACATTGGCCGCAGCATGGATAAAGACGATGGATGCCAGTGCCAGCAGCAGCGCGGTCCAGTCCAGCTCGCCGGCAACCTTGTAACCCCAGCTGGTACCCACCAGCACCGGCAGTACCGAGGCGGTCAGGAACGCCGGACGGGTAGCCAGCAACAGGCGCCTGAGCAGACTGGACAGGTCAGAACCTCCCAGCTGTTCGACGGATGGTTCGGCGGGTGTAGTTTTCGGGTTAGCGGTCATTTGTTCTCGTGGTCCATACGCAGAATCGGCTTACCAACACTATAGAGGCGAACATCAACCCGCGTGTTGCGACCTCGATCAAGGGGCAGGCAAAGGCCGAGCAGGCTTCGGAACGATCGGCGGTGTTATCATGGTTGGGAAGCGCCATGGCAGAAAGGCGCAGGGGGGTCACTTTTATCAAAGTGCTAGACAAAAAAGCCGGCAATGATCAGGCCGCTAAGCACAACACTGGTGACAATGGTCAGTGCCAGCGCATTGCCACTGACGCGGGCACCCCACCCCAGCTGCGCGAAAACGATACCGAGCAGCAGAAAAAGCAGCAGATCCAAAACGCCATGGGTGACCCAGTGATGACCCGTTGCGACTTTCATCCAGGCCAGCACAGTCTCTTCGTTAAGCTCCTTGAGCACGACCAGCAGCGCGCTCAGCAGGCTGGTAACGGCCAGTGCCAGGCCAAAAGAGACGGTGTATTTGCCAGTAGTGGTGTCTTTCATCGTTACATTCCCGCTGCGACCTTGCCAAGCAAGGCCATCTTGGATCCCATGCTGATAAAGGCGCCCGCCCCTTCCATGGCCAGCCCGAGCACGATAATCAAACCGGCAACCGACAGTACCAGAGTGCGCACCGCTCGGTTGGATGTCAGGTTAAATGCCGCCACCGGAAGGTAGCTCGCCAGCAGCAGCAGCGTAAAAAACACATGTTCCTTGGTTTCCATGAAGAAGCTGTGTGCGAACGGCCAGGGCCCGGCATTGATCAGCGCCTTGTCGGCGCCGTAAAAAAGCACATACCAGTACCCGCCTACCAGATAGCTCAGCCACATCAGCACTGCGCACGCAAGACTCGCCACTCTGATCCGCCCGGCACTTACCCGCGACTCAGTGTTCAGCGCTTCGACGAACACCCAGAGCGACGCCAGAATCGCCAGCACCCCGAAGCTGGGGTGCAACATTAAAATGAGTTCGTTGGCCATCACTCCACCCCGATTACAGCCCTGTTCGTCAGCACCCGAGCTTACATAATTCAACTGCTTGCTCTGTATCAACCTTAGGCCATGCTGGAACTTATGACAGGTAATTCAGGGCATTGCCTGTCAAAGCTTGATCTGAATCAAAACTTACCCGGGCAGCCAAGGGTTTGAAAAAAGCAGATCAGCTTGCGGGAAAAAACAAAAAAAAGCGGCTGCCTCTATGGCAGCCGCTTATCCTAAGGCACCGCTATTTCGCTTTTTTCAGCAGCTTTTTAAGCTTTTTAAGTTTGCCTTCGTGCTTGGCAATCTTGGCTTTGCGCGCTGCGATATCTTTTTTTACAGCCTTTACCTTGGCCATGGTGACGCTCTCCTTAGTTAATTCAGCAGGATGCCGTTCCGCCAGCCGCCGAGAACAGCTAAGGTTCCGGATGCTCCGAGCCCTCTGCCGCCTTTTCATGCTCTGCCAGAAACAGGCGTATAAAGCGACGTACTTCACGTGCAGCGCTGGTATCGAGCTCCTCACAGATGGATACGAAGCGATCCCGCTGCATATCATTAATGCGAATCACCAGCTGACTGTTCTTTTTTGCCTTGATGCTTTTGTCCATATAACCCTTTCAGGCCACTGCAACACCTGTGGCTGTTGCTTCAAACAAGAAACTCCAGCAAAGCCGGGCAAAATACGCATATCCCTTGCACAGCGAACGTACATCAAATGTATACACAAAAAGCCTAATAGCCGGATTCCGATTACGCAACCCCGTCATAAAAACTTAATACTCTAGTCATTACTGCGCACTGTCTGTGAGGCCGAAAGGACCAATACCAGGCCATCAGGGCTGTCGGATACTGCGCGCAGCCACGCACACAGAGGCGCAGGCGCAGGCGCAGAAAGGTCAGGTCGCACCCGGTCAGGCACCGGGCAAGCAAGGACGCAGGAATACGCTAAATGGCCACCCCGAGAAGGGCCCCCACGCCGGCTGTCAGCGCCATTGCCAATGCCCCCCAGAAGGTGACACGCAAGATTGCCGGCCATACAGGAGCACCGCCTGAACGTGCGGACAGATACCCCAGCAGCGCAAGAAACAACAGTGCACTGCCCGAGACGGCCAACACCAGTATGGACGCCGGAAACAGGAAAACAACCAGAAGCGGAAGCACCGCACCCACCGCAAAGGTAGCAGCGGACGCCAAGGCTGCCTGAACGGGCCGTGCCGCCAGGGTAGCGGAGATACCCAGCTCGTCGCGCGCATGCGCTCCGAGCGCATCATGCTCCATCAGCTGGGTCGCCACGTTAAACGCGAGTTCCCTGTCCAGCCCGCGCTTTACATAAATGTTCGTCAGCTCTGCGCGCTCAAGTTCAGGGGTCTCCTCGAGTTCTTTGCGTTCCCTGGTGAGATCAGCCTGTTCGGTATCAGCCTGGGAACTTACCGAGACATATTCACCGGCCGCCATCGACATGGCCCCCGCAACCAGGCCGGCAACGCCCGCGACCAGGATGCTCTGAGATCCGCCCCCTGCGGCGGCTACGCCGAGAATCAGGCTCGCCGTAGACACAATGCCGTCATTTGCGCCAAGAACCGCCGCCCGCAGCCATCCCGTGCGGTGCGTTTTATGCTTTTCAACATGCCTCATGCCTGCTTCCCTTTTCATGAAGGTGTCCGATGGCACCTGCGTCTAATATCGCACATGTACAGCCAGCATAGCGTTAAAAACGCAGAATAACCGACGGGATAATCGAAGCAACATAGCCATTCGGTAACCTCCCCTTTTAAACCAGCATCAAAATGAACCAGCGAAGTGCAGTCACAGTTAAACGCCAGAACCTGCTGCTTACAGCGCCAGCCTGCCTGTTCGTGATGAACTGAAACGAGTTTCCCACAAACCTTACCAGATTAAAAAACAACTGATTGATCATCAACTCAGCGCACCAACGGCAAGCAGGCACGATGCAAATATATTATTCAACCCACCACTCAGAGCTCAGTAAAACTATTTTAAAGTGAAAATCCGGATAGCAAAGGTCGATTATCCGGATAGTCTACTGGCACCTGTTTATTATATTTTGGTATCAATTGATACATGAATAAATTTTTAGAGCCCTGAAAATACAGACCTCAAAGAAACCGGGGAATGCAACCGTGTAATAGCGTAAGTCTATTGCCCAGTATAAAATAATAAAGGAGATATTCATGCCTTCTACGCTTGAACAGCTGGCTCAGAATTTAGCGGACAACAGCATCCGCATTGTGGATTTAACGCAAACCCTTTCTTCCGAATTCCCCGCCCTTGAGTTGCCGCCACAGTTCGCTCAGGTATGGGCTTTCAAACAGGAGCCTATTTCGAGATACGATGAAAATGGCCCTGGCTGGTACTGGAACAATTTCTCCTGCGGTGAACACACCGGCACCCACTTTGACGCCCCCGTGCATTGGATCAGCGGCAAAGACCACCCCAACAACAGCGTTGATACCATTGATGCGCGCCAGTTTATTGGCCCTGCCTGTGTGATTGATGCCAGCCAGAAAGTCGCCCACAACGATGACTGGCTACTCGACGTCGACTATCTGCTCAGCTGGGAAGAACAGCACGGGCGTATCCCCGCCGGTGCCTGGCTGCTGCTGCGTACCGACTGGAGCAAACGAATCTGCGACCCCGCCGCCTTTGTAAACATGCAGCAAGACGGCGCTCATACGCCGGGTCCCACCCAGGCTGCCGTTGAGTGGCTGATCAAGGAGCGGGATGTACGCGGTTTCGGCGTAGAAACCATCAATACCGATGCCGGGCAATCCTATGCCTGGCCCCTGGCCTATCCCTGCCACACGCTCATGCACGGGGCAAACAAATACGGTTTGCAATGCCTGATGAACCTGGATCAGCTGCCCCCCCAGGGCGCCATCATAGTGGCAGCCCCCCTGAAAATAAAAGACGGTTCCGGAAGCCCGCTACGAGTGCTTGCGCTGGTGCAGGACGAACTCTGACGCGCCCCTATCCACTCCCAGCCCAGGCGGCTGGCGCTGAGCCTTATGGCAACCCGTGCCGGCCAGCTGTAACGCAGCAAGGGAACAGACCAGGCACGGGATTTTGTAATTCACATCACAGGTAAGACAAATGGAAAACACCGAGATTCTGCAAACAGTCATGGAAGACCATGCTCTGGAAAGTGTGCCGGAACATGCACGCGAGGGTTGGTTAAAACTCTCCTGGAATACCGCGGGTATCGTCACCACCCTGATCCAGCTTTTCTTTGGCGCTCTGGCCACCTTTGTCGCCGGTTTCAAGATAGCGCTGATCGCAGGTATCACCGTGACCATTATAGGCTCACTTCTGGGGTGGCTTTGCGGTCACGTTGCCTATAAATCCGGATTATCCAGCACCGTAATGGCGCGCCAATACGGCTTTGGCATAAAAGGCTCGATCCTGGGCTCCGCTATCTTTGCCTTTATGATTATTGGCTTTCTGGCTCTGGAGAATGCCCTGCTCTACCAGGGATTTCTGTTTTTCTTCAACATGCCTGACACGGTCATGAACCAGGTCACTATATATGGTGCTCTATCCGCCGCCTGGATATTCCTCACCCTCTATGGTTTTAAACTGGTCTCCAGGGTCTCGTCCATCAGCCTCGTTCTGTTCCTGGTCATTCTGATCTACATGACCTACTCGGTGCTGATCACCACCAACCAGAGCTTTGCCGCCGCCACGTCTTTTGGCGCCATTCTCCCGGCCGAGGTGCTCGCGGGCATGGGCGCCAGCACTGACATGGGCAAGTTCATCTTCTGCATCAATCTGTTTATCGGCTCGGCCGGCGCTCTGGCACTGGTGGATGCAGATATAGGGCGCTATGCCAAAAGCTCAAAGGACATCGGCATTGCCGCCTTCCTCGGCAACCTGTTCCTGGACATAGTCATGGTGGTGATTGGCGGCGTGGTCATGTTTGCCGGCAGTGGCAGGCTGATCGACTCCTACCTGGCCAAGGGCATTCCTGCCGATGTTGCACAAAGCATGGCGCTGTCCCCCGATGGCGTGGCGGCGGCCTTTATCGTGTTTGGCGGCATTATCGGCTTTATCCTGATGATCATGGCCCAGGGAAAGGCCCAGGTACTCAATACCTACAGCGGCTCGCTGTCGTTATCCAACCTGTTTGACGCAGCCAACCTGCGCATGCCCCGCTGGATGCTGGTTGTCGCCGCCAACCTGATTGCCCTGGCGATGATCGCCATGAATATTCTGGGCCTGGTGCAGTCCTGGGTAAATATCCTGGGCGTGCTGACCACGGCCTTCGCCAGTATCATGCTGGCTGACTACTTTATTATTCGCCAGAACGGCCGTGACAAACGGGTACACAGCGAAGCGGTAAACTGGGCCGGTATCATCAGTACCCTGGTGGCCGCGGTACTGGCGCACTATGTGCTCAATAGCCTGATTCCGGTCGAGTTTTTTACCAGCCTGGTGGTGAGCGTAACCCTGTACGTGATTCTGCGTAAGTCGGTCTTTAAACCCGCCTGAACAGGCATGAGGTGCTGACCTGTTGGGCCAGCACCTCATCAAGACTTATCGGGCAGGGTTCAACTACATGGGTAACAGTGCAGTTCAATGACATGGGTAACACTTTGCTGGGAGTTTGTATGTCTTGGAACTTGGAGCTGCAGTGCTGGCGGACGCTTCGAGGGTGATTGAGAGTCTGTATTTCGCCTATGGGCGACATACTTTCTTTGCTCGTGCAAAGAAAGTATGCAAAGAAAGCACGCCCCAATGAAGCCTTTTCACTGCGCGCTGAAGTCATTCTGCGGGCGGCGCTAACGGAACATCCTGTTCCTAATCGCCGGCTTGGCAGTCCCTGCCCCGCCCCTTCGGGCCTGATCGCACAATGACTTCAGTGCTCGTCGGCTTCATAAGGGGGGAACAAGAGCCGCTCTGGCAGATTGGTACTGATCGGATCGCAGGGAATGGACTTTCAGGATGCCTATGACTTTCCAGCGAATTGCGCCGAGCGGCGGAACGCCGCCCGGTACAAGGGTTACTTCGTGACTATCGGTTAGCGCGCTGACTTTGCAGCCCGCAGTGCGTGCAGCTTTTTGTAGCTTTCGATCAGGCGCAGGTGCTTGTCCAGACCTTCGAGTTGCATATTGGTGGATGTCAGCCCGTAGAAACGCACGCTGCCATCCACCGAACCGACCACGGCATCCATGACCTGCTCGCCAAACATGCGTTTGAGGTTGGTGAGGAAGTCATCGAGATCAAGCTCGTCATCCAGAGTGATTTCCAGCACGGCATTCACCGCGCGGTAGAAGAGCCCGCGCTCAACCGTGTTGTTGTTGTACTGCAGGAAGCTTTCGACCAGTTCCAGCGCTTCTTCATGCTGTTGCAGCGCCAGGTAGATCAGCAGCTTCAGCTCAAGAATCGTTAACTGTCCCCAGACGGTGTTTTCATCAAACACTATGCCAATCAGGGTGATGATATCCATGTAGTTGTCGAGCTGACTTTCTTCCAGGCGCTCCGCCAGTTCCGCCAGCTGCTCATCATTCAGGGAATGGAGGTTAAGGATATCTTCGCGGTAGTTCAGGGCCACGTTGGTGTTGTCCCAGATCAGATCCTCCACCGAGTAGACTTCCGAATAGCCCGGCACCAGGATACGGCAGGCAGGCGCCCCAAGGTCTTGATGCACGGCCATATAGACCTCTTTGCCCATGTCCTTGAGGATGCCGAACAGGCAGCGGGCCTCTTCTTCGTTCGTGCCGGAGAAATCCCATTCGCAGAATTCAAAATCCTGCCGGGCACTGAAAAAGTGCCAGGAAATAACGCCGGTAGAATCGATGAAGTGCTCAACAAAGTTGTTGGGTTCACAGACAGCCATGCCGTTAAAGGTGGGCGGCGGTACATCGTTCAGGCCTTCAAAGCTGCGGCCCTGCAGCAATTCGGTAAGACTGCGCTCCAGTGCAACTTCCAGGCTTGGGTGTGCGCCGAAAGAAGCAAAGACACCGCCTGTTCTGGGGTTCATCAGGGTGACGCAGGCCACCGGGAACTGGCCACCCAGGGAAGCATCCTTTACCAGTACCGGAAAGCCCTGCGCTTCCAGTGCCTTGATGCCTTCGAGGACATCGGGATACTTTGCCAGCACCTGAGGGGGCACATCGGGCAGCGCAATTTCACCTTCGATGATCTGCTTCTTCACCGCCCGTTCAAAGATCTCTGACAGGCACTGCACCTGGGCTTCGTACAGGGTATTACCGGCGCTCATGCCATTGCTGAGGAACAGGTTCTCGATCAGGTTCGAGGGGAAGTACACAATCTCGCCATCGGACTGGCGCACAAAAGGCAGCGAGCAGATGCCGCGCTCGCTGTTGCCGGAGTTGGTATCGATCAGGTTAGAGCCGCCGAGCTCCCCGTCCGGGTTGTAGATGGGCAGACAGTAGTCATCCAGAATGCCCTTGGGCAATTCGTCCTGCGGCCCCGGCTTGAACCATTTCTCGTTCGGGTAATGCACGAAGTCGCTATTGGCGATGTCTTCACCAAAGAACTGATCGTTGTAGAAGAAGTTGCAGCTCAGGCGCTCGATAAACTCACCCAGCGCCGAACAGAGCGCACTTTCCTTGGTCGCGCCCTTGCCATTGGTAAAGCACATGGGCGAGGCAGCGTCACGGATGTGCAGCGACCATACATGGGGCACGATATTGCGCCAGGAGCCGATCTCGATCTTCATCCCAAGATCCGCGAGGATGGCCGTCATATTGGCGATGGTCTGCTCCAGCGGCAGATCCTTGCCAAGGATAAAGGTGCTGGAACCGCTCTCGGGTGTGGCCATCAGCAGGGCTTGCGCGTCCTGATCCAGGCTATCGACCGTTTCAATCTCAAATGTGGGGCCTGTCTGCACCACCTTCTTGACCGTACAGCGCTCAATTGAACGCAGGATACCGGCACGGTCCTTCTCGGACAGGTCTTCCGGCAGCTCAACCTGAATCTTGAAAATCTGGTTATAACGGTCTTCAGGGTCAACGATATTGTTCTGCGACAGACGGATATTGCTGGTAGGAATGTCACGCGCCAAGCAGTACACCCGCACGAAGTAAGCCGCACAGAGCGCCGAGGACGCCAGGAAGTAGTCGAACGGGCTCGGCGCCGAGCCATCGCCCTTGTAGCGTATGGGCTGATCGGTGATGACGGTGAAATCGTCAAACTTGGCTTCAAGTCTGAGATTGTCGAGAAAATTGACTTTGATTTCCATTCCGGGGGTACCAGGGTTGCAGAATTTGGCGGCCGATGAGCCTAGATGGTGGCCATTATCCAGCTTTTACCCCCCTTCGTCTCGAGTGTCCGGAACAAAGTGGCGGCGCCTTTGCAGCCAGGCATGCCGTGAGCGCGTGCGAACCGCAAGCTGTCGCCAGTCATCGGAAGCGCCGGCATGGGAGCAGAGCGCTTCGTAGCGAAGTCGTCGGTAATCTAGCCTGTCGGACTTACTAACCTGGCGGGCAAATAGGTTCCCTCCCTGCCGGTTGCAAGGATCGAACACTCCCGGGCGTGAAGCGCCACAGCGGACTATTTGCTTGTATTTATTGCGATGCACAAACTTCCGACTAAGCTCTAGTGTGCTTAACAATCCATTCAATGGAGGCATCAGCGTGGAAATCAAAAATAAAGTCGCCATCATCACCGGAGCCGGGAGCGGTATCGGTAACGCAGTTGCAATAGAACTCGCCAACCGGGGCATCAAGGCGGTTCTGATGGTCGACCTGACGCCCCAGGTCGAGGTCAACGCGGCGCAGGTGAACACCGAGGCTGGGCGCGAGGTTGCCTTCCCCTACCAGGGCGATGTAACCGACGCCATCTTCCGCGCCAAGGTATTCGACGATGCCCAGGCGAAGTTCGGCACCATCAGCATCTGTATCCCCGCCGCCGGCATCACCCGAGACTCACTGGCCGTGCGCCTGGACAAGGATACCGGCAAGGCCCGAATCTACGAACAGGAAAAATTTCAGCTGGTGATCGAGGTCAACCTGATTGCGCCGGTGTACTGGGCGCTGGAGATGGTGGCCCGTATTGCCGAGGTACGCTTCGCCGAAGGTCTGTCAAAATGGAAGGCCGATGAGGGCGTGCAGGGCGCAATCATCTTTATCGGCTCGGTATCATCCCAGGGCAACAAGGGACAGATTTCCTACGCTGCGACCAAGGCCGGGCTCGAAGGCGCCGCCGCCACCCTGATGAAGGAAGCGATCTTCTATGGCGTGCGCTGCGGGGTGATCCATCCCGGCTTCACCGATACGCCGATGGTGCGCGCCCTCGGGGAAGAGTACATCAAAAAGCACGTGTTGCCGGATACTCAGCTGGGCCGCCTGATCCGCCCCGCCGAAATCGCCGACGCCATCTGCTTCATGGTTTCCAACTCCGCCATCAGCGGCGAACTCTGGGCCGACGCCGGCTGGCATCCAAACCCCTGAAATACCCGCAAGATCCCGCCGCGGTCCTGCAGTATCGGACCGTGGGCGACAGCCTCCCACCCTGGCTGGACAGAAAAACCAAATTCAGCGCAGTAACGCCTGGGCCGCAAACGGCACCCTGTCGATGCTGCCGTGCCAGGCTTCCTCGGCCCTTTGTTCGTCCTGCCCACCCGCATCGGCGTAGAGCGAGAAGCACTGGTACTGCGCCTCCCAGTTGATGCCGATACCGAAGGTGATGCCGAGTTTTTCTTCAAGCCAGTCATAATCAGATTCCGGGTGTGCCATATTAACCTCCTGCCCCTTCCCTGTTCGCAGCCGGGCCGCAATGGCTCCGACAACCGCCAACAAGGATAGTCGAGACTGCAAAAAAACACCGCCTGAATACTGGTTTACCGCGCCCTGCCCGCTCCTTACATGACCTGAATCACACCTTCGCGGGATTGAGCGCATTAAACAGCGCAACGTTGAGCCCGGAACTTGACTCATACGAAGAGACTGAACGGCCAGGCTGAGAAACAGGGGCAAAAGACAAGGCCTGCCCCCTTTCTTTCTAAAGGATTATCAGTCGATCGCTGACAGCAGGTCCGGATTGATCACCAGATTTCGTACGCCATGGGCATAGGATTCGTCAAAGATATTGTCTTCGCACCACTGGCCAACGGTTTCAATATTAACCTTGGCCACCCTGGGGCGAACACGCCATGAAACCTGCAACGGCGAGCCCTTCTCGTTGTAGTCAGGGCCCGTTGTCGAACCGGAATATTGAACAGCATCACCGGCATTGGCCGGAATATTCAATGCCTGGTGCAGACCATCCTTGACACCCAGCTTCGCCAGTTCGCGGAAATCGCCTGCTCCTCCATCATTGACCAGAACGAATACCTGGGCTTCGACACGCAATTGCGGGTTATTGATCGACTCCTGCAGACAGGCCCGCAGGGTCGGGCCCGGGCTGACTTGCGCGCTGGAGAAAACGTAGTGAACCTCAACGGTATCGCCCGGAACCAGGCTGCCATACTTGCCTGGGCAGATAGCCTTGCTTATCGGTGCAAGCTCCTGGTCGCCAAGGGTACCTGAATACCGGTATCCCGTCTGGTGGCCGTGCCCATCACCGTTACCCGCGTAGCGGCTAAACTCACCACCCTTGTGCTCGGCGTTATTATGGAAATGGATATTGCACAGGTTCATCTGGTCATAAGCCGGTGCCGCACCAAAGGCGCGACTGTTATTACCCTCAAGCGCCTGGATATCACGCGGGGACTGAGGGCCGAATCCCCTACCCTGCGTATTGTCCTTAAGTAACTGGCGCTGCTGGGCTATAACCTCGTCCGGCACCTCGCCATGTGCGTCTGCAGGTGCCTCCCTGGCCTGCAAACCAAAGGATGCCAGGGATGGCAATATAAGCGCAGCAAACAGGTACTTCTTCATGGTATCCCTTCCTTATAATTGGTAACGAAAGCCGTCGTCCAATGACATGAGCCTGAACCCAGCGGTACGGCTCACAAAATCTAGTGGATTATACGCATCTACGCTCAAGCTCTGCAGCACCGACATAGCCTGGCAGAGACGGATACATCCATAAGCGCAAACGGCCCATTAACGCATTCACGCACCGCTTGACCACCGGCTAATGGGTACCCCCTGCCCCCATAGCAGAGCAACTGGAAAGCGGGTGCCGGATAACCGATCAGCCAGAAATGCACTACGTGAAAAAGTTTGCAAAATCTCTGAGGCGGCATTGCGTGGGTATCTGAAACTATACAAAACACGAGCTCGGCAGTGTCAGAATCGAGGCCGCAATGGCAGCGTCGGCATGATCCGTAAGCGTGCAAGAGCCATCAGGGATACCGAGTACTTCAAGCTCAAGATCAGGCAATCATCGCTTCCGGACAAGGCGTCGATGTTCTATGTCCCCGTTTGATCACCACTCACGACACCGGAGAAGAGCCGACAGCCAGGATAAAAACCATAAATATCAATAAATTAGATTCAAACCGGTGAAGTGCTATATTTAGAGGCCACAGTCGGGCGTACTTTGATCGAATGCATCTGGGTATCTCTAAAAACCTACTGCGCGACTCATATGCTGCGTTGCGCGGTGCTCGGAATCCTCATGTATACCCCATACACTGCGGTTCCTGCGCGCCGTGCGCCTCGCCTCTGAACCGCTCGTTACGGTTTTTCGAGGCGCCCATCTGTTTGTCGTCATCAGCTTGATCAGCCAGGGGCACCAGCCTCAAAAGGTGAACAACATGTCGAACATCGATAAAGATAAGGTGATTGGAGTCCTGAATCAGATACTCGAAGCGGAGCTGGCCGGGGTGGTGCGCTATACCCACTACTCCCTGCTGGTTTTCGGCTACGGCCGTATTCCCATCGTGTCCTGGTTACGCGAACAGGCCGACGAGTCCCTGCTGCATGCACAACAGGTCGGGGAATGGATCACCACCCTGGGTGCCTATCCGTCCCTGGGCATCGGTCGGCTGCTGGACTCGCACCAGCATGATATCGGCGCCATTATGCGCGAATCCCTGAAAGCCGAAGGCGAGGCCCTGCAGCTGTACCGGGACCTGCTGGCCCTGGTGGACGGCAAGTCCGTCGCGCTGGAGGAGTTCGCCCGTCAGATGATTTATACCGAAGAGCTGCACGCCGCCGAGGTCGACAAGATGCTGCGCAAGCCCGGTGATCTGTCCGCCTTCGCACCGCGCCCGGTATAGCGGCCGGTCATCACCAGCCGCCCTCGCGCTCTCAGGAGGTCATCAGGGGACTGAATGTCGCACAGAAACTGATCCAATCTCACCTGGCCAGCGGCACCATGGTGCCGGGCGAGCCGATCGAACTTGTCATCGATCAGACCCTGACCCAGGATGCCACCGGCACCCTGGTGATGCTCGAGTTCGAATCGCCGCAACCTGATCAATTTCGGTGTTATCCCGCTGCTATTCGCCGATGATCACAGCTATGAGGGCATCGAGGCCGATCATCGACTGGTGATTCAGGGTCCCGTGGCCCAGCGCGAAGCCGGCGCGCAGATTCAGCTGCACAACCAGACCAGTGGGGAACCCTGCAGCTGCGTCACGATCCCTGGGCCAATGAAATCGCGACGCTCAAAGCCGGTGACCTGATCAACAAATTCAAAGCAGACAAGGCCTCACAACCGGCTGATTAGCGATCAGCTCGGTAATCGCCCCCGCAGACTGTCCGGGCGCAACGGACCGGGTTCGGCAATCAGCGCTCGGGCGGCGTCCACTTGCCCCCAGACGTCCCACAGCAATACCCCGCGCACCCGGCCGTCCTCGAGGTAGTACACCACCCCTTTACCGCCCGGCTGTTGCCAATCTGCCACTGTCTCGAGCCGCGCATCCAGTTCCCCGACCCCCTCAAAGCCAAGCTCGAAGAGATCGGAATAGAAAAACGGCAGGTGGTGATAGGGATCGGCGGCACCGGCCATATTGCGCCCGGCAAGTTGCCCCATGGTGTTGGCATTGTCCTCGTGTTCCACGCGGATGCGCTTGCCCAAGGCCGGATTATGGAAGGCTGCGACATCGCCTGCCGCGTAGATGTCCGGATCACCGGTGCGCAGGTACTCGTCGACGACGATACCGTTATTCACCTCCAGCCCCGCCGCTTGCGCCAGTTCGATATTGGGCTGGATGCCGATGCCCGCCACCACGCCATCGACCTGGATCGACTGCCGACTCGCTGTTTTCAACAGGCACTGAGTGTCACTCAGCTCTAGCGCAGTGACCGTTTCCCCCGCCAGGACCTGTACCCCCTTGGCACGATAGTAATCGTTTAAAAACAGCCCCAACGCCCGCGGAAAGACGCGGCCACCGATCGTTTCCTCCGGAAACAGCATCACCACCTCCTTGCCGTTCATGGCCAGGGCGGCGGCGATCTCGGACCCGATAAAACCGCCGCCAATCACCGCAAAACGCTGGCCCTGCTCAGTCAGCGTACGCAAGCGACGGTAATCCGCCAGGGTACGAAAATAGATGATCCGCTCACCCTCGAACGGTAGCTGCCGGGGTGTCCCGCCGGTGGCCAGCAGTAGCTTGTCGAAGCTATAGCGGTCCTGCTGGCTATCGATGACCTCCTTATTCTGCCGATCAAGCGTCAGCGCCCGTCGCCCCAGGTGCAGCTCCAGCCCCTTTTCCGGCGTATTGCGCCAGACTTTGTCCAGCGGCCCCCCCTGCCAGAGCCCTTTGGACAGGGGCGGACGGTCATAAGGCGGCTCGGGCTCAGCACCGATGAGACCCACCGAGCCCGTTGGGTCGATTTGACGAATGCCGCGCACGGCGGCATCAGCGGTCATACCCGCGCCGATGATCAGGTACCTGTAATGCTGTGACATGTCTCCCCCCTTTGCAGGATGTCCTGGCTCTCAGTGAACTATAGCTACTTTCACTTCAACCAGATCGCACCTATCCTGATCGCCAGGATCCGGATTAAAGAAGCTGCTGTCATGCCCGATCTCTGCGTACCCAGGGCTGGCTTAGCCACTTAACCCAGCCGGCACTGCAGTGGTCAACTAATACCGGACGGAACGTTGAGTTTTTCATCGGCTCTCGCCGGCGGAACGCAATCGTTATACTGTTGAGGGCGCAGCCAGCTGTAGCGGTGCATCAAATAGTAGCTGAGGTCACGTTGAGCCTTGAGGAGGCTGACTTAACCTGCCCCCTCTGTCAGTGATGTCGTGCCCATGAACCGCGAAAGCGGCTCATACAACGGCAAGCGCCGTAGTCGCGGTGGCCGTCATCGATCCAATGCAACCCCGTTTTCAAACGCTTCTATGAGCACCTGAAAGCCCGGGGAAAGCTGCCTAAAGTCGCCATCATTGCCTGCATGCGATAGTTGATGTGGTCAGACAGCTTACGCCTGGCATCATCGGCGTCTAAGGCGTCCGGTGCATGCTCTCGTTAGAGCAACATCCAAAGTAAATTGAGCGCTGAAATGGCCACAAAACTGAAGTTCACAATTGTAGTCACTACCATGGCCACAGACGTATTGCCCCGCCTATAGATGCCGTGCAATCCAATAGCGCCACCAATTGAGTTAAATACTGCGCTAATCACTATAACTGGAAATGCTACATAAGCAGATAATGGCGGGTGTCCGCCTTTAAATGCCACGGCAACAGCAATCAGTAGAGTCCATCCAATTACTCCGATTGCAACGCAACTTAAACTTAGCCAAAATAATTTTCCAGTCATCATTTACCAATCGCGTCGTGGTAGGACGGCCAGTTACCTGAGCCGCCCCCACACAGATCCGGACGTGCGGAACTACCGCATCCGGCTCCTCAGTTATATATTCGCCCGCGTAAAGCACGCGCCCTAGTACCAATCCACCAGGCCCGCGTGACCCGACAGGCCACCGAGGTCGCGGTCAATCGTCTGACCGATTGCCTGGCGCTGCAGTGGGAGGTGGACGCATGAATCTGGCCGAACTGCTCGAGCGTCACTTGCCCGCCTTCTACCGGACCTACGGCGACCGCTGCACCCCGAGCATGCAGCAGGCGATCCATGCCATCCAGCGCTGCCACACCGACAGCTGCGGTCACAGCCGCTGGCAATGCACGCATTGCGACCTTCAGGAGGAACACCCGCTCTCCTGCGGCCACCGCAGCTGCCCTCGATGCCAGCACCAGACCACCCGGCAATGGCTGGCGCGGCAGCAGACCAAGCTGTTGCCGGTCGATTACTTCATGGTCACCCTGACCCTGCCGTGCCAGCTCAGGTCCCTGGCCTGGTGCCATCAAGCCCAAGTCTACCGCGCCATGTTCCGTGTCGCCAACGGACTGCTGAAGGACTTTGCCGCCCGCTCGCCCCGGATGGGGGACGACATCGGCTTCACGGCGGTGTTGCACACCCACAGTCGCACGCTGGATTACCATCCTCACCTGCACCTGGTGGTACCCGGCGGCAGTTACGATCCACGCCGGCGCCACTGGCGCAAGATCCGCCAGCGCTACCTGTTCAACGCCCGCGCCCTGGCCAGGGTCTGGCGGGCACGCCTGCTGGCCGCGCTACGCGACGAGGCCGGCCTGGTGTTGCCCTCGGCACTGCCCGAGCAGTGGGTCGTCGACTGCCGCCGCGTCGGCCGGGGACTGCCGGCACTGCAGTACCTGTCACGCTACCTGTACCGGGGCGTGCTGCCGGAACGCAACATCCTCGGCGAAAACGCGGGCCTGGTAACCTTCCGCTACCGCGACAGCCAAAGCGGTCAGCTCAGCACCCGCACCTTGCCCGCCGTCCAGTTCCTGTGGCTGGTGTTGCAACACGTGCTGCCCAAGGGCTTCCACCGCTTGCGCGATTACGGCTTCCTGCGCGGCAATGCGCAGTTACGGCTGCAACGGATTCAACTGCTGCTGCAGGTCACACCGACGCCACCGGACGACACGCCGCCGCCACGACCGCTTTGCCCCTGCTGCCATCTGCCCATGCTATGGGCCGGGGTGCGTGCCGCCCGACCACCGACCCTGGGCTGACCCCTTATAAGGAAAATCACCTCAACCGACGTGGAGGGCACTGATACCCAGGATGCGAACAACGACAACGCTTTGATTGGTTCAGCAGGCCAAGGGTGACGCGCGTCTGCGAAAAAGTCACCGCTCGTGCCGCCGTCCAAAACCGCCACGCACCGCACGCCGTAATTTACCTTATAAAGGCATCTGGCCGGGCTTGTTCAACACCCGGATCAGGTGGCGGCTTCGCGCCACCTATCCTTATTTGTTATACGTTCCCTGCACCATCTTCGCGATGTCAAAATCCGGCTATAAGGGACATTAAAATCAAGAATCACGACCTGTTGATTCGGATTGAATTCATAATGATAAATTGTTATCTGCTTTCCAGAAAATCTCTCTTCTTCTCACTTTCGATGTGGCCAATCTTATAGTCGATTTGCTTTTCCACGTAGGCTTTGTGATTAATAAGTTTGACAGACGTGAAGATCGACGCAAGTTTTATCAGGAACTCTTTTTCCTTTTCAAAAATTGGCACACGGCTTCCAGACCATGATCGCGTTGTAAACTCATAATCTAACTTTATGAAGTGATCTAAATCATCATCTAATGCAATAAACTCTCGAACCATATCTATTCTAAAGTCTTTCCTCATGCCGTTCGCTACGCAAAACAGAAATTGGATATATTCAAAATTTTCACAGTGTTTTTTCATGCTGTGAATAAGAAACGCTTCCTGCCGATCTGTATGATCATCTTCTCTAGCATCTTTTGATTTTTCAAATAGTTTTACGAATATATTGTCATGCCCAACATACGATTCCTTTTCTTTCTCAAAAACGCATAAAGCATATGCTTCTACGTCCGATAAATAAGTTTCCATTCTCCATAGAAATTTCATATCCGGCATGTTTGTGTAACTTGAAGGCCACCGCTCACGGCCATAAATTTTATCTACGACAAGCTCTAGCATTTTGCTGTTTTCAGTATAAAGAATCTCTAGTGTTTTTCCCGCGTAGTCAAAGTGATTATCGAAGTCGATCATAACCAGATACGCCTCAACAACAATTTCCTTATCTGTCCCGTATAGCTCCATCAGTCTTTTATTGGTTGAAGAATACGGATTGAAGATGTGATCCAGAGGGCGGACAAAACCAATCTCTTTGGTAGATTCATATTTATCCAGCATAATACGAGTAACCTTACAGAAAACTGATTCGTCTACTGTTATATATTTTTCCAAGAAATCAATTCTGAACAAATACTCCCAGCTATCAAGGCTTGTGATAAGGGTAAGTAAATATTTTAAGCTTTCTTCGTTTATATCTTCGTCTGGTAACGCAGAATAACAGGCTAGAAGCCAGTGTCTTTTCCACCTAAACTCCTTAGAGTTGATAAGCGAGAACACATCCTTTGAAGGATTATTTTTCATTAATTCAGGAATAAAGATATAGGTATTTAGCTCAAAAATATCATCATATTCTAGGTAAATGGAAGTGAACGCAAAAAACTTATCTTTGTGTTTTTCAGCAACAACATTAAATACAATGCGCATCCCTTCGCCAATTGAGTAGCTTCTATCCCTGCCAGTTAACGAATCATGCAGGATGGCGGCTTGATCTAAAAACGCACGGAATTTATCTTCATTCGTATCTTCAAAATACGCTGCTATTTCATCAAATCTATACTTCTTGTACTCTTCATCACCCATTTCGAGCATTTTTCTCTCTGCTCGATCTTCGAGTAGCAGATCAGAAAGCCGAAGAATTTCATTATTGAAATCAGTTTTCCACGATTCAGGATAATCGACTGAGATGGAGTCTAACCGCTCACAAAGATCTTTAACTAAAAAGCAGTGGGATATTTTGTTCTTATCGAATTTCGCTATGAGATACTCTTCTATAGCAGGCAAGTCGGCCTTTGCCATGTCTTCACTTTCATAGCCAAGCCTGCATATATATTCTTTAATGACCTCAAATGCATAGCTGGATACCGACTCATCAAACATCAATAAAGAAAGATGCAATATCAATTTCTTCCGTATCGGGTCTAGATACTCATCAGGGGATAATCTAAAGGTGATAATGTTTATTACATCACCCCGCCAAATGTGCTCTCTGTGTTCGACAGGCAAGAAAGATTTGGCCACTAGAACAAAGAGCCTTGAATATAGATAACCATCCTTTGTTCTCATCCTTTCTATAAGTAAATCTACCAATGTACTCTGTATGGAGTAAGCATATTTCCAATCGTCAGGCTTAAACGCATAATCACCAGCGAATAGCTTAATAACTTGCCCCAATAAGTCTGGAGATTTTTCAAGATAATCACAAATAAGATTCGTTGATATATTCAATTCGCTTTCGCCAATATATCGAAGCTTGCAGAGAATGCTTAGAATTAAATCCTCAGTGCTACTTTTTGACTCTTCAAATGTGACCTTTTCCCATCCGTCAGAATGCTTGGGTGTATTTTCTATAATCTCGTTTGTGAACGTTAACGCATTGGTTGGCAACGCAAACCAGAACGCATCCAAAAAAACTAAAATTTCATCTCTATTGCTAGACGACAACAATTCTTCGTATATTGTCGTCACTTCCTGCCTAATATCGGCAATGATTGCCCTTTGATCGAATGCCCTTATTACTGGGTTAAGCGCATCCGCAATTGCGCCCTTAAATCTTGGGAAGATATATTTTACTATTGTGGAGAAGGATATTGTTTTTTTATGGAATACAGCCGAATAGAATAAATAGGTAGAAAGCACCTGGTCAGACATTCGTACCACTTCATCTTCATACAAATCTACGATCTCTAGCTTATGAAGATGTTTAACATAATCCCAAAAATCTGATCCCTGAATGTCAAATAGATCACGCACAATACTCATTTGATCTTCGTTCAGCTTGTCAATTTTTCTGAATAGTGAAATTGCGCATGCCGTTAGCAGAAGATTAGGATTGCCTATGATCTCTTTGACACCATCGTTATTTCCAAAATAGTCATCATACAAGGTGGCTACATTTTGGATCGATTGTATGCTTTGTTTTTCAACAGCAACTCTTGCTGCCATTATTGCCAATCTAGCATTACCGTCAGCTATATCCTGAATCCTTTGCTGATACTCGAAATTCTTTATGTCGAATAATTCTTCTAGTAGGTTTTTTATCTGATCGTTTGATAGCTTATTTACCACCAACTCATTTATAGGTGTGACTTTATTTGCTTTTTCAACTACGGAATCAACTGCGTAGTCCCTAACTGTCGCCACCATTCGGTAATTTCTAGATGCGTCATATTCATTTAAATAATGTAGCAAGTAGTCTATTCTGCTATCCAATCTGTTGGCATCGTCAATTAATATTAGGTAGTTTCCTGGCTCGCTAAAGCGACTCTGCAAATCTCTTACTAAATCTGCGCCTTTATCAAACACACAATATGCTTTAAGGCTAGGATCTTTTTTGCACATCTCATTAAGGAGATTTACGGAAAAAAGTGTTTTTCCAACACCTGCGCTACCAGTCACCAATAGAAATTTAGACTTTTCAAGTAGCGCACACCCATGATCTAGCAATTCTTCTTGAAAAAGTAATTTGTTATCGATTGGTGTGGTGAGATGATTGTTGCCGTAACGAGCAACAAAATCATCCGTAGATAGAATCTGACCTGTATCTAATGACAAACCAAGATATTCTTCTGATAGAATCGGATAACAATTTTTAATTCCGAACGCGATTGAATCAAGACCACACAACGTTGGAACTATATTAAGCTTTATACATTTTTGACTAAGCTGATTAATTTCGCTTGTGGCTAGCTTCCCAAGATAGCAGATAATGATCTCACTAATCTGATCTATTTTTATACCCGTTTTCCCTTCATCCAGACACTTATCAATATCATCCGAAATCTTGTCAAAGAGCCTGTCCTGCTGCACTGTATATTCAGAAAAAATGTACTTCCCGTCTTTTTGAATAAGAAGCGTGTCGGGAGTTCCCTTTACCACTCTATCCGTGGTTTGCATCATTCCAATTGGGTTTATATTTTCATAGCCTTTCCTGTGTAACCAGTCATCGCATAGCCGCTGAAAAACTCCGCCTTCGAGTTCAAGTAATTTGCTTTTTATTTGATTTAATGTGGCCATATCAAATTTAACCTACAAACAATTAAACGATTTTCATAAGGGAGAAAATTGGTGTCAGAGCTATAATTCAACGTCTGATTTAGGTCGAAATCAGACTTACTGCTACCACCGTATAACGCTTGGCTTTGCGGCGTACCGGAGCGCAGCGTAGGGGTGTCCGACAACAGCCACTGGTTATACCGCATCCGCAAGTGCAGTAACCGCCTCAATAATTTTCTCTCTTCTCAGCTCATATTCACTACTCACTGGCTCTTGGCTACGAGTAGCCATAAAAAATAGCTCCGATGAGACATTTTTCAGTAGGCTCACCACTCTAGAAGATGGCCCAAGTCGGTTGTTCACCGCCCAACGATCAATCGCACTGGAGGACAGCCCGAAGAGCTTTTCATTAAGATAGAGCCTTGAGTTGACCATATCCAGAACACGTCTTTGGGTCGCCATTCGGCTAACAAACTCATCCATTTAAATTCACCTCATGGCATATTTCATTGATCCAAGATCGGCAGCGCTTCAACTCTGGCGATAAAATCGCCAGATCGATATCACCAATACTGTCCCCGGCCCCTCTCGTGGAAAGCAGGCGAGCCTGCATTAGTAAAGAGTAAACATCCTCATCAATATCCAGGCTTCTTGGGCCAAGCCGTCTTGCCGAATCCCTTCCGAAGGTTGGACTGTCCATCCTCGAGAGCGAATAACAGGTTGCGATATTCCGCAGAGCTAGGAAAATCGTTGAAAGTTCAAACACGAGACTCGGCGTGCCTTTCTGAACAGACTGGAATGAGGATTCAAATATATCTCGAAATTTCAAGCAATCGGCGACTGCTCCCGAGTATTTAGACGGCGCCCCCAAGTTTTGAAGAAAATCACCCCCATCGGCAGCGTAAATCAGGCGGCTCTCAAGAGACAGATGCCAGGCGAATGCATTACCAGCTTCCCAGAGTTCAAGTATTCTCGCATACGAATAAATCGAAAACTTCTCAGGATCGAGGCGAGAATCCCGACCTTCCACAAGCGCCAGCAGGTCGACATCAGAATCAACAGAAATATCACCGCGACAGATTGAGCCAAAAGCGTAGATATGCATTATCGACGACTAAACCGTTTAACTAGAATCGACACCAAGCAGGCAAGTATTACATACCTTAAAGCTGCGATACCCGCTAATAGCAGGCCTGAAAAACCATCTGGCCGAGAGACGCCCAGGAATACTTGCGGAGCATTTTTGACTGCCTCAACGTAACTGTTCAGTGAGGCTGGATCCTTTAAGAAATAAACCTCGCCCAATGCAATAGCTAATATTACCAAAAGTAATGTTCTAAGGTAACTATTCAGCTCATTTTTATAAAAAATATCTTGACAGGGTTTTTGCTAAAATCCTGAGAAGTCCTGCTGCGTGCGACCTATTGCCGTAAAGCCCAGCTCAAAGTCCCTGTTATCTCGTCAGGATCGCGCTGCGCCGTTACAGGTTATCGGACGAGGCAGCCACTGAAAAGCCGCTCAGATCTGCGCTCAGGGGGAAAATTTGGGCCTGAAAAAGTCGTGCGATAATAGGCCATCAATCGACGGATCCCAGGTTCATGAAGATCAGCAACATCGATGTCGACGCCACCCTGACGAATGTCAGGCAACAACTCAAGGACGACTCAGCGGTCTCGCCCTCGCTGCGCGCGGCCATCGAGTTGATGATAGTACTGATCCAGATCTTGGCCGGTCGGGCCAACACCAACAGTGCTAACAGCAGCAAGCCGCCTTCCCAGGATCCGAACCGGCCCAAGAAGAGCCGCAGCAAAGGCGAGCGCAAACCGGGCGGGCAGCCTGGCCGTATTGGCAAGACTCTACAACGGGTCGAGGAGCCGGATGCGATCACGACCGTGAAAGTGGACCGGCGCACCCTGCCCAAGGGCAGCGAATTCCGAGTGGTCGGCTATGAGAAGCGTCAGGTCTTTGATCTGGACATCAGCCGCTTCGTCACCGAGTACCAGGCCGAGATCCTGGAGAACGAACAGGGGCAACGCGTCACGGCGCCGTTCCCGGCCGGCGTCGATCGTCCGGTGCAGTATGGCCCTCGCTTGAAGGCGCATGCGGTTTATCTGTCGCAGTATCAGCTTCTGCCCTACGAACGCGTCCGCGAATACTTCGAGGATCAGGTCGGCATCCCGCTCAGCGCAGGGTCACTGTTCAACTTCAACCAGGAAGCTTTCGACAAAGCGGAGGGCTTCGAGCACTGGGTCAAGGAGCGTCTGGCCGCGTCGGAACTGATCCACGCCGATGAAACCAGCATCAACATCGGCGGCCAACGCCACTGGCTGCATTGCGCCTCGAATGACGGCCT
>NZ_JALDYX010000029.1 GCF_024267675.1 Marinobacterium sedimentorum | reverse complement strand
GGCGCATCCTGCGCCACAGTATTAAACCGGCTCTACAGACGTAAAATGCCACCGGCCTAATACCGACAGCCCGCCAGAATCAGAATTTCCGGAATAATCAGAAGCACATCTATTTAAATAACGAAAATAACGGCATGCGAAATACCAACCCTTATCCGCCACAGATAAAAAAATACAGCCATTTTAAGCGAAATATCAAAATATAAGCACAAAAACGATCAACAAACGCACAGATGTTTAAAAAAAGAAATATCGATAATTTCGGAAAAAAATACGAAATACTTCTGAAAAAAGTCCGTTCAACCGTCAACATTTACACAGGCGATAGACTTTAAAATTTCATTTAAAACGGGCGTTTTAATATTTGACTTTGAATGTATCGTTCAATAACCTCTTGCCCTGATCGCCGTAAACACCAGGATATACCGCGATCAAACAACTAATAAGAATGGAATGCGAGGAGCCGTTGGTTGCGGGTCCAGGGAAGCAAAGCAAGAATGTTATTTACCCTATTCAGCCCTCCCGAGATTGGTCACATTGCCAGGTGCAGAACGGTGGCCAGAGCCAGATCCCGTGGCCCAAGTGTCCACTGTGCACCACTTCCGATCGTCAGCCCTGTAATCAGGCGCCCCCAGAGTATAGAGCCGCCAGGCGCAACGGCATCCAGGCCGCTGCCCAGGCGTCCATCGCGGGGATTGCCAATCAAAAATAAGAAAGCACCTGGGTACCGACGATAAAAGCCATATCCCCACAAGACTTTTAAAGGAGACTAAGATGTCGGCCGAACTGCAAAGCATGTTAAAGAAAAATGGACTGGATCCTTTGAAGGTTGCGCTTTCATCGGTATCGGAACTTTATTCCATGCCCGATGAAACACTGCTGGAATTTAAAACAGGTTTGATTCGCGATGCTTTTCAAACCCATTACGCAAACAATGCCTTTTTTCGTTCCGCCTGCGACAGCAAGGGTATAACGCCTGAATCCATTGAGGCGCCGGAAGATCTGATCAAAATACCGCTGATTCCCATTGAGCTGTTCAAAGCCAATGACAGTCACAAGCTGCTTTCCGTCAGCCTGCGCGACATCGAGCTGGAAATGCGCAGCACCGGTACCTCTGGAATCCCGAGCGTGTCCCGCCGCTGCAGCGATACGGTCGACAACGCGGTCATGGGCATCTACGCGATGTACCGCGAATTCCTGGAAATATCCAAGGGCGCAGGCCTGTACCTCTGTCCATCGACCGAGGAAATTCCGGAAATGGGCATGATCAAGGCGCTAAACATGCTGGCCGGTCTGCTCGATACCCACCGTTTCATGGTCCGGCAGGAGTCGTTCAAGCCCGAAGATGCGCTGGCGCAGCTCAATGACTGGAATCACAAGTTCAGTCGCCACATCATAGGCCCGCCCTTCCTGATCAACCGCTTTATCAGCTACCTCAAGGCCACCAATACCCGCGTCAAGCTGGACAAGAGCAGCTATGTCATCACGCTCGGCGGCTGGAAACGCTTCTCGGGCCAGATGCTGTCGCGCGCCGAGTTCAACCAGGAATGCATGGAATACCTGGGGGTCGAGGAAAGCCAGATCCGCGATATTTATGCACTGGTCGAGTCGAATGTCGTCGCGATTGACGACGAACATGGCGTCAAGCACGTGTCCCCCTTCATCCACTTTTCGGTACGCGACCCCAAGCAGCTGGACCGCGAAGTCGCTCCGGGAGAAATAGGCCAGCTGGCGATTCTCGATCCCCTCGCCCGCTCGACCCCTGGCTTCATGCTGACCGAGGATCTGGTCCGGCTGCTGCCCGAACCCAGCCGTTCCGGCCGCAGCGGACAGCGCATGCAGTACGTGATGCGCCTGCCCGAATCGACCGAATTCGGTTGTTGCGCCGTTAATCTGGACAAGCGTCTGGACGATCTGGACGCCGCACCGGCCGCCGCCGATAACTGTCCGGTCGTCGCCTGACCCTAAGCCGACAGGGAGCTGCTGCATGTACAACGACATCATCATCGACAACTTTTCCGACCCGGCCCACGTCGGCGACATCGACGGGCCGGATTTCGAGTACGAGATCGGCAATCCGGTGTGCGGAGACCGTATCCGTATCCAGATCAGTGCCGCTGACGGACGGGTCGACAAAGCCCGGTTCAGAGCCTGGGGCTGCGCCACCTCGGTCGCGACGGCGAATATTTTCTGTGCCTCGCTCAACGATCAGCCGCTGCAGCGGCTCGCGCAGCGCAGCGAAAGCGAGATAGAGGCCATGCTCGGTGAGCTTGAGCCGTCTCAGCACCACTGCGTCGAGATTCTGCAGCAACTGCATCAGCGGCTGCTCGCACAGGTCGATGGCGCCAGCCGGGAGATCCCGGCATGACGCAGGCACAGGCGATCGAAGGCTACTTCGACTACAACGCCACTACACCGGTGTCCGAAGCCGCGGCGCAGGCGATGAGCGCCGCGCTGCGGCTCTTCGCCAACCCCTCGGGGCGCACAGCGCCCTCCACCAGCAACCGCGAGCTGATACAAAACGCCAAGCAAAGGGTCGCGCACCTGCTGGGCACGGAGCCCGCGCACGTGTTCTTCACCTCCGGCGGCTCCGAGTCCAACAACTGGGCGATCAAGGGTAGCCTGCTGAATGACCTGCCCCGCGCCGGCCACATTTTGACCACCGCACTAGAGCATCCGTCGGTGCTCGAAACCATCCGTTATTGCGCCCGGCAGTTCGGCTTCGAGGTAACCTGCCTGAACCCGGATGCCAGCGGTGCCGTCTCCGTCGATGCAGTGGCCGTCGCCATCCGGCCTGACACCCGCCTGATATCGATGATGTATGCCAACAACGAAACCGGTGTTATCCAGCCGGTCGAGCAGGTGGCAAAGCTCGCCCGCAAGCGCGGCATTGCGTTTCATGTCGATGCGGTTCAGGCAGTCGGAAAACGGGCCCTGGACGTCGAGTTACTGGGGGCCGACTTCGTTTCCTTCTCGGCGCATAAGTTCTACGGCCCCAAGGGAATCGGCGGTCTCTACGTCCGCAATGTCGAGCGTCTGTCGCCACTGATCCACGGCGGCGGCCAGGAAATGGCGATGCGATCAGGCACCGAAAACCTTGTCGCCATCGCGGGTCTTGGCGCCGCCGCCGACGAGTGCTACCGGGAGCTTGCTGCCTGGGATCAACACAGCCTGGCGTGCAAGCAGCGACTGATCGAGCGGCTGAACGACGCCGATATCCAGACCTGCATCAATGGCGCCAGCGCCTACGAGGCCGCCATTTCCAACACCCTCAACCTGTCTATTCCGGGCATCAGGGGCGAGGCACTCGCCGTTCTGATGGAAAGAAAGGAGGGCATGGTGGTGTCGATCGGGTCCGCCTGCAGCAACAACAAGACCAAACAGCTGTCCCCCGTCCTCCTGGCCATGGGTCTGGACGAGGAGAGGATTCAGAGCGCGATCCGGATCAGCTTCGGCCGCTTCACGCGCCTGGAGGATATCGACCGTTTCGCCGCCTCCCTCGAGCGCCGGGTGAAACAGCTGCAGGCCATGGGCTTCAGCGGATAGAGGAGCTGTGAAAATGAAGCATCAACCGGCCCCGCCGCTGCGTTTCATGGAGGCCTTCGAGGGTCATGTCGCCCGCCGTGGCGACCAGACCGCCTGCGTCTTTCAATCCCAGGGCACCGATACCGCCCGCTCGCTGAGCTACAGGGAGCTGAACCGGCAGGTGCTCGACCGGGCACGCCTGCTGGTAGCGCGCGGGTACAGCGGCCAGCCGGTGGCGCTGCTGTTCCCCAGCGGACTGGATTTCGTCGTCAATTTTCTCGCCTGCCTGGCCGCCGGCGCCGTTGCCGTGCCCCTCAACCTGAGCCGCAACGCGCAGCAGCTTGAACGCACGGTGCGCATTCTCGAGGACGCCAGGACCCGGGCCATCCTCACCACGGCCCATAGCCGGGCACTGCTGGCGGAACAGCTGGCGGAACTGCCCCAGGTCGACCTGCGCGACCAGGACTGGATCGACGAATACCAGACGGGCCCCGCAGACGCCATCCCGTTGCCGCCGCCGGACCCCTACCAGCTGGCCTTCATCCAGTACACCTCGGGCTCTACCGGCCTGCCCAAGGGCGTCATGGTGAGCCACGCCAATATCGTCGACAACCAGCTGGCGATTCAGCAGGCCTGCGGCCATAAGCCCGGGCTGATCGCCGGCGGCTGGTTGCCCCAGTTCCACGACATGGGCCTCATCGGGCATCTGCTGCAGCCGCTGTTCCTGGGTGGCACCTATGTCTTCATGCCGCCAATGAACTTCGTGCAGCGCCCGCGCCGCTGGCTCGAGCTGATCTCGCACTATCGCATCCAGAGTTCAGCCGCGCCGAACTTCGGCTACGAACACTGCGTCAAGTTCATTGCCGAGCGCGAGGACCTGTCCGGCCTCGACCTGAGTTGCTGGACAGTGGCGCTGAACGGCTCGGAGCCGGTCAGCGCCGACACCATGCACGCCTTCGCCGACCGCTTCCAGGCCCATGGCTTCAATCCCGCGGCCTTCTTTCCCTGCTACGGCATGGCGGAAACCACGCTGTTCGTTTCCGGCGGACCTGCAGGCAGCGGCATCGAGACCCTGACGTTCGAGCCTGCAGGCTTTGACAATGGCCGCCTGCATCCGGCCACCGAGGGGCGCCGGGTAGTCAACTGCGGGCTGGTCACGCCGCAGCTGGAGCTAAGGATCGTCGATCCCGCCAGCGGCCGCGTCTGCCAGGCCGACGCCATCGGCGAGATCTGGATCAGCGGTGCCTCGGTCGCCCAGGGCTATCTGAACCAGCCCGACATCAGCGCACAGAATTTCAGGGCGCAGCTGGAACCGGCCGACGGCCGGCACTACCTGCGAACAGGGGATATGGGTTTCCTGCACCAGGGCCGGCTGTTCGTCACCGGACGCATCAAGGAGATGCTGATTCTGCGGGGGCGCAACCTCTACCCCTACGATATAGAGCGCAGCTGCAACAGCCATCCGCACGCCGCCGGCAACAACAGCGCCTCGGTGTTCACGCTGCAGATAGACGGCGAAACCCGGCTGGCGGCGATCGTCGAGATCCGACGCAACGCCTTTCTCAACGAGGATCACGCACAGCTGCGTCTTGAGCTGCGCGAGGCCGTGATGGCGGCACACGACGTGGCCCTAGACCGGCTGCTGCTGGTCAAACCCGGCGGCATTCCGAAAACCACCAGCGGCAAGGTCAGGCGCACCGCCTGCCGGGAACTGATCACCGCCGAACAGGCGGTACCCGCCCAGACCTGAGGATACCCAGATGACAACCAAGCTTTGCACAACAACACTGGTGGAACAGATCGCCGGCTTTATCGCAGCCAAGACCCCCGAGTTCTCAATTGACGAGCACCGGGATACGTCCTTTTCAAGCCTGGGTCTGGACTCCGCCGACCATGTGCGCCTGTCGACCCTCATCGAAGATCAGCTGAGTGTCGAGGTCGATCCGACGCTGGCCTTCGACTACCCCACCATCAATGCCCTGGTCGCGCACCTGGAGCAGCGCTTCGGCACGCCAGCCGGGGACGCCCGCTGATGCAGCAGTACGATTGCATCGTCATCGGCGGCGGCCAGTTTGGTCTGCATACCGCACGCAGGCTGCAGCAGGCCGGCTTAAACTACCTGCTGCTGGAGCGGGATCGGATCGGCGACGCCTGGCGCAACCGGCTGGAGGGCATGCAGCTGTTCACCTCGCGTCAGTTCTGCGCCCTGCCAGAGCTGCCGTTTCCCGGCGACCCGGAGGGCTTTGCATCCGTGGTCGAAATGGCCGACTACCTGAGCCAGTACGCACAGCACCACAAACTGCAGATTCGGGAACAGGCCAAAGTCGTCAGCCTGGAGCGTGTCGAACCGGGGGGCTTTCTGATCAAGCTCCAGAACGGCACCGACCTGTGGGCCCGCAGTATCGTCAACGCCACCGGTGCCAACCAGCTGCCCCATGTACCGGCGATAGGCCAGCAACTCGATACCAGCGTCCGGCAACTGGATGCCGGGCTCGGGTCCACCGCCTCGATCACCGACGGCAGCACCGTCGCTGTCATTGGCGACGGCGCCAGCGGCCGGCAGATCGCCGACCAGCTGGCAAAGCGCTGTACTGTGATCCTGGCGACCGGCTCGCCGCGGGGCCTGACGCCCAACCGGATACTCAAGCGCGATATCTTCTGGTGGCTCGACAAGCTGCGGATTCTGTACGCCGACAAGAACAGCCTGGTGGCCCGGATACTGAAAAAGCGCAATCCGGTCCCCTGCGGCGACTACAGCAATCGCCACTTGCAGGCCCGCGGGGTCGAGATCGTCGGCCGGGCGCTGGAATGTGCGGGCCAGCGCCTGCGCTTCGCGTCCGGTGAATGGCGCGACGTCGACTGCGTCATCTGGGCCACCGGTTACCGCGACGACACCCAGTGGCTGAATCTGCCCCACTGCATAGGTGCCGACGGCTTCGTTGAAGACTACGGCAAGACCCCCGAGCCCGGCCTGTTCGTGGTGGGCCGCAAATGGCTCAGTTGCAGGGCCTCGGAACTGGTGATGGGCGTCGAAGCGGACGTCGACAGGATCATGGCGCCGCTGCGCAGCTTTTTATCGGACAGGGAAGACGCGCTTTGAACGCAGGAACACGGATGCACTGGCTTATGGAATCCCGCGCCAGCCGCTGGCTGCTGGCACTGGTGCTGCTGCTGACCCTGGTATCGGCCGCCGGCCTGACACGCATGGGTCTGGCCAGCGACTACCGCATTTTCTTCGATGATGACGACAGCGACCTGCTGCGCCTGGAGCAAATGCAGGATACCTACAGCACCACCGACAATGTTTTTATCATGATTGAGCCGCCGGCCGACGCAGGCGTCTACAACGCCGACACGCTCAGGCTGGTGCATGAGCTGACACAGGCACTCTGGCGCCTGCCCCACGTCTCGCGTGTTGATTCACTGACCAATTTCCCCTACAGCTCGGCCGACGGCGACGATATCCTGATCGAAGAGCTCGTCTACGAACTCGACGAGATTAACCCCCAGCGGATCGACTTCATTGCCGCGGCCGCAGGCCTGGAGCGGGACCTGGTGGGCAACCTGGTGACGGCGGATGGTCGCTACACGGCCATCAATGTCACCACCCGGCTGCCGGGTCTGGACAACAAGGCTGAAGTCCTCGCCGTCACCGACGGTGTCGATGAACTGATCGCCGCCTACCAGGCGGCGCATCCCGAACACCGCTTCTACCAGACCGGGGTCGTGGAAATGAACGGCGCCTTCTTCAAGGCCGCAAAGAAGGACTTCGTGACACTGATTCCGCTGATGATCGTTTTCGTGCTCATCAGCGCCGGTCTTATCCTGGGATCGCCGGCCGCGGCCGGCGCCATTCTGGCCATCGTCGTCCTGGCGCTGTGCGGGTCCCTGGGCATGGCCGGCTGGCTGGGCATCCGCCTGTCCGCGCCCTCGATCTCGGCGCCAATCATCATGTTCACGGTGATAGTGGCGTCGGCCATCCACATCCTCAGCTACATCAAGCGCCAGATCGCCGCCGGCCTGCCCCGGCATGAGGCGGTACTGCAGTCCTATCAGCGCAATATCAAACCCATCGCCGTGAGCCACCTGACCACCATCGTCGGTTTCCTGGCGATGAACTTCAGCGATTCGCCGCCGTTCAGGGACCTGGGCAACATAGTGGCGCTGGGGGTGCTGTTTTCGCTGCTGCTGACGGTCACTGTGCTGCCGCAACTGTTGCTGCGGCTGCGGTTTTCGGCGCGGGCAACCGCCACCACCCGGCTGTTCGAGCGGATGAGCCGGTTGTCGGGCTGGGTGATCCGGTGCCGGCGTCCGATCCTGTGGCTGATGCTGCCGCTGGCGCTGGCCGTGGCGGCACTCAGTCCGCTGAACGCGCTCAACGACGACCTGATCCGCTACTTCGACAAGTCACAGACGTTCCGCGCCGATTCGGAGCGGATCGACCAGCACTTTTCCGGCATATACACCATCGACTATTCGCTGTCGGCGACGCAGCAGAACGGTATCTTCGGCCCCGACTTCCTGCGTTTTATGGAACAGTTCGATGCCTGGCTGCTGGAGCAGCCGGAGGTGGTCACGACCTCGAGCCCGCTGCACCGCATCAAGGATCTTAACCGCCTGATGAACGGCGGCGACGCGGCCTTTTATCGCCTGCCCGCCGACGCCACCACCGCCGCCCAGCAATTTCTGCTGTACGAGATGTCGCTGCCCTTCGGCCGCGACGTGACCCACCAGGTCAGCTTCGACAAGTCCTCGGCGAAACTGACCGCACGCTTGCAGAATCTCAGTTCCCTCGGGCTGATCGCCTTTGAAGAGCGGGCACAAGGCTGGCTCCGGCAGCAGCAGCCGGCGGCGATCCAGATCTATCACAGCAGCCCCGCCGTCATCTTCGCGCACATTGGCGAGTCCAATATCATCAGCCTGCTGGAAGGCGCATCCCTGGCGTTTGTGGTGATTTCAATCATGCTGACGCTGGTCTTCGGGTCCGTCTACATCGGCCTGCTCAGCCTGATTCCCAATCTCTTGCCGGTCGCGGCCGCCTTCGGATTCTGGTATGGCATCAACGGCCAGATTTCCATGGGTCTGGCCGGTGTCTCGGCGATGGCGATTGGCATTATTGTCGATGACACCGTGCACTTCATCTACCAGTACATGAATGGCCTCAAGCGCGGCCTGACGCCCGAGGACAGCGTGCGGGAAACCTTCAGCAAGACAATGGGCGGCATTGTGATCAGTTCGCTGCTACTGGTCGTTGGTTTTATGCTGCTGTCGACCTCCGCCTTCGAAAAGAACGCCCAAATGGGCATGCTGACCAGTATCACCATCGTGCTGGCGCTGATCTTCGACCTGCTGCTACTGCCGGCACTGGTGCTGTCGTTTCTGCGCCGGGTACCGACCCCGGCGGCCCGATACCTTCGCAAAGCAGAGGAGCTTCACGATGCAAAATGATGTCCGGCGACACAGCGCCACGCTGCTGCTGTGCGGCCTTCTGAGCCTGCCTGCCGCCGCCCAGAACACTACAGACCCAGGACGGCGGGTGGCAGAGGCGGTGGAAAACAGGGACCTGGGCTACGGCGACAGCGTCGCCGAGCTGACGATGATTCTGCGCAACCGGGCCGGCAATGAAACCACTCGCGAACTCGAAATCCGCCTGCTCGAAAACCCGGAGGGCGGCGACAAGTCGCTGATACGCTTTGACTTTCCTGCCGATATCCGGGGCACGGCCCTGCTCACGCATCCGCAGCCCGCCGGCACCGATGAACAGTGGCTCTACCTGCCGGCCAATGCGCGCATCAAGCGGATATCATCCCGCAACAAGAGCGGTGCCTTCGTCAGCAGCGAATTTTCGTTCGAAGACCTGGCCGACAAGCAGATCGACGACTTCAGCTATGCCTATGTCAGGGAAGAGGCGTGCGATGACGGCAGCGGCGCGAACGCGCTCAGATGTGATGTCATCGACCGCATGCCCGTCGACACGCACTCCGCCTACAGCCGGCAGCGGGTCTGGGCCGACCAGAGCGCACGCCGGGTCCACCGCATCGAGTATTTCGACCGCAGAGGCACGCTGCTCAAGACCTTTACCGCAGAAGACTTCCAGCTCTACAGCGACCGCCACTGGCGGCCGATGCAGGTGGCAATGCACAATCAGCAAACCGGTAACGAAACTATCCTGAGCTACAGGAGCATCCGTTTTGGCAATGGCCTGTCGGACGAAAGCTTCCATCGCAATATGCTGAAGGACTGACCAGGATGGGATTTCTTCGCTCATCAGCTCGGCCACTGCTGTGCCTGTGCCTGCTCGCGCCGCCGGCCCTCGCCGAGGGCGTCATCCAAAGCCATTCCGTGGACATCGCCGCCACCTACCGCGCCTTCGCCCATGAGGCCGCATCCGCGGACGACGGGGCCGATTACCGTCAGGCGCCAGGGTTGCAGGGCGAGATAGACGCCAGCGGCCGTATTGGCGACGCCGATTTCAAGCTGCGCCTGTTCGGCAGCTGGGATGCCGAGGACGAAAACCGCCGCTATGGCGATATCCGTCAGGCCAGCGCACTGTGGCGCCATGACCGGCTCTCGTTCGGTGCCGGTGTCGGGACCTTTTTCTGGGGCGTTTCCGAGACCATCAACATCGTCAATGTGCTGAACCAGGCGGACCTGCGCCAGGCCGTCGATGGCAAGGACAAGCTGGGGCAGAGCTTCACCTCATTAAGCCTGCGGTTCGACACCGGCGAGCTGTCGTTCTACTACCTGCCGACCTTTCGTGAACGCGAGTTTTCGCAGCGCCCGTCATTCGGACTGCCGGTCTCGGAGCGCGCGCAGTTCGAGACGTCCGAGCACGGCGGCGATATCGCGCTGCGCGGCCAGCTGTACCTCGGTGACCTCGAAGTCGGGCTCGGCTACTTCAACGGTACCCGCCGGGCACCGCTGCTACTGAGAAGCAGCGGCACGGCCAGGGAGCTGACGCCCTGGTATATCGAAACCGAAAACCTGCTGCTGGACACACTCTATCTGGTCGACGATACGATCCTGAAGCTGGAAGTCAAAACCGGCCGCGAACGGGATCAGGGGTTCTTCGCCGCCAATCTCGGTCTCGAGGTACCTGTCTATTCGCTTCCGGAGGGCCTTCAGGACCTGTCGCTGATCGCCGAATACCTGATCGATGACCGGGATGAGCAGGCCGAAAGTCTGGGCCAGAACGATCTGTTCATCGGGCTCAAATCGACCTTTGGCGATATCGGCAACAGTCAGTTCCGGGGTCTGGTCAGCTACGACTTCGACAGCCATGCCAACTACCTGGACCTGAGTCTGAAACACCGCCTGAACGACTATGTCAGGATCGAAACGCGGGCACTGCTGTTCCTCAACGCCAGGCCCGAGGATAGCTGGCTGTACCCGGTCCGGGATGAGGATTTTATCGAAATCAAGCTGCACTATTCATTCTAAGCCCCGGCATGCAGACACAGGCACCCGATAATATCCGCATCTGGCTTGCGACCACCAGCGCATTCGCGCCGCTGCTGGCGCTAAACCCTGCACCGATTTTTGCCACCCTGAGCGCCCCGGAGTGCGCCCGCTATCGGGCCACTGTCAGCCGTGACGCCGGCCTCCACTTTCTGCTCGGCCGTTACCTGCTGCGCCATGCACTGTCCGCCAGCTGCGGGGGACAGATAGCCCCCGCAGCCTGGGAAATCACCGCAGACCCGGGCAAGCCCAGGGTACTGCACAGGTCCGCGCCGGGCTTCAGTATTTCCCACAGCGATGGGGTCGTGGCCGTCGCACTCAGTCACAGGCTCGAGCCTGGGCTGGATATAGAGCCGCTCAGCCGGAACCTTGGCGCAGGTATCTGTACCCGGCAGCTGCTGAGCCCCGTACAATACAAGGCACTGCAGGCGATACCGGCGGCGAAAAGGGGTGCGCTGCTGGCGCGGGCCTGGTGTATCAAGGAAGCCGTATCAAAGGCATTCGGCCTGGGCCTGCGATTGCCCTTCGCCGAACTCGACTTCGATCTGGCGCCGCCGGAGGCGGCAGAGCCTGCTTGCTGGCAGCGGGGAACGCGACTGGGCCAGGGCAGCTTCTGGTTCCGCCTTCCCTGTCTTGAGCGCTACCGACTCTGCCTGGCGCTGATCGCGCCAACGCAGAGCCCGCCCGAATTGCCCGGGATATCGCTGGTTCCCTTTACCTGCCCTGGCGGCATGACGGGCCCGGCAGCCCAAACAACCCTGGCGGCCGATCTGATATCGCTATAGCCGGAGCCGGCTTGCCGCTCCTGCACCACCCAGACAGGATCTGATGATGGACGTTTTCGAATATATCCGCGAGAAAGAACGCTCGATCAGAGTACGGCTCGGCCGTCTTGATTTCAAAAACACGTCCGACAGCCACCTGCGGCAACTGTCCTACTTCATCAGTCACTCACTGAACAATACGCTGAACAACTCCTGGGTTTCGAGAATCCATCTGATTCTCGACCCTGCCGGCGGTCGCGACCTGCAGGCGGTGAAGAACACCAAGGTCCTCGATTTCTATCACGACTGGCAGGCACATATCGGCCGCGAACTGTTCGTCGGTCCCTGGATGACGATCGATCAGTCACGCATCGACCGTTTCGCCGACGTGACGGGCGATCGCCAGTGGATTCACACCGACCCGGAACGCGCCCGCAACGAATCACCCTTCGGTGGCACCATCGCCCACGGCTTTCTGATCCTGTCGCTGTTGCCGGATCTGACCGATACCGTCAATCCGCAAAGGCCCCCGTACCCCGAAGCCCGCATGGTAATCAACTGCGGCCTCAACCAGGTCCGCTTCCCGCACCCGGTCAAGACTGGCAGCCGGATCCGCGCCCGCACCAGCCTTCAGTCCCTGACGCCGTCCAAGCGCAGCGTGGAGATGGTCAACCAGATCAAGGTGGAGGTCGAGGGATCGGGACGTATCGTCTGCGTCGCCGACTCAGTCCTGAAACTCTATTTCTGAAGCGGGATGGCGGAAATTTCGTTATTGCAGGAGCAAAAGTAAGGGACCGTACATCCATATACACCGCTCCTGCGCATCCATGCGCCCGCGATATACCGTACATCCTGTACATAAAAAAAATCCGGGCAAGTGCCCGGATAAAAGCCGTGATGGGTACACAGGATAAGGTGAATATTGCAAACACCTGAGCCAAACGAGGGGCTGGAGAAAGTCGAATAAGCGACCTTAACTGCAGTTCCCCTGGAGCAATACGATAACAGTGTCGCCTGGAACATCGGGTGAATGGTGAGTTCACCCTGAGCAGATATAACCTGCGCTACTGTGAAAATATGATAACGCCGAAGTGATTAAGCGAAATGTCTGAACTCGTCATCGGACATTCCTTTTACGACAATCGCCGATTATTAATCAGCGATTGCCGCAATAAAGCCACCTATCGAATCACGCCCTCTTCAAGCAGCAGATCAAAAATGGCCTGCGCCTGCTCCATCGGTGGCTGGTCCTTGATAATGCGCCCGCCGGTGCCCTGGGACTTGGCTGTGGCCGCCTTGAAACGCTCGGCAGCTGTCGTAGCCTTGACCTTCTTGAGGCGCTTTGGCCGCTTGCGCGCAGGCGCCTGCTGCCACTGGGTACGCTCAGTATCCGCAGCCTCAACCCAGGGCATGGCGTCGAGCTGCGCCCGGCGGCCCGGCCCGTAAGCACTCTGGCGCGCCGCCGTCGCCGCCATATCTACGCTGGCGACAAAGGGCAGACGCACCTGAATGGCACGGCGCTGGCCCCGCGGCAACGCCTGCAGAATCTGCGCTTCGCCGTTTTCGATACTGACGATGTCGGCAATGCGCGTCACCAGTGGCCAGCCGAGCTTTTCCGCCAGCAGATAGGGCGCCATACCGGAGGACTCGCCGCTTTCGGCCCGTACACCGGTCAGCACCAGGTCGGGGCGGTGCTCGTTGAGGTAGTCACCGAGCGCCACCACGGCATCGGCATCGGCCGATTGCTGCAGTATCCGCAGGCTCTTGAGCCCCATGCCGGCATACTGGCGCAGGGACTCGTCCGCTGCATCGCCGGCGTGCAGCACCTGTACCCGCTCACCGGCCAGGCGCAGACCCAGTTCCACGGCGCGGGCATCCTGTTCGGCGCGGCGCGAACGGCCCGACTTGGGGTGCTGCCCGATAGACACCAGGGCAACGATATTGAGATCAGATGACATGTTCGACCCTCCCGTTGCGGTCAGTCTGTTCAGGCTGCATTTTCAGCCGCTCCGAGCCGGTAGTCCTGCGCCAGCTCTATCAGGTGCTGCAGCACCGCATGACTGTCACCAATCACGCTCAGATCCGCGCGCTTGACCATGTCACAGCCAGCATCCAGATTGATGGCCACGACCTTGTCGCACTGGCCGATACCCTGCATATGCTGAATAGCACCGGAAATGCCCACCGCCAGGTAGACCCGCGCGGTTACCCAGGTACCGGACGCGCCGACCTGGCGCGGGCGTGGCATAAAGCCATCGTCCACCACCACACGGCTGGCACCTTCGGTCGCGCCCAGCAGCTCGGCCGCCTGGTGGAACTGATCCCAGTCGCGGATACCGTTGCCGGCAGACAGAATAAACTCGGCCTCGGCCAGCGGAATGGCGTTGGGGTCCACCGCCACCTGACCGCGGTCCTTGATGCGCACCAGGCTCGGCGCAACCTTGCACGGTTCCAGCGCGCGCGCTTCGTGACGTGTTTCATCCACAGGCTCGGCGCACTCCTCGGCCAGCAGCAGCAAGCGCGGCGTGGCACGGGTAATATCCGTGCGCCCGCCGGCACCGCGGCACAGCGTCTGCTGCGTATCAACCTGCCAGGCCTGGGTTGCCGGGCGCTCGCCCAAACGCGCCGCCAGACGACAGCCCAGTTCGTTGCCACCATTGATGCTGTCAGGGAACAGCCAGTAGCGCGGTGCAAAGCTGCGCTCCACCTCGACCAGCGCCGCCAGACGCTGCTCGGGGCTGTAGCCTTCGTATTCACTACCTTCCAGCTGCAGCATGCGATCAACACCGGCCAGGCCAAAGCCCTCTTCCTTGCTCTCGCCAAACACCACCGCCAGTACGGCGCCATTGCCCTCGGTATCGCGGATCAGCTTGTGAGCCTGACCGAGTACATCCTTGTCATGGCTGCCCAGGCGACCACCGACTGTGTCCAGCACCGTGACCACGTAAAAATCAGGCGCATCAACAACATGCAGTGGCAATTCAACCACCTGGGCACTCTTGGCCGCACCGCGGCGACCGCCCACAGCAGCGGCACTGCCACCGAGCCGGTCGATGCGCTTGATGCCGTTGGGGCCGATAAAACCGACACCGTGGGGATTCTTGCGCAGCAGGCCCGAAGGCCCGCGCACTTCACCGGCTGCGGCTGTCATGGCCGCGTGCAGCGGGTGCAGACGGTTGCGTGCGATCCACTCGGCACGGGGGTCTCTGCGAATCAGATCACTCATGACATCAGCTCCTCAGCCACCCGGGCAGCCTTGGGTGCCGGCGCGCGTTCGATCAGCGCCTCGGACACGAGTTCTACGATATCCTTGATCACTGGCCGCGGTTCCACCACACCCTCGAGCATGGCGGTACACTGCTGGCAACCTACCGCCACCAGCTCAGCACCTACGGCACGGGCATCTTCCATACGCATGTCGGCAATACGGCGCTCACCCGGAATATCGGTGATAGGCGCGCCACCGCCACCGCCACAGCAGCGACTGCGAAAGCCCGACCGCTCCATCTCGGCCAGTTCGATACCCAGGGCCTTGAGCAGGTCACGGGGAGAGTCGTACTCGCCGTTATAGCGCCCCAGGTAGCAGGGATCATGATAGGTCACGGTACCGCCCTTGAACGCATCCAGCTGCAGGCGACCCTGCTGTACCAGTTCGTTGATAAAGGTGGTGTGGTGCAGCACTTCATAGTCGCCGCCCTTGCCGTTGGGATAAAAGTCGCCATACTCGTTTTTGAGTACATGGAAGGCGTGCGGGTCCGTGGTCACTATGCGCTTGAAACGGTACTTGTTCAGCACCGCGATATTGCGCTTGGCCAGGCTCTGGAAGGTGGCATCGTCACCCAGCCTGCGGGCCACATCGCCACTGTCGCGCTCTTCATCACCCAGCACGGCAAAATCCACGCCCGCCGCCTTGAGCACCTTGACGAAGGCGCGCAGTATGCGCTGGCTGCGCATGTCGAAGGCACCGTCGGAGACCCAGAACAGCACCTCGGCCTCTTTCACATCGGCCATCAGCGGCAGGTTCTGATCCGCCGCCCAGTTCATGCGCCCGCCCGGATCAAAGCCGTTGGGGTTGTCGGTGGCGATCAGGTTCTCCAGTACCTCGGCACCCTTGTTGGGGGTGTTGCCCTTTTCCATGGTCAGGAAGCGGCGCATGTCGACGATGGCATCAACGTGCTCGATCATCATCGGGCACTCTTCGACACAGGCACGGCAGGTGGTACAGGACCAGAGGGTGTCCGAGTTCACCAGGCCTTCGGTGATGGTCTGGCTTGGGCCGCCGACGGCATGACCGAGCTCAATACCCGGATAAGGGCTGCCGGCAAACTTGGCATCGGTGCCACCGGCCAGACCGATGACCATGTCCTGAATCAGCTTTTTCGGGTTCAGCGGCTGGCCGGCGGCATAGGCCGGGCACACAGCTTCGCACTTGCCGCACTGCACGCAGGCATCAAAGCCCAGCAACTGGTTCCATTTGAAGTCCGTGGGCTTTTCCACACCCAGCACACGGGCCTGCAGATCGACCGGTTTCAGACCGGTGGAACGGCCACCGTTGAAACGCTCCGGGCGACGGTGAAACGCCAGATGCAGGGCGCCGGCGAAGGCATGCTTCATGGGCCCGCCCCAGGTCATGCCGAACACCAGTTCGCTCAGACCCCAGGCCACACCGACCAGCAGAATCAGCGCCAGCACCCAGCCACCAAAGGCTTCAGGCAGAATGCCCGCCGCCGGCAGCGTGAGGATAAAGAAGCTGGCCGAGAACATCAGCAGGCTCTTGGGCAGGCGCATCCAGGGCCCCTTGGACAGGCGCGACGGCGGATTAAGCCTGCGTCTGAACACAAAGACGGCACCGGTAAACATCAGCACTGAAGATGCCAGCAGCGCCCAGGCCAGCCAGCGGCTCTCCAGCCCGAAGAGATGCACCAGAATGATCAGCAGCATGGACAGCACAAAGCCGCCCGCCGTGGCCACGTGGGTATTGGACATGTACTTGTCGCGCTCGACCACATGGTGCAGATCCACCAGGTAGCGTCGCGGCATGGCCATCAGGCCGGCCAGAAGATTGACCGACTCGGGCTGACCGGCGCGCCAGAGGCTGGCGCGTTTGAACGCACCGGCCAGGGCCAGCACCAGCGAAGCCGAAATCAGAACAGGGAGTAACCAGTCGAGGATCATGCGTCACCCTCACCAAAACAGGGAGCGACAGGCCGGGCCCGTCGCAAAATTAGGAAGCCAATACAGCAGGCCGGGCACGCTGCCCGGCCAGAACCGTGTTAGAGGTCTTTGCACAGACGCAGGGCGTCGTAGATGGCGGCGTGGATATTGCGCTGTGATACGCAATCCCCCAGGCGCCACAGGATCATGCCCTCGCCGGGCTCGGACAGTATAGGCTGCGCCTGTCCCGCGAACAGGGTTTCGTTGTCGATCTGCCCCTTGTTGCGCGAAGCGTCCTTGAGCTCGTAATACAGCTCTTCGTTGGGGCGGGTACCGTTCTCGATCACCACCTGATCCACCACGCGCTCTTCCTGGGCACCGGTGTACTCGTTCTCGAGCACCGCCACCAGTTTGTCGCCTTCGCGGTAAACCTTCTCCAGCAGCATGTCGGAGGTCATGATGACTTCCTTCTCGTACAGGCTGCGGTAGTAGGTCGGGAAGGTGGTGCCGCCGATGCCAACGCCCGGTTTGATATCATCGGTCACCAGCTCGACCAGTGAGCCCTTGGAGCTCAGGTAGTCGGCTGCCGACATGCCGGTGAATTCACAGATGGTGTCGTAGATCAGCACACTCTTGCCGGGCTCTACGGTGCCATTGATGACATCCCAGCTCGATACCGACAGCCCTTCGGCTGCGCCCCAGTGCGGATTCTGCTCCATGAAGGGACGACCGCCAGTGGCCAGGATCACCACATCGGCTTTCAGATCCTTGATCATGTCGGCATTGGCTGTGGTACCCAGGCGCACTTCCACGCCCAGACGCTCGACTTCCATGGCCAGCCAGCGGGTGATGCCGGCCATCTGGTCGCGCTGCGGCGCCCTGGCGGCTATGGTGACCTGCCCGCCCAGCTCGTCTGCCCGTTCGATAAGGGTTACGGCGTGGCCGCGTTCAGCCGCGACACGGGCCGCTTCCAGACCGCCGGGGCCACCGCCGACCACAACCACCTTGCGCTTGGTGCCGGTGGTTTTTTCAATGATGTGCGGCATGCCAGTGTATTCCCGCGAGGTCGCGGCGTTCTGGATGCAGAGCACGTCCAGACCCATGTACTGGCGGTCGATGCAGTAGTTGGCACCGACGCACTGGCGGATCTGATCCACCTGGTTCGCCTTGACCTTGGCAATGAAATGCGGATCGGCGATGTGCGCACGGGTCATGCCGACGAAATCGACGTAACCGGCTTCCAGAATACGCTTGGCCTGGTTCGGGTCCTTGATGTTCTGGGCGTGAATGACCGGAACCTTGACCACTTCCTTGATGCCGGCCGCCAGGTGCAGGAAGGGCTCCGGCGGGTAGCTCATGTTCGGAATAACGTTGGCCAGGGTGTTGTGGGTGTCGCAGCCGGAACCCACCACGCCGAAGAAATCCAGCAGGCCGGTGGCATCGTAGTAGGCAGCGATCTGTTTCATGTCCTCGTGGTTCAGACCATCGGGGTGGAACTCGTCGCCAGTGATACGCATGCCCACTGCGAATTCCCGTCCCACCGCTTCACGTACGGCCTTCAGCACTTCCATGCCGAAACGCATGCGGTTCTCGAAGGTGCCGCCCCACTTGTCCGTACGCTTGTTGACGCGCGGCGACCAGAACTGGTCGATCATGTGCTGGTGCACGGCGGACAGCTCAACGCCGTCCAGACCACCTTCCTTGGCACGCACGGCGGCCTTGGCGAAGTCGCCGATTACACGCCAGATATCTTCCTCTTCGATGGTCTTGCAGGTCGCGCGGTGTACCGGTTCGCGGATGCCGGAGGGCGACATCAGGTTAACCCAGTTTTCACCGTCCCAGCGCGAACGACGCCCCATGTGGGTAATCTGAATCATGATCTTGCCACCATGCTTGTGCACGGCATCGGCCAGATTCTGGAAATGCGGAATAATGCGATCGGTCGACAGGTTGACCGAGCTCCACCAGCTCTGCGGGCTGTCGATGGACACGACGCTGGAACCGCCGCAGATGCAAAGACCACAGCCACCCTTGGCCTTCTCTTCGTAATACTTCACATAACGGTCGGTGGTCATGCCGCCATCCGTGGCATAAACCTCGGCGTGGGCGGTACTGACCACACGGTTGCGAATGGTCAGCTGGTTGATCTTCAGCGGCTGGAACAGCACGTCGTACTGGGACATGGCGACACCCCGTAACTCTTATTGATGACCGCAGCCTGGGCTGCGGCACTGTGTCTGAATCTGGCACACAGCAGCGCTGTGGCTATGGAACCGGCGCCGAACGCCGGCCTGATCTTTTTTTGTACAGGAGCTGTGCTTTAGAGCGGGCTCACTTCGAAGATGCCGTAGTCACAGCCCTCTTCTGCCGCGCACTGGGTCTGTACCGCAACGGTACGTACCGGATAACCCAGGCTCTGGGCGATCTGGTCCATGGCGCCGGCAAACCAGCCGGTGAACATGTAATCGACCTTGCGATTCACCTTGCCGTACTGGTAAACGAAGGCGGAGTTTTCCAGCCGTACGCGGGCGGTGCCCTTTTCCAGATCCAGCTCTTCGGTAATGAAGAAACCCCAGCCGCGCTGGGACAGGCGCTTCATGTAATGTTCAAACACTGCGGCACCCGACAGGCCATGGGCCTCGGCTTCCTTTTCGCACCAGTGCCAGGCGGACTTGTAGCCGGCCTTGTAGAGAATGTCAGCGTAACGCTCAGGCCCGATTTCCTCTTCAATACCCATATGGTTATTGACGAAAAAATGACGCGGCACGTACAGCATTGGCAGCGCGTCTGTTACCCAGACGCCGGTTTCATCATCAACCTGGATCGGCATTTCCGGTGCATGTACACCCATGTTCTTAACTCCAAAATCTAATTAATTGTTCCGACAGGCCGGCGGCCTTTCGGTCCTGCCCGGTCGTCGCGAGGGGAAGGCGCTTCGAGGGAGTTTGGTGTGCTCTTTAGAGGCGAATAGTGGTTCTATTCAACGAGAAAGAGCGCCCAAACTACCCAATGTCGACTTTTCCGCAGCAGGCCAGGTCAGGGCCGACAGGCCGCTATTATTCGCCCCAGACATCGCCCAGTACACGCACCCAGTTCTCGCCCATGATCTTGCGTACTGAGGCTTCATCGAAGCCGCGACGCAGCAGGGTTTCGGTCAGGTTGCCAAACTCGCCCACGGTGCGGATGCCTTCGGGGTTGATGATCTTGCCAAAGCGCGTCAGGCGACGGGCGTAGCCCTTGTCGTGGGTCAGCATTTCAAAGAACGCCTGATCGTGACCCTGGGTAAAGTCGGTACCTATACCCACCTGGTCGATACCGGCGATGTTGACCACGTATTCGATCGCCTCGGCGTAATCGTCGATGGTGGAATCGATACCGTTCTTGAGGAAGGGTGCGAACATGGTCACGCCGATAAAGCCGCCGTGATCAGCAATGAACTTCAGCTCTTCATCGGACTTGTTGCGCGGGTGATCCTTCAGACCGGACGGCAGGCAGTGGGAGTAGCACACCGGCTTTTTAGACTCCAGAATCACCTCTTCGGAGGTCTTGGAGCCAACATGGGACAGGTCGCACATAACACCGACACGGTTCATCTCGGCGACGATTTCGCGGCCGAAACCGGACAGGCCGCCGTCACGCTCGTAGCAGCCGGTGCCGATGAGGTTCTGGGTGTTGTAGCACATCTGTACGATGCCAACACCGAGCCTCTTGAAGACTTCAACATAGCCGATCTTGTCTTCATAGGCGTGGGCGTTCTGAAAACCGTAGATGATGCCGGTCTTGCCTTCTTGCTTGGCACGCAGAATGTCGCTGGTGCTGTGCACCGGGCGCAGCAGGTCGCTGTTTTCGGTGATCAGCTGGTTCATCTCGACAATGTTGTTGACCGTATTCTGAAAGCCTTCCCAGATGGACACGGTACAGTTGGCCGCCGTCAGGCCGCCCTTCTTCATGTCTTCGAACAGTTCCCGGTTCCACTTGGCAATAATCAGGCCGTCGATAACGATCGAATCCTGGTGCAGTTCAGCTGCGTTCATCGGTTTCCCCCCAAAAATTCAGATGCCCGCAGTTGGTGCCGCAGGAGTTCGTTCAGATGCCGGACCGGGAGCGCAGCACAATGACGGCGATAGCGGATAGCAGCAATGGAGCCAGTCTAGTCCTTCGCCGCCCAACCAGAGGTACTGAAAACGACTCGCTGATTGTCAAAAGCGTCAGACACGAAAGAAATGCGGGAAAGCCAGTAACGGCGCAGGTTTCGCCACTTAGAGCCGACCTTTGGACACGACCGGGAAGGAGCAGAGGACTGTTCTTAAAACGACAAACCCCGACGCTAAGGCCGGGGCTGGTTGCAGGGAACGGGCAAGCGGATGCTACTGCAGCGTCACCGAGCCATAGCTGGGCTCGGACTGGGCTTCGGTGAGCGCGGTCATGGCGGTGGACGACACAGCTCCACCCAGACCACCGAACACCGTCCCCAGAGCGCGGGACATCGGATCCATCAGCACCTCGGCGTTGCGTCCCACCCGCATGCCCATGCGCTCTTCACGCGGTGGAATACCGATGTGTTCGCGGTAGCACTTGCTGAAATGCGGTGTCGAGACAAAACCACAGGCCGAGGCCACTTCGATAATCGACATCGACGTCTGTTTCAGCAGCTGGCGTGCCTTGGTCAGGCGCAGCTTGAGGTAATAACGCGAAGGCGAACACTGCAGGTATTTCTGGAACAGTCGCTCCAGCTGGCGCCGCGACAGGCCCACGTAACAGGCCAGCTGGTCCAGCTCGATCGCCTCTTCCAGGTTGGCTTCCATCAGGGACACCACCTCCACCAGCTTGGGCTGAGTGGTACCCAGCACATGACGCAGCGGAATGCGCTGGTGATCGGTTTCATTGCGAATGCGGTCGCAGATAAACATTTCCGAGATGGCGGCAGAAAGCTGGTAGCCATGCTCCTGCTTGATCATGTTGAGCATCATGTCCAGCGGCACTGTACCGCCACTGCCAGTAAGACGATCCCGATCGACCGAGAACAGGCGATTGGTGCAATTCACCTTGGGGAAGGCTTCCTGCAGCGAGGCGATACACTCCCAGTGGGCGCTGCACTCGTAGCCATTCATCAAACCGGCTTCGGCCAGCGCATAGGCGCCGGTGCAGATACCGCCGAGCTTGCGCCCTTTGCGGCCCATGGACTGCAGCCAGGACAGCTCACGCTTGCTGTAGCTACGGGTAATATTGACGCCGCCGGCCACGATTATGGTGTCCAGCTCAAACGGATCTGTCATACCGCCGTCGGGGGTTATCTGAATGCCATCACTGGCGCGCACCGGCTCGCCGTCTTCAGTGAGGGTGTACCAGTTGTAGAGTTCCTTGCCGCTTAACTGGTTTGCCATGCGCAGCGGTTCTATCGCGGATGCCAGCGAAATCATCGTGAAGTTTTTAAGCAGTAGAAAACCGATGTTGCGGCTTTTCGGCTCGGCCGCAGCGCGGGTACCCGGGATAGAATCGTTCATTAGTTAGCTCCTTCAGCAACACGCCCGTTGGTGTCGGTTGCTGAATCACGGCTAGCAATTGCTATGCCTGTTTTTCTTATAATCACCACCGCAATCCAGATCGCCTATCGGCGGCCATGTTACGGGCTGTGCATGTTTTATGACCGCGAATCCGGCTTAAAATGCCGCAGCCTGCAGTCGGCGGGGCTCAGGCGCCGACTGACTCCTGCGGCGATACCGCAAGAAGCCCTGACTGTAGTCGTTTTTCGGACAATGGGAAGCCATCAAACTCACCTATACTGCAAATCATTATTGCGACTGAGCAAGGCACACAAAAAACTGTTATTTTTTATCCGTTTGGAAGAGAATCGGCGGCCGCCAAAAATGGCCGGCAGATCGCACCACGAACCCTCTAATGCACCCTAACAGAGCAAAGGCAGGCCTTCATGCACCGCTGGGAAAGTATTGAAGCCTTCATAGAGGTCGCACGCCTGGGCAGCCTGTCGGCCGCGGCCACCAAGCTGCGCGTTTCCAGCTCCCATGTCAGCCGCCTGCTGAGCCACCTGGAACAGCGCCTCAATACCCAGCTACTGATACGCACCACCCGCCGCGTGACCCTGACCGAATCGGGCCAGTGGTTCTTCGAGCAGAGCCAGACCCTGGCCGACGGCTTCAGCGATGCCGAGCAGCAGATCACAAGTTTCAGCAACGAACCCCACGGCCTGCTGCGTGTCAGTTGCGGCTCTACCTTTGGCGAGCGTTACATAGGCCCCATGCTGACCCGTTTCATGCAACAGCAGACACGCCTGAGCCTGGATCTGAACCTGACCAACCGCACGGTGGATCTGATCAATGAAGGCTACGATCTGGCCATTCGTCTGGGCACACTTAAAGACTCCAACCTGGTGGCACGCCGCCTCAGCGACAGACGCGAATACATCGTCGCCACAGAGAGCTATCTGGCCGCCAAGGGCAGGCCCCACAGCCTGCTGGACCTAGCCGGGCACAACTGCCTGCGCGGTTCGACCGCCAACTGGAATTTCTGTGTTGAAGGTCAGCGCAAGGACGTCCGCGCCAGCGGCAACTGGCACGCCAACTCAGGGGTTTTGCTGCTAGAGGCCACACTGCAGGGGCTGGGACTGGCCTGCCTGCCCGACTATATAGTCGAGCCGCATCTGAACAGCGGCGCCCTGGTCAGCGTACTGGACGAGTTCCGTTGCCAGGACAGCGCCATCTGGGCGGTCTACCCACGCAGCCGTCACCTTTCACCCAAAGTGCGCCACTGTATCGATTACCTGGTGGAGGCCTTCGAGAACCCCGACTGGCGTAATCTGCACGCATTAGAAACGGCAAAAGCCGGCGACTGATACAGCCGCCGGCTTTCAGGCGCTAGATTTTTCCACTTGCACCTTGCTGCTTGTCGCTTTTAAACAGCCTGTTTATTGGCCATTAGCACTCGATGGCATTGACCGCCAGACCGCCGCGGGAGGTTTCCTTGTACTTGTCCTGCATGTCGCGGCCGGTTTCCAGCATGGTGCGGATCACCTTGTCCAGCGAGATAAAGTGCTCGCCGTCACCACGCAGTGCCATCTGAGTGGCATTGATGGCCTTCATTGCGGCAATGGCATTACGCTCGATGCAGGGCACCTGCACCAGACCACCCACCGGATCGCAGGTCAGACCCAGGTTGTGCTCCAAGCCGATCTCGGCGGCGTTCTCCACCTGCTCCGGCGTACCACCCATGACTTCGGTCAGGCCCGCAGCCGCCATGGCACAGGCGGAACCCACCTCACCCTGACAGCCCACTTCGGCACCGGAGATAGAGGCGTTTTTCTTGCACAGAGTGCCCACCGCAGCGGCGGCCAGCAGGAAATCCACCACATCCTCGTCGGTAGCCTGATCCTTGAATCGCATGTAGTACATCAGCACCGCCGGGATAATGCCCGCAGCGCCATTGGTCGGCGCCGTCACCATACGTCCGCCGGCGGCATTTTCTTCATTCACCGCCAGCGCATAAAGGTTGACCCAGTCCATGGCGCTCAGGGTCGAGCTGATCACGTTCGGCGCCGTGGCTTCTTTTAGCGAACGATGCAGGCCGTGGGCCCGGCGACGCACCTTGAGACCGCCCGGCAGTATGCCTTCCTGCTCCAGCCCCTTGGCGACGCAGTCCTGCATGGCCTGCCAGATCTGCTGCAGCCCGGCGCGGGTTTCCGCTTCCGGGCGCCAGACCTTCTCGTTTTCCATCATCAGCTGGCTGATGCGCAGGCCGTGGGTCTTGCACAGGCGCAGCAGTTCGACGGCGTTGTTGAATTCGTAGGGCAGGCTGACCTGGTGCACCGCCGGCGCGCCGGCCTGGGCTTCCTTCTCGTCGATCACGAAACCGCCGCCAATGGAATAGTAGGTATTGCTGAACAGCAGCTCGTCGTCGGCATAGGCACTCAGACGCATGGCGTTGGGGTGGTAGGGCAGGCATTCCTCCAGCAGCTGCATGTCGCGAGCCCAGTCGAAAACGACAACACGCTTGCCCATCAGCCGCAGTTCACCGTCGTTTTTCAGCGTGTCGATGGTGGGATCGATGATATCCGGATCAATACTGGCCGGGCGTTCCCCCATCAGCCCCATGATCACGGCCTTGTCGGTACCATGACCGATGCCGGTGGCGCTCAGCGAGCCGAAGAGTTCAACCTTCAGGCGTGAGACGTCCGGAATCAGCGCCATGCCTTCAAGATGGGCCGCAAACTCGGCGGCTGCACTCATGGGGCCCACGGTATGGGAGCTTGAAGGACCGACCCCGATCTTGAACAAATCAAATACGCTGATACCCATGATGCCTCCGGCAAAACTGTCGTTATTATGAGGTGAAGCAGGCACTGGTACGCATTGCACCCGCCCCTGCCATGCCGGGCCAGATGCTGCTGACAGCCCTGTTCATATGACATGGATTATCTACCCTGCGCGCCCCACGCACTTGTCAGGCAGCGACCTCTATCTAGTCACAATCACACCGATAAAACCTAATTGCGCCGCCATGTCTCAATTAGGTATGTGGGCGACTCATTCAGACACATCAACAATCACGCGAAGCACTAGGGTATCAGGATGGATTCAGGCAGCCGCTGCAACACAGTCTTTGCCCGCAACAGCAAGAGTGTGCACCAGGCCCGTCCATATCGGCTATACACATAAAAATCAGAAGGAGTGTTGTCAATGAGCAGCAACGCAAACCGCGGTGTCGTTTACAAAGGCGCCGGCAAAGTCGCCGTTGAATCCATCGCCTACCCGGAACTCGCCATCGGCAACCGCAAATGCGACCACGGCGTGATCCTGAAAGTCGTTACCACCAACATCTGCGGTAGCGACCAGCACATGGTGCGTGGGCGCACCACCGCCGAAGAAGGCCTGGTACTGGGTCACGAAATCACCGGTATCGTGGTTGAGTGTGGCCGCGACGTCGAATTCATCCAGCAGGGCGACCTGGTGTCCGTGCCCTTCAACATCGCCTGCGGCCGCTGCCGCAGCTGCAAGGAAGGCAAGACCGGTATCTGCCTGAACGTCAACCCGGCGCGCCCTGGCGCTGCCTACGGTTACGTCGACATGGGCGGCTGGGTCGGTGGCCAGGCCGAATACGTCATGGTGCCCTACGCTGACTTCAACCTGCTGAAATTCCCGGATGCCGACCAGGCCATGGAGAAGATCCGTGATCTGACCCTGCTGTCCGACATCTTCCCCACCGGTTTCCATGGCTGCGTGACCGCAGGCGTAGGCCCGGGCTCCACGGTGTACATCGCCGGTGCCGGCCCCGTCGGTCTCGCCGCTGCCGTATCGGCGCACCTGCTGGGTGCCGCCTGCGTCATCGTCGGTGACATGGTGGAAGATCGCCTGGCCCAGGCCCGCAGCTTTGGTTGCGAAACCATCGACCTGACCCAGGACGGCGATATGGCCGACAAAATCGAAGCCATTCTGGGCGAGCGTGAAGTCGATGCCTTCGTCGACTGCGTCGGCTTTGAAGCCCACGCCTGTGGCTGCAACCACGGCAAGGAAGCACCAGCTACCGTACTGAACTCCGCCATGACCCTGACCCGCGCCGGCGGCCAGATCGGCATTCCGGGCCTGTACGTGACCGAAGATCCCGGTGCCGTCGATGCCGCCGCCAAGCAGGGTGCCCTGAGCATGCGCTTCGGCCTGGGCTGGGCCAAGTCCCACTCCTTCCACACCGGCCAGTGCCCGGTGATGAAATACCACCGCCCGCTGATGCAGGCCATCCTGTTCAACAAGGTGAAGATTGCCGACGCAGTCAATGTGGAAGTCATTACCCTGGATCAGGCACCCAATGGGTACGCCGAGTTCGACGGCGGCGCGGCCAAGAAGTACGTTATAGATCCGCATGGCACTGTGGCGGCCTGAACGACACCCAACAGCTAGTGTACTGAAACGCCCCTTTCTCACGAAAGGGGCGTTTTTTTATGCCGTTATCGCCGCCTATTACCTTATCGGGCGCCCGCGGCCGCGCCATTCAAAACAGCGGCGCTGGCCACGCGATTATGAACACCATCGACAAAACCAGATCCACCAGGAACAACATCGAGACGACAGTGACGTCGATCGGGAACTGGCCATTGGCGAATCCGGCCGCATCAAGGGGTGAAATCAGTCACTGCAGAGCTCACCACCGGCAGTTGATCTGAACTACAGTGATTAGGGCAGCACATCAGGCCTGAGTATGCTGCTGAACCGGGCATTCACCGGATATGAGGATGGCAAATACCATGAACACACCAAATCCTGCGGACAGCGAAGCCTCCGTTCAGGAGAGTGAAACCCTGTCCCGGCGCGTCGCCGACGACCTGCATGAGCGCATCGAACAGGCCGCCAAGGTGGGTGCAGAACTCGAGCACGGGCTGCACGAACGCGGTGAACAGTTAACCGACAAGAGTCGCGACCTGCGCACTAACCTCACGCAGATTGTCCGCGACAATCCCTGGGCGGTCGTGGGCGGTTCCGTGGCCCTGGGTATTTTGATCGGCGTACTGACACGACGCCGCTGACGCATGAAGCCTTCACCAATGCACGCCGGCCCCCAGGACGCGGCCGATCCCGCCACGCCCGAGTCCCTGTCACTGATCGACGCGGCAGCCGGCGTTTTCGCCACCAGCCGGCAGCACCTTGCCCAACTGCTCACTCTGCTCACTCTGGAAGCCCGCTACGCCGGCCTGATGCTGGGCATGACCCTGGCGCTGGCGCTGATCGGTGCCCTGGCGGCATTCAGCGTCTGGGGGCTGCTGCTGGCGGCGGCACTGACAGGGCTGCTGGCACTGGGCTGGAGCTGGAGCCTGGCGCTCGGCAGCCTGGCGCTGGCCAACGTTATGCTGGCGCTGATCTCGCTGTGGCTGATGCGCCGCGCACTGACGCGCATCGGCCTTGAGAGTACCCGGCGGGCGCTGGGACTGGACCTGCGCAATGATGATGCCGACTAGAGCGCAGCTGCGTCGCCAGGAGCAGCAGGTACTCAAGGCGCGACAGCAGGCGCAACAGGCACGGGAGCAGTTGCGTCAATCGATCCGTAACGGGGCTACCTCGGCCCCCGGCCTGATCGCGGGTTTTACCCTTGGACTGAGTATCGGCCGCTCCGTAGCGGCCCCCGGCGACGGCAATCGACCTGCTCCTACCCTTCATCTATTGCGCTGGCTGCTGCCGTTGCTGCGTCTGTTATGAACGCGATAACGGCGCCCGGACGGTGCGAGGACAAACATGACTGCTTCCGACCAACAGCGCCCGGATCCCGCCACAACCGGGGACACTTCTGGGAATAACGGGAACTCCGATCCGGGCACCCCGGCCAGCGCCCCGGTCGAAACGGGCTGGGGCCGGATCGAGACCCGGCTGCTGATCACCCTGACCCTGCTGGCGGTGATTTATACCCTGGCGCTGGCTCAGCTGTTGCTGGTCCCCATTGCCCTGGCGTTCCTGTTGAGCCTGGTGCTGGCCCCGGTCATGCGATGGCTGGCGCTGTTACGCATCCCCCGGCCGCTGGGTGCGGCCGTCATAGTGCTGCTACTGCTGTCCGGACTCAATTATGGCGTGTCCCAATCCGTCGATCCGGTCAGTGACTGGTTCGAACGGGCGCCCAGACTGCTCAAACAGCTTGAGCGCAAGATCAACCCGATCAAGAAAACCGTCGAAGATATGAGCAAGGCCGCCGATCAGGTCGACCGCATCGCGTCCGTCAACCCGGCCCAGACCGTCGAGGTGAAAGGCATCAGCTTTTCCAAGATGCTGTATTCCAACGCCCGCGGACTGGCGACCGGCGCCGTCACGACAACCCTGCTGCTGTATTTCATTCTCTCCTGGGGACAGCTGATGATTACGCGCATCAGCCATTTACAGCACAGGGAGGGCCGCCGCGACCAGTTTATCGAGCTTTCCGTGACCCTCGAAGCCGAGATTTCCAAATACCTGTCCTGCATCACCCTGGTCAATTTCGGCCTTGGCAGTGTTGTCGCCGCCGCCCTGTACCTGTTCGGCATGCCCAATCCCCTGCTCTGGGGTGCCGTGGCAGCCGTGCTGAACTTTATCCCCTATCTCGGCGGGCTGGTCACCGCGCTGCTGCTCGGCGCCACCGCGCTGCTGACCTTCGACAGCCTGGCCCTGCCCGCCATGGTGGTGGTTACCTTTACCCTGTTAAACATTATCGAAGGACAGATTGTCACCCCACTGGTACTGGGTCAGCGCCTGGCCCTCAATCCCCTGATGGTATTCCTCAGCGTCCTGTTCTGGTTCTGGCTCTGGGGTGTGGCCGGCGCCCTGATGGCGGTGCCGATGCTGATCACGCTCAAGCTGATTGGTGACCGGGTAGACGCGCTGCGGCCTATCGCCGTGATCGCCCAGCGCTGACCGCCCTGAAGCACCGGGGCAGCAGGAACCCAGACCTGGCGGCACGCTCTGTACCACGGCGGCTAAAAGAGAGCCTGTGAAATCTTTTCCGGCATAAGCGCCGCTTATTCGCGGGAGCGGCGCCAGAATTTGCGCATCATCGGCTTGACGCTGACGCCGTGCATCAGGATCGACAGCGCGACCACCACCAGCGTCAGGTGAATCAGCTCGACGGCCAGCTCTTCGCTGATGCCGTGCTCGATGGCGTACATAAGATAGTAGAGCGAGCCGATGCCACGCACACCGAACCAGGACGTCAGACCGCGTATCCGCCACGGGGTCCGGCTGCCAGCCAGACCCAGCATCACGCTCAGGGGCCTGGCGACGGTAAACAGGAATAACGCCAGCGCCGTGGCTCGCCAGCTCCATGAATCGAGAAACAGCATGCCGCCGATCAGCAGGATCAGCACCAGCTCGGACAGCCGTTCGAGATGCTCCTTGAACACCAGCGAACCGGCACTGACATGCGCCGACCCAGGCTCGACCGGCACCGGCGGAGTTTCAGGCGCCCGTTCCAGCTCCGCGTCTGCGAATTTCAATTCGGTCTGGCGCAATACCACAGCCGCAACAAAAACCGCCAGGAAGCCCCAGGCACTGATATACAGACATATGCCGTACACCAAACCGATCAGCCCCAGACCCAGAAAATCATTCAGCAATTCGATATGGCGCCCACTGCGGCGCACGTACCGGCTGATGCGGGCGAGCCCCCAGCCGGCCACCCCACCCACGACGATAGCCGCGCCCGTGGCCCAAAGCACATCCACCAGCCACCAGCGCTGCCCGAAGATCCCCAGGTCATGGAGCCCGAGCAGACCCAGCCCCAGCATGACAAACGGGAAAGCACTGCCATCATTCATCCCCGCCTCACAGGTCAGGGTAAAGCGCAGCCGGTCACGATCCTCGGCGTGACGAATCTGTACGTCAGTGGCCAGCACAGGATCGGTCGGCGCCAGTATGGCACCCAGCAGCACGGCCGCCCCCAGCGACAGCCCTAAAATGTAATGGCCAAACCCGGCCACCAGCGCCACAGTCACCGTCATGGATACAAATGCCAACAGCACCGGCGAGCGCCAGCGCGCCAAGGTGACCGGCACCGGCATTTTTACGCCGGCAGAAAACAGCGAAATCAGCACCACCACTTCGGTGAGTACTTCCAGCAGAGCCGATTGTTCCAGCGGGTTGAAATGAAAAAGCCCGAATCCGGTTGGCCCCACCAGCAGACCCACGGACAGATACAGCATCGCCGAGGTAACGGCAACGCGCTTCATCAGCGGGGCGGTCAGCCCCATGGCGAGCATCAGCGCGCCTACAAGTACAAACCAGCCGGCGCTATTCATGGTGGTGAAACATGGCCTTTCGGACACAGACAGCGTTGTCGGCAAAAGGGCGGGGCGTTTTCATCCGTGGCATCCTGTATCAGACGCGCTCCCGGCAGGGGAGGCTCGCTCAGTATAGACGCCACCGGCAGAACGCCCCCGGGATGCATGACAGCTAAGGAGCCAAAGGGGCAAGGGCAAGGGCAAGGGCAAGCTCCACAGCTTCGCTGCGGATGTCGGAATTCGCTACGCTCATTACCAACCTACGGGGTGCCGTTGTAGCCTGGAATGAGCCTGCGAATTCCGGGAAGTGAGCCCCAGGCGAATGTCGAGGATAAGCCTGCGAATGCCGGGAAACAGAGCGAAGCCTGAGGCGTTCGAGCAGGCGATCTAAGTGTGTCCACTTTTGTGGGGGCACATCACTTATGGAAGTTCAACGTTGTGGTATACCTGCTGTACGTCATCCAGATCGTTCAGCATGGAGAGGAACCTCTCGAACAGGGCGACATCGTCACCGCTGACCGTGGTAAAGCTGTGGGGGATAAACTGGATTTCATCAACATCGAAGTCCAGTTCGCCACAGCGCTCCAGCAAGGCCGTTTTGGCTTTGAAGTAATCCGTATTGGGGGCGAATACCGTAATCTTGCCGTCCTCATTCTCGATATCCGTCACATCGACGTCGGCTTCCATCAGGGCTTCGAGCACTGCCTCTTCATCATCGTAGGCGAATACAAAGATGGCCGAGTGGTCGAACATATGGCTGACGCTGCCAGGCGTACCGATCTTGCTTTTGGTCTTGGTGAAGGCCTGGCGCACATCACCGAAGGTGCGGTTGGGGTTGTCGGTCAGACAGTCGATAATGGCCATGCTGCCACCGGGGCCATAGCCCTCGTAGCGCGCCGCCGCGTAATCCTCACCCGCACCGCCTTTGGCCTTTTCGAGCGCCTTGTCGATTACGTGACTCGGAACCTGGTCCTTCTTGGCGCGCTCGATCAGGCTGCGCAAGGTCAGATTGCCGCTGGGGTCAGTCCCGCCCGACTTGGCGGAGACATAGATCTCACGACCATAGCGGCTATAAACCTTGGCCTTCATGTCAGACGTCTTGGCCATCGATTCTTTGCGGTTCTGATAGGCTCTGCCCATGCGGCTAATGCTCCGTAATGATCACAAAAACAGCGATTCTACTGGCAAGAGAGGTATCTGAACAACGCAGAAATGCGAAAGATGACGAGCGCCAGCACGCGGGCCCACACCTCGGCGCCAATAACAAAAACCCCGCCAGCGGTACTCTGGCGGGGTTTTTCCCCGGAGATTCAACGTCAGACTACTTGGGCGCGTGCTTCAGAGCCTTGCTGCTTTCAGGTTTCGTCGCCGGTTTTCCGAGCTTTTTCAGCGCCTCGTAGTACACCTGGGCCACAGGAGCTGGCACTCCGTCTTCCTTGACCAGCTTTTTAAACAGCTTGTCGGCCTTATCCTTGTCCTCCTTGGCGCTGAGAGTCTTTTCGCGCATCAGCTGATAGAGCGCATCATGCACCAGTGAGGCGCGCAGGTTGAACGGTGTGTCTATCACCGGACCCGAGGTGCCATCCCAGGCATAACCGGCTTTTACCCGCAGGTTGCCCTGGCGATCAAGGGTGATAAACATCGAGTCGATATCCGCATCAGGCTTGATGGGAATCTTGAGTTCATAATTTTCAGCCAGCTGATACTTGTAACCCGAACGATAGACTATGCCGTTATCTGCCATGGGAAACTCCCTTTAACATGATGCCCTCCCGCGCCGACACTTTGTAGGGCGCGGCCCTGTTCGAAGCGCGTTCACGTTAATCCTGGCGCAGGAACAGCTGCGAATATCACACCGGGGCATTCGAAATATAAAAACAGTATCCAAAGAGCAACACTATTTTCTATTTATTCGAATATCGGGACTGCAGTCATAGGCGAAAACGCTGAACAGATACGCTGATTATCGGTAAAGAACAGCTTCAGATACTGGGCACAGTATAGGTCAGCGGCTTGCCACTGCCAGTCACGTGTTGGGAGTATCAGCACCGCCATGGGACAACTCCGCCAAGTTAATAAAATTATAACGGTGCATGGACTCACGGATACCAGTACCGGGTGACGATCATCACCGGCCGCAAAAGCCGCCAAACATGCAGCCATAGGCCGGTAAGAGGCCGAACAGCAGCAACGCCCTGGTGAACGCAGTGACAGTCATATTGAAGCGCTGATTCCCGCAGACTCTGCCTCTGGAGACAAGGCAGCGGCAATTATGATGCCTCTCCACGCAAATGCCGACGGTGCTACTTGTCGCTATTGCTGGCAACCCGGTTGAGAATATCCGGTACAAAGCGCTCACTGAAACCGGCCACAAAACCCCAGACAATCGCCTTGGCATAGTCCTGGGCATCGCGGGGACTCCAGGACGTGAGGAATTCCTGAAACTCGCTGCAGTCAGTATTTGCCAGCTTGCAGGAGAAGCCGGGGAAAAACGAACCCACAATGATCTCCGATGCAAAGACGACATACAGAATAGTGGATGAGATGGCACCGACGAGCGCCGGAATCGACGAATAGGCAATCAGGTACATGCTGTTGCCGCTCAGAAAAACCGAATAACTGGTGATCGGAAAAATGTCCTTGGAGGAATAAATCCGGTTAAGCGCACTGACAAAACTGCCCAGTACGCCGGACAATATCACCACAGGTAAAATGGACAGGAACTCATCCCCCGTTTTATCCGAATAGAGCAACGCGCCCCCAACAAAAGCGGTAATAATCAGAGTCGCAAAAAACAGCCACAGGACAATGGACCTATGCACATCCATTTCGGTGTTCGACTGTATGAGGTCCGTCGGCTTATGTTACATCACTCACCCTTTCATCACGCTGTGCCCAGACAGACGGATTATGCTCGATTTAACCCGCCTCATTGCTCAAGCATAGCCCCAGGTTTCACCTGCGGTGTCCGGTATGGCCATGAAAATGCCGCTCCGCGCCGGCGCCAAAACCTGTATCGGCGACCTGGTGGCCCAGGTTTATTCCGACGGATGGCGCGTCCGGTATTCGGGGTTATCCTGCGCATGGTCGGACCTGCCAGCGAACAGGTGCAAACCGCCACTGAGGGTCGCGTCATGGATGTTCAACCAGGCTGCGGCAGAGTGTCGTAGCACGTTAATTATGTAGTCATGGGAGCCAAATAAACCCGAACATTTCAGTCGGCAACGACTATAGTAGTAAGCGCAGCGGGGCTGAGCCCCGGGGACTGCTGCGGAATCCAGGCAAGCGGCCTGACAAGGGACTGTAAACGCACCTCTGCCCCTCTCTTGCTGTCGCTCCTCTTCCCTTGGTCTCTGCCGCACTGCGGTGACAAGCCCGCACCGGGATGGTCTCTATCTGGAGAGGAAATGGTGGTTCGAAATCATCAAATCGATAGCGTCGAGCAACTGACCGCTATCCTGAATTCGGTCCCTACCGCCATTATAGTGGCGGACCAGCACGGCACTATCGTACTGGTCAATGCACAGGCCGAGCGCCTGTTTGGCTATACCGCCACCGAGCTGCTCGGGGAGATGGTCGATATACTGCTGCCATACCGTTTTCGAGCCGGCCACCCGGAACTGCGCGCAGGCTTCATGCAAATGCCGAAAAACCGGCCCATGGGTGCGGGCCGCGATCTCTTTGGTCTGCGCAAGGACGGTATCGAATTTCCGATCGAAATCGGCCTGAACCCCATCACGACCGACGACGGCGTGCTGGTGGTCAGCGCCATCGTCGACATCACCGAACGCAAGCGGATGGAAGCGCGTTTTCGCGCCACGGTGGAGTCGGCGCCAACAGCCATGCTCATGATCGATCAGACCGGCACCATCCTGCTGGTCAATGCCGAGACGGAACGACTGTTCGGCTACAACCGGGAAGAGTTGCTGCAGCAAAAGATTGAAGTCCTGCTGCCGGAACGGTTCAAGGCGGGTCATCCCGGAATGCGCTCCCGTTTCTTCGCCACCCCCGAATCCAGACGCATGGGGGTCGGTCGTGACCTGTTCGCCATGCGCAAGAACGGCACCGAATTCCCGGTCGAGATCGGTCTTAACCCGGTCAATACCGACGAGGGCCAGTTCGTACTGGCCGCCATCCTCGATATCTCTGAACGCAAACGCCTGGAAACCCTGTTTCGCGCCACTGTCGAGTCGGCCCCCATTGCCATGGTCATGATCGACGCAACCGGCACCATACAACTGGTCAACAGCGAACTGGAGCGGCTTTTCGGCTATGAACGCCAAGCCCTGCTGCACCAGAAAATCGAGGTACTGATTCCGCAGCGCTACCGGGCCCACCATCCGGGCTTGCGGACCAGCTTCTTTAATACCCCGCAAGCCCGACGCATGGGCGCAGGACGCGACCTCAACGGCCTGCGCCAGGACGGCACCGAGTTTGCCGTGGAAATTGGCCTGAATCCGGTCCAGACGGAGGACGGCACCCTGGTACTGGCGGCCATTATCGATCTCACCGAGCGCCAGCGGGCCGCGGACGCCACGCTGCAGCGCACCAACGCGGCGCTGGAACGCAGCAATATCGAACTGCAGCGCTTCGCCTATGTCGCCTCCCACGACCTGCAAACGCCCATGCGCAATGTCGCCAGCTTCGTCGAGCTGTTGCAGTCCAGTTATACCGACCAGCTCGATGCGCAGGCAAACGACTGGATTCGCCGCATTGTCGAGTCCGTCAAGCAGCTGCAGACGCTGATCCGCGACCTGCTCGAATATTCACACGTCGACTCCCAGGCCCACCCGTTCACGCCGGTGCCGGGCCGCGAGATTTTCGATGCCGCCGTCACGCTGCTCGAATCCTCGATCAGGGAATCCGGCGCGCAGGTCAGCTGCGGCGAACTGCCGGTACTGAACGGCGACCGGTCACAGCTGGTACAACTGCTGATCAACCTGATCGGCAACAGCCTCAAGTATCGCAGTGACGAAGCGCCGCAGATCCGAGTTGAAGCCGCGCGCCTGGACGCCGAATGGCGGCTCATGATTCAGGACAACGGCATTGGCATAGATCCGCGTTACCACGACCGCATTTTCGAGATATTCGAGCGTTTGCACGACCAGCGCAGTTACCCCGGCAGCGGCATCGGGCTGGCGGTCTGCCGCCGCGTGGTACACCGCCACGGTGGCCGAATCTGGGTCGAATCGGAGTCTGGCACAGGCAGCCGTTTTTACTTCACTATTCCGGAACAAGAGGAACAATCCCATGAACAGCAATCAGCTTGACCACGGAAGACCGGCCGAGATCCTCCTGGTCGAGGACAACGACAACGATGTGGAGCTGACGAAAATCGGCTTCAAGCGGACGCGACTGGGGGTCAATCTTCACCATGTGCCCGACGGCGTCGAATGCATGGCCTTTCTGCGCAAGGAAGGCCAGTATGCCGACGTTCCGACACCCGACCTGATTCTGCTCGACCTCAACATGCCGCGCATGAACGGACGCGAGGTGCTGGAAGCCATCAGCCAGGACGAGAACCTCAGACACCTGCCCGTTGTCGTGCTGACCACCTCAGATGCGGAAAAGGATGTGCTCAGTTCCTACAAGCTGCGCTGCAGTTCCTATATCGTCAAGCCGGTCGACTTCGAAAACTTCGCCAAGGTGGTACAGTCGCTGACCGACTACTGGTTTACCCTGGTGGTGCTGCCGACCGAGGAACGTGCGCGGCGAGACGGCTGAGCACAACAGACCTGACAGCACCACTACAGCATCCGATGCCGCGCCACATCAAGGCGCCACGGATCGATAGAGAGCCTCAACCGAGTTACCACGATGACACCGCTGCACATTGAAACGCCCCTGCTTGAGTCCCGCACGCTGAGTCGGGCAGCGAACCGGACGGTCTGGCTCAAGATGGAAGCCTTGCAACCCCCGGGTTCGTTCAAAATCCGCGGCATCGGCCATGCCTGTAGCCACTATGTGCGCCGTGGCGCCCGGCGTCTGATTTCATCGTCCGGCGGTAATGCCGGCATCGCCGTCGCCTACGCCGGCCGTCAGCTGCAGGTTCCGGTGCTCGTCGTGGTGCCAGAAACCACCACCGAGCGGGCCATCGACCTGATCCGTCAACAGGGGGCCGACGTCCAAGTCCATGGCGCCTCCTGGCAGGAAGCCAACGAGCTGGCGTTGTCGATGGTCACAGACAGCGATGCGTTCCTGCATCCCTTCGATGATCCGCTGCTGTGGCAGGGCCACGGGAGCATGATCGACGAGGTTGCCCGCCGCGGGCGCAAACCGGAGCTGGTGATACTGTCGGTGGGCGGCGGCGGGCTGCTCTGTGGCGTGCTGGAGGGGCTGCACCGCAACGGCTGGAGCGATGTGCCGGTCATGGCCGTCGAAACCTCGGGCGCCGACTCATTCGCCCGCTCCGTCGAGGCCGGCGAACGCATCGAACTGCCGGCGATCAGCAGTATCGCGACCTCGCTCGGCGCCCGCCGTGTCTGCGAACAGGCCTTCGACTGGACGCACCGGCATCCGATCCGGAGTCTGGTCGTCCCGGACCAGGCGGCCGTCAGGGCCTGCCTGCGTTTTATGGATGACCACCGTGTCGTCGTCGAGCCGGCCTGTGGCGCCGCTCTCGCGGCGATCTACGATCACGCCGACCGGCTGGAAGCCTGCGCTTCGGTTCTGGTGATTGTCTGCGGCGGGGTGACAGCCAGCGTTGCACAGCTGCAGCAATGGGCAACACAGGTCTGAACACCAGTACGAGGCAAGCGGCGATGAACTTCCTGATCACACTCGATACGGACAACCTGGAAACGGTGATACGCTTCTACCGCGCCGCATTCGGCCTGGGCGTTGGCCGCCGCTTCGGCACCTGCGGCGTGGAGTTGCTCGGCGGCCCGGCACCCCTTTACCTGCAGGCCCAGACATCGGGAACCGGCAGCACGGCTGAGCCGCGCCGCCTCGACTGGATCGTCGACGACATCGCCGCCGCCGTGCAGCAGGCGACTGCGGCCGGTGCCCGGCTTGCGAGCCCGATCGAGACCTCTCCCGCCGGTCAACAGGCGCTCATGCTGGACCCCTTTGGCCATGACTTCCGTTTCTTGACGTTTGTGGAGCTGGGCGATAGCGCCAGCACGGGCGCTTCCGCTGCCCGCCCGGGTGCCACCACCGGCCAGAGGCCCGGCCTCCGGCATGGCAAGCAGACCACAACGCACCGCGGCAGGGACCAGAAGTATGCCCCCCGACTCGGCGACCCTGTCGGCGTGGCGGCGATGCCAGAGCCATTACGCATACTGCATTTGGAAGACAACGCCGACGACGCCGAGCTGATACGGGCGGCGCTTTCCCGCCAGGGACTTGCCAGCGACATATGCGTGGCGGCCTCGCGCGACCAGTTCCTGTATGCGCTGAACAGCACCCGCTTCGATCTGATTCTGTCGGACAGCAGTGTCCCGGGTTTCAGTGGCCAGGCAGCCCTGGATGTCATACAGCGGCAATGCCCTGGCGTCCCGTTCATTTTCGTGTCGGGCCATGCCGACGAGACCGGGTCGAGCGACACCCAGACCCCGGGCAACGTCTGCATTCCCAAAACCAGGCTCGAGCGCCTGGCGCCCGCCATCGAGCAGATGCTCCAGGCGCCGCAGCCCGAGGCGCACCAGCAGAGCCCGGCGCACGCGGATTATCCCACCGAGCTGCTGATCGGCGTGATCCAGCAACTGTCCCTGGCCCGCGATCTGGACACCGTCATGAAAGTGGTTCGCCAGGCCGCGCGCAACCTGACCGGGGCCGACGGGGCAACCTTCGTATTGCGCGAACAACAGCTGTGCTACTACGCCGACGAAGATGCCATTGCGCCGCTCTGGAAAGGCAGCCGGTTTCCGATGTCGGCCTGCATCAGCGGCTGGGTCATGCAGCACAAGGAGCCGGCCGTTATCGAGGATATCTACCAGGACCCCCGCATTCCGGCCGACGCCTACCGACCGACCTTTGTCAAAAGCCTGGCAATGGTGCCGATAAGGACCGAATCCCCGATCGGGGCGATCGGCAATTACTGGGCCCAACCACACCGGGCCACACCGCAGCAGCTGAATCTGCTGCAGGCGCTGGCCAACAGCACCGCGATCGCGCTGGAGAACGTACAGCTCTATAACGAACTTGAACAGCGGGTCACACAAAGAACCCGCCAGCTGGAAGCCGCCAATCAGGAACTGGAGGCGTTTTCCTATTCTGTCTCCCACGATCTGCGGGCACCTCTGCGGCACCTCGATGGTTTCAGCCAGATGCTGCTTGAGCAGTCCGGTGACCTGCTAGGTTCTGACGGGCGCGATTACCTCAACCGCATGAGGCGCGCCTCGCAGCGCATGAGTCAGTTGATTGACGACCTGCTGAGACTGTCGCGGATCTCCCGCGCCGAGATGCTGCGGGAGACGGTCGACCTCACAGCCATGGCCCGTGACATCATCGCGGACCTTCAGGCTGGCGCGCCCGAACGCCAGGTGACAGTGGTCATCGAGCAGGAGCTGTCGGCCCACGGCGACCTGCGCCTTTTGCGGGTCGTGCTGGAAAACCTGCTGTCCAATGCCTGGAAGTACAGCGCCAGGACACCCCGGGCCCGCATCACCATTGGCAGCACCGGTCAGACCCCGAACCTGCAGACCTATTACATCCGGGACAACGGTGTCGGTTTCGACATGGCCCATGCCGACCGGCTCTTCAGCCCCTTCCAGCGCCTGCACACCGAAACGGAGTTTCCCGGTAACGGCATCGGACTGGCGACCGTTCAGCGCATTATCCACAAGCATGGGGGCCGCATCTGGTCCGAAGCAGCCCCGGGTGAAGGAGCGACGTTTTTCTTTACGCTGGCCTGAGCTCGTCAGGCTGTTGAACAGCGATGGCGAAGCCGCTGGCGCCGATCAAACACCTGCTATCCCAAAAACCGCTTCAGCTTCAACACCTCATAGCTCCCCCTCGCTATCCAGCGCCTGCGGCGTCAACCAGGGTGCCCGTTCAGACAGCGCCGCAAATACTGGACCCAGGAGAATGGCCCGGATCGCGTTGGCCACCTGCCCGGGAATGGCACCCATTTCCCCTTCCCGCGCCAGCAGATACACAGTGCGGGCGTGGCGGCTGCGATCCAGCTCCATCAGGCGCACATCCGCCGTCAGATAAAGCACCTGGGCCAGGCAGAGCGCGCTCAGAATGGCCCAGCCGTGACCATCGTGGACGAAGTTCATCAGCGTATGGGTGTCATCGGTTTCGTAGCGCACGTTGGCCTGCATGCCCATGCGCCGCAGCACCACTTCGCTGTAAGCGCCTATATGGGTATGGCGGCCGTACTTGATCATCGGCAGGCGCCGGGCCAGGGACTCAACCGACACCGGGTCCGGCAGCCCGCCCAGATCCCGCGCTGACACGGCCAGCAGCATGGGGTCACGGAACAGCTCAAAGCGCTCCAGCCCATCTACGCCGGTAAGGGGATCATTGGACACCAGAATATCAATTTCACGCTCAAGGAAGGCCTGCATCAGTGGCGGCGTCAGGCCGCTGCGCAGTGTCAGCTGTTCGATATAGGGGCTCAGCTGTGCAATCAGCTTGCTGCCGAACACTTCGGAACAGGAAGTAATCAACCCAAGTCGACACTGCACCAGCCCCTGGTCGGCGGCACCGCGCACCCGGGCACTGAGTCGGCGCAGCTCGCCCAGAATGCCATCGGCATTGCGTTTGAGGGCGTTGCCGGCGGCGGTCAGATGCAGCGGCCGGCTGCGCCTTACCACCAGCGCGGTACCCAGCTGTTCTTCAAGCTGCTTCAGACACTGGGATACGGCCGACTGGGTCACTCCGAGGCGGCGGGCGGCATCGGTCAGGGAAGGCGACTCCGCAATCATCACGAAGGTGTAGAGCATATGGGTATCGAGCAGTCGGGTATCGGACATAAGGCATCCAACTATTAGCCTAACTAATGATCCTTATTATAGTTGGTACTAACACCGCATTTATGTAGTGAATCTAATAAAAATTAGAAATAATCGCCGACAGATTATGACACCGGGTCGCAGCCGCCACCCACACGACAACGCTCCAGCACGATGGATAAAGACAATGATTCTTCCCCAATATGACGGCAACTGTGGCTGGTATGAGATGCTCGGAACTGTCTCGGACTTTCCTGCGCTGACGCAGGATATTCGCGTCGATGCCGCCGTCATTGGCGGGGGTTTTGTGGGCTGTGCCGCGGTGCGCCGGCTGGCGGAAAATCGCCCCGATGACAGTTTTGTGCTGATCGAGGCGCTGAAGGTCGGCCAGGGCGCGTCCGGGCGCAATTCGGGCTTTGTCATCGACCAGCCACACAAGCGCGACCTGGAGCTGGGTGACAAGGAGCTCAAGCGCAAGATGGTGCATTTAAACCGCACCGCCATCGATTATCTGGAAACCCAGATAAACAATTACAACATTGACTGCCAGTGGTCCAAGGCCGGCAAGTACCAGGGCGCCGTGGGCGCGCGTGGCGAGAAATTCCTCGATCATTACGAGCAGCTGCTAAAGAACTTTGGCGAAACTTACGAGCGCCTCAGCCAGCAGAAGATGCAGGATATATTCGGCACCGACTATTACAGCGCCTGCATCTTTACGCCCGGCGGCACCCTGATGCAGCCCGCCGCCCTGATGCGCGGCCTGGCGGACAACATGCCGGCCAACGTGCGCATCGCAGAACATTCGCCCGTGCTGGAGATCACCCGTACCGCCGACGGCTTTGTGCTTTACACCGGCAAGGCCCGCATTGAGTGCCGCCAGCTGATTCTGGGCACCAACATCTTTACCGCGGAGCTCGGCTTCCTGCGCGATCGCATCCTGCCGGTCATGACCTTCGCCAGCATGACACGCCCGCTGAGCGATGCCGAGATGAAACTCTATGGCGGCCAGCTCGACTGGGGCCTGACCCCGGCTGACCACGCCGGCACCACGCTGCGCATGACCCAGGACCGCCGGATTATCATCCGTAACTCCTACCGCTACGCCCACGACTACAATACGCCGCAGGACCTCCTGCCCGGCATTCGCCAGCGTCACCTCGAAGGCTTCGAAGCGCGCTATCCGGCGCTGAAAAACGTGGAGTTCGACTACACCTGGGGCGGTGCCAGCAGCCTGTCGGGCAACTTCGAGACCTATTTCGGCGAGCTTGAAAACGGCATCTTCGCCTCCGCCTGCGACCAGAGCGTCGGCGCCGCCCGTGGCACCATCTCCGGCATGATGCTGGCCGATATGGCCTCGGGCAAGAAGACCGACCTGCTGAGCAACATGCTGGAAGTCTCGGGCAACCCCTCGCGCCTGCCGCCCAAGCCGCTGCTGCACATAGGCGTACCGCTGCGCATGGCCATGGCGCGCTTCGCCAGCCGCTCGGAGCTGTAATCGACAGCCCGAGTCCGCCTGTCCTCAGGCTGCAGGGGCTCTCCCGCCCCTGCGGGGCCTTGACGACGCTGTTGTTGCGCGCCTAATTCCTTTCAATAAAACCAGGTCGAGAACGCCATGTCCGCCAAACTGATTCACGCCTCCAGTCTCAACTTTCAGCATCGCGGCGGCCCGCCAGGCGCCGCCGCCGTCGCCCGTGCCGTCAGCACCGACATCAGTGCCACCATGGGTGCGGGGGTGGCAAGGTTCGATGCCTGCTCTATCGCCTGGACTGTGCTCTACGACGAAGTCGTTTATGTGGTCGATGGCGTGTTTCGCCTCGTCACACAAGATGGCGTGCTGGAAGGCCAGGCCGGTGACATCATCTGGATCCCCGAGGGCACCGAGCTGAAATATGAAGGCGAGCAGGCCACCATCTTCTACGCCGTCTACCCCGGCAACTGGAAAGCCCTGAACGGCCTGGAATAATGGCGCCTGTACCGGCTGGGCCTTTGCTACCCGGCGCGGCCGTTAAGGGCGCGGATCGGACATCCGTAATCCGCACCCGATAACCCGGGGCGCGATTAGCGCTGCCTGCCCGTGCACAGGCTTTGCTATACTGGTCTCCCGGTTTCTTGACGACCTGTTAGCGACCCAGCCCATGACAAACCAGCACCGCCAGCGCACCTTCGACAGCCGTTTCAAACGCAGCAACCAGGCATACCTCAAGGAAAGCGAGACCAGCTCCGCGCCTGCCATTCGAATCGGCTTCGTGCTGCGTGAACACTTTTCCATGATGGCGTTTACCGCTGCGGTGGATGCCATCGTCACCGCCAACCTGCTGAGCAGCACGCCACTCTACAGTTTTCACACACTGAGCCTGGATGGCGGCGCTATCCGCAGCGATCTTGGAATCGAAATTTCGGTGGACGGCGCCCTGCAAGCGCAGAGTCCGAGCGAACTGGACATACTCTTCCTGTGCGGCGGGCTGCGCTGCGACCTGCAACCGGACCGCGGGCTGCAGGACCGGCTGCGGGACGCCGCCCAGCATGGCCTGACCCTGGGCGGCCTCTGGAATGGCAGCTATCTGCTGGCCCAGGCCGGCCTGATGGACGGTTATGAGTGCACCGTGCATCCCGAAAGTCGCGATGGCCTGCGGGAAACCTGCCCAAAGGTCACGCTGTCGGCCAATCCCTATGTGATCGACCGTGAGCGCGTCTCCTGCGCCGGCGCCAGTAGTGCGCTGAACATGATGCTGGCGGTGATTCGTCAGCATTACGGCAACGAAGTGGTACGCGGCATCGAGGAAATCCTCAGCTGCGACAAGATTGGCGAAATTCCCGAGCACCCCATGCCCTGCACTGCCATAGATCCGGCCCTGCCGGAATCCCTGCAAGCGGTACTGCAGCTGATGGAAGCCAATATCGAGGAGCCCCTGGGCATGGAAGAGCTGGCGGGGCTGGTCAACCTGTCGCGCCGTCAGATCGAGCGCCTGTTCCATCGCTATATCGACAGCACCCCCTCCAAGTATTATCTGGAGCTGCGTATCACCCGCGCCCGGCGCCTGCTGCTGCAGACCAACGAAAGCATCGCCGCCATTACGGTGGCCTGTGGTTTCGTCAGCACCACCCACTTCAGCCACTGCTATCGCGACTATTTCGGCCAGTCACCGAGCCAGGCACGCCAGAACCGCGGCCGCTGAGGCCGCGGTAACATCAGGGCTGTTCACAGGCTGCTAGCAGCCTGTCGGACTTACCACTGACCTACTGCGGAAAAGCCGAATTTGGTCATTTTATGTACTCTTCTTTGTTAAATAGACTCGCTATTCGCCTCAAAAGAGCCCAAAAACTGCCGTAAATCGGTCTTTCCCTCGCTACGATCGGCCAAGCCCGACAGGCTGCTAGTGAGTCCGAATCTCACCCCGGACCATTTTCCTGGAAGTCCTGCAGCAACACGGCCTCCACAGCCCCCGGGCGACATTTTTTGCTGTCATGCTCCGGCCATTGTGATAGCGTACTAGTACATGAATACACTCTATCTGAACGAACTCCTGGATTACCTGCTCGCACAGCAGGATCGAGACGCCCTGGAAAAAGCGCTGCAGGACCTGCTGACGCCCACCGAACTGACCGAGGTGGGCAAACGGCTGCAGATCCTGCGCCTGCTGGAGGCGGGCGTGCCGCAGCGAGAGATCGCCAGGCGGCTGGGTGTCGGCATCGCTACGGTAACGCGTGGATCACGCGCCCTGAAATCGGAATAGCCCTTAACCATGAACAGAAAACCCTCTCCCATAGCGCTTCCCCGCAAGCCCCACTACATTACGCTGACAGCCGACTGCGATTTTTTCGGCCTGTTCAAGAAGATCGAAAAGCGCTTCGATAACTGCTTCATGCTCGAATCCCTCGGCGAGGAAAGCTACATATCGCGCTACTCGATTATCGGCTTCGACCCGGAACAGCAGATCTGGGCGGCCGAAGGCCAGCTGCACATTCAGCAGCGCGACGGCCAGATCGAATCCTACGCCAGCGACAACCCCTACTACCTGCTGCGCGAGATAGTGCCGCAGAACATCATTTCGAGGAAATACGCCGGCGGCCTGACCGGCTACATCGGCTACGACTGCGTCAACTACTTCGAGCCGACGCTGGCGCTGCAACACAGCGAACTGTTCGACGTCTTCCGCTTCGGTGTGTACAAGGACGGGCTTATCCTCGACAAGATGACCGGCGAGGTCATCTACTTCTACTACAGCGACAACCGCATGGATCTGGTCGATACGCTGCTGCGCGAACCCTACGCCGGCAACGGCCCGCTGAAAATAATTGCGCAGGGCGAGACCATGACGCGGGACATGCACGCTGCGGCGGTGATGAAGGTGAAGCAGGACATCGTCGATGGCAAGATCTTCCAGTGCGAGGTCGGCTTCAAGAAGCGCTTCCGCCTTGAAGGCGACAGCATCAACATCTACGAACAGCTGCGCGAGGTGAACCCGTCGCCACAGATGTACTACGTGAAATTCGGCGACCAGAAACTGATCGGCGCCAGTCCTGAACTGCTGTTCCGGCTGCGCCAGGGTGAAATGGAGACCTTCCCCCTCGCCGGCACCGCCGGCCGCGGCAAGGACCCAGCCGAGGACAGGCAGCTGGCCTGCACACTGCTGAACGATCCGAAGGAGATCGCCGAACACAACATGATCGTCGACCTGCACCGCAACGATATAGGCCGGGTGGCGCGCTTCGGCACCGTCAAGGTGCGCAGTCTGATGGACATCAAGCGCTACAGCCACGTGCAGCACATCTCGAGCGAAATCGTCGGCATCATCGACGAGGGTCATGACATGTTCTCGGCACTGGCCAGCAACTTCCCGGCAGGCACCCTCACCGGTGCACCCAAGATCGAAGCAATGAAGGTCATAGACGCGCTGGAAAACGACGGTCGCGGCCCTTATGGCGGCGCGGTCGGGCACTTCTCCTTCAACGGCGACTGCACCTTCGCGATCCCGATACGGACGGTGTTTGCCAACGGCGAAAACGCCTATGTCCAGACCTGCGGCGGCAACGTCTACGACTCCAACCCGGACGACGAGTACCAGGAGATCATGCGCAAGTTCGCCGGCACAAAGAAGGTCCTAGACCGCTTTATCGAGGAGACGCAGGCATGAAGGTCTGGATCATCGACAACTACGACTCCTTTACCTACAACCTCTACCAGTTCATCGGCGAAATCCTGACCAGCGCACGGCTCAGGGGCGAAGTCGGCGACTTCAGCCTCGTCGTCAAGCGCAACGACGAGGTGACGCTGGAGCAGATCCGCGCAGCCGCTCCGGACCGGATCATCATATCCCCGGGACCGGGGTCGCCCGACGACGACAGCTATTTCGGCATCTGTGCCTCCGTGATCCGCGAACTGGGTCCCACCACAGCGCTGCTGGGCGTCTGCCTCGGCATGCAGGGCATAGTCCACGTGTTCGGCGGGCGCGTGATCAAGGCCCGGCTGCCGATGCACGGCAAGATCAGCCCGGTAACCCATAACGGTGAAGGGGTGTTCCAAAACACGCCCGACGGCCTGGAGGTGATGCGCTATCACTCGCTGATCGCCGAGCCGGAGAGCCTGCCCGACTGCCTCGAAGTAACCGCCGCGGTGGGCAACCTGCCCGCGAGCGCCTTTGCCGATCATGCCCGCATCCACGCCGGTGGCGATTTCGAGATCATGGGGGTGCGCCACCGGGAATACCCGATCCAGGGCATCCAGTTCCACCCTGAGTCCTTCGCCACTGAAGGCGGCAAGGAGCTGATCGCCAACTTCCTCTTCACACCAGAACACACCTGATTCCAGCGCCCGCGGCGGCTTGATATCCGCCTGCGGGCTCGGGGGCCGGGCCCATGCAAGCCATTGCCGCCATCACCCTGGCCTACGGCTTTGTCAGCACCAGCCAATTCAGCCACTGCTACCGCGCCTATGTCGGCCAGTCACCGAGCCAGGCACGCCTGTGCGGCCAAACCTCCAAGTTCGGGGGAAACTGACCGCATCATTCGCTGACTGCGCAATCCGGTGATGTTCAGGCCCGCGCTGTTTTGGTATTTTTAAAAAGACTCTAAAAAGCTGTCCGCCAATCTTGCGATAAGGAACCTTGACCATGCCATACCGGCCTGTATCACCGGCAAAGCGCAGCCTGCGCGGCCTTCGTACCGCGTCCAGGCCCCGTCTGACGGCCTTGACGCTTGGCGCCAGCCTTTTGCTGGCACAGGGCAGCTTCGCCGCCGACTTCATGACCGGATTCAATGCCTACGAAGCCGGTGACTATGCCATAGCCATTCAGGAATTCACGCCGCTGGCCGAGCAGGGAGACACCACCGCCCAGTACAATCTTGCGCTGATGTATGCCGACGGCCTGGGCGTACCCAGGGATCCAGCCCAGGCTGCGCGATGGTTTACGCCTGTGGCGGAAAAAGGCAACAGCCGGGCCCAGTTCCTGCTGGCCGGTTTCTATGAACGCGGTGATGGCGTGCCGCAGAATCATGACATCGCCACCCAGTGGTATAATCGCGCCGCCGAGCAGGGGCATATGTACGCCCAGTATCACCTGGGCGGAAAATACTACGCCGGTCGGGGAATCCCGAGGGACTACAGCGCCGCCGCCAAATGGTATCGCAAGGCCGCCGAGCTCGGGCATATCAATGCCCAGTTCAACCTGGGGGTGATGTACGAAAAAGGCCAGGGGGTTGCACAGGATTACGAACAGGCCCACACCTGGTATGCCATAGCGGCCAGGCAGAATTTCGCCAGCGCCCAGACCAATCTGGGGCTGCTGTACTTCAACGGCCAGGGCGTAACCCGGGATTATCAGAAAGCCTACTTCTGGTTCAGCATCGCCAAGGCCAACGGTGCCGGCAGCGAGGCGCTGGAACTGGTGACCGACAAGCTGAATCTGGATGAGATTTCAGAGGTGCAGGAACAGGCCCGTGAGTGGCGGGCCCTGAACGGTAATTAGAGGGATTTTGAACAGCAGGGTTGCTAAAGGGGCGCCGGATTTGCGCTCCGACTGCCCCTGATCTCTCAGGCGCCTGAGGCTCAGGCGCCAGAAGCCTTGGCACGGACGCGGGGCTGAGCATTGCCCACCCACTTCATTGCGCCAGCGATCAATAGCAGCGTCACCAGATAGAAGCCCAGCTGTATGGCCGTGGGTCTTGCCTGATAACCCACCAGAACATGCAGCAACTGGCCGAGGATGGACTTCTCGGAAAGCAGGGCGCTACTGTTCCACAGCGGAGCCTGGCTCGGCAGAATGCCGGCCTGGCTCAGATAACCCGCCGCCGACGCTGCCAGGCCTGCGGCCAGCAGCAGAATCAGCCAGCCCGTCACGCGGAACAGCCACTGCGTCGGGATGCGCAACAGGCCAAAGTACAGCAGAGCGCCGGCCGCGATACCGACAACCACGCCCAGGGCTCCACCGCTGAGCATCATCGAAGCCGAGCTGCCGCTGGCCGCCACCCCGTACATGAACAGCACGACTTCGGACCCTTCGCGCAACACCGCCAGACCTGCGGTGACCGCCAGCACGTAGAGGGGCAAGGAGCCTTCAGTGATCCTCGCGCCCACCTGTTTCAGCTGGGCCACCAGCGCACGGGCGTGGCGCGACATCCAGATATTGTGCCAGGCCAGCATGCTCACGGCGGTCAGCAGAATGCCTGCATTCAGCAGTTCCTGCCCCACTCCCTTGAAGGCACTGTTGATGCTGCCTGCGAACAGGGCCACAACAAAAGCACCCGACAGCCCCACCACCAAGCCTCCGCCGATCCACTGGGTACGACCGCGCAAGCCGCGCGTGGCAGCCATCAGGATGGTCACGATCAGGGCAGCTTCAAGCACTTCGCGAAAAACAATGACGGCAGAACTCAGCATGGGGCAACCTCCCTTATTGGACGATCAGTGCGCCTTTGGCAGTATCTTCGTGGAATTCACCCACGAATTTATACTCACCGGCCTCGAAAGGCCCAACCAGAATTTCCGCCTGACTGTGACCTGGAATGATTTTCTCGACATCGAAATCGTCACCCTCGAACTCTTCGGGCGTGTCATCCTGATTATCCACCACCAGCTTGACCTGCTGACCCGCCGGAATCATGGTTTGGGCCGGCTGAAAAAGATGGTCCTTGATCGTAATCTGGAAAACCGGCATTTCAGCAAAGGCTGGCAGGCTTGCGCCGATCAGTAGCGCCAACAAGATCTGTTTCATCGGTGGACTCCTAGCTCTCCAAATAAGAATGACTATCATAGTCAGTCGTATTAAGCATTGCAACAGGGTCTTTTAACACGCCAAACGCCCTGCATGCAGGGCGAGGAAACAAGGTCTGTGACAACATAGAACGCCGCCGCAACCGGACGACGATACAGGCAAGGGCCCCGAACCTGGCGTTTTGGGGGGAGCTCTAAGAGCGGTTGCCAGGCCCAGGGTGAGTGTTGTATCAGATGCCGGGAGCGCCCTTAGTCGGAAAAGACCGCGGTGCGCTGACCCAGCACAAAGACACGTTTTTCAATGTGATAGCGGATGGCCCTGGACAGCGTTACACGCTCGATGTCCTGCCCCTTTTCCACCAGATCTTCCGGATACTGCGCATGATCCACCGGCTGAATGCCCTGGGTAATGATGGGCCCTTCATCCAGATCATTGTTGACATAATGTGCCGTGGCACCCACCAGCTTGACGCCCTTGGCCCAGGCCTGATGATAGGGCTTGGCACCCTTGAAGCCCGGCAGCAGCGAGTGGTGAATGTTGATGGCCCAGCCATCCAGTTTGCGGCACAGATCCGGTGACAGCACCTGCATGTAGCGCGCCAGAACCACAAGTTCAGTATCGTATTGCTGAATCAGCTGCCAGACCTGAGCTTCCTGCTCCGCCTTGGTATCCGGCGTAATGGGCAGGTGGTGGTAGGGAATGCCGTGCCACTGGGCCAGTGGTTCCAGATCCGGGTGATTGGAGATAATCACCGGGATTTCGATGTTCAGCTGACCGGTACGAAAACGGTACAGCAGATCATTGAGGCAATGGTCGTACTTGGACACCAGAATCGCCACCCGCGGCTTGTGTTCCGGCGTTCGCAACTGCCATTCCATGTCAAAGCCGGCGGCTCGCTCGGCAAAGGCCACATTGAAGGCCGCTTCGCTGAAGTTGTCATCCTCGGGGCGGAATTCGACCCGGATGCAGAAACGATCCAGTTCGCGGTCATCAAAAGACTGCATTTCCAGCACATAGTTGCGGGTTTCGGCCATGAACCGGGTCACCACATCCACGGTACCCAAACGGCTCGGACACTGTGCCGTGAAAATCCAGGGTTTCAATTTTGCTGTCATCTCAAGTCCTCGTTAGCCGCAGCCCGAACAACCAATGCGCCCGGCCTGCGGTTTCAACCTCGGCGTATCAGACTCCTGGCGAGAACTCGCCACCTTGAGCCTTTCCCCTTTCCCCTTTCCCCTTTCCCCTTGCTACTCAGTCCTTTACCAGCAGACTGAACTCAGGCCTGGCGTCCTGCAGCCAGAGCCAGAGGCCAACCTGGAAAGAGTGCGAAGCTGCGACGAATCGCTCGACCGCAGCAGCCGCAACCGTTTCGCTCAGTCCTTGATAACCAGTCCAAACTCCGCAGAGGCATCCTGCAGCCAGAGCCACAGATAATCAGCAAAACTACGTCGAATCACCAGTTCCCAGTTCTGTTCACCGGTGCGACGGATCACAGCCTGGCTCTTGGCAAAAACGGTGGTGACGACCTTGCCCACCGGGAAGTTACGGTCATGTACGTCATAGGGCGTGGACTTCTTCAGCACCGCGCGCGCATTGGGGCCGGACAGTTCCAGTACGGTCTGGCCACCACTGACATTGACGATGGCGACATGGCCGCTCATGGCCTCACGCAGGCGGTTTTCAAGCTCGAAGGCTTCCCTGCCGGGCAGAATCACCAGCCACTCGTCGGGCGCGATCCAGCGCACCGACAGAGTGCCGTCCTCAGCTGCCGTAAGCGGCTGCGTCGGCAGATCAAACCCCAGCACGGCCCTGGCGCCGGCCAGAAAGCCTGCATTGTCCTGGCTGCCGCGGATCACCAGGTGACCCAGCAACTTGTGTTCCTGCAGCGTGACGCCACCGGCCTTGGGGCCCTGTTTTGCCACAGTGGCGAGGTCCGCGTGATACAGCGGCGACTCGGCACGGATGTCGGTGCCGGCCAGCTGATCCATCAGGGCAACAGTTTCGACGGAGGCCGCCTCAACTGCGGCCTGTTTGGTTGGTGCAATGATGTCAGACATTTTGACGCTCCCCCTTGGGATCCAGGAACACCGGGTTGCAGATTTCGGCTTCGATCACGCGGCCATCGGCCAGCGGATAGAACACGGTTTCGCCCATGCGGTTGTGACCGTTGCGCACAAAGCCCATGGCCACGGAATGACCGAGGTTGGCGCTGTAGTAGCTCGAGGTCACATGACCCAGCATGGTCATGGGGATCGGCTGTTTGGGGTCATTGACCGCCTGGGCGCCTTCCGGAATGACGACTTTAGGATCCCGGGTCTTGAGGCCCACCAGATGCTTGCGATCGGTACGGACACAGTCCTCACGGGCCATGCCGCGCTTGCCGATGTAGCTGAACGGCTTGGTGTTGGAAACACACCAGCTCATGCCCAGATCGATCGGGGTCACGGAACCGTCGGTATCCTGGCCTGCGATGATGAAACCCTTCTCGGCACGCAGCACGTGCATGGTTTCGGTACCGTAGGGCGTCAGGTTGTACTTGGCGCCGTGCTCGAACAGCTTTTCCCATACGTGCAGACCGTAGTTGGCCTGAACGTTGATTTCATAGGACAGCTCACCGGTGAAGGAAATGCGGAATACCCGCGCCGGCACGCCGGCCACATCACCCTGACGCCAGTCCATGAACTTGAAGGTATCACGGTCCAGATCGAGATCGGTCAGCTCGCTCAGCAGCTTGCGGGCATTGGGACCGGAAATCGTCATGGTGGCCCAGTGATCGGTCACGCTGCTGAAGTAGACTTCCAGCTCCGGCCACTCGGTCTGATGATAGAGTTCCAGCCATTCCAGTACGCGCGCCGCGCCGCCGGTGGTGGTGGTCATCAGGAAGTGGTTGTCGGCCAGGCAGGAGGTTACGCCGTCGTCGAACACCATGCCATCTTCACCGCACATCAGGCCGTAGCGGCACTTGCCAACCGGCAGTTTTGCCCAGGCGTTGGTGTAGACGCGGGCCAGGAATTCACGCGCATCCTTGCCCTGGATATCGATTTTGCCAAGCGTCGAGGCATCGAGGATACCCACACTTTCGCGGGTTGCCTTGCACTCACGATCCAGCGCCTGCTGCATGGTTTCGCCGCCCTGGGGGAAGTACCAGGGACGCTTCCACTGACCCACGTCCTCGAACAGCGCGCCGTTGGCAACATGCCACTTGTGCATGGCACTGAAGCGGTTGACGTCGAACAGCGCACCGCAATCACGCCCCGCCACGGCACCAAAGGTCACCGGGGTGTAGTTGGGACGGAAAATAGTGGTGCCAGTCTGGGGAATGGTCTGGTTCAGCGACTTGGCAGCAACCGCCATGCCGTTGATGTTGCCCAGCTTGCCCTGATCGGTACCAAAGCCCATGGCGGTATAACGCTTGACGTGCTCGATGGACTCAAAGCCCTCGCGCGTCGCCAGCTCAATACCGGCCGCAGTAACGTCGTTCTGGTAATCCACGAACTGTTTCGGTGCCCGCGACGTCGGCTTGGTGTGCGGGATATGGAACAGCGCCATGGCTTTGCCTTCGCGCACTTTCTCTGCCAGCGGCAGGGAAATGCCCTTGGCGGCATCGCCAAAGCCCGCGGCTTCACAGGCAGCAGCGCCGGCACGGGCGCCCTCTTCCAGCACCGCCTTGAGGCCGTAAGTACCGTTGATACCACCGGCACAGTGCTGCTTCTGCACGGTTTTGCCGGGCACAAAGCCAATCACATCATCGCGCCACTCGGGACGGCTGCCAGTATGGCATGACAGGTGAATAACGGGGCTCCAGCCACCGGAGCTGGCAACGGTATCGCAGCTCAGGCGCTCAACCGATCCCGCCAGCGCATCGCCAGCCGCATTCAGCGGTGCAATGGAAACGCCAGTCACGCGCTTGCTGCCCTGCACCTCGATCACGCCGGAACCGGCAATGATTTTCAGGCCACGGGACCTGGCCGCGTCAATACGATCGCCCTTGGGGTTCTGACGGGTATCGACAATGGCGACCACCTTGCGGCCGGCATCATGCCAGTCCAGCGCCGCCTGATAGGCATGGTCGTTGGTGGTCATGAGCACCAGTTCTTTACCCGGCACCACCGCATAGCGGTTGATATAGGTCGATACCGCCGCGGCCTGCATGCAGCCCGGCACGTCGTTGTTGCCAAATACCAGCGGACGCTCGTGGGCGCCGGTGGCCAGCACAACCTGGTTGGCTCGTACACGGTGCATGCGCTGACGCACCTGGCCCGCCGGTGCCTGGTCGCCCAGATGATCGGTGCAACGCTCGTGGATGGTAAGGAAGTTGTGATCGTGGTAACCGTTCACGGTGGAACGGGGCAGCAACAGAACCTCGGGGTGCTGTTTCAGCTCTGCAACCACAGTGGCAACCCACTCGGCGGCCGGACGGCCATTGAGGGTTTCACGGGTATCCAGCAGGCTGCCGCCAAATTCACTCTGCTCGTCCGCCAGAATCACGCGGGCACCGCTGCGCGCTGCAACCAGTGCCGCCGCAAGTCCTGCAGGACCTGCACCGACGATCATCAGATCGCAGTGATGGTTGACCTTGTCGTACATATCCGGATCACGTTCGGTGGACGAACGCCCAAGGCCCGCGGCCTTGCGGATAAACTTCTCGTAGGTTTCCCACAGCGACTGCGGGTACATGAAGGTCTTGTAGTAGAAGCCCGGCGGCATCATGCGCCCGCCAACCTTGCCGACGTAGCCCATAAGGTCGAGGTCGGCATTGGGCCAGCCATTGGTGGCACTGCACACCAGGCCGTTGAACAGGCTCTGCTGGGTGGCGCGCACGTTCGGCACCTGGGTCGCTTCCGTAGATCCGACCTGCAGTACCGCGTTGGGCTCTTCTGCACCGGCGGCGATGATGCCGCGCGGGCGGCTGTATTTAAAGCTGCGTCCGACGATATCCACGCCATTGGCCAGCAGGGCCGAGGCGACGGTATCACCTTCAAAACCGGGGTATTGACGACCGTTGTAGCTGAAATTCAGCGCCTTGGCACGGTCAACGCGTCCACCGGAGGCGAGACGATTTTTCTGGCTCATTATGTCCGCTCCTTAGCTGGCGGCGACCACAGAAGGCCGCTCCCCGATCTTGTAGACTTCTTTGATTTCGTAGCTGACGGTGTCGCGCGTCATATTGAAGAACTTGCGACAGCCGGTAGCGTGTATCCAGATCTCGTGATGCAGACCACGGGGGTTCTTGCGCATGTAGAGGTACTCGCCCCACTCGTGGTCAGTGCAATTGTCCGGATCCAGCGGCCGGGCCAGGTGTGCCTGGCCCTTGGCATGAAACTCTTCTTCTTCGCGGTGTTCGCCACAATGCGGGCAGTAGATATAGAACATCGTTATAACTCCCGTTAGTGTGCGACGCCGGCAGCGCCGTGTTCGTCGATCAGCGAGCCGTTGTGGAAACGGAACATGGAGAACGGCTTGGCCAGCGGATGGGCTTCGCCCTTGGCCAGGGTGGCGGCAAAGACATTGCCGGAGCCCGGCGTCGCCTTGAAGCCACCGGTCCCCCAACCGCAGTTGAAGAACAGGTTCTCAACCGGCGTATCGGAGATGATCGGGCAGGCATCCGGGCAAGTATCCACAATGCCGCCCCACTGGCGATTCATGCGCACTCGGCTGAACATCGGGAACAGCTCGATAATCGCCGCCACCGTATGCTCGATGGTGGGGTAGGAACCACGCTGGCCGTAGCCGTTGTAGCCATCGATACCTGCGCCTATTACCAGGTCACCCTTGTCGGACTGGCTGACGTAACCGTGTACGTGGTTGGACATGACCACGGTATCAAGGATCGGCTTGATCGGCTCGGAGACCAGTGCCTGCAGCGGGTGGCTTTCCAGCGGCAGGCTGAAGCCGGCCATGTTGGCCAGTACGCTGGAGTTACCGGCAACAACGCAACCCACACGATCGCCACTGATAACGCCGTGACGGTTGGTTTTTACACCGGTGATGGCGCCGTCTTCGATGACCATGTCGATCACTTCGGTCTGCTGAATCAGGTCCACGCCCAGGGCGTCGGCGGCACGGGCAAAGCCCCAGGCCACAGCGTCATGGCGCGCAACACCTGCACGCGGCTGCCAGGAGGCGCCCATGATCGGGTAGCGGGTGTTGGCGGAGCAGTCCATCATCGGCACGATTTCCTGTACCTGCTTGGTGTCCAGCACTTCGCCATCAATACCGTTTAGGCGGTTAGCGTTGACGCGGCGCTCGATATCGCGCATGTCCTGCAGCGTATGACCCAGGTTAAGCACACCGCGCTGAGAGAACATGACGTTGTAGTTCAGGTCCTGGGACAGGCCTTCCCACAGTTTCATGGCGTGCTCGTACAGGTGCGCCGCTTCGTCCCACAGGTAGTTGGAACGCACGATGGTAGTGTTACGGGCCGTGTTGCCGCCGCCGAGGTAACCCTTTTCGATCACCGCGACATTGGTAATGCCGTGTTCCTTGGCCAGGTAGTAGGCGGTTGCCAGACCATGCCCGCCGCCGCCGACGATGATGACATCGTACTTTTTCTTCGGCGTCGGATTGCGCCATACGCGCTGCCAGTTTTCGTGAAAATTCAGGGCATGTTTCAACAGCCCGAAACCGGAATAATGCTGCATAGTGCCAGCTCCCCCTAGACTCCCGGCCAGACCGGGATAATTCATGCATGTGTGACGCTAAAGCCGGGCACCCGCAGGTGCCCGCGACGAATCAAGCTTAGCGGTACGCCGGAAAGTCCGCACAGAGGGCGTGGACCTTGTTTTTTACTGCAGCGATGGCGGCTTCAGCGTCGCCTGCCTGCATGGCATCCAGAATGTCGGCAATCCAGCCGGCCAGGGCTTCACACTGCGCTTCCTTGAAACCGCGGGTAGTGATCACCGGCGAGCCGATACGCAGACCCGAGGTCACGAAGGGCGACTGCGGATCGTTGGGTACCGCATTCTTGTTGACGGTGATGGATGCACGACCCAGAGCTGCGTCTGCGTCCTTGCCGGTCAGGCCCTGCTTGATCAGGCTGAGCAGGAACAGATGGTTCTCGGTGCCACCGGAAACGACATCGTAGCCGCGATCGATAAACACCTTGGCCAGTACCTTGGCGTTCTTGACGACCTGCGTCTGGTACTCTGTGAATTCAGGCTGCAGCGCTTCCTTGAAAGCTACCGCCTTGGCGGCGATGACATGCATCAGCGGGCCACCCTGGCCACCCGGGAAAACAGCGGAATTCAGTTTCTTTTCCAGGTCGGCGTTGGCTTTAGCCAGAATCAGGCCGCCACGGGGGCCGCGCAGAGTCTTGTGGGTCGTAGTGGTGACCACATCGGCGAAAGGTACCGGGTTGGGGTACTGGCCAGCGGCGATCAGACCGGCCACGTGGGCCATGTCGACAAACAGGTAGGCACCTACCTCGTCGGCGATCTCGCGGAAACGCGCCCAGTCAACGATCTGGGAATAGGCGGAGAAACCGGCCACGATCATCTTGGGTTTGTGTTCGCGGGCAAGGCTTGCCACCTGGTCGTAATCGATTTCGCCGTTTTCGGTCAGGCCGTACTGTACCGCGTTGTAGATCTTGCCGGAAAAGTTGACGTGAGAACCGTGGGTCAGGTGACCACCGTGCGCCAGACTCATGCCCAATACGGTATCGCCCGGTGCGCACAGCGCCATGTAAACAGCGGCGTTGGCCTGGGAGCCGGAGTGCGGCTGCACGTTGGCGTAGTCGGCGCCAAAGAGTTCCTTGGCACGATCGATGGCCAGCTGCTCAACCACGTCGACATATTCACAGCCACCGTAGTAACGCTTGCCCGGGTAGCCTTCGGCATACTTGTTGGTCAGCTGCGAGCCCTGCGCCTGCATCACCAGCGGGCTGGTGTAGTTTTCAGAGGCAATCAGTTCAATATGATCTTCCTGACGCTGTACCTCAGCGGTCATGGCCGCCCACAGGTCTGCATCGAAATTCTGAATCAGGTCGTTATTATTAAACATCTAAAAATCTCCTCGCCAGGACATTCAGCCGGGAATTGAGTCATAAGGTTTTAATGGCGCGCAGCGCGCACCGGGATTCAGGTCAACAGCTCCACCGCACAGCGGTGAAAGTTGAGATCAGGACAGGCAGCTCCCCCACAGAACAACGCGTCATGGAACCGATAGTAGCCCTCAACTCACAAGCGAAAGTGTTCACCGGCGCCCTGATGATACTCATTTACGACACCGACCTGCCTCGCTGTCGCACAGAAGCAGCTCGACGCCCCTGACAGGCAGATGCAAATGGCACGGCATAGTTGCCGCATGACCAATACTGCCGGCGATTTCGGACCGGCATATCCATATGCGACAGTTACTCTTGTGTCACCGCGCCGATAGTCAGGTAGAGAGTCGGGGAGCCAGGCGCGCATCCTGCGTCACCCCCTCCCCCCGGCAACGGCAACGATGACGACTGACAATAAGAGAGGGCCAGGCCGTATTGGCGGCCTTGTAGAGGCGCGTCATTACAGCCTGACAGCCCGGCAGACGATCACCGGGGCGCGTGCATGGCCCCGCGTGCCGAGGGTACCAATAACACCGGAACCGGTTTCGAAGCCTGGGCAGGCCTGTCGGGACCCCGGCGTTCAGGCAACCATCGCTGCCAGATAGACGATATAGAAACAGCAACTGATGGCTGCACCGAAAATCAGCGACCGCAGGGCGGCAAGATTGGCGATATAAAACACGGCATGCAATAGGCGGCAGGCCAGAAAGATCAGCGCAACCAGATTCAGGCTCTGCAGGTCGACACCGCTGGCATAGGCGATAAAACAGGTGACACCAAAGATCGAGAGTGCTTCCCAGGCATTGGCCTGGGCCGCCTGGGCACGGGCACCGGGGCCTTCGAGCCTGGACTGCTGCAGGCGCGGATTGCTGTTGTCGAAGGCGCCGAACTGCTGGGCGCGGAAATAATTGCCGACGCCGGCCAGCAGAATGGGCAGGACGCTGACAATAAAAAGCACATACAAAATGACTGGCATGATTAATCCCTTTCAGATGATAAAAATGTCCTGCGGATGAACGGCACGGGATCGTGAACGCCGCTCAGGCGGGCGACGTCGCTTCCTGCAGCAACTGCTGCAGCTGACTCAGGTCGGCCACCACGGTTATGCCGGGCGCAAAAGGGTTCTCCCCTTTCACAACCCCGACAAAGGGCATCAGATTATGCACCGCTGCAATGTAGTCCACCCGACCATCCCCCACCATCAGACAGCGCGCGGCATCCAGCCGATGGGCGCGCAGCAGTTCGGCGATATTGATTTCCTTTTCCACCGGCGTACCCCGTACCTCGACAAAAAAGCCGGCCATGCCGCGGGCCTCGACAACCTGCTGCAACTCCTTTTCGGGCGTACCGGACACCACGAACATGGCGATACCCCGGGCCTGCAGCTCGTCGAGCAACGCACCGGCACCGGGCACCTCCGGCGAGCCGATCACCGCATCCATGCTGCGCTCGGCAAACTGCTGACACAGCGTCACCAGTGCCTCTTCGCTTAAGGGCTCCTGCAGCATTTCGCTATAGACATGGCGCAGCTTGGTACTGCGGGACCGACCTGTGTTGTGCACGAAGAACGCCAGAATCTGCTGTCGCAGTGCGTCGCTGCGCTCGGCAAAGAGCGACAGGAAAGTTTCAGCCTTGATGTCCAGCGATTGTGCCAGCGCATCGTCGAAATCAAAAAACACGGCCTGCAGATCACCCAGTGCAGGTATCCCGCGCACAACTGCAGCTCCATTCAGCCCTGTATCCACCATCTGCATCCCCCGATTAACCGCGACTCGAGCGCAGCCACTTTAGCACAGGCCCATGACAAAACAGTGCCCCGGCGTCACCCGGTTGTTTTCGGGCGGCGCAGCCCGGCCCGGGACGCCCTGGCGGCTCTTCGTAGGCCGAATAGCGCACACAAAAAAGGCTCCCGCGGGAGCCTTTTTCAGGTTATTAGCCAAACCGTATCAGAACTGCAGCTCTTCGGTTTCGCTGGCCTTGTCATCAGCTTCTGCCTTGGGCTTGGGTTTGACCAGCAGCTTCTCGCGAATGGCATTTTCGATCTCGGTAGCTATTTCGCTGTGCTCTTCGAGATACTTGGCCGCATTGGCCTTGCCCTGGCCGATCTTGTCGCCCTTGTAGGCATACCAGGCGCCGGACTTGTCCACCAGCCCCTGCTGCACACCCAGGTCGATCACCTCCCCCATGCGGTAGATGCCCTGACCGTAGAGAATCTGGAACTCGGCCTGACGGAACGGGGGGGCTACCTTGTTCTTGACGACCTTGACGCGGGTTTCGTTACCGGTGACTTCATCACCCTGTTTCACCGCACCGATACGACGGATATCCAGACGCACGGACGCATAGAACTTAAGCGCATTACCGCCGGTGGTGGTTTCCGGTGAGCCAAACATGACGCCGATCTTCATGCGAATCTGGTTGATGAAGATCATCAGGCAGTTGGTGTTCTTGATATTACCGGTCAGCTTGCGCAGCGCCTGGGACATCAGACGTGCCTGCAGGCCGACGTGGGAATCACCCATCTCGCCTTCGATTTCCGCCTTGGGCGTGAGTGCCGCCACAGAGTCAATGACGATCATATCGACCGCGGCTGAACGCACCAGCATGTCGGCAATTTCCAGCGCCTGCTCACCGGTATCCGGCTGAGACATCAGCAGGTTATCGACATCAACGCCCAGTTTCTCGGCGTAGATCGGATCCAGCGCGTGCTCGGCATCAATAAAGGCGCAGGTCTTGCCCTGACGCTGCGCCTGGGCAATCGTCTGCAGCGTAAGGGTGGTTTTACCCGAAGACTCAGGGCCATAGATTTCAACGATACGCCCGTAGGGCAGGCCGCCAATGCCCAGTGCGATATCCAGCCCCAGGGAGCCGGTAGAGACCGACGGAATGACTTCACGGGGCTGATCGCCCATGCGCATCACCGCGCCTTTGCCGAACTGACGTTCAATCTGACCCAGTGCCGCGTCGAGCGCTTTCTTTCTGTTCGCGTCCATCTTCCACCCCTTGCCCTTAGTCGGATACAGCACTCTGGCGCCAAACCGGATACTGTATGTTTGGACAGTATTATTCCAGATCGCTTTCGGAATGCAACCTCTTTGAGTGCTTTTTATACTGCAGACACCAATCGCCCGTCAGGCCTTTTCGAACTGGCTGAGCAGGCCGCGCAGAGCAATTTCTACCGCCTGGCGCCGCACCGCTGCACGATCCCCCGCCAGCAGGTGGCATTGTGCCTCAGTGGGCAGGCCCTCGCAGGCCCAGCCGAACCAGACAGTCCCCACGGGTTTCATTTCACTGCCGCCGCCGGGCCCGGCGATACCGCTGATCGACACCGCCACCCGCGCATCGCTGTGGCGCACCGCGCCTTCGGCCATGGCCCGCACCACCGCCTCGCTGACCGCCCCTTCGGACTCGATGACAGCGGGCGACACGCCCAGCATCCGCGCCTTGGCGGCGTTGGAATAGGTAACAAAACCGCAATCAAACCAGTTCGAACTGCCTGCCAGCGCCGTCAGTTCCTGCGCCACCCAGCCACCGGTACAGGACTCGGCCGTGGCCAGCATCCAGCCCCGTGCCTGTAGTCGCTGCGCTATCTGATCCACCCACTGCTGCATATCTGGCCTCCAGCGCCTTAGAGAGTCACCCAAGATGCCTGCCGAGCGCGCGCCGTGCAACCGGCAGGCAGCATTTGGCTTTGCAGAACGGATTCAGAGCCCAAGAAAGGGACGAAAGCGCTCCAGCGTCAGCTTGCCAATACCACGCACCTGAATCAGAGTATCCAGGCTGCCATAAGGTCGGCCGCTGATGATAGCGCTGGCCAGACGTGCCGAGATGCCCTTGATACGCGCCAGCTCCTGGGCGCTGGCGCTGTTAATCGACACCAGACTCGCGGCCGGCGCCACCGCCGCGGCCTCAGCAGACGCGGGAGCCGCGGTACCGCCATCGATATCCGCAGCAACCTCAGCAACCTCAGCAACCTCAGCAGCCTCAGCAGCCTCAGCAGACACGCCAGCATCAGCGGTGATGGCGGCGGACTCAACGCACACAACGACGGCAGCACAGTGAATTTCATCGGCCGCCATCCTGTCGGCCGCAGGGGCGGTCTCGGCCGGACTCTCAGCGACCCGGCGCTCTGGCACACCGGACTGCAGCTCCAGAAGCTGGGCCGAGTCCGGCTCCGGCGACAGGAGCTCCGCCTGGGCCTGTACCTCAGCTGCCAGCACCCGTTCAGGCCCGGACGCGGCTTCGCCCACGGACTCGGCAGCTGCCTGAGTTGCTGTCGCCGGCAGCGACAGCACACGGTAATCGCGGGTCAGACGTCCGGCTTGCGTCCACTCGCGCAACATCAGCACCAGCGACGCGTCGCCAGGTACAGCCCCACTCAGGTCAAGCCGGCAGTGCTTGTACAGCCACTCGAAGCCACCGCACAGTGTACCCAGCTCCGTGGCCGCCAGCAGGGTTCCGCTAAAGGCGCCTCCCCGGTAGGGCTCGGGCAGCGCCCAGAGTTCCAGGCACAGGGAACCGGACAAATTGTTGGCAGCGCGAGGATTGAGAATGCGTTCAACCGTCAGATCCGCATGTTTTGCCCCCAGGTCGCACTGAACCTCGCCCAGCAACATCGGCTGGGTGAAAGCCTGACGGTTGTCGAAGTTGACGTAATCATGCAGCTGTACGGCACCGCAGGCGTCCACGGCCACCAGTGTCAGGACGATGGCATAATCGCCCTGCCCGGCCGGCGGCAGGGCCAGGGCATGCTCCTCGGCAAACAGGGCTGTCGTGCCCTGGATATCCAGCGGGCACTCGGCGACCTTGACTCCCTGCAACAGGCCGCCATCAAAGCGGGAATCGCAGGCCCAGAGCTGCAGCAGGCAACGTCGGTGACCGAAGGATTGCGGGTCGAGGATGGCCACCTCTGCGCCGAGCTGCACGCGGTCTCCGTCTATGCGGTAACGCAGCTCACCACTGAAGCGGGCAACCGGACACGGAGTATGGCTGGCGGGGTAATCTTGGTACGTCATGAATTGCTTCTCTGATCAGGGTATCAGGCGAAATGCGCAGCATTATAAGGATATAGGCCGGGAATAAAATGGCAGGCGGCCGCTTTGTGACAATAAATTAAAGATCGACGCATATATCCCCATTTAACCGCCGATTCAAAGCATTTGCGCACCACATCAGTGCACACTCCAGCAGATCTGCTGCAACGCCACAACGGCACGGCGCAGCCCTCAACCTGCGGCGCGGCTGCAATTCGATGCGATTGAATGGGCTTTGGTCCCTGGATCAGGTGACAGCTCCCGGGATTACACATAATAACGTCTGCAAGGCAGACGCGAATTCAACTGTGGAGCCGAAACGGCTTGGCGGGCGCATAACCGGACCATACGGAAGCATCTGGCAGCAAAAACCTGTTCGGCACTATAGATGCCAGATTTATAATGATTAGCATTTTGACAGGATTAAATGTATTTCAACCAGTGGAGTAAAATTCATCAGAGCAGAGACCCAATGCGACAGATATTTTAAAACCGTAGCAATGAATATGGAAACTTAGCATGATAATTTTTGCGTGGATTATTAACCCGGCGGGTTAATACATGAAGCACGGATGCTTCATCATTGGCCGCAGGCCAATGCGAACACCACAAAAACCAGCACGTCCACGCACTTGCGCCTGTTTTTGTGGGGTGACTGGAAAATAGGGAAGGAACCTATTTGCCAGTCAGGTTAATAAGAACAGAAACACGCAGCCCCGGTTCAACCTGGATTTATGTAGATATACCCAGATTACTTTTATAGGGGAAGCTCATATACACAGGCGGAAAATGACTTATAGGTTCGAAACAACGAGCTTTAATAAACACCAAGGTGCAAAAGGGTTCATTAAGAACCCTTTTGCACCTTGGCTATTCCAGAGTGAGCGGGATTATCGTGCCGGAGCCACTTCAGCTATCCCGGCGTCATCGACCCAGTCGACATCCGTGA
>NZ_JALDYX010000155.1 GCF_024267675.1 Marinobacterium sedimentorum | reverse complement strand
AAAACAACATCTGCAAAAAGCCATTGTACAAACGCTGCTGATGCCGGCCGATCCAGAACATGCTGAGCTGTTTTCCGATAAAGAAGTGGTTCTAAAGGGAAAGCCTTTTCTACTTGGTCAAGTACTCGACCATGATGGTAAGCCGATTGAATGGCAGTGGCGAGCCAATCGTTACGCCAAACATTTGATCGCTACCCAACTGCGCACCAAGCCAATTAAAAATGGCAACGCT
>NZ_JALDYX010000154.1 GCF_024267675.1 Marinobacterium sedimentorum | reverse complement strand
ACTTCGGCAGCGTTTGGATCACCAGTGATGATATCCAAATGGATTACTACCAAAATAGAATAACGACGGGGGTGCAATGGTCACCCGCAGATAAGATACAGCTTGAGCTACGCTATCAGTTTGCGTGGGCCCATAATAACCATTTAGATAGTTTGGTGAAGTCATTCCATAATGCTGCTGGACTGAAGCTTGATGGGCGTGACGAAGTCGAAGACGATAGCTTCAACGTCGA
>NZ_JALDYX010000028.1 GCF_024267675.1 Marinobacterium sedimentorum | reverse complement strand
CCTACGACCCCTGCCTCCCGAAGACAGTGCTCTACCAGGCTGAGCTATACCCCGACGTATCTGACTTGCCGTTGCAGCCCGGGGCTGCGTGGTCCGAAGACCCAACTGCGACACAGTTGTTGAAGCGGGAAAAATGTTGGTCGGGGTAACAGGATTTGAACCTACGACCCCTGCCTCCCGAAGACAGTGCTCTACCAGGCTGAGCTATACCCCGAACCGATGCTCTCAGCAGGCCTTGCGGCAAACCGCTGTGAACAGGGCGCGAATTATAATCCGGGTTCAGATGATGTCAAGGCTGTTTTGTAAAACAAGCGCTTAGAGAAGGATTTCGTATTATTGCATTTCAACTTCGCCGAGGCGGTTGGCGGTTTCCGGGCAGGCCAGGCGGTCGGTGGCGACCAGGACATTGGCCAGATGATCATAGGCCACCCGTTGCTGCTTGAGAATCTGCTCGGCTTCGGTCAGGGCTTCCTCGACGCTGAGCTGACCGCTGCGATGATCCTGGCTGATCGTCAGGCTGCGCTTGTCGTTGGCGACGATGCGCTTGTAAGTATTCTTGGCTTCAATGTTGAGGCGAAAACAGGCGGCATAGATGCCATCCTTGAGGCTTTGTTCGCTTGTAGGCTCTTCGGCTCGGCCGGGGGTGGCGCTGAGCAACAGCAGGACGAAAAGCGGGAAAGTCCTTTTCATTCAGTAACTCCGGTAGGCGACTTGGCTATGGCGCTGTCAGTATAGCCTGGCAGTCTGTCGGACTTAACACTGATCTACTGCGGAAACGCCGATTTTGGCCATTTTCTGTACTCTTTTTCGTTAAATAGAACCACTATTCGCCTCAAAAGAGCCCAAAAATTGCCTCAAAACGGCCATTCCCTCGCTACGATCGGTCAAGTCCGACAGGCTGCTAGCCCGGGCGTTGATCTTGCATAGTCACGCATATGAAAAATATGCAGGTGGCCAGGGACATTGTTGCCGGCAAAACATCGCCTGATGTTGGGGCTGTTAGACTGTGACGGTGACTGTTCAGAGTCTGGTATGAGTCGGCGCTTGCCGAACTGAAAATGGCGGAGGGATTGCGTATGTCATCAGGGAATCTGGCGCTGGGGCGCAGTGTTGCAGGCAAGGATGTTGAGCTGCCGCTGGTCATGGCGAACCGCCATGGCTTGATTGCAGGTGCCACAGGTACCGGCAAGACCGTCAGTCTGCAGACCATGGCGGAAGGCTTCGCTCGCAGTGGTGTGCCGGTGTTCTTGACGGACGTAAAGGGAGACTTGTCGGGACTGGCCGCGGAGGGGCGCGCACATCCGAAAATTGCCGAGCGGGTGGCGTTGCTGGGGCTTGATGATTTTCACCCACGGTCGGCGCCGGTGCTGTTCTGGGATCTGCTGGGCGTGAAGGGGCATCCGGTGCGTACCACTGTGTCGGACATGGGGCCACTGTTATTGAGTCACCTGCTGGAGCTCAACGAGACCCAGTCCGGTGTGCTCTACGCTTGCTTTCGCATTGCTGACGATGAAGGGCTTTTGCTGCTGGATCTGAAAGACCTGCAGGCGATGCTGGCCTGGATAGGCGAGAATCGCAGTGTGCTTGGCAGTCGCTACGGCAATATCGCCGGCGCCAGCATAGGGGCTATCCAGCGGCGTCTGCTGATGCTGGAGTCCGAGGGGGCAACGCATTTTTTTGGCGAGCCTGCGCTGCAGATGGCGGATCTGATGCAGCGGGACTTTTCCGGCAATGGCGTTATCAGTGTGCTGGATGCAACGGCGCTGATGGCCCGGCCAAGGCTCTATTCCACCTTTTTGCTCTGGCTGCTTTCGGAGCTGTTTGAACAGTTGCCGGAAGTAGGTGACAAGGCCGAGCCCCGGCTGGTGTTCTTCTTTGACGAGGCGCATTTGCTGTTTGACCGTGCGCCCCGTGCGTTGCTTGATAAAGTGGAGCAGGTGGTGCGGCTGATCCGCTCCAAGGGTGTCGGCATCTATTTTGTCAGTCAGAGTCCGGGTGATATTCCGCCGGATATTCTGGGTCAGCTGGGGCACAGGGTGCAGCACGCGCTGCGCGCCTTCACGCCGAAAGATCGCAAGGTGGTCAAGGCGGCGGCCCAGACGTTCCGTGCCGCCGCCGGGGTGGATGCAGAGCAGCTCATTACGTCGCTTGGGGTCGGTGAGGCGCTGGTGTCAGTGCTGGATAGATCCGGTGTGCCGACGGAGGTGGCGCATACCCTGGTGCGCCCGCCCGAGTCTCGCCTGGGGCCGCTGGAGGATGCTGAGCGGGCGCAGCTTCTGTCGCGCTCGCCGATGGGGGCACGCTACGATGAAATGGTGGATAGGGAGTCGGCCTTCGAATTGCTGAAGGCACGCAGTGAAAAGGCTCTCTCGAACGAAGCTGCAGCGCTGGAAGATGTGCCCGCGCAGGAAAAGGCTTCGCGCAGGCCGGGTGGGCGGGCCGGCAACGGCCTGTTTGGCAGCCTGGCGAAAAGCGCGATGCGTGCGATTGGCACCCAGCTTGGGCGCCAGATCGTACGGGGGCTGCTGGGGTCCATTCTGGGTGGGCGCCGATAGCAGTCTGTCGAACTGAACGCTAATCTACTCGGCTCGGGCATCCTGCTTCGCCCTACCTCCTGCATCCATGCAGTCGTGCGGAAAAGCCGATTTTGGTTATTTTTCGCGCTCTTTTTGACTCGTCGCAGGCTCCTCGGTCTGCGACCCCGCTAAAGCGGTTCTTTACACTGCGTTCCAAGTGTTAAATAGAACCACTATTCGTCGCAAAAGATCTCAAAAACTGCCGCAAAACGGACTTCCCCTCGCTACGATCGGCCAAGCCCGACAGGCTGCTAGTGTGGCTTTTGGTTGTGGTTTTGGCCCTGTCTGCTCCAAACCTGCGATTGCCAATGTCGGTGTAGCTAGGTAAAGTGCCGGCACTTTTTGATCGACGAACAAAATGGCAGGGGCTGGGGCCGGTATGACTCCGTTAGGACGCTACAAGCAAGATCTAGAGCGGGATGATTTTTCCTATGATCCGGCGCAGGAAATGGCGGTTAAGCATCTGCAGCGCCTGTTTGATGACCTCGTAGCGGCGCCGCCACCTAAGCCTGGCCTGATGCGGCGTCTGGCCAGCGGCTGGAAAAAGGAGCCGAAGGAGCCATTGCGCGGGCTCTATTTCTGGGGTGGCGTAGGGCGGGGTAAGACCTACCTGATGGACACCTTCTACGACAGTCTGCCGTTCGAGCAGAAAACCCGCACCCATTTTCATCGCTTCATGCAGCGTGTGCATCAGGATCTCAAAACCCTGGCGGGGGAGAAAGATCCGCTGGTGGAAGTGGCAAGGCGGTACGCGCAGGAAACGCGCATCATCTGCTTCGATGAGTTCTTTGTCTCCGATATTGCCGATGCCATGATTCTGAGCAGTCTGCTTGAACAGCTGTTCGCCAATGGTGTATCGCTGGTGGCAACTTCCAATATAGTACCCGACGGTCTCTATAAGGATGGTCTGCAGCGCGCGCGCTTCATGCCGGCCATCGCGCTGCTGAACAGGTTCACTGAAGTGGTCAACGTGGACGGCGGTATTGACTACCGACTGCGGGTGCTGGAGCAGGCCGAGCTTTATCACTCGCCACTGGATGCGAAGGCCGATGAAAGCCTGAACGCCAGCTTCGAGTCGCTGGCGCCGGATCTGGTTGAGACGGTGGAAGCTGAGGTGCTGCAGATCAATGGTCGCGGTATCCGTTCGCGCCGTTGCTGCGAGGATGTGGTCTGGTTTGATTTCTCCGATCTGTGTCAGGGGCCGCGCTCGCAGAATGACTATATAGAGCTGGCCAAGATCTATCATGCGGTGCTGGTCTCCAATGTGCCGCAGCTTGGGCGCAGCAATGATGATGCGGCGCGCCGTTTTATCAATATGGTGGATGAGTTCTACGACAGCGGTGTCAAGCTGATCCTGTCGGCGGCGGCGCCGATTCATGGGATCTACAGCGAGGGTCGTCTGGAGTTCGAGATTCAGCGTACCCAGAGTCGTCTGCTGGAGATGCAGTCCCATGAGTACCTGGCGCGGGCGCATAGAGCCTGAAAAAAAATGCGGATTCAGATGGGGAAACTGCTTTTTTGCTATCGCATTTGCAGTGTGACTTGTCTATAATTCGCGCCACCCATTTCCATGGGTTGTTACTGTTGTGGTCGGGATGCTCTCGAACACAACCAAGAATTATAAGTCAGTTCGGCGGCGCATCTGAAATGTGTGGCGAGAGCTGAGTTAAATGAAGGCAATATACAGATGAAGACTTTTGTTGCTAAACCAGCCGAAGTAAAACGCGACTGGTACGTTGTTGACGCCGAGGGTAAAACCCTGGGTCGTCTGGCTACTGAGATTGCACGTCGCCTGCGCGGCAAGCATAAGCCGGAATTCACTCCCCACGTTGATACCGGCGATTACATCGTTGTTGTTAACGCTGAGAAAATCGGTGTTACCGGTAATAAGCGTAAAGACAAGATCTACTACCGTCACACCGGTTACCCGGGCGGTCTGCGCGAAGCTTCTTTCCAGATAATGATCGACTCTCACCCGGAGCGGGTTCTTGAGATCGCGGTCAAGGGTATGCTGCCCAAGGGCCCGCTGGGCCGTGCCATGCACAGCAAGCTGAAAGTTTACGCTGGCACCGAACATCCGCATCAGGCTCAGCAGCCCAAAGAACTGAACATTTAAGGGAAGGCAGACTATGTCCACTACTCAGTATTACGGTACCGGCCGTCGTAAAACCTCTACTGCTCGCGTCTTCCTGCGTCCGGGTACAGGTGTTATCACTATCAATGACCGCACGATCGAAAACTATTTCGGTCGCGAAACTGCGCGCATGATCGTGCGTCAGCCGCTGGAGCTGACTGATTCTGTCGAAAAATTCGACGTTTTCGTTACTGTCGCCGGTGGCGGTGGTTTCGGTCAGGCGGGCGCTATCCGTCACGGTATTACCCGTGCCCTGATGGTTTATGATGAGACTCTGCGTCCGTCACTGCGTAGCGCTGGCTTCGTAACCCGTGACTCCCGCATGGTTGAACGTAAGAAAGTCGGCCTGCGCAAAGCGCGTAAGCGTCCTCAGTTCTCCAAGCGTTAATTCGCTTTCGGCTTCGGTCGAAGACTGCGGCAAGAAAAACGCTCAAGCCTTTTTGGCTTGGGCGTTTTTTTGTTTGGGCTAGATCAAAAGTCGTATGAATGTCAGGGTATTAGCCCGCCAATGTCCTTGTAAGCGAAGGGTATTTTCATTACCATTTGGGCCATTTTAAAAATCCGTTATTTGATGATTTTTAGTTGAGCGATCGGGTTATTTGCGTTCTTGTCGGGCGTTAAATGGCAGATCGAACAAGGGGAGAGAAAGTTAATGAGTAATGACGGCGTGAACAAGGGGCGGCGTCGACTCCTGGTCGGCGCGACCTCTGCGGTAGGGGCGGTCGGTGCAGTGGGGGTTGCTGTTCCCTTCGTGGCCTCATGGATGCCCAGTGCGAAGGCTCGCTCTGCAGGTGCTCCGGTAACGGTCGATGTGAGCAAACTGGAGCCGGGTCAGCAGGCTGTCGTCAAGTGGCGTGGCAAGCCGGTCTGGCTGGTGAAGCGCAGCGATAAGACGCTGAGTGATCTGGCAGGTCTCGATAGTCGCCTGACGGATCCCAATTCAGAAGTGCCGCAGCAGCCAGCGTACATTCCGCACGACTCTACCCGCTCCCTGCGTCCGGATATTTCGGTGCTGGTGGGTATCTGTACGCATCTGGGTTGCTCTCCGACTTACCGTCCGGAAATCGCGCCTGAAGATCTGGGTCCTGACTGGGTCGGCGGTTTTTACTGCCCCTGCCATGGTTCGCGCTTCGATTTGTCCGGTCGCGTACTGAAAGGCTCTCCGGCGCCCACGAACCTGGTTGTTCCTCCGCATAATTATCCGGAAGAAAATATCCTCGTCGTCGGTGTGGATCAGGAGACTGCATAATGGCTAATCCGAACAAGAGCAAGGCCGAAAGTGGTCTGATGCGCTGGATCGACGATCGTTTTCCGGCGACGCAGATGTGGGAAGATCACCTTTCCAAATACTATGCCCCGAAGAACTTCAATTTCTGGTATTTCTTCGGTTCGCTGGCAATGCTGGTTCTGGTTAACCAGATACTTACCGGTATCTGGCTGACCATGAGCTACAATCCGTCCGCAGAAGGCGCCTTTGCGTCTGTTGAATACATCATGCGTGACGTCGAATATGGCTGGCTGCTGCGCTACATGCACTCCACCGGTGCCTCGGCCTTCTTCCTGGTGGTGTACCTGCACATGTTCCGCGGCATCTTGTACGGCTCCTACCGCAAGCCGCGTGAGCTGGTGTGGCTGTTCGGCATGACCATCTACCTGGCGCTGATGGCGGAAGCCTTCATGGGTTATCTGCTGCCCTGGGGCCAGATGTCCTACTGGGGTGCCCAGGTTATCGTGTCCCTGTTCTCTGCCGTACCCTTTATCGGTGAAGACCTGTCACTGTGGATTCGTGGTGACTATCTGATATCGGGCATTACCCTGACGCGCTTCTTCTCGCTGCATGTTATCGCGCTGCCAATCGTGCTGCTGGCGCTGGTTGTGCTGCACATCATCGCGCTGCATGAGGTGGGTTCCAACAACCCTGATGGCATCGAGATCAAGGCCAACAAGGATGAAAATGGCGTGCCGCGCGACGGTATCCCGTTCCACCCTTACTACACCGTCAAGGATATTGTTGGTGTGGTCGTGTTCCTGTTCGTGTTCTGCTTTGTGATCTTCTTCTTCCCTGAAGGTGGTGGCTACTTTATTGAAGCGCCGAACTTCGAGCCCGCCAACCCGCTGAAAACGCCTGCGCATATCGCGCCGGTCTGGTACTTCACGCCCTTCTACGCCATGTTGCGTGCCATTCCGCCCATTGCTGGCTCCCAGTTCCCGGGGGTTGTTGTCATGGGTGGTGCTATTGCCATTCTGTTCGTGATGCCCTGGCTGGATCGTAGCCCGGTCAAGTCCATGCGGTACAAGGGCATGATCAGCAAGGTGGCGCTGGCGATTTTCGCGGTCAGCTTCGTGATTCTGGGTTACCTGGGTGTGGTCGCCTCCAACCCGACCCGCACCCTGGTGGCCCAGATCTGTACTGCGCTGTATTTCGCGTATTTCTTTCTGATGCCGATCTACACCAGGATGGAGAGCACTAAACCGGTTCCGGAAAGGGTTACAGGCTAATGAAAAAGTATCTGATTGCATTGATGATGGTCCTGCTGCCGGTATCGGTACAGGCTTCGGTCGGGGGCGTTCACCTCGACTCTATCGAAGTGGACCTCGAGAACAAGGCCTCTTTGCAGCGCGGTATGGGTACCTTCGTTAATCGCTGCATGGGCTGCCACTCGGCGGACTATCAGCGTTACGAGCGTGCTGCCATTGATCTTGAGATCCCCACGGAGCTGGCAGAAGAATACCTGCTGCTGGGGGATCAGAAGGTTGGCGAACAGATGAGGAACGCCATGGACAAGGGTGATGCGGCGAACTGGTTTGGTAACCCGCCGCCGGATCTGTCTCTGGAGGCGCGTCTGCGCGGGCCGGACTGGATCTACACTTACCTGCGCAGCTTCTACCAGGATGAGGCTCGCCCCTGGGGTGTGAACAACGTGGTCTTCAAGGACGTGGGCATGCCCAACGTGCTGCAGGATCTGCAGGGCCTGCAGGTCAACCACTGCACGGCGGAAGAGTTTGCTCACGCCGCTTCCGGTGAGATTGATCCGCTGACCAACACTCGCATGTCCAAGTGTCTGAGAGTTGCAGACAGTGGTAGCCAGACAGTCGAAGAGTTCGACAAGACGGTCTACGACCTGACCAACTTCCTGGCCTACATGGGTGAGCCGTACCGTCTTGAATCCGAGCGCATTGGTACCAAGGTGCTTATCTTCCTGTTTATTTTCTTCCTGTTCGCATTTGCGCTGAAGAAAGAGTACTGGAAAGACGTACACTAAGGTTCTTGTGTTCGAGCAACGATCGAATGCGGCCTGAAGGATTGGGCCGCATTTATTTTTTAAATGAAGACTGACGGGGATTATCCGATGGGAGTAGTGGCTAAGCGTTCTTCCATGACCTTCTTTTCCAATGGTGCAGACCATTACAGCCACCGCGTGCGTATCGTGCTGGCGGAAAAAGGGGTCGCAGTCGATATCGTCGACTGCACCGAAAGTGACTTGCCCGAGGATTTGTCGTCACTGAATCCCTACAACAGCCTGCCGACCCTGCTGGATCGGGAGCTGGTGTTGTATGAGCCTAATGTGATGATGGAATATCTCGATGAGCGCTTTCCACATCCGCCGCTGTTGCCGGTTTATCCGGTAGCGCGTGCAGAAAGTCGTTTGTACATGTACCGCATCCAGCATGACTGGTGTGGTCTGGCAGATACTATTCTGGCTGGCAAGGCTGATGCATCCGAGATCGAGCGCTGCCGCAAGGACTTGCGCGACGGTCTGGTCGCCATTTCTCCGATCTTCGGAGAAAAGGACTTCTTCATGAGTGAAGAGTTTTCCCTGGTAGATTGCTGCCTGGCGCCGCTGTTGTGGCGTTTGCCCGCCATGGGTATCGAGCTGCCGGAAGCGCAGTGCAAGATGCTGGTGCGTTACATGAAGCGCATTTTTGAGCGTGAGGCTTTCCAGGAAAGCCTGTCGGAAGCTGAGCGCGAGATGCGCGACTGATAACCTCTGGGTTGCAGCACTACTGAATCAAGGGATGGAGGCGACTCTGTCCCTTTTTTATGGGCAATGCCCGCGTGCGCTCTGGCTGCCGATAAGGCTGCTGGCGCAGGTAAAGGTGGCAAGGTCCGTCATCTTGAATTACAGAAGGCAGGGCGCCGCGTCAGGGATATGCGGCTGTGCCTGCGGAGACAGAGTAATGAATCCTAGTCGTCCCTATATCGCTCGAGGTCTGTATGAATGGATCCTCGATAATGACTGCACGCCCCATCTGGTGGTGGATGCAGAGGCGCCCCATGTTGTGGTGCCGCGCCAGTTTGTACAGGACGGTCAGATAGTGCTGAATGTGCTGCCTTCGGCCGTGCGTGACTTCTTTATGGGGGGGAACGAGATTTCGTTCAGTGCCCGCTTTGGTGGTGTGCCCATGCAGGTACGGGTGCCCTACGCGGCGCTGATGGCCATCTTCGCCAAGGAGAATGCCATGGGCATGGGGTTCGGCATGGAGCCCGGCGCTGACTACTATGAGCGTCTGCAGCCGGTGGATGCCGATGAGGCGGTCGACGGGCGGGCGGCTGAGGAGAGTGAGAAGGGCGGGGAGAGCGTTCAGCCGAGTACGCCCAAAAGGCCAAAGCCCGGGCGCCCGAGTCTCAAGGTCGTAAAATAGTTGCTTGTGAAATAGCGGCTATGAATAGCCGCAGCTGTGATGGTGGCTGCTATGTCGGGCAGGCTGCGCGTGGCGCAGTCTGCCCCCTTCCGTCAGATGTATTCAAACGCCTTGACGATTTTCTGCACGCCGGTAATGGTGCGCACCAGGCGTACTGCTATATCCGCTTCCTTCTGGGTCACCAGGCCCATCAGAAATACCGTGCTGTTTTCCGTGACGACCTTGATGCGACCGCCGTTGATGTTGCGCTCTGCCAGTAGCTGCAGTTTGACGCGGCTGGTCAGGTAGGCATCATTGCTGCGCACTATGCCGGACGTCGGGCCGGCAATCTCCAGTTCGTTATGCACCTTGCGCACTTCGCGAATCTGGCTGGCGATGTGTTCGGCTTCGTCGCGGGTGGCGGCGCTGGGAACCTGGCCTGTGAGCAGTACCAGGCCGTTATAGCTGGTTGCGTCGACGTGGGCGTTGCGCAGGCCGATCGAGCCCTTGTTGATATTGACCAGGGTCTTGGTCTCGATGACTTCGTCTTCCAGGTAATTCCCCAGGGTGCGGTATCCCTTGTCTTCCTGGATGGGCTCTTCGCGGGTGGCGCTGATCAGTGACGAACAGCCGGACAGGACGACGAGGCTGGCGAGGCTGGTGGCAATTAACAGTGTTTTCATCGGTTTCAGGCTCCAAACAGTTGGTAGTCGATCAGATCGCACAGGCAGTGCAGTACCAGCAGATGGGCGTCGTGTATCAGTACATCATCATCGGCCGGAACGCAGATTTCGATCTCATCGGGGCGTAAAAGTGCCGTGGTGTTGCCGCCATCGTAGCCGGTCAGTGCGATCACGCTCATGTCCCGGTCGTGGGCGGCCTGGATGGCCTGAACCAGGTTGTTGGCGCGGCCATGGGTCGAGACCACCAGCAAAATGTCCCCGGGCTGGCCGAGGGCGCGAATCTGCTTGGAGTAGATATCGCTGAAGCCGCTGTCTTCGCTGATGGCGGTCAGGGTAGCGCTGTCGGCGGACAGGGCGAGAGCGGGCAGCCCCGGGCGCTCATGGCGGTAACGGTTCAGCAGTAAGGCGCTGAAATGCTGCACCAGCGCTGCGGAGCCGCCGTTGCCGACACACAGAATCTTGTTTTCATTTACCAGGCAATGCAGCAGCTGTTCGCCGGCGTTGGCGATCATGGGTGTGTAGTGTTCGATGGTATGGGCATTGATATCCATCGAACTGTGAAACTGGCTGACAATGCGGTCTTCGAGTTCCATTCAGCGGTGTTTCCGATCTCAGGGCCTGAAGGCGTCTTTATACCATAGCGGGGTGGCTGTCGGTGAATCTGATTCGAGTGCGATCACATCAAAGCGACAGGGCTGGGTGGCCCGCTGAGGGTATTGGCTCAGGTAATGGTTGGCGGTAAGGATGATTTTTTGCTGTTTTCGGGCGTCGACCGAGGCGGCAGCGCTGGCCAGGCTGCTGCGGCCGCGCTTGCGTACCTCAACGAAGACCAGGCAATTGGCGTGCTGCATGATGAGGTCGATTTCGCCAAGGCGGCAGTGGTAGTTGCGCGTCAGCAGCGCCAGGCCCTGCTGTTCAAGCCAGTTCAGGGCCCGGTCTTCGGCACGCTGTCCGCTGGCGCGTCTGTCCATCAGTTGCTCGCGGGTGTCAGCAGGCTGGGGACGCCATTGTCAAACCGGGCCCAGGGCAAATCTCTGGCGATGCGCGAGCCGGATACCAGATGCAGCTGGCCGGTTTCACCGCTGATGCGTGCCTGCGGGCTTGCCCGCAACTGCTCCAGGTAAGGGTGCAGTGTGAAGGCGTCGGCGCCCAGGGCATAGAGGCGGCCGAAGCGGGTGTCGGTGTCGTCGCGCTGCTGGCTCATGGCCAGTTTCAGCGTGCTGGGCGGGCCTATCACCCAGGGCAGGTCGCAGAACAGTATGCCGTTGAGGTCAATGTCGCTGAGGCTGTTGGGGCTGCCGTTATACAGGTGTGAGGTGGCATAGACCGGCAGGTCGCCTGCATAGTTAAAGGCCAGCAGGGGTTTGATCTGGCGGGCCTCTACCGGTAGTGCGCTGAGGAACAGGGCGTCGGCATCATTGCGCGGCTGGCGTTCGGCCTGGATGCGGTTGCCAACGACCTGGCGCACACGCTTGGTGCGCGCTTCGCTGCGGTCGATGTTGAGCAGCGCTACGACCTGGTCCGCCAGGCCCGCCTGCTCGGCAAAGGTCACGGCACCGACGATCTGACCGCCGAGGCTCTCGAACTCATGGACAAAGGCCTGGCCTACGCGCGAGCCCCAGTCGGTTTCCGGAATCATCATCAGCATGCGACGCCGGCCATCCTGCCAGGCGCGCTGGGCGGCAGCTTGGGCTTCATCCTCGGCGGCGAGGCCGAGCTGGTAGAGGTTCGCGGGGGTCTCGATATTGGTATTGTTCAGCGCCAGCACCGGTATGGGCAGTTCGGTGGCGAGGGCGATCTGGTTGACATAGTTCTTGTCCAGCGGGCCGACCACCAGATCAAGCTGCATGGTGCGGGTCAGGTTTATCAGCTGCTCGGGCGTATTGACCAGGGTTGAATCCAGCAGCTGTATTTCCGGCACCGGCTGGCCTTCGCGCTGGGCCTGGTAATAGGCGGCCATGAAGCCGTCGCTGATGGCGCTGGCGGCCTTGGCGAGCGAGCCGCTCTGGGGTAGCAGAAGGCCGATGCGCCGGGTCGATGAGACGCTGGAGTCAAGGAGTGCGGCTACGGCCTGCGGCGGCAGTTGCAGGGCGGGGTGGGATTGCCACAGGGTGCGCCATGCTGTCAGGCTGTTGTACTGCCCGGTCAGGTCCGTGCTGGTGCGAAGATTCAGGGCCAGCTCGTACCAGCCCTGCTCGTAATAGGATGCGTCGCCGGCGCTGATCAGGTGCTCAAGGCCGGCACGGGGCAGTTCGCCCAGGAGTGCCCAGATGCGCTCATGCAGTTCCTGGCGCAGGACGGGATCCTGCTGCAGCTGCGCCACCTTGATCAGTTCCTTTAGCTCGCCCGGGTTGTTCTGCTGCTGCTGATAGGCTTGCGCCCTCAGTTCGCCCAGCTCAATGGCCTGGGCGGTGGGCAGGGGTTCGCTGCTGGGCATTTCGGCCAGATAGAGCAGCGCCTGGCTGCTGTCCTGGCGCTCCAGTGCGGTGCCTGCCTTGAGCTTGGCAATATCAAAGCGCAGGATGGGCGGCAGCAGTGCGGTATCGATGCGCTCCAGAATGGCAATGGCCTGGTCACGCTGATCGATGCCAATCAGTGCGCGGGCCGCCTGGACGCGCAGTTCGGCCGAACGGATAGGCTGGGCGCGGCTGGCTTCATCGAGCAGCGCCGCGATGGCGTTTTGCTCGCGTTCGATAGTACTGGCGGCGGGTGCGGGTGTCCTGGATGTCGGCGTACTGCAGCCAACAAGCAATAGGGCCAGCAGGCTGGCGGTCAGAGACAGGCGCAGCGGATTCATCATATACTCTGTCACCCCAAAAGACGGATGGATTCACGATGTCGGAAGCGGTTTTGTATGTTGTCGCAACACCCATAGGCAATCTCGCAGACATGACTGCGCGTGCAATTGAGGTGCTGCAGACAGTGTCACTGATCGCGGCGGAAGATACCCGTCACAGTGCACGTTTAATGGCGCACTTTAACATTAAAACGCCCATGATTTCAGTGCATGATCACAACGAACGGCAGCGAATCGAGCGAATTATTGAGCGCCTGGCTGCTGGTGAAAGCATTGCACTGATTTCTGATGCTGGAACGCCATTGATTTCTGACCCAGGTTTCGTGCTGGTGCGGGCGGTGCGCGAGGCTCAGTTCAGGGTTGTGCCGGTACCGGGCTGCAGTGCGCTGGTGACGGCGTTGTGTGCGGCGGGCCTGCCGTCCGACCGCTTTGTGTTCGAAGGTTTCCTGCCGGCCAAGAGTCTGGCGCGGCGCCAGCGTCTGGAGGCGCTGGCGCGGGAGGAACGCACGCTTATCTTCTATGAGTCTACCCACCGGATTCTGGCATCACTGGAGGACATGCAGGCCTGCTTCGGGTCTGAGCGGATGCTGGTGGCCGCACGGGAGCTAACCAAGACATTCGAGACTATAAAGGGTGCACCGGTATCTGAGTTGCTTGAGTGGATGCGTCAGGATGCCAATCAGCAGAAAGGTGAATTTGTGGTGCTGGTGCAGGGTGCGCCGGCGGCGGCCGAAGATGAGGTCAACATCGAGGCCATGCGGGTGCTTGACGTGCTGCTGGAAGAGCTGCCGATCAAGCAGGCCGCGGCGCTGGCCGCCAAGCTGACCGGCCTGAAAAAGAACTTTCTTTATCAGCTGGCGCTGACTAGGCGCGACGCCTGAGTGGAACTGGGTAAAAAAGGCCCGCTGCCGTGGCTTGCGCTTTGTGTGGATACTGGTATTCTTGCGCCCGGATGAGTTCGCCGGACAGTCGTCGCTGCGCTTGCGCAGGGGAGGAAAGTCCGGGCTCCACAGGGCGGAGTGCCAGATAACGTCTGGGCGGCGCAAGCCGACGGCCAGTGCAACAGAGAGTAGACCGCCTAAGCATGGAGTTCTTCGGAGCTGCATGACGGTAAGGGTGAAAGGGTGCGGTAAGAGCGCACCGCGTGGGTGGCAACATTCCACGGCACGGTAAACCCCACTCGGAGCAAGACCAAATAGGGACCCACTAGGCGCGGCCCGCGCTGGGTCCGGGTAGGTCGCTAAAGGTGTATGGTGACATGCATCGTAGATGAATGACTGTCCTCGACAGAACCCGGCTTACAGGCGAGCTCATCCAACTAATTTACTCATGCAGTAGCGTTACCCCGCGTGCCAGATATTTCCGCGTTTTTGTCCTAATTGACTGATTCCTATATCAGTTATTTTCCAGCCACTCTTGACACTCTGTCAGTGGCTTTAAATTAGCTAATGCGTTCGCTTATCTCCATGGAAGGTGCCACTCCGGCTGCCTTGCATTGCCTGTGGTTAGTTCCTATAGTGTGCGCAAGTGGGGTAAAGTGGGCAGATGTGGGTAATTATGGGAATTTCGTGGTGAAAGTGGTTTGAGCAGAGGGTGAAGGCTCCATGTTTCGAGGCGTAAATCCAATCAATCTCGATGCCAAGGGCCGCATGGCCATTCCGGCACGCTATCGCCAGCAGATTCAGGCGGGATGCGAGGGTTGTCTGGTGGCCACCATTGATACCGAAGAGCGTTGTCTGTTGCTCTACCCACTGCCCGAATGGGAGCAGATTCAGCAGAAAATCGAGGCCTTGCCGAGTTTTAATCCGGCTGCGCGGCGTATCCAGCGACTCCTGATTGGTCATGCCACGGATCTGGAGATGGATGGCAGCGGACGATTGCTGCTGACCGCGCCGTTGCGCGAATACGCGGGGCTCGACAAGAAGGTGATATTGCTGGGGCAGGGTCGCAAGTTCGAGATCTGGAGCGAGGATCTCTGGAATCAGACCCGCGAGCAGTATCTGAAAGATGTAGAGGGTGGTATGGCGCTGCCGGATGAGTTGCAGACGCTGTCACTGTAAGCCAATTGATTACAGCACACAGGTTGTCGAGCACGAATGATACAGGATTTCAGTCACACCACCGTATTGCTGCACGAGGCGGTCGAAGCCCTGGTGCAGGACCCGGATGCCTTCTATATAGATGGCACCTTTGGGCGAGGCGGTCACAGCGGGCTGATTCTGGAACAGCTGCAATCGCAGGGGCGCGTGCTGGCCATCGACAAGGACCCCGAGGCGATCGCCTACGCCGCTCAGCGTTTTGGTGACGAGCCCCGCTTTGAGATCGAGCGTGGTTCCTTTGCGGATATGGATCAGTATGTGCGTGCGCGCCAGCTTGCCGGTAAGGTCGGCGGCATCCTGCTGGATCTGGGCGTGAGCTCGCCGCAGCTGGACGATGCCACGCGCGGTTTCAGTTTTCTGAATGAAGGTCCGCTGGATATGCGGATGAACCCCGATGTTGGTCAGAGCGCGGCGCAGTGGATCGCGACGGCCGATGAAAAGGAAATGGCAGATGTGATCTTCACTTACGGTGAAGAGCGCTTTGCCCGACGTATGGCGCGTGCCGTTGTTGCGGCGCGCCAAGAGGTGCAGATCACCACCACGGCGCAGTTGGCCAAGATTATCGCGGAAGCGAACCCTGCCTGGGAGAAGGGGAAACATCCGGCGACGCGAGCCTTTCAGGCTATCCGGATTCATATAAACCGGGAACTGGAAGACCTTGAGCGTTGCCTGGACCAGGCACTGGATTTGCTGTCGATAGGAGGCCGCCTGGTGGTGATCAGCTTTCATTCGCTGGAAGATCGCATCGTCAAACGCTTCATTCGCAAGCATGTGAAGGGTGACGAGCATCTGCCGCGCGGTATTCCCGTGACCCAGGAAATGCTGCAACAGCGTCTTAAGTCCGCGGGCAAGGCGATCAAGGCCAGCCCCGCTGAAGTTCAGCAAAACCCCCGCGCACGCAGCGCGGTCATGCGAGTCGCGGTGCGTATCAAATGAAATTGCCAGCCATGGATTGGCGCCCGTTCCGAATCCTGTACTGGTTACAGGGTTGGAAATCCGTCGACGCTGCAGGGGCAGATACCCAATCTGCCCCTGCAGCGTCGTTGCGTCTGTACAGTGCTGCAGAGCTGACACGTCCGGCGATGGTGCTGCTGGTACTGGTGCTGTTGCTGGTTGGCAGTGCCATGGCGGTGATTTTCAGCGCCTATCAGTACCGCATACTGTTTAACCAGCATCAGAACCTGATTGCCAACTGGGATGAGCTTCAGGTGGAGTGGGGCCAGCTGGTGCTGGAAGAAAGTGCCTGGGCGGCGAACAACCGCATTGAGCAGGTTGCGAGCAAACGCCTGGCCATGCTGGTGCCCGAGCCTGGCATGATTGAGATCGTGCGTCATGAGCGCTGATTCGCGCCAGGTCGACAATCAGGCGGCCAAGAGCTGGCGGCTAATACTGCTGTTTGGGCTGCTGGCGATCATCGCCTCGGCCATCCTGTTCAAGCTGTTTTCCCTCTATGGTCAGGATCAGGCGTTTCTGCAGAGTCAGGGTGATGCCCGTACCCTGCGCACCATGCTGATTCCGGCGCACCGTGGCCAGATTACCGACCGTAACGGCGAGCCTCTGGCCGTGAGCGCACCTGTGGCGACCATTTGGGCCGACCCTGGCAAGGCCGATCTGAATCACCCGTCCCTCGGACGTCTGGCGCAGCTGCTGGAGCTGGATCGTACCGAGCTGCTGGGCCGCCTCAACGAATTCAAGTCACGCCAGTTCATCTATCTGCGGCGTCAGGTGTCACCGGAACTGGCTCAGCAGGTCGCGGCGTTACGGGTGCCCGGCATCCATGTGGATCGGGAGTACAAGCGCTACTATCCGGCGGCCGAAGTCACCAGTCACCTGGTGGGCTTTACCAATGTTGACGGTGAAGGGCAGGAGGGTATGGAGCTTGCCTACAACGACTGGCTGCGCGGCGATCCTGGCAGCAAGCTGGTGCTCAAGGATCGGCTTGGCCGTACCATCAAGCACATCCGCTCGCTCGAAGAGTCTGACCCCGGCCGCAACCTGCAGCTGAGTATCGACCTGCGGCTGCAGTATCTGGCGTATCGTGAGCTCAAGGCTGCGGTGCAGGTGCATCATGCCGACGGCGCGGCGGCGGTGGTGCTCAATGCCCATACCGGCGAGGTGCTGGCCATGGTGAACCAGCCGTCCTACAACCCCAATGATCGCAGCAAGCTCAGCAGCAGTGCGTTGCGCAACCGTGCCCTGACGGACCTGTTCGAGCCCGGCTCGCCAATGAAGTCGCTCACCGTAGCGGCAGCCCTGATGAGCGGTCAGTACAAGCCCGACACTCCGGTGGATGTGTCGCCGGGCTATATCCGTATCAAGGGCCACACCATCCGGGATCACCGCAACTACGGCATCCTGGATCTCACCGGCATTATTACCAAGTCCAGCAACGTCGGCGTGACCAAGCTGGCCCTCAGCATGCACGGCGATGCAGTGCGCAATCTGATGACCAACGTGGGTCTGGGGCAGGTGCCGGGCACGGGCTTCCCGGGCGAGCAGTCGGGTTCCCTGCCCTATGTGTCGGAAAAGCAGGTCGTAGAGCGCGCCACCATGTCCTATGGCTATGGGCTTTCGGTTACGCCGCTGCAGCTGGCCCATGCCTATATTCCCTTCGCCAGCAACGGCATGATTCGCCCCGTTTCCCTGCTCAAGCAGACCGAACCTGCGCCCATGGTGCGCGTGATGCCGGAGCAGGTGGCCCGGGATGTGCTGGCCATGATGGAAACGGTAACCCACAGCGGTGGCACCGGCACCCGGGCCCGGGTGCCGGGCTATCGCATTGCCGGCAAGACCGGTACGACCCACAAGATTGGCGCCGGGGGCTATATCGCCGATCAGTATGTGTCGGTCTTTGCAGGCGTGGCGCCGGTGGAAAACCCGGAGCTGGTCATGGTGGTGATGATCGATAACCCCAAGGGGCAGGAATATTTTGGTGGCGAGGTGGCGGCGCCGGTATTTTCGCGTATTGCGGCCGGCGCGCTGCGGCTGCTGAACGTGGCGCCGGATGACTGGCCAGAGAAGGATACCAAGCGGGTGGCGATGAAATAGCATGACTCAAATCGCGCAAGCTAGATTGCAACAGCTCCTGCCAGAGGCGGTTAACACCCCTCTGGCTTCGCTCGTTATCGGGGGCCTGTCCCAGGACAGCCGCACGCTGCAGGCCGGTGAGCTGTTTTTCGCCCGCCCGGGGCTGACGCATCGGGGTGTCGACTTCATCCCTGCGGCGGTCGCCCGTGGCGCCGTGGCGGTGCTGGTGGATGAGGCCGAGGCGGCAGCAGTCGCGCAGGCCGATTTCGGCGTGCCGGTGCTGGCCGTTGCACAGCTGGCGTGGCGCATAGGCCCCATGGCCTCGCTGTTCTACGGCGAACCGAGCCGTGCCATGCAGATGATTGGCGTGACCGGAACCAACGGCAAGACCTCCTGCAGTCATTACATTGCCCAGGCGCTGAACCTTGCCGGGCGGCGCACGGCGCTGATCGGCACCGTGGGCAACGGCTTTATCGACGCCCTGGCAACCGCCAGTCATACCACGCCGGACCCCATCGCACTGCAGCGCCTGCTGGCGGATTTCCGTACGCAGGGTGCAGATACGGTGGTGATGGAGGTGTCGTCCCACGCGCTGGAGCAGGGGCGAGTCGAAGGGATCGCCTTCGACGTGGCGGCGTTCAGCAACCTGAGTCGCGATCATCTGGACTACCACGGTTCGATGGAGGCTTACGGCGCCGCCAAGGCGCGCCTGTTCGATGCCATGGCGGTGCCACTGCTGGCCATCAATGCCGATGATGCCTTCGGGCGCAGTTTGCTGCAGCGTCCTTATGCCGATGTGCGTGAGCTGCTGGCCTTTGGCACCAGGGCGGACGCTGATATTTATCCGGTCAGCAGCCAGCTCAACAGCAACGGCATGCAGCTGCGGCTGCATACTCAGTTTGGCGAAATGGACATTCAGAACCGCCTGCTGGGGCACTTCAATCTCAGTAACCTGCTGCTCAGTGCCGCGGTGCTGCAACTGGCCGGGCTTAACAGCGAGCAGCTGCAGCGCGGCCTCAATGGCCTGACGCCGGTGTGTGGTCGCATGGAGTGTTTTGGTGGCGGCGCCCTGCCGCTGGTGGTTATCGACTACGCCCATACGCCGGATGCGCTGGAAAAGGCGCTGCAGGCATTGGCCGAGCATGTCGGGGGCCAGCTCTGGTGCCTGTTTGGTTGCGGCGGTGACCGCGATACCGGCAAGCGCGCCCAGATGGGCAGCATTGCCGCGCGCCTGGCGGATCGGGTGGTGATTACCAGCGACAATCCGCGCAGCGAAGACCCGGCACGCATTATCGACATGATTCAGGAAGGTATCGACAGTGCCAGGGGCTGCGAGGTGGAACCTGATCGGGCACGGGCGATCCAGCAAACCCTGGCCCGTGCCGGTGCTGGCGATATCGTGCTGATTGCGGGCAAGGGGCATGAAGATTATCAGGAAATTAACGGCCAGCGTCGTCCGTTCAGCGATCAGCTGATCGCGCAGCAGGCGCTGGATGCGCGCAAACAGGGGGCGCTGTCATGATCGGGTGTTTCAGTCTTGCCGAGCTGGTGCCGGTACTGGATGGGCGTCTTGAAGGCGGTAATGGCAGTGCCATCAGCATTGCCCGCGTCAGCACCGATACCCGCCGGATTCAGCCGGGTGATCTGTTTGTGGCGCTGCGCGGTGAGAATTTCGATGCCCACGACTTTGTCGCCCAGGCCCAGCGCCAGGGGGCGGTGGCGGCGGTGGTCGAGCGCCTGTTGCCGCTGGCGATACCGCAGCTGGTTGTCGCCGATGCGCGACTCGCGCTCGGTGCCATTGCGCAATACAATCGCACCTTTTTTACCGGCTCCCTGATCGCGGTTACGGGCAGTAGCGGTAAAACTTCTGTTAAGGAAATGCTTGCTACCATACTGGCCGGCGCAGGCCCTACGCTGGCAACCCGCGGCAATCTGAACAACGAAATCGGCGTACCGCTGACGCTGTTCGGGCTGGAACAGCAGCACCGTTATGCCGTGATCGAGATGGGCGCCAGCGGCCCCGGCGAGATCGACTATGTGTCGGGACTGGCGAGGCCCGATGTGGCTGTGCTGAATAACGCCTTTGGTGCCCATCTGGAGGGCTTTGGGTCGCTCGAGGGAGTGGTGCGGGCCAAGGGCGAGATCTTCAATGGTCTTAATGCCGGTGGCACGGCGGTGGTCAATGCCGATGATCCTCACGTGTATACCTGGCTGCGACAGCTGGAGCAGTGCCGGGTACTGAGCTTCGGGCTGGACCGCAGCGATGTGGATGTGACGGCCACGGACCTGTATTACCAGCCCAATGGCTGTCATGGCTTTGAGCTGGTTGTCGCAGAGCAGCGTGCTGCTGTGCGTCTGCAGGTGCTGGGGCGTCACAACGTCGCCAATGCCCTGGCGGCAGCGGCAGCGGCCTTTGCCGCGGGTCTGGATCTGAATCTGATTGTGCAGGGGCTGGAGCGTTTCGAAGCGGTGCCCGGGCGGATGAAGCCGATAGCGGGCGTGGCCGGCTGTCGGCTGATTGATGACAGCTATAACGCCAACCCCGCGTCGGTCAAGGCTGCCATCGACGTGCTGGCGAGTCTGCCGGGTGAGCGGGTGCTGGTACTTGGTGACATGGCGGAACTCGGAGCTGATGCTGCCGAGCAGCATGGCGAGGTGGGGGCCTATGCCGCCAGCGCCGGTATCGAAGGTTTCTATGCCACCGGGCCCCTGTGTCGTCACGCGATTGCTGCCTATTGCACACAGGGCGGTAGCGATGGGCAAAATTTTGACAGCCGAGCCGAGTTGATCGGCACACTTAATACACTGGCGCATGCGCAGCTAACCCTGCTGGTCAAGGGGTCGCGCAGCGCCGCTATGGATCAGGTCGTATCTGGCCTGACGCAAGGGGAATCTCACTAGATGCTGGTTATTTTTGCCGAATTTATGACGCAGTATTTTAAAGGCTTTGCTGTGTTTCAGTATATTACGCTGCGCGGCATTCTCGGTGTGCTGACGGCGCTGGCGATCTCGCTGTTCGCGGGCCCGCGTCTGATCAGTCTGCTGAAGAATCGCCAGATCGGTCAGTCGGTGCGTAATGACGGCCCCCAGTCCCACCTCAGCAAGGCCGGCACCCCGACCATGGGCGGCGGCCTGATTTTGCTGGCGATCGGCATCAGTACCTTTCTGTGGAGTGATCTTGGCAACCGCTACGTCTGGATACTGATGGGCGTGACCTTTATTTTCGGCGCCGTGGGCTGGGTCGATGACTGGCGCAAGGTGGTGGAGAAAAACTCCCGTGGTCTGCCGGCCCGCTGGAAATATTTCTGGCAGTCCGTCGGTGGCCTGGGGGCTGCCATCGCACTCTATAGCTCGGCGCCGGGTGTGGCCGAAACCACTCTGATCGTGCCCTTCTTCAAGGAAGTGGCGCTGGATCTTGGCATCTTCTTTATCGTCTTTACCTATTTCGTCATTGTTGGCAGCTCCAACGCGGTCAACCTCACCGACGGTCTGGACGGGCTGGCCATCATGCCCACGGTCATGGTGGCCGGCGCGCTCGCGGTCTTCGCCTACCTGACCGGGCACAGCCAGTTCGCCAGCTATCTGAATATTCCCTATATCGCCGGTGCCGGTGAGCTGATTATTTTCTGCGGTGCCATCGTTGGCGCAGGGCTGGGTTTTCTCTGGTTCAACACCTATCCGGCTCAGGTCTTCATGGGTGATGTCGGTGCCCTGGCCCTGGGGGCTGCGCTGGGCACAGTGGCGGTGATCGTGCGACAGGAGCTGGTACTGGTGATCATGGGCGGTGTTTTCGTGATGGAAACAGTGTCGGTGATTCTGCAGGTGGCCTCGTTCAAGCTGACGGGCCGACGCATCTTCCGCATGGCACCGATTCATCACCACTTTGAGCTCAAAGGCTGGCCGGAGCCGCGGGTTATCGTGCGTTTCTGGATCATCACGGTGGTGCTGGTGTTGATCGGTCTGGCGACGCTGAAGATTCGCTAAAGGTCGCATCGGTGCGGGTTGTGGCTATTTGATACTTATGCAAAAGGGAACGGCAGCTAAATGAGTCTGATTTCGAGTGATCGGCTAACAGTGGTGATCGGTCTGGGCAAGACCGGGCTCTCCTGTGCGCGGCATCTGCAGCGTCTTGGCCGTCGCTTTGCCGTGGTGGATACCCGCCAGGCGCCGCCAGGACTCGAAGAGCTGCGCGCGCTTGCGCCTGATGTAGAGGTGCATTGCGGCGAGCTGGACGGCAACTTTCTGGCGCGGGCCGACGAGCTGGTGCTGAGCCCGGGTGTGGCCCAGAGTCACCCGGCAATTCGCCAGGCTCTGGCCGCCGGTGTGCGCCTGACCGGTGATATCGATCTGTTCTGCCGTGCCATCAGCGCGCCCGTTATTGCCATCACCGGCTCCAACGCCAAGAGCACCGTCACGACCCTGGTGGGTGAAATGGCGACGGCGGCGGGCATTGATGTGGGTGTCGGCGGCAATCTGGGAACGCCGGTGCTGGACATGCTGGCCGGCGGCGAGCAGGCGCTCTATGTGCTGGAACTGTCGAGCTTTCAGCTGGAAACGACATCCGATCTGCGTGCCGAAGTCGCCACGGTGCTGAATATCAGTCCCGATCATCTGGACCGCTACGACAGCGTGCAGGACTACTACCGAGCCAAGCACCGTATCTTTCGCGGTGCCCGCAAGGTGGTGGAGAACAAGGACGATCCGCTGACCCACCCGCTGTTGCCCAAGGGTGTGGAAACCTGGCTCTATCACCTGGGCGCGCCTGATCTGAAACGCTTTGGATTGCTGCAGGACGACGCTGGGCAGGACTGGCTGGCGCTGGGCCGCGAGCGGCTGCTGGCGGTCAGCGAGCTGCGCATCCGCGGCAGCCACAATGTCAGCAATGCGCTGGCGGCACTGGCCATTGGCCATGCTGCCGGTCTGCCGATGCCCGCCATGCTGCAGGCGCTGCGCCACTTTGGCGGACTCGAGCATCGCTGCCAGTGGGTCGCCGATGTCGCCGGTGTGGCGTACGTCAACGATTCCAAGGGCACCAATGTCGGGGCCACGGTTGCTGCACTGAACGGATTGGGGCCGACCCTGGCGGCGGGCGCAGGTCTTGTGCTGATCGCCGGTGGCGATGGCAAGGGCGCCGAATTTGCCGAACTGGATGCGCCGCTCAACCGCTATGGCCGGGCGCTGGTACTGATCGGCCGCGACGCAGCGCGCATTGATACCGCGATCAATACGGTTAACCGTGTCTATGCCCAGTCCATGAATGATGCAGTACAACAGGCCACCACCCTGGCCCGGCCCGGCGATATCGTTCTGCTGTCGCCGGCCTGCGCCAGCTTCGACATGTTCAGCGGCTATCCGGAGCGCGGCCGCTGCTTTGTAACCGCGGTGAGGGCGCTGGCATGATCAAGAAGTACTGGCAGGCATTGCAGCCACAGCAGAAGGGGACGCTACCGTTCGACCCCTGGCTGCTGCTGGCCGCCGTCAGCCTGGTACTGACTGGTTTTGTGATGATCACCTCGGCGTCGATGGACGTGGCGGCTGAGCGCTTTGGAGGGGCCTTTTTCTTCAGTATCCGCCACGGCATTTTCATGATTCTGGGGCTGGTGCTGGCACTGGTGGTGTCACGCATCCCGCTGGCTTTATGGCACCGCCTGGGGCCTGTACTGCTGCTGGTGGCGCTGTTGCTGCTGTTGCTGGTGCTGATCCCCGGCATTGGCCGTGAGGTGAACGGCAGTCGGCGCTGGATTGGCCTGGGTCCGGTCAATCTGCAGGCGTCGGAAATCGCCAAGTTCTTTATGGTGCTCTACCTCAGCGGCTATCTGGTGCGGCGTCTGAGTGAAGTGCGCAGCAGCTGGACCGGTGTTGCCAAGCCTGCGCTGCCGCTGGGTATCCTGGTGTTCCTGCTGATCATGGAGCCCGACTACGGTGCGGCGGTGGTGCTGATGGGCACGGTCATGGGCATGATATTTCTGGGTGGCATGCGTTTCGGGCAGTTTCTGATGGTCACCTGCGGCGCCGGTGCGCTGATCGGTGTTCTGGCCATCGCTCAGCCGTACCGCCTGGAGCGCCTTAAATCCTTCCAGGATCCCTGGTCTGATCCCTTTGGTGCCGGCTATCAGCTGTCCCAGGCGCAGATTGCCTTTGGTCGTGGTGACTGGTTCGGAACCGGTCTTGGCAGCAGTGTGCAGAAGCTGTTCTACCTGCCCGAAGCCCATACCGATTTCGTGTTCTCGGTGCTGGCGGAAGAGTTTGGCCTGATGGGGGCGCTGCTGGTGATCGGCCTTTATGTCGTGCTGGTGGCGCGGGTCTTCCTTATCGGGCGTCAGGCGGAGAAGCAGAAAGAGTTCTTCATGGCCTACGCCGCCTATGGTTTTGGCTTTATCTTCGCGGGCCAGGCGCTGATCAATATAGGCGTGAATGTCGGTGCCTTGCCGACCAAGGGGCTGACACTGCCGTTGCTGAGCTACGGTGGCAGCAGCTTGCTGGTGTGCTGCGCCATGATTGCCATAGTGCAGCGAATCGATTTTGAACTTAAAACCAAGCGTCTGGCGGCCGAGACGCCGCGCAGGCGCCGGCGCAGTCGTGTCGGCTCGGATGCACGAGTAACGGAGTCCGTGGCATGACGGCCTGGCAGGGTAAGAAGGTGCTGGTCATGGCCGGCGGTACGGGTGGTCATGTATTTCCGGCGCTGGCCACGGCGCAGGAGCTGCAGCGTGAAGGCGTGCAGGTGGAATGGCTCGGTACCCGGCGGGGCATCGAGTCGGACCTGGTACCGGCGGCAGGCATAGAACTGCACTATATCGATGTGGCCGGCCTGCGCGGCAAGGGCCGGCTGAGCCTTGTGCTGGCGCCGCTGCGCCTGCTGCGGGCGCTGTGGCAGGCCTGGCGTCTGCTGCGCCAATACCAGCCGGACCTTGTGCTGGGCATGGGCGGCTTTGCCGCAGGCCCCGGCGGACTGGCGGCGCGCTTGCAGGGGCGCCCGTTGGTGATACACGAACAGAACGCCACCGCCGGCATGACCAACCGCATCCTGGCGCGCATGGCCACAAGGGTGCTCGAAGCCTTCGGTGGCGCTTTCGGTGCCCGCCGCAACGTTACCCTCACCGGCAACCCGGTACGCGGCGCCATCCTTGAGCTGGCGCCGCCGGAAGAGCGCATGCAGGGGCGCACAGGGCCACTGCGCCTGCTGGTGGTGGGTGGCAGTCTGGGGGCCCGCGCCATTAACGACCTGCTGCCCAGAGTGCTGGCATCCCTTGCACCCGAGCAGCGGCCGCAGGTGCGACATCAGACCGGCAGGAAACTGCTGGATGAGACCCAGGCGCTGTATCAGGAGTCTGGTGTCGAGGCCGAGGTCGTGCCCTTTATTGACCGCATGGATGAGGCCTATGGCTGGGCCGATCTGGTGCTGTGCCGGGCCGGTGCCCTTACCGTGAGTGAACTGTCCATCGCCGGTGTCGCTGCCGTGCTGGTGCCCTTTCCCCATGCGGTGGACGATCACCAGACCGGCAATGCCGGCTATCTGGCAGGCCCAGGAGCGGCTGTGCTGATCCAGCAGCGCGATCTGGATGAGGTTGCGCTGAAAAAATTACTTGAGCAGCTGAGCAGCCGGAAAACGCTGCTCAGCATGGCGAAGATCGCGCGTGCACAGGGCCGGCCGGAAGCCAGCCGGGACGTGGCGCGAATCTGCCTGGAAACAATGAAGTGAGAAACATGAAGAGCCGCCGGATGGTGCTGGCATATGTGCGCGAAGTGGCGGCTCTCTATGACTCTTGCCTGGAAACCATGAAATGAGCGCAGTAATGCAAAAGAGTCCGACAGTGTTTGAAGTTCCGGCCGAGGTGACACGGATACGCCAAGTGTTCGTCAAGGTGACGCAAACCTGTCTGGAAATCACGAAATGAGTACGGTCATGCAAAAGAGTCCGACAGTGTTTGAAGTTCCAGAGATGCGGCGTATTCGCAGTATTCATTTTGTCGGCATCGGCGGAGTGGGTATGTGTGGTATTGCCGAAGTGCTGCTGAATCAGGGCTATGCCGTGACCGGGTCCGACATCCGTCCGTCTGCCACCACGCAGCGGCTGGAATCCCTGGGGGCGGAGGTCTTTATCGGCCATGCGGCGGAGCATGTCGAGCAGGCCGACGTGGTGGTGACATCCACCGCGGTGAATGAGCAGAACCCTGAAGTGGTGGCAGCCAGGGAGCGCCGGGTGCCGGTGATACCTCGCGCCGAAATGCTGGCCGAGTTGATGCGCTATCGCCACGGCATCGCCGTGGCCGGCACCCATGGCAAGACCACCACCACCAGCCTGATTGCCTCAGTGCTGGCCGAAGGCGGGCTGGATCCGACCTTTGTTATCGGTGGCCGTCTCAATAGCGCAGGCACCAATGCCAAGATGGGCGGCAGTCGCTATCTGGTGGCCGAAGCCGACGAAAGCGATGCGTCCTTCCTGCATTTGCAGCCGATGGTGGCCATCGTCACCAACATCGACGCCGACCACATGGATACCTATGAGGGTGACTTCAATCGTCTGAAAAAGACCTTTATCGATTTTCTGCATAACCTGCCGTTCTATGGTCTGGCGGTGCTCTGTACGGATGACGAGGTGGTGCGCGACATCATTCCCGAAGTTGGACGCCCCATGCTGACCTACGGTTTTAATGATGGCGCCGATTACCGGGCGCTGAATGTGACCCAGAGCGGCATGCGCACCTGCTTTCGCGTGCAGCGCCCCGATGGTCACGCGGATCTAGATATCTGCCTGAACATGCCGGGCCGGCACAATGTACTGAACGCGCTGGCGACCATCGCCGTGGCGACAGACGAGGGTATCGGCGACGCCGCCATTTGCCGGGCGCTGGAGCAGTTCGAAGGTGTGGGTCGTCGTTTCCAGGTACTGGGTGAGGTGCCGGTCGACGGCGGCAGCGCCATGCTGGTGGACGATTACGGCCATCATCCGCGCGAAGTCCAGGCCACCATTCGTGCTGTACGTGACGGTTGGCCCGACCGCCGGCTGGTGATGATCTATCAGCCGCACCGCTACAGCCGTACGCGGGATCTGTATGAAGACTTCGTGCAGGTGCTGACCGAGGTGGACACCCTGTTGCTGATGGAAGTCTACGCCGCCGGCGAGGAGCCGGTGACCGGTGCCGACAGCCGCAGCCTGTGCCGCAGTATCCGCCAGCGCGGCCGCGTCGACCCGGTTTATATCGAGAACAGCGAGCAGGTGGCCGAGGTGCTGCGCGGTATTCTGCGCCCCGGCGATCTGCTGCTGACCCAGGGCGCTGGCAACATCACCGCCCTGGCACATGAACTCAAATCACTGAGCCTGTCCCATGACTGACGGGGGAGAACGCATGGTTAATAGCACTGACTTCCGGATATCTGCTGCCGAGGCGGCGGATCTTGGGCGGGTGGCGGTCATCATGGGGGGGAACTCAGCCGAGCGGGCGGTGTCGCTGAAAAGCGGTGCGGCGGTGCTGAGCGCGCTGGGTCGCGCCGGTGTCGACGCCTTTGGTATCGATCTGTATGGCGAAAGCCAGGACCTCTGTCCGGTGAGCCAGCTGCAGGCCCAGCCCATTGATCGGGCCTTTCTTATTCTGCACGGGCGCGGCGGCGAAGACGGCGTGATCCAGGGGGTGCTGGAAATGCTCGGCATTGCCTATACCGGCAGTGGAGTCGAAGCCTCGGCGCTGGGCATGGACAAGCTGCGCAGCAAGCAGCTGTTTGTCGGCGCGGGTCTGCCCACGGCGCCCTTCGCGGTGCTGTCCTCGGTGGAGATGCTGGATGAGGCCGAGCGCTGCCTTGGCTACCCGGTGATGGTGAAACCGGCCCACGAAGGCTCGAGTCTTGGCATGAGCAAGGTACGCGACCGGACGCAGTTTGAAAGCGCGCTGGGCGAGGCGCTGCGGTACGACCGCAGTGTTATCGCCGAACAGTGGCTAACCGGTGCCGAATTCACCGTGGCGGTACTGGATGGCGTCGCCCTGCCGGTGATCCGCCTTGAAACGCCACACGAATTTTATGATTACGACGCCAAGTATCAGGCCAACGACACCCGTTACCTGTTTGAGCACGGTCTGGATGATACGCAGAGCGAGGCGCTGGCAACGCTGGCCTGCGAGGCCTTTGCGGTGATCGGCTGTCGCGGCTGGGGACGCATCGACGTGATGCAGGATGCCGAGGGGCAGTTCCATCTGCTGGAGGTGAATACGGCCCCCGGCATGACGGATCACAGCCTGGTGCCGATGGCGGCGCAGCGGGCCGGCATCAGCTTTGAGGAACTGGTGGTGCGGATACTGCGGGGCGCTGCGTGACAGCGATGATGCAGGGGCGGCAGGCATCGCGCAGTGCGGTGCCGCATGCTCAGGTGGCCGCGGTTTCTGCAGGCGCAGGACGCGGACTGGTGCGGCTGGTGCTGGTGCTGGTGTCGCTGGCGATCTTTGCCGGTCTGTGCACGGCGCTGGCACAGCAGGTGTGGCGCTGGCTGGACAAGCCGGTGACCGAGGTGCGGGTGCTCGGCGATGCGCGTCATCTGAACAAGGCGGAGCTGGCCCAGCGCTTGGCGGCGGGGCTGAATGCGCCCCTGCTGCAACTGGACCTGTCCCGGGTGCAGGAGCGACTGCTGGAGGAGCCCTGGGTGCGCGGTGCCAAGGTACGGCGAGACTGGCCACCGGCGATCGAGGTACGGATTGACGAGGAAGTACCTGTGGCGCGCTGGGGTGACAAGGGGCTGCTGAATCACGAGGGTGATATTTTCTGGCCCGAGCTGAAACCGGAGTACGCGGCGCTGCCACGACTCAACGGCCCCGCCAGCGATACCGGCCGGGTGATGGCACAGTTTCATGATCTTAACCGCATGTTCCAGAGCGCCGGGCTGAACCTCAGTGGCCTGTCGCTGGAGGCGCGGGGCGCCTGGACGCTGGAGCTGGACAACGGCATGCGGGTGGTCGTCGGTCGCGAACGGGTGACCGAGCGGCTGGCACGATTTATTCAGGTCTACCGTCAGGGGCTTGCGGAGCACGCGGCGCAGATCGAACAGGTAGATATTCGGTATACCAACGGTGTGGCCGTCAAATGGCGGCCCAAACCGGATACAGACGAGAAAGCGGGTTAGAACTATGTCCGACAGCAACATGATCGTGGTGCTCGATATTGGCACCTCCAAGGTAGTTTGCCTGGTGGGCGAAGTCGGCCCGGACGGACGCATTGAAATTATCGGTGTCGGCTCCCAGCCTTCCCGCGGTCTCAAGCGTGGCGTAGTGGTGAACATTGAATCCACTGTCAGCTCGATCCAGCGGGCGGTGGAAGAAGCGGAGCTGATGGCCGGCTGCAAGATTCACTCGGTAACCGTAGGGATTGCCGGCAGTCATATCAGCAGCATGAACTCCCACGGCATTGTCGCGGTCAAGGATAGGGAAGTGACCGAACACGACCTGGAGCGGGTCATCGATGCGGCGCGGGCGGTGGCGATCCCGGCGGATCAGAAGATCCTGCACATTCTGCCGCAGGAGTACCTGATCGATAACCAGGAAGGTATTCGCGAGCCGCTGGGCATGTCCGGCGTGCGGCTGGAGGCGCGGGTGCATCTGGTCAGCGGTGCCATTAACGCAGTGCAGAACATCGAGAAATGCATCCGTCGCTGCGGGCTGGAAGTCGATCACGTGGTGCTCGAACAGCTCGCCTCAAGCTATGCGGTGCTGACCGACGACGAGAAGGAACTCGGTGTCTGCATGGTGGACATCGGCGGTGGCACCACCGATATCGCGATCTTTATCGGCGGCGCCATTCGGCATACCGCGGTGATTCCGATTGCCGGTGATCAGGTGACCAATGATATCGCCATGGCGCTGCGTACCCCGACGCCGCACGCCGAGCAGATCAAGATCAAGTATGCCTGCGCCCTGGCCCAGCTGGCCGGGGTGAATGAAACCATCAAGGTGCCGAGCGTGGGGGATCGCCCGGCGCGGGATCTGTCCCGCCAGGCGCTGGCAGAGGTGGTGGAGCCGCGTTACGACGAGTTGTTCTCGCTGATCCAGAGCGAGCTGCGTCGCAGTGGCTTTGAAGATCTGGTGGCGGCGGGGCTGGTATTGACAGGCGGCAGCGCCAAGATGGAAGGCGCGGTGGAGCTGGCGGAGGAAATCTTCCATATGCCGGTGCGCCTGGCGGTACCCAGTGGCGTTTTCGGCATGGAAGACGTGCTGAAGAACCCGATTTACGCCACCGGCACCGGCCTGCTGCACTACGCCCGTCAGGAGCACCAGTACCAGGCGCCGGCGAACAGGTTGCCGGCAGTGTCGCCTCGCAGTTCCATGCATGAATTGCCGGCGCGGCGCCGCCAGATCCAGGTACCCGAACTGCCCAGCGTGGGGTCGATGCTGGGGCGGATGAAAACATGGTTTCAGGGAAATTTCTGAGGCGCCAGGCGGCCTCGGAAGCACAACTTATTAGTATTTTGACGGTGCCGGAATGTAGTTGGCAGGCGCTATAACGGAGGAAGGGGATATGTTTGAATTACTCGATAACGTACCACAAAGCGCAATAATCAAGGTTGTTGGTGTGGGCGGTGGTGGCGGCAATGCCGTCCTTCACATGCTGAACAGCGATGTTGATGGCGTTGAGTTTATCTGTGCCAATACTGATGCCCAGGCGTTAAGCAACTCCGCTTCGCGTTCGGTGCTGCAGATTGGCAATGAGCTGACCAAGGGTCTGGGGGCCGGAGCCAATCCGGAAGTCGGCCGCCAGGCTGCCATCGAGGACCGCGAGCGGATCGCCGATATGATCCGTGGCGCCGACATGGTGTTCATTACCGCCGGCATGGGGGGCGGTACCGGGACAGGTGCGGCGCCTATCGTTGCCGAAGTGGCGCGTGAGCTGGGCATTCTGACCGTGGCGGTGGTCACCAAGCCGTTCCCGTTTGAAGGCCGCAAGCGCATGAAAATTGCCGAAGATGGCATTCGTGAGCTGCGTGATTCGGTCGACTCCCTGATCATCATTCCCAATGAGAAGCTGATGCAGGTGCTGGGCCGCAACTGCAGCCTGCTGAACGCCTTCAACACGGCGAATGATGTGCTCAAGGGCGCCGTGCAGGGTATCGCGGATCTGATCACCCGCCCAGGCATGATCAACGTCGACTTCGCCGACGTGCGTACCGTGATGTCCGAAATGGGCATGGCGATGATGGGTACCGGTATTGCCCGCGGCGAGGACCGTGCGACCCTGGCGGCGGAAGCGGCCATCAAAAGCCCGTTGCTGGAAGATGTGGATCTCAAGGGTGCCAGCGGCATTCTGGTCAACATTACCGCGGGTCTGGATCTGAGCCTGGGCGAATTTACCGAAGTGGGTAACATCGTCGAGGAATACGCCTCCGATAACGCCACCATAGTGGTGGGTACTGTTATCGATCCGGAAATGAAGGATGACCTCAAGGTGACCGTTGTGGCGACGGGGCTGGACAAGCGTGCCGATGAAATCCGCGTGGTTAGCAACAACAGCAACTACAAGCCCGATGCTGCCCTGGACATGCACGATATCGAGCTGCCGACGGTACTGCGTCGCAAGCGCCAGGAAGCCATGCTGGATGACCCCGCCGCGCCCGCCGATGTCGAGTCGTCCCGCGGATCGCTGCGCCAGGGCGGCAACCATTCGCAGGCCGAATATGGCGCGCTGGATATCCCGACCTTTCTGCGCCGTCAGGCAGACTGATGCGGGCCACCCGGGTGGGTGAGCGGAGCCGGTGTGCCGGGCGTTACAGGCCGGTGCTGGTTTGCCTCGTTCAACTCACCTTTGTTATTATTCGCCGCCTCTGCGGGCGGAACTGGCTACGAGCATGATCAGACAGCGTACTTTGAAGAACAGCATCAAGGCGTCGGGGATCGGGCTGCACACCGGAGAAAAGGTGTACCTGACGCTCAAGCCTGCTGCGGTGGATACCGGCATACTGTTCCGTCGCGTCGATCTTGATCCGGTGGTGGAAATCGAGGCCCGTGCGGATCTGGTGGTGGATACCACGCTGTCGAGTAATCTGTCGTTTGGCGGCGCGCGGGTTGCGACCGTCGAGCATCTGATGTCGGCCTTGTCGGGTCTGGGGATCGACAACGCCTGTGTGGAGCTGAGTGCGGAAGAAGTGCCGATCATGGATGGCAGTGCCGCGCCCTTCGTGTTCCTGATTCAGTCCGCCGGTATTGTGGAGCAGGATGCGCCCAAGCAGTTTATCCGCATCAAGCGCGAGATCAGCTTTAGCGCCGACGACAAGGTGGCCACCTTCAAGCCGTTCGATGGCTTCAAGGTCGGCTTTACCATCGAATTCGATCACCCGGCCTTCAGCGATCGCAACATGGAAGCCTGTCTTGATTTTTCCAGCACCAGCTTTGTGCGCGAGGTGAGCCGGGCCCGTACCTTCGGTTTTATGCGTGATATCGAGTACCTGCGCTCGAAAAATCTGGCCCTGGGAGGCAGTTTTGACAATGCGATTGTGGTCGATGATCACCGCATTCTGAATAGCGAGGGCCTGCGCTACGATGATGAATTCGTCAAACACAAGATTCTGGATGCGGTGGGTGATCTGTACCTGCTGGGCAAAAGCCTGATCGGTGAATTTGTGGGTCACAAGTCCGGTCATTATCTGAACAACATGCTGGTGCGCAAGCTGCTGGATAATCAGGATTCCTGGGATATCGTGACCTTCGAGGACGACGACGCCAAGGCGCCTATTGCCTACGCCAAGGCGGCGCGGGCGGTCTGATCAGGGCGGTTTTTGCATCGGGTTGCATCCAGTCAGGCCGGGTTATTCCCGGCCTGACTGCTTTCCGGCGGCCGGGTTTGCATACTGTCGCAAAATAATTACGTTTAAAATTCTACTCGGCGCCCCAATATGGGTAGAATGTCGAGTCGTTTTTCGTGGCACGCGCGTAAAAGTCTTTGTATTCAACTGGTTGAAATTCGGATTATGCTGACATCACTATTGAAGAAGGTTTTCGGGAGCAAGAACGACCGGGAACTCAAGCGCATGGGCAAGATCGTCGAACAGATCAACGCGTTTGAGCCCGAAGTGGAACCGCTCAGTGACGAGGCGCTGCGGGACATGACCGTCGCTTTTCGCCAGCGGCTGGAGCAGGGCGAAAGCCTGGAACAGATACTGCCGCAGGCGTTTGCCGTGGTGCGGGAAGTCTCCAAGCGTACGCTCGGCCTGCGCCACTTCGATGTGCAGATGGTGGGTGGTATTGCGCTGCATGAAGGCAAGGTGGCCGAAATGCGCACTGGTGAGGGCAAGACGCTGGTGGCAACTCTGGCGGTCTACCTCAACGCCCTCGGCGGCAAAGGCGTGCACGTGGTTACGGTCAACGACTATCTGGCGCGTCGCGACGCCGACTGGATGCGTCCACTCTATGAAGGCCTGGGCCTGAGTGTCGGCGTGGTGCTGTCGGGACAGGACCAGCAGGTCAAGCGTGATGCCTACGCCAGCGACATTACCTACGGTACCAACAACGAATTCGGCTTTGACTACCTGCGCGATAATATGGCCTTCAGCCTGGCCGACAAGGCGCAGCGCGACTTCAACTTCGCCGTAGTCGATGAGGTCGATTCCATCCTGATCGACGAAGCCCGTACCCCGCTGATTATTTCCGGCCCCGCCGAAGACAGCTCGGCGATGTATCGCACCATCAATACTCTGATTCCCGAACTCAAGCGTTTTGAAGGCGAGATCGATCACAAGGATGATACTCAGGTCATCAACGAACACTTTGTCGTTGACGAGAAGAACCGCTCGGTGGAACTGACTGAAGCCGGTCATCAGCTGGTGGAGGACATCCTGGTCAGCAACAAGCTGCTGGGCGAAGGCGAGAGCCTCTATGCGCCTGGTAACCTGAGCCTGCTGCACCATGTGCTGGCGGCCCTGCGGGCGCACAACCTGTTCCAGCGCGACATCGATTACATTGTGCAGGACAATCAGGTGGTCATCGTCGATGAACACACCGGGCGTATTATGCCCGGACGGCGCTGGTCCGAAGGTCTGCACCAGGCGGTTGAAGCGAAGGAGGGGGTTCAGGTTCAGCTTGAAAGCCAGACCCTGGCGTCCACCACCTTCCAGAACTACTTCCGTCTGTACGGCAAGCTGTCCGGCATGACCGGCACCGCCGACACCGAAGCCTTCGAGCTGAACCAGATCTATGGTCTGGATGTGGTGGTCATTCCGACCAACCGCGCTGTTTCGCGTCTGGACCAGAACGATATCGTCTTCCTGACCATGGAAGAAAAATACGAAGCCATCATCGAGGAAATCAAGTCGTGCCAGGAAAAGGGCCAGCCCGTGCTGGTGGGTACGGCCTCGATCGAATCCTCCGAGCTGATCTCGGCCCTGCTCAACAAGCAGAACCTCAAGCACAGCGTGCTTAACGCCAAGAACCACGTCATGGAAGCGGGCATCATCGCCGATGCCGGTCGTCCGGGCGCGGTGACCATCGCCACCAACATGGCCGGCCGTGGTACCGACATCATGCTCGGCGGCAAGCTGGAGGCGGAAATAGACGCCCTGGATAACCCGTCGGACGAGCATCTGGTGGCGGTCAAGGCGGCCTGGCAGGAGCGTCACGACCAGGTGGTCGCAGCCGGTGGCCTGCATATTCTGGGTACAGAGCGGCATGAGTCGCGCCGTATCGACAACCAGCTGCGTGGCCGCGCTGGTCGTCAGGGTGACCCGGGTTCTTCGCGTTTCTTCCTGTCTCTGGAAGATGACCTGATGCGCATCTTCGCTTCCGAGCGCGTGCGCCAGTTCATGCAGGCGCTGGGGATGGAGCGCGGTGAGGCGATTGAGCACAAGATGGTCAGCAATGCCATCGAGAAGGCTCAGCGCAAGGTGGAAGGTCGCAACTTCGATATCCGCAAATCGCTGCTGGAATACGACGATGTGGCGAACGATCAGCGCAGCGTGATTTACCGTCAGCGTAACGAACTGATGGCCAGTGATGATATCTCCGATATCGTGACCGAAGTGCGGGCTGAGGTGGTCGACGGTGCCATCAGCGAATATATAGCACCGCAAAGCCTGGCCGAGCAGTGGGACGTCGAGGGGCTGGAAAAATCCCTGCAGGCCGAGTTCGCCATAGCGCTGCCGTTGCAGCAGTGGCTGGATGAAGACGATGGTCTGCACGAAGAAGGCCTGCGCGAGAAAATCATGAACGCCATCAGCGAAAGCTATGCGCAGAAGGAAGCTCTGGTGGGGGCCGAGGGCATGCGGACCTTCGAGAAACAGGTCATGCTGCAGGTGCTGGATACACTGTGGAAAGAGCATCTGCAGACCATGGATCAGCTGCGCCAGGGCATTCATCTGCGCGGTTACGCCCAGAAGAACCCCAAGCAGGAATACAAGCGCGAAGCCTTCCAGCTGTTCCAGGAGCTGCTTGAGCATATCAAACGCGACCTGATCAAGGTGCTGAGCCATGTACAGGTGCGTCAGCCTGAAGAAGTGGATGTGGTCGAGCAGCAGCGTCGCGAGCAGGCCCGGAATCAGCAGATGAACTACCAGCATGCCTCGAGCAGCGCCATGCAGGATGAGGCGCCGCAGCAGGACGACGCGGGCGAGGCGCATGCCGGGGTGGAAGAAGATGCCCAGGTTGAGACTTTTGTGCGCGAGGCGCCCAAGGTCGGGCGCAACGATCCCTGCCCCTGTGGTTCAGGCAAGAAATTCAAGCAGTGTCACGGTCAGTTGAGCTAAGCACCCGCAGGCGGTACCGGTAAAACAAGGTTTCCGGTGCTGCCCGTCTGGCGTCTATTGAGGATTAGGTGGTTATGGCTGTAGGTCCCGGAACTTTACCCAGGTTGCACCCCGTCAAGGGTATGCGTATTGGCACTGCGTCGGCAGGCATCAAGAAACCAGGCCGCAGGGATCTGGTATTGATGGAGCTGTGCGAGGGCGCCACTGTGGCGGGCGTCTTTACCCTCAACGCCTTTTGCGCAGCGCCGGTACAGATCGCCAAGCGCCATCTCGCCTGCGCCCCGCGTTATCTGCTGACCAATACAGGTAATGCCAATGCCGGCACCGGCAGCGAAGGCATGCAGGATGCAATGCGCTGCTGCGAAGCGCTGGCACAGCTGGTGTCTTTGCCGATCGAGCGTATCCTGCCGTTTTCCACCGGTGTCATCGGTGAAAAACTGCCGGTTGATAAGATCGAAAAGGCACTGCCGGCGGCTCTGGCTGCCCTGGACGAAAACGGCTGGGAAGACGCCGCCAGCGGCATCATGACCACCGATACCCGCCCAAAGGCGGCCTCGAGCCAGTTCGAGTTCGGCGGCAAGACCGTAACCCTGACAGGCATTTCCAAGGGTGCCGGCATGATCATGCCGAACATGGCCACCATGCTGGCCTATATAGGTACGGATGCCGCTGTTGCTGCGCCGCTGCTGCAGCGCATTCTTGGCGTAGCTGCGGACAAGTCGTTTAACCGCATCACCATTGATGGCGACACCTCGACCAACGACAGCTGCATGCTTATCGCCACCGGCCAGAGTGGCGTGGTAGTCGATGAGCAGGACGCAGATCTGCTGGCGCAGTTCACGGCGGCGGTGGAGTCGGTACTGCTGGCGCTGTCCCATGCCATAGTGCGCGATGGTGAGGGTGCGACCAAGTTTGTCACCGTGCAGGTTGAAGGGGCGCGCAGCAGCGCCGAAGCCCTGCAGACCGCCTACACCATTGCCCATTCGCCGCTGGTGAAAACCGCACTCTTTGCCAGCGACCCGAACTGGGGGCGTATTCTGGCGGCCGTCGGTCGTGCCGGTATCGAAGAGCTTGATCTGGATGCGCTGCGTCTGTATCTGGGCGATGTCTGCATCGTTGAGAATGGCGGCCGTTCACCGGGATATACCGAAGCTGCCGGACAGCGCGTCATGCAGCAGGAAGATATCCTTATTCGCGTGCTGCTGGCCCGTGGCGAGGCGACAGAAACTGTCTGGACGACGGACTTTTCTGAAGAATACGTGCGTATCAATGCGGACTACCGCAGCTAACTGACCGACGTGCGTCAGTTTGCCTGTTCTGGGCAAACTGGCGCGCGGGCATATCGAAGGCCCCAGCATGAGCAATACAGAACCACGTCTGATTCAGGTCGCTGCGGCGGTGATTCTGGATGGGGAACAGCGTATCCTGCTGGCCCGCCGGCCCGATGACAAGCATCAGGGCGGGCTTTGGGAGTTCCCCGGTGGCAAGGTTGAAGCGGGAGAGGCGGTAGCTGATGCACTGGATCGTGAACTCTACGAGGAGCTCGGCATTCGCGTGCGCAGCGCCCGCCCGCTGATTCAGATTCCGCACCACTACGCCGACAAGTCGGTGCTGCTGGATGTGTTTGTGGTGGATCGGTTTGATGGCCAGGCCCATGGTCGTGAAGGTCAGCCGGTGCGCTGGGTCAGTGCGCAGCAGTTGTCCGATTACAGCTTCCCCGCCGCCAACAGACCTATAGTGGCGGCTGCCCGGCTGCCGGCGCGCCTGCTGATTACCGGTGTTGCAATGGATGCTGCAGACTACCTGGCCCGCACAGAACGTGCGCTGGCCCAAGGGCTGCGCTGGGTCATGCTGCGAGCGCCTGAGCTGGCTGAGGCGGATTTCTGTGCCCTGTATCGGCAGTTGCTGCCACTCTGTGATGCTGCGGGTGCAACGCTGGGCGTGAATTGCGATCTGGCGCTGGCGAACCGCCTGGGCGCCAGAGCGTTGCACCTGAACCGCCATCGCCTGGCCCAACTGGGTGCGCGTGATGAGTTCCAGGGTGAGTGGCTCAGTGCATCCTGTCACGATGCCGCAGAGCTTGCGCGTGCGGCTGAGCTGCAGCTGGATTTCGTTACCCTGTCGCCGGTGACGCACACAGGTTCACATCCTGATACCCGGCCGCTCGGCTGGCAAGCCTTCGCTGCACTGTGCGCCGAAGCCACATTGCCGGTGTACGCCTTGGGCGGCATGCTGGACGATAACCTGCCGGGTGCCTGGGAGCATGGCGCCCAGGGTATCGCGGCTATCGGCGCCTGGTGGTAGCGGCAGGCACCCGCTTCCCGTACGTACTTCGATGGCACCGGGGTTGTTCACCCACGCAGGCGCTGCGTCCCGCAGCGAACAATCACGGCACAAAGCCAAAGTCTTAGCACCGGCGAAGTGTGCGGGTGCTAAGTGGTGAGTTGACTCTGAACAGGGCACAGGCTCACGCCGGCTCAATGCCGGGTTGGCGTTGCGGCTGGCGTTGCGATCAGCGCCCGCCCCCGTAACCCCCGACAGTTCTCTAACCTTTCAATGCGCTCAATGCCGCGTAGGTGTATGGGGACGCTCGTCATCATCCATGCCGGTACTGTAGTCGTCTTCCGAGGGCGCCGTGGGAATCCGGTATTCTTCGTTAGCCCAGGTACCAAGGTCGATCAGCTTGCAGCGCTCGCTGCAGAAGGGACGGTAGCTGTTTTCGGGGCTCCATACACTGGGCTTGCCGCACTGCGGGCACTTGATGGTCTTGGTCTTGCCGCTGGTTTTTGGCTGGCTAATTGTCATGAATCTCTCGAGTCTTGCACCCGCTGCAGCAAGGTCTTGTGGAGTTGCAGTGTGGCGGCGCGCAGGGATTGAAGGTTGCCCGAATTGTCGATGATGCTGTCGGCTCTGGCAAGCCTTGACTGGCGATCCATTTGCGCCGCCATGATGCGCTTCACCTGATCCGTGCTGTTCTGATCCCGCTCGGTGGTTCGTTGCAGCTGAATCTCTTCCGGTACATCCACTACTACAACGTAATCCACCAGCTTGTGCTGGTCTGTCTCCAGCAGCAGCGGCGATACCAGCAGGCTGTAGGCTGATGTTGCCCCCTGCAACGATGTCTGAATGCGTTGGCGAATCAGCGGGTGGAGCAGGGACTCCAGCCAGAGACGCGCCTCGGGCGTGGCAAAGACGATCTGGCGCAGGCCGGCACGATCCAGGGCGCCATCAGGCTGCAGTATCTCAACGCCAAAGCGCTCGACGATCTTCCCCAGAGCAGGTTCTCCCGGCGCAACGACATCCCGCGCTACCTGGTCAGCATCAATAGCGACAATGCCCTGCTCCTGTAGCAGCCTGGCGACAGCGCTTTTGCCGCTGCCAATGCCGCCGGTCAGGCCTGCAACGAACATGCTTGCTGCCTCCTGTTGTGCCCGGTAAAGGTCATTGCTCAGAACCTGAACAGTTGCAGGTAGGCTTCGGTGATCGGGCGGCCCCAAATGATGGCGACCCAGCCGGCAATCGCGAGGTAGGGGCCAAACGGCAGGGGGTTGGCCATCTGGTGCTTGCGCAGCAGCAGCAGCACCATGGCCAGCAGGATGCCCACCACAGACGACACCAGGATGATCAGCGGCAGCTGCTCCACGCCGCACCAGGCGCCCAGCGCCGCCAGCAGCTTGAAGTCGCCGTAGCCCATGCCCTCCTTGCCGGTAATAAGCTTGAACAGCCAGTAGATGGACCAGAGCGCGAGGTAGCCGATCACCGCACCCCAGAGGGCCGACTCCAGTGTAGTGAAGAGCGTAAAGCTGTTGAGGATAAGCCCCAGCCAGATAAGTGGCAGGGTGATGCGATCCGGCAGCAGCTGGTGATCAATATCGATGAAGGTCAGGGTGATCAGGGCCCAGCTTAGTGCCACCAGGCTGAAGCCGACGGAATTAAAGCCGAAGTGCCAGAGCACAAAGGTGCTGACCAGGGCTGTAAGCAGTTCGACCACCGGGTAGCGTACCGATATGGGGGCCGAGCAGGCCGAACATTTGCCCAGCAGTGCCATATAGCTGATCAGCGGAATGTTTTCGTACCAGCGAATCCGGTGCTGGCAATGGGGGCAGCGTGATGCCGGTACGGCCAGGTTGAAGGCCTCGCGGGCCGGCTCCTCGCTGAAGTCGGCACCTGCCGTCATTGCCTGCCATTCGCGCTCCATCATCAGGGGCAGGCGATGGATAACAACATTGAGGAAGCTGCCGACCAGCAGCGCTACAACAAAGGAAAAAGCGATCGCAATCAGCGGGGCGTCTGCCATAAATTCGAAATACATGTATCGATTCAGTTTGGGGCCTAGATTGTTGGATGCGGACACTAGGGTGCGGTCCGTTGTGGGAGCCCGGTCTGTGGGCGAACCCGGAGGTGCCGGACGCTTTATTCGCCCACAGAGTGGGCTCCCACCTGTTTTTAACCCACCACGTTGCCCAGCTGGAATATGGGCAGATACATAGCAACAACCAGGCCGCCCACCAGGGTGCCCAGTACGACCATGATCATGGGTTCCATCAGGCTGGAGAGAGAGTCTACCGCATCGTCTACCTCCCGCTCGTAAAATTCAGCGACCTTGTCGAGCATCATCTCGAGGGAGCCCGCTTCTTCACCGATGCCGATCATCTGGATGGTCATGTTGGGGAAGACGCCGGTCATCTCTATCGCATTCTTCAGTGACTGGCCGGTTGAAACGCCGTTGCGGATCTGGATGATGGCATTGCGATAGACCACGTTGCCCACGGCGCCTGCGGCCGAGTCGAGCGCCTCGACCAGTGGCACACCGGCGGAGAAGGTGGTTGCCAGGGTACGGGCGAAGCGGGCGATGGCCGCCTTGTGCAAAATGGTTCCCAGTACCGGAATTTTCAGCACTGTACGGTCGATAAAATCACGAAATTTCTGTGATTTTCGGTGAGTACTCTGGAACAGGTAACCAAAGAGTGCAATTCCCAGCAGAACCACGAACCACCATTTCTGCGCCCCCTCCGACAGTGTGACTACAAAGCGGGTAAAGGCTGGCAGGTCGGCACCAAAACTCGTGAACAGCTCTTCGAATACCGGTACCACCTTGACCAGCAGGATGGCGGTGACGATGATGCCGACCACTACGACCGCTATCGGATAGGTCATGGCCTTGCGGATTTTGGCTTTCAGGGCCTCGATTTTTTCCTTGTAGGTGGCAATGCGATCCAGCATGGCATCCAGGGCACCGGATTGCTCACCGGCCTTGATCAGGTTGCAGTAGAGGTTGTCAAAGAATATCGGAAACTTGGAGAGCGCGGTTGAAAAGTCCGAGCCGCCGCTGACATCGTTGCGAATGTCATAGAGCATTTTTTTCATTTTGTCTTTTTCAGAGCCACCGGCCACAATTTCCAGGGATTGCAGCAGCGGCACACCGGATTTAAGCATGGTGGCCATCTGGCGTGTAAAGAATGCAATATCCAGCGGCTTGATGGCTTTGCTGCGGTTGCTGAATATGGAAATGCTTTCTTTGCCGACCTTTTTGGGCGTAATGCCCTGGCGACGCAATTGAGCCCGTGCGGTGGCGACATTGGCAGCATCGAGCTTGCCTTTGGTGACGTTGCCGCTCTTGTCTCGCCCCTGCCAGACAAATGTCTGCAATTTGACTTGTTTCGTGGCCATGGTAATCCCTGTAATAACTTAGGCTCAGGTAACGATAACCCGGTTCATTTCTTCCAGGCTGGTGAGGCCCTTGGCTACCTTGATCAGGCCGGATAGTCGCAGGGTGCGAAAACCTTCGGCCTGGGCCACCCGGAGAATATCGAGAGAGTTGCCGTTGTTCATGATGACGTTGGCAACTTCGCTACTCATCGGCAGCATTTCGTAAATCCCGACACGGCCCTTGTAGCCCCGGTTGCATTTGGAGCAGCCCTCGGCGTTGGCTTCAAACAGTGTAGTTGTTTCCAGTTGCTCGGCGGTAAAGCCTTCTTCCAGCAGCGCGGCCTGTGGAATGTCCGCCGGTCGCTTGCAGGATTCGCACAGTCGCCGCGCCAGTCGCTGGGCAATGATCAGCGTGACAGAGGTTGCGATGTTGAACGCAGGCACGCCCATGTTGCGCAGGCGCGTCAGGGTTTCGGGTGAACTGTTGGTGTGCAGGGTGGAGAGTACCATGTGGCCCGTTTGGGCGGCCTTGATGCCAATCTCGGCGGTTTCCAGGTCGCGAATCTCGCCGACCATGACCACATCAGGGTCCTGGCGCAAAAAGGCGCGCAGTGCTTCGGCAAAGGTGAGGCCAACCTTGGTATTTACATGAACCTGGTTGATGCCCTCCATATTGATTTCCACCGGATCTTCGGCGGTGGAGATGTTGCGCTCTTCGTCATTCAGAATATTCAGGCCGGTATAAAGTGTGACCGTCTTGCCGCTGCCGGTGGGGCCCGTTACCAGGATCATGCCCTGGGGCCTGGACAGCGTTGCCAGGAATATTTCTTTCTGATCAGGCTCGAAACCCAGTGCATCGACGCCCATCTTGGCACTGGCGGGATCCAGGATACGCAGTACGATTTTTTCCCCCCACAGGGTCGGCAGGCTGTTGACGCGAAAGTCGATGGCGCGCTTGGCCGAAATCTTCATCTTGATGCGGCCATCCTGGGGCATGCGGCGCTCGGAAATGTCCATGCGGGACATGACCTTCAAACGTGCCGCCAGGCGGGGCGCGAGGTTGGCCGGGGGTTTGGCAACTTCCTGCAGGATGCCGTCGATGCGGCTGCGGATACGGTAGTTTTTCTCGTAGGGCTCGAAGTGAATATCGGATGCGCCATTCTTGATGGCATCCAGCAGAATCTTGTTAACAAAGCGCACGATGGGGGCATCGTTGGCGGCCTCTTCCGCCGTTTCGGCAGCGTCAACTTCCTGGCCGCCGCCCACATCCAGGTGGTCGAGGTCGGAGTCGGCCAGATCATCCAGCGCGCTGTGCTGGTTGTCGAGAAAGGCATCAATCAGGCGGCGCAGCTTGTCTTCCTCGACAATCACGCCTTCGGTGGTAGTGCCTGTATGAAATTTAATCTCATCCAGCGCCTGGATATTGGTGGGGTCGGCGATGGCGATAAAGAGCCGGTTTTCGCGTTTCATCAGCGGCAGCGCATGGTGCTTGCTGATCAGGGCTTCGGACACCAGGCCCTGGGGCAGGGCTTCGCGGGCAATGACATCCAGATCAAGCAGCGGCAAACCGAACTCGTCGGACGCGGCACAGGCCGCCCTGTGGGCACTTACCAGGCGCTGCTCAATAATATGGCTGATAAAGGGTTTCTGCGCGGCCCTTGCCTGGGCAATCGCATCGACCGCGACTTCGGCGGAGAATACACCGTCATTTACCAGTCGCTTGGCGAGACCGCTGAGAGGTTGAAAAGCGTTCACCTTGACTCCCTAGTACCTGCTGACTAGCTGACCAGTCCGTTATTGAGCACGATCAGGATGTAACATAGCACTTGCGTGACTCTTTGAAAATGCAGACTATACTTGTTCCCAGATCACTGTACTGTAACAGATATGATACGATCTGAGAGTACGCTGTCGGTGGTCTGGGGCTTGGAGGCGCTCGGGGTAGCTCGGGTTGGAAATATGGTCTCAGGCCCTTGCAATGCTGGGTCAGGTGGATGGGTCGCGCAGTCGGTTGGATCGGGATGCAATATGTATCTTGGGTCGCGGCAGTCGATCGAAATGGAAACTCGCTGGAGAAAAACATAATGAACAGATCGATCAAAATGGTGCAAAAGGGTTTTACCCTGATTGAGTTGATGATCGTGGTTGCGATCATCGGCATCCTGGCGGCGCTGGCAATCCCGGCCTACCAGGACTACGTGGCACGAAGCCAGGCGTCTGAAGCGCTGACGATTACGGATGGATTGAAAGTTTCGGCGCAGGAGTACTATGCGTCTAATGGTATTTGCCCGGACAACACAACCGCAGCGTCTGCAACAGAAGCAGCAATTGACCTGAACACCAACCTGAATGGTAGTTATGTTTCACAGGTGGATGTAGAAGAGTCGGCCTCTGCCGGGATCTGCATATTCACCGCGACCTATCTCGCTACTGGTGTCGCAGCTAAAATAGCCGGCGAAACTTTGATTGTAGCTGGGGATATGAATGCTGGCAGTGAAGTGGATTGGCGCTGCGACGATTCTCTTATTCCTGAAGCATCAACACTTCTTGCTGCAAACCCTGAGGTAGCCCCCAGCGCCTGCAGGCCGTAACGACGCATTTAGTTTATGGGGTTGATCCCACCCAAGAACCCCGGCATCGTCCGGGGTTCTTCGTTTTTACTGTACCGGCCGCTCCACTTAAAATGTTGAGATGCGGATCTTCACTTCACTTCACTTCACTTCACTTCAATGCCATACATTATTGTTGCTGGGCAGTCAGCTTGCATCTGAGTCAGCACGGCAATCGCCGCTCTGCCTGTTTATCAGCTAATCACGTTTATTTTTATATCCCGCCGCTCTTCCTGAGTTGTACCATGGGCTCCAGTGCTGTCTGGATCCACCTGAGTTGTCCACCAAGGTATAATTTCTTCCTTTTCAAATTGAGTTCAGACTCTGGCGTTATGAAAAGAATAATTCTGCTTGTACTTATAGCGTTGTCTGTCGGCGTAACCCTGTACCTTAACCGGCAGGCTGAACCCGTGCCCGAGTCAGTACGCCTTGCACTGGAAGCGCAGCTGACCGAGGATCTCCGGTTTCCTGCGCGCCCGGTCTGGTGGCAGGATGGGGCCATACTGGCGGTGGGCATGACAGCGGACGGTCAGCCCAAAGACGGCGCGGCGGCCGATGTTTGCGGGCTGCTGCGGCGCCAGGGAATTACCGATACCTCGGTGGAAGTCTACGATCTGGACAAGATCCGCCAGAGCGAGCAATGGGACCTGATTGGCAGGGCGTCTTGCAAGCCGTAAGCACCTGGCGCGGTTGATTTGGCAGTCCGTAGGTTGGGTTAGCGCAGCGTAACCCAACGCCCTGCGGCGACTTGCCATCCCCATCATGTCGGGTTGCGCCCTGCGGGCTAACCCGACCTACGGGCTAATTCGATATCGAGAGTGGTTGAAATCGTACCAGCGTAAATATAAAAAAGGGCCTGCTTTTAGCAGGCCCTTTTTTATATTCTTATGCGGTCTGGAGTAAACAGCTTTATATTTAAAATCCGGTTGATTTAAATCAACCGCAGCGACAGATCCACCGCCTGGCAGTGCTTGGTCAGGGCGCCGATGGATATGTAATCGACGCCGGTTGCGGCGATGGCGTACAGGGTATCTTCGTTGATGCCGCCGGAGGCTTCGAGTTTGGCGCGGCCTGCGGTGGTTTTTACCGCCGTGCGCATGTCTTCGAGGCTGAAGTTGTCCAGCATCACTATATCGGCGGAGGCAGCCAGCGCCTCTTCCAACTGTGCCAGGTTCTCCACTTCCAGCTCAACCGGCTTGCCCGGCTCATTCTGTTTTGCGGTCTGGATGGCGGCAGCGATGCCGCCGCAGGCCAGAATGTGGTTTTCCTTGATCAGGAAAGCGTCGTACAGGCCGATACGGTGATTAAAACAGCCACCGCAGGTAACGGCGTATTTCTGCGCCCTGCGCAGGCCCGGCAGGGTCTTGCGGGTATCCAGCAGGCGCACGCCTGTGTCCTTTACGAGGTCTGCATAGTGGCGGCTGATGGTGGCGGTGCCGGACAGTGTCTGCAGGAAGTTCAGCGCCGCACGCTCGGCCGTCAGCAGTGAGCGGGCCTTGCCTCTGGCCTCGAACAGCAGCTGATCAGGTACCACGGCCTGTTCATCGTGCACATGCCAGGTTAGCTGAACCTCGGGGTCGACCTGTCGGAATACCTCATTAACCCAGTCTGTGCCACAGACGATGGCGCTCTGGCGGGTGATGACCCGGGCATGACCCGACTGGGTTAGCGGGATCAGTTGTGCCGTGATGTCGCCGTCGCCGATATCTTCGGCTAGGGCAATGGCGACGCTTTGGCGGATGGTGTCTTTCAGGTCATGTTCGGTCAGCATAGGTGTTTGATCTGCAACAGCAATAGAAAGTCGAGTGGTGCTAAACTAGGCAGAATTCTAGCCCAATCCGGATGCTGCTAATAGGGGTAATTGATGGCAACAGCGCAGCCGCAGCCTGCAGGGCTGCTCTTGAACGCACGTTTTGTGGCGAGCCCGAATCATAATGCGCGCCCCGCAGGGGCTGAGGTGACGCTGCTGGTCATCCACAATATCAGCCTGCCGCCGGGGCAGTTTGGCACGGGCTGTGTCGAGCAGTTTTTCTGTAACCGGCTTGACTGGCAGGCCCACCCGTACTTTCTGGGTATCGAGGGCATGGAGGTCTCGGCCCATCTGCTGATCGAGCGCAGCGGTGCCCTGATTCAGTTTGTGCCACTGCATCAGCGCGCCTGGCACGCCGGGCGCTCCTGCTTTGAGGGCCAGGAAAACTGTAATGATTATTCCATCGGCATCGAGCTGGAGGGCACCGACGATCAGCCATACAGCGATGCCCAGTATGAGTCTCTGGTGCAGGTCACGCTGCAGTTGCAGCAACGCTTTGCGCAACTGGCAAACGAGCGCATTGTGGGGCATTCCGATATAGCGCCCGGGCGCAAGACGGACCCAGGGCCTGCATTTGACTGGGCCCGATTTCGCACGCAGTTGCTGGATGCGCAGCTGCGACAAGGAGCGCGTCGATGAAGTTTCTGGCGCTTCTGGGCGCGCTATTCTTCAGCCGGTTGCTGTTCCGGCCCCACAGCCAGCCTTACCAGCCGGCCGCAGCTTCCAGCCGGGATCGGGTGATTGTCTGGCTGTTCCTGTCCCTGTGTCTTGAGGCACTGCTGCTGTTCAGCCTGGAGTTTGCCTATGGGGTGCCGGTACTGCTGCTGGAAACAGCGCTTTTGAGTTACTGGCTGGGGCGTTCGACGCCTGGCAACCTGTTGCAGGAGTACGCAGATCTCTGGGCGCGGGGCCATTACCGTGCAGCTTCAGCCCATGCCGCGGAACAGATCCGCTTTCACGAACATGCCGGGTCTGAACGGCCGCTACGTCTGCATTACCGACTCTGCCAGTGTTACCTGCAGCAGCTGCTGCTGACGCTTTTTGTACCGCTGTTCTGGTTCTGGCTGGCTGGTATTCCCGGCCTGTTGCTGGCGGTGCTGGTACAGCCACAGCTCGAAACAATCAGGCCCGCCTCGCTGGCCTACTGGGTGCAGTGGCTGCCGGTCCGGCTGCTAGGGTTTAGTTTCTTCATCGTGGGCAGTGGAAACGGCGCCTGGTTTGCGCTGTCGCGCCTGTCGCATAGACGCAATGATATTCAATGGCTGTTCCGGGTTGGGCTTGGCGCCATTGGCGACTATGCGGGCAGTCGCGATCTTGCCGGCAACCTGGCGCAGCGGGGGGCCGAGGAAATGGACGCGCTGCAGCGTCTGGTGGCCCGGGCACTGGTACTTTGGCTGCTGATAATTGCGGCGCTTGCCATGGCAGGGTTCGAAACCGGGCTGTATTGAGAATTGTTTTCATTTATCATTTGCGGGCAAAATTTTGAATGCCCGGTTTTTCGGCGATCTTTGTAATGCCCGCAAGCACCGAGCCTGTTTGAAACCCGAACCAATATGGATTTGCATGAGTCAGTTGCTGGAAGTCGAATCGGTCAGTTGTGCCTATCAGGACAACGTCGTGGTCAGGGATCTGTCCTTCGAGGTGGCTGCCGGCGAGATCGCCTGCCTGCTGGGCCCCAGTGGTTGCGGCAAGACGACGGTGTTGCGGGCGTTGGCCGGTTTTAACCGGCTGCGCTCGGGGTGCATCCGGATTGATGGCGTGCCTGTTTCTACAGCGGACTATGTGCTGGAGCCGGAAAAGCGCCAGATGGGCATGGTGTTTCAGGACTACGCGCTCTTTCCGCATCTGAATGTGCTTGAGAATATCAGCTTTGGGCTGGTCTTGGCGTCGCGGGCAGAGAAGGCGCGCATCGTCGCCGAAGCGCTGGAGCTGGTGCAATTGCCGGATCTATCCAGGCGCTACCCGCACGAGCTTTCCGGTGGGCAGCAGCAGCGTGTCGCCCTGGCCCGGGCGCTGGCGCCACGGCCACAGTTGCTGCTCATGGATGAGCCTTTTTCAAATCTCGATACGGAGCTGCGCAAGCAGCTGTCGCTGGAGGTGCGCAATATTCTGAAGCAGCAGAATATTGCGGCCATCGTTGTGACCCATGACCAGGAAGAGGCGTTCGCCATCAGCGACAAGCTGGGCATTCTGGCGGACGGCGAGCTGCAGCAGTGGGGGCGTGCCGAAACGCTGTACTATGAGCCGGTGAATCCGCTGGTGGCGGGCTTTGTCGGCAAGGGCAGCCTGTTCGCTGGCGTGTGCGAGAGCGCCACCTGCGTGCGCACCGAGCTTGGGCTGCTGGAGTTCGCAGAACCCTTCTGTTCACCCGATGGCAGCCCTGTACAGCTGTTTGTCCGTCCGGCCGACATAAGGCCGGCGTCGGAAGGCACGGTAGAGGCGCGGGTGCTGACACGGGAGTTTCTTGGCGGCATGACCCTGTATACGCTGGAGTTGCCGAACGGACGCAGGGTCGAATCCGAGGTGCGCGAGAAATTGGACTATGCGGTGGGTGAGCAGGTGCATCTGCAGGTGTCGGTACACCGCCCGATCGCCTTTTTTGGCCTTTGATCGTTGATCGGGCGCCAGGCGCCTAATGCGTTACTGATTTAATTCTTACGATTTAATATCTTTTTATAGCCCCGTAGGGGGCCAAATTTAACCGGTAGGAGTCGCGCCCCGCGACGAAGGCCCCGCGCAAATGCTTGGTGCCCAGCCTCGCCCTCAAAAGCTTCGCAGCGGGGCGCCGCTCCCACGAGCCCCAAGGTGTCGCAGGGTGCCCGCTTGCCGGCTTTTTAAATCTTGCACCTTGCCGCTGCTCCCCACCACCCTGTAGCTGTGCTTCTTTACCTATCGACTGTCATATTAAAAAGCAAGAGCTGGATCGGTAGCTGATGCCGGTACGCATTACGCATCACGTTCTTGGTTCTTTAGGCTCTATGCCTCGCCTTGGCGTCGGCTGGCCGTGATTGAACGGCTCAGCAGTATCACCGGCAAGACTCCGACCAGTACGATCAGCAGCGCTGCAAGGGCGCTGCGTTCTAGCATTTCGTCGGACGCGAACTGATATACAAAGGTCGCCAGCGTATCGTAGTTGAACGGGCGCAGAATCAGCGTTGCCGGCAGTTCCTTCATGCAATCCACAAACACCACCAGCAAAGCCGTCATCAGGCCGCCGCGGATCAGCGGCAGGTGTACCTTCAGCAATGTCCCGCACGCACTCTGGCCGAGTGAGCGGGATGCCATGTCCATGGACGGGGTTACCTTGCTGAGCGAGCTGTCCACCGCGCCGTTGGAGACCGCCAGAAAACGCACCACATAGGCGAAGATAATGGCGAAGGTAGTGCCGCTGAGCAGCAGGCCGGTGGAGATATCAAAGGTGCGGCGCATGAAGTCGTCCACAGCGTTGTCAAAGGCCGCCAGCGGAATAATCACACCCAGCGCCAGTACGGCCCCCGGCATGGCGTAGCCCAGGCTAGAAAAGCGCACGGCGAACAACAGGGCGCGCCTTTCGCTGTACAGGCGCTTGGCATAGGCCAGCACCACGGCCAGCACGATCGACAGCACGGCGGCGCTCAGCGAGAGGGTAAAACTGTGGCTGGCATAGCTGAGGAAGTCCTCGGACCAGAGCTGGTCGAGGTAACCGCTGGCATACCAGCTAAGCAGTGCGAAGGGCACGATAAAGCCGCACAGTACCGGCAGCAGGCAGAAGATGCTGGCGGCCAGTGCGCCGGCGCCCTGCAGGCGGGCAGGCTTGAGGGTGCTGAAGCGGTCAGCGCTGTGAAACTGGCGCTGCTGGGCCCGCGCCATGCGCTCAAGGGTGATCAGCAAAACCACGAATATCAGCATCAGGCTGGCAATCTGGGCCGCTCCGCCCAGGTTACTCATGTTCAGCCAGGTGTCGTAAATGCCGGCCGTCAGGCTCTTGACGGCAAAAAAGTCCACGGTGCCAAAGTCATTAATGGTTTCCATGGCCACCAGTGAGACGCCCACGGCAATCGCCGGGCGCGCGATGGGCAGGGATACGCGGTAAAAACTCTGCCAGGCATTGCAGCCCAGCAATCGACTGGCATCGCGCAGGCTGACGGACTGTTCCAGAAAAGCGGCGCGGGTGAGCAGGTAAATATAGGGGTAGAGCACCAGGGAAAGCATCAGGATAGCGCCGCCGAGGCTGCGTATCTCCGGAAACCAGTAGTCCTGTGCGCTCTGCCAGCCAAACAGCGCCCGCAGTGCGCCCTGCACGGGGCCTGCGAATTCGAGCAGGTCGGTATAGACGTAGGCAATAACGTAGGCGGGTACTGCAAAAGGCAGCAGTAATGCCCATTCAAATAAACGCTTGCCGGGGAAGCTGTACAAGGTAACCAGCCAGGCGCTGCCAACGCCTGCGAGAATGGACAGCAGTGCGACCCCGATGATCAGTTCCAGGGTGGTAATGACGTAGACCGGCAGCACCGTGCTGGCCAGGTGCAGCCAGATGTTTTCGTCCGGGAAGAGCGCCAGATAGAACACCGCCAGCACCGGCAGCGCCACCAGCAGCGCTATGCCCCAGGCCGCCGAGTACCATCCGGCAAGGCGCGGACGGGGCTGGCGTGTGGGGCTGTACGCCAGGGCGGCGGTGCCTGCTTTCATCGATATTCTTCCTGATCCAGAAACGGCAAAAAGCGCTAGCAGCCTGTCGGGCTTGGCCGATCGTAACGAGGGAAAGACCGATTTGCGGCAGTTTTTGAGCTCTTTTGAGGCGAATAGTGGTTCTATTTAACAAAAAAGAGCTCGAAAAATGACCCCTCTTTACCGGAGAGAATCGGCTTTTCCGCAGTAGATCAGTGGTAAGTCTGACAGGCTGCTGGCCGGGCAGGCTATCGTTTTAGTTTGGTAATGTCGAGCCGGGCCGCCCGTGGGGCGATCCGGCTCGGCGCTGTCGGATCAGTTATCAAATCCGACCTTGTCAACCAGGCGGGATGCGACTGCGCGCAGCGGGCCCAGTTCATTCAGGCTGATTTCGTCGCCTTTGAAGTTGCCCATGTATTCTTCGATCAGGGCCGAGTTGGGTGTGCCGGGACGTACCGGGAACTCGGAGTTCACATCGGCGTAAATCGTCTGGGCCTTCTCGTCGGCCAGGAACTCAATCAGCTTGATGGCGTTTTCGCGGTTCGGTGCGTACTGGGTGACAGCGGCGCCGGAGATGTTCATGTGCGCGCCGCGGTCATCCTGGTTCGGGAACACCAGGTTGACGGACTGGGCCCATTCTTTCTGTTCCGGCTGGTCTTCGTTGGTCAGCATCTTGCCGAAGTAGTAGGAGTTGCCCAGCGCCAGATCACAGACGCCTTCCTTCACGGCCTTGACCTGGGAGCGGTCGTTACCCTGGGGCTTGCGTGCCAGGTTGGCTTTGAGGCCCTCGAGCCACTGCTCGGCGTAGGCTTCGTCGTGGTGCGCAATTACGGAGGCGATCAGGGACAGGTTGTAGGTGTGCTTGCCACTGCGGGTGCAGATACGGCCTTTCCATTTCGGGTCAGCCAGGTCTTCGTAGGTCTTTATTTCACCTTCCTGCACGCGATCCTTGGAGGCATAAATGATACGTGATCGGGCCGTCAGACCAAACCAGCGGCCTTCAGGGTCACGGTAGTGCTGCGGGATGCTTGCGTTCAGCGCATCGCTCTCTACGGCACTGAGCAGCCCCTTCTCAGTGGCATCGTACAGCGGGCCAATTTCAGCCGTCAGCAGGATATCAGCCGGGGAGTTGCGACCTTCATGTTCCAGACGCTCCAGCAGGCCATTGCCGGCGGTAACCAGATTGACCTGGATACCGGTTTCCTTGCTGAACTCTTCCAGCAGCGGCTGAATCAGGAATGCCTGGCGGTAGGAGTAAATATTGACTTCGTTGGCGGCCTGGGCGATAGACGCCGTGCTGGCCAGAGTCAGCGTGGCGGCGGCAAGGAGTGTACGGGAGCTTTTCATGCGTGAACTCACTTAGTCCGAAGAATTTATGTAAAAGATAATGCGAACAATTCTTAATAATATATCGGAGTCTGTCAAGGGGATGAGTATTATTCTCACTTGGAGACAGGTTTATCGGCGGGCCGGCTCGCGGCTATGCAGATGCGCAGGCAGGTGCTGGGTGAGTGCAGGCACTCTACTGGCCAGTGTCGAAGCCGCTTTAGGCTTAACGCTTTCATAGCGGCGGGAAGAGTCGCGCCAGCAATACAGGTACGGCGGTTTCGACACGCAGAATGCGCTGGCCGACGTGGATGGGGGCAAGCCCGGCCTGCTGCAGCTTTTCCACCTCGTAGCGGATGAATCCGCCCTCCGGACCTATGGCCAGGGTGGTGGGCGTCTGCTCGGCTGGCGGGCACTCAGAGGCCTCGTAGGGGTGGGCCACCAGGGCGCGGGTATCGGCAGCAATGGCAGGCAGTTCGTCCTCTACAAAGGGTTTGAAGCGCTTGTGCAGCGACACGTCGGGCAGTTGTGTGTCGCCTGCCTGTTCCAGCCCCAGCAGTAGCTGCTCCCGGATGGTATCGTCGCCGAGCAGGGGGCTGGACCAGTAGCTCTTGTCGACGCGGTAGGAGTTGATCAGACAGAGTCTTTTTACACCCATGGTCGCAATGGTCTGAAGCGTGCGTTTGAGCATCTTGGGCCTTGGCAGTGCCATGATCAGTGTCAGCGGCAGTGCTGTTGGAGGTGTCTCTTCAAGGCAGGTTTCCAGCTCGATACTCTGATCATCGACACTCAGCACGCGGGCGCGGCCGATAGCGCCGTTGAGCAGCCCCACTTTCAGTGTTTCCCCTGCCTCGGGTTGCTGTACCGCGCGGATGTGGGCGTAGCGCCGGTCGCTCAGGCGCACTCTGGCAGGCGCGATAAAATCGTCGTCAAACAGCAGGATCAGGTTCATGGCGGTAGAATGTATCGGGCTTGAGGAGTTTGGGGTGCGCATTGTATCAGAAGCGCGCTTGGCAGTCGGAGGCCAGGCCGGGCGCCGATTTGGCGTCGAGCTTTGCTTTTTGTCATATATCCGTAATTTTTTACGGGTATTGTCATCCGCCTGTAGCAAATGAAGTTGATTTGGCCACTGGGTTGGTATTATTGTCGTGTCACTTAGGGACGAGCTAAGCGATAGAGACTAGAATTATAAGTCGCCTTATAAAAAAGGAAATTGACACTATGGGGATGCGTATATGAGCAAGAAAATAGCGTTTGTTACCGGCGGTACCGGTGGTCTGGGTACGCCTATTTGTCGTTCTTTGGTAGATCAGGGCTTTACGGTCGTTGCAGGCTACAACAGCGGCGGCAAGCACGAAAAAGCGCAGGCGTGGCAGGAAGAGCAGCGCAAGGACGGCTATGAAATCATGATCGCCTACGGTGATGTGACCAATGCCGAATCCTGCGTTAAATGTATCGCCAACGTGGAGGAGCAGACCGGCGGTACTATTGATGTGCTGGTTAACAATGCGGGTATTACCCGTGATGGTCAGTTCAAGAAAATGTCCTGGGAACAGTGGGACGAAGTCATGTCCGCCAACCTGGATTCCATGTTCCACATGACTCGCGTAGTCATCAACGGCATGCTGGACAAGGGCTGGGGCCGTGTTATCAACATTTCCTCGGTAAATGCCCAGAAAGGTCAGTTCGGTCAGTGCAACTACTCCGCTGCGAAGGCGGGTATCCATGGTTTCACCAAGGCGCTGGCCCAGGAAGTGGCGCGCAAGGGTGTAACGGTTAACACTGTGTCTCCCGGTTATATCAAGACTGCCATGGTGGCAGCCATTGCTCAGGATATTCAGGACAAGATTACCGCGACTATCCCTGTGGGGCGTTTCGGTACGCCGGAAGAGATCGGCCGTCTGGTGGCCTTTGTCGCTGACGAGCAGTCCGGTTATATCACCGGTGCTGATCTGTCGATGAACGGCGGCTTGCACATGTCCTGATAGGGGACGCGCCTGGGCTCTGGTTTCGGTCAGGGTTTTGGGCTCCAATAAAAAATCCCGCTGATCGCGGGATTTTTTGTGCCTGCCGTTTGTGGTCGGCGGCCTTACAGCAAGCCTTTCAGCGGGCGGTAAAAGCGCTCTACCAGTTGCGGGTGGCGCCGTGCCATAGGCACACAGCGCCACTCGTATTCCAGCCGTTGCAGGTCCGCTGTGGTGACAGCCTCGCTCTGCTGTTCCAGCGCCTGCTGCAGGCGCTGCATCTGGTATTCCAGCCGCAGTGCCTGGTCATCCTCGGGCGACGAGAGTCCCAGAGCGATTTCCAGCTGAATGCACAGCTGTCGCAGGCGCAGGCCGGCGGCCTCGGTCAGTTCTGGCAGTAGCTCGGGCTCCTGCTGAACCTGTCGGGCCAGTGCAAAGCGCTGGTCGATCAGTTCGACATAGTCACTGCAGCAGTTGTTCAGCTTTTCCCAGCGAGCCTGCAGCTGCTCCAGCACTGCGGAGTCTGCGGCCTGTGCCAGTACCAGATCCTCAAGCTCATCGCACAGTTCAATGCGCAGACGCAGTGCCGTATAAGCGCTGGTATCCCGCAGTTGTGCAAGATCGGCGCGCTGGCGCTCGAGCTGCTGGCGGGCATCGTCAAAACGGCGCAGGTAGGGCATGCTGAAGTCTTCCTCCAGCTCGCAGAAGCGGGCGATGTTCTGTGGCAGCTGTTCGAGCTGGGCTCGGCTGCACGGACTTTCCAGCAATTGTTCCAGCTGGAGGCAGATCTGTTCTGCGCTTTCACGTTGCTCGACACGCAGCTTGCGATCGCGCTGCTGGCTGTCGCCCAGACGGGAAAACAGGGTGTCGCAGTGGGCGCGGAAATGCTTCCACAGCCGCTGTTCCTGGCTGCGGAAGGTCTTGCCCGCAGCCTTCCATTGCTGCTGCAGTTCCTTGGCCTGCTGTGCGGCCTGTTGCGGGTCTTCGGCGTCGCACAGGGCCTCGACCTGATCGACCAGGTCACGTTTGAGTTCCAGGCAGCTGTGATAGTGATCGTGCAGCGGGCCATCGAGCTGCTGCAGCAGCTGATTGAAGCGCTCCTGCGCCTGTTTGCCGGGGCCGCGGTCGACCGGGGAATAATGCTTCCATTCGTCCTTGGCGGCCCGGCTGATGGTATCGATGGCGCTCCAGTCTGCCTGCTCCCAGTCGATGCTGGCGATGTAGCTTTCCAGCTGATCGCAGATTACACCGCGCTGCACCAGGTTCTGGCGCCGGCGTTCGCCCTGGGCCTGGAAGTAGGCTTCGCAGGGCGCATAGGCCAGATCCGAGGCTTTCTTGAATCGGCGCCAGATTGCCTGGGCGTGGAAGGGGTCGGTGCTGTCGAGCAGTTTCCATTGCTGTTGCAGGCGGCGGATGGACTCGGCCAGTTCGGTGACCTCAAGCTCGCTGTCGATCAGGGCTTCCATGTCGGCGCACAGTTGCTCCTTTTTCGGCGTTACGGCGTAGCCCTGCCAGTCCTTGAGTTCCAGCAGCTGGGCATGCAGTTGCCTGAAGCGCAGATCCAGCGCCGCGCCTGTGTTGCCGTTCAGCATCTCCAGCGCCTGGGCGGCACGATCATGGCACTTGCCAGCCTGTTTGACGTGACCGTCCTTGATGGCCTGCTCCAGCTTGTCGAGCTGCTGCTGTAGGTCTTGCGCCAGTTCCTGCTCTTGCTCGCGCAGTGCCTTGTGGCGTATATCGATGGCCTGCAACCGCAGTTGCGCCTGTTTCAGCGTTTCAGGCTGCGGCAGTGCCTGGGGCCAGTTTATTTTCTGCAGCAGATTGCCGATGCGCTGTTGCTGTTTGCGCAGTACGGCCGGGCTTGCGTCTTCAATCGGCTGCGACAGCAGGCGCTGCAGATCGGCCTGGCTCTGCTGTAGTGTTGTGGCGCTGTTTGCTGTGCTCTTGATGCGACTGAGGGTCTTGCCCGGGTCCGGTGCCTCGCCAGCGTGCGCTGCATGGGGCAGGGCGTCCCATTGCTGCTGCCAGGCGGCCAGCTCGGCATCCAGGGCGGCCGTGTCCAGGCTGGCGTCAGCCAGGGCGTGGCGGCTGTGCTGTTCTATCGCTTCAAGCTGTTGCAGCAACTGGGTGCAGCTTTCCTTGTAGGCGGCCAGGTCACGCTGCTGCTGTGACTTGGCATCCGCTTCGGCCTGCACAATGGCGGCACGTTCGCGGCAGTTCAGCAGGGCCTGCTGAAAACGGCTTTCCAGTTCGTCTGCACTGGTTTCAAGTTTGAGCCATTCCTGGCTCAGGGCGTCGATGCGGGCACCGTAGAGTGGCATCAGTTCGCCTTCGGCCAATTGCTCCATGCGCTCCACGCGCTCGAGCCGGTCGGTCTGCAAGGCATCCCGGGCGCGGGCCTGATCACGCAGTTGCTGCAGCTTGTCCCGGGTGACCCGATACACCGCCTTGTCGCGCTGGCGCATCTGTCGGCCGACGCGCTCGAGTACCGCTTCGCTTTCCAGGCGCTCGGCTGCCAGGCGTCGCATCTGCGCGCTTTGGGCATTCAGTGTCAGTATTTCAAGATTGTTTTCATCGCGTACGCGCAAAACAGCGGCCTGTTGCAGTGCCGCCTGGCCGGTGTGAAGTGCGATATGGGTCAGCAGGTCCTGATCCTGGATATCCTGAATACAGGACAGTTGCTGCTCCGGTGACAGCGTGCTGGCTTCACTGGCCACCAGTTTGCACAGGCGGTCGGTGGCGACATGCCGGATGGAAGGATCCTGCTCGCTGGCCATGACGCGCAGCAGCAGTTCCGGCTTTTGCAGCCGTGCCACTGCAGCCTTGCGCACGTCAGGGCTCTGATCCATCTGAGCCAGCCTGGCGAGTATTTCCAGTTGGTCGGGGTGTTCCGTCAGCAGAGTGCTGATTGCACGTATCCGTACGTCCGCCTTGTTGCTTTGCCACTTGGGCCTGAAAAACTTCGCAAACATTGGTAGGGGGGTCCCGGCATAAGGGTTGGGCAGCATGATCTCGTTATGCTGCAGCGCGAAAGCTAGCTATTCTAAGACGCCATGGATGGCAGCGAAAGAGTTGACATCCATGCAAAATGGCCAATTACAGGAACCGAGCACCAATCCTGTTGTCTTCTCGCAGTTAATTTGCCGAGCCGGACAGGAATTTGGCGTCGCCATCGACATAGTACCAGCGGCCCATGTCGTCGCGCCTGAAACGCGAGCGTTCGTGCAGCCGCCCGGGTTCTTCAGCGCTGATGTACAAGGCTTCGAATTCCACCGTGCCGGTTCTGTCCTGCTCGCCACCGGCCTGAACGTCAATAATTCGCAGGCCTGTCCAGCGGGTGGATCTGAATTGCCGTTTAAGTGCACCGCGCTCGCCCGGCTGGCGCCGCTCCGGTGCCAGGGTATCAATCAGGTAGGATGCGAGCCCCAGTGCAAAGGCGCTGTAGCGTGAGCGCATCAGTTTTTCCGCGGTCGGTGCTGGCTGCTTGCCGCTAATGGCGGGCTTGCAGCAATCGCTGTACAGCCTGTCGCTCTGGCAGGGACAAGGCATGCCGGCGGCCATATCGGCCGGGTTAGCGGAGGCAGATTTCTTCTTCGACATGGTTATCCGTTGTGTTTGCCGCCATCCGTGCAGCTGAAATGGATCGACGCCGGCCGAGCTGTTAGGCTTTAATGCAGACTGTTGCCGGGCGCTCGCCCCTTAGTCTAAACAGGATCCGATGTGGCGTCTGCCGTCGGGTTGATCATTTTTATCAGGGAAGCTATCGATTCGATGTCTGTCTCCGCCACGCCGACTTTCTTCTGGCACGATTACGAAACCTTCGGCGCCGACCCCAAGCGTGATCGCCCGGCCCAGTTTGCCGGAATACGTACCGATATGGAGTTGAACATCATCGAAGAACCGGTGATGTTTTTCTGCAAACCGGCGGATGATTTTCTGCCTAACCCCGAAGCCTGCCTGATCACCGGTATCACGCCGCAGCAGGCGCTGGTGGACGGTGTCTGCGAGGCTGAGTTCATCGCCAGGATTCACGCTGAAATGGCCCGTCCGGGTACCTGTGGCGTGGGCTACAACAGTATCCGCTTCGATGACGAGGTGACGCGCTACACCTTGTACCGCAATTTCTACGACCCCTATGCGCGGGAGTGGCAGAACGACTGTTCGCGCTGGGACATCATCGACATGCTGCGCCTGACACGGGCGTTGCGCCCCGAGGGTATCGAGTGGCCGAGCTACGACGACGGTACGCCGAGCCTGCGCCTTGAAGATCTGACCCGCGCCAACGCCATAGATCATGGTCATGCCCATGATGCGCTGTCCGACGTCTATGCCACCATCGCCATGGCGAAACTTGTGCGCGAGCGTCAGCCCAAACTGTACGACTATGTGCTGAAAAACCGCGGCAAGCGTTCGGTGCAGGCATTGCTCGATGTGACCAGGCACAAGCCGGTGCTGCATGTGTCGTCGCGTTATCCGGTGGAGTGGGGCAACTGCGCCATAGTCGCGCCCCTGGCGGTGCATCCGGTCAATCGCAACAGCGTGATCGTCTGGGATCTGCGGGTCGATCCGACACCGCTGCTGAGTTTGCCCGCGGCTGATATCCGCCGCCTGATGTACAGCCGCAGCGAAGATCTTGAGCCCGGTGCGCCACGGATCGCACTCAAGCAGGTCCATATCAACAAGTGCCCCATTGTTGCTCCCGCTGGCATGCTGACGGCGGTTGAGGCCAAGCGGCTGCAGATTGACGGTGATAGCTGTCGCACGCACTTGCAGATCCTGCGCAGCTTTGACGGTCTGCAGGCTACTCTGGCAGAGGTGTTTGGCGAGAGTGATTTTGATACGCCGTCTGACCCTGATCAGATGCTCTACAGCGGCGGCTTCTTTGGCGAGGCCGATAAATCGGCCATGGCACGGATTCGCGCCTGCGACCCGCAGGAACTTGGCGCGCTGGAACTGGCGTTTCAGGATCCACGGCTGGAAGAAATGCTGCTGCGCTACAAGGCACGCAATTTCCCTAACAGCCTCAGTGATGATGAGCGGCTGCACTGGGAAGAGTATCGCCATCGCAAGCTGTTGGGTGACAACAGTGACGGCTATCTGGGGATGAAGGCGTTTTACGAGCGGCTGAATACGCTGTATCAGGCGCCGGAGCGCACCGATGAACAGCGTCGTATTCTGGAAGAGCTGAATGTCTATGCCGAAGCCATCTATCCGATGGAGGGCATGGACGGGTGAGAGCCCTGGCGCTTGGCTTCAGTTTGCTGAGCCTGCTGGCTCCACCGCTCTGGGGCGAAGAGGGACTGCCCTATGCGCTGACCGAGCCAGAGGGCTTTTCGGCAGGGTCAGTGAAGGGGCAAAGTGTTTATGACAACAAGGCACGTGGCAGTCTTGATGGCGAAGTCATGCCTGAAGTCCGGCCAGAGGATACAGGGCCCGGCCTGCCGGCACCCCATATAGTGCCTTATGCAAAAGCGCCTGATGACACCGACGTGCTGATCGGGTCTGTAAAAAGGCCCGCGGCGTCCAGCGGTGAAGACCGTGTTTTCGAGCAGATAAAGGCAGAGCCCGGCACGCCTTATCTGCAGGCGGCGGAGCCGTTGCAGGACTGATCCTGAACGCTCCAGGGCATAGCCGGGCAGGGCGCTTGGCGCTGGCGGCCAAATTCCGCCGCCATTTCTCTTAATCACCACCTCTTGTCAGATAACAGCTATGTGTGATCAGGCGCCGGGCACAAAGGCATCCGCTGCCCTGAGGGCGCTGATTGCCGTATCGGCGCGCCTGTTTGTTTCCCGGGTTTCGAATTTGGCGCGAATGCTCTTGCCAAAACTTCTGACCAGCAGGCTGCGTGCAGTAAGAGAGGCGAACTGACGCTGCAGATCCGCCACGCTGAGCGCTTCTATGGCGGCGGCGAGTTGCTCGCGGCTGTCAAAACCCAGGTCTCCCCGATCCAGCTCCTGCCAGTAGCGCCCGCTGCGCTGACTCAGGCTGGTTTCCTTTTGCAGCAGGCGGGACAGGGTGCTGGCTTTCACCTCGGCCAGGGAGCTGGCATCGAGCTGGCTGAACAGCGGTTTGATATCCCGCAGGAACTGCTCCATCTTTTGCTCCAGCGTCAGCGGATCCGCGAGCGGCGACTGCACCACCAGGGCGAGCCCCGGCACATTCAGCAGCGACATGGAGCTGGCGAAAACGACATAGCCCAGCTGCTGTTCGGTGCGCAGCTCGTTGTAAAACGGTGACGACAGCATTTCCCCCAGCAGCATGTAGGCGGCGCGGGTTCCAAGGTCGGTATCCTGCCCCTGCAGGTACAGGGTAACGGCGGAGTCTTCGTGCTCCAGCTCCAGCGTCTGTACCAGTGCCTCCTGCGGATTCAGCTGCACGACGTCGATACTGGCGGGCTTGGCCAGTGCGGCGTTGCTGCGCAGTACCTGGTTGACGGTATGCGCCATGGCGAGGGCTTCATCGGCCTGGCGATTGCCGTGGGACAGCACCCGCAGGCGGGTGTTGGCCAGCAGTCCGGGGACGAACCGCTGCAGCTGCGCGCGCGTAACCGATTGCAGCGCGGTGAGTTTCTGCTCGCTGGACCACTGCGGCAGCAGCAGGTTGTAAAGCTCGCCGGTGGTTTGACTATAGGGCGTGTCGTTACGCTCGTTGGCCAGTTCCTGGGCGTACTGCTGGCGAATCAATTCAAAGCGGCCGGCATCCAGCTGCGGTTTGACCATGGTGTGCAGCAGGGCATCGAGCAATACCGGCTGGCGCTCGTTGTAACCGGAGATGCGTACACTGATGCCTTTCATATGCGGATACAGGCTTACCGAGAGCCCTGCCAGTGCAGCGTCGTACAGGGTTTCGTTGAGCTCGTCGTTCACCATGCGGGTATAGAGCGCGGTCAGTACGGCGCCGGTGGCATCGGCATTGGCGGGCTGTGACAGCAGCGAGAAGTAGAAATCGGCCTTGGGGATGCGAAATTCACTGTCCTGCTGATGCCAGAGCTCAAGCCCGGCCTGGGACAGCAGCGCCCGGGGGCGGGTGCTGGCAGCCTGTGCCAGGGGCTTGAGTTCCAGGTCCTGTGCCACGTAGGGATTGAGCGGGCGGATGCTGAGCATGTCGTCGCCCGCAGGGTTGAGGCGCCACTGTGACAGCTGCGCATCGGACAGCGGCGTGATGCGATAGCCGGTCTGGTACCAGGGGTCGACCTGGTCGGTGTCCAGATCCTGCGCCTGCAGCGTGAGCTGCATGTTATCGGGGCGTACCGGCGCCAGAAAACGGCGGATCAGCTCGGCGTCGAAGTCCGCAAGCACATAGCCTGCATCCAGCACGTGAGCGGCTGGATATTCCTGCAGTCCGCGGGCCAGCTGGCGCACATAGTGAACGGGGGAGCTGGGCTCGACAAAGCGAAAGCGCGTAGCGTTTAGCTGGCGCTCTTCTGCGTAGAGTTGCTCGTCGATGCCGCTCTGGCGCAGCAGGCGCACATAACTGAAAAAGAGCGCCACTACCTGCTGATAATGCTCAAAGCCCTGTTCGGTAAGGTCAATATTGACCACCAGTGACGAGGCATTGGGCAGCTCCATGCCCTGTGATGCGCCCAGCTCATTGGCCCAGCCCCGGTCCTTCAGGGCCGACAGCAGGCTGCCCTTGCCTTCATAGCCGATCAGGCTCGACAGGTAATACAGCGGCTTCTGGGACCAGTAGTCCTTGACCGGCGGCAGCGGGAAACTCAGGCTCAGCTCGCGGGTATCGTCCAGGGTGCGGATATCGAGCCTAGCGGGCAGCGTGCCGGGCGTATAAAGCGGTGCGGTGTCGCGAAAGGGAGCGGCATCGAAGTTCTTTACATCGGCAAAGCGGGCCTCAACGAGCGCACGCAGCTCTGTGACGGGCTCGCGGCCCAGTACCACCAGTGTCATCAGATTGGCGGAGTAGTAGCGCTGGTAGAAGTCGAGCAGGTCCTGGCGCAATGCGCCGGGTTCATCGTTGGACAGCGTGTCCAGATTGCCGACATTGAACTGGCTGAAGCTGTGCTGCGGGTTGGTCAGGCGCTTGTAGGTGCTCCAGATGCGCCGGCTGTCGTCACGCAGGCCGCTCTGGTATTCGGAGTTGACGGCATTGCGCTCGCGGTCCACGTAGGTTTCGTTGAACAGCGGCGCTATAAAGAACTGCGCGAAGCGATCCAGCGCCGGTGTCAGGTTCTCAGCGCTGACATCGAAGAAATAGTTGGTGTTTTCATAGGATGTATAGGCATTGTGACTGCCGCCGCTGGCGCGGATAAATGCCTGGTAGGCGCCGGCCTCGGGGTATTTCTCGGTGCCCAGAAACAGCATGTGTTCCAGGAAGTGGGCCAGCCCCATGCGCGCCTTAGGGTCGGCATTGGAGCCGACATCCACATCCAGCGATGCGGCGGCCTTGTCGGTGCCGGGGTCCGATATCACCAGCACCTTGAGCTGGTTGTCCAGGGTGAAATTCAGGTAGTCGCGGGTGTCGTTGGGGCTGACGCTGATCTGGCCCTGGGCCAGTGCCGGCAGACTGAACAGCCAGAAAAACAGCAACAGCAGGGGGGCGGCGAAGTTCTTTTGTCTCATGGCGTCTCGGGGTCCTTGGGTGCCGGCAACAGGGTCAACATACTACTGAGCCTGCACATGACTTGTCACTCAGAGTTGTGAGCCTTGTGACTGTACCCCCGGTGCAAAGTTCGCTGGCGCCTGCATCAAGTCGCCAGGGCAGCAGCGCCCGCTGATTCTGCGCGCAGGCCGCTGTCGTGCGTGGCAGCGACGGGCTACAGTCGATACAATCGGGCATCCATCTGGCTGTTCGATCATGCAAGGGAATCCAATGAACCGTGAGAAAGTGATTTTTGCCTTCTTTATCGTGCTGGCGCTGACGCTGAACTTTGGCTTTTTCGTCGGTGATACGAGCAACCCGAATCACCATAATGTGTACGAGCTCTACGCTGCCCTGGTGATCAGCCTGATCTGCACTGTGCTTAAATTCGGTGATCGCACCCATGTCGGCGCCATGATGCTGGCTACCAGTCTGGTGGCGGATCTGCAGCTGGTGGCCGCCGCGGTTATCTGGGGCTACGCCGCCCAGGTGGGCGGGGGTGTCGACGAGCTGATTCTGGCCAGTGTGGTCTCGCTGTCGGGCGGCGCGCTCATGGCCAATATACTGTCGGTGGTGTTGCTGGTGGTCGAGACCGTGATGGTCCGGCGCTGACAGGCGCTCCGCGATGAATGATGTCATCTATATACTGCTGCGCCGACTGCGGGCACCGCTGATCACCCTTATCGTGGTCTATGCGGCGTCGGTGCTGGGGTTGGTGCTGATCCCGGGGGTGGATGATCAGGGGCAGCCCTGGCGCATGGACTTCTTCCATGCCTTCTACTTCGTCTCCTTTATGGGGTCGACCATCGGTTTTGGCGAGGTGCCTTACCCCTTTACCGATGGGCAGCGCTTCTGGACCCTGGCCTGCATCTACGCCACGGTCATTGCCTGGCTGTACAGCATTGGTACTCTGTTGACGCTGCTGCAGGAGCCAGCCTTCGGGCGCCTGATGCGCAGGCGTTCCTTCGTCACCGAGGTACTCCGGTTGCGGGAGCCGTTTTACCTGATCTGCGGCTACGGTGTTACCGGTTCCCAGGTGGTAAAGAAACTGGCGGCGCGGAACATTCGCACCGTGGTGCTGGACCTGAAGCAGGAGCGCATCGACGCCCTGGAGATGGACGGTCTGTCGATTCGGGTGCCGCGCCTGTGTGCCGACGCCTCCCTGCCCGATGTGCTGCACGATGCCGGCCTGCGGCATCAGCATTGTATCGGTGTGCTGGCGCTGACCAACGATGATCAGGCGAACCTGGCCATTGCCATTGCCAGCAAGGTGCTGGTGCCTGAGCGGATGGTGATCAGCCGTACTGAATCCGATGTGACCACCGCCAACCTCGACTCCTTTGGCACCAATCTGGTGGTGGACCCGTTTCGCTCCTATGCCGAATACCTGGTACTGACCACCCACGCCCCCTATACCCATCTGGTGTACGACTGGCTGCTCAATCCTTTGCACCGCCATATGGCGACGGCCAACAAGCGCATGGAAGGGCGCTGGATCATCTGCGGTTATGGTCGTTTTGGCCGCGCGCTCTGTGGGACCTTCCGGCAGGCCGGTGTCGAGCTGACGTTGATCAATGAGGGCAGTGACGATCTGATACCGCCGCTGCACCGGGTGCGGGGCATCGGCACCGAGGCCGTGACGCTGCAGGATGCTGGCGTCGGCGATGCCGTCGGTATAGTGGCCGGCACCTTTCACGATGCCGACAACCTCTCGATCATCATGACGGCGCGGGCGCTGAACCCTAAGCTGATCACGGTGGTGCGGCAGAATCTGGGCGAGAACGATCTGGTGTTTCAGAGTTCGCGTGCGGATTTTGTGATGGAACCCGGCCGGATTATCGCCAACCGCATTCTGGCGCAGATCAAGACGCCACTGTTGCCGGTGTTTATCGAGCGCATGCTGCGCGAGCACGACGATGTCTGGGCCCATGTACTGCTCAATCGCATGAGTCATGTGGTAGGCGATCGGGAGCTGGACAGCTGGGGCATCCGGCTGTGTCAGGAAGACACTCCGGCGCTGCTGATGCGCCAGCCCGGGCAGACGCTGAAACTGCGTACCCTGATGAAGGATCCGCGCGATCGTACCTGCAGCCTGGCCTGTCTGGCGCTGATGCACCGGCGTGGCACCGAGGTGCGGCTGCTGCCGGGCGAATTGTGCGAGTTGCAGGAGGGGGACGAATTACTTTTTTGTGGCTTGAGTGAAGCACTGCATCAAATGGAGTGGACAGTGAATAATTACAACTTGTTGCAATATCTGCTTACCGGGCGGGAAAACAGCGATAGCTTGCTGTCGCGTTTGCTGAATCCGGGAGGCAGGCGCTGATGGCTCAGCTGTTGCTGGTGTTTACCGTGCTGTTTTGGGTGGGTAACTCGGTCATGGCACGGGCGATTCACCTGGAGTTCCCTCCGGTAAGCCTGGCCGCCTCGCGCTGGACCCTGGCCATGCTGATACTGCTGCCCATAGTGCTGCCGCGCATTAGGCGCGAATGGGCGGTGATCCGCGCCAACTGGCCGATCATACTGCTGCTCTCGATACTGGGCGTTTCCTGCTTCAACACCCTGATTTATACCGGTCTGCAAACCACGACCGCGACCAACACCACGCTGATGCACTCTATGATTCCTGTGCTGATTCTGATTATCAGCCGGTTCTTTCTGCACCATGCCATCAGCTTGCGCCAGTGGGTGGGGGTTAGCCTGTCGAT
>NZ_JALDYX010000153.1 GCF_024267675.1 Marinobacterium sedimentorum | reverse complement strand
CCACATCGACTTCAGATTGGTTCCTGATGCCAGTTCCTACACCTGGCAAGATGCACTGCAAAAACTGAAATAACAACAAGACAACCTCCACTTTTGACGCGACTTTTCGCGGCAAAAGTGGAGCGACTAATACGTGAGCTAAAGGATGATATTATGTTTATAGAAGCAGTATTTATCGGGATACTCTGCTATCTCGGTGCCCTCTCCACCCCCTGGTTACTTGGATTAACAGG
>NZ_JALDYX010000027.1 GCF_024267675.1 Marinobacterium sedimentorum | reverse complement strand
ACGTCAGCACAATGGCGATACCGACCGCCGCGGCCAGCAACGAACCGATCAAGATCGGCCAGTTGGGCTTCGCGCTCGAAGTGCGTGTCGGCAAACGCCAAGCCGCCGATGAACAGCGCCATAGTGAAGCCGATGCCGGCCAGGAAGGCGGTGCCGATCAGCTGCCGCCAGGTTGCCCCTTCGGGCAGTGCGGCCAACCCGGTCTTCACGGCCAGCCAGCTGGCCAGGCCGATGCCGACCGATTTGCCGAGCACGAGCCCGACCATGATGCCCAGCGGAACGCCCAGCATCTGCTCGTAGGCCCATGCCCATGGCGAGTTGGCCCAGGCAAGCGCCACGATGGCGCAGCCCAGCAGCACCAGGCCGCCGGAGGCCTGCCGTTGTGCAAACGGCTGGAACGGCCGCACCACGCGGTCCCCTGCGCGCTCGACCTTCGTCCGGCCCAACATCTCTTCCTCATGCGCCAGACCGCCTGGATTCATGGTCGGTGGGACCCGAGCGCCGTGTCCGTGCACCGGCTTCTCGGCGTACGGGGCGGGAGGGTCGCATGCGTGGGAATCATCCGTTCTGATTGTCGCGATCCGTGCCTGCTGCACCGTGCGCAGCCGCACAGACGAGGTCACTCAAGCCGGTCAGACTGTACGCTTGCCCTGGACGACTTGCTGGTTGCGGGCCTGGTCAAGAACCATGTGGCATGCCGATGTCGCTGCAGACATTGCCGGTGTGCTACCGGTTTAACCAGTCCATGCGGAGTCGAACCCGTCCCCGCCCGCCGGGCCAGAGGCATCACAAGAGGAAGCAACATGAAGACCACACTCCCCCTCGACACACTCACCCCCGCCAGCCTGGCCGAACTCGCGTCGTTCCAGGGGCGGCCCTGCCTGTCGCTCTACCAGCCGACCCATCGACGCCATCCAGACAACCAGCAAGACCCGATCCGGTTCCGCCATCTGGTGAAGACGATGGAGACATCACTGCGACAGCAACACGCGGCCGATGCCGTCCAGGCCCTGGTCGAGCCGTTTGAGGCCGTGGTGCAGGACCACGACTTCTGGAACCACACGCTGGACGGCCTGGCCGTGCTGGGCGCACCGGGCCTGTTCCGCGTGTTCCTGCTGCAGAGACCGGTGACCGAATTGGCCGTGGTGGCCGACAGCTTCCACACCAAGCCGCTGCGCCGATGGCTGCAGTCGGTCGGGCGCTACCAGGTGCTGGCCCTGAGCCTGCATCAGGTGCAGCTCTTCGACGGTGATCGCAACGCGCTCGATGCCGTGGCGCTGGCGGCCGACGTGCCGCGGACGATGACCGAGGCACTGGGCGACGAACGCACCGAGCCGCACACCACCGTATCGTCGTATGGCGGCACCGGCGGCGGCCACATGGCCATGCACCATGGCCAGGGCGGCCGGAAAGACCAGATCGACGGCGACGCCGAACGCTTCTTCCGTGCGGTGGACCGTGCCGTGCTGGAGCACCACTCGCGCCCATCAGGCCTGCCCTTGATGCTGGCGGCCTTGCCCGAACACCACCACCTGTTCCGCCAGGTCAGCCACAACCCGTTCCTGATGGCCAGCGGCCTGATGGTCGACCCCCAGCGCCTGACACAAGACGAGTTGCAGCAGCGCGCCTGGGACGTGGCAGCGCCGCAACAGGCGGCACAACAGGCCGCATGGCGCGATGCCTATTTGTCCGCTGCGGCCAAGGGGCTGGGCAGCGAGGACCTGTCGCAGGTCGCCCATGCCGCAGTGGCCGGCCGCGTAGCGACGCTGCTGATCGAGGCCGAGCGCCAGGTGGCCGGAAGGATCGACGGGGCGACCGGGCGCATCGATCCTGCCGAACTCGACAACCCGCGCGTAGACGACGTGCTCGACGACCTGGGCGCGCTGGTCGAAAAGCTGGGTGGCGAGGTCCACGTTCTGTCGGCCGAGCGCATGCCTTCTCGTACCGGGGTGGCGGCGAGCTTTCGTCACTGAACCCGCGTGCGTCCCAAGACCCCACAGGAGAAGCCCATGAAGATCCAACTCAACACCGACGTCCACATCGACGGCACCGAGGCGCTTGCTGCGCAGGTGGCCGCCACGGTCGAGCAGGCGCTGGAGCGCTTCAGCGAACATGTCACCCGGGTAGAAGTTCATCTGAGTGACGAGAACGGCGACAAGAGCGGGCAGCACGACCAGCGCTGCATGCTGGAGGCTCGTCTCGAAGGCCGGCAGCCGGTGGCGGTGACGGACCACGCCGCGACGCTGGAGCAGGCGGTGCAAGGCGCCGCGCAAAAGCTGGCGCGTCTGCTGGACAGCATGCTCGGGCGGTTGCACGACCATCGCTAGAAGACGTCCGGCCTGCGCTTGTCCGGGACGGAACCGGCTCAGCGCTGATGGCCACGACCGCAACGAACGGAACGAATAAGAAATAGCGTGCAAGCTAATCTAAGTTTGTTCTATTTGCGCGGCAATGATTTGTTGTCTGCGTTTTCTTTTATCTGAAGAGTAAATACATCATGTTACATACGCTGAAAGATTTAGAAGGCTTTGCCATTCATGCCGCTGATGGCGATATTGGAGCAACCAAAGAATTTTATTTTGACGACAAGCAGTGGGTGATTCGTTATTTGGTGGTTGAAACGGGCCATTGGCTGGCCAGCAAAAAAGTATTGCTTTCACCAATCTCAATAAAACATGTAAATCTCGAAGGTAAGACACTCACCGTCTCTATCTCCAGAGAACAGGTAAAAAACAGCCCTGACATTGACACCCAAAAGTCAGTTTCGCGGCAGCATGAAGTGGATTACCTCGGATATTACGGTTATCCACCTTATTGGGGTAATACTGGCCTCTGGGGTGGTTATTCTAGCCCGTATATGATTGCGCCGGGCTACTCTAGTGTGGCTCCACAGCCAGATGAAGGTATTGATGTGCCGGATATGTTTGCAGACGCGGATGCTATCCGACACCGCAATCAAGACCGTCATCTCCGTAGTAGTCTTGCCGTGATGGGTTATCACCTTGAGGCAACGGACGGTGACCTGGGCCACTTGCAAGGTATGTTGATAGACACCGACACCTGGGCTATTCGTTATTTGATTATTAACACCAGTAATTGGTGGCTGGGTCATCAGGTTTTGATCGCGCCGAACTCGATTAAAGAGGTGAGTTGGGGTACCTCTAAAATTTATGTTGATATGACACAGCAACAAGTGAAAGGTGCTCCACTTTTTGACCCCGCCATCCCGTTCAATGACGAATAGGCGCTGAAGAAGATGGCATGATTGGTTATCTGTAAGAGCAGGAGTTGTCTAATCGTCATTCGAATCCACAATCCAGGAAGAAATCTATAGCCTGCATGAACATCATTTCCCGATGCCGGAGCCTCTAGTGAGGCGGCAGGTGTTGAGTCATGCATGCGCCTCAGGAGGAAATATGAAAAAGCTGGCCTTATTACTGATCGCCATCACCTGATCGCGGGGATCTGTAGTGGTCAACAAATTCCGGACACCTTGTTAATCATGGAGTCTGCATTCAACGTTTGAAAGAGCTGCAACTATGGATTCACTCCTCGCGATCGATGTCGAACAACTGCGGCCCCTGAAAGCCTGCGCGGCGAGACTCGAATGGACTACCAATGTGGGCAAACGAGGGTAACCGGGACAGCGCTGGACACCCTTGGAAGCCCTGCAGTTACATACCCTAAGGAGTAAGTAACTGCGATCAAGCCGGAGAAGATTCCAGCCTCTATGAGCATAGCCCAACGATCCACTGTCTCCGGGCATGGCGTCGAAATGCGGGGCCAGGGCCTGCCCTGCCTCCTATCGCTCAAACAGAAAAACCCCGCAACGGCGGGGCTTCTTCCTGTAATGCTGTTAACTGTTCCGCCTCACATTTTCACCCTCGCACCTCGCACCTTATTTACATATTCGGGTAAGTCGGACCGCCACCGCCTTCGGGGGTGACCCAGGTAATGTTCTGGGACGGATCCTTAATGTCGCAGGTTTTGCAATGGACGCAGTTCTGGGCGTTGATCTGGAAACGCGGGCCGCTCGCCTCTTCCACCACTTCATAGACCCCCGCCGGGCAGAAGCGCTGCGCAGGCTCGGCCCAGGTGGGCAGGTTGGTGCCAATGGGGATGCTGGCATCCTTCAGCTGCAGATGACTGGGCTGGTCTTCTTCGTGGTTGGTGTTGGACAGGAACACCGACGACAGCTTGTCAAAACTCAGCTTGCCATCGGGCTTGGGATAGTCGATTTTCTGGCTCTGCGCCGCCGGGGTCAGCTGGGCATAGTCAGCGCGGGTATCGTGCAGCGTAACAGGCAGTTTGCCGCCACACAGGTTCTGGTCGATGTAGTTGAAAGCTCCGCCTAAAAGGGTACCGAACCTGTGCATCGCCGGGCCAAAGTTGCGGCTGCGGAACAGGTCGTCGTAGAGCCAGGAGGCCTTGAACGAATCGGTAAAGTCCCTGAGATCCTTGCCGCCCTCGTCACCCTTGGCGATCGCCTTGAACACGGATTCTGCTGCCAGCATGCCGGATTTCATCGCCGTGTGGGTGCCCTTGATCTTGGAGAAATTCAGGGTGCCAGCATCACAGCCGAGCAGCATGGCGCCCGGCATGGTCATTTTGGGCAGCGAGTTGAAGCCGCCCTTGGCAATGGCGCGGGCGCCATAGGAAACGCGCTTGCCGCCTGCCAGGGTCTGGGCAAACAGCGGATGATGCTTCATGCGCTGGAACTCGTCGAACGGGCTCAGCCAGGGATTGCTGTAATTCAGGTCGATGATCAGCCCGACCACCACCTGGTTGTTCTCGGCATGGTACAGGAAGAAGCCGCCGTTGGTGCCTTTGTGGGCCTTGCCTGTCAACGGCCAGCCGGCGCCGTGCAGCACCAGGCCCGGCTGGTGCCTGGCCGGGTCGATGTCCCACAGCTCCTTGATACCAATGCCGTAATGCTGCGGATCGGCGTTCTTGTCCAGCGCGAATTTTTCAATCAACTGCTTGCCCAGGTGTCCGCGGCAGCCTTCGGTGAACAGGCTGTACTTGGCGTGCAGCTCCATGCCCGGCATGTAGCTGTCCTTGGGCTGGCCATCATGGCCGATGCCCATGTCGCCGGTGGCGATGCCTTTCACGCTGCCCTTGAGCGGGCCGTCTTCGTGATAAAGCACTTCGGCGGCGGCAAAGCCCGGGAAGATCTCGACACCCAGTTCCTCGGCGCGCTCGCCCAGCCAGCGGCACAGGTTGCCAAGACTCGCAATGTAGTTGCCGTCGTTGTGCATCGTCCTGGGCGCCAGCGCATTGGGGATGCGGCGGGCGCTTTCGGCGTCTTTCAGCAGGTAGATCTGATCTTCGGTGACCGCGGTGGTCAGAGGTGCCCCACGCTCCTTCCAGTCGGGAAAGAGTTCAGCCAGGGCGCGGGGCTCGATCACCGCGCCCGACAGTATATGGGCACCGACTTCTGAGCCTTTTTCCACCACACAGACCGTCAGCTCGCGTTCGGCGTCCTGGGCCTGCTGCATCAGGCGAATGGCGGCGCACAGACCCGCAGGACCCGCGCCTACAATCACCACATCGAATTCCATCGACTCACGATTCATAGGTACTCCACATCATGGTCTGTATTGTTGGGAAAACCCTTAAGCGACTGAAGATTGGCAATTAATGTGCCCACAAGAATTTCAGCATTGCCGGACAAAGAGAAACTCTCCGAGCGCTGCAGCCAGCTGGTGATGAAGCCGTCCATCACCGCCTTGATAAAGGAAGATGCGAACTCCAGGTCCAAACTTGCAGGAAGCTGGCCCCGTTGAATCGCATTTTTTAGCATCACCAAACGCCGGTCATGCTGCTCGCGTATAAAGCTGCTGACCGGCTCAGGCGCGCCACCCAGCGCCAGGCCTGAGCTCTCGCGCATGAACATGATCATCACCAGACAGAAGCCCTGATCCTGTTCAATGCTGATCAGCATCTGCACCAGCAACAGCCTGAGCTTTCCAAGTGGATCATGCTCGTCGTCGGAGAGGCATGCCTCACTGAGGCTCTTGAGGGGCCTGGAGTAATGTTCACAAATAGCCTCGAAAAGATCCCACTTGTGTTTAAAATGCCAATATATTGCACCGCGCGTGCAGCCAACAGATCTCGCAATCTCCGTCAGGCTGCAACTGGACACACCCTGTTCGGCAAAGGCTTCCAGGCCCTTTTGCATAATCAGCAGACGGGTATGCTGTGCCTCTTCCCGGGTTCGACGCATAAGCCCCTCATTGTCTGGAACAGGACAGCAGATGACGGCCCCAAAATCAGGCCGTTACCGCACCGCCATTCAGTGGTAACACTTGCCAGCTGAATCAGGGGCAGACTTCAAACAAACCGGCTGCGCCCATGCCACCGCCAATACACATGGCGATCACGACATATTGCACCCCGCGGCGACGCCCTTCGATCAGCCCATGCCCGACCATGCGCGCACCGGACATGCCGAACGGATGACCGATCGAGATAGCACCGCCGTTCACGTTCAGGCGGTCATTGGGAATGCCGAGCTGATCGCGGCAGTAAAGCACCTGACTGGCAAAGGCTTCGTTGATTTCCCACAGGCCGATATCACTCACCTGCAGCTTGAAACGTTCCAGCAGTTTTGGAATGGCATAGACGGGTCCGATACCCATTTCTTCGGGCTTGCAGCCCGCTACGGCAATACCTTTATAAATCCCCAGTGGCGCTATACCACGACGGTCCGCCTCTTCACGGCTCATCAGCAGGGTGGCAGCCGCACCGTCGGAAAACTGGGACGCATTACCGGCGGTAACGTGCTTGCCTTCGCTAATCCACTGACCGTCCTTCCACACCGGCGCAAGGCTCGCCAGGCTTTCATAGGTCGTCTGCGGACGATTGCACTCGTCACGGTTGGCGACGACCTCTTTGTGACCGGCCGGCTTGCGGTCGGCATCGAACAGCAGCTGCTGCGCGGTTAGCGGCACGATCTCGTCGTCGAACAGACCCGCTTCCTGCGCGGCGGCGGTACGCTGCTGACTCTGCAACGCATAGCGGTCCTGCGCTTCGCGGCTGATGCCGTAACGCTCCGCCACCAGTTCGGCGGTTTCGATCATCGGAATGTAGGCACTGGGAGCCACTTCCTTGACCGCATCCGACTGTGCCCGGTAGCTGTTCTTGTGCCTGGTCTGGGTCAGCGACAGCGACTCGACGCCACCGGCCACGGCAATCTTCATCTCGCCGGCCAGAATGCTCTTGGCGGCCACGCCTATAGTCATCAGGCCGGACGCGCACATGCGATCCAGCGCCATGCCCGGCACCGAATCTGGCAGACCGCCGGTATAGGCGCACAGGCGGCCGATGTTGTAGGCCTGGGTGCCCTGCTGCACTGCGGCGCCCATGATCACGTCTTCGACGGCCTCCGGCTCGATACCGGCACGCTCGACTACGGCACGGACCACATGACCGCCCAGTACCGGCGCTTCAGTATCATTGAAAGCGCCGCGGAACGACTTGGTCAGCGCGGTACGCGCGGTGGATACTATGACTGCTTCGCTCATTTAGTTCTCCTCACTGTGCCGGACTGAAGATGTAACGGCTGATGGTATCGATCACGCAGCCAGGGCGCTCGCTACCCTCAATCTCGACGGTGACGCGCACGGTGGCCTGCACCGCCTGCTTGATCGTTTCAACATAAAGCACTTCGCCACGACCGCGGATGCGGCAACCCACCGGCACCGCCGCCGGGAAGCGCACCTTGTCGCAACCGTAGTTGACGGCCATCTCCAGGTTCTGAACCTCCATGAGCTGGGGCAGGAACAAGTTGGCCAGCGACAAGGTCAGAAAACCGTGCGCAATGCAGCGACCGAAGGGGCCCTCGGCTGCGCGTACCGGATCAACGTGAATCCACTGGTGATCACCGGTGGCCTCGGCAAAAAGATCGATCCGCTGCTGGGTGATCTCCAGCCAGTCGGTAAAGCCCAGGTCCATGCCCTGCGCCGCCAGCAGTGCCTGGGCACTGGCAAAGGTTTGGTTCGCCATCTCGATCTCCTTAAGCCTGCTGGGAACTGACCGAGACGACTTCGCCGGTCATGCTAAAGGGAGGAACATAGTTGCTGGCGTCACGGCCAGCGCTACTGACCCCGGTCACAGTGATGTCATTAGCCATAACAGTGTCCTCAGGCTTGCTGCGATGAGACCGAGACGACTTCGCCGGTCATGTAGGAGGCGTAATCACTGGCCAGGAACATCATTACGTTGGCCACTTCCCAGACCTCGGCGGCACGGCCAAAGGCTTCACGGCTGGACAACTGCGCCAGCAGCTCTTCACTGGAGGCCTTTTTCAGGAAGTCGTGCAGGGCGATCGACGGCGATACCGCATTGATGCGCACGCCATGCTCGGCCGCTTCCAGCGCACTGCAGCGGGTCAGCGCCATCACACCGGCCTTGGCCGCGGCGTAGTGCGCCTGTTCCTTCTGCGCGCGCCAGCCCAGCACCGAGGCGTTGTTGACGATGGTGCCGCGACCGCGGGCCTGCATGTGCACCAGCATGGCGCGGGTCATGCGAAAGGTGCCGGTCAGGGTGATGTCCAGTACCCGGTGCCATTCGTCGTCGCTCATGTCGACGATCTTTTTCTGGCCGCCAAGGCCTGCGTTGTTGATCAGCACATCGACTCCGCCCAGCTGCGCTTCGGCCGCAGCAACCAGTGCCTGCACCTCCTCTTCTTTGGTGACGTTGCACAGCTGACCGTAGATCTCATCCAGCCCGGTTTGCTGTTTCAGCGCCGCCACCGCCTCTTCCAGTCGGCGCGGATGGATATCGGAAATCATCAGCGCCCGACAGCCCTCTTCGGCGGCACGGCGGGCGGCGGAAAAGCCGATACCGGCACCGGCGGCAGCGGTAATAAGAACCGACTTGCCCTTGAGCAGGCCATGACCTTCAACGTATGCGGGAATCTTGCTCATGCTATTACTCACAATCGTGCTCCTCAGCTGCCCCAGACTTTCTGTGCCGGTACGGCTTGTGCAATCAATTTGTATACCGCATCCCCGACGTCTTCGGGCTTCCAGGCTGCGCCCTTGTCGACGCCCTGAGTCGAGCGCCAACCGTCACAGATGGAGATTTTTCCGCCTTCCGATTCAAACACCTTGCCGGTCACGTCCCCGGCCTCCTCCGTCGCCAGCCAGGCCAGCACAGCGGAGACATTTTCCGGCGCCCAGTAATCAAAGCTGCCATCGTTGGGTTTGGCCATGCGGGTCGCCATCGATTCCACCGCCGTAGTCATGCCGGTGCGCGCTGCTGGCGCCACCGCGTTGGCGGTAATGCCGTAACGGCCCAGTTCTGCCGCCTGGTTCAGGGTCAGCGCAGCAATACCGGCCTTGGCGGCGGCATAGTTGGACTGGCCGATGGAGCCCTGCAAACCGGCACCGGAAGTAGTGTTGATAATGCGGGCATTGACCGCCTTGCCGGCTTTGGACTGGTCACGCCAGTACTGCACGGCGTGGGAGCTGATGCAGAAGTGGCCTTTCAGATGGACCGCCATGATGCTGTCCCAGTCCGCTTCGGTCATGGAGGCAAACATGCGGTCGCGATTGACGCCGGCATTGTTCAGCACCACATGCAGGTCACCAAAGGTATCGATGGCCTGTTGCACCGCCCGGGCGCTGTCTTGGTAGTGTGTGATATCGGAGGTGTTGACCACCGCCTGGCCGCCTGCCGCAGTGATGTCATCCACGACGGCTTGCGCCGCAGCTGCATTGATATCGTTGACGACCACGGCACAGCCTTGTGCCGCAAACACTTTTGCGTGGGCCGCGCCCAGACCGCCGCCAGCACCGGTAATAATGGCCACTCGACCTTGTAAAATAGACATAGTTTCCCCCTAAACTTGCAATGACCCGCACCGGCGGCGCAGGCCATGAATTCGGCTCGAATGTGCCCGTTGCACAGAACTCACACCGGTACGATTCGGCTTTAGCCCAGCCGCTCGATAATCGTCACGTTGGCCTGGCCGCCACCTTCGCACATGGTCTGCAGGCCGAAGCGGCCCTGACGGCGCTCCAGTTCATGCAGCAGCCCGGTCATCAGGCGCACGCCGGTCGCACCCAGCGGATGCCCCAGGGCGATGGCGCCGCCATTGACGTTAATGCGATCAGGGCTGTAGCCGGTTTCCCGCTGCCAGGCCATGACCACCGAGGCGAAGGCCTCGTTGATCTCGACCAGGTCGATCTCATCGAGGTGCATGCCGGCCTTTTTCAGCGCCGCAGCGGTGGCCGGAATCGGCGCCCGCAGGTGCCAGATGGGGTCGTCGCCGCAGACGCTGATATGGTGAATACGCGCGCGCGGCCTCAGCTTGTAACGTTTGAGCGCGGCTTCGGACACCACCAGCATGGCGGCCGAGGCATCGCAGGTCTGGCTCGACACGGCGGCCGTGATGGACGGGTACTCCGGTGCCACCGGCTCCAGCTCCGCCATCTTTGCCAGCGTGGTCTGACGCGGGGTTTCATCGCGGCTGACGCCTTCCAGCGACACGATCTCGCGCTCGAAGTAGCCGGCCTCGATCGCCGCCAGTGCACGGCGGTGACTTTCCAGCGCGAAGACCTCCATATCGGCGCGGCTGATACCCCAGTGATCGGCAATGCGCTGGGCGGCATAGAACTGGTTCACCGGCGCATCGCCAAAGCGCGCCTGCCAGCCCTTGCTGCCGGAGAAGGGATCGCTGAAGCCCAGCGGCTGACCAGCCAGCATCGCCGAGGCAATGGGGATCTGGGTCATGGTCTGCACGCCGCCGACGGCGATCACATCCTGGGTACCGCTCATCACCGCCTGGGCCGCGAAGTGCAGCGCCTGCTGCGAGGAACCGCACTGGCGGTCCACCGTAGTGCCGGCCACATTCAGCGGCAAACCGGCCGCCAGCCAGCTGGTGCGGGCGATATCGCCGGCCTGGGAGCCGATGGTATCGACACAGCCGAAAATCACATCGTCGTACTCGTCGGCCGGTATGACGTTACGTTCCACCAGCGCCCTGAGCGCGTGCGCTCCCAGGTCGATGGCATGCACATGGGACAAACCGCCCTTGCGCCGCCCGGTGGGCGTGCGCAGGGCATCGACTATATAAGCTTCAGCCATCACGACCTCCCGAATACATGACCGGGGCCCAGGGCGGCACCATCGCTCAATACCGCCGCACTGATGCGGGCCTTGTGGAAAATACGACCACCCCAGGCGGATTCCAGTGCCCAGCTGCGCTTCATGAACATCTGCAGGTCCACCTCCCAGGTGTACCCCATGGCGCCGTGTACCTGGATGCCATGGCGGGCCGCCAGATGCGCGGCCTCAGCGCAGGCCTGGTGCGCCAGCGACACATGCAGCGGAGCATCGACATCGCCGTGCTGCAGCGAGTAGGCCGCGCGGTAGAGCACGGGCTTGGCGAATTCGATTTTTCCGGCCACATCGGCCAGATGATGTTTCACGGCCTGGAAGCTGCCAATCGGTTTGCCGAACTGCTTGCGCTGGGCGGCATAATCGACCGACAGATCCAGCATCCGCTGCGCCAGCCCCAGCAGCTGCCCCGCCACCGACAGCGCACCGCGGTTCAGTGCCTGATCCCAGATCGGCTGACCGGTAGCGGCATCGGCAATACGGGTCGCGCTGCCCGGTTCCCACATCACGCGGCACAGGCGGCGTGACGAGTCGATGCTGGGGTTGTGCTCGACATCGATCAGCGAGCGCGGCACGGCGTGAATCTCGCCGGCGTGATTGAGCAGCGTGAAATCCGCCAGGTGAGCATCGGCCACCAGCGGATTGACCGGATGACCGATGGCGATGCGCAGACTGCCCTCGGCGATCTGCTCCAGCCAGCCCTGGCGGTCGCTCACGCTGTCTGGCAGCGCACTGATCAGGCCGGCGCTGACATAGGCGGTATCGGCCAGGGAATCGGGAATGCCGTAGTAGCCCAGCTCCTGGGTCATCAGCGACCAGGCCACATCCCCCATCCCCAGGCCACCGGCCTCTTCGGGGATCGACAGCGCCGTGAGCCCCTGCTCGGCGATCTTGTGGCGCAGGTCCGGCGAGCGGCCGGAGTCGGTTTCCCAGATTTCGCGCAGCGTTTCGGGCGCGGCCTCGGTCATGAGGAAGCGGCTGATCGCTTCCCGGAAGCTGAGCTCGTCATCAGTAAAAGTGAAATCCATGGCGAACCTCAGGCTTTTGGCAGGCCGAGCATGCGCTCAGCGATTATGTTGCGTTGAATCTCGTTGGCGCCGGCGTAAATCGGGCCGGCCTGGGCAAACAGGAAGCCCTCCAGCCAGCCGTCGGCATCGCCGCTCTGCGGCGCACCGGCCAGCAGCTCGCCGCGCGCGCCCAGAATCCGCATGGCGGTTTCATGGATTTTCAGATCCAGCTCCGACCAGACAATCTTGTTGATGCTGGACTCGGCACCAATCTTGTCGCCGCGGGCGATGCGTCCCACGGTGTGGTAGGCGGACAGCGCATAGGCCTCGGCGCCGGCCCAGGCTTCCAGCACCGCATCACGGATGCCGGGATCACGATCCGCCTCGGTCTGATGCGCCTTGTACAGCTCGATCAGCTTGCGTACCGGCTGCTGGAAACGGGCCGGTGAGCGCAGCAGCAGGCCACGCTCAAAACCGGCCGTCGCCATCGCCACCTTCCAGCCCTGCCCCTCGTCGCCGATGCGGTTCTCCACCGGCACCCGCACGTCGTCGAAAAAGATCTCGGCAAAGGCATCCTTGCCGTTCAGGGCCTTGATCGGACGAATGGTTACGCCCTCGGCATCCAGCGGCACCAGCAGGTAGGACAGACCGTGATGACGGCTGGAGCCGGGATCGCTGCGGAACAGCCCGAACACCCAGTCGGCGAAGCTGGCACGGGTGGACCAGGTCTTCTGGCCGTTGATTACATAGTGATCCCCGTCACGGATCGCCTTGCTGGAGACGGCGGCCATGTCGGAGCCGGCGTTGGGTTCGGACCAGCCCTGGGCCCACATGTCGTCACTGGCCGCCATGCGCGGCAGAAAGCGCTTTTTCTGCGCCTCGGTGCCAAATTCCATCAGCGTGGGGCCCAGCAGCAGCTGGCCATTCTGGTTGACACGCATAGGCGCATCGGCGGCGTAGTATTCCTCTTCAAAAATCAGCCACTCGGTCAGGTCGCAGCCGCGACCGCCCAGTTCCTGGGGCCACATCACCATCGACAGGCGCGCATCAAACAGCTTGCGCTCCCACTCGCGGTGCTGCTCGAAGCCTTCGCGGGTGTCGTAACTGGCCAGCTTTTCAGCCGGCAGATTGGCCGCCAGCCAGGCCCGCACTTCGGCACGAAAGGCTTGCTGTCGGGGGGTATAGGTCAGATCCATATCGCGCCTCAGAAGGTTGCGTCACGTTTTTCGACAAAGGCCCGGCGGGTTTCGGCCGAGTCCGGACTGGTGTAGGCCTGCAGCGTGAAACCCTGCTCCCAGCGGTACTTGTCTTCCAGATTGCCATCCTCGATGCCGTTCAGCGCCTCCTTGGCAATTCGGATCATGGCCGGGCTCTTGGCCGCGATTTTGGCGGCAATCTCCAGTGCCGCTTCGCGCAGCTGCGCCTTGGGAAGGATGCGTTCGATAAAGCCATAGCGATCCGCCTGGAGCGCAGTCACCGTTTCGCCGGTGAAGAACATGTGGCGCACCTTCTGTACCGGGAACAGGCGCTGCAGGTGAGCGCCCCCGCCCATGGCGCCGCGGTCCACCTCCGGCAGGGCAAAGGTGGCGCAGTCGGAGGCCAGCACTATGTCAGCCGCCCCGGTGATACCGATACCACCGCCGAGCACATAGCCGTGCACGGCCACGATCACCGGTACGGCACAGCGGTGTACCGCCTTGAAGGTGGCGTAGTTGCCGGCGTTGACCTCGATGATGCGCTCGGGATGCTGATCCAGCTCCTTGATATCCACGCCGGCGCAGAAACCCCGCCCCTGGGCGCGGATCACGACGACACGAACATCCGGATTACTGCCCAGGGCATCGATGCCCTGCGCCAGCTCGAACCACTCACGGCTATCGAGGGCGTTGACCGGGGCTTTGTCGATCACCAGTTCGGCGATGCCGTTTTCTATCTGTATCGAATGGGCTCTGCTCATATCAGGATGCCTCCTCCAGTGTCTGCGCACAGGCGATACGGCTGCACAGTGCCTCCAGACAGTTTTCAGCGTCACCGGCGATCGTTGCGATCAGCTGCGGTGCACTGACTAATTCATTGATTGCGGCGGCCACCTGACCGCTGGGCAGAATGCCCTCGTCCGGAATCCCCTGGACCATGGAGCGCTGCAGCAGCACCGGCTGGTTGGCCGACATCACCACCTGCGACATCTGCGCCGGGTCCTCCTTCACCGCCCTGAAAAACACCTTCAGCATGTGGCCGAAGGTCATGCCGGTCTCGCGCTTCCACTGGCGCGCGCTGCTGAGCGCGATCCACAGCTTGCGCATCGGGCTCGCGCCCTCGAGCTTGCGAATGAAGACGTTCTCGACCATGCGGTGGCGCATGCCGTCCACCGCCGTGGTCACGCGGATCTTCTGGGTATCCTGCACCGCCAGGTAGCGCGCCAGGGTCTGCTCCGGCGTTGGTGAGTCGGTGGTCATCATGAAGCGGGTGCCCATGGCGATGCCGCAGGCACCGGCGGCCAGTGCTGCAGCCAGGCCACGGCCGGTGGAATAGCCGCCGGCCGCGATGACCGGCACATCCACGCCATCCAGCACCTGGGGCAGCAGGATGCTGGTGGGCACGGCGCCGGTATGGCCGCCGCCCTCACTACCCTGAATCGTGATCATGTCCGCGCCCAGCTCCACCGCCTTGATCGCGTGCTTGAGCGCACCTACCGTGGGGATACAGAGCACCTTGGCGGCCTTGAGCCGGCCAATGGTTTCCTGGTCGGGGCCGCGGCCATAGCTCACGGCTTTGAGCCGGTACTGGATCGCCAGCTCGACGCACTGCAGCGCATTTTCCTGGAACATGTGAAAGTTCAGGCCAAAGTTGCTGCCGCCGGTGGCATCGATCACCTTGCGGATCTCGCCTTCCAGCTGGGCGGGCTCAATGGTGGCGCCGGCCAGAAAGCCGAAGCCGCCGCCCTTGGTGGTGGCGATCACCAGATTGGCATCCGACACCCAGCCCATGGCGGTCTGCACAATCGGGTAGCGACAGCCCAGCCGGCGGGTCAGCTCGGTCTGCAGCAGGGCTTTTACGCGGCTCATGCCGGCTCTCCCCGGTCTTTTGCCTCGGCCTTGTTGGCCCGGGCCATCCCCTTGGCGTCGTAACCGCCGAGCAGGTCTCCGGAGACCTGCTCATTGTGCACATGGGCGAAGTGGTGCCAGGCGAAGGCCGCTTCCATGCCGGTGCGCTTGCCCTGCAGGTCTTCAATGTGATTGATGACCTGCTTGGTCAGCGCCAGGCCCATGCGCGGCTGGCGGGCAATCTTGGCCGCCATCTCGTAAGTGGTGTCGGCCAGGGCCTCGCGGGACACGACACGGTTTACCATGCCCATCTCGTAGCCACGCTGGGCACTCATGCGATCTCCCAGGAACAGGAACTCCTTGGCCACGCGCGGGTTCAGCTCGAAGGGATGGGCAAAATACTCCACCCCCGGAATGCCCATGCGCACCACCGGATCCTGGAAGAAGGCATCATCGCTGGCGACGATCAGATCGCAGACCCAGGCCAGCATCAGACCACCGGCCACACAGGCGCCCTGCACCATGGCAATGGTCGGCTTGGGCAGCTCGCGCCAGCGCCGACACATGCCCAAATACACTTCCTGCTCACGGGCGTAGAGGTACTCGCCGCCGGGCTTGTTGGTGTGATCCCACCACAGCTGGCGACGCTTGAATTCCTTGTTGATATCCCGCCCCGGCGTGCCGATGTCATGACCGGCCGAGAAGTGCTTGCCTTCACCGCGCAGCACAATCACCTTGACGCTGTCATCGTCCACGGCCTGGCGAAAGGCATCATCCAGGGCGTAGGTCATCTGCGAGTTCTGCGCGTTGTTGAAGCCCGGGCGGTTCATGGTGATGGTGGCAATACCGGCCTCGGCCCGGTACAGCACCGGCGCGTCGGTCTCGTAAACCGCCTTGTCTTCACGCTGAACAAAGTCCTGCGGTTGATTGGCTGCAGTCATGACAGGCTCCCGTTTACTGGCCGGTGGTCGCAGCGCGAACGCCCGGCGGATTGTCCTTGAGCTGACGGGCACGGAGGTTGTGCGGGTCCAGCTTGCGAATCAGCGCCAGCTGCTCATCTGTCGGCTGCGCGGTCTCGCCCATATCCGGTGCCTGCAGCAGCTCAAAGCCGGTGCTGGCCTGCACCTCCTCAAAGGTCACGCCCGGATGCAGCGAGCGCACACGGATGGCATGCTCCGGCCCTTCGAAATCCATCACGCAGAGATTGGTCACGATGTGGCGGATCTCCATCAGGTCCTGGCGCATGTGCTCGATCCAGCGCGCCGGGTTGTAGCCGACGCCGGAGACCATATCGACCTCGCCTGCCACGAATACCCGCGTGTTGTGCGCGGGCACGAACAGCGAATTGATATGGTTGATGCTGTTGCCGGGCAGGCCGCGCACGCCCAGCATCGCCACCTTGGGCTTGTCGTAGTCGCCGATGCAGGACAGGTTGGTCTGGCCAAAGCGGTCGATCTGGGTCGGGCCTATCATGGCGTGACGCCGGCCGCCCCAGACACACTCGAATACACGCTCAAAGGACATGTAGCCTGAGTACTTGGGTACATAGTCACCGCGCGGGCCGACCGGGATCGGCTCCTCCACCAGCAGCGTTTCGCTGTCGGTCATCAGCAGTTCCGGAGCGTGGGTCATCTTGGCCAGGCTGGCGCCCAGGCGCGGGATGATGCCCAGGCCGGAGGCCAGGATTTCGCCATCGCCGCGGAAAGCTTCGGAAGCGGCCACAATCATCAGTTCGGCCAGCGTAAAATCACTGTTGGTCGTCATTGTGCCTCTCCTTAAAATGTCGGCAGCGGCAGGCTGCCCATCGCATCAGCGCCGCCGTTGGCGGCCTGGTAACCTGCTTCGCCGGAACGGATGAACTCGTTCATGTAGATGTCCCAGCCGCCGTCCTGGCTGGCGCTGTCGACATAGCGTTTGAGGTGCTGCATGTCCCAGCCATAAGCAGGCGCGCAGGTCGTCGGGTGCGCACCCAGGGGGGCGTGAACCACGCCCTGCACCAGGTAGCGCTCAAAGGTATTGTCACGGGCACTGTCGGCATCCAGCTGCAGACGCTCCACCACCTGTTCGGCGGACAGGATGCAGCGCTTGGCCGCACGGGCAAAAAGGTGATCGAAATAGGGATCGGTACCGGTGATCAGGCTATTGCCCAGCTGATCGGCGACATTGACGTGCACAAAGGCCAGATCCAGATTCAGCGCCGGCATGGCCAGCAGCTCTTCGCCATCGTCGTAGGGCGAGCGAATGGTCTTGAGGTTGTTGTGGCGGATTACATCGGTTGCCAGACCACAGCGGGTCGGCAAAAACGGCATGCGCATGCCGGCGGCGCGCAGGCCCCACTGGAACATGCCCTCATCCAGCTCCATGACTTCGATCTCGCCGGCCTGACGCACCTTGCGGAACCAGGGCTCGAGCGGGATCGCATCCAGGGTGGCGAAGCCGAACACCAGCTTTTTCACCTTGCCGGCCGCACAGAGCATGCCGACCTCTGGGCCGCCATAGGACACCAGCGTCAGGTCTTTCACGTCGCTGCGCAGAATTTCGCGCACGATGGCCATGGGTTTGCGGCGCGGGCCCCAGCCGCCAAAGCCGATGGTCATGCCATCGCGCAACTGTGCGACCGCCTCGGCGGCCGTGATCTGCTTATTCATCGTTTGCTCCTTGTGGCTGGCCAACCGAAAAGTCATGCCCCCAGAGGCTGACACGGGTGAATTCGAAGGCGCTGTGCTGTTCCCAGTCCAGTTGCAAACCGCCGTAGCCGTATTCAAGATCAAAGCCCGACGGGGTCTTCATGTAGAACGAGGTCATCTCATCGTTCAGGTGCTGGCCCAGGGTCGCCGACAGCTTGATGCCCTGCGCCTGGTGACGGTCATGGGCACGGCCCACCTCGGTCATGGAGTCAACCTCGACCATCACATGCACGCAGCCGGTCGACACCGGAAACTCGGCGATCGCCAGGCTGTGGTGGCGCGGGTTGTTGCAGTGCATGAAGTGGATGCGCAGCGGATCTGCGTCTGGGGCCGGGCGGTGATTGAAGGCATCGGACAGACCAAAACCCAGTACATCTTTCAGGAAGGTGCGGGTTTCATCGAAATTCGGTGCTGGCAGCACGGTGTGACCCAGCCCCATGGTGCCGGTGACAAAACGCGGCACGCCCTGGGGTGACACAAAGGGCTGGCAGTCGGAACGATGTCCCCAGTAGAGTTCGTGACGGTTGCCGGACGGGTCCTTGACCATGGCCAGCGCCTGCACGCCGCGCTGATCACACAGCGCAGCATCGCCCTGCTCCCAGGCGATGCCACGCTGATCCAGGTCGGCGGTGGCGGCGGCGAAGGCCTCTTCCGAGGCCAGTTCCCAGCCCGACGCCAGGTAACGGCTGTCCGGGCCCTCGACGACGAGCATGCGGAAGGGGCGCTCATCCATCTTGATGTACAGACCGCCATCCGGGGCGCTCGAGGTCATCATCCCCAGCACCTGCTCGGCATAGTGCCGCCATTCCTCGAGGCTTTCGGCCTGGGCCACAAAGTAGCCCAACTCACGAATATCGATCATCACATCCCTCCCGGGGCTTGTTCTTTAACAGCCATTATGGGAACGGGCGGCCAGCACCTCATCGTCCATTGAGACTAAACAGAATCGGGGAAAGAGACGGGGAACCCATCAATCGGCGGTTCATTGCTGGGTTACGCCCCTTCGGGGCTGCATCCAACCTAGATTCCAACTGGCACCGGGGACGCAGGTACCTGCACTTGCTGCACTTGCTGCACTTGCTGCATTTGCTGCACTTCCTGGCCTTCCTGGCCTTCCTGGGGGGAGAAGAGATGACGCTCACATGGGTACTTCGTTTCAACGAAAGACCAGGGATGAGCACCCCTGCTTCATCTATTAACCCACAGGGTTAACCTTGCGCCAGTGGCATAGATCGTATTGAGTACATATTCGGAATGACCATATGGTCCGTTTGGACGATGCCCTTTCTGACCGGGCGAGCAATTATATTCAATAAATACTAAGAGAATTTATGAAGGCCACACCAGCTTGATTGTTTCGGTTGCTTTCATCATTAAATGTAGCTGGCTTTCCTTAGTGTCTGCTGCATCGCTTAGTTTTACGTTCTCTATTATTTTTTGAATGGAGTACATCCAATCAATACCGATAGCCGCTATATCATCTGGCTACTCGACTTTCTCGCTAGAAAGGGAGTCGATATAGAATCATTGTCCAGAATCCACCAACTGACCGATCTTGAACGTCTCGATATTTCGATTAGTGGTGCAACTCATAGAGCGCTCTTATCGGATGCGCTGCAGTTGACGGGTGAAAGCGGGCTTGGGCTTAAACTTGGGTATCAACGATCACTAGCCACCTATGATCAATTGGCTTACCTGATAATGAGCTGCGCAACCTTGCGAGAGGCCACTGAGAAGGGCCTGAAGTACCAGAATTATCCCGGCCGTTTTTCCGGCAATGCGATTATTACAACCTTCAGTGAAATTGACGGTCAGGGCTGTTATCAGGTCAGCGTAAAAGAAGACCTGGAGGAGCTCAGGCTGCTGGCAGTTGAAGACCTGCTCAGCAATATCATGACTACCGCGCGATGGGTTCTTGGCCAACCACTGCCAGTGACACAATTGCGTTGCGACTATCCCGAGCCACCCCATGTAGAAGACTATCGAGCAATATTTAACTGCCCGATGCAATTTGACACACCCGTGATTCAGTTATTTTTTGATGCAGCAATACTCGACCAACCTCTTCCCAATGCCAGCCCTCAAAGTGCACGACTCTATGCGTCCGTGTGTGAAGAGAAGAGCATTGCTCGCCAGGGGGGGAATGTAGCCTGGCGACTATGGCAGTTAATAGTCAAAGATCCTGCCAACCCACCTGATATGACGGATGCAGCGCAGGCGCTGTGCTGCAGCACTCGTACACTTCACCGCAAGCTACAGTCCGAGGGATGGCAGTATCAGCAGCTGATTGATCAGATTAGAGAGATTCATGCCAGCCGGGTATTGAGTGATCCTACCCTATCGGTTACGCAAGTTGCATTGCAGCTAGGCTATTCTGATCATTCTGGATTTCTTAAGGCATTCAAAAAATGGACGGGGCTTACACCCACTGATTTTCGCACCAAACTCTGGGGCCCCCAGCAGCCTATCGGACTTGGCCGATCGTAGCGAGGGAAAGTCCGTTTTGAGGCAGTTTTTGAGCTATTTTGAGGCAAATAATGGTTCTATTTAACAAAAAAGAGGACGAAAAATGACCAAAATCGGCTTTTTTGCAGTAGATCAGTGGTAAGTCCGACAGGCTGCTAGATAACCCCGTAATTGACGCCAAATCGAGAAACCGAGCCAGTCACAGCAATGGGAGTCGATTTAATTCCTTACTTTAATTCCATTCTGAATAAAGATTTATTCCATCGGACTGATCCCTATGCCAACCGGCGAGGTTTTCGAAGTGCCCTCTTTTTTAACCACCAAGTTGTCCGTATAGGCCTGTTTATTGGCCTCATTATCCAATTCATCACTATTCGGCAGAGGTACCATGACTCAACACTGCAGCAAAATAAGGATTAAAATCGTGTTGAAGACTGACTACGTCAATGTTGAAATGTTATCAAAGTTTGCACCTCGCCCAGGCAGCAGAGCGCTGCTCCCAGAAATAACCCCAAAAGCTCAAGTCGCACTAATGTGTCGCATGTTGTTTGCCGAAGGATGGAATGATCATATTGCCGGACACATCACTGTGCGCCAGCCCGATGGAACCATCCTGACAAACCCCTGGGAACTAACCTGGGATGAAGTGACCGCTAGTGACATCATTACGCTGGATGAAAAGGGCAATATCCTCGATAGCGACTGGAACACCACGCCTGCGATAGGCCTCCACCTACAACTTCATGAAGCTCGCCCAGACGTCAATGTAGTCATACACAACCACCCGAAATGGAGTGGCATCTGGGCCAACCTGCAGGAGATTCCTCCCATCTATGATCAGGCGGGTGCCTATTGTGGATTAGAGTTACCGATTTATAACGAATACCTGGGTACTTTCGAGGATGAAGGTGCCAGCCTAACAGCAGTGGAAAGCATTGGTGATGCAAAATGGGCGCTATTGGCCCATCACGGTGCGCTGGTTCTTGGCCGTGACCTCCGTCAGGCCCATCTACGTGCAGCAACCCTGGAATGGCGTTGCCGCAGAGCTTATGAAGTGCGTTTGGCCGGAGGGGCGCAGCCGCTTGCCGATGAGGTTGTCAACCAGGTGGGTCTGCCTGATCCGAATGGATTCCCGTTCCTGTGGGAAGCGATGGCGCGTCGTGAACTTCGACGTGACCCAACGGTACTGAACTGATCAGGAGCAACCAGGCATGTCACTTACTATTAAGCCACTTGAAAATATTGGTGTAGAACTACTGGGGTTTGATATTTGCCAGCCCTATACCGATGAACTGAAAGAACAGCTGCGTTCGATTTGGTATGAGCACGGGGTAGTGCTATTGCGCAATCAGGACGTCACGCCTGAGCGCCAGATTGAGTTCAGCCGGATCTTTGGCCCGCTAGAGATGCATCCGCTTAAAGCAACAGTTTCGGCGGCTAATCCGGAATTGTTTGAGGTGGAAAGCGGGGGCGAAAAGGATAAACCGATGACTGCGTCCTACAAAGGCGAAACGGTTGTTGGTCGTCTCGATTGGCACTTCGATTTGCACTATACGGGCAAGCCCAACCATGGCGCAGTGTTGACCGCTGTTGAGGTAGCCGGTGAAGGTGGCTTGACGGGCTTTGGGGATCTCGCCAAAGCATATGATGCGCTAGATGAAGACACCAAAACACTGTTGGACAAAATCGAAGTTGTCTACGCATTCAGCATGCAGCGCCGCCATATGCGCTATGTCGATCTGGTAGGGTATGAGCCTGGGCCTTACAGCCCCAAAAAGCCCTCTGATGTTAGATTCCCCGACTTTCCAGAGTCGGTCTATCCCGCGGCCATGACCCACCCGGTAACGGGGGCCAAGGTGCTGGGCGTTGTAGAACAGTTTCTTGACCGCATATCTACCCCCTATAAAGCGGGGCTCTCCAACGATGAGTCTATTGAGCTTTTGGAACGTCTTGTAGCACATACCCGTGATCCAGGGTTCCACTACTTCCATCAGTGGCAGCCTGGTGACCTGGTGTTATGGGATAACTGGCGCGCGATGCACTGTGCCACAGGAACCCCGGTTGGGGTCCGTCGGCGGATCAATCGCACAACCATTAAAGGTGATCATCAATTGGGCCGGGTATTGCTGGAGGAATAACGGATGCGCATCGCACTGCAATTCGAGCTACCCACTCTCCTGGATGGCATTCTCGAGGTTGCGCCACAGGCAGATGTAGTAATCCTCACTCCAGATACTCCACTGGAACACATTGGCCCGGTAGACGTGGTGCTGGCCACGCCGGGCGGCAGTGAACAACTGGCGCGCTTGCTTGAGGTGTCCCCGCAGCTTCAGTGGATACATATTCTGGGTACCGGGGTTGATGACTACCCAATGGAGCTGTTGGCCGGGAGGTTGGTTACCTGCTCCAAAGGGGCAACAGCGCCCCCCATTGCCGAGTGGGTAATGGCGATGATCCTGGCACATGCCAAGCGATTACCGGGTAGCTGGATTGATAAGCCTCCAGCACAGTGGTTTATGGCCGATTTCGACTCACTTGAAGGCAAGACTCTTGGAATCATCGGGTTTGGCGAGATTGGCCAGGCCATTGCCAAGCGTGCACTGGCGTTCGATATGAAGGTTTTGGCTACGGTACGCAGCTTCCGCCCATCCTGTATGCCAGGGGTGGAGTTACTGGAGAATATAGATGATCTGATTCCCAGGGCAGATCATCTGGTTCTTGCACTGCCGGCAACTGCGCAGAGCGCAGGGCTACTCGATGCTCGTCGTTTATCTGAGATGAAGGCAGGCAGCCACCTGGTCAACATTTCCCGTGCAATATTGATTGACCATATTGCGTTGCTGGAGGTGCTTGATAAAGGACAGATTGCCAGGGCGTCTTTGGATGTTGTGAATCCGGAACCACTCCCGCGGGAGCATTGGCTCTATACGCACCCACGTGTCAAGCTGAGCCCTCACACCTCATGGAATGCGCCACTCAGCCATGAACGAATGCTGCATGCCTTCTTTGCCAATCTACATCGCTGGCTGGAGGGAGAAACGCTGCAGGGGGTTGTGGATACCACAGCCGGTTACTGACCGGTAGCAAGTGAAATAACCTCCGGCAAAGCCGGAGGCTTATCAGCGAACACCCTCGAAAGGTTATCAGTGGCTGGCAGTCGTGCGGAAAAATCGCCACCAAAACATCAGAACGGCCTCAATCCCCTCAGCAGCCGGCGAGCACCGGGATTATGTTCCGATCAGACCCAAAGGGGTGAGGCAGGGACTGCCGACCCCCCGATTATGTACAGGATGTGCTGGCTTTAACCTTGAAGGTCGGCACCCGCACAATGGCGTCCGCACTGAGCGCGATAGATATGTCCGTTAACCACCTGTAGGAGCCCACTCTGTGGGCGAATAATGCCATGCCGACCTCAATTCGCCCGGAGACCGGGCTCCCACAATGTTCCCGCACACAAAAAAAGCCGCCTCAAGCGAGTGCTGGAGGCGACGAAGGGTGCATATAAATGTAAAAAGGTGCGTATCAGCGGTACAGGATAACCAGGTCGTTGATGACCGACGGGCGCTCACTGCCTAGCACGTGGATATTGACCTCCAGCGTCAGCACTGTGCCCTTGCGGGACTGCTGCACCGACTTGACCCGCGCCCTGGCGTGAATGCGGGACCCGGCCGGAACCGGTGCCGGAAAGCGCAGCCGGTCGGAGCCGTAATTGACCATGGTCGAGAAGCCCGTGATGTCGAACGGCAGCGCGAAGTTGAGCCGCGACTGCAGCACCTGCACCAGCGATCCGTGCGCAATGGTGCTACCGAAGGGACTCTCTTTGGCGGCGCGTTCGGGATCCGTGTGGATCCAGTAGTCGTCGCCGGACAGCTCGGCGAAGGCGTCGATCAGCGCCTGGTTCACCTCGATCGGCGCGCTCCAGCCGGTAAACTCATCACTGACCAGCGCCTGCAGCGCCGCCGGATTTGTCACAGGCACCTGCACCTGGCCCTTGTCGTTGCGCGGCAGTTCAGCCAGCGGGTCGACATAGGGCAGGGACTCCAGCGCCTTGTCGGCCCCGGTAAAGCGCAGCAGGGTATTGCCCCTGGCATCGACCCGATCGAGCACCGCCTTCACGGCCATGCCGACTCGGATCTCGTCTTCGTCAAGCCCCACCAGCGTGCTGTTGATGCGCACGCCCTGCTCCAGCTCGACCACGGCCAGCGCCTGCGGCATCTCGTCGGCAAACTCCGGCAGCGTCGGGATGCGGGTCAGGGTATAGCTGTACAGCGTGCCCCTGCCGTCGACCTTGCGCCACGCCAGATCATGCGCCAGGCAGTGACTGCAGTGGCGGCGCGGGAAAAACACCCAGCCCTCGCACTGGTTGCACTGCTGGATACGGATCTCGCCGTCGTTAAGGCCCTGCCAGAAGGGCCTGGAAATCTCGGTCATCACTGGCATCGGTTTCAGACTTGCCATGCTTAGCCCCCCTGCAGAATCAATGCGCCCTGTTCACTCATCACGCCGCCGGTACCGGAGACGAACACCTGGTCACACCGCTTAAGCTGACGCGCGCCCGCATTGCCGGCAATCTGATCAAAGGCCTCGATCACCTGCGACATGCCGCCGGCACTGCCGGACTGCCCGAAACTGAGCTGGCCGCCATGGGTGTTGAGCGGAAAGTTGCCCTTCCAGGTCAGGTCGTTTTCGCGCACGAAGCGCATCCCCTCGCCCTTGGGGCAGAAACCGGCATCCTCCAGCGACAGCAGCACTGTGATGGTGTAGCAGTCGTAGATCTGTGCCGCGTCCATGTCGCCGGGCTTGACGCCGGCCATGGCGAAGGCTCGCCTGGCGGCTTCCGCCAGCGGCGTTACCGTCATGTCCTTGGCATAGGACGGCGACTTGAACGACAGCCGCTCGCCGAAGCCCTTGACGAAGGCCGGGCGGTTCCTGCTGCGCGCCGCCACCTCTTTCGAGGTCACGATCACCGCCGCGCCACCGGCCACCGGCATGACGATCTCCAGTACATGCAGCGGGTCCGCCACCATCTTGCTGCCCAGCACATCCTCGATACTCAGCGGCTTGCCGCAGAACATCGCCTCGGGGTTGTACTGCGCATTGGTGCGCTGATCGACGGCGATCTTCGCCATCGCCGCCTGATCGTAGCCATACTGCGCCGCGTAGCGCTGGGCGATCATGGCATAGCCGGTGTTCTGGCCCAGATGGCCGTAGGGCAGATCGAACTCGGCTTCCGGTGCCCCGAAGGCGGTACTGTGGCCACCAAAGCGCATGGCCTGCGCCATCCAGGCCGGGTCTTCGTTCGGGGCAAAGGGTGCCATGCGCATCGGAATCACGCACAGCACCGCCTCGCACAGGCCCAGTTCGATGGCCGCCGCGGCGCGCCAGATCATGCCCACCGAGGTGCAGCCGCCCAGGTCGACGACCTCGGCAAAGTTCACCTCAATGCCCAGGTACTCGGCGGCCATGGCCGGCACGAACACCGAGGCTTCGTGAAACTGCGGCCCGTTGATCACCAGGCCATCCAGGTCACTGGCCTTGAGGCCGGCATCCTCCAGCGCCCGGGCCGCCAGATCGGCGACCTGCTCCAGATGAAACATCTGCGGTGCGGTGGCGTATTTTTCCGGCTTGTACTGTGCCGCTCCAACGATCGCGGCCTCTCCTCTTAATCCCATATCATTCCCCCGGTCACTATCACTGATACTCAAAAGGCGGCAGCCCAGCCTCAGCCAGTACCTCGGCTGAATAGGGCCTGTAGCTAGCGACCCTGTCGTCACGCACAAAGAGCGGATCGGCGCAGTTCACCGGATCATAGCCCTGGCGCTGCAGATCCACCTTGCGCAGCTTGAAGGTGGAGGTCATGTCAGCCGCGGCACTGACCCGCACGAACAGCGGCGCGGCATAACGCGGTACCCGCTCATCGGTTAAAGCGTAGAAGGCATCGGGGTCGAAACAGTGCCCCGGCTGCATCACGATCGCGGCCATGCCGGCCCGCCCCTCGTGCCGGGGCACCTGCACGCCGTAGATATTGATCAGCTCGGCACCGCTGTAGTCCGCCAGCGCATTGGCCACCTCCTGGGTCGAGACGTTTTCGCTTTTCCAGCGGAAGGTATCCCCGATACGGTCGACAAAGTAGAAGTAACCCTCGTCGTCGTAGCGCAGCAGGTCACCGGAGCGCCAGTAGGCATCACCCTTAACGAACACATCACGCAGGATTTTCTGCTCGGATGCCTCCTTCGAGGTATAGCCCTCGAAACGTCCGCCACCGATCTCGGGATGATTGATGATCATGCCGATGCCCTCACCGACCTCGCCCGGGCCACACTGAATGCTGCGCCCCTGTGCATCGCGCAGATGGGTATCGGATTCGACATCGTAGCGGATCAGGCGGAAGTTGGTCCTGCTCCAGTCCGGCACCCGGCCGCAGGAGCCGATATGGTTATCAACATTGATCAGGTTGGTATTGGCCTCGGTGGAGCCCCACCCCTCGTAGATTTCCATTTCGCCAAAACGTTCGACCCAGCGACGCCAGGATTCGGCCGTCAGGCCTGCGCCCATCATACAGCGCAGCCGGTGCGCGCCGGGGTCACCATCCTGGTTCAGCAGATAGCGGCAAATCTCGCCGATATACTGGCAGACGGTCACGCCATGAGTCCCGACATCCTGCCAGAAGCGGCTGACACTGAACTTGCGCCGAATCAGAATAGCCGCCCCCGCCTTCAGGGCGGTCGATGTTACCGAGGTGGCGGCTGCACCGTGGTATAGCGGCAGGCAGCAGTAGAACACATCATCCGCCGTGGCGCCGATGGTCACCTCCATGACATCGCCCGAGCACAGCCAGCGCATGTGGCTGTAGATCGCCGCCTTGGGCAAACCGGTGGTGCCCGATGTAAAGATCAGCAGGGTCGGCGCTTCCGCGGTAATGCCTGCGCGCAGACCGGGGCCCAACGCCGTGCGCGGCGCCTGTTCGAGCTGTTCGGCAAAACAACTGTCGAGACAGCCAAGGTCCTGCGCCTGTGCCGGATTTTCGGCATCGGCCATAAGCCACAGAGGAACCGTCAGGCCCTGGGTCTGGGCAAAGTTGTGCGCACACTCTTCACCCACGATCACTGCCCGGGCCCTGGTCGCTTCGATGGCGTGCTCAAGCGCTCGGCCACTGACCTGGGTGTTGATAAAGGCAACCACCACACCGATCTTGGTCAGGCCGAACCAGGTATGGAAAAATGCCGGCCGGTTCTCCATGGCGAGGCCACAGACATCACCCGCCTTGAGACCCGACGCCAGTGCGGCGTGCGCCACCTGATTGGCGCGCGCATCAACCTCGGCGTAGCTCAAACGCTGATCGCCGTAAATCAGAAAGGTATGCCCGCCCTGGCTGGCGGCCTTTTCTTCCAGCCGGTCGGCCAGGGTGTAGTGATCCAGAGGCTTGATCAGCCCCGCCGCCCGGGCACGCAGGTCCAGCCGACGCTGGGTTTCCTCGCGCGTGACCGCGACCTGCGGCGAAGTGGACAATTGTGAACTCATGCGCTCATTCCTTATCTTTCGGTTGAGTTGTCGCAGACACTCAGCGCACCCGTATCCTGGGGGCCGGCGTGTCACCGCGCATGGTGACGAGAAACTGATCGATAGGCGTCGGCGCCGCCACTTCGGGCAGCACGGACGGATCGGGACGATGGTTCCAGAAGGATTTCCAGGATGGGAACAGGCCGTGGAAGGTGCCCTCATAGGGCTCGCGGCCCGGCCAGCGCATCTTCATGTCGCCGATGGGGGGCTTGTTCAGATCCGTCGCGTACCAGTAGCACGGCAGACGGCGCCGGAAGTACCAGCGGCCGTCTATGCGCTCATAGTCGTCCCAGTACAGCATCTGCATGATCACCCACTCGGCACCGGTTTCATGCTCGTTCTTGGAGTAGACGACGCCAATCGCATGGTCCGGGTCGACAAATTCGATGATGTGCTGGCCCAGATGGTGCGAGGTGCCGGTGAACTGATCGCGCAGCGTGCTATCGGCCCAGACCTTGAGGTGCTCGCGGCCGACCTTGTCACGGCCGACGCGGATATCCGGCGCGAACAGGCCGACGTGGGCGTCCAGATCGCGCATATCCAGCGACAGCGAGTACTTGCCCGCCAGCTGGCGGATGGCGTCGGTCGACTCCAGGCGGTCGATGCGCTGTTCCAGTGTTAATTCAGCCATATGCACCTCAGACAAAGACCATGCCGCCATTCACGGCAATGTTCTGGCCGGTGATGAAACCGGCATCCTCGCTGGCGAGGAAGGAGGCGACGCGGGCCACCTCTTCGGGCTCGCACATACGGCCCAGCGGAATGGCCTTGATCATCTGCCCCATCCAGTCGTCCGGGATACCCGCCATCATCGGCGTGTTCGTCGGCCCCGGCACCAAGGTGTTGACGCGGATGCCCTCGGGCGCCAGCTCGCGGGCCATGCTGCGGGTCAGGCCCATCACGCCTGCCTTGGACGCCACGTAATGACTGGGCCCTTCCCCGGAGTACACGGCGGAGCTGGACACATTGATCACCACCCCGCCGCCGTTTTCCTTCATCAGACGCGCACCCTCGCGACAGCACAGGAAAGTGCCGGTCAGGTTGACGTTGATGACGCGGGCCCAGTTCTCGTCCGGCGTATCCAGGAAGGCGTCTACAGAGCCGATGCCGGCATTGTTGATCAGCACATCCAGACGCCCGAAGACCTCCTTCACCTGCGCCATGGCCCCCCGGACCGATTCGCTGTTGGCGATGTCGCAGCCGATGGCGATCACTTCGCCCTCAGCCGACTCTGCGGTGGCCTGCGCCGCTGCCTGGTTGATATCCACCGCCACAACTTTGGCGCCCCGGGCGGCAAAGCACTGCACGACGGCGCGCCCCATGCCCTGCCCTGCACCGGTGACAAATACAACCTGGTCCTGATGTTTCATTTCTAACCCTCCCGTGCCTGGCGCGCAGGCTGTCCGGTTTTTGTTGTGTGACCATCTTCGATGAGCCACGCAAGGCCGGCATCGTCCATCAAGACTAATACTGAGCTCTGGTCTGAACGGACGATGCTCCTGGCGGCCTGGAATAGGAGGATTCATGCGAGATCATGTCATGGTGGCGGCCCGGTCGGGCGCGGCCATCCAGCACCCAGAATCCAGCACCCAGAACAAGGAGAAGAAAATGAATCAGCAGGACCTGTCACTCCCGGTCGGCCAGTACGCCGATCTGAACAACGGCATACGGCTGCATTATCTGGATGAGGGCACAGGCCCGGTGGTGATCTGGCTGCACGGCAGTGGCCCGGGCGCCAGTGGATACAGCAACTTCAAGACCAACTACCCGGCATTTGTCGAGGCCGGCTATCGCAACATCATCCTCGACCTGCCGGGCTTCGGCCGCTCGGACAAGCCCGATGATATCGAGTACCGCCTCGAGTTCTTTGTCGAATGCCTGAACCAGTTCCTCGAGACCACCGGTATCGAGCGCTGCACCCTGCTGGGCAACTCGCTGGGCGGCGCCATTGCGCTGGGGCAGGCGCTGGCCTATCCCGATACCGTCGAGCGGCTGATCCTGATGGCGCCGGGTGGCGTTGAGGAACGCGAAACCTACTTCCAGATGGAAGGCATCAAGCGCATGGTTGAGGTTTACAGCCAGGGCCCGATGGGCGTTGAGGAGATGCGCCAGATCATGCAGCTGCAGCTGTTTGATGCCTCCCAGCTCCAGGACAGCCTGCTGGCCGAACGCGCCGCCGTGGCGGCCACCCAGCCTGCCAACCTCTTTTCCACCATGCTGGTGCCCAACATGACCGAGCGCCTGGGCGAACTGCGCTGCCCGATTCTCGGTTTCTGGGGCAGCAACGACCGCTTCAACCCGCCGGCCGGCATGTTCAAGTTTCTGCAGCATGCGCCCCAGGCCCGCTTCCTGATGCTGAACCGCTGCGGCCACTGGGTGCAGGTCGAGCACACCGATCTGTTCAACCGCAGCTGCCTCGACTTTCTGCAGCGGGGCTAAGAGCCTGTTTACGATCTATTGCCTATCGATTGTAAACAGGCTCTAAGGCCTCATACTCTGACCAGACTCAGGAGACATGCCCTATGGCAGCCTATCCACATCTTCTTTCACCGGGGCGTATCGGCTCGCTGGAACTGCGCAACCGCATACTGATGGCGCCAATGGGCTCCAACTTTGCCGAAGCCGACGGCCAGTGCGGCGAGCGTATCCAGGCGTTCTACGAAGCCCGCGCCAAAGGCGGTGCCGGTTTGCTGACCATGGGGGTCGGCTCCATCGCCTACCCCGCCGGTACCGCCGAGCCCTACCAGGTCGGTATTTCATCCGATGACTTCATCCCCGGCCTCAAGCAGCTCACCGACCGCGTTCACAGGCACGGCGCCAAAATCGCCATCCAGCTGCAGCACGCCGGCAAGACCTCGGTGCGCGATCTCGCCGAGGGGCGCGAGCTCTGGGTGCCGTCGATGCCGCCAGCGGTCAAGACCGACCTGTTCGCATCACTGACTCAGTCCGAGCTCGGGCGCTTTATCAGCTCCTCCAAGGGGCGCGAAAAAAGCGGCGTGCGCATCCGCGTGATGGACAAGGCAGACATCGAACAGATGATCGAATGGTTCGCCGCCGCCGCCGAGCGCGCCCAGCGCGCCGGATTCGATGGCGTCGAGATTCACGCCGGCCACACCTACATCCTCGCCGGCTTCCTGTCGCCCTACTACAACCAGCGTGACGACGAATACGGCGGCCCGCTGGAAAACCGCGCCCGCATTCTGCTGGAGGTCATCCAGGCGATACGCGAGCGGGTGGGCCGGGACTTCCCGGTCTGGCTGCGCCTCGATGCGCTGGAACTGAAACTGCCCGGCGGCATCTGCCTGGAAGATGCCACCCGCACCGCACAGCTGGCCCAGCAGGCGGGTATCGATGCCGTCAGCGTGTCCGCCTACGCCAATATCACCAGCGGTGACGCCTTCACCGAAGCGCCCATCGTCCACAAGCCGGCCGGCTTTCTCGACTGGGCGGCGCATTTTCGCAAGCACCTGGACATCCCGGTTACCAGCGCAGGCCGGCTGGACCCGGACATTGCCGACAAGGCGATCCGCGACGGCAAGTGCGACTTCGTCGCCATGGGCCGCAAGCTGCTGGCAGACCCGGAACTGCCCAACAAGCTGATGGAAAACCGCGCCACCGATGTGCGCCCCTGCATCTACTGCTACGCCTGCGTCAGCCAGATCTTCATCAACGAGCGCGTGAAATGCGCCGTGAACCCCCAGACCGGCCATGAGTCCGAACTGCGGATCATCACCTCGGACCGGCCGCGCCATGTGCTGGTGATCGGTGGCGGCCCGGCGGGCCTGGAAGCGGCACGCATCAGTGCCCTGCGCGGCCACAGGGTCACCCTGGTCGAGCGCAGTGCGCGCCTGGGCGGTACGCTGTTTTTCGCCGCCCTCGCCTACCCCGAAAACGGCCCGCTGCTCGACTACCTGATCAAGCAGGTGCGGGAACTGCCGATCGAGGTACGCCTCAAGACCGACGCCGATGCGGCCCTGATCGATACACTCAAGCCCGACCAGGTGATCCTCGCGGTCGGCGCACGGCGCAGCAAGCCCGACCTCCCGGGTGCCGACCAGAAACACGTCTGGTCCGGCGACGAGCTGCGCCTGCTGATGACCGGTGAAGGCGCCGATATCGCCAAACAGAAGCTCAGCGTTACCCAGCGCCTGATGATGAAGTCCGGCTCGCTGGTCGGCGCCACCAACAGCACTGAAGCCATCCAGAGCCTGTCCAAGCTGTGGATGCCACTGGGCAAGAAGGTCACCATCATCGGCGGTGGTCTGGTGGGGCTGGAGCTGGCGGAGTTTCTGGTCGAGCGCGGCCGTGAAGTGCAGGTGCTGGAACCGGGTCCGGACCTGGGTGCGGAGCTTGCGATCGTGCGCCGCTGGCGGGTGCTGCATAATCTTGGGGAGCACAGCGTCGCGATCGAGAAAAATGCCCGCATCACGGACATTGGCAAAAAGAGCGTCCGTTACACGGACGCCGAGGGCAACAGCCACGAGGTGGCCGCCGACTCGGTGGTGCTGGCCACCGGTGCCGAAACCAACCACGACCTCGCCGACCGCCTCGCGGCCAGCGGAGTAGCGGTGGTCAATATCGGTGACGGCAACGACGTCGCCTACATCGAAGGGGCCCTGCGCTCCGCCATGCAGGCCGCAATCGCCGTCTAACCATCCAACGGCGCCCTCAAATGGAGCCCGCCCGGGCTCCGTTATGCTTCACCGCTCAAAAGGCTGCCCTTAAAAAGCGGGCCATTCACAGGCTTGCCAAGCCGCGCAGGTTCCAATTCAGCAGACCGCGTCACTTCCCCTTGTAAACCTTATACGCCATCAGTGTCCCCATCACGCTTCTAAGCGTTCATGCTCCGGAACAGACTTGCCGCCAGATGCTGATGTGCGCCTGTGGTGCTGATGCATCGCCGGGTACCGAATGCCGGCGCAGGAACCCGGCCCGCCTGTCGGACTCCCCCTCGTTCTGCCCTCCTCGCTTGAGCTAGTTCGATCTGAATACCCGGGATCCGGATACCGCTGAATCGCGCAGAAGGCGTCTTGATCGGGGTGTAAATCACCTATTTTTCCTATAATAGGAAAAATTTACAAAAATCGGAAAAACACCTTTGACCCCATTTGGCGCCAGAGGGAAGATCACGTTCAGAGGACAACAATATGACCAACAAAGACAACTATCAGCTCAAGACACTCGGACGCGGACTGGAAGTACTGGCCTTGCTGAAGTCCGCATCGGCGGGCATGACGCTGTCGGAGCTGTCCCGTCAACTCGGTGAGCCGACCACGGTCATTTTTCGCATTCTGAAAACCCTGGAGGCCTGCGGACAGATTCGTCAGGACCTGACCGGCAAGACCTATGGCGCCCTGATGCAGCCGCAGGATGACAGTGCCGCAGTACTGCGTGCCGTCGTGACCCTGCGAACCCTGGGCGATATTTACCCTGGGAGTCTGTCGACGGTTGAACTGGCCAGTCAGTCTGGCTGTCAGGCGCTGGATCTGGCAGGTCAGCTGCAGGCACTGTGCAGCGAGGGCGTGATCGAGGAATCGCGCGATGGCTACTGGCGTTTGGCCCATGGCTGCCTGGCGCTGGCGTCACCGCTGATCGCACAGGACGATCTGGCAGCGAATCTGCAACCGTTGATGGAAACCCTGCGGCGCGAAACCCGCGAGACGGTCCTGCTTTATCGTATCAGTGGCGAGCGCCAGACGGTGGTGGTGTCGCTGCCAAGCCCCCAGCCCATTCGTTACGTCCTGGGCGTCGGCAGTTCTTTCCCGTTATACCTCGGTGCAGCGGGCAAGGTTGCGCTGGCCTACATGCCGGCAGCCGATGCCCGCCGCTATCTGGATCAGGCCGACCTGGTGCCCAATACGGATTACGTGCCTGAGGCGAGCAGCATCCAACCGATGCTCAACCGAATTCGTCACGATGGCTACGCCATTAGCATGGGTGAACGCGTCGAGGGCGCCGCCGGTGTTGCAGTACCCATTTGCGGGCCCCAGGGGCAGCTTGTAGCCGCCATCAGTATCGTTTTGCCGGCGTTTCGTACCGACCGTGCGCAGTTGGAAAAGATGGCAACGCAGTTGCGTCGCACTCTGGCCGATGCCGGTTATCGGGCTGATGCCGGCAGTTAGCCATGCGTCAAAGTTCAGAGGAGACAACCATGATTTGTGATGAACAGCGTCAGCAGGACTTGCTTGCCGATGTACGTGACTGGGTGCGCACTGTGGCGATTCCCAACGAAGATCGGGTGGCGCGCGATGCTGCGATACCGGCGGAACTCGTCGAGGACATGCGCCGGCGTGGTTTTTTTGGCTGGAGTATTCCAGCGGCCTATGGCGGTCGCGGGCTGACCACCGAGGAGCTGATACAGGCGGCACTGGAATTGTCACAGTGTTCGGTGGCTTTCCGGGCAAGGGTCGGCACCAACACCGGCATCGGTTCAGAAGCACTGGTCGCCGATGGCACCGAGGCGCAAAAGAGCGCCTATCTGCCGAAACTGGCATCGGGCGAATGGACCGGCTGTTTTGCGCTGACCGAAAAGGAAGCCGGGTCCGACGCCACGGCATTGCAGACTTCGGCTGTTCGCGATGGCGACAGTTACGTGCTCAACGGGGCCAAGTGCTTTATTACCAATGCACCCATTGCCGACCTGTTTACGGTGCTTGCCCGCACCAACCCGAATGATCCGAGTCACCGGGGCATCAGTGCCTTTCTGGTGGAGCGCGGTACACCCGGGCTGAGCACGGGCGAGCCCTACCAGATGATGGGCCAGGCCGGATCGCCAGTCTCCGAGGTCTATTTTGAAAACTGCAGGGTACCGGCGGCCAACCTGATCGGTGATGTTGAAGGTCAGGGCTTTCGTACCGCCATGAAGGTGCTGAACAAGCAGCGTCTTCATCTGGCGGCACTGTGCACCGGGCCAGCCATCCGCATGCTGGATGAGGCGATCACGCACGCCGTGCAAAGGCGCCAGTTCGGTGAACGCCTGGCGGACTTTCAACTGGTGCAGGCCATGCTTGCCGACAGCGAAACCGAAATCCAGGCGGCGCGGGCACTGATCCTTGAAACAGCGCGCAAGCGTGACCGCGGCGAGGATGTCTCCAAGGAGGCGTCAATCTGCAAATACTTCGCATCGGAAATGTGCGGGCGCGTGGCGGATCGGGCGGTGCAGGTATTTGGTGGGTCCGGTTATGTCGCCAACTACAGCTGCATCGAGCGTCTGTATCGCGATGTCCGGCTGTTTCGCCTCTACGAGGGAACCAGTCAGATGCATCAGATCAATATTGCCAAACATCTTTTGCGCAGCGCCGAAGCAAGCAGCGCCGCCTGAGTACATCTAGCCCCGGCGGTTGCAGGGGCTGTGCAGTGCCGGGAGCCATCAAGCCCCCGGCCAGGATAGATAATCCCATAACAACAATATCGGAGTGATCCAATGATCAATACAACCTTCAAACGAAGCCTTCGCACGCTGATCGCCGGGTTGGTGCTGAGCGCCACCGCGACACTGGCCCAGGCCGAGAGCTACCCCTCAAGACCGATGACCATGGTCATCCCCTTTCCAGCCGGCGGCGTGACCGACACCCTGGGCCGGGCCACCGCAAGGCAGCTGGGCGAGGTGCTGGGGGCCAATGTCGTCGTTACCAACAAGCAGGGCGGAGCCGGCACCATCGGTATGGCGCAGATTGCCAAGTCCAAGGCCGATGGCTACACCGTTGCGGTGGTACCGGCGGCGCCGCTGGTGAACCAGCCAAACCTGCGTCGACTGCCCTATGATGCGGATTCGTTTGACTACATCTGCCAGCTGTTCAGCAGCCCGCTGGTGCTGGCGACCAAACCGGATTCGCCGTTCAGGACGCTGAATGAGGTGGTCGACTATGCCCGGGCGCATCCCGGTGAACTGTCCTATGGCACACCGGGGCCGGGCACATTGCCGCATCTGGCAATGGAACAGTTACTGGATGTGCTTGATCTGCAGCTGCGCCATGTGCCCTTTACGGGTGACGCGCCGGGTGTCACGGCGCTGATGGGCGGGCATATCGATCTCTACCTGGCAACGGGAACCGTAGTGTCTGAGAAAGAGCTGCCCGCGGTCGCTGCATTTGCCGATAGCCGTATCGAGGGACTGCCGGATCTGGCTACCGCCACCGAGCAGGGCTATGAGCTGAACGCCGATCTGTGGGGTGGCCTGATTGCGCCCAGGGGGCTGGCGCCGGAACACAAGGCCCGCCTGGCAGAGGCCTGTCATACGGTGGCCGTTAGCGAAGCCTTCAGGGCGCAGCTCAAATCGCTGGGGACCAATGTCGCTTACCGTGACGCGGAGGCCTTCCAGGACTATGTGCACACAATGTCGGCGACCAATGCCCGGCTAATCAATAAGCTGGGCCTGGCCCAGTAAGGGTGGCGGCCATGAAAAGATTCATTGACCTCTGGATAGGCGCAGTAGTGCTGCTACTGGCGGCACTGCTCTATACCACGGGCCTGCCGAAAACGGATGGCATGGCGACGTCTATCGCCATGAATCCGGCCTGGTATCCCTGGCTGTTGCTGGTAATGGCAATGATCTGCGGGCTGGGGCTGATCGCCTCGGCACTGCTGAGCCGCACCGGCAGCAGCAATGTATCGGCGGGAGTGAGACCCGCACGCATGGGCGCAGGCCTGCTGGCCATCTGCCTTTACGTGGCCGGTTTCTGGTTTGTCGGCTACTGGGCAGCAACGCTGCTGTTTATCCCGGCGCTGAGCTGGGGCCTGGGCCATCGCAAGCCCGTTGAGGTGGCATTGGTGACACTGATCGTCACGTCACTGGTCTGGCTGGTGTTCACCCAGCTGCTGCACATTCCGCTGCGGGACTGGCCCTTTTAAGGTCGGCACTGGCACGTCGATAACCTGTAGGAGGTCCTATGGATAGCTTAATTACCGCGCTTATGATGCTGGCGACGCCGGCAGCGCTGATGGCGGTCATGGGGGGCACCCTGTTCGGAATCCTGGTCGGGGCCTTGCCTGGCCTGGGTTCGGTACTGGGCATCACCGTCATCCTGCCCTTTACCTATATGCTGGATCAGACCACCAGTATCGCCCTGCTGCTGGGCACTTATTGCGGTTCCGTTTACGGTGGCAGCATTTCCGCCATCCTGATCAATACACCGGGCACGCCGCAGTCCGCGGCAACGGTGCTGGATGGCTATCCCATGGCCCGTAGCGGCCGTCCGGCCCTGGCCCTGGGTTGGGCGACGGTCGCTTCTACCTTCGGTGGCCTTCTGGCCTGCGGCATCCTGATTGTGGCGGCGCCTGCGCTGGCGCGCTTTGGTTTGCGTTTTGGCCCGATAGAGTATTTTGCCCTGGGGCTGTTTGCACTGAGCTGTATCGTTTCGGTGGCCCGGGAAAGTCTGCTCAAGGGGTTGCTGGCCGGCCTGTTCGGCCTCTTTCTGGCGACCGTGGGTCAGGATCCCGTGACCGGCGCCATGCGCTTTGACTATGGTTCTTTCGAGCTGAGCGCCGGTATTTCCCTGGTGCCCTTGCTGGTGGGGCTGTTCGCGGTATCGGAAGTGCTCTGGCGTATTGCCGGCCCCGCCGAACCCGGGGGCGCCAGCATCATGAAAGCCGGGTTTGAGTTGCCGGGTTTTGGCGAACTACGGCTGCGGTTCTGGCTGATGGTCAAATCCTCCCTGATTGGTACCGGCATCGGTACGCTGCCGGGTATCGGTGCCACGGCAGCCTCCCTGGTCAGCTATGCCGAAGCCAAGCGCACGTCGCCACGAAAGGAAGGCTTCGGTCGCGGCGAGCCCGACGGCATAGTGGCGTCGGAATCTGCCAACAATGCGGTCACGGCCGGCGCCCTGGTGCCGACGCTGTCCCTGGGGGTTCCTGGTGATCCGGTGACGGCGGTGATGCTGGGGGCGCTGACGATCCAGAACATCACGCCGGGTCCACGCCTGTTCAGTGAGAACGGCGACCTGGTGACCTACCTGTTCCTGGCGCTGATTGCCGTCAACCTGGCGATGTTCGTTCTGGGGGCCTTGCTGGCGCCCGCGTTCAGCCGGCTGCTGAAACTGCCCGAACCGCTCTTGATGGCGTCGGTGGTGGTGCTGGTGACCGTCGGCACCTATTCGGTTAACAGCAGCGCCTTCGATCTGGGCATCGTACTGCTGGCCGGACTGGCGGGATTTGTTCTGCGCTGGTTGGCGTTCCCGCTGGCACCGGTCGTTATCGGCTTCGTGCTGAGCCCGATGATTGAAGGCAGTCTGCGCCAGGGCATGATCTTGACCGGTGACAATTTCTGGGCTTTTGGCGCCAGTCCTATTGCGGCGGTGCTGTTCCTGCTGACCGGACTGTTTCTGCTCTGGCCACTCTATGGCTGGTGGCGCGGCCGCCGGCGCAGCGGCACCCATGGTCACCCGGTCTCGGGCGACTAACGACGGTCAGAAGCGCCAATACCGGCACTGATACTTACCGAAAAGGCTGCTGCCCGAAAAGGCCGCTGACCGAAAAACCTGAATTAACACCCTGTACGAGGCGGCCTGCGATGGCGGCTGCCTGCGTGCCTGACAGGGCATAGCAACATTGCAAGAGGCGAGTCATGCAGACAATACAAGATAACAGGCCGCTGGCCGGTATCCGGGTGGTGGAATTCGGCCAATTTATAGCAGGCCCGGGGGCAACCCAGATCCTTGCTGATCTTGGCGCCGATGTCATCAAGATTGAAAGCCCCAACGGCGACAACGGTCGTCGCTTCGGGGTCAATGACGCCAGCAAGGGACGCAGCGGCATGTTTATCGCCTATAACCGCGGCAAGCGCTCCATCGCGCTGGATCTGCGTTGCGCCCAAGGTGTTGCCGTTGCCCGCAAGCTCGCGTTGGGAGCGGACGTGGTGGTGCAGAATACCCGCGTCGGTGTGATGGCATCCATAGGGCTGGATGCTGCCACCCTGCGCCAGGAAAAGCCGGCGCTGATCTACGCCTCCATCTCGGGTTTTGGCACCGCCGGCCCCTCCAGCGCAAGACCGGGGCTGGATATCGCCGCCCAGGCCGAAAGCGGCATGATGTCACTGACGGGGGAAGCGGGTGGATCGCCCCTCAAGACCGGTTTTGCCGTGGTGGATGCCGCGACGGCGACGGCGACGGCCAATGCGATTCTGGCGGCACTCTTCCGCCATGCCCGCCGTGGCGAGGGTGCCACGATCGAAACCTCGCTGCTGTCGGTTGCCATCGCGCTGCAGGCACAGATCTGGGCAGAATACGGCTGCTCCCATCGGTTGCCGCAACGGGTCGGCAATGCCCAGCCACTGGTCGCGCCGGCGGCTGACCTGATCGAAGTCAAAGACGGCTACATCGTGCTGTCGGCCTATATGGAGGATCACTGGAAGCGCCTTTGTGCGGCCATTGGCCAGCCGGAATTGGCGACCGATGCGCGCTTTGCCAGCAGTAACCAGCGGGTACAGCACCGTCCTGAGCTGATCGCCATCCTGCATGCCGCTCTCGGAGAACTCGCCGGTGAGGAAGTGCGGGCACGCCTGGAATCTTTCGGCGTCGTCGTCGGCGTAGTGCGCGATTATGCCCAGGTCCAGGCCAGTGCTGATGTGCGTGCCTGCGGCATCTTCAAGTCGGTACTGGACGGCGTCGGTGGCGAGGTTCAGGTGCCCGGGTTGCCGTTCGGTTTTGCCGATACGGTACCGCAACCGGGGCTGGCGCAGGTGCCGGCACTGGGCGAACACGGCCCTGAAATACTGCTGCAGGCCGGCTATGACGAAGCGCAATGCCAGGCACTGACTGACGCGGGGGTGATGGCGGTGCCGACGGCGGAGGCTGCCAGCGCGCCGCCAAAGTCCGCGTCTTGCTCGGCTTAAGTACATCCGATGCCGCGACAGCCTGGTGACAATGCTGGCACTGACGCTTTGGTTGGTGCTGGTTTTTGCCTGAGATACCCAGGCGCGGCGCGGACGAAAAAGTTGCGCGGCTTAAAAAAACGGTATCAGAAGCGCCCGGGAACTAAAAAGCAAAATCGAAGCAACGCTACCCCCAGAAATTATAGGGCTAATTGATGTGTTCGTTCTGGAGGTATCAAAATAGAAACACTTACTCCTTACATCTTTAGATACAAGAAACGTAAGCATCTTTTATATCAAGTATGTGTTTCTTTAGGAGAAGCACAGCCTCATCTATTTTTTTATCATTCAGGAGGTCTACAATTTGAATATGCTGCGAATTGGAATCTTCTGCTTTAGCTTTATTCATAGACATATGGCTTCGCAGCGCGGCAACTTTTGCGGAGATTAGCATGTATGATTCTTTCAGGTGCCTATTTTTACAATAGTCAAAAAATGCTTGGTGAAACTGCGAATCCAACCTTAAGTACTCAACGTAATCTTCACGTACCAAAACTCGACGCATTTTTGTAACAACAATCTCTAACTGGTCTAAGAACTCTATATTCCCATATACATAGGACTCACGAAAAGCAAGGGGTTCAATATATGCCCTAAAGTCGCAAAGCTGGCTAACTTCTTCAGAAGTTGGATAATAAACAAAACTTCCCTTCTGCGGAATAATGTCTACAATTCCCTCTTGTTTCAACCTAAAAAAAGCTTCCCGAACAGGCGTTTTGCTTACACCATATTTATCGGCTAGCTTTATTTCAGAGAGAGCCTTACCTAACTCTAGATTCCCTTCCATTATTTCCGTTCTGAGCTGATCTGTAACTATTTCTGCTAATGATTTCGGTCGTTTTATCTTCTCGACTTTTGAAGTGGTCATGATTCTTATACGCCAATTAAATTCAACTATTAAAAAAAATATGCCAATTTAAGGATAGACTACCCTCATAGAATATCAGATATCACAATGGCGTTCTATAATTTTATTAATTAAAATACAATCAAAATTTACAGAAAATAACAAAACCCCTACTTTAAAATAGGGGCATGTGCGATATTATTAATTTATTAGATTTGGAAGCGCCAGTGAAAAACTTGGGACGAATGTCACAAGCATCAAAACCATCAACATTGAGATTACAAATGGAATTATTCTCTTTGATATAGTTTCAATAGGTGTGTTTGATATCTGACTTGCAACGAATATATTAACGCCTAGAGGGGGCGTACAAAATCCGATAGCAAGATTGACGGTCATGATTACCCCGAAGAGTATAGGATCAACACCTAAAGTCACCATCACAGGTAGAAGTATTGGCGTTAGAATAATTATAGATGAAATAGTTTCCATAAACATACCAACAACGAGCAATAACGCATTAACAAAGAGCAGGATTACAATAGGGTTGTCTGACAGGCTAAGCATAATTTCTGCTAGTTGGCTAGGAATCTGTTCAATAGTGATAATTCGACCGAATGCTGTAGAGAAAACAACAAGGACTAATACAGTTGAAGCAGTAAGGGAGCTTTTTATAAGAATCTCTTTAAAATCGCCAATCTTAATATCTTTATAAATGAACAGCCCGCAGATAGCTGAGTAAAGCACCGCTACAGCACCAGCTTCAGTCGGAGTAAATATTCCACCATAGATTCCTCCGAGAATTATCACTGGGATTAACAGCGCCCAAAAAGACTCCCTAAATGAATAAATAACTTTCTGAGCTGAAAAACTTTCCTTTTTATTTTCATTAAGTAAAAACTTTCTCGACATGACTCTTGCCAAAACCATAAAAATCAACCCAAGAAAAACCCCTGGTACTACACCAGCAAGAAAAAGTTTACCAATTGAGACCTCTGCGGTAACTCCATAAATAATGAAGGGAATGCTAGGCGGTATAAGTACACCAATAATTCCAGCAGAAGCTGTAAGAGCTGCACTAAAATCCTTGGGATACCCTTCTTTTTTCATTTCAGGTATCAGGTTTGATCCAATCGCTGCTACTGTCGCAGGGGCCGATCCCGATATAGCAGCAAAAAACATTGAAGCCAATACGTTTATATATGTGAGTGAGGCCCTAATATGCCCGACTAGAGAAGCAGTAAAACCAATAATTCTCTTTGATAGCCCGCCCTTCTGCATAAGATCGCCAGCCAGAATAAAAAGCGGAACGGCTACAAGTGGAAAGGAGTCGACACCCGTAACAACTGATCTGGAAAGCAGATTTAAAGGAGGGGCACCATCCACAAAAAGAAGAACCGCCATTGAAGCAATTCCGAGACAAAGTGCGATAGGCACCCCAAAAACCAAGAGAAAAGCTAGAACAAAAAATAGGATATAAGTACTCATTTTGAGTTCCCTACCTTAGCCAGATTAGGTTTACTAAAATCGTTTAACAAAATTTTACTATTTTGAAAAATTCGCAAACAACACAACGTGGCTCCTACAGGAGCAGAAGAATATAGATATGATATAGGTAGCTGCAACACTACGGACTTCTGTTTAAGAATGTATGGCATAGTAATCATATCTACGCATTGATAAATCAGTATGGCAAAAAAAACCAGAATCAACATGTTGATGGTTAACTGTATAAATCGCCCGATTTTTTCACTAAATAAATTTTGAAAGAATGAAATACTAATATGCTGCTGCGTTTTAAATCCGTAGCTAATTCCTATCCAGATGAACCAGGCAAAGAGCCAAAGAGTGAGCTCTTCTGTCCAAGAAAATGAGTCTTGTAAAACATAGCGCATGAAAATCTGTAGAAGTATCGATCCAACTATCAGTGATAAAAGTATCGCTATAGCGGCCGCTTCGATATTTCTATCAAACCACCTTAAAAGCAAAATCATACAAACACCCTCTTATTCTTCTTGCGATTACAGAACTATACATCACTAGAATCTTAGATTCAAGACATGAAAACCAAAACAAAAAAGTAATATTTTTACATTAATTATCAATATGTTAAGTTCATTTATGTAAAACATTCGATTTTTTTTCTGCCATCATGTTGCGTTTCAAAGCCCACTTTATTAGCATGAGATCTAAGATATCAGCTGCCAGCAACCTTCCAGGATTGCTCTCTGTAGCACCGTTAAATGCAGGTATTCTGATGAAGCTATCCTTTGTGCGCGGTTGTATTGTTAATTTGCGAGGAAAATATGGAATCTAGTAGCTCCGGTTATAAATTTAAGGTCTACATCAGTGATTACGATTATCCTGATCTAGAAATTGAACGCAGTATTCTTGAGCCAATTGGGGCGCAAGTTATTGGCCTCCAGTGCAAAAGTGGCGAAGGCCTAGGGGACCTTGCTTATGATGCTGACGCTATATTACAGCAGTACGCAAAAATCGACCGTGATACAATTTCTAAATTGAAATCCTGCAAGGTAATTTGTCGTTATGGTATTGGGACCGACATCCTTGACCTGAAAGCTTGTAAAGAATTTGGTGTGGCCGTTAGTAATGTTCCTGATTATTGCCTCGATGAAGTAGCGGACCACTCGATCGCTCTAGGTTTTACTCTTCTTCGAAAAGTACCGATGTATAACACTGCTGCAGCAAGTGGAAATTGGCACTGGAATATCGGCTGTGTGCTTCCGAAGCGCTTTAGAAGTTGTGTTTGGGGACTTGTTGGCTTTGGGCGAATTTCACAAAATATAGCGCGAAAGCTCCAAGCGTTTGGATTTAAGGTCATTACTTTTGATCCCTATGTATCAAAATCTTTAGCTGGAACTTTTGGTGTTGAAAAAGTAACTTTACATGAGCTATTAGAAACAAGTGATGTCGTAAATCTGATGTGTCCTCACACACCAGAAACTGATCGTCTTATAGGGCAAGAAGAACTTCAGTTAATGAAAAATGATTCTATTCTCATAAATGGTGCTCGCGGTAAGCTAATTGATAATAAAGCTTTGTTTGATGCTTTAAGCTCCGGAGGGATTTTCGCGGCCGGATTGGATGATCCCGAGGAAGAACCCGCAAAGTTAGATAATTGGTCTCCTGATCAAAACCCACTTTTTGGTCTTGATAACTGTTTAATCACACCACATGTTGCATACGTATCATCTGAGGCGTTTTCCGAGTGTCGTCGAGTAGCTGCCGAGAATGCGAAAGCAGTATTACTGGGTAACAATCCAATAAATCCTGTTAATTGAGAATTATTTATGAGCTCTGTCGAGAAAGTTATTTCGGACATTGAGAAAAAGAAATTCTTTGCGATATTGAGAGGAATTAAAGCTGACAATGTTCTTCGTGTAACAGAAAATCTAGTTTTAGGTGGCGTAAATTTACTTGAAGTAACATTTCGATCCAAAGATGAGCTAGAAAATACAATAAAATCTATCCGACTTATTCGCGAGGAGTTTGGTGATATTGTCACTGTTGGTGCAGGAACAGTAACAACGTTAACCCAGGTGAATGCGGTCAAGGATGTCGGTGGTGAATTTATTGTTTCGCCAAATACCGACGAAAAGGTTATTGAATTTTCTGTTAGCAGTGGCCTCGTTTCTATTCCTGGGGCTATGACTCCTAGTGAAGTCATGAGGGGTCATAATTCTGGTGCGCATTGTATAAAAATATTCCCCGCTGATAGTATGGGTGCTAAGTATATTTCCACATTAAAAAAAATTTTCCCTACTATAAAACTTGTAGCTACAGGTGGGATATCTCACTTGAATGCTGTTGAATACCTTGAAAGCGGCGCTTTCGCTTTAGGTATAGGTGCCAGCCTGGTTGATTCAAAAATAAATGAAACTTTAGATTTTATCGAAATAAAGAATCGAGCTGAACTACTCATTAACTCTATCGAAAAGTAATAGGTATAAAAATGGAATACAATCGTAAAATTATTAATAATCGTCCATCAATTGATGACAACCTGGTGAAAAAATGTCGTGAAATGGTTGGAGTGATGAGTGCATCTGCAGTTTTTAGCGATGCTCAGAAACGAGACGGGGTTATGGACCATGAAATAAAATTCAGGAGTGTAAATAAGCCATTTATTGGAACAGCACTAACCGTAAAGCTGAGCCCAGGAGATATCGTAGATTGTCTGCCCATCTTCGATATTGCTCAACCAGGGGATGTCGTGGTTATTGATGCTAATGGCACTGCCAATACCTCAATTTGGGGAGGACTTATGTCTGGTCTAGCGAGAGCTGCTGGAGTTGCAGGCGCTGTAATCGACGGTTCAGCTAGGGACACCGATGAGTCTAAGCTACTTGATTTTCCCATCGCGTCCCGTTCTGTGTCACCACGAGCTGCACACTCGGCTGAGTCTGGACGTACCACGCCTATCGAGATTAATGTACCAGTAGTTTGTGGCGGCCAGATCGTGAATCCTGGTGATCTTATCGTTGCCGATGAAATCGGAGTAACTGTCGTCAAATATGAGAATTTGGAGGCAGTTTATGAAGCAGCTATAGAGCTCGCCAGTAATGAAGAGAAAGTCCGAAAAGAAATTCTTTCCGGGGCTACAGTAGCCGAGTTACTTGAGAAATTCGGTCGTATCTAGGTTAGATTTTCATACCGCCTCTTCATTAGTACACAAGGATGTGTCTATTGCGGTTTGCTCATTGACACTTCAGATTATTTTATAGCAAATGAATAATTTATCAGAACCCATTTAATTACCGTACGTATTTTCCTATGAATATAATTACGATTGATACAGGCACAACAAATACACGAGTTTATCTATGGAGAGATGACCTATGCTTAGATCACGAGAAGCGATCTGTTGGAGTTCGAAACACAAGTATTGATGGAAATAATAATAAAATTATTTCTGCCATTGGATCTGCGTATTCTGAATTAATTGATCGAAATAATCTGCATGATTCTGATGTAGATTTAATCCTTGCCTCTGGAATGATCACGTCTAACTTGGGGTTGGTTGATCTTCCGCATCTGGTGGCTCCTGTCGGCCTTGATGAGTTTTCAAAATCGATAACATCTAAAAGGTTTGATCTAATATCCAGATCGAATCCTATATACTTTATTCCTGGCGTGAAAAACATAGATTTTTTTGACTCCGTCAATTTACATCGCAATGACTTTATGCGGGGTGAAGAGGTCGAGGTGATTGGAATGATTCCGCAGATAAGTGTTGATAATCAGACAATTATTGCGCTTCCTGGCTCACACAGCAAATACGTCGAAATCGACCGAAAAGGTCGTATCGTCTCATGTTTTACTACTATGGCCGGTGAGATTCTGGAAGTTGTAACGACTAATACGATTCTATCAAGCTCATTAGAAAAATCATTTTGCTCGGACCTCCGCAAAGAATCTTTATTAAAAGGCTTTCGGATGTCTATGGAATTCGGAGTTTCAAGATCCCTTTTCGCTGTAAGGGCTCTTGATATTCAAGCTGGAGAAGCGATTGAAGAACTTACCAGCTTTTCCTTAGGTGTAGTAATTGCTTCTGATGTACAGGCATTGCTAGGAAAATATGAACAGAGAGACTCTGAGAGCTTTAGTATAGTGGTAGCGGGACATGGTGTTTTCAGTGATGCTCTTTATCTTTGCTTAAAGGATACATTCAAAAACGCTTCAATCAGCAGGCATGTTTATGAGGAAGACAAGCCTCTTTCCGGCACGGGGGCGATTGCTGTGGCAAAAAAATCCGGTTTGATTTCTGGACTCGTTCAGGGGAAATGACAAATTAATTTGTCTCTATGTGAAGAAAAAATTAACATACAATATTAATATAGTTTAAAAGACGATAAAGGAGCACACTAAAAATAGAACCTTGTTTTGTGAACCAAAAATAAATTAATAATTATGGGATTTAACATAATGAAATCTATTAAAAAAGTTATCACCGCCATGGGATGTGCCATGATGGTATCGTCCATGGCTGTTAGCGCTGCTACTACTTTCAGTATCGGTCACGGCGCTAATGAGAATTACCACTTACACAGAGCGCTTGAAAAGTTCAAGGACGAGGTGGGAAGTAAAACAGAAGGTCGGTTCGATATCAATATTTACCCTTCATCCCAGCTTGGTCCTGATCGTGAAATGATTGAAAGTGTACAGTCTGGAGTCTTGCAGATGGCTGTATCTCCATCTTCATTCTATACTTATTGGGATAAAGCTTTTGACGTAATCGAACTGCCGTTCATATATCCTAGCAAAGAAGTAGCACTTAACACAGTGCATGGTCAAGCTGGCGACAAGATGTTAGAACGATTGGCTGACCTTAACCTCGTAGGATTGGGATGGTTTGAAAATGGTGTTAGGCATGTTACGAATAGCAAGCGTCCTATCCACGAACCAAAGGATCTTGATGGAATTAAGATTCGTACGATGAAAGTCCCTGCGCACGTTGAAACGTTCAACACGCTAGGGGCAAATGCGACGCCAATGAACTTTGGCGAAGTGTATTCAGGTCTTCAGCAAGGTGTCATTGACGGGCAAGAAAACCCTATAGCTCATATTTTCTCTCAACGCTTTTTCGAAGTTCAAGATTATATGAGCCTGACCGGGCATGTATTTACATTTTATATCCCGGTTGTTAGTTTGGATTTCTGGAATACGCTTTCAGAGGGCGACCAGGATATTTTCAGAAAAGCTATCAAGACCGCCGAAAGCTATCAGCAAGATCTGATAAATGCGGAAGAGGCTTCACAACTCGATGAAATCAAGAAAGCTGGTGTGAAAGTAAATACTCTTTCCCCTGAGGAACTAAACCTGTTCGTCGAAAATACTGAATCTGTTCGCGAATCCTATCGAGATAAAGTTGGCTCTGATATCTATGATAGCTGGATGACCGCTATTAAAGAAGCGCAATAATCCTGTAGAGCCAAGGGCGGCGTAAGCCGCCCTTTATTTTTATGAGTATTGATGGCGGACGCGTCACTAAAGACCCGCCAGGATTTCATATTTAATTTCGAACACGCAATGTAGCCCCATTTTATTTAGGCGCGAAGAGTTCCACATCTGTTGTGTTAATACGCTGAATACACGAACACCTAAGCCGGAGGCGTAAAAACACTATACGTCATTTCGATTTACCTCAACGTAATTCGATATGTAACAATCGCTATTAAATAAAATTCGCGTAAGCCTAAAGATCAAAAAATTAACTCACGAGGGGATTTTTTATGATTATAAAAGACATCCATATCTATACCATGAAATCTGAACTACCGCAGTCCTTTGCCTTTTCCCAGCAGTGGGTGAAGCGGCGTTCGGCAACCATTGTGCAAGTGGTTACTGAAGACGGTGTCAGCGGGTGGGGAGAAGCGCTATGCGCCGGACTGCTCGAACCCGAGCTCGCTGCATCGGTCATCAAGCATGTTCTGACGCCTCTGCTTATCGGTCGCAATGTGTTCGAGACCGAAGTGCTATGGCATACGCTCTACAATCACACTCGCGACTATGGAAGGAAGGGTGTGGTGATCGCTGCTATTAGCGCGATCGACATCGCCCTGTGGGATCTGAAAGGCAAATATGCCCAACAACCCACCTACGCTCTGTTGGGCGGTGCATTTCGAAGCGAAATCAAGGCATACGCAACGGGCTTTTTCAGAACAAGCCTGGATCGCGACACCGAGGCGCTGGTCGACGAGGCCAAGCGTCATGTAGAAGCGGGATTCAGCAAGATGAAGGTCAAGCTGGGATTCGGCATAGACCATGACGTCCGTGTCATGACCGATATCCGCGATGCAGTTGGCGAGGATATTGAACTAATGGTAGACGTGAACCATGCCTATACGGCCAGCGAAGCAGCGCGTCTGGCGGACGGGCTCAAATCCTTCAAGCTTCGTTGGCTCGAGGAACCGGTTAATCCGGACGACAAGGAAGGGTTTCGCTTGTTGCGCCAGAAGACTCTAATTCCGCTCGCAGCGGGCGAGGCCGAGTTCACAATGTACGGTTTTCGCGAATTGGTTAGCAGCCGCTGCATCGATATAGCGCAACCAGATGTGGCCATGGCGGGCGGGCTGACGGCGATGCAACATATCACCACGCTGGCATTGGCCAATGGCATTCAGGTAAACCCGCATGTCTGGGGAACCGCAATCGGGCAGTATGCCTCGCTCCATGCAATTGCGGCAACGCCTTTGGTTAACCCCACGCTTTGCGCCGAGGGGCCTATATTCGAGTACGACACCTCATCACACCCGTTTCGCTCAGATCTCGTCACCAAGCCGATAGAGCAATGCCAGGGTATTGTGACTCTGCCCCAAGGATATGGGCACGGCTTCAGCATCAATGAGGACTTTTTGCGCGAGAACGCTAGGCGTTACTAACCCGCGCTTGTTGAATCCGATCTCGAACTGGATCAGTAGTCGGACGCAACAGGCCTCTTTGAAAGATTTTTGAGCACTGCCGCCTTCGACTACCGGCCATTAATCTATGCCAATCTAAAAACTGGGTCCGTATGGCACAGCGCACGAACGGGGTCCCAGTATGAGGATGCCTCGCAACTGGGCCCTGACCTGCACTGTCTCGCCTCTTTACTCGGTGCAATCGATAAGGATTTTGACGTCGTTTCTTGCAGGGTCCTGGATAATATTGAATACATCTCCCGCAGCACTCAGCGGTAAGGTCAGGGTAATCAATCGTTGAAGTGGCTCAGCGAGGACCTGAGCCAGTTCGATGCTACGACCGAACTGCTCGCGGGTATAGACTCGAGATCCAATCACGGAAAGCTCCTTGAACGCTATATCCAGCAACGCCACAGGATTCGACTGCTTGTGCATTGAGGCAAGACAGATAGTAGCTCCCGGCCTTGCGATCCGAGTCATATCCAGAGCTGCGACAGGCGCACCAGAGCATTCAAACACTACGTCGGCACCGTCGCCGTCTGTCACCGTCATAACCCACTGATCGAGATCTTCTTTTCCTACGTTGATCGCAGTAAAACCCAGGTCGGCAGCAAGCTTCAGCCGCGCTGGGTCGATATCGGAGATCAGTATCCGTTCAGCTCCAGCATGACGCGCAACGATTGCAGTCAGAAGCCCTATCGGGCCAGCTCCAAGCACAACCACGCGATCGGAGATGCTCATACCGGATTGCTCGACCACTCGTACAGCAACCGCCAGAGGTTCCACCAAAGCAGCGATGCGGTCATCCATATCCTCAGGCACAGGAAAAAGCACATTCTCGGCGACCGCTACATACTCAGTCATGGCGCCCGCGCCATCGATCCCGATCAACCTGAGTTTGGCGCAGACATGCGGCTGGCCCGTGCGGCAAGGATGGCAGTCGCCACAGGAGATCAAAGGATAGGCCACGACACGCTGACCTTTGGCAAAACGACTGGACTCCCCGACAATCTCACCAACGAACTCGTGCCCCATGATCAAGGGGGCGACAGCGCGTGGGTGTGTACCCCCAAAGATGCCGATATCCGTACCGCAAACACCGCATAGTCGCATCTTAAGCATTACCTCACCCGGAGCGGCCTCCGGCTCAGCGACCTCGCGAAGCTCGACGGATTTCGGGCCGGTATAGACAAGTGCTTTCACTTTGACTCTCCAATATCAAATAGATCCGGTGCCACAAGGATGCAGCACAGGAGGATCCCGACGCGGGAGCGCTCCAGACAGGCTCCTCCCTCCAGAGTCACTGACGGGGTTGGTTCTCAGACAGCGTTCATATTCGCCCATACTTGGCCAATAGCTGCTCAACAGTCGCCCCAGAGAGGATATCTTCCCGCACTTTTTCCTCATTGGCGGCTAGTTGTCGGGCTCTTTCGTAGACAACCTCCAAATTATCCTGCGCCACAACGGTTACACCGATCTCATCGGCAACGACCAGGTCTCCCGGATTCACGATTTGCCCCCCGCACACGACGGGCACATTGATCTCGATCGGCGTCGTGCGGCCGGACTCGGCCGAGTGTGCCGAACGCGGCGAAACGGAACGGGAAGCGATGGGAAATTCCAGCAGTTTCGATTCGTCAGTATCCCGCGCCGATCCGTCGATCACCGCACCCGCCACCCCCGCTGCGCGGGCAAGCCCGGACATAAGGCCACCCCAAATTGAGGTATTGGGCGTGCCGTCAGCATCGATCACTATCACATCACCCGGCTGGGCAATATCGAAAATCGGCAGGCAATCGACGATGTCACCGGGCTTCAGCTTCACGGTCAGAGCGGTGCCGATAAACGGCTTATTGATGCTGCGGAACTTGATCTCATGATCCATGACGCCATCCCGTTTCTGGGCATCGCTGAATACCGCCGACACACTCAAGACAGAACTCATTTCACGACAGCGCGCTACCAAATCATTATTCACTGTCGGACGGGGATTGATGATTTTACGATCGTAATTCATTCTTCGCTTCCTATTAATGTTGAATACTTGCGGCGAGCTGCCGCCTCTTTGTGTAATACATTCAGAGTCACAGGTTCATTGATGCACTGCTGAACAGTGCTATCACCTATACCAACCCCTGCTCGCATGATCCTCAGACACATTTTTATGACTGGTATTAACCTGCGGCCAATGATGAAGCGTCCATTCTTCATGTATTAACTCGACGGGTTAATAACTTGGTAGAAAAATAGGCTCCCGCCCTACTTATCCGTCATGCCATAACTATTTAGCCTAAAAGAATGGGCATTAGTGCGTAGACTTGCTGGCATTATTAAAGCGAAAAGATGGCGTTAGCATTGGCCTGCGGCCAATGATGAAGCGTCCCTGCTTCATGTATTAACCGGGTTGGGTTAGTACACCGCTTTGGTTAAACAATGGGATAACTAGCATGCGGCTCCAGACCACACAGATGTGGCTCTCTCCCAAGCTTCCACCGTGGACACTTAAATGCGGTGAGCCTCTATTTCATGGATGGCAAGGAGTTCCGCCAGGCCCATGGCTGCAGGTACAGACAACATGCCTAACTGGCCCGGTTCGTCGCATTATTGCGAGCATACGCCAGCCTTCCCGTCACCCGATCCATTTTTGCGCTGGCTTAACGCGCTCCTGACACTGCCAAGAATGATGCTGCCCCACACTAATAACGCTAGTGCCCCCAATGCCGCCGCAATAGGGCGATCGAACAACATCGAGAGATCACCATTACTCTTGATCATCGATCGCATGAAATTGCTCTCAACCACAGGCCCAAGGATGACCGCGAGTATCATCGGGCCGATCGGAAAGCCATTCTCCGTCATGACATATGCCAGCAATCCCAGCACGAGCATCAAGCCCACGTCGAGCAAGCTGTTATTAGCGGCATAGGCGCCGACAATGCAGAACAGGAGGATCAACGGATAAAGCACTGATGTCGGCAGTGCGAGCAGGTGCCGGGTACTCTTCACGGCCAACAGCCCCAGCGGCAGCAGCAATAAGTTGGCCAGCAGGAAAACGAGGAAGATTGCCATAACCAATGTACTATCGGTGGTAAAGACATCGGGCCCTGGCGTTATCCCTTTCATCATTAACACGCCAATGATAATTGCGGTTATGGTGTCCCCCGGAATACCGAATACCAACGCGGGCACATAGGCCCCGGCCAGGGCCGCATTGTTGGCCGAACTGGCAGCAACCAACCCTTCCGGATGACCGGTGCCAAACTTCTCCGGCGTGCGTGAAAAGCGCCGCGCCAGCGCATAGCTGACCCAGGACGCAATATCCGCCCCCGCACCCGGTAGAGCACCTATTACAGTTCCCAGCAGACCGCCGCGCACCACACCGCCCTTGTATTTCCACATCAGAGAGCAGGCGCCCCTGAAAGGATTGCCAACCTCGGGTACCTGGGGTATGACGTCCCGACCTATCTCCGGCAGGCGCCGCAGGATCTCGGTGACCGCAAATAGACCGATCAGGACCGGTAGAATAGAAACCCCTCCGATCAGCTCTGATACCCCGAAGGTGAAACGAACCTGTCCCGACACAGAGTCCATGCCCACCATCGAGATCATCAGACCAAGCAGCATCGACAGCGCACCTTTCAGCGGCACCCCACCGGAAACCAGCACGGCACAGGACAACCCCAACAGTGCCAGCCAGAAATATTCGTCACTGGTAAAACTCAGTGCAAACTCAGCAATAAGGGGTGCAAACCCCGCCAGCACCGCAACACCAATCAGACCGCCCGTAGCTGAACACAGCAGATTGACCCCCAGTGCCTGACCCAGGAACCCCTTCTGGCCCATTTGGTAGGCCTCTTCCGTATAGGCAGCAGAAGCCGGAGTACCCGGTATTCGCAGCAAAGCACCGGGTATATCACCCGCCACGATCGCCATGGCCGTCGCGGCGACAATGGACGCCACAGCAGGTAGGGGATCCATAAAGAACGTCAGTGGGACCAGCAGCGCCGTGGCCATAGTTGCCGACAGCCCCGGAATTGCACCGATAAAGAGACCAAACAGTGAGGCTCCGAGAACCACCAGAATCACATCCCAACTGAAGACCATTCCTAGTGCAGTGAGTAATTCAGACATCAGTAGATCACCTCCTCTAGAACACCCAATGAGAGAGGAACATGCAAAAGTTCAGCGAATGCGAGCCAGACCATGGCGGACATCACCGTGGCCACAGATACAGCCATAACCCAGCGCCCTCCACTCAACCATCCGATCATCAACGCCAGTAGCACCGGCGCCACAATGGGAAAGCCAAGTAAGGGTGTGAGCAATAGGTAAGCCAGAACAAATGCGATAACCGCAGCAAAACACGCGAATGATCGCGACAGCGACACCTTGCTATGCCAGGAAAAAAAGGGCATATGCTGACGGCAACCGCTGAGTACCAGCAGACTGCCAAGTGCCGTCATCAAGCTGCCGATAATGGCGGGAAAAGTCCCTGCTCCGTACTCTTGCCGGGGAATAGTAGGAAACGCTTGAGCCGCCACCAGGGTGGCGACGCCCAGGGCTGCTAGAAGCAGCCCCAGGAACCAATCATTGATACGCATCGAAAAACTCCTGCTACGGGGTTGCTGAGATTGGCTTACTGAGCCAGTCCCAGTTTTTCGATGATGACACCGTTATTTGCGTCGCTTTCCGCCATGAAAGCGCCAAAATCAGACGGCCCTTTCCACTGAGTACCGAAGCCCCGGCTGGCCATGAAAGACTGAAACTCGTTAGACTCCCAGACCCTTTTAGCGGCTTGAGACACTTTCTGGACGACTTCATCGGGTAACCCTTTGGGTCCCGCCAGCCCGCGCCAAGTACCGGCAGCCCATTTATTGCCCGTAACCTCTATGGTAGCGGGAACGTTCGGGAAGGCATCCAGACGCTGTTCGGCGAAGACTCCCAGCGAGCGTACGTGCCCGGCCTTAACCATGGACTCCGATTCCGGCAGTGAGTTGTAGACAATATCGACACCACCGGCGGCCAGCTCCTGCATCGCTGGAGCGGCGCCTTCACTCGGTACCAGTCTGACTGAGTTGGGATCGATACCTTCGCTACTGAGGAAACCTGCAAAGGCGAGATGATAAGCACTACCGGCGGTGGTACCAGACATGGTGTATTCGCCCGAGTGAGCCTTGATATCACTCATCGCCTGATCAAGAGTTTTCCACTTGGAGTCGGCATTGACGTTAATTGAAGCTGAGTCAAAGTTGATCAACGCGATGGGGGTCAGGTCCTCGTAGCTGATCGAGGCCGATCCGATATGACGAAATGTCCCGATCTCGGCCGTTGCCAGGCCCAGGGTATAGCCATCAGGACGCGCCATCGTCATGACAGTGTGGCCGACGATACCGCCACCACCAGTACGGTTGACGACGTTAACAGGCTGCCCCAGTTCCTGCTCTAGCCCTGCAGCCATCTGGCGCGCGACCGCATCCGTGCCGCCGCCGGCGGACCAGGGCACGATGAGCTGAATCGGCTTTTCCGGGTATCCGGCCTGTGCCGCCCCGGCACCCAGAGCCAGCATGAACATGGAAGTTGATACAGCTTTTACAATTTTATTATTAGTCATTGTGCATTTGTCCTTCATTCTATTTATTAGGGTATTCATCCCAGCGCGCAAGTCGCCGGGTGGTCAATCATTCCGTATCAGCGGATGAATTGATCGATATAGCCACCACCTAAGCCGTTTTCCTCGTAGTGGGCGCGGCACTTGGCGATGCGGGTGAAGACATCGTCGTAGCCGACGTTGTTACCATCCGGATCGACATAGATCATGGCGCCATTGACCTGGAAAAGGGTGATCATTTCCTCGACATGGGGATCCACCACCAGGGTGTGGGTTTCGCCGGGCGCCTCATAGACATAGCCCCCTTCACGCGCCACCCAGTCATGTTCGAGATAGCGCCATTCTCCTTTGAGTACGAAGCCGTGTACGGCTTGCGGGTGACGGTGCCTGGACAGCACGCCGGCCTTGCGTACTCGAAGCAGGTTCACCCAGTATCCGCTGGACGCCGAGAGGCACAGGGGGCGGAAGCAAACATTGTCATCGACGGGCACCCAGACCCGTTCGTCGTCGGGCATGGCATTGGGAATGACCAGCTCCTTCGCCGCCTCGGCCGGTTGTGCGTGCCGGTAGGGTTGCCACTTTTCACTGTTCAACATTTCTAGACCTACGTTACTCATTTTTCCTGGCCCTGTTGTGAGCTGATGATTATCAGACGACGGAATAGCCGCCATCTACGGGAAGCACAACACCAGTCACAAAACGTGCCTGGTGAGAAAGCAGAAAGGCCACCACATCACCGACTTCATCCGGTTCGCCCCAGCGCGCCATCGGCGTTCGAGCAAAAATGGCGCCTGAGCGCTCCTCATCGTTAACAAGTGATCGAGTTAACTCGGTGGCTATCCAGCCCGGCGCGACGGCGTTAACGCGGATACCGTCCTGCGCCCAGGCTGCGGCAAGACTCTTGGTCAGCTGGGACACACCACCTTTGGATGCCGAGTAACCAGGAACTGTCGCGGACCCGAAAATGGAAAGCATCGAGGCGGTATTCACGATTGCACCACTACCACTCGCCAATTTCTCTTTAGCGGCGACGCATACCCGCATGGAGCCTGTGAGGTTCACATCTACAGTGCGGGCGAAGTTCACGGGGTCAAACTCCCCCTCCCCTCGCACTACCATCCCGGCGCAGTTGACCACCGCATCAATTTGTTCCATGGATGCAACCAGCGCGTCGATTTCAGCCTGAGAGCTGACATCCAGCTTGCACGCCTGAACACCGTCCATCGGCGTGAACTCAGCCACCTCTTCATCGCTCACACCTGTCGCCACCACTCGATAACCTGCGCGCACCAAAGACCTGACAACACCTGCGCCGATGCCACGCGTCCCCCCCGTTACTAAAGCGTATTTCATACACTGACCTCGATTTGGTACTGCTGTAGATTGCTTTTGTTGCTCAGACGCGGCCGGAAGAGCGGTAACGCGCCCTGCTCGAATCCACCGTTTTAATACAAAGCATTTAATTAGTATCCACAATGTGGACAACAAAGTCACAATGTGGAATAATATTTGCGCAGATCTATCCCGCCTGTCAAGAGATGATGACGGGAAGATTCAAGATTTAATTACCATTGAGCGACCCGCCAAAGAGCTGAAACCCTGTAACGGTGCCTGCTCTGGTCGGTATAATTCGGTAAGCAAAGATAGAAAAGCACCCGAGCGGAATCGCGCGAAGGGCCAGGAGAGCGTATGTCCACTACGAAATGTGATGCCAAACCCCAGGTACAAGGCACCGCCGCCTTTTCCAAATTCATCAACGTATTGGAGGCCATTTCTGACACCCCCGAAATCGATATCGCACAGCTGTGCAAACGCGTGTCTTACCCCCGTTCGACAATCTACCGACTGACTGCCGCACTGGTTGCTGAAGGGTTGATCGCAGAAGACAAGCACAAAGGCGCTTTTACCCTCGGACCACGGCTGATCAGCCTGGCCAAGAGCGCGCTGGAGCAGCAAGACCTAAGGCTGGTGGCACAGCGCTACCTGATAGACCTGCGGGACAAGACCGGTGAAACCATCCATCTCGCGATATACAATGGCGCAGAAATGACATTCATCGATAAAATAGAGAGTCCTCAGGCCGTGCGTATGGTGTCCCGAATTGGCACACGGATTCAGCTGCACTCCACTGCGGTCGGTAAAGCCTATCTGGCCACATTAAGTACAGCCGAGTGTGAAAAAATACTCGACCGACTGGATCTCACCCCTCAAACAGAACACACGATCACCGACTTCCCAACATTCAGACGAGAGCTGGACCTATGCCGGCAAAGGGGTTATGCCATCGGTGATGAGGAAAATGAGGCCGAAATTCGCTGCTTCGGCGCGGCTATTACGGATAGCGACGGTGAACCGGTAGGCGCAATCAGCGTCAGTACACCAAAGTATCGCTACTCGGACAACGAGTTTGAGAAAATTACGACCCTCCTGCTGGAGACAGTTCGCGCCATCTCAACACAACTGTGACCTTGTTCACGTGAAAATCCAGTTGGGAAAGCATAGTCCCCGGTAAATAGACAAGCGAAAATACTGCGCTGCTCTCAACAGTAGGTACAGTAGGCTAAGTGTTGTCGGACAGCCACCCAGGGCGCCGTAGCGCCAGAGGGGTGTCTGTGTAAAAATGCGGGCTAGAAATTAACCCCGCGGGTTAGTATCCGCAGGGTTAATAAAAGCGCTTAAGCGTTATCTTTTTTCTTGTCACGCTTCTCGCGACGTTTTTCCTTTAACGTCTTGCTTGCCTGTTTTTTATCCTTGCCTTTGCTCATTTCAGTTTCTCCGTTAATTTAAAAAATAGACACTATCGACTGCACGAAAAATTCGCCCACCGGTAATCCGCCATATATTTACAAGGAGAGATGCACAAGGCATCAGAAAGTCTTCAAAGCAATATCCTCCCAATATTAATTAATACAGAATTGAAAGCAGTTCAAAGTCAAGTACCGCCCAGAAAATACGAACTTTAAAAACTTCTCCCGGGACCCTGCCAAGCAAGGCCGACCCTAAGGGCGACAATACCGAGATTCGGTGTACCGAAATGCCAGCCTCTGCAGGATCCGCAGGATCTACCAGCAGCAGCGTGGTTTTATCCCCTGTTTGCAGCAGCTTTACCAAAAGTTTTGCACCTGGGCGTACAGATGACACCTGCCCTGACTCCCCATGGTCAAGCTGTTCTAGCCTGCTGAGAGCAACCAATAGGTTCAGAGGGCTCGTATAACTGAAGCCTTCTTCGGTCAGAAAACAGTAACTTAAACGCTCAGAAATACTTTTAAAGGATGCAGGAACAAAACAGCTCACATCAAACCCTCCGAGATGATAAACGCTGTAAATCAGCCGGAGAGTTTTTATTCTCCGGCTTAAGTCAGGAAGGTGATATTTTTCGCGGAAAATAAATACATATTCAGCATCGCCAAAGAATGAATATTTAAAATGAATCATACCCTGCAAAAAATATAAAGCAAGCCATGTCCGGCACAAGTAGCCAGACCGATAATCCAGGCCGTTTAGCGCCGCCAGCGAGAAGCCTGGGGCAAGCATCAAGGGTGCTGATGCATCGCTGGGTTAATAAGCCCTGCGCAGGAATTCGGGCCACCTGCCGAGTTTCCCATCCGAGTTCCCCATCCAGATGCTGCTCTTCGCTCTGGGTGGCGATCAGCCCCAGAGTGCCGAAGACCTCACACGGCTTAACATGAAAAAAACCCCGCAAAGGCGGGGTTAAAGGCACAGGATCATTCGAAGGCGACCGGCTACACGACAAGCCTCCTCAGGACAGGCTGGCCACCGCTATGCCAGCGGAACCCTGTTCGGGCGCAGCTGCAGTGGCGCGTCGCGCTATATAGACGCCGAATGCGGCGGCACCGGTGGCAGCGCAGACCAGCGCCAGCAACAGCAGGGACTCAAAACCCTCGGCAACCAGGGTGCCGGCCAGCGCCGGCCCCACCATCGAGCTGGCCGCAAAGGCCGCCGGAATCAGCATGATGGCGCGCCCCCGGGAATCGAGTCGGGCGATCATCGCACTCTGGAAGACACAGCCCCAGGTGAAGCCCACCTCCCAGACCCAGGCACCAAAGGCATAGGACAGGAAACCATCGGCGCGGTACAGCAGCAACAAGCCGGTGCAGATCACGGCGAAGACAATCAGCTGCGGCAGCCGCAGCCCCAGGCGGTCGCCGACAATCGCCAGCACCAGGGCTGCAGCGCCGCCGAGCAGTTTCAGCACCGCGAACACAGTGCCAAGCTCGGCCGGTTGCAGTTCCAGCGCGTGCCCCATCCGCTCCAGAAAGGCCCAGAGCCCGATCTGACCGACAAGAAACAGGAAGAACACGCACAGCCCGCCCCAGGCAATCGCCGGCAACCTGAGTTGCTGCGCCAGGGACAACTGCGGTGCCTGCGCTGTCGCCAGGCTGCGGCGCGGCAGCGCAAAGGCACTGAGGCTGAGCAGCAGGATGATCAGGCTCAGCGTGATCGCCGCACCGGTGTACTGATAGCGGGCAATCACGAAGGCCGGCAGGATGAAGAGCACCAGCGCGGTGACACCTAGCTCTATCCCCTGGCGCAACCCCAGTGCCCGCTCCTTGTTGGCCATGTCCCCCATGATGCGCAGCCCCAGGCAGGTCATGAGCGCGGCGAAGAAGCCGATCAGCGCCCAGAGCGGCAGCTGCGCCGCCGCCGGCATACGGGAGGACAGCAGCAGCGCCGCCGAGGCCGCAATCGCGGCCATCGCCGTCAGCAACCGCCAGGACAGCCGGTCGATAACAAACACCGCCGCCAGGGTACCGGCAAAGAACCCGGCAAAGCAGGCTGAGCCCAGAAAGCCGGCCTGCTGGGCGCTGAAGCCGAAACTGTCTGTCAGGGCACCCAGCAGGATGGGCAGCGAATTGAACGGCAGGCCGCCGATGGTGGACGCGAAGCTCGCCGCGAGCATCAGCGTCAGTGTCTGTCGACCCGTGATTGTCATTGCTGTTCTCCGGCTGTCGGAAGTGTCGAGGATGATGCAGCAACGGCCGTTAGACGGCCGGTGCAAAGGTCCATTTTAGAGAACAGGCATCAGCCGGCATCCCGCATTCGGACTATCGGGCTATCGCGGCTATTGCGGTGTTATGAACGGGATTGAGCGCTGCAGAGCTGGAAGTTGGAAGCTTGGCACTGAAAGCCGGAAGCCGGAAGCCGGAAGCTGAAAGCTGAAAGCTGGGCAGGTTGAAGATCCGAAGGGTCGTAACCCAACAGCAGGGGTGCACTGCCTTCTTTCAAAGATGTCGAGTTAATGGAGTGTTACCGTTGTCGGATAATCCTGGTTTCGCCCTCTTGGGCGACTCACTTTTCTTCGAACGGCCGAAGTAAAGTAAGCAAAGGCTCTCTACCTTGAAGAATGCGCCCCAATGGAGCCTTTTTGCTGCGCTCTGAGATCATTCGGCGGGCTGCGCTGACGGTACATCCATGTACCTCATCGCAGGCGCATCAGTCCCTGTTGCGCCCCTTCGGGCCTGATCGCCGAATGACCTCAGTGCTCGCCGGCATATGGCCATGGATGGCCGGTAGCCAGAAAATGCAGGAGCAATTTTCTGCTCATAGGGGGATCGGAGCCGTTCTGATGTTTCAGCTGAAATGAGGGACGACATGCGAATACATGGCCAGGCCGGATCAGGCGGGAGCATTGTAGGAGCTCGGTCTCCGGGCGAATCGAGGTCGGCATGGCATTATTCGCCCACAGAGTGGGCTCCTACAGGTGGTTAACGGAATTATCTATCGCGCTCAGGGCGGCCGGCCCTCAAGGTGAAGAGCCGGCACATCCATGTGCTAATCGGCGTCGATACAGTCCCTGTATCGCCCCTTCGGGCCTGATCGCACAATGCCCTCAGTGCTCGCCGGCATACGGCCATGGATGGCCGGTCGCCAGAAAATGCAGGAGCAATTCTCTGCTCACAAGGGGGAACTGGCCATTCTGGCATATTGGCGCGGGTTCACAGGGTCGGAGTTCACAGGGTCACCCATTAGGGAACCTGCGAACAAGTCCCATTTGGTCTCTGCGGGCCCTGAAGCGTGCAGCTGCAAGGCGCAGTGCGCAGGGAATACCCTAGGCCGTAGTCCTTTTCAAGCACTGCAACACAGCAGATGCATGTTTCAGGGCCCGCCCTTCGGGGCTTGCAGCGCGAACCGGACTCTTTGTTGCCGCTTCTCGACAGGCCACCAGCATGCCTTCGAAACGGCGCCTCGATTCCGGCCCGCGCTGCAAGCCAGAGCCTCATTGGGACATATTCGCAGGTTCCTTAGCCGTGCAACAACATCGCCATTCACCTCAGCAACCAGTTTCAGCGTGTCCAGTTCAGTTAGATTAGGCGGTTGCCGGCCTGATGTTTATTCGTCAACCAGCTTGATCCAGTGGGCGCCCTTCTGTACTACCTCAAAGCGGGTCCACAATCTGAATTCATCGCGGTTACACATGTCTGTTGCATAGTTGCCGGCGCCGGCGAGGACTTTGTAGATCACCTTGTCTTTTGCGGGATCCGGGTGGTTGGCGGCATCGATCACCTGGCGGATGCTCCACAGGTTGCCGATTTTTCCGTTGCTGTAACACTTTCCCTCAACAATCTTGGCGGGGTGCTCGGCATTGGTTTCTGCGTGAAATTTGGCGCGCTCCAGCAACTCCGCGAGGTCCTCGGCGCTGATGTCGATAAAGGAGTCGACAGACTGGATGGCTGCTGAGAAATCTTCATGGGTCAGTTCGTGAACCCTCTCCGATTGTCGTACCACCGGCAGGTGACGACGTCTTGCCATGTGAGCCGGGTAGCGACGCCACCTGAATGCAAAGTTGAAGGCAAATGCCACCAGAAGGATGGCCGCAACGTTGAGGAGTATCGGGTTGAACAGGTAAGCGTAGCCCAGATCGGTGATCTGGTTACCGCCGACAACGGCGGTTAGCGCCGTCGCGCCACCTGGGGGATGTATGCACCGCAGGTAATACATGACTAATACCGACAAGCCGACCGCCAGTGCGGGCATGAAATAGCCTGCGGGTACATAGCGGTGGCAGGAAACGCCGATAAATGCCGACACCAGGTGCCCGCCCAGCACTGCCCAGGGTTGAGACAAAACCCCGTGGGGCACGGCAAACAGCAATACCGCGGTGGCTCCCATGGAGCCGACTACCAGCAGTGTCGCTATATTGCCGGCCAACCCCTGCCCGAAGGTCCAGCCGGCATTGACGTACACCAGGTAAACCCCCACGAATGCACCGAGACCGGATACGGCTTTTTCGAGGTGAGTGGTGGAGCCGGATTCAATACCAAGGTAGAGCCTGGCGGTATTAACCCAATGCTTCACAGCCACTTCCTTTTACAAAATTCTCTGTTTGCAGAGGGCCAATCAATTACAGCCATTCATGCCTCAGTAGTCAGGTAGATGAACGTCCCTGGTCAATAGCGCAACACACGCTGTGATGTCACAGAGTGAGTTGCGCTTGTACAGCGTGGATCAGGCGGCCAGTTCGCTGGCATCCAGTGTCTGCAGCGGGCCAAAGAATTCATAGCGTACGCGCTCTGCAGGAATACCAAGACCGCTTGCTATCCGGTGGCAGCTGTCCATAAAAGGTTTGGGACCGAGAAAATAGAGATCTGTCTCTGCCGAATCATTGACCAGGGGAGCGATCATGTCCTGCTGGATAAAGCCGGTGAGGTGGCTGTTATCGATCGCCGAAGGTTCGCTGTAGCAGTAAGTGACGGACAGGTTGTCGTAGCGGCCAGCCAGATCATCCACATGTTGCTTGAACGCGTGATGGTCACCGTTGATGGCGCAGTGGAAAAACTGGACCGGACGACCACTTTGCAATGCCGGTTCGAGCATGCTGATGGCGGGCGTGATGCCGACGCCGCCGGTCAGCAAAATCAAAGGACGTTGTGACTGTTCCAGTACAAAATCACCCGCGGGCTGGGTGAGTTTGACGCTGTCACCCAAATTTAACCTGTCGTGCAGTAAAGCTGAAGCCTTGCCGTCATGTTCCCGTTTGACACTCAACCGGTAGTAGCGCTCGCCAGGTGAATTGGAGAGGCTGTAGTTGCGGCGTACCTCCTGACCGTCAACGTCCAGAGTGATGCCGATATACTGGCCGGGCTTGAAATCGGCCACCGGACCGCCGTCGGCAGGTTCGAAGTAGAATGAGGTGATGACCTCGCTCTCTTTCTCCTTGCGCTTGAGTACAAACTCCCGTTCGCCGCGCCAGCCGCCTTCTTTTTGCTCGTTGGCCTGATACACAGCTTCTTCGGCGTTGATCAGGATATCCGCCAGTTGCTGATAGGCTTCTCCCCAGGCAGACAGCACTTCGTCCGTGGCAACGTCGCCAAAGACAATGGATATTGCTTCCAGCAGGCATTCCCCGACGATGGGGTAATGCTCGGGCAGGATGTTCAGGGAAGCGTGTTTCTGAACGATCAGAGAAACCGCGTCTCCCAGCACTTCCAGCCGGTCGAGATTGGCGGCGTAGGCGACCACCGCGTTGGCGAGGGCCTGGCGCTGTGTGCCTTCGCGCTGGTGGCTTTCGTTGAAATAGGCCTTGACCTGCGGATAGCGCTCAAACATCAGGGGGTAGAACGCGCTGGTGATGTTCACCGCATTCTCTCTGACGGCGGGTAAGGTAGCTGCAATAATGTCTTTGGATTTCTGGCTGACCATTTTTTCGTCTCCTGTGGGAGTAACCAACAATGTGTGGCACAAAGGTGCGTTACCAGCTTTAAAGCAAATGGTATGCCAAGTTATATCTTATTGTTTTTGATAGATTTTATTTCAATGTTGTAATTATGACAACGGCTGATAAGATGTCATTTTCACAACACTGGTATCAATATGACAACAAGCCGGTTTGCCGAACCTTTCGTCGAGATTGTTGCCGATTTATCCCGGCATTTGTCGCCGGAAGATCGCTACCAGCGACTGCTAGGTACCTTTCGCAGCACCTTCCCCTGTGATGCCACGGCGCTGTTGCGGTTGGAGGGCGATGCGTTGATTCCGCTTGCCATCGACGGCTTGGCAGAGGAAGCCAGGGGCAGGCAATTTGCCATGGCCGATCATCCTCGGCTCGAAGGCATTCTCCGCAGCCGCCAGCCAATACGCTTTGCGGTGAATTCTCCTCTGCCTGATCCCTATGACGGCCTGATTCCCATGGCAGAGGATAATCTCCATGTGCATGACTGTATGGGTTGCGCACTTTACATTGATGATCTTCCCTGGGGGGTGATTACCCTGGATGCCCTTGAACCCGGTACCTTCGACTCCCTGGACATGGTGCAATTGAATGCATTCATCCATCTGGCGGAAGCAACCGTTAAGGCGGCAGAGCTGATCCAGAAGCTGGAACACCAGGTACAGCAAGAACATTTGATTGCGCGGGAAATGCAGGCCAATGTCCAGCAGTCCATGGTAGGCCACAGCCCTGCGATCAAGGCATTGAAAAAGGAAATTACCACAGTCGCCGCATCGGATCTGACGGTGCTGGTGTGTGGCGAGACCGGCGTTGGCAAGGAGCTCGTGGCCAGGGCGCTCCATGATCAGTCCCACCGCAGGGACAGCACCTTAATTTACGTAAATTGTGCTGCCCTGCCGGAAAATCTGGTGGAAAGCGAATTGTTCGGTCATGTTAAGGGGGCCTTCACCGGCGCGTCGGAAGCACGGTCGGGTAAATTCGAACTGGCGGATGGCGGTACACTGTTGCTGGATGAAATCGGGGAAATTCCGCTGGCAACCCAGAGCAAGTTGTTACGGGTACTGCAGAGCGGGGAAATTCAGCGTGTTGGCAGTGACAAGCATCTGACAGTGGATGTCAGGGTGGTGGCAGCGACCAATCGGGACCTGAAGGCGGAAGTTTCCAGCGGTCGATTCCGGGCAGACCTTTATCACCGCCTGAGTGTTTACCCGATTCAGGTCCCTCCATTACGGGATCGTGGGCGGGATATCCTGCTGCTGTGTGGTTACTTTCAGGAACGCAACAGTCGCCGCATGGGGTTGCCCAAGTCGAGATTGACTCCCGAATGCGAGGGGCTATTACTGACCTATTCCTGGCCCGGTAATGTGCGCGAACTGGAGCACTGCATCAGCCGGGCGCTCCTTAAGGCTCGTGGTGACAAGCGAACAGACCAGAATTCGATCATTTCGATTGTTCCGGAACATCTGGATATCAGCCATGATCAAGTTGAGTCTCCGAATGTCCGCGCCGGTAGCAAAGAAGCTATGGATGAGACAGTGGCGCTAGCCAATGTTCAGGGCCTCAAGCTGAAAGAAGGTATCGACCAATTCCAGCGACGCTGGATTCAGGCATTATTGGAACAAAACAGCGGTAACCAGGCGCAGACTGCCCGCCAGCTCGGCATGAATCGGAGTAATTTTTACCGCCTTTTAAAACGTTTGCAGCTTCATTGAATTGAAGGTCCCCGGCCGGCACTTACGTAAAGCGCGGGAGCGCTGGACAAGCAAACAACGAGACTGATGTGTTTTTAAATAGGCAAAAGGCAAGGCCTTCTTCACCCGGCGAGTACACGGACAAGTGTATATACCACCATTGTGAGCACTGAAATCGAACTGACAGTCTAGAGGGTGGCCCGAACATCGTGCAGTTGCGCCGTGGCGTACGCAATGAAGTGCGC
>NZ_JALDYX010000026.1 GCF_024267675.1 Marinobacterium sedimentorum | reverse complement strand
ACCTGCGACCCACGCATTATGAATGCGTTGCTCTAACCAACTGAGCTACATTGCCTTATCTGTCGAGGCGCGAATTATTCTCTGATTCTGCTTAGTTGTCAACAGCTTGGCCGGGAAAAAATCTATTTCCCGGGGTTGCCGTCAGACATTGAAACGGAAGTGCACCACATCGCCATCCTTGACGATGTATTCCTTGCCTTCCAGGCGCCATTTGCCGGCTTCCTTGGCACCCTGTTCGCCGTTGAAGGCAACGAAGTCCTCGTAGCCGATCACTTCGGCACGGATGAAGCCTTTCTCGAAGTCGGTATGGATCACACCGGCGGCCTGAGGGGCTGTGGCGCCTATTTTGACGGTCCAGGCGCGAACTTCCTTCACACCGGCGGTGAAGTAGGTCTGCAGGCCCAGCAGGCCGTAACCTGCGCGTATAACGCGGTCCAGGCCGGGTTCTTCCATGCCCAGATCCTGCAGGAACTCGAGGCGCTCTTCGTCGTCGAGTTCGGCGATTTCGGATTCCAGCTTGTTGCAGATGGCAACTACAACGGCGCCTTCGGTGGCGGCCAGCTCGCGTACCTGGTCCAGGTGCGGATTGTCTTCGAAGCCGTCTTCGGACACGTTGGCAATGTACATGGTCGGCTTGGTCGTCAGCAGGTGCAGGCTCGGCAGCAGCTTGTGATCATCTTCGGTCAGGCTCATGGAGCGTACTGGCTGGCCCTCGCTCAGGTGCGGCAGCAGCTTTTCCAGCAGCGCCTTGGTGCGCACGGCGTCCTTGTCACCGCCCTTGGCGTTGCGGGTCACGCGCTGCAGCTGCTTCTCGACGGAGTCGAGATCAGCCAGCGCCAGCTCCATATTGATGATTTCAATGTCTTCCAGCGGATGGATGCGGTTGGCGACGTGAATCACGTTGTCGTCTTCAAAGCAGCGCACGACGTGGGCGATGGCATCGGTTTCGCGGATGTTGGCCAGAAACTTGTTACCCAGGCCCTCGCCCTTGGACGCACCGGCGACCAGGCCTGCGATATCGACAAATTCCATGGTGGTGGGCAGCACGCGCTGTGGCTTGACGATGTCGGCCAGCTTGTTGAGACGCGGGTCCGGCATGGGAACAATGCCTGAATTGGGCTCGATGGTGCAGAACGGGAAGTTCTCGGCGTCGATACCGGCCTTGGTCAGTGCATTAAACAGGGTGGACTTGCCTACGTTGGGCAGGCCGACGATACCGCATTTGAAACCCATGGTGCTTGTCCTGTCAGTTAACCTTGGAAGCTGTGGAGCCCATTCATGGCGCGACCCCATTCCCCGGAAGTGGCTTCGGGCAGGTAGCGCAGGGCTTCATCGGAGGCGGCGAGGGTTTTGTCCCGTTCGCTGCCGGGGGCCTTCTTCAACACGAAGGCGGCGACCTGGCTACTGTGGCCGGGATGGCCAATACCTAAGCGCAGGCGATAGAAATTCTTGTCATTGCCCAGGCGGGTAATGATATCGCGCAGACCATTGTGACCACCGTGTCCGCCACCCTGCTTGAAGCGGGCGACGCCGGGGGGGAGGTCAAGCTCATCGTGAGCGACCAGAATGGACTGAGCCGGAATCTTGTAGAACGTTGCCAGAGCCGCGACGGCCTGACCGCTCAAATTCATGAAGGTGTGGGGGATCAGCAGGTGGACTGGCTGGCCGTTAAGAACGATCTTGCCGTAGCGTCCGTGGAACTTGCGATCCGGTACCAGAGTACAGTTATGCCAGGCAGCAAGCTGCCCGACAAAGTCGGCACCGGCATTATGACGGGTCTGATGATAGTTATCGCCCGGATTTCCGAGGCCTACGATCAGCTGGATCCTGTCATTCATGCCGGCACCCTGCTAGGCAGTCTTACTTGGCAGCTTTGGCGCCGCGCGGAGCGTAGACGTAACCGATACCCTGGTCGTGGTCACCGCCGCGACGCAGAGCGACGATTTCAACGCCTTCCGGCAGGCTGATGTCGGACAGGTGAAGAACCTTGCCGCCTTCAACGGTGCTCAGATCGATCTGCAGTGCTTCCGGCAGCTGGCCGGCGTTGCACAGGATTTCGGCCGTGTTTTTCTCAACAGCGAACTTGGCAGATGCTTTGGCAGCGGCTGATTTTTCGAAGTTGACGAACTGCAGCGGTACCGTGATGCGGATGCGGCTTTCGTTGGTTACGCGCTGGAAGTCAGCGTGCAGTACCTGCGGGCGGGCCGGGTGGCGCTGCAGATCCTTGATGATGACTTTCTGTTCTTCGTCATTCAGCTTGATGGTCAGAATGCTGGAGAAGAAAGACTGATCATTCAGCTGCTTGTTCAGTTCGTTGCCGTTAACGGAGATAGCGACCGGGTTCTTGTCGTTCTCGCCACCGTACAGGATGCCAGGCACGAATCCCTGAGTGCGCAGGCGGCGGCTCGCACCTTTGCCCTGATCCGCACGGGATACTGCTTCGATTACAAAGTTAGTCATGTGATTATCCTTCAATAAATAAAAGCTGCAGACCTCGCGACCAAGGTTCTGCAGCATCGCTGTTGCCCTTGTGGGCATTAACACCGCCGCATTGGGCGCCGGTGCGGTTCAGGCAGGGTCCGCTTAGCGGAACATTGCGCTGATGGATTCTTCGTTGCAGACGCGGCGAACCGCTTCCGCCAGCATCGGAGCCAGGGTGAGCTGGCGTACCCGCGAACACTCCTGTGCGGCCTTGGACAGCGGGATGGTATCGGTCACCACCAGTTCGTCCAGTACGCTGTTGTTCAGATTTTCGACCGCAGGGCCCGAGAGTACCGGATGCGTTGCATAGGCATAGACCTTTGCGGCGCCGTTGTCTTTCAGTGCCTTGGCTGCCTTGCACAGGGTGCCGGCGGTATCGCACATGTCATCGACCAGGATGCAGGTACGGCCTTCGACGTCACCGATGATGTTCATCACCTGGGATTCGTTGGCGCGTTCGCGGCGCTTGTCGATGATGGCCAGATCGCAGTCCAGCTGCTTGGCGATGGCGCGCGCACGCACCACGCCGCCGACGTCCGGGGACACGACCATGATGTTCTCGTACTGCTGATCGACGATGTCATCCAGCAGCACCGGCGAACCGTAGACGTTATCCACAGGGCTGTCGAAGAAGCCCTGGATCTGGTCGGCGTGCAGGTCAACGGTCAGAACGCGGTCGATACCGACAGCGGAGATCATGTCCGCCACAACCCTGGCGCTGATCGCCACACGGGCGGAGCGGGGGCGGCGGTCCTGACGGGCGTAACCGAAGTAGGGGACTACAGCGGTAACACGGCTGGCGGATGCGCGACGCAGCGCGTCGGCCAGCACGATGAGTTCCATCAGGTTGTCGTTGGTAGGAGCGCAGGTCGACTGGATGATGAAGACATCCTTGCCGCGGACGTTTTCCTGGATCTCTACATTCACTTCACCGTCGCTAAAGCGGCCGACGATGGCTTTGCCCATTGGAATATCAAGGCGCTCGACCACTCTCTGGGCGAGTTCCGGATTGGCATTGCCGGTGAAGACCATCATTCTAGACACGGCGAGCACCTTCTCGGTTGGTTCGGAGTTGGAATTCGAAGCTGACAGGGAGTATTTCATGAGTAAATGGCTGGGGTAGGAGGATTCGAACCTCCGCATGCTGGAATCAGAATCCAGTGCCTTACCGCTTGGCGATACCCCAGTATCTCTCCTTTGGAGTTGGCCTCCCGAAAGAAGGCGCATATTCTGCTAAAACCGGCCCGATAGGTCAAGCCCGAAGTGCAGTCAAAGGGAAACGAACAGCAAAAAACTGTCGTTGCCTGCTCAGGACGCGATCCACTCCTTGATGATCACCGTAATGGTCAGATCTGCGCGTCGCAGCGTCACGCGCTGTGGCAGCACGTACCCGTTGTCCGTCGAGTAGGCGGAATAATGGATCAACCACCCGCCCTGTTCAAGGGTTTCGAGGCGATTTTCGCGAAAGGCGGGGGTATAGGCGAGGCCGGGTGCGGGCAGGCCGCGAATCCAGTAGGTCACCTGTTCAACCGGGAAACTCCAGCCCAGCAGGGATTGCAGCAGTGCCTCGGGGCTATCCGAGGCGTAATGGCCTTCGCCGGCGATATCGATGCTCACGCCGCCCGGACCTCCCTCGATCAGGGCGCCGCCCTGGCCGAGGGGGCCGCTAATGGCGATGCGATAGGCGGGAGTCTGCTGTTGCCACTGCATGCGGGCGCTATGGCTGTCATCCGGGGTGCGAATGCCGACTTTGCTGTCGAGGGTCCAGTTTTGCAGCGCCAGCGCCTGTTGCTGGTAGTCATCCCAGCTGCCGCTGACGGGCGCCGGGGTCTGGTCGGCCTTAAAAGTGCTGCAGCCGACCAGCAGGGTTAGCAGCAGGCTCAGTCCAAGCGCGCGCATCAGTTGGCCCCGACAGCCTTGGCGGCTTCGCGCAGGTGTTCATTCTGCGGGTCTTCGCCCAGGTGTTGCTCCAGCAGTTCACGGGCACGGTTCTGGCGCCCGTCGGCCCAGTAGGCCCGGATCAGGTGGCCGGTGACTTCCGGGTCCGGGAAGCTATCGTAGGCCCGTTGCAGGAATTCGATGGCTTCGGGATAGTGCTCAAGGTTGAACAGCACCCAGCCCATGGAGTCGAGCACGGCGGGGTCATCGGGTTTCTGTTGCAGCGCCTGCTCGATCAGCTTGTAGGCTTCGTCGTAACGGTCGGTGTAGAGCGTCAGGGTATAGCCCAGGGCGTTCAGTGCACTGGCATTGTCGGGTTCCATTTCGAGCACCTTGCGCAGATCCTGCTCTATCTGCTGGAAGTCGTCCGGGTCTATCAGCATGGCGCGGGTGTAGAGCAGGGTGACTTCATTGCCGTGCTCCGCCAGACCCTGGTCCAGAATGGCCAGGGCGGCATCCCGCTGCTGGTGCTGATTGAGCCACTCGGCCTGGAGGCCATAGAAACGCGGCGCAAGTTCCGGGTAGCGGGCGCGGGCGTTTTCCATAATCAGTTCGACCCGGGCCTGGTCGGCCGGCTGGTCCAGCAGGCTGAGGGTGCGGGCGTAGGACTGAAACAGGTTGGAACCATCGGTGACGCGGCTGTAGTGTTCGATCGCTTCTTCATTGCGACCCTCGCTCTGGGCGATATAGCCCAGGTAAAAATGGGGCTCGCTGTTGTCCGGGTTCTGTTCCAGCAGCTGTTTCAGCAGGGCGCTACTCTGGCTCAGCTGGTCATTTTCCAGCATCAGCAGTGCCAGGTAGTAATGCAGCTGGCTGTCGTCGGGGAAGCGCTTGATCAGCTCGTGGGAGGCCTTGGTGGCCTGCTGTTGCTGGTCGTTGAGAAACAGCAGCTGCACATGCAGAACCTGAATCTGGCGGTTGTCGCTCTGGCTTTTCAGGTAGGGGCGCAACAGTTGCAGGGCTTCGGCCGGGCGGTCGTTAAGGCGCAGCAATTCCGTCTTGAGCATCAGTGCATCGAGATCGTCCGGGTTGAGCTGCAGCGCCCGGTCAAAGTCGGCCAGGGCGGCGTCGGTCCTGTCGAGCTGCTTGAGCAGCTGGCCGCGGGTCAGCAACAGGTAGCTGTCGTCCGGCGCCTTCTTCAGCTGGCGGTCCAGCATGGCGATATAGCCCTCGAGCTGACGGGGGCCTATGTTGCTGGCCTGGCCCACGAGCAGCGCCAGCGCCTGGCGGCTGTCTTCTGCCAGGGCACGTTCCATCAACGGCAGCGCTGCCTCGTAGTCACCGTTGTGCAGCAGCAGGTCTGCTGCGACCTGATAAGGCTCTGGGTTGTCGGGCTGCGCCTCTATCCAGAGCCTGGCCGCCTGCAGCATGTCATCGGGTCGTTGCAGGTACTGGGCTATACGGGTGGCGCGCTCGGCCACGGCCGGGTCGTGGGTCAGTTTGGCCTGCTGCAGATAGATTACAAGGGCGACATCGAACTGGCGCCGCTGGCCGGCAATCTCGGCCTGCAGCAGCTGCAACAGGGATTCACGGTTGAATTCGCCCGGCTGGTACTGCACCGGTTCCAGTACCACGGGGGTCTTGGGTTCGGTGGCAACAGGCTGGAAACTGCAGCCCGTAACAGTGAGCGTGCTGATTAAAATGCCGAGCAGGGTTTTGTTCATGGGGCTTCAGGTCAGGTCCCTTGGGGTGTTGGCTCACTATAGAGGAAGCTTGGCGTTATTGTCATGCGTCAGTTTGGTGGCTGTTTGAATGGGAAGTTCCGATGGCCGGATTTTCTTCTTGGCGCTAAGAAGGTGTATTATGGCGCGCCTGAATATTTCGCTGAGGTTGTGCAACGTCTCCATGGCTCTATTGGCGTTAGGTATAAACCACAAAACCGCCCCGCTTGAGGTGCGCGAGAAGGTGGCATTCGCGCCGGAGCAGCTGGTTGATGCCCTGGAGCATGCCCGTGCATCCGGCCGTCTCAGGGAAATCGCCATACTGTCGACCTGCAATCGCACCGAGCTGTATTGCTCGACCGACGCCGCGGGGCTGGAGTCTCTGCTGCAGTGGCTGGGGGACTATCACCACCTTGCCCCCGCCATGCTGGCGCAATGCATCTATGCCCACTGGGACCAGGACGCCGCACGCCACATGATGCGGGTGGCCAGCGGGCTGGATTCGCTGGTGCTGGGCGAACCGCAGATTCTCGGTCAGCTCAAATCCGCCTATGCCCTGTCGCAGGATCAGGGGCTGGCGGGGGCGGAACTTGGCCGGTTGTTCCAGCAGACCTTTGCCGTTGCCAAGCAGGTTCGCACCGATACCGCTATCGGCCAGAACCCGGTTTCGGTGGCCTATGCGGCGGTCAGCCTGGCCCAGCACATCTTTTCGGATCTTGGCAGTAGCCGGGCGCTGCTCATAGGCGCCGGTGAAACCATCGAGCTGGTGGCGCGCCATCTGAGCCGGGCCGGTGTGCGCTCCATGATCGTGGCCAACCGTACCCTGGGGCGGGCCCAGGCGCTGGCTGATTCCGTCGGCGGGCGCGCCATAGTGCTGGCGGATATCCCGCGGGTGCTGGCCGAGGCCGATATTGTGATTTCCTCCACCGCCAGCCAGTTGCCGATACTCGGCAAGGGTGCGGTGGAGGATGCACTGAAGAAGCGCAAGCACAAGCCGGTGTTCATGGTGGACATCGCAGTCCCTCGGGATATCGAGCCCCAGGTGGGCGAGCTGGACGATGTCTATCTGTACAGCGTCGATGACCTGAAAGATGTGATTGAGGAAAATCAGCGCTCGCGTGAAACCGCAGCCCTGGAAGCCGAAGAAATTATTGCCCGCGGCGCCCTGGCCTTTATGCGCCAGCTGCGCGAACTCGATGCCGTGGATACCCTGACGGCGTTGCGCTCGCGTGGCGAAACCCTGCGGGACGAGGCGCTGGAGCAGGCGATGAAACTGTTGCGCAACGGCAAGCCGGCCGACCAGGTGCTGGAGCTGCTGGCCAATCGTCTGACCAACAAGATGCTGCACTCGCCTACTATTCAGCTGCGCAAGGCCGGCGCGGAAGGGCGTGAAGAGATGCTGCAGCTGGTGCAGGAACTGTATCAGCTGTCCGACAGCGCTGACGCCAAATAACATGAACGCATTCGGGTGCTCCATGCCATACCGGCTCACCAGGTGCCCTAACACTGATGCAGCTCGTGCAGGAGCTCTATCAACTGTCCTTACGGTTGACTCTGAATAACATGAAAACCTCTATACGCAACAAGCTGGAAAGACTCGTCGACCGTCACGAGGAAGTGGCCGCCCTGCTGAGTGATCCGGGCACGCTCGCCGATCAGAACCGTTTCCGCGAACTGTCGCGCGAATATGCCGAGCTCGAACCTGTAGTGGAAAGCTTCAATGCCTACCTCGGTGCCCTGGACGACCTGGCCGAAGCCGAGCTGATGCTTGATGACAGCGATGCCGAGATGCGCGAAATGGCCCGCGAGGAGATCGGCGCTGTGCGGGCCCGTATCGACGAGCTGGAAGCGCAGTTGCAGATCCTGCTGCTGCCGCGGGATCCGAACGACGGCCGCAACGTCTTCCTCGAAGTGCGTGCCGGTACCGGCGGCGACGAGGCGGCCATCTTTGCCGGCGACCTGTTTCGCATGTACTCGCGCTACGCCGAGCAGCAGGGGCTGCGCATTGAAATCATCAGCGCCAGCGACGGCGAGCACGGTGGTTACAAGGAAATCATCAGCCGGGTCGTGGGGCAGGATGTGTACTCCAGGCTCAAGTTCGAATCCGGTGCGCACCGGGTGCAGCGGGTGCCGGAAACCGAGTCCCAGGGGCGTATTCATACCTCGGCCTGTACCGTCGCAGTAATGCCGGAGCAGGACGAAGTGGCCGAAATCGCCATCAACAAGGCGGATCTGCGGGTGGATACCTTCCGTGCCTCCGGTGCCGGTGGCCAGCACGTCAACAAGACCGATTCGGCCATTCGCCTTACCCATATTCCCACCGGCGTGGTGGTGGAGTGTCAGGATGAGCGCTCGCAGCACAAGAACCGTGCCCGGGCCATGTCGCTGCTGGCGGCGCGGTTGCAGTCGGCCGAGCAGGAACGTCATGCCGCCGCCCAGGCCAGCACCCGCAAGAGTCTGGTGGGCAGCGGTGACCGCTCCGAACGCATCCGCACCTACAACTATCCTCAGGGGCGGGTGACGGATCACCGTATCAACCTGACGCTCTACAAGCTGGGTGAAATCATGAACGGCGAGCTGAACGCCATCATCGATCCGCTGCAGCTGGAATATCAGACCGAACAGCTCGGCGCCCTCTCTGAGGAGTGAAATCGGAGGAGTAATGCCGCATGAGAGTGATGACACCTGTACTGATGAGTAAGCTGCGGTGACCTTGACCATCGCCAAAGCGCTGCAGTGCGCCGCGCAACTGGTCGACAGCGACAGCCCGCGGCTGGATCTGGAGCTGCTGCTGTGTCACCTGCTCGACTGCGACCGTACCTACCTGTTCATGCACCCGGAACGGGAACTTACGGCCCTGCAGGCGGCGGCTTTCGACGGGCTGTTGCAACGGCGTCTGGCCGGAGAGCCGGTGGCGCATCTTACCGGCCGCCGCGGTTTCTGGACCCTGGATCTGGAGGTAAACGCCGATACGCTGATTCCGCGCCCCGATACCGAAACCCTGGTCGAGCAGGCACTTGAGCTGCTGCCCGACGGTGACTATAGGGTCGCGGATCTGGGCACCGGCACCGGTGCCATTGCACTGGCGCTGGCCAGTGAGCGCAGTCAGTGGTCACTGACCGGCTGTGACCGAATTGCAGGCGCTGTCGCACTGGCGCAGCGCAATGCGGCGCGCCTGGGGCTGAGCAATGCGCACTTTGTGCAGGGCAGCTGGTTCGAACCGCTGGACGGGCGTTTTGCGATGATTGTGAGTAACCCTCCTTACATAGACCCCGCCGACCCGCACCTGGGGCAGGGGGATGTCCGATTTGAGCCGCGCAGTGCGCTGGTGGCAGAGGAAGCGGGCCTGGCCGATATTCGTCATATTGCCGAGGGTGCACGCAGCGCGCTGGAGTCCGGCGGCTGGCTGCTGTTTGAACACGGATATGATCAGGGCGGCGCGGTGCGGGCCTTGCTGGATGAGTTGGGTTATAGCGAGCTTGCCACGCGGCCGGATCTGGGGGGGCGTGATCGTGTCACCCTGGGGCGCTGGCTACTGGAATCTGCAAGGAGTGACTGAATGCTGACCGATGAGCAGTTGTTGCGTTACAGCCGGCAGATCATGCTGCCGGAGGTCGAAATTGATGGCCAGGAAGCCTGGCTCGGCGCCCGGGTACTGATTATTGGTCTGGGCGGGCTGGGCAGCCCCGTGGCCATGTACCTGGCGGCGGCGGGCGTGGGTGAGCTGGTGCTGGTGGATGACGATGAGGTCGATCTGAGCAACCTGCAGCGGCAGATCATTCACAGCACGCCGCGTATCGGCCAGCCCAAGGTGGAGTCGGCACGGCAAACCCTGACGGCACTTAATCCGGATATTCGCATCCAAACGCTGTGCGAACGGCTTTCGGAGGAGCGTCTTGACGCGCTGGTGGCCGGGGTTGATCTGGTGGTGGATTGTTGCGACAACTTCGGCACCCGTTTTGCGGTCAACCGGGCCTGTGTTGCCCACCGGCGTCCGCTGGTATCGGGTGCGGCTATCCGGCTGGAAGGCCAGGTCGCGGTGTTTGATGCCAGGCAGCCGGATTCGCCCTGTTACCAGTGCCTGTATCGCGATGGCGAGGATGAGAACCTGACCTGTTCGGAATCGGGCGTGCTGGCACCGCTGGTGGGCATTATCGGTTCTGTGCAGGCGATGGAAGCATTAAAGGTGCTGGCGGGTATCGGCCAGCCGCTGGTAGGCCGGCTGCAGCTGCTGGATGCCCGCAGCATGGACTGGCGCACCTTGAAATTGAAGCAGGATCCCTCATGTCCGGTTTGTAGTCGGGCCGACAAGGAGTAAAGGTTTTGAACAACGATAAAATTATTCGAAAGATTCTGGAAAACTCTAAAACCATTGCGCTCGTGGGCGCCAGCCCCAGGCCCCATCGTGCCAGTCATCAGGTCATGGGCTATTTGCTGGCCAAGGGGTATCACGTGATTCCGGTCAACCCCATCGAAGCCGGTGCCAGCATTCTGGGGCAGCCGGTGCTGGCGTCATTGTCCGAGATAGACGAGCCCATCGACATGGTGGATATCTTTCGCAACTCGGTCGATGCCGGCGATGCCGTGGATGATGCCATCGCGGCCCATGCCCGGTCGATCTGGATGCAGCTGGGCGTGGTGAACGAGCCGGCCGCCGAGCGTGCCCAGGCCGCGGGGCTGGACGTCGTCATGGATCGCTGCCCGGCGATCGAAATTCCGCGGCTGGATCTGTAGCGGAAAAGCCGCTGTTTTAGCGGCAACTTTAGAGCTAAATCCTGTGAAAGACACGCTTTTCAGAGGGTTTGTCCTGGTTGTCCCCGTGGTGCCCGGTAAAATGGGCGGTTCCTTTCAGTTCCACAACCCGACCCACAACTCTATCCACAACAGGACCCCCGATGAGTCTTATCCGTATGGAAACCGGTCAGCGCATGAGCCGGATCGTGATTCACAATGATACCGTTTACCTCTGCGGTCAGGTTGCGGCCGATGCCAGCGCCGATATCCGCGAGCAGACCAGCACCATGCTGGAAAAGGTCGATACCCTGCTGGCCCAGGCCGGCAGTGACCGTGAGCACCTGCTGTCCGCAACCCTGTACATCCGTGACATGAAGGACTTCGCGGCCATGAACGAAGTCTGGGATGCCTGGGTGCCGCAAGGGCAGGCCCCGGCGCGCGCCTGTGTTGAAGCGCGTATGGCACGGCCCGAACTGCTGGTTGAAGTCTCGGTGGTTGCCGCAGTGAAAAAGTAACAGTTGATATTGAAACAGAGAAAGCGCCGTTTGGCGCTTTCTCTGTTTCAGGCCCAGGCGTAGCCCGACGCACAGTCGCCGCTGCAGCCCCGGCCGGATTTAATGCAGTTTCAGGCCGACCTTGGTGATGACATCGCCTTCCACCGCCTTGACCACCAGGGTGACCGGGCCCAGCATCAGGCTGTCGCCCACAACCGGGTGGCCGTGCTGGTGGCGCGCGATGCAGGCGGATAGCGTCTGGGTCGAATCCTCCTGCTCGACCTTGATGCCGTAGGCCTGCTCGACATCGGCCAGCTGCGCCTCGCCATTGAGTACAAATTCCCCGAAGAAGGCCATTTCCGCCAGGTGTTTGGGGCCGTGGGGGGCGTTGAACTGATGTCCCAGGGCATCGATCATGTCCGGGCGCGCCATTACGGCCAGCAGATCGCCGTCCTGCAGGGCGGTCTTGGCCTGGGGCCGCAGGTAGCGGCCCTGACGAAACACTGCTGCTATACCGGTATCGGCCGGCATGCGCAGATCACCCAGCGGGGAAGGGCGCTGCCAGCGCTGGCCCTGCAGCCGGAACAGCAACAACTCATGTTCCCCCACTGCCGGTACATCGATGGGAATACGCCGGTGCGCCTGTTCATGCCCCGGCACTTCCAGTTTCATCCAGCGGGCCACCGGTGCCAGGCTGGTGCCCTGCACGATCAGGGATACCAGCACAATGATAAAGGCGATATTGAAGAACAGCGGCGCCTGTTCCACACCGGCCATGACCGGGAACAGGGCCAGTACGATGGGCACGGCGCCGCGCAAGCCGACCCAGGCGATAAAGCTGCGTTCGCGCCAGTGAAAACCAAAGGATCGGAGGGTGCCAAAGACCGCCAGCGGGCGCGCCACCAGTATCAGCACTGCCGCCAGCAGCAGGCCGGCCGGTGCAATCAGCAGCAGCTGGGACGGGTCGACCAGCAAGCCCAGGATCAGGAACATGCACAGCTGGGCCAGCCAGGCCAGGCCGTCGTGCACCTGCAGTATGGCCGGCATCATGCGCACCCGGGTATTGCCCAGCAGCACGCCGGTCAGGTAGATCGCCAGAAAGCCGCTGCCACCCAGGGCGTTGGTGCCGGCGAAGACGACCAGGCCACAGGCTGTCACCAGCAGCGGATACAGCGCCGTGACCAGGTCCACCCGGTTGATCAGGAACACCAGCAACTTGCCACCCAGCCAGCCACAGAGGACGCCGACGACGATCTGCTGCAGCAGCATCAGCGGTGCCGACCAGAGGGAAGTGGCGCCGTCCTGGGTGATCAGCTGCAGCAGAATCAGGGTCAGGAAGATCGCCATGGGATCGTTGCTGCCGGATTCGATCTCCAGGGTGGCGCTGACGCGGGCGTTGAGGTTCAGGCCACGGCCCTGCAGCAATGCGAAGACGGCGGCAGCGTCGGTGGAGGATACGATGGTGCCGACCAGCAGGCCATCGAGCCAGGAGAGGTCAAAGATAAAGACCGCGGCCAGGCCCGTGACCAGGGCGGTTATCAGCACGCCCAGGGTCGCCAGTATCAGCGCGGGCCTGAGGCCAACCCGGAAGGTTTCGCCCCGGGTGCGCATGCCGCCATCCAGCAGGATGATGGCCAGTGCCAGGTTGCCCACCAGGAAGGCGGTTTCAAAATCGTCGAACTGGATATGGCCCAGACCGTCTTCGCCGGCGAGCATGCCAACGCCCAGAAACAGCAGTAGCACCGGCATGCCAAGCCGGTTCGACAGTGGGCTGAGCAGAATGCTGAGCATCAGCATCAGGGCGCCGACCAGCAGAAACAGGGAGGTCATGACATCGATCCTTGAGGTTGCCGTGCGTACCCTGCGCCTGAATGGTGCGGGAATTATAGCGCGCACAGTGCCTAGTATACGGGGACGCAGGATTTCGGCCAATGGCCGTTGTGAATCAGGAGCTTGCGGCAAGAGGCTGGATTTCAGACCATACCGGGGGCTTGCCTGTGGAGCTGGATTCGGGGGATAACAGGCGGACGCAAGAACAGTGGGAGGTGACGTGATGCGAGGTCAGATGGCGAAACTGCTGGGTACATTGCCCCAGTGCGGTGTGCTGGAGCTGATACTGCTGCGGCCTTCCCGTGAAGAACCCATGCAGAGCGTTACCGAGGCCCGCGTACAGCTGGGGCAGGGCCTGCTGGGCGATCGCTTTAGCGGTCGGCTGGACAGCAAACGCCAGATTACCCTGTTTCAGGCGGAGCATGTGGCAGTGCTGGCGTCCCTGCTGCACAGGGAATCGCTGGATCCTGCACTGCTGCGGCGCAACCTGCTGGTGCGTGGCATCAGTCTGCACGCCCTCAGCGGGCGGCGCTTTCGCATCGGTGAAGTGGTGCTGGAGGGGGCCGGGCAGTGTCACCCCTGTTCGCGCATGGAGGCGGTGCTGGGCCCCGGCGGATTCAATGCCATGCGCGGTATCGGCGGGCTCTGCGTACGCATTATCGAGGGCGGAAACATCCGTGTAGGCGACAGGGTGCAGGCCGAGCCAGAGCTGCCGGATGCGCCCTGAGCCCGCTTCGCAGCAATCCGCTTTGCTCGCCGCCGATTATCGAGGGTGGATGCATCGGCGTGGGCGACCATGTGCAGGCTGAGCCGGAAATGCCGGATGCGCTGTGCTGTTGTATCAGCTTTGCTCGCCGCAGATGGATGTTTGCATCAGCTCGCGAATCCGCGCCGGCGGCTGTCCGGTGGCGACAAGAAAATGCAGTTTGGTGAAGGCGGCCTCGACGGTGAGATCGCTGCCCGGTACCACACCTATATCATTCAGTTTGGCGCCGGTGGCATAGGCACCCTGGCTGACCTTGCCCTGCAGGCACTGGGTCAGATTGACCACGACCTGGCCCCGGACCGACGCCTGCTCCAGCGCCTGCATCAGTTCACGGTTTTCATCCGGTGGATTGCCGACGCCAAAGCTGCGGATCAGCAGCCCCTTGAGTTGCGAATCCTCCAGCAACTGGGCGGCGATACGCCCCGGCATGCCGGGATACAGGTGCAGCAGCGAGACGGCGGCAGGGTCGAAGTGCGGTGCTTCAAAGCGCGGTGCGCCGCGTTCGAGCAGCAGGTGCTCCTGCAGTTCTATATGGATGCCGGCCTGGCCGAGCCAGGGGCAATTGGGCGTATCGAAGGCATCGAATCCGGTCGCGCGCAGCTTGCAGGCGCGATTGCCCCGCAGCAGCCGGCCATTGAAGTAAATGCAGACTTCGGGCACCGAATAGTTGCCCGCCAGAATCAGCGCGGTGATCAGGTTGTCCAGGGCATCGTTGCGCGGTTCGATCAGCGGAATCTGTGAGCCGGTCAGTATGACCGGCTTGTCCAGGCCCTGCAGGATGAAGGACAGCGCCGAGGCGGTGTAGGCCATGGTATCGGTGCCGTGCAGCACCACGAAGCCCTTGTAGTCGTCGTAATGCTCCATCAGCGTTTGGCCCAGGCGCGTCCAGTCGGATGGCTGGATGTTGGAGCTGTCGATCAGCTGGGCGAATTCCAGTATTTCAAAATGCGGCAGGTTCTGTTGCGCCTGCTTGCTGAGTTTTTGCTGCAGCAGTTGATCAAAACCCGGCACCGGGATATAGCCCTGATCCGAAGGGTGCATGCCGATGGTGCCGCCGGTGTGAATGATCAGAACTTTTGATTTCATTATTGTGGCCTTGGGCGGTCTGGGTGTGGGCGGCTTGGGTTCTCAGGCGCCGAGAAATTGCTGGCGGATGCGGTAATCCTGTTGGCAGCGCTGGGCATAGCGCTGCGTCTCCTCACTGATGTCTGCTGTGAGGCTGTCCGGCAGGGCCGCGCCCGAGTGAATCAGACACTGGATCAGCTCGGGCCTGTCACTGCGCAACGCCAGCAGCAGGATACTGTGTCCAGCACTGTCCAGGCTATCGATACGGGCGCCGGCTTCCAGCAGGCGGCTGAGATGCAGCATCAGCCGGGCCGGTTCGCAGTGCTCGAAGCAGGCGTGCAGCAGCGGTGTGCCCGCGCTGTTGTGGCGATTGGGGTCGGCGCCCGCACGCAGTAGCGCGGCGATCAGGTCCAGGCTCTGGCCCGCCGGGCCGTGCATTTCAAGAGCCCGCCAGCTCAGGGATTGGCCTTGCGGGTCTGTGGCATTGGCGTCGGCACCGGCGTTGAGCAGCAACGTCAGCAGTTTTGCGCGCCGCGCGTCGATCGCCAGCTCAGTCGCAAGCTGGCCGTCTTGCACCGGTTGCAACAGCAGTGCCGGGGTGGCCTTGCGCAACAGTTTGGCCAGGCCATCGGCATCATCGCGTTCGATCGCCTGCATCAGCTTGGCCGGTTGTGAGCCTGTGAATAGCTTGAGCATATCCTTCTGAATCCCTGAACCCGATGGCATCTATTCTGGCGCCTAGGAGGCTGTCCGACAATACTCAACCTACTGCGAACCATCTGAGTTTGGCTGTTTTTTGTGCTGTTTTTTCGTTAAATAGAACCACTATTCGCCTTAAAACACCGCAAAAAACCGCTCAAATCATCCGGCTCTCGCTACGGCCAGCATTCTCGGACAGCCTCCTGGTCGTTTAGAATCATAGGCTATCTCATAATTCATTACTCAGGACTGCGAATGCCGGCCCAGATATCCCTCGAAGCCATCAAGGTACTTGATGCCATAGATCGCCACGGCAGTTTCGCCGCAGCGGCCGAAGCCCTGTATCGCGTGCCCTCCGCCATTACCTACACGGTGCAGCGTCTTGAGGAGGAACAGAACATCAAGGTGTTCGAGAAACAGGGACGGCGCATGGTGCTGACGCCGGTGGGACGCATGCTGTTGCAGCATGGCCGGCAGATTCTGCAGGCGACTGAATCTCTGGCCGAAATGGCACAGCGCATGGCCCACGGCTGGGAAGCGCAGTTGACCATCGCCATCAATGCGCTCTTTCCTGTGGAGCTGATCTTTCCCCTGGTGAAACGCTTCCAGCTGGTGCAGCCCGATATCCACATACTGCTGCACTACGAGACCCTGGCGGGTACCTGGGACTGCCTGCACGATGGCCGCGCGGATCTGGTGATTGGCGCACCGGGGATGCCGCCGGAAGGGCGCTCCTACGATCTGTTGCCGCTGCCGCTGATGCCGGATAGCGCCTTCTGCTATGTGGCGGCGCCTGAGCATCCTGTCTGCCAGCTGGAGCAGCCGGTTAAACGGGAGGCGTTGCGCCGTTTCACCTCGGTGGTCATTCCCGACAGTTCCCGTCGCCTGCCGGCCCTGACCTATGGCCTGCTTGAAAGCCAGCCGCGCATCTTCGTGCCGGATGCCGATGCCAAGCTCAAGGCCCATCTGGCCGGCCTTGGCATCGGTTTCCTGCCGCGCTTTCGTGCCGCGCCTTATCTGGCAAGCGGCGAGCTGGTGGAAATCGACGTCGATCTCACGCGCACCGACCACACCCATCATCTGGCCTGGAACAGCAGCAACCAGGGGCGTGCACTGCACTGGTTTATCGATGCGCTGCGGGAAGACAATCCCTTCGGCGAGATGATTGAGCAGGGTCAGGCACCGCGTTGAGCGGGGCTGTGGCAGGCTGTTGTGCTGCAGCCTGGCAGGCGAAAACGTGATTGCGCGCTGGAAGAGGGCCCCATTCAGCCTATTTCCAGCCTTATCCAGAATGGCTGATTCTAAGCGGAAATGTCTGCATGTTTGCCGCCGATTACGGCAGTGTCCGGCAGTGCGGGATTGATGCAGAAACGGGTTTTCAACATATATTGTACGATGTATGATTATCCTGGCTGTTGCGCCGAGTGCCTATATGCAAAGGCAAGTCGGGTGCGGCGCTGCAGCAGGGTGACAAGATGGCAGCGGTCAGTTTGACGTGGCAGGCACGGGCAAGCCTGTTACCGGTGCTCTGTCTGGTTCCACTGCTGGCAGCTGCAGCACATACTTACCGGCGGGCATGCTTGCTGTTGTGTCGGGCGCCGAGGTTTGAGTGCCTTGCGCCACACTGGTTTGATGGTACCTTGAGCCCCGCTTTCTTTAGCCAAAACATGCCTGACATTTCCCCATGCCCAGACAATCCATAGATAAAGATTCTGAAATCCCGCTGGATAAAACCCGTCAGGCATCGGGTTTTACACTCATCGATGTGGCCAAAGTGGCCGGCGTTTCCCCGATTACCGTATCCCGGGCGTTGAACCGACCTGAACTGGTGTCTGATCAAACGCTGGAGAAGGTTCGGCGTGCGGTGGCGCTGGTCGGGTACATCCCCAATATGCTGGCAGGCGGGCTGGCCAGCAAGCAGAGCAAGCTGGTCGCCGTTTTCGTTCCCACCATCGCGCACTCTATTTTCTCTGACATGGTCCAGGCGCTGATGGACCAGCTCGGCGAGGCCGGTTACCAATCCATCCTCGGCGTTACCGGATACTCGCTTGAGAAGGAAGAGTCATTGCTGGGCGCGATATTGGGGCGTCGACCTGATGGCATTGTGCTGATGGGCACGGAGCACTCTGCACTGACCCGCCAGCGGCTTGTCTCCTCCGGTATACCCGTGGTTGAGGCCTGGGATTTTTGTGAAGATCCTATCGATATCCTGATTGGGTTTTCCCACGAAGCCGTCGGCAAGGCCGTAGCGGATCACCTGCACGCAAAAGGATACCGGCGTTTTTCTGTCGTCTCGGCCGGTGATCCGCGCGGGATCAAGCGTTGCAAGGCGCTTGTGAACGAGTTGCGGGAGCTGGGTATCATGGATGTTCCTCAGGTGATTTTTCCGCCACCGGCGACGCTGAAAGAAGGGCGGGAAGGGCTGAGTCAATTGTTATCAGAAGGCGCAAAACCTGAGATCGTTGTGTGCAGTTCGGATACGGTCGCGCAAGGGGTGCTGGCTGAAGCCGCCTCACGCGGCCTGCGGGTTCCGGAAGATATTGCCGTTATGGGGTTCGGTGATCTGGGCAGTGCAGCGCAAGTCTATCCCGCCCTGTCTTCTGTCAGGCTGGATGGGGCGCGAGTCGGGGGCTTGATTGCAAGCGTGCTGCTGGAGCGCTTTCGCAACCAGGGTGCACATCAGGCCCAGGTGCGTATCGATACGGGCTTCACATTGATCGATCGAGTCAGTGCGTGAGGGCGTGGGGAAGCTTGCCTGTGCTTCTGAGCAGGCTGGATGAGTCCGTGCCGCCTATTTCCTGATGCCTGTTGTGCCCCGGTCGACGCGCGGCGGCCTGCCGGAAGGACCCATGCTGCTTTCCCGCGTTAACAATCCGCGTCCGGGGTCCTCTGCCGGCGATTAACGTCCCCGTTTCGATGATGGCTGCCGGGCTTGCAGAGTCGCGTTGTTGCTCAGCAAATAATGATTGCGCAATCATATGTATGATGTATGATTATTTGAGTCCACTGCAGGGCAGGACCCTTTCCGGAAACTCGGGTGCGCGTCTGTCGTGTGTGGCGGCCAAAAGAGCGGGTGAGCAGCGATAGGCGTTCATTGTTGTGAATGCCTAGCTGTCCGAGACAAAACAGGTCATACAGGAATAATAAGATATGAAAGGTTTAGTGTTAGGTTTACGTCTGAGCTTGTGTGCGCTCGCGGCAACACTGGCTGCACAGAGCTTTGCAGCCGATATTCCAGCGAACATCCGGGTCGTCATTGGTTCCAAGTCGACCGGTGGTGATACCTATCAGTCCAGCAGCATTGTGGCCGAGGCCCTGTCTGCCAAGCTGGGCGCCAACTTCAAGGTCGACGCCACAGGCGCGCCGGCGGCCTACAAGGCTGTGGAGCGTGATCGCAGCGCCGATGGCAGCACTATCATGGTATTCCACGACCAGGCCTATCTGGGCGTGCTCTACGGGCAGAAAGGCTATTCCGACCTGTTTGAAAACTACCGTGTCGGGCCGACCTTCGCCATCAACCCGGGCAATGCCTACCTGGTCAGCAAAAACTCACCGTACCAGAGTGTGGATCAGATTATCGATGCGGCGGGCAGCGGCACGACCGTTCGGGTAGCGATTCAGCCGGGCGGGGTTTCCGAGATCGGTTACAGTGCGCTGAAAAACGCGGTCAAGCTGAAATATCCAGGCAAGGAAGGCAACCTGACGCCGGTCAACACTGGCTCCCAGGATTCCAAGAACCAGGCCATGTTTGACGGTCTGGCCGATGTCATCAACGGCAGTGTTCAGTCGAACGAGCAGTACACCCGACTGCCTGCGGACGACCAGAAGGCGATGAGCTTTGTCTGGCTGACCGCGCGTGAGCAGACCATCCAGCAGGCCAACGAAGAAGGCATGGGCAAGACCAGCCGCAATGATCTGCTGAGCTTCGTTGAGCCCAGCGTCAAGGTGCCGATGGGAGAAGGTCAGGATTTCACCTTCGATAAGGAATTCTTCTTTATCTACAACAAGGATATCGATCCCGCTTTCGTTGACGCCATCGACAAGGCGCTGGGTGAGATTTACGCCGAAGGCAAAATCCAGGAAGTGCAGAAGAAATCTTTCTTCATTCCAAACTTCAAGCCAGCGAATGAAGCTCAGACCTATCTGAAAGCGAAAAACGACCGCATCGCCAGCGTGATCAAGGCCATCGAGGGCTAAGGTCCGCACGACCAGGACCGTTCGCCTGCAGGGCGGTCCTTTTCCCATGATCGGGGAGCGGCTGCCTGATGGCTGCGCCGTTATCCTCAGTTAACCGTTCGGTGGAGTTATGAGCCAGACACTCACGTCATTGCTTGAGGTCTCGATCGACTTCGATCAATCGCATCTGTTTTTTCCGCGGCTTGTGCTCGGGTTGCTGGCCGCAATGCTGGTACTGATCGTCGCGCTCAATTATGGGCGCCTGGTCGAAATTGTCAGGACGCGGGGCGCGGGCCTGGCGTTCTTTGAAGAAAACGCCGACAAGTTTCGCCTGTTCAGCACACTGGCGCTGGTGGTGGCGTATTTCCTGGCAATGGATTATGTCGGGCAGCTGTTCCCCAATACCGGGCTGGGATTCCTGTTCTGCTCCATGGCGTTCATCTTTGCCCTGTCCCTGGTGTATGTCCATGAAGTGACGCGCCGGGTACTGCTGGTTATCACCTCAAATGCACTGATTGCGCCGCTCGCGGCCTGGTACGTGCTGGGCACGCTGTTCAATATCACCTTGCCGTAACGCCCCGGAGTCACTGCGATGGATTTTATTTCCCTGTTATCCCCCGAATTCTTTCTGCTGGCGGCTGCGGGCTCGATGGTGGGCATTATTTTTGGCGCCATTCCGGGCATGACCGCCACCATGGCGGTGGCCGTCTGTCTGCCGCTGACCTATTCCCTGGGCTTGCATGAGGGCCTGGCGCTGCTGCTGGGCCTCTATGTCGGTGGTATCTCGGGTGGCCTGGTGCCGGCGATTCTGCTGAATATTCCCGGTACGCCGTCCTCCATTACGACCACCTTCGATGGTCACCCCATGGCCAAGCGGGGCGAGGCAGAACGGGCGCTGAAAATCTGTATCGTTTCGTCGCTGGTCGGCGGCCTCTTCAGCGCGGTCATTCTGTTTCTGTTTGCGCCTGTGCTGTCCGATTTTGCGATCAAGTTCTCCTATGTGGAGAAGTTCCTGATCATATTCTTTGCGCTGACGGTTATCGCATCGCTGTCAGCAAATATGCTGATCGGCATTTTCAGCGGCCTGATCGGCGTCTTTCTAAGCCTGATCGGCACCTATGACGTGGGTGTCGGGGGCAACGGCGAGTACCGCCTGATGGCTGACTTCATGGTGCCCTACCTGGAAGAGGGCTTCTCGCTGCTGCCGGTACTGATTGGCCTGTTCGGCCTGGCGACCATCCTTCAGGAAGCGGAGAAGGGTATCAAGGAAGAGCATGGCGAGAACCGCATCCAGCTTGAAAAGGGCTTGCCGTTCAAGCTCAATGTGTTTCGCGGCCAGATGGTCAACCTGATCCGTTCGTCATCCATTGGTACCTTTGTCGGCATGCTGCCGGGTATCGGCGGCAGTGCAGCCTCGGTACTGGCCTATACGCAGCAGAAAAACTTCTCCAAAGACCCGTCGAAAATGGGCAAGGGTGCGCCCGAAGGGCTGATTGCATCGGAGTCTTCGAATAACGCCCTGACCGGTGGCGCCCTGATTCCGCTGCTGTCACTCGGTATTCCCGGTGACAGCACCACGGCCGTGCTGATAGGGGCTTTCACCCTGCAGGGGCTGCAGGTCGGGCCGCTGTTCATCGCTGAAAACCTGGATACCTGGTATTCGATGATCATCGGGCTGCTATTCGCCAACCTGGTGATGTTTGGCGTCATGTTCTTTGCGATCAAGCATATCGCCAAGGTCGTGATGGTGCCCAAGTATGTTCTCTATCCGCTCATCATCATGATGTGCGTGGTCGGCGCCTATGCCATCAATTACGGCATCATGTTCGATGTCTGGACGCTGTTGATCTTCGGCCTGGTGGGCTATGTGGCGCAAAAGATCGGTATCGAGGTCGCACCGCTGGTCATCGGCTTTATCCTCGGCAGTTCCGCCGAAGTGTATTTCGTCAAGAGCCTTGAGTCCTTCGGCACCCTGAGCATCTTCTTTACCAAGAGCCCGATCGCACTTGTGCTCTGGCTCATGATTGCCGCCTCAGTCATGTTCTCCATCTATCTGGCGCTCAAGGCGCGGCGTGAAAACAAGGCCCCGTGCGTGGAAGTCTGATTATTCCTCTGGCCTGTCGGGTGCAGTGCCCGCCAGGCAATCCGATCTGTTTGAGGGTGCCATGAATACACCAAACGAAACCGCTATCACCATCCGCATGCACGAGACCGACAATGTGGTCATCGTCGCCAATGCCGGTGGCCTGAAGGCCGGAACCCTGCTGGATGAGGGTACGCGGCTGCTGGACGATATACCCCTGGGCCACAAGGTGTCGCTGACCGACCTCGCCGTCGACGAGGCTGTAATCCGTTACGGTGAGGTGATCGGTTACGCGCTGGAGCCTATCGCCCGCGGCCGCTGGATCAACGAAACCCTGGTGCGGCTGCCGGATGCGCGCCGGCTGAGCGAGCTGTCAACCGAGGTGCGCCCGGCGCCGCAGCTGCCGCCGCTGGAGGGATTCTCCTTCGAGGGCTACCGCAATGCCGATGGTACCGTGGGCACCAAGAATGTGCTGGCGATCTCGACCAGCGTGCAGTGCGTCGCCGGCGTTACCGACTACGTGGTGCGACGGATCAAGCAGGAGTTGCTGCCGCGCTACCCCAATGTTGACGATGTGGTGGCACTGAACCATAGCTATGGCTGCGGCGTCGCCATCAATGCGCCGGCGGCCATAGTGCCGATCCGTACCCTGCAGAATATCGCCCGCAACCCCAATTTTGGCGGTGAAGTGATGGTGATCGGTCTGGGCTGCGAGAAGCTGCTGCCCACGCGCCTGATCCCCGAGGAGCAGGTGTTGCGCCTGGCTGAAAACGCTGCCGATAGCGCAGCGAATCGACCATCGCCGATCCTGAGTCTGCAGGACGAAGCCTTTAACGGCTTTGGCGAGATGGTGGACGGCATTCTGCAACTGGCTGAATACCACCTGGAAAAACTTAATGGTCGCAGCCGCGAATCCTGCCCGGCGTCGGAGCTGGTAGTGGGCATGCAGTGCGGCGGCAGCGATGCCTTCTCCGGCGTCACCGCCAATCCGGCGCTGGGCTTTGCCGCCGACCTGATCGTGCGCGCCGGCGGCACCGTGATGTTTTCGGAAGTTTCCGAGGTGCGCGACGCCGTTCATCTGCTGACGTCCCGCGCCAAAAGCCCGGACGTGGCTCAGGCGCTGCTCGACCAGATGGACTGGTACGACAACTACCTCAGCCAGGGGCAGGTCGACCGCAGCGCCAATACGACGCCCGGCAACAAGAAGGGCGGGTTGAATAATATCGTCGAAAAGTCGCTGGGTTCCATTGTCAAATCGGGTACCACTGCGATTGTCGATGTCGTGGAACCGGGCGAGCGGGTTCGCAAGCGCGGCCTGAATTTCGCCGCGACCCCGGCCAGCGATTTCATCTGCGGCACGCTGCAGCTGGCCGCCGGCATGAACCTGCAGGTGTTTACCACCGGACGGGGAACGCCCTACGGCCTGTCGATGGCGCCGGTCATCAAGGTCTCGACCAACAAGACCCTGAGCAACCGCTGGCACGATCTGATCGACCTCGACGCTGGTCGCATCGCCACCGGCGAGGCGACCATTGAGGATATCGGCTGGGAGCTGTTTCATTTGATCCTGGAGGTGGCCAGCGGCCGCACGCTGGTGGCGGCCGACCGCCTGGGGCTGCACAACGATCTGGTGCTGTTTAACCCTGCGCCTGTGACCTGATACGAGCTGTGGCTGTTGCCCCCGTGCCCTGAGTGCCGTGGCGCGGGGTGTGTGCTCTGTGGTCTGGCTTTGCCGAGCGCTTTTCATGCCCGGTATTTTATACGCGAATCAGCCCATTTAAGGCTTGCGACTTTAAAAGTATGATGTATGATGAATTACAACTAAGGCGCACTTCTACGGCCTTGTGACTCAACAGGGTGCTGGCCACGACTCCCGCCGCTGCAGGCTGCAATTCGGGAGCCCGGTTGCTTCGCCCTGGTTTGGATGAATTTGCTGAAGGCCCTGCTGCGGCTTTAATGAATGATGAGGATCAACACAATGGCGCTATCTGTAGAACGTATCCGTCAGTCCCTGAGCGATGGTCTGCTCTCCTTCCCGATTACCGACTTCGATGCCAATGGCAAATTCAATGCCGACACTTACCGTGATCGCATTGAATGGTTCGTGCAGCAGGGTGTATCCAGCGTCTTTGTCGCCGGCGGTACCGGGGAGTTCTTTTCGCTGTCCCAGGATGAGTACCGCGAGATCTGCCAGATAGCGGTTGCTACCGTCGCTGGCCGCGTGCCCGTGATCGCCAGTGCCGGTCGCAGCACGGCGGACGCCCAGGCCTACTGCAAGGTGGCCCAGGACGCCGGTATCGACGGCATTCTGCTGATGCCTCCGTACCTGACCGAATGCCCGGCGGATGGTGTCGTTGAATACGCCAAGGCCGTGATCAACAGCACCGAGCTGCAGGTGATTTACTACAACCGCGGCAATGGCGTGCTGGATGCCGAAAGCGTCAAGCTGCTGGCGGCGGCCTGTCCGAACCTGGTGGGTCTGAAAGACGGTGTCGGTGATATAGCTGCGCTGAATGACACCATCAAGACCGTGGGCGACCGCCTGGTCTACATCGGTGGCGTGCCGACCGCTGAAATCTTTGCCGAAGCCTACCTGGCCATTGGTGTGAATACCTATTCGTCGGCGGTGTTCAACTTCATGCCGGAAATGGCGATGAAGTTCTACAGCGCGCTGCGCGGCGGCGACCAGGCCACGGTGACCTCGATCATCAAGAATTTCTTTATCCCGTTCTGCCGCCTGCGTGATCGCAAGAAAGGCTACGCCGTCAGCCTGATCAAGGCCGGTGCCGACATCGTTGGGCGTCCTGCCGGCAACGTACGCGCACCGCTGACCATGCCGACCGCGGCGCAGAAGGAAGAGCTGGCAGCTATCATCAGCGCCTGCCGCTGAGCATAGGCACCCCGGAGGCTGGGTGACAGCGCAAATGCTGTTATCCGGCCGCTGGTTTACAAGCGAGGAGACACGATGTTCACCACCATTAAGAAAATGACCGTGGTGCCGGTCGCCGGTTACGACGGCTTTTTGCTGAACCTCAGCGGTGGCCATGCTCCCTGGTTTATCCGTAGCGTTGTGATTCTGGAAGATACGGCGGGCCGCATTGGTCTGGGCGAAGTGCCGGCCACCCAGGGCATTCTGAATACGCTGGAAAAATGCCGTGAGCTGGTGGAAGGCCAGAGCGTGGGTCATTACAAGGCCCTTATCAGTCGCGTGCGCCAGGCCACATCCGGCCAGGCGGAAGATGTGCGCGGCAACCAGACCTTCGATCTGCGCACCGCCGTGCATGTGATCACCGGCATTGAATCGGCATTGTTGGATCTGGCCGGCCAGGCGATGAATCTGCCCGTGGCAGATCTGCTCGGGCAGTTTGGCAAGCAGCGCGATGAAGTCGAGGCACTGGGCTACCTGTTTCTGCTGGGCGACCCGAAGAAGACTGATCTGCCCTATCCAACCTATGAAAAGGCCAGCGGCGACAAGCCACAGGACGACTGGGACCTTGTCCGTACCCGTGAAGCGCTCACGCCTGAAGCTGTAGCTGAGCTGGCCAAGGCGGCATACGCCCGTTACGGCTTTCGTGACTTCAAACTCAAGGGCGGGGTGCTGGACGGCCATCAGGAGGCCGAGTGCATCGCGGCCCTGTACGATGTTTTCCCCGACGCACGGCTGACGCTGGACCCCAACGGTGCCTGGACGCTGAAACAGGCGATCGAGTACCTGACGCCCATCAAGCACATGCTCAGCTACGCCGAGGATCCCTGTGGTCAGGAAGGCGCCTGGTCGGGCCGCGAGACGATGTCCGAGTTCAAGCGCCAGACCGGCCTCAAGACCGCGACCAACATGATTGCCACCGACTGGCAGCAGTTGCGCAATGCCGTGCGTCTGGACGCCGTCGACATTCCGCTGGCGGACTGCCATTTCTGGACCATGCAGGGCGCCGTCGCCGTGGGCGAGCTGTGCAACGAGTGGGGGCTGACCTGGGGCTCGCACAGCAACAACCATTTCGATATTTCGCTGGCGATGATGACCCATGTCGCCGCCGCCTGTCCGGGCGAGATTACCGCGATCGATACCCACTGGATCTGGCAGGACGGCCAGCGCATTACCAAAGAGCCGCTGAAGATCCGTGACGGCAAATTGCGGGTACCGCAAAAGCCGGGTCTGGGGATTGAGCTGGATCGTGCCAAGCTGGAAGAAGCCAACCGGCTATACAAAAGCCTCGACGTTGGCCAGCGCAACGATGCCATGGCCATGCAGTATCTGATTCCGGGCTGGGAGTTCGACCCGAAGAAACCGTCGCTTGTCCGTTAATGGATGAATCAGGGATAATGGGGGTGGAACTTCCCTCGAATAACGACATCGGACAGCACTGATGACCAGCCAGAATAATTTGACCACCGGCACAGATGACTTCCAGGTTCAGCGCGTGCGCCAATCTGGCAGCCTTTCGAGCAATGTGGCCAGTCAGCTGGAAAACATGCTGTCCCAGGGCAAAATCAGCGTAGGGCAGAAGCTGCCCACTGAAAATGCCCTGTGCGACATGTTCGGTGTCAGCCGTACCGTTATTCGCGAAGCGATCACGCAGCTCAAGTCGCTCGGCCTGGTCGAAACCAAACGCGGGGTCGGGACGACGGTGCTGCGTAATTCGCCGGCTGAAACCTTTTACGCCCATACCATCAATCCGACGGCGGTCGAGGATATCCTGCACATTCTCGAACTGCGCCTGGTGGTTGAAACCGCGGCCTGCGAGCTGGCGGCACTGCGCCGGGACGACGACGATATGCAGCATATCGAAACCACGATGGAAGCCTTTCATCAGGCCCGCCTTGAGCACAAGATGGCGCGCAAGGAAGATTACGACTTTCACCTGAGTATAGCGGCGGCCAGTAAAAACCCGTTCTTCAAGAGTTTCTATGAGCAATTCAATAAAAATATTATTCCGCGCACCAGTATCGTCGATAGCAATATCGACCAGGCCGCGTCTGAAGAGTATCTGGACCGGATTGAAAAGGAACATTCCGATATAGTCGCGGCGATAAAATCGAAAAATCCGGAGGCTGCTCGCCAGGCCATGCATCAGCATCTGTACCGGGCTTATCATTTGTATGAAAAATACAAAAGAAACAGTTCGTTTGATTGATGTTTTTAAACCCTGATGCTCAAGGTCATATTTTAAGACTTGAGTTTAGGTGTTTGACGAGCTTTTCAGTGCCAAGTGTCTTATTGCAGGATGGACATGGTTTTGAAGCTGATGCCCGGTGTGCCTGACAGATAGCTTTGGTGACCGGAAATTTGGCGCCTGGAAATCAGGCACCAGAATATTCAGGGTTAGAATTTCCGGAATTAGAGAGTTCGGAATTAGAGAGCTCGGAATTAGAGAGTTCAGAGTTAGAAACTTCTGAAGTAAAGCGCCAGGAGAGAGACTGCCCGGCAGTCCCTTGATACAGATTTTGTAAGTTTTTATTTTCGCATGCCCGCCCCGGAATCGGGGCCCGTAAATACCCATTTATCCGGTTGCCTGTCCGTTGGCAGGTTGCAGGCATCGCTGCGCTCTTTTGGCAGCCAGGTTAAATTCCGCAGGAGGTTTTCTATGCAAATTACAGGTGAAATGCTGATCGGTGCCCGCGCTGTTCGCGGCAGTCTTCAGGCGATTCATGCCATCAATCCGGCCAGCGGCGAGCAGATGCAGCCGGCCTTTGGGGGCGGTTCCGGCGACGAGGTCAACCAGGCCTGCGCACTGGCCTGGCAGGCGTTTGACGGTTACCGGGAAACCTTGCCGCAAACGCGGGCCCTGTTTCTGGAGGCGATTGCCGACAACATCCTGGCGCTGGGCGATACGCTGGTCGAGCGGGCCATGGCCGAGTCCGGCCTGCCGCGGGCACGCATTGAAGGCGAGCGCGGCCGCACCATGGGGCAGCTGCGCCTGTTCGCATCGGTGGTGCGCGCCGGCAACTGGCTGGATGTGCGCATCGATCCTGCGTTGCCGGAGCGGGCGCCGCTGCCGCGTGCCGACCTGCGCCTGCGCAAGATCCCGCTGGGACCAGTGGCGGTATTTGGTGCCAGCAACTTCCCGCTGGCATTCTCGGTCGCCGGTGGCGATACCGCCTCGGCTCTGGCGGCTGGTTGTCCGGTGGTGGTCAAGGCGCATTCGGCGCATCCGGGTACCTCCGAGCTGGTGGGCCGGGCGATTCAGCAGGCGGTGGCGGATGCCGGCCTGCCGGAAGGCGTGTTCTCGCTGCTGTTCGGTTCTGGCCGTGAAGTGGGTTCGGCACTGGTGGCCCACCCGGCCATCAAGGCGGTGGGCTTTACCGGTTCACGCAGCGGCGGTACCGCGCTGATGCAGATTGCCGCCAACCGCGCCGAACCCATTCCGGTGTACGCCGAAATGAGCAGCATTAACCCGGTGTTCCTGCTGCCGGCGGCCCTGCAGGCCCGCGGCGAATCCATCGCCAGGGGATTTGTCGGCTCGCTGGCCATGGGTGCAGGTCAGTTCTGCACCAATCCGGGTCTGGTGATAGCGCAGGAAGGCGCGGCGCTGGATGCCTTTTTGCACACCGCTGCCGCGGCGCTGGCCGATGTGGCCGCCCAGACCATGCTGACGCCCGGCATCCACCAGGCCTACAGCGAGGGCGTGACTCAGCTGAACAGCAATACCGCCGTCGCCGCGGTGGGGTCGGGTATCGCCGGGCAGGGGCCGAACCAGTGCCAGGCCGGGCTCTATGTCACCACGGCCCAGGCTTTCCTGACCGACGAAAGCCTGGGGGCGGAGATCTTTGGCGCCAGCTCGCTGGTGATCAAGTGCCGCAGCACGGACGAGTTCGCCCAGGTGGCTGAGCACCTGGAAGGCCAGCTGACCGCCACCCTGCAGCTGGATGACGCAGACCTGGCCCTGGCGCAGGCCCTGTTGCCGGTGCTGGAGCGCAAGGCCGGCCGACTCCTGTGCAACGGTTACCCCACCGGGGTGGAGGTCTGCCATGCCATGGTGCATGGCGGCCCCTATCCTGCGACCTCGGACAGCCGTTCGACGTCGGTGGGCAGCGCTGCCATTGAGCGCTTTTTGCGTCCGGTCAGCTACCAGGACCTGCCGCAGGCGCTGTTGCCGCTGGCCCTGCGCGATGAGAACCCGCTGGGCGTGCGCCGGCTGCTGGACGGTCAGAACGATATCGGCTGAGGCGTCGATACTGCACTGCCTGGCGGCCCGGTGGGCTGCCAGGTGCTGAACCTGTCAGGACGCTAGCCGTCCGTAAGGCCTCGCATGTGCGGGGCTTTTTTATCTGTGCAGTTTGGTGCGCATTTAATGCGGGCGGCGGGCCTCGTTAGGGTCTGCCTACCTGAATCATCGACAGCCAGGGACAAGACGCCCGATGGATAATTCCCTTGCCGTGCTGAGCCAGATTTTTGCCGTCATCGGCCCCGTGTTCACCATGGGGCTGCTGGGCATGCTGCTGAAGAAAATCGACCTGATCGATGATGCCTTTATCAATACGGCGTCGACCCTGGCCTTCAGGGCCACCATGCCGACCTTGCTGTTTCTCGGCATCCTGAAGGCGGATCTTGCAACGGCGCTGCAGCCCAGGCTTATCGGCTATTTCTGCCTGGCGACCCTGCTTTCCGTTATTACCATCATGCTCGGTCTTTACCTGTTGCAGTACTGGGGCCTGGTCTGACACTGCCATTACTCCCAAGGCCATGACAGGCTCCAGCCCACATTATCAAACCACCAAGAGGTCATCATGAATACGCCAAACATACTGCAAATGGGTCCCCTGACGGACGCCTTCAATGATCGGCTGAGTTCGCTCCATGCAACAGACCGCATCTGGGAACAGCAGGACCGCGACGCCTTTTTGCGTGAAACAGGCCGCCGGGTTGACATCATCGTGACCTCGGCCCGCTATGGCTGCAGCGCCGAGGTCATGGCTGCTCTGCCCAATCTCAAGGCCATCATCAGTTTTGGCGTCGGCTATGACCCGATCGATATGGATGCGGCCCGTGCCCGTAACATTCGCGTTAGCAATACGCCGGATGTGCTCAATGACTGCGTGGCGGACCTGGCCCTGGGGCTGATGATTTCCTCGGCCCGGCGCATCGCAGCAGGCGATCGCTTTGTGCGCAGCGGGCATTGGGGGCAGCAACCGTTTCCACTGGGCAGCCGGGTCAGTGGCAAGCGCCTCGGCATTCTGGGGCTGGGTCGAATCGGCAAGTGCGTTGCCAAGCGTGCATCGGGTTTTGATATGGATATCCGCTACCACAATAGGCGCGAGGACCCGGCGGTCAGTTATGGCTATGAGTCTTCCTTGGTTGAGCTGGCGAGCTGGGCCGATTACCTGGTGCTGACCTGTGTTGGCGGCCCCTCCACTGAGGGGCTGGTCAGCCGCGAAGTGCTGGCGGCGCTCGGCCCCAGGGGGACCCTGATCAATGTTGCCCGTGGCTCAGTGGTGGATCAGCCGGCGCTGGTGGAATTGCTGCTGGACGGGCGTCTGGGCAGCGCCGCGCTGGACGTGTTTGCCGAGGAGCCGCAGGTGCCGGCCGAGTTGCTGGATCTGCCACAGCTGGTGCTGTTGCCCCATATCGGCAGTGGCACCCATGAAACCCGCCGGCAGATGGAGGAGCTGGTGTTTGAAAACCTGGCGGCCTTTATCAGTCGCGGCGAGCTGGTGACGCCGGTGCTCTGAAAGTGGCAGGCCTGGCGGCATTATTGTCCGTTACTGGGCCGACATCGGGTTCTGGCGCCAGCCGGAGCCTGCGCTGTCGATCCTGTGCAGTTGCTTAAACTCATGCCGTCGGAGAGTGACGTGCGTTGACGTCTGCTTTCACTCAAGGGACGATCGATGCCCTCGGGTATGGCCACTTTTCAGCCAATAGAAGTAGGGGTTTCCAGCCTTAGATCAGAATCTCGCGGACGTGCTTGGCAATAACTTTTCCAAGTTCAAGGTGCGCGTCCAGATCCAGATGGATGCCATCGATCTGCGAAGAGACGATGTGATTACCGGCATCCAGGAAATGGCATCCCAGCTCGTCGGCCACGGCGGCATAGGTCGTGCTGAACAGCTGGGATTTTATCCGGCCGCCGGTGAAGCGGGTGCCCACAGCACCGACTTCCAGAATCGGCGCCGGCGCCACCAGCAGCACAGCGGGTGCCGCACCCTGTGGCCCCGCATCGCTGCCTTGAACCCTCTCCACAAGTCGACCCGCCGCGCGGGCGATATCATCCGCCAGCACGCTGAAGCGGTGCTTGAGATCGTTGGTGCCCAGCATGATCACCACCAGGTCAACCGGCTTCTGTGATGCCAGGCAGGGGGTCAGATAGTTCAGCCCGTTGAGATGAGCTCCATCTATAGGATCGTCGTGGACGGTCGTGCGGCCACCCAGACCCTCGACCAGAACCCGGAACCCTTCCCCCAGCACGGCCTCCATCACGCCTGGCCAGCGTTCATCCAGCGCATAGCGACCCGAGCCGTCGGGGCGATGGCCCCAGGTATTGGAATCTCCAAAACAAAGCACTGTTTTCATGCTGACTCTCTCTGGCTGGGTGGTTGAAGCAGGTGTGGGGGGGCGGCTTATGGCGCAGGGCAAGGATGACGCCTTCCGGCGTCATCCTTGTGCTCGGTGGGTCAACCGTCCTTCTGCATCAGCGGGGCCAGGGCAAAGTTGCCGCCCTGATACTGGAGCAAAGTGTCCGGGGTCTGACCCTGCTCCGCCGCCCGGGCTTCCACTTGTGCCCGATAGGTTTCGGAGCTGTCCTGCGGCTCCCAGCCGAGGTGTTTCACAGCATGGTTGTCCCACCAGGTATCCTTGTTGGCGGATACCCCGTAGATCACCGGGCAGCCCAGCACGGGAACCCTGAATACCTGTCGGGTCAGCGCCATGAAATCACGCGGGCTCAGCCAGGTGCTCAGCATGCGAACATCCTGCGGCTGGGGGTAACAGGAGCCGATGCGCACTATGGCGGTCTCCTGCCCAAGTTTGTCGTGATACATGCTCGCCACGGCCTCGCCGAAACACTTGGACACACCATAATAGCTGTCGGGTCGCGTGACAGAGCTGGCGTCCAGCCGTGTCGACGGCTTATGGAAACCGATGGTGTGATTCGAGCTGGCAAAGAGGATGCGGGGCTGGCCGTGCTTCTGCGCCGCGCTGTACAGATTGTGGATGCCGACAATATTGGCATTCAGAATCGCGTCGAAATGGTTCTCGACCGAGATGCCGCCCAGGTGAAGAATGCCATCGCAGCCCTCGACCAGGCGGTCCACAAAGGCGCTGTCGCCCAGGTCGCCGCACATGACTTCTTCTGCATCCGATACAGGCGTCAGAGCGGTAATGTCGGTGAGCCTGAGGGTTTCAGCAAAATCCGCCAGGTTTTCGCGGGCGAGGCGACCCAGGCCGCCGGCCGCTCCGGTAATCAAAAGTTTTTTTAACATCGTAATTCCTACAGCAACAGGCTTGGCAGTGTCAGGGATACTGCGGGTATATAGGTTGTCAGCAGCAGTGCAACAAGAATCGCTGCATAGAAGGGCCATATGGTTTTAAGCACGCTTTCGATACGTACCTTGGCGACGGCGCAACCGACGAACAGACAGCCGCCCACCGGTGGCGTTGTCAGCCCGAGCCCCAGGTTCATCATCAGGATCATGCCGAACTGAACGGGATCGACACCGTATTCGCGCACAACCGGCAGGAATATCGGTGTACAGATCAGGATGAGCGCAGCCATGTCCATGAACATGCCCAGAATCAGCAGCGCAAGGTTCACCATGAGCAGGATCATGATCTTGCTGTCCGATATCGACAGCATCAGCGTCATGATTTTCTCGGGTACATGGTAGAGCGCCAGGAAGTAGGCAAAGGCAGTGGCAGAGCCCACCAGAATCATGACCAGCGCCGTGGTGCGGATGGCCTGGGTCAGGCTTTGCCTGAAGGCGTTCCAGCTCAGGGAGCGGTAGATGAGCAGGGTAACGAACAGGGCCCAGATAGCACCGATGGCAGCGGATTCCGTGACGGTAAAAATACCGGACAGCACACCGCCAATAATGACCACGGCCGTAAAAAATCCGGGCAGGGCAGACGCCGCGGCAATGGCAACGGCCCTCCATCCCGGGAACTCGCTGGAAGGGTAGCCTTGCTTTATGGCAACCACATAGGCGGCAACCGCCAGCATGACGCACATCAGGATGCCTGGCATGATGCCGGCCAGAAACAGGGCCGGAATGGATATGCCGCCGCCGGCTGCCAGCGCGTACAGAATCATGTTGTGGCTGGGAGGAATCATGATGCCGGCGATAGAGGAGGTCACCGTCACGTTAACGGAATAATCATCCCTGTAGCCCTTTTCGCGCATCATCGGAATCATGACCGATCCCAGCGCGGAGGTGTCTGCCACCGCAGACCCGGAAATCCCGCCAAACAGCATTGAACTGAGGACGTTGACGACACCCAGGCCGCCGCGCACCTGGCCCACCAGCGTTTCTGCAAAACGCACCAGCCGCAGTGCAATACCGCCATGCATCATCAGTTCGCCGGCGAAAACGAAAAAAGGGATGGCCAGCAGCGTAAAGCCGCTCATGCCCGACACCATTCGCTGAAACACGATCAGTTCAGGCAAGCCTTCCACGAGCGCTGCAGCCAGTGCCGAAATGCCCAGTGCAAAGGCAATGGGGATGCCGGCCATCATTGCCAGGGTGAATGCCCCCAGTAGAACGAACAGACCCATATCAGCTTTCCTCGGGCAGTGCCGGCATGGCAGGCTTGAGCATGAGCAGGCCCGCCATACGCTCCAGCATGAACAGAACAATCAGTGAGCCGCAGATGACCAGCGGCACGTACTTGAGACCTTGTGGCAGGCCCAGAAGCGGAATCTGCCGGTTCCAGGTGCCTATCACCAGGTCGGTTGAATACCAGGCCATTGACGCGCCGAAGCCGCAGAGCACCAGTGCATTGACGAATTCCACGCCACGCTGAAGTTTGGGCGACAGTCTTTCCAGGAAAAAGGAGATACCCAGATGAAAGTTTTCGCGTAGCCCCAGGGCGGCTATGGGCAGTGACACCATCAGGACCAGCATCAGCGCAAGGCTTTCGGCCCAGGTGGGCGAGTCGTTCAGCACATAGCGCCCCCAGACCTGGTAGCCGATCAGGCCGACCAGACCGATCAGGGACAGGCAGCCGATAAATACCGCGGCTGATGCTATCCAGTCATTGAATTTCCAGCGCATATCAAGTTACCTCCGCACTGACAGATTGCCCGGCGGCCGAGGCCGCCGGGCATCGGGAGCCTTTAGTCAACGGCCTGGATCTTGTCCAGAATATCGCGTATCGCCGGATCGGCAGCGAACTGTTCATAGACAGGCTTCATGGCGTTGATGAAGGCACTCTTGTCTTCCAGTTCGACAATGGTGTTGCCGGCGTCGCGTACCAGCTGCTCCGACTTGGCTTCGCGCTCAGCCCAGAGTGTGCGTTGCAGTACGGCGCTGTCGATGGCGGCCTGGCGTACGACCGCCTGGTCTTCGGCACTCAGGCCCTCCCAGGTGCTTTTGTTCACGACGAAGACTTCCGGCACTATCGTATGCTGATCGAGAATGTAGTGCTTGGCAGCCTCGTAGTGGCCACTGGACTCATACGACGGCCAGTTGTTTTCGGCGCCATCGACAACCCCCGACTGGATGGCCGTGTACACCTCACCGTACGGAATGGGCGTGGCATTGGCGCCGAGCGCTTCAACCATCGCGACGTTGACATCGGAATTCTGGACGCGAATTTTCATGCCCTTGAGGTCGGCAATTGAATTCAGTGGCTTGTTCGCATAGAAGGAACGCGCGCCGCTGTCGTACCACGCCAGGCCCACCATATTGGCCGATGCCATGGCGGCGGCAATTTCGGCGCCTACGGGGCCATCCATGACGCGGTGCATATGATCGACTGACTTGAACGCGTAGGGCAGGGTCGTCGCCTGGGTGGCCGGGATAATGTTATTGAGCGGAACAAGGTTGAAAACGGCATAGTCGATGCCCCCGAACTGGATCTGTTCGATCGCATCATCCTGCTCGCCCAGCTGAGCCGAGTGGTAGGTTCTGGCAGTGAGTCGCCCATCTGTACGTTCACTCAGCAGCTTGCCGAAGTCGTCCATTGCCATGGAGACAGGGTAATCCGGCGGGTGACCGTTCCAGCCTTTCAATTCAGCCTGGGCGGGGGTGGCCAGCATCAGGCTGGACGCCAGCATGCTTAAGCAGACGGTGTGACCTACAAAGCGCTTTATCATTGTTGTGACTCCTGGTGGGGTTCGACCTTGTTGTTGTATGACGTCGGGGATCGTCAATTCGCCAATCCCCGTTCGCTCTTGTCTGTGGCCGTTATTTTGTACCATGAAGTTGTATGACAAACAATAGTCATACGATGTCATATTTAAGTGATTGACTTCCTGGGTGTGCCTTTCCTGTGCGGCCGTATTTGCTTTAACTTTACCTAATATGTTGTTTTATAGTTATTTATCGGTGTTTTTTTGTTTTTTTTTGAGATTTCTGGTCTTTTGCGGGAGGATCTTAAAAATATTTGTTATCGTATGACTGTTGACTGAACCCCTTGTTGTCGTAAGATGTCGTATGTCTTTGTGGCCTACTTCAATAACCGTATCAGCGGAGAGCACAACATGACGAACCCGAATCGCCTGGTCGTATGTATCACTGAATATAGGCGCCTATCTGTGCTTCACGAGACTACCCCGCTGCCCTGCAACAGGCGGGCAGGCTGATGCGCATTGCAGGCGTTACGACACACATACTCGAACATCCGCTGGAACAGCCGTTTGAATCCTCCGCCATGCGCTTCGAGGTGCGCCGCCATCTGCTGGTCGAGATTCGTTGTGACAACGGTCTGGTGGGCTGGGGGGAATGCCTTGGCAACCCGCAGATCAATGCCGCTATAGTGGCGGCAATGACGCCGCTGCTGCTGGGCCGCTCGGCGCTGGATATCGAGCCTATCTGGCTGGAGCTGTACAACCAGTTCCGCGATCAGGGGCAGCGAGGCGCCACGGTCAATGCGATCAGCGGTATCGATATCGCGCTCTGGGATCTGTGCGGCAAATTTTACCAGGCCCCTGTCAGTCAGTTGATGGGCGGTGCCTTTCGAACCTCGGTGCCGGCCTATGCTACCGGCGGCTTTCGGCAGGTCGGGCTCGATCGCATCAGCACGCTCAAGCGTGAGGTTCAGGGCTTCCTTGATGCAGGCTTTGGTGCCATCAAGATAAAGATCGGTTTTGGTATCGCACTCGATATCGAATCGATTGCTGCGGTACGTGAGCTGATCGGGCCCGATATCCGCCTGATGATTGATGCCAACCATGGCTATGATGCGGTGGCGGCTACGCGGGTTATCCAGCTTGCCGAGCCCTATGGTATCGACTGGTTCGAGGAGCCTGTGGTCCCGGAGGCGCTGTCCAGCTACCGGCGGCTGCGAGAACTCAACCGCATTCCGATTGCCGGCGGTGAAACCTGGCATACGCGCTGGGGTATCGCCGAGGCATTGCGTCAGGAGGCTGTCGATATCCTGCAGCCGGATGTCGGCGGTGTCGGCGGGCTCAGTGAGGCGCGTCGCCTGCTGACCCTGTGCGATATCTACGGCGTACGCTGCGTCCCCCATATCTGGGGAACCGATGTGGCGCTGGCCGCCGGCCTGCACTTCCATGCGATCCTGCCACCGTCTCCGCCGGCCTTTGAGGCACAGACGGCGTTGCTGGAGTTCGATCAAAGCAGTAACCCGATGCGCGACTGCCTGCTCATGGAGCCGATCCGTCTCGAGGCCGGCAGGGTTCGTATACCCGACGGGCCGGGTCTTGGCATCGAGATCAACCGCGATGCCCTGGAACGGTTCAGGGTCAGGTCCTGATCGATCATTCCGGGGCCTGGGCCTCGCGAACAACAGAGGAATTGAAATGTCACGCAAACTCGAAGGGCAGGCACCGCGAACCCGCCTGCCGGCACGCAGTGTCGATACCCATATGCACCTGTATGCGCCGCAATACCCGCAGCTCACGCCGGGACCGCTGATTCCACCGGATTGTCCTGGCATCGATGAGTATCGCCGCCTGCAGCGCTGGCTGGGGCTGGAGCAGGTCGTGATCGTGCAGGCGAACGCCTACCGGGACGACAACCGCTGTATTCTGGAGGCGCTGGATGCCTTTGGCGCACAGGCCCGCGGCGTGGCTGTGGTGACACCCGATACGCCGGTCTCGGAGCTGGCCAGCATGCATCAGCGTGGTGTGCGGGGGGCAAGGATCATGCAGTTGCCCGGAGGGGCCGTCGGCCTGGAGCACCTGCTGGCGGTGAATGCCCGTATCCGTGAATTTGGCTGGCACTGTATCGTCCAGTTTGACGGTCGCGAGATGCTTGATCATGTGGCATTGCTAGCGCAACTCGACAACCCCTTCATTATCGATCACATCGGCAAGTTCCTGGGGCCGGTAACGCCGCAGGACCCGGAATTCCAGGCCCTGCTCAAGCTGATGGACAAGGGTAACTGCTACGTGAAGATCGCCGCCTGCTACGAATCGTCCCATAGCGGTGGGCCTGACTATGCCGACACCGCGGCGTTGTCGCGCGCGCTGATTGCCCATGCGCCGGAGCGGGTGCTCTGGGCCAGCAACTGGCCGCATGTGAGCCAGTCGGTTGAAGGTGCACCGGATGATGCGGTGCTGCTCGATACTGTGTGTGGCTGGATGCCGGATACGGCCACGCTGGAGAGGATTTTCGTGCACAACCCGAGGGATCTGTACGATTTCAGTTGAAAGTCCCGGCGTTGCTTACTTACTTAAAGGGCTGCTTAAAAGCCTGCCTGCAAAGCGGTTCATCTCACTCTGCCGGGGAAGGCGGCCATCTTCGCGATGCCGAAAACGCTGCCGATGAGCAAGTCATCGTTTTTATCTTCCTGGCACGGAACTCGACGGCATGCCGGGGGAATAGTCCCCCGGCTGCCAGGCTTGTCAGTCTGACGCGTTTTCGTGGATGGAGGCGAGCGGCTGGATGCGCAACGACTTGAGCACTGCATCACCACCTTCGGCGAAGAGTGCGATGCGGTCGCTGTCATCACTTGGGAAGATCCGATCGGTGATCACCCGGCTGCCGTCCCCTGCGAACACCTCGACCGAAGACCAGTCGAGCAGGATATGCAGCGTCAGTTTCCCGTCTTCCAGTTGCAGCGGGCTGGCGTGGCGTCCGGCGAAGTCCGGATGGAAACCGTCGACATCGGCGGCCTGTGCCCGGCTGCGGTCGACGAACAGCTCGCCGAGCTCGATGTCGTAGCCCACCAGGGTCTCCTCGCCGTCACCCACGCGCAATTTGAGACCGAAGCGGGTCGCACTGCCGGGCTCGAATTCCGCCTTGATCTCTACCGCCTTGCCGCGTGCCCCCTTGCCGTCAAGCAGGTGCTGGCCTTCTGTCACGCGCCGTTTTCCCAGGGCAAAGACCGGTCCGCGGCGCAGCTGCGCCAGCTCGATGATCGGCGTCTGCACCAGCTCCACTTTGCCGTCGGCCGTACTCCGCAGGCCGACATCCCGTGGCAGGCTCTGGGCGCTGCGCCAGGGCGCGGTCGGAATGTCGTTGGCGTAGTTCCAGTTGTTCATCCAGCCCAGCCAGACGCGATCACCGCCCGGCATGTTCTCGTAGGACACCACCGCGTAGAAATCCTTGCCGTAATCGATCCAGTCGGCGCGCTTCACGGCTTCATCGGCAAAGCGGATATCGTCCACCATGATATGCCCCCAGCCGCCCTCGTTCTTGTCGAGGATGCGGATCCTGGCTTCCTGACCGGCGAAGGCATCAACGTTCCAGGACGCCCATTGCAGCCGCTCGCTGTTTTCGCCGGTGGCCGAGCGCACCACCTCGCCGTCGACCAGCAGGCTGACCGTGGTTTCGGTCGGGCGTGGCAGTGCCGGTGCATCGGACTGGAAGAAGTGATCTGCGGACACGTGCCCCCAGCCGCCGCTGTTCTGATCGATGATCTCGATCGTAGCGGACTTGCCGGCGAACTCCCGCACATCCCAGGCGACCCAGTCCATGGTCGGGTCATTTTTCCCGGTGGCGGTGCGCACCACCTGGCCGTCTACCCGCAGCACCACCGCCGTGGCCTGGTCCGGATAGGGGTGGTTACCGCTGCCGATGACGAAATTGATGTAGTCGCGCTCGATCTGGAAAAACGGCGATACCAGGGTTCCCACTGCCGCGTCGCTGCCGATATAGCTCTGCAGGTGACGCTCGCCGACGTAACCCGGGTCCCAGGGGCCGCCCAGCACGGGACCCTCGCCGACGAACACGCCACTGGGTGTCCAGCCCAGCTCTGCGTAGGTAACCCCGTCGGGACCTTCGAAATCGGCGCCGGGAAACAGCAGCTCGCCGTCCGGCACCGTGCCGTCGCCGGCTGCGGGATCGTGCGGATGCCGGCCACCACCGACCAGCAGGTTGATGTGGCTGAAGCCGTCGATCGTGAACGGCGGCGACGTCAGGGAGCCGGTCGCCGCGTCGCCGAATATAAAGGTGTTGGCCAGGCCGTCGCCACGGTAGCCCGATACTTCCTGCTGTCCCGGCAAGGCGCCGACCGCGGGCGCCAGGCCGAGGAAATCCTCGGTGGTGTCCCAGCCGCGCTCGGCGTAAGTGCCGGGGCCGTCGAAGGTTTCGAAGGGCACACCGGCCGGCGGCAGGTCGTCATAGATGTTCTCGGCGTGAAACTCGACCCCGTCGAAATCGCCGACGAAGTACTGCGCGCCCGAGCCGCCGGCAATCGCACCGGGATTGAGATTGACGACCAGCATCCAGCGGGTGTCGTTCGGGTTGCCGTCGACCGGCAACTCGAACAGGTCCGGCACCTCCCATATGCCGCCGGTGGCGTTGGCCGGGCCGAAGTCGCTGAGGAAATGCCAGGCCTTCAGGTCCGGCGAGCCGAAAAACCGCACCCGGTGGTCGGTCGCCAGCACCGTCGCCATCACCCACTGTTGCGAATCCTCGTGCCAGAACACCTTGGGATCGCGGAATTCACGCGGATTGGGAACGCCCGACGGGTGTGTCCAGCCATTGATCACCGGGTTTTGGGCATAAGGCGTCCAGGAGCGGCCGCTATCCAGGCTGTAGGCGATGGACTGCACCTGCGAACCCGGCGGCAGGCACAGGCCGGCCCTGGCATAGGCCTCGTCGCAGGGCGCGCCGGCCGGTTTGCCGTTGGGAAACCAGCTGGTGTATATCGCCACCATCGGCGGATTGCCGAGGGTTCCGAAGCCGCTGCTGTTATTCCAGTCGATCACCGCGCCGCCCGAGAAGTACTGTTCCTGGTCGGCGTCCGGATCTTCCGGGTCGGACATTAGCGCGACCGGCAGTTCGTCCCAGTGCAGCAGGTCCCGACTCACGGCATGGCCCCAGGACATGTTGCCCCAGGTATTGCCGAAGGGGTTGAACTGGTAGAACAAATGATACTCACCCTGGTAATACACCAGACCATTGGGATCATTCATCCAGTTTTGGGCGGGGGTGTAGTGAAACTGGGGCCGGAAGCGCTCCCGGTAGGTGGGTTCTTCTGCAGGCGACGCTGCGGCAGCGGCCAGCGCCGCCATGCCGAGGGCCAGTGCCATCGGCTTGCTGTATCTGCTCATGCTGTCTCTGTCCTGATTTGTTTGTTTTTGTTATTTCTGGATGCGATGCCCCGGCCGATCCTGACCGGCCCTCCCCGTAACCGAGCCGGGGGGGGGCGACAAAATCGCGTCGCAGGGGCGTCAGCACGAGACTGTTACCGCCGCATGTCTGCATTATTTCAATTGTTGCAAGTTGTTGTAACAAAGCCCGAGGGGGTTATCGCTTGGCGTCGAGCGGCTCACGCGCAAAAAAGCCCGCGTAAAGGCGGCACGGCGCCCTGGGGTGTTCAGGCGCCGCGATTATCGTTGTTGAGTGTCAGGAAGCGTTCGCGGCTGTTGGTCAGATGCAGGCGCATGGCGGCGCGCGCCGCATAGGAGTCCTGGCGTGCAATCGCCGCCACCACCTCTTCGTGTTCATGATTGACCCGCTCGGACTGGATACGCTTGCGCGGTACCAGCGAATCTTTGAGGTGGTTCATGATATCGATGAAATAATGGTTTCCGGTTGCCTCGGCAATGCGCAGATGGAACTGCAGGTCGGCATTGGCGGCCGCCTGGTCGTCCCTGGCTTCGCAGTCCTGCAGTGTTTTTAACGCCTCTCTGATTGCCTGCAGCTGCGCCTCTGTCCGGCGCTCCGCGGCCAGCCCTGCTGTTTCGATCTCCAGGCTAAGGCGTAACTCCAGAATGGCCACCGCATCCTGCACCGAATCGACGACAACATCCGGCAGCGGTTTGCCTTCGCTGGGCTTGGCGATGACAAAAGTGCCCACGCCGTGCCGGGTTTCCACCAGTCCTGCTGCCTGCAGGCGTTGCAATGCCTCACGTACCACGGTCCGGCTGACACTCTGCTGTGCCATGATGGAGGACTCGGTGGGCAGTTTGTCGCCTAGCTGGAGTGTGCCCGTTGCAATCTGCTGTCTCAGCTCCTGCACCAGTCCCTGGGCGAGGTTGCGGGGGCGCTTGCGCTGCGTACCGTCAGGGTCGTTCGGCGACGCAGCGGGTGGCGGGTTCATGGCGGTATCTCTGTCCAATTTGTTCAAGTGATCGTACCACATTCCCTCCTCGGTTTTGTACTTGAACAGGCTGTGGTTGGACGCTATGTCGTCTAATTCCCTTAAGTTTCATGCGTTTTGGTCAATCGCCAGGGAACCCGTCTTTTTATATCGCTGTGGTCATTAAAGGATGGTTGTCTGATGATGTGCTGTTGGGTTCCAGGGGAGAGGGGAGAGGGGGGAGATATTCGCGTGTCCAATGCCCTCGTAAAGCGCCTGCCGGGTCGCTTTTAGCAAAAACGCGAGGGCGGCTATTGCCTGCATGTGAATCTGCCGATTTTCCGCAACCTGAAACAGCTTCATTTGGCTCTGATCCAGGCGGCGCTGGCGTTTTGACCTTGAGCGCGTGTCGCGCTATACCCTGTATAAGGGAGGGGATTTTGCACTGCACAAGAAGACTGCAGTGGGCGCTGTCCCGCCGATGCGTGGAGCTGCAGACCCGCTGATATTTTGAATCGTTTGGAGGTTGTAACATGAATACCGGCAGATCAATGTTAACCCTCGTGGTGGCCCTGACTGCCACCATGACTGTCTATGCGCTGCCTCAGGCGCAGGCGCAGGCGCAGGCGCAGGCCCAGAGCGGATCGGATACTGCTTTTGATCACATGGTGGGAACCATGTCCGGTCGGGACACAGGTTCACTGTGGTTCGAGTACTACGTAGCTGAACTCAATCAGGATATTGCCGCCAAGGATGCCCGGGAGGCGTATGGCGCGGCAGGCCCCGAGGGGCCGGTGATCGGGTTCGATGGCTATGTGAACAGCTTTCTGCCACCGGACACGGGCTCAATGTGGTTCAATAACTATGTGGACAGTGTCAATCGTGATATTTGGGAGCATCAGCATTACGAATAGCGAAGCCTGCCGGGCGATAAACCCGGTGATTCAGCAAGTGCTTTTGCAGCACGTTAAACGCAGGGCATTTCCATATCTGCCCGATAATGGCCCCGCGGTTACGAAGCCAGGGGCGTCAATTCCTTGTAAGCATAAGCGATGGCGTCTCAGGCAGGTGTCTTTCGAGGCCGAAAAGCGCTCTGGTCTGTTGTACGATGCCCCCCACCTGGACGGGGCAAGCGCTCTGCCAGTCATTCAGATAGTCCGCAAAGGCTTTTTCCGCGCTGCCCCTGAGCGGGTTTAGATGTCGAATCGCACGCCATCGCATCGGATCCCGCTCGAACAGCGCAAGTAATTGCGTCGCCACGACTTCGTTCTTGTCCCGCTGGTAGGGCGTTGCCTGCAGACTTTCCTCATGTTGCCGGTACCAGTTCGCCAGCGTGGTATTGCCCGCCAGATGTCTATGCTGCTGCTCCAGCAGATGCTGGGCGTATGCGGCGAAAACAGGCGCGTAGCCTATCCAGTTGCGCGATGGGGGCTGCTGCTCCCAGCTCCTGGCGAGGCGCCGCAAAGTGAACAGTGATGCCGTCTCGCATAACGACTCTTCGAACCATTGGTTGCCGGTCACGACCTCGCCACTGTCGTTACTGTTCTTATGGTCAAAGTTGGACAGGATATGGCACAGCTCATGGGAAAACTGGTAGGCATACTGGTACCAGCGCTGGTCCCGGGCGCTTAGAAGAACCAGGTATTCCCCGTCGGCACCGCGTTCGTAGAGTACCCGGGGCGAGCCGTTGCGGGGCATTACCCTGATGCGCAGCGGCGCAACCGCGGGGCGGCCTGTATAGGTCATAAAGGTATCGGCTACAGACGACAGCAGCGTGCGAATTTCGCCCCCCCGTACGTTGCCCCAGTGGCCGGGGGCTATGGTGATGTCGACGGCGGGCGCGATTGCGGAGTCCTGTCCTGACCAGGCGGCAAAAACCGGTATCGGCCCGAAGAGGATCAATGCAGCGGCCAGCAGCATGCTCCTGGTTATTTTCAGATACTGCCAGAAACGCAGGGTCAGGCGCTTTTTGTTCACATGGCACCCCGGGGACTTGACGTCGAGATTTACCGGTGGCGCACCTGTGCGTGCGCTGGTGCGAGGACAGATGAACGTGAAAACGGCGCATCTGTTACCGGTGTTCTCTTTACCTTAAAGGGTGCTGATGAGGCACTGAATTGCCCTGGGGGATGAAATTGGTCGTCTGAAAGTAGTAATTCCGACTTTATTCGGCGGGCTGCGGCTGGCACGATCCTGCGGGGCGCCAAGCGGCAGTCCCACTCAGATCACGCCGGCTAAGCGCAACCCGAAGACGCCGGCCGAGACGGTGACGATCGACCCCAGCGTCGTGGTCAGAATGATATTGGCCGTCAGCTGGGCATTGGCGCCCATGGCCCGGGCCATAACAAAAGCCGCGGCGGCGGTGGGGCTGGAGAAGAGCACGAACAGCAGCACCAGTTCAGTACCGCTGAAACCCAGTGCGGCGGCGATGGGCACCATCAGCAGCGGCAGAATCAGCAGCTTGGTGAGGGTGGCCCAGAAGGCGGTGAGTGAGCTGTTGCGCAGGCTTTTCAGGTCCAGCGCGCCGCCGATGGCCAGCAGTGCCAGGGGCAGGGTGAGATTGGCGAAGTATTTACCGGTGGTGTCCAGCACCGCGGGCAGGTGCAGGCCGAAATAGGAAAACGGCAGGGCCAGTGCCACGGCGATAATCAGCGGATTCAGTGCGATGGCGCGCAGGATGCCGCTCAGGCTGACGGGGCCGGCGCTGCCGTGGTTCGCGGTGACGGTCAGCACCACCACCGACAGCACGTTGTACATGGGGATCACCAGCGCCAGTATCATCGCCGCCTGGCTCAGGCCGCTGTTGCCGAACAGGTTGTAACTCAGCGCCATGCCGATAATGCCGAAATTGCTGCGAAAGGCGCCCTGAACAAAGGCGCCCAGATCTGCGGCTACTGTAATCCGGCGTGCCGCCAGCCACCAGATGGCGACGAAACTCAGCAGGGTGGCGAGAAACACGAATCCCAGCAGCGCGGGGTTGAACACCGCCTGGAAGTCCGTGCGGGCGATGGACATGAACACCAGCGTCGGCAGGGCCACCATAAAGACCAGCCGTGACGAGGTATTGATAAAGGCATCGTCGATCAGGCGTTGGCGGCGCAGCAGGAAACCCAGCAGCACAATAACGAAAATGGGGGTAACGATGCCGGCGGTGAACTGCAGTGATTGCAGGTAGAGTTCCACTCTAAGCTCCGGATGGGTGGCGGGGCTGTAGTGTACCCCAGCGGCACAGCCTTGAGCATAGAAGTTGCTGCAACTGCGTGATCAGTGGGTCTGGGAGGCTGTCCGATAATGCTGGCCGTAGCGAGAGCCGGTTGATTTGAGCTGGTTTTTGCGGTGTTTTAAGGCAATAAATCTGCAGGATAGCCGATTTGCACAGCGTTAGCTGCCCTCCGGGCAGGCTACAGGGATGTGGCTTGTGAATAGTGGTTCTACTTAACACTTGGAACGAAGTGGAAAGAACCGCTTTAGCGGGGTCGCAGACCGAGGAGCCTGCGACGAGTAAAAAACGACACAAAAAACAGCCCTTCTTGGTGTTAAAGAGCCAGGTGGTTCGCAGTAGGTTAAGTATTGTCGGACAGCCCCCTATGTAGTTTGGGGTAGTCGAACAGTTCCCGGGTGCCGCAGGAGTCGGCCAGTTCGCACCAGCGGGTAATGCTCAGATGAATGTGCAGCACGGCCGAGGTCGGGAATTTTTGCAGCGCTTCGTGGGTCAGGTAGTAGGCCAGGCTGTCGAGGCCCGGTGAATGTCCCACCAGCATCAGGTGATGGCAGTGATCGGGCTGCTGTTGCAGCACATGCAACAGGGTTTCGCTGCAGGACTCGTACAGGTCCGGCAATTCGTGCAGCTGCTCGGAGCCGAGTTCCAGGGTGTCGGCCAGGGCTTCGGCGGTGGTCAGGGCGCGCAGCGCGCCGCTGGTCAGGATGCGATCGGGGAAGAGACCGAAATCGCGCACCCGCTTGGCCATCAGTGGCAGGTCGCTTTCGCCGCGCTTGTTCAGCGGGCGGTCTATGTCATTCAGCAAGGGATCGGCCCAGCTGGACTTGGAATGCCGGATCAGCGTGAGCTTTTTCATGGTGATTGCCAGGTGGCGGGACTTCGTAGCAGTATTGGTCGAAAGTGGTGGAAATACCAGTGAGTGGGGTGGTCTTCTGCCCTGTGCAGAAGCATTGTTTAGCCTGGCTCAATGGTCCGAATGGGGTTGGGCTGCGTACAACCGTTTTAATGCTGTTTTCACTGTTAATGTACTGTTTTTTTGTCGCCGGACATCCCGCGCGTTACCCCCCACTGATAAAACTCGGTAAGCTGGGGCTCTGCGGCCCTGTCCACGGGCGTTTCTGCGGTATCGTGGCGCTGCGCGAGTTAAAGATGACTATAAAGGCTAATCGAGTGAACACTAAAAAATGGCCAGGATGGCTGCTCAGGGGTGTGCTGAGCACCCTGCTGTGTACGCCTGCGCTGGCGACAGCGGCCCAGCATGAGCAAGTTGTGGCAGAGCGCACCCTGGCGGTGGAGGTTGAGGGGCTGAACGGGGATTTGCCGGGCGAACTGGCCGACAATATTCGTGCCTTTCTGGCGATTGAGCGTATCAAGGGTGAAACCGCGCCCATGGCGAGCCGGTTGCAGTATCTGCACCGCCAGGCCGAAGAACAGATTCGTACTGCTCTGCAGCCCTTTGGCTACTATCAGCCCACCATCAAGACCGAATTGATCAATGAGCCCAGGCAGTGGCTGGCGCGCTACCAGGTGGATCCCGGCGAGCAGGTGCGGCTGGAAAACATCAACGTCGTTGTCACCGGTGAAGCCGAAGCCGACCCGCAGTTTGTGCAGGCGCTGGCGGATAACCGGCTGCAAAAGGGGCAGGCGCTGCGCCATGCCGATTATGAAGCCCTTAAAAGTCGACTGCAGTCGCTGGCCTCCGAGCGGGGCTATTACGAAGCGGTGTTGAGCCGGCAGCAGTTGCTGATCAATCCCGAACTGAACCAGGCCGATATAGAACTGGTGCTGGATTCAGGCCCGCGTTATCGCATTGGTGCGGTTAATTTTTCCGAGGCGCCGGTGGGCCAGACCCTGTTGTCACGTTATGTCCCCTTTAAAGAGGGCGATCCTGTTTCCAGCGGCAGGCTGCTCGAGCTGCAGCGCGGGCTGACGGAGAGTGACTATTTCAGCCGCGTGGAGGTGCAGCCGAACTGGGACAAGGCGGTTGATCAGGTGGTGCCGATCGACGTGGAGCTCGAGCCCAACAAGCGCACTGCGTACCGCTTTGGCGCCGGTTACGGTACCGATACCGGGGCGCGTGTCAGTGCCAGTCTCAACCGGCGCTGGATCAATACAAGGGGCCACAGTTTCAGTAGCCTGATTCAGCTGTCCGAAGTCGATTCCACCGCGGCGGTGCAGTACAACATCCCCGGCGAGAAGCCGCAGACCGACCGCTACAGTGCCCGTATGGCGTGGGAAACCGAGCTGACCGATAGCACCGACAGCGAAATTCTCAGCCTGGGCCTATTGTGGCAAAAGCAGCTCGGCCCCTGGCAGCGGCTGCTGTCGGTCGACTGGGAGCAGGAGCGCTTCACGCTGGATGCTGAAACCAGCAGCACCAGTTTTCTGATCCCCGGCATGCGCTGGTCGACCACTAGTACCGATAACCCGCTCAACCCGACCCGCGGTTACCGGCTGTCGCTGCAGCTGGATGCCGCCAGCGAAGTGCTGCTGTCCGAGGCCGATTTTGTGCAGGCCCAGGTGAAGGGCAAGCATGTGCTGACGCTGAACAACCGCACCCGCCTGCTCACCCGTGCCGAGCTGGGTGTAACCGCCATGGATAATTTTGATCTAATGCCCTCGTCGCACCGTTTCTTTGCCGGTGGCGACAACAGTGTGCGTGGATACGATTACAAGCAGCTGGGCCCGACGGGCAGCAACGGTGACGTTGTCGGCGGTCGCTACCTGCTGGTGGGCAGTGCCGAGGTGGATTATCGGGTAGCCGAGAGTTGGCGTGTGGCAGCCTTCTTTGATGCCGGCAACTCGCTGGATTCGCTGTCCGAACCGCTGAAAAACGGCGCGGGTATCGGGGTGCGCTGGCAGTCGCCTATCGGCCCTGTGCGGGTCGACCTGGCCAAACCGCTGGATGAGTCGGGCTTTCGCATTCATTTCACCCTGGGTCCTGATCTATGAAGCGCTGGACACTGCGCATTCTGTTAAGCCTGCTGGTACTGATTCTGTTGTTGCTGGCGGCCATTGCTGCCATAGGCCTGACCGAGAAGGGTACCCGCGTCCTGTTTAATCAGCTGCAGCCGCTGATTCCGGGTCAGTTGAGTTACAGCGCGCTTAACGGCGCCCTGCTGCAACAGGTTGAAATAAGAGGCCTGAATTACCAGCTGAACGATCTGCGGGTCGAAGCGGGGCGCATCGAGTTCGTCTGGCACCCGGCGGCGCTGCTCAGTGGCCGGATCGAACTGGATCGTCTGGGCGTGGAGGAGCTGGACCTCTGGCTGCCGCCTGCTGCCACCGACGAGGCGTCGGCAGAGCCAGAGCCTGCCGGCCCGTTGGCGCTGCCGGATTCGGTGCAGCTGCCGCTGGCGATACAGATCGGCGAAATCTACGGCCATGGTGTGCGGATTCATCCTGCAGGCAGTACCGAGCCCATCCTGATCGAGGCCGTGGCGCTGGGGGCACACAATGAACTGGAGCGCGTGATACTGGATCGTTTCAGTATCAAGGCGCCCCAGGGCGAGCTGAGCCTCAGTGGCGAACTGACCGCCGCCGGCAACTATCCGCTGGCATTCCAGCTTGACTGGAGCGCACTGATTCCCGAACGCGGCGTGATCAGCGGCAGCGGTACCCTGGGGGGGGAACTGCTGGGTGATGCGGCAGTGCTGACGCTGGAGCAGCAGCTGCAGGGGTTGGCGGACGCGGCGCTGCAGGCCCGGGTGTCCCGGCCCCTGGGCGAGATCAGCTGGCAGCTGGCACTGGATCTGGCCCGGTTCGATCCGGCGCCCTTTGCCGCCGCGCTTGGCGGTCATCTGGTGAGCGGTTCGGTTAACCTCAAGGGTGATCTGGCCTCGGCCGGGGGCGATATCGCGCTCGTGGGCAGCCTGCCCGATGTCGGTCCGCTGACCCTCAACAGCAGCCTGGATGCCACCACCGAACAGCTGAGCCTTGCGCGGGCGCAAATCCTGCTGCCGCAAAGCGGCGCTGATCTTAACCTGTCTGGCACTGTGCTGGGGTTGCAGCAAACGCCCGAGCTGGATGTGACGCTGGGCTGGACAGGCCTGCGCTATCCGTTGTCGGCCCAGCTGCCGGCGCAGTTTGCCAGCGAGAGCGGCACACTGAAAATCACCGGTCCGCTGAGTGACTACAGCCTCAGGCTGGATGGCAAGGTCAGTGGCGAAGGCCTGCCGGCCACGGGCGTGACGCTGGCAGGCGAAGGCAGCCTGGAGAGTATGCCGGTACTGGCCTTGACCCTCGACACCCTCGGCGGTCAGCTGGTGCTGGAGGGTAGCGCCGGCTGGACTCCGCAACCGGTGTGGGATTTGCAGGTGCGTGCCGACAAGATCAACCCAGGCCTGCAGTGGCCCGACTGGAAAGGCGCCATTGGGCTGAACCTGAAAACCCAGGGGCAGCTGGTGGATGGCGAGCCCCGCGCGCAGCTGGAATTAGCCGCGCTCTCGGGCAGCTTGCGGCAGCAGGCGCTGAGCGGCAGCGGCCAGATCAAGGTAAAGGGCACGGCGCTGGATATCCCTGAACTCGCGCTGGGTTGGGGTAACGCCAAATTGAACGTCCAGGGGCAGGCGGCGGACAAGCTGGCGCTGGACTGGCAGCTGCTGGCCAGCGACCTGGCGGCGCTACTGCCCCAGGCGGCGGGGTCTATCAAGGCCGGCGGTACCCTGGGCGGCACCGCCCAGGCGCCCCAGATAAATGCCAGCATTCAGGGTAGCCAGCTGCGTTTCAGCCAATATCAGCTGGAGAAAATCGGCGGTACAGTGGCGCTGGATCTGGGCTGGAAAACGCCGGCCAGAATCGACCTCAAGGCCGAGGATCTGCTGCTGGCCGGGCAGCCGGTCCGCAGCCTGAGCCTGCAGGGCAGCGGGCTGGAGAAGGATCACAGCCTGACACTGGATCTGGACGCCAAAGCCGCCCAGCTCAGCCTGGCGCTTAAGGGCGGGCTGCAGGACAAGCAGCAGTGGCGCGGTACCCTCACCCGGCTGGATCTAACCCAGCCCGATGCCGGTGCCTGGGGTTTGCAGGCGCCGGTGCCGCTGGAGCTCGCCGCCAACAGGGCGCGTGCCCAGGCGCTCTGTCTTGATGCCAAAAGTGGCCAGGGTCGGCTCTGTCTGGATGGCCAGTGGCTGGCCGAGGGCAAAAGTGAGGGCGGGCTGACACTGCAAGGCCTGCCGCTGACGCTGCTGGCGCCCTGGCTGCCGGCCACCACCGAGATCACCGGGCAGATTAATGCCAAGGCCTCCGGCAGCCTTTCGGCCAAGGGTGCACTGGCCTATGACGCCCAGGTTTCACTGGATCAGACACGCCTGACCCTGCCCGATGAAGGGCTCAAGGTGAGCTTTACCGATGCCCGCGTCAGTGCCAGCGGTACTGACAAGAAAGCGGCGCTGGATCTGAATCTGCTGATGGATGAAGTCGATGGCCGCGTCCAGGGCTCGGTGACGGTGGATGACCTGGCCGGCGCCGGTGTGATCAAGGGGCAGCTTGCCCTGGCCATCGAAGATCTCAAGTTTCTCTCGTTGCTGGTGCCGGACATGAAGGTGCGCAGTGGCAAGGTGCTGGGTAATCTGGCCCTGGGCGGTAACCTGGCGGCGCCACGGATTCAGGGCGAGCTGAACCTTAACAACGGCAATATAGAGCTGCCGGCGGCGGGTATCGCGCTGGCCGATATCAGCCTGCGGCTGCGGGATGACCCGGCCCGGCCGGAATACCTGCTGCTGGACGGCAGCATGGCCTCCGGTGGCGGCACCCTGACGCTCTCGGGCGAGGTTGAGCCCCTGGCCCAGAGCGGTCTGATCCGCATTAACGGCGAGCGTTTCCAGGCCGTGGGAACGCCGGAAATACAAGTGTTTATCTCCCCCGACATGGAGATCAGCATGACCGAAGGCGCCATCTCGGTGGGGGGCGAGCTGAAGGTGCCGGAAGCGCTGATCAAGCCGCCCAAACTGAGCAATGCGGTGTCCGTCTCCCCCGATGCCGTAGTGGTGAATGCTGCCGGTGTCGGTGAGGCGCCGCTGGCCGGCCCTGAGCTGGATCTCAAGCTGCGGGTCACGCTGGGCGACAAGGTGCAGGTGGATGCCTTTGGTTTCAACGGGCGTTTGACCGGCGGCCTGGCGCTGCAGGAAGACAGCCGCCGTGGCACCCGTGCGACCGGCAATATCGATGTCGCATCGGGCAAATACGAGCTCTATGGTCAGGAGCTGGATATATCCCGCGGCAGCTTCGTTTATACCGGTGGTCCTGTGGATAACCCCGGCCTCAACATGCGCGTACAACGCAAAGTGGATGAGGTGACCGTGGGCGCCCGGGTGGGCGGCACGCTGCGGGTCCCCAAACTGACGCTGTTCTCCGAGCCCGCCATGCCGGACACCAGTCTGCTGTCCTACCTGATACTGGGGCGGGCACCGGGCACGACTTCTGCCAGCGAGCAGGAAATGCTGGTCAAGCTGGCCCTTGCCATGGGGCGCAAGGGCGGCAATGCCGTGGGCGAGCGCCTGGCCGATGCGCTTAACGTGGATGAAGTGGGCGTCGGTGGTGGCGATACGCTGGAAGAAACCTCCTTCTATATCGGCAAGTACCTGTCCCCCAGGCTCTATGTGAAATACGGCGTGGGCCTGCTGTCGCCAGCCTCCAGTTTCCTGCTGCGCTACAAGCTCACCGACCGCTGGTCGTTCGAGTCCAACACCAGCACCACCGGCAGCGGCGCCGATATTTTCTATCAACTGGAGCGTTAACCACGCAAAGGTGCAAGGAGCGAAGTAAAAGTGGCAAGGTGAAGGAAAGCGAAAAACCTGTGCCACAAATAGTTGGCCCCGCAGAAGCGGGGCCGGTGCCAATGAGCAATCACTCATAAAACCAGTTACGTTCGTTGTGCGATTTAAGGGTGGTTTACCTCCTTGGGTTTGGGTTGCGGGCACGACAAGGGCGCTCTTCAGTTACCGCCTGAAGGCCGGTGTTGACCTCTGTCCTTTGCCGGCTTGGTGTGCTTTCGCTGTCATTGTTTGTTTCAGTGACTCATCAGTACGGGTATCTCGGCATGTTCGAGAACATGTCGGGTTACGCCACCGAATACCTGCTGGTGCAGGCGGTTGTGACTGTAGGCGCCCATAACGATCAGCTCTGCCTTGTCGGCTTTGGTGGCATCGAGCAGGTCTTCGCCATCGTGACTCCGCTGTTTCAGGTGTTCGATTTGGCTGTTGATACCGTGACACGCCAGGTAGTGCTGCAGTGCAAGAGCGCTCGGTTCCTTTTCCTCGCGGTGCTCGAGGGTGAGAATCCTCACCTGTTGCGCCCGCGTCAGGAAGGGTAACGCATTCGCTACTGCGCGAGCGGCTTCGGTACTGCTGTTCCAGGCGATGGATATGCGTGTCGGGCTGAAGCCGGTTTGGGTACGCGGCATCACAAGCACCGGCCTGCCGCTATAGAGCAGGGCGGCTTCCAGTGTTGATGTCGCTATCCCGCTGTTGGATTTGGGGATGATCAGCAGATCGGAAACCTTGCCTTGCTGGGCTAGCTGTTCGCTGCGCAGCCCCACGACATTGTGCCAGCTGGCGGATGCTGCATCCGCCAGGCAGGAGTCACTGAGGGCGATGTTGCTGTCAGCGGCGAGTTGAGCGAAGCACTGTTGCAGCTTTTGCGCATCACTCTTGGAGCTGCTGTCAGCAATGGTTTCCATTTCCTGCAAAAGCTTCGGTGACAGCCCGACGACGCCCCTAGGCATGAATTGACTAGGGCTTGCCTGGGCATGCAGCACTTGCAGGTGTGCCTTAAAATACTGGGCCACAGCCAGAGCCCCTTGCAAGCGCTCTTCCACCTGCCCGCTGGTCGACAGCGGTGTTAGCAATATTTTCGGGTTATTCATGCTTCTTGCCTCTTAACTCAGTGGCCAGGGGAGCTGCACCATTTCCTGCAACAGTCCGCGGGGCATATCCAGCACCATCAGGTGCGACAGCACCACCAGGAAGGCCAGGGCCGCACCGGTCAGCGATAGGGTTTTGATCATCGAAGTGCGTGCTTTTAGCAGCAGGAAGATGATGAAGAACAGGCCAATGGCGATCAGATAGCCGAACAGATAGCAGCCCAGTATCAGCCCGGTCAGCCAGTAAACATAGTGGGGCAGGCTGGTGATGCTGCTGTCGGTGCTGTAGCCGGCTTCCACTTCGTTGTCGAAGTTCACCGGGTCTTCCAGTCGTCCGCGCAGCAGCTTGACCAGCACGATCAGCGACATCACCAGCATGAAAGCGCACAGACCCGCGGTGAATACGCCGCCCAGGAATGAGTGCTGCAGTGCGTCGTAGAGGCCGTAGCCAAAGAGGCCGACCACGGCGATGGCGAAGATGATCTGCGGGCGCAGGTTGCTGGCGCGACGACGCGGAGCTTCAGGCGCTGTCTCAGTCTCGGTGTTTGCGCCTGTGTCGTCGGTTTTGTCAGCAGGCTTGGTGCGCACGGCGAAGTAGATCGAGGCAACGGTAATCGCGGCAATGATCAGCACGCCAGGCTTGGTCAGGAAGGACCAGCCATCAAACTGCACCGCCTGATACAAATAGGTTTCCATGCCGCCGGCCAGTACGAAGCCGATCAGGAAGGCCGGGCGTGGCCAGTCGAAGCGCTTCATCACGACACCCAGCACGCCAATGGCCAGCAGTGCGACCAGATCGCCCAGACTGCGGGTTGCCTGGAAGGCGGCAAAGCAGATGACCATCAGCATGAACGGGGCCATCAGCGCATAGGGGATCAGCGTCAGGCGTGCGACCCACTTGGACAGCAGCAGGCAGGAGCCGGCGCCTATGACATTCGCCAGAGCCAGTGACCAGACGATGGTGTAAGTGGTGCCGAGTTCAGCGCCCACCATGGCGGGGCCCGGCTCCAGGCCGATCAGGACCATGCCGCCGAGAAATACCGCCATGCTGCCGGAACCCGGAATACCAAACAGCAGTGTGGGGATCAGCCCGCCGCCTTCTTTGGCATTGTTGGCTGATTCAGGCGCGATAACGCCGCGCACGTCGCCCTTGCCGAACTGGGGGTTGTCCTTTGCCTTGGTGGTTTGCACCGCATGGCCATAGGCAATCCAGTCAACCACGCTGCCGCCAAGACCGGGCAGGGCGCCAACCAGGGTGCCGAGTATGGCGCAGCGGATCGACAGCCATTTGTGCTTGATCACATCCTTGAACCCGTCAACCCAGCCACTGCCCAGCTCAGAGGCTTCGGCGATGGCGCGATTCTGGCGCAGCAGGTCGATAATTTCCGGAATGGCAAAAATGCCCAGGCCCACTACGACCAGCGGAATGCCATCCATCAGATAGGTATTATCGAAAGACATGCGGTATTCGCCAGTGGCAGGCGCTGCCCCGAGGCTACCCAGCAGCAGGCCGATGCCGCAGGCGCTGATGCCTTTCACCAGGCTGTTGCCGGCCAGAACGCCGACCATGCTCAGACCCAGCAGGGTGAGCATAAAGAGTTCAGCCGAGCCAAAGGCCAGAATCAGTGGCCTTGCGATCAGTACGAAGACCGTCAGCATCAGGGCGCCGAACAGGCCGCCGAACAGGGATGCAGTAAAGGCGGCGGCCAGTGCGCGGGCGGCGTGGCCCTGTTTGGCCATCGGGAAGCCGTCCAATACTGTGGCCTGGGAGGCGCTGGAACCCGGAATACCCATCAGCACCGAGGTGAAAGTATCCGACGTCGGGATAACCGCCACCAGGCCGACCAGCATGGCCAGCGCGGAGATCGGGTCCATGCCGTAGAGGAACGGCAGTAGCAGGGACAGGCCGGCGATGCCGCCAAGACCGGGGAAGATACCGATCAGCAGGCCGAGAAAAACACCGCCTGCCAGATAGAGAATATGGTGCAAGCTGAGCACGGTCAGCAGCGATGTAATCAGAGTATCGAGCATTGGGGTCACCACTGGAAAGGGTGCGAAAAGGGCGGTTAGAACCGCCCGCAGTAGTGCGCCTTGGGTCCTGAATCAGAGGCCGGCGCTGTATTTGGAGTTGAGCCAGTTGATGACCCAGGCTCTGGCTTCATCATCCATGCTGACAGCTTCGGTAAACATCATGCTGGCTTCATCGCCAACGGCCTGGTCGTAGTCACCCAGTACATCCTGTGCCTTTTCACTGAAACCCGGTGTGGCAACCGCCTTGGCGATGGCTTCCCGGTAAGCCTGTACGACATCATCCGGTGTGCCCTTGGGCAGGAACAGGCCTTTCTGGGCGGCATAGCCGGCGATAAAGAAGGCTTTCCAGGCGCGGAAGCGTTCGCTGCTGGGCGCACTGCCGTGCACCATCTCATAGGCTTCCACGAAGTGCGGCAGGTCCGGAAAGGTCGGATCGCGCTGGATTTTTCCGTCCTTGCCCAATACGCCCCAGCTGAACAGCGGTATGGCCTTGCCCTCATCAACCAGGGGCTGAACCTTCTTGATAAAGCCGGAAGTGGTCTGGTCATCGATATTGACTTCGCCACGCTCAAACGCCAGGCGTGCTTCGCCGCGTCCTTTCATGCCGAATACGGCTTTGACATCCAGCCCCAGTACTTCGAATGACAGCAGGGTAATCAGATCCAGGCTGGTTGCGCCCTGACTGGCGTACTTGAGGTCGGCATCCTTGAGTTTTGCCAGCTCGGCGATGTTTTTGACACCCAGGTCAGAGCTGATATACACCACGCCTCCCGTGGGTGATGCCAGTATGGCGGTCCAGTCCTTGTACTCATATTTCACACGCTTGTCGCCCAGGATATACGGGAACATGGTGGAGCCTGAGGAGGCGAAGATGTCGCGGCCATCGGCCTTGGCACGCGCTTGAAATTGGTTGGCACCGCTGGTGGAGCCGCCGCCCGGAATATTCTTGACCACGACAACGGGCTGGCCAGGAAGCTGTTCACCGATGAGGGGGGCGTAGAAACGGCCCCAGGTGTCGGTGCCGCCGCCTTCCTTGAAGGGCATAGTCATTTCGATGCGGGCGCCTTCGAAATCGGTGGCAAGGACGGGGGTCGTAACGCTCAGTGCGCTGGCGCAGGCAATGGCGACAACCAGGGGACGAATGGCGCGGGCGGAGAATTTACGCAGGAACTTGTCGGCGTTCTTCATGATTTTGGTCTCTTTTATTTATTGTGGGTCCCGAAGCCTTGCGGATCGGGGTTAAGGCTGAAGGTATGCCCCCAAGCTGTCACCAGCCTGTCATGGGGCAATTTCAGGGCATTTTTTTGGTCAGGACACTTTGGAATTGCGTGCACCGTTCCAGATGAAGCTCGGTACAAAGAGATCGCCGCTGATCAGCTTGCGGGCGGTGCGGATCACACCGGCACTGCGCACATCGATGCCTTTGGCCGCGGGCTGGATTTCCAGCACGATTTCAATCTGGCCGCTGGGGTGTTCAATGCGCAGGGTCGAATCGCCGAATACGTTACCCAGATAAGGCGCGGCCACAGAGCCCGGTACCATGGCGCAGGTGCTGACGCAGATTGCGCCTGTGACGGCATGGCTGGCGTGGCAGTTGTCGGGTACGAAGTAGCGTGAGGTAAGGCTGCCGCCGTTGCGCGGTGCCGAAACCAACGCCACCTTGGGTATCACTTTGCCGCTGGCATCGCCCAGGCCCATCTTCCAGGAGGCCGCGCGGCGGATGCTTTCGATGCGCGCCATCATCTCGGTGTCGCTGTCCAGCTCGGCCTTGGTTTCGGCGCCATCCTTGCCCAGAGATTCGGCAGCGATGACCACCATGGGCACGGCGGCGTCGATGCAGGTAACCGGCACCCCGTCGATCAGGTCCCAGGCGTTGCCGGTGGGCAGCAGGGTGCCGGTCTTGCTGCCGGCGACATCGAGAAAGTTGAGCAGCACAGGCGCTGCGGTACCGGTGACGCCGTCAATGGCGGTGTCGCCTTCGTATTCAACCTGGCCGTTGGGGGTTTTTACCCGCACCTCGATCAGCTTGCTGGTATTGACGTTGAACACCCTTACCACGGTTTCGTCTGCACCGGGTTTTACCAGGCCGGACTCGATGGCAAAGGGGCCTACGCCTGCCAGAATATTGCCGCAGGACGGCGCAATATCGACGGACAGCGTATCGATGCCGACCTGGGCAAAAAGGTAATCGACATCGGCATCTGGCCGTTTGGAGGCCGAGATGATCGCCGTCTTGCTGGTGAGGGAGGTGCCGCCACCGATGCCGTCGATCTGCTGGGCGCTGGGGGAGCCGAGTGCCGCCAGCAGAACCTTCTCCTGGGTGGGCCAGTCGTCGGGCAGGCTGGATGCCAGGAAATAGGGGCCGCGGGAGGTGCCGCCGCGCATGATGGTGCAGGGAATGGATGTCTGCATGGTCGCTAACCTGGTGGCTGAGAGGGGGTGAGATTTAATATTTCTATGTCATTTTTTGTTGAGTCAGCCGTGTCTGGCTGATTTGTGATCAAGATACGCCCGGTGGTTTTACGCGACAAACCATATAATTTTCATTATTGGTATAGAAAAGCTAAACCTGTATTTTTCTGCTTAAAAAATATGGTTGAATTTCATGCAGTTTTCCGCGGTTATTTCCGGCGCTATTAGACGCAGAATGGTTCGCAGAAGTGGAATTGGTTTTTTGTTAATTTATTGTTATTTATATTTTTTATCTGAATATATGGATTTTTTGGTGCTGTTCTACGAGTTTCATTAGGCTAGGTCGCAGAACTGCTACGCTCGCATCGGGTGCGGCGACGAGCCGGGTTCTGGACAAGGGTGAAACTCTTTAGAGTTAGAATATCTAAAACTTTTAGAGCGGCTTATTTTTTGAATTTTTAATGGATGGTATTTATCTGCTATTGAAATAGTCGCTATTTGATATAGATATTCTACACTATGTGGAAATTGGTCCCGCTGGGGCTGCGTACTACCGGATACAGGATCAGCATCATGCGACGATTACCCCCCCTTAAAGCGCTGCGCGCCTTTGAAGCTGCCGGGCGCCACGAAAGCCTGAAACAGGCGGCGGACGAGCTGCATGTCACCACCGGGGCGGTGAGTCAGCAGGTCAAGCTGCTGGAGGAATTTCTGGGGGTTGACCTGTTCAAGCGCCTGAACAAGTCCGTGCGCCTGACAGAAGCCGGTCGGGCGGCGCTGCCGCTGATTGAAAGCGGCTTCGAGCTGCTGAACCAGGCGGTGACGCGGGCACAGCAATTTGGCAATCAGAATTTGATCACCATCAGCGTGGCTCCGTCCTTTGGCGCCAAGTGGCTGCTGCCAAGGCTTGAGCTATTTCGCCGTGCCCATCCGGATATCGATCTGCGGGTGGATGCCTCGACCCGGCTGGTGGATTTTTCCTACGAGGATGTGGATCTGGCCATCCGCTACGGGCCGCCAAAGGAGCGGGGCATGCACCTTGAAGCCCTCACCGATGAAGTTGTTTTTCCGGTATGCAGTCCTCGCCTGCTGGAACGGGGCAAGGTCTTCCGGCAGCCGCGGGATCTGGCGGGCCAGACGCTGCTGCACTTCGAGGGCCGGGCGGATGACCGTGAATTTCCCGGTTGGGGGCAGTGGCTTGGGGTCGCAGGTGTCGCGTCGCTGGAGGTGGTGAACGGGCCGCGTTTCAGCATGTCGAGCATGGTGCTGCAGGCGGCGATGGACGGCCAGGGCATTGCGCTGGGCAGCAGTGTGCTGGCGGCGGATGACCTGCGTGCCGGGCGCCTGGTGCGCTTGTTCGATGTCAGCGTACAGGCGCGGCACAGCTATTATCTGATATGCACGCGCAATACTCTGAACCGGCCCGATATTCAGCGCTTTGTGCAGTGGATCAAGCAGGAAATGAGTGCCGGGCACCGTGACAGCAAGTGAGGCAGCATGCGAATTCTGATCGTAGAAGATGACCTGACCCTGGCTGAGGCCATCAGCCGGCGACTGCTCAAGCAGGGCCACGCCGCCGATGTCGCCCTCGATGGCACTAAGGCTGACAACATCCTCAGGCATCAGGCGTTTGACCTGATCATTCTGGACCTGAACCTGCCGGGGCTCGGCGGTGAGCAGGTGCTGTCGTTGTTGCGCCGGCGCAGCAGCACCACGCCGGTGCTGGTGCTGACCGCACGGGGCCAGATCGAAGACCGCATCAGCCTGCTGGATCTGGGGGCTGACGATTACCTCACCAAACCCTTCGACTTTGGTGAGCTGGAGGCGCGCAGCCGCGCCCTGCTGCGTCGCAGTCAGGGGCAGGCGCAGGACAGGCTCAGTATCGGCAACACCGAACTTGACCGTCACGCCTGTGTGGTGACCGTCGATGGCGAGCTGGTGGCGCTGAAACAGCGCGAGTTTCGCCTGCTGGAAATCTTCATGGCCCACACCGGGCGGGTTTTGAGCAAGGAAGAGTTGCTCGATCATCTGTATAACTTCGATGAGACGCCGGGCCCCAATGCCATCGAGCTCTATGTGGGGCGCCTGCGCAAGAAGCTGCCGCACAGCTCGGTTCAGATACGCACGCTCAGGGGTCTTGGTTATGTGGTTGAAAATACGCCGGCCTGATGTGTCGCGCTGGTCAATCCGGCGCAAGCTGCTGTGCATGACCAGCGTACTGCTGATCGCCGTGTCGCTGCTGGGTGTGCGTGCTTCCCAGACCTATGCACAGCGCTCCGCGCAGCTGTCCTACGACCGGCTGCTCACCGGAGCGGCGCTGCAGATCGCCGAACAAATTGCGCTGCGCCACGGCAAGGTTGTGGCGGACCTGCCCCGCGCCGCCTTCGAAACCCTGGCGCTGGCGCCGGATGACCGGGTCTACTACCGCATTCTGGGACCCGATGACGAACATATTACCGGTTACGACGACCTGCCCTCTGCCCCCGCTACCCGAGTTCGTCACGCCGGCTCCGCCGATGGCGATACGTTCAGGAAAGTGTTCTTTGATGCTCGGTATCGTGGTGAGGCGGTGCGTTTTGTCGTGCTGGAGCGGCTGCTGACCGAAACTGATTTCAGCGGCTATATCCAGATTCAGATTGGCCAGACGACGCTAGCGCGCACGAGCCTGGCAGATGAAATCAGCCTGCGGGCGCTGCAGCTGATCGGGCTGCTGTTTATGGTGGCACTGTTGCTGGTATCGCTGGGCATCTGGATGACCCTGCGCCCGCTGGAACGCTTGAATAGCGCACTGGCACGGCGCTCATCGGTGGATCTGAGCCCGCTGGACCTGGCGGTGCCACGGGAGATTTCCAAGCTGGTGCGTACCATTAACCATTTCATGCAGCAGCTGGGCGGTACTCTGGATGGCCTGCAGCGTTTTACCAGCGAGGCGGCACACCAGATCCGCACGCCCCTGGCGGGCCTGAGATCCCAGGCGCAGAATGCGCTGGATGAAGAGGATGCCGGTTTGCGGCAAAGACAACTGAACCGGGTGCTGGAGTCGGCGGATCGCCTGAGTGATACGGTGAATCAGCTGCTCAGTCAGGCGGTGCTGGCCCATCGCCTGCGCAGCCAGCAGACGGAGCCCGTGGCACTGGATCAACTGGTACGCGAGCAGTGCCGCCAACTGGCGTTGCCGGCACTGGAGCAGGGTGTGGAGCTGGCCTACGACGGCGACGACGCGGTGCTGTTGCAGGCCAATGCCTTTGCGCTGCGCCAGATGGTGCAAAATATTCTGGAAAATGCCATACGTTACAGCAATCCGGGGAGCGAGGTGCAGGTGCGGCTGGAGCAGGACGAAAGTTATATCAGTCTGTCGGTGGCGGATCAGGGTCCTGGCATCCCGGATGCCGAGAAACCACTGGTGTTCGAGCGGTTTTATCGCAGCCCCAACAATGTCCGCACCGGTTCGGGCCTTGGACTTGCCATCGCCAAGGACGTCGCCAGCTATCACCGCGCGTCCCTGAAACTGACCGACAATCAACCCGCGGGCCTGGTTGTTACTGTCCGTTTTCACCGCAGGAGGGTCCTGTGATGCGGCTTTCAAGGTTGCTGACTGGCCTGTTGCTGAGCGCGACTGCGGCGGCGCTGCAGGCCGAAACACTATGGGCACTTCCTGCTAAAGGCACTCAAGCCTCGGTGCTGCAGATTCATGGAGGGGCCGATTTTGTGGCCATTGCGCCGGTACTGGAGGCCTATCAACGGAAATACCCGTCGATACGGGTGAATTATCACGAGTTTGGCACTCGGGAGCTGTATAACCGCTTCCTCGCCGACTTGCCGAAAACGCCGGACCTGGTGATGAGTTCGGCCATGGATCTGCAGTTCAAACTGGTCAACGATGGTTATGCCCAGCCCTACCGTTCGGCCGAGACTCAGGCGCTGCCCGACTGGGCCCGCTGGCGCAACGAGATCTTTGGCATTACCTACGAGCCGGCGGTGATGGTGATCAACAGTGGTTTTCTGGATAACGAAACGTTGCCCTCGAGCCGCGCAGAACTTATTGACCTCATCCGGCGCAAGGGGGATCAGGTGCGCGGGCGGATTGGCACCTTTGATATTGAAACCGTGGGTATTGGCTATCTGGTCTGGTCCCACGACAACCTGCGTACCGCCAGCAACGGTCGCCTGCTGGAGTCCTTCAGCCTGCATGACACCCAGCTGTTCTCAAGCAGCGCAGCCATGCTGCAGCAGCTGGCACTGGGCAACATTGTAATTGCCTACAACGTGCTGGGCTCATACGCCCATGCCTGGGCCAGGAAATACCCGGTGCTCAGCGTGGTCTTGCCCAGCGATTACACCACCGTGATCATGCGCAGTGCCTTTATCCCCAGGGCTTCCGGGAATGCCCCGGACGCGCAGCGTTTCCTCGATTTCATGCTGTCGCTGCAGGGCCAGCAGATACTGGCGGACAAATCGAGCCTCTATCCCATTCGCGATGACGTATCTGGCGAAACCAGTGCCCAGAACCTGCGGTTGTCTTACAGTAGCCCGCTGCGCCCGATACCACTGGGCGTATCGCTGCTGGTGCAGACCGATGCCATGAAACGCAGTCTGATTCTGGAGGAGTGGCGCCGGGCCTTCGAAGCGCCCCGTGGGCCAGGTGCATCGGCCGCAGATGATCAGTAGTCCTGCAGGGGGCGGCCATCGAAATCGGCCACCCGCTTCACGGTTGCGCTGGTGTCGAGAATGAAGACCTGATCGAGCGGGACATAGCGGCCCAGGCCGTTTTTTGCCTGGAACCTGAGCCTGACCCGATACTCCTTCCTGGAGCTGAAATCCAGTTTGTCGATCTTTATCACCTTCAGCACGGGGCCCCATTCGATCAGCTCAAGCGAGCCGGGGTTATGCAGGTTCGTCTTCAGGAAAGCGGCGACCTGCTGTACCGAAGCATCGCCTGGGTTATTGCTTACCGGATCGAAGGTGCTGCCCGGCTCGACGTTAAAGGTGAGCCCCTGTTCCATGGTCCGAACCAGTTCGCCAGCCAGCTGGTCGGCGTTGGATTCTGGCTGCGCGGCAGTGCCTGGCCCGGTTAGCGGGGCCCCCTGGCGGTAGACCCGCCCGGCCAGCTTTTGCATGAGCCGGTCGTACGCATTCTGCGGCGTCGCGGCGTCGCCCGGGCCCTGCGCCTCCTGTTGCTGCCGGTCCCGGGACGCCGCCGCGTCGGCCTGACGCTGTTTTTCATCGGCGGAGAGTCGATGGTCGATCTGCTGCTGTGCCGGGCAGGGCTGGCTGGAGAAACTGAGTCGGCCATCCGGCCCCCGGCACTTGTAGACGCCGGCCTGCGCCTCAAAGGCCAGCATCAACATCAGGGCAGGAATCAGAGCAGGGATCAGGCGGCAGCGTTGCATAACGGGAATCCTGTTTACAGCTATCAAACAGTGTAGCCTCCCCGGGGGGCTGTCCGAAAATTTCACCTGCTGCGAACCCGCTGGCTCTTTAACCTCAAGAGGGGCTGTTTTTTGTGCTGTTCTGCGTTAAATAGAAGCACTATTAACCCCAGAAACCAGCTCAAACCAGCCGGCTCTCGCTTCGGCCAGCATACTCGGGCAGGCTCCCGGGAGGCTGCGCAGCGACTTAGATGCAGTATCCACGCAGGGTTTCCTGACCACATGGCCTTCGGATTTCAGCTGATCGAAGGCGGCCGGTTTTTTGCCTGTGGTTTCACCAACGGCTGGCAGGTGCCGGTTCAGCTCAGGCTTATGCCAAACAGGGTGCGTAGCAGGTAACCGGTGATGAAGGCGAGTGAGGCGGCGGTGCCGCCGGTCAGCAGCGTGCGTACGCCGGACGCCAGCACCGGCAGCGAGAAGACCAGGCTTTTCAGCATGCCGATGGAGAAGAACATGCAGGCGGCGATGGCGGCACTGAGGGCAAACTGCCACTGCATGTCTTGGGCCGGTATCAGAAAAGGCGCCAGCGGCATGGCGCCGACAAGCAGGAAGGCGGCGAAGGTGGTGAACGCCGACTTCCAGGGTTGGGGGCAGGCTTTCTGCAGGCCGTATTCTTCTGTCAGCATGGTGTCGATCCACAGGTTCGTGTCCTGGCAGATTGTCTGGACGATTTCTTCCAGCACGTCCCCCTGAAACCCTTTCTGCTCGAATATCTGGCGTATTTCTTCGCGCTCCCCATCGGGTACGGTATCGATATGGTGCTGCTCGGTACGGCGAACGTCGTCGCTGAATTCCCGTGCCGCCTTGATGGATTCGTAATTGCTGATGGCCATGCTGAAGCCATCGGCAACCAGGTTGGCAAGACCCAGCACCAGTGCCACCGCGGATGGGAAGCCGGCACCGACCGCGCCGCAGACCACGGCAAAGGTGGTCACGCAGCCGTCGATGCCGCCCAGTACCGCATCGGAGATGTACTGGGCCTTGTCGGGCTCCTTGAGGCGCTGCCTGATTGCCTCGGGCCTGTGATCGCGCACAAGTTCTTCTCGGCTGGCCTTTTTCATCTGGAAGTCTCTTCTGGCGGGCGGATGCACGTTGCACGGCGGATGGGCACTGGCGTTACTGATGGCAGGATAGCCCAACAGCCCGCTAGCGGGGGGAGGGGCGGGGCGGCTGCTTCGCGTGGACGTGGGCAAGACTGCTGCCCTGAAGCACCGTTTGATTGCCGTTGAGTGGGGCCAGGGATTTGGTTCTTGCGAGCGGGGACGCGGCAGTACGCTGGGTTCCCCGCGACCGCGGGGATAAACCGATTAATGGTGGTGGGGCAGTGATTTGAACCCTGAACAGTATTCTGCCAGTCCGCTCCAGACCGCATTAACTGCGGGTGGCTGCTCGCTGCCGCCCGCTGACCAGCTACAGGCAACGGTATAGCCCGATATGGACGATCAAGGGAGACTATACGGCTTATTGATCGAGAAAACGCTTGAGTGGCCTAAAGTAACCTGATCGCAACAATGGGACCGTCGGCGACGATTCTATCACCTTGCAGGCGCTCGTGCTTGAGCCCCAGGTATTCATGCGACGCATTGTGTAAAGTATCCACATCAACGCCGTGAACGATCAACTGCGTCCCTGTCGTGCATTTAACTTAGATCGGTCCATCTAAGCTAGCCGCACGGAAAAACTGCGAGTTATGTTCTTCAGTTTAAGTCATTTTTTGGGCTTGGTTCGAGTGTTAATTTTCCTTCATTTAGGACAATTGCTCGATAAAGCTTTCCAAAGTTTGAGTCAGAACTAGATGCGCCAATGATGGCAAGGAGAACAGCGAGAAAAATTGTGGCAGCAATAGAAGACCCGATACCCAAAAAAAATCCGACCTTGGCCTTGGTTCTATCCGTAATGTGAGTCTTTACATCATCCAGCTCGCCCTGAACCTTTGCATTGGAGGCTACTACTTGCTGTAGGACTGCAGAGTTTCGTGTTTGTTCTGTCAGAAACTGTTGCGAGATTTCGTCTGCAAACTCAAATAAAGTTTGCTCCGCTTCCGAACGCAGCTGATCCAGCCTCCGATCATTATAATTTCTAAGAAAACCTTTTAGCTCCTCATGAGTCGGCGAGCGGCCTTCGTTAACTTCCGTATCGCGGAAAAACTCAAACTTCTGTATTTTATATTCCGCGTACGCTAGTCGTCCTATTAAGGACAGAGAAAGATCGTCTTCCTCAACGACCAACTTTAGAAGAATTGGATTATGCGGCTGAATATCGTCAGCTTGACCTTCCGTAGCCTGTTGTTCCATCGACCTATCCGTGAATAACTAAACTATATAGTAACCAATATCTATTATTTAGATGAGCGCTTCTGCAAGGTCATCCTCATTTCTCTCATCTCTGCGTCTTTTCAAGTGAGCAATCATCGCTTTTTTCATGGCGCGATCCGCTGTAGCACGGTTTATACGTACAACAGTAATATCACGAGTACCAAGAGCAATTATACGAGAACTCGACGCTTCGAGTGTAACTTCGTTTGCATCTCGATCTGGAGCTATGAACACCCTCGATCCTTGTCTTTTGCTCATCATCTCACTCTTCCAAGTTCATCTGCGAAGTTGCATGACAATTCACCGTAACTCCCGAATTGATCATAGCATAACGGCAGGGTTCGGTGCATTGGTAGATACAAGTGCTTGATTAGCATGTAAAATTAAAAGTTTAGCAACATCTACCTACCAAAACATTCCTTCGAGGCCAGAAATAGTGGCCAGATACATTATTCGCTTTGGTCGCCCTGCTTGCTGCAGGTGCTCGCAGGGCCTCCCTCACAAGCGAAGAAGATCACGCACCAGCCAGCTTGGAATCACAGAAGATAAGTTTTCGGGGGAAGGATAAAGACGGGGAAACAGTCGAAATGGGCACAAAGCCATGTGGGCAAATTAAAGACTCAATGTAACTATTCAGCTCATTTTTATAAAAAATATCTTGACAGGGTTTTTGCTAAAAT
>NZ_JALDYX010000025.1 GCF_024267675.1 Marinobacterium sedimentorum | reverse complement strand
GCGCCAGTTTGCTGCAGATCCGCGACAGTACCTTGGCCCTGGTGGAGAAAATGCGAAAATATGGAATCTCGCGCAAATGAGCCCGGCATTAACTCCGCCGCCGACAGCGACCCAGGCGCTGACCGCCGCTGAAAACCGCATCGCCGAGCTCGAGGCGGAGCTTGCTGCGGCGAAGGATGAACTGGCGCGCGAAAGAGTGGCCCGTGTGGGCGAACTGGAGCATACCGCGGGCCTGGCGGAGCGCATGCGCAAGCTGCTCGATCTGCTGCCCGCCGGCGTGATTCTGATCGACAGTGATGGCCGTGTGGCCCAGGTCAATCCGGCGGCGCGGGATCTACTGGGCGAGCCGCTGCAGGGAGAGCTCTGGATCGATATTATTCGGCGCAGCTTTGCGCCGCGCAGCGATGATGGTCACGAAGTCTCGCTGCAGGACGGCCGGCGGGTGCAGCTGGCAACCCGTGCCATGGACAACGAGCCGGGTCAGCTGGTGCTGCTGACTAACCAGACCGAAACTCGGTTGCTGCAAACACGCCTGTCGCATTATCAGCGCCTGTCGGAAATGGGTCGCATGATGGCGTCCCTCGCCCATCAGATTCGTACACCGCTGTCGGCGGCGCTGCTCTACACCGCCCATTTGAACCGCCCTGTACTGGAAGACAGCCAGCGGGTGCGCTTTGCCGGCAAGGTGAAGTCGCGCCTGGTGAATCTGGAGCAGCAGGTACGGGACATGCTGGTGTTTGCCCGCGGCGAAACGCGGCTGGATGATCGTATCAGCACCGAAGAGCTGTTCCGTGCCATTGAAGACATGCTTGATGCGCCGCTATCGAGCCAGGATGCCGACTGCGACTGTTATAACGACGCGCCCGGCATCTGGCTGCAGTGCAACCGTGAAACCCTGCTGGGCGCTCTGCAGAACCTGGTTGATAACGCTCTGCAGGCCTGTGGCCCCGGCGCAGAACTGGCCATCCGCGCCCGCACCGATGCCGCTTTTTTGCGCCTCGAGGTAATCGACCAGGGCCCCGGCATGGATTCGCAGACCCGTGCTCAGGCCATGCAGCCGTTTTATACCACCAAGTCCCACGGTACCGGCCTTGGACTGGCGGTGGCCCAGGTGGTTGCCCGCGCCCACCATGGCAGTTTTGAGCTTGATTCAGCGCAGGGGCGGGGTACTTGTGCAACACTGCTACTGCCTTATATGGCCGATGCCGGTCAGCCGTTACCGAATGCCTGAGGGAGCCGTACACGAGATGGATATAAGGGATATAAGGGATATAAGGGATATAAGGGACATATGAGTATTCGGGTACTGATAGTCGAAGATGATCAGGCGCTGCGCGAAGCTCTCGCAGATACTCTGGCGCTGGCAGGTTTCGAGTACCTGGAGGCCAGTGATGGCCTCCAGGCGCTTGAGCGGCTCAAGCAGGCGGCGGTGGATATTGTGGTCAGCGACGTTAACATGCCGGGGCTAGATGGCCATGGCCTGCTGGCCCGCCTGCAGCAATCCCATCCCTGTCTGCCGGTGGTGCTGATCACCGCATTCGGTCAGGTGCAGAAGGCGGTGGAGGCTATTCGCGCCGGCGCCGTCGACTATCTGATGAAACCCTTCGAGCCCGAACAGCTGATAGAAACCCTCAGACTGCATGCAGGCGTTGCTGGCCTGTCGGCGTTCGAGCCGCCCATCGCCGAAGATGCCGGCAGCCGGCAACTGTTGCAGCTGGCAAGACGCGTGGCCGAAACGGACTCCACCGTGCTGATTACCGGTGAATCCGGCACCGGCAAGGAAGTGCTGGCACAGTATATTCATCAGCACTCGGCCCGCAGTGATCAGTCCTTTGTGGCCATCAACTGTGCCGCCATTCCGGAAAACATGCTTGAGGCCACGCTGTTCGGGCATGAGAAAGGCGCCTTTACCGGCGCCTACAGCAGTCATGCCGGCAAGTTCGAGCAGGCCAACGGCGGCACCCTGCTGCTGGATGAAATCAGCGAAATGGACCTTGGGCTCCAGGCCAAGCTGCTGCGCGTGCTGCAGGAGCAGGAGGTCGAACGGATCGGCGGGCGCAAGGCCATCAAGCTCAATGTGCGGGTGCTGGCCACCAGTAACCGCGCACTTGAGGCCTTTGTTGCCGAGGGCCGCTTTCGCGAAGATCTTTATTATCGCCTGAACGTATTCCCGCTGCAGTGGTTGCCGCTGCGCGAGCGCCAGGGGGATGTGCTGCCGCTGGCCGAGCGTCTGCTGGCCAAGCATTGCGCCAAGATGCATCGTCCGCCTGCGAGCCTCAGCCCCGAGGCGCGCCAGTTGCTGCGGGAGCATGGCTGGCCCGGCAATGTCCGTGAGCTGGATAACGTCATGCAGCGCGCCCTTATCCTGCAAACCGGCACCCGCATTCAGTCCGCCGACCTGCATCTGTCGCCGGGGGCCATCAGTATCAGTCAGTTTGCAGCGACCCAGGTTCAGGCAGACGAAGACGGCGCTGTCGTAGCCGAAAGTGGCGGCGAGACTGAAGACGCCGGCCAGCTGGGGTCTGATCTGCGCCAGCACGAGTTTCAGCTTATCGTGGATGCGCTGCAACAGACCGGCGGCAGCCGCAAGGATGCTGCCGAACGGCTGGGCATCAGCCCGCGCACCCTGCGCTACAAGCTGGCGCGCATGCGTGAAAGCGGCTTTGCGCTGAGCGATTAGTGCCGGGCCCGCCTTGTGCTCAGGCTGAAACCTGGCCGCCGGCGTCAGGTCGCGCTAGTCTTTTAGTACTATGGCTGGCACTGGGCGGGCGAACAGGAGTGCCGGCCTGCAGACCGTCCAGGCTGGGCGTTGCGGTGCTGTGGAGCGGCTCAGTGGCTGCCCCCGCAAGCCCGTTTTGCGGGCTGGGATATACCAATGTCTAATTCAGGGCACTGTAGTGAAGTCTGTATAACTCTACGCCATAGATCCGTTTTCAGCGCCCTGCGCACGTCCAGGATCCCACAATTAAAACAAGTAAGCTTAAGGGTAAATCAATGAGTGATAGCAAGGTACATCCGGTAAATCCGGAGTTCGCCGCCAAGGCGCACATCGATAACGCCAAATACCAGACCATGTATGATCAGTCCGTCAATGACCCGGATGCGTTCTGGGGCGAGCACGGCAAGCGGCTGGACTGGTTTACGCCTTTTACCAAGGTGAAAAATACCTCCTTCGACCTGCATAACGTGGATATCCGCTGGTTTGAAGACGGTACCCTGAACGCGTCCTACAACTGCCTGGATCGCCACCTGGAAGAGCGCGGTGATCAGACGGCCATTATCTGGGAGGGCGACGACCCGAGCGAATCCGAACACATCAGCTACCGCGACCTGCATGGCCGGGTTTGTCGTCTGGCCAACGCGCTCAAGTCCCAGGGCGTGGAAAAGGGCGATGTGGTGACCCTGTACATGCCGATGATTCCCGAGGCTGCCGTGGCGATGCTGGCCTGCTCGCGTATCGGCGCGGTGCACTCTGTTGTGTTTGGCGGCTTCTCGCCCGAAGCCCTGGCCAATCGTATCGAGGGTGCGCAGTCCAAGGTGGTGATCACCTCCGATTATTCGTTGCGCGGTGGCAAGGTTGTGCCGCTGAAGGCAAACGTGGACAAAGCGCTGACGGACCCTGGTGCAGCCAAGTTCGCCCAGAAAGTGGTTGTCGTAAAGCGCACCGGTGACAAGCTGGCGTGGCACGATCACCGTGACGTCTGGTACCACGACATCACCGCCCAGGCGTCGCCGGAGTGCCCGGCAGAGGCCGTGAACGCGGAAGATCCGCTGTTTATCCTCTACACCTCTGGGTCGACCGGACAGCCCAAGGGCCTCAAGCACACCACCGGTGGTTATCTGGTGTATGCCGCCATGACCCACGAATACGTGTTCGACTACAAGCCGGGCGACATCTACTGGTGCACGGCTGATGTGGGCTGGGTTACCGGCCACAGCTATATTGTTTACGGTCCCCTGGCCAACGGTGCCACCACCCTGATGTTCGAGGGCGTGCCGAACTATCCCGACAGCAGCCGCTTTGGTCGCGTGATCGAGAAGCACAAGGTCAATCAGTTCTACACGGCGCCCACGGCGATCCGTGCCCTGATGCAGCAGGGTGAGGATGTGCTGGGTAACGCTGACCTCTCGAGTCTGCGATTGCTGGGATCGGTGGGTGAGCCCATCAACCCTGAAGCCTGGGAATGGTATAACCGCGTGGTGGGCAAGGACAGCTGCCCCATCGTCGACACCTGGTGGCAGACCGAAACCGGCGGCATCATGATTACGCCGCTGCCGGGCGCCATCGATACCAAACCTGGCTCCGCGACGCGCCCGTTCTTCGGTGTGCTGCCTGCGCTGGTGGACAACGAAGGCAACGAACTGGAAGGTGCCGCGGATGGCAACCTGGTGATCAAGGACTCCTGGCCGGGTCAGAGCCGCTCGATCTGGGGTGATCACGAACGCTTCTCCCAGACCTACTTCAGCACCTTCAAGGGTTTCTACACCACCGGTGACGGCGCCCGCCGTGATGCCGATGGCTACTACTGGATTACCGGTCGCGTCGATGATGTGATCAACGTTTCCGGCCATCGCATGGGTACCGCCGAGGTGGAATCCGCACTGGTGGCACACCCGGCGGTGGCGGAAGCGGCGGTGGTGGGTTATCCCCACAGCCTCAAGGGGCAGGGCATCTATGTCTATGTGACACTGCAGTCCGGCTTTGATGCATCCGACGAACTTCTGAAAGAACTGCGTAACTGGGTGCGTTCGGAAATCGGCCCCATTGCCTCGCCGGATCTGATCCAGTTCGCGCCCGGCATGCCCAAGACCCGCTCCGGCAAGATCATGCGCCGCATCCTGCGCAAGATAGCCGAAGACGATTTCGGCGCCCTTGGCGATACCTCGACCCTCGCCGACCCTTCGGTGGTGGATGATCTGATCGAACATCGTCTTAACCGCAAGGTCTGAAACAACCGCCGCTGACAGCCCTGTCAGCGGCCTTTGGCCTGCGTCACTTCGCAAATAACTGCACAAGTGTACTGCTTCGCTCTTATAGGCGCTTTTAGCGAGTCGCCAGGAGGTTGGCCGCACGGCGCATTTTCGAAGCCATAGTGGGCCTATTTCGAGGAAATGCAACACCGCGGACGGCCTCCTGGCGGCTCGCCCGCAGGGAGCGCGCCCATTCGCGCCCTGCTGCGTTGCCGCTTCTTGGCAAGAGCCCCACTATTACCGGCGAACGGCGCCTTGCCGGACACGAATTGGCGGGCTCTATAAGCACCCATTAGGACGAAGCAGTACACTAGCTTTGCATAAATGCCTCCCGGCCTCTGGTCGTGGCGGCATTTTGTCTTTAAAGTCAGGCTCATACCGCAGGTGCAAAGTCGCCTCCAGAATGCTGTCGCGATCTTGCCAGGAATAGCCGCCAGGAACTCTATGAAAGGGCGTCTGCACGGGCTGCCAGGCAGAGTTTCCGACAGCCGGATTGATTGCGGTTTGGCATATAATAAAACCCGGTAACGGGTACGCAGATGGAGACACCGCATGCAGTTAGCGCAAAAAATCATCATCGCCGATGACCATCCGCTGTTTCGGGCCGCACTGAAACAGGCGGTCTCCCAGGCAGTGCCGGGGGTGGAAATCGTCGAGGCCGATACGCTGGCGGCGGTGCAGGAGGCGGTGGGCAAGCATTCGGACGCCGATCTGGTATTGCTGGATATTCACATGCCAGGAGCCAGTGGTTTTTCAGGACTGGTGTTTCTGCGTGGGCAGAATCCGGGTATTCCGGTGGTGGTGGTGTCTGGCAGCGAAGAAGTGCATGTCATGCAGCGGGCCATCGAGTATGGCGCTTCAGGGTTTATCCCCAAGTCAGCGCCGCTGGAAGTGATTGCCGAGGCCATTACGGCAGTATTGCAGGGCGAGGAGTGGTTGCCGCAGGAGATCGCCGACAGTTTCGGTCAGATCGAGCCGGAAGATCAGCGCTTTGCCCAGGCGCTAGTATCCCTGACGCCGCAGCAGTTCCGGGTTCTTACCATGCTTACCGAGGGGCTGCTGAACAAGCAGATCGCCTATGAGCTGAGCGTGTCCGAGGCCACCATCAAGGCCCATGTAACCGCCATCCTGCGCAAGCTCGGCGTCAACAGCCGTACCCAGGCGGTGATTGCAGCGCAGCGCCTTGGCGTTGAACCGCCCAAAACCGAGCTGAAATAGCTTTCAGCCGCTCGGTCTGATCCAGGCGGCAATCCCCACGCAGGATTGCCCTTTTGTTGTTGCCCTCCCTGCTCCTTTTTTTCTAGCCATTCTTCCTTGCACCTAGCCCTTATCGCTGGCGATCAGCTTGTTGATCATGGCCCGCAGTGCCGCGGGCTTCACCGGTTTTGTCAGCAGCTGCACACCCCGTTCGGCAATTTCATCGCTGACACTGTCGGTGCGATCGGCGGTGATAATCACCGCAGGTATGGGTTTGGACCAGAAGGGCTGCATGGCGTCAAGCGCCATGAGTCCGGTATAGGTTTCTCCCAGATGGTAGTCGGCCAGAATGATATCGGGCTCAAAGCCGGAGCCGTTCAGCTGCTGCCGGACTTCATCCACCGACAGGGCCGTGATGGCCTCGCAGGACCAGCCATTGAGCAGCGCCCGCATGCCCTCGAGTATCTTGGGTTCGTTGTCGATGACCAGCACCCGCACGCCATTGAGGCCCTTGCTGCGAATCCAGCCCCGTTGCTCGGTTTTCTGCCGGACGGCCTTGCTGGGGTCACCAAAGGGCACGTCGATACTGAAGGCCGTGCCCTTGCCGGGCCATGAGCGTACCTCGATACGATGGCCGAGAATGCGGGCGATACGCTCGGTGATGGCAAGGCCGAGCCCCAGTCCCTTCACCTGGCTGTGGCGTGGGTTGTCGATGCGCCTGAACTCCTCGAACACCTCATTCAGCTTGTCCGGTGCTATGCCAACGCCGGTATCCCAAACCTCGATGCGCAGCCGGTCGCCCCGGCGCCGGCAGCCCAGCAGTACCTTGCCGTGCTGGGTGTAGCGAATGGCGTTGGAAAGAAAGTTCTGCAGAATACGGCGTAACAGCGCCTGGTCAGACGCGACCACCTGCTGTGAGTTGCACCAGCGCAGCTGCAGCTGCTTCTCTACTGCCAGCAGGCTGAATTCGGTACTGAGGTTGGTGAGCATGGTGCTGATCGAAAAATCGGTTACATTGGCGGCCAGGGCGCCGGCGTCCAGCTTGGAAATGTCCAACAGGGTGGTGATCAGCTCTTCGGCCGCCTTGAGAGACGAGTCCAGATTTTCCACCAGCCGATAGGTGCTCTGATCATGGCTTTGCTGCGCCAGGGCGGAGCTAAACAGGCGTGCGGCATTGAGCGGTTGCAGCAGGTCGTGGCTGGCGGCGGCCAGAAAACGCGTCTTGCCGAGGTTCGCCGCTTCCGCCTCGGCCTTGGCCTGGCGCAGCTCGTCCTCGATCAGAGCGCGGATTGTGTTTTCCTTGCGCAGTTCGCGGTTGACCGTCGACAGCGCCTGGGTGCGCTCGCGCACGCGCTCCTCCAGGGTTTCATTGGTTTCCTTGAGCGCCAGCTCCGCGGTACGTCTTTCGGTGATGTCCTGATAGAGCGTGAAGTAGCCCACCACCGCGTGCTGCTCGTCGAAGTGGGGGATATAGGTGACTTCGGCGTAACGTGGTGAATCGGTGGGAATCTGGCTCGGCATGACGGACTCAAAGCGTACCCGTTGGCCACGCAGTACCTGCTCGATATAGAGGTTGCGGCAACTGGCCTGAGCCTTGCTGAGCACTGTCTCGTAGGCCAGTCCCTGCACATGGTGCCGGTCTATGCCAAAGGCGTCGGCGTAGGCCTTGTTGACGAACAGAAAGCGTCGCTGCGGGTCCAGATAGGCGATCAGGATGGGCACATTATCGGTATAGGTGCGCACATTCTGTTCGCTTTCACGCAGCGCAGCCTCGGTGCGCTTGTGATTGGTAATGTCGGCGTAGGTGGTGACAAAGCCGCCGTTGGGCATGGGGTTGCCGAGGATTTCGAGCACAGTGCCATCGGGGCGATGGCGTTCATACAGGTGGGGCTCATGGCTCACCTGGCTGCCCATGCGCTGCCTTACCAGCACATCGATATCGCCCTCGCCATATTCGCCCTGCTGGGCGTTGTAGCGGAATATTTCCTCGATCGGGCGCCCGACACAGATCAGGCCGTCGGGATACTTGAACATTTCGAGGTAGCGCCGGTTCCAGGCCACCAGACGCAGCTGCTGATCCACCACACTGATGCCCTGGGTCACGTTCTCGATGGTGGACTGCAGCAGTGAGCGGTTGAAGCGCAGCGCCTTGGAGGCCTCATCGACGATGGTGACGACATCGCCAATCTGCATTTCCTTGCCGCGCAGCACCGAGGCCAGCACGATACGGGCCGAGGATGCGCCGATCACACCGGCCAGCAGGCGCTCGGTAAAGCGGATCAGCTCCGCCGGTGCCTTGTCACCCGACAGCGGCGGCTTGTCGCCATGCTGGGTCGAGAAACCGGCAAAGGCCTGCTGCACGCGCTGGGGTCCCAGAAAACGTCCGGCCAGGATCTGCAGATCGCCAACGGTGACCTGGCTGTAATGGCGCGACGGGTCCTGCAGCTCCTTGCTGTAGACGTCGACAAAGGCGCTGGCCTGGATACGGTCCACCAGGCGCGAGCCGCTGTAGTGTGACACCAGCACATAGAGCCCTATATTGACGGTCAGGCTCCAGATCACGCCGTGGCTGAGCGGGTCCAGCCCCGTCCAGCTGCGCAGGCCCAAAAGGTCGGTGGGGGAGAGCCAGCCACCGGCCGCGGCGCTCGCGGGCAGCAGGGCGTCGGAGATCAGCCTGGCGTCGATCAGGGTGGGGATCACCAGGGCGTACACCCAGAGGCAGAAGCCGCCCGCCAGCCCCGCCAAGGCGCCGTAACGGGCGCCGCGCTTCCAGTAGATGCCGCCCAGAATGGCGGGTATAAACTGGATGGCAGCGACAAACGCCAGCAGACCGAAGGAGGCGAGGGAGCCGCGATCCCCCAGAATGCGGTAGTAGAAGTAGGCCAGCAGCAGCAGGCAGACAATGGTGATACGGCGCACCTGCAGCAGCAGGCCGCCCAGGTCGTTGTTCTCGGCCAGCTTGAGGCGCGGTGTGCGCAGCAGCAGCGGCATTACGATGTCGTTGCACACCATGGTAGCCAGGGTCACGCTGGCTACGATCACCATGCTGGTGGACGCCGACAGGCCGCCAATAAAGGCCAGGGTTGCCAGCGCCTTGTAATCGGCGGCCAGTGGCAGCATCAGCACAAAGGTGTCGGTATCGACGTTCTGGCTTCCAAACACCATGAAGCCTGCGACCGAAATCGGCAGCACGAAGGCGGCCAGTGCCACCAGGTAGAGCGGAAACAGCCAGCGGGCTACACGAAGGTTGGCGACATCGGTGTTTTCGACAATGCTGACGTGAAACTGGCGCGGCAGGCAGAGTACCGCACCGCAGGCCAGCAGCGTCTCGGTGAGGAAACTGTCCTTCAACAGACTGCCGAAGTTTTCGTTGTAACTCAGTTGGTTGGCCAGGTTGAACAGCATGTCGTCCAGGCCTTCGAAGACATTGAAGGTGACAAAGAGGCCGACGGCAATAAAGGCGGTGAGCTTGACGATGGACTCGAACGCCACCGCCAGTACCATGCCCTCGTGGTGTTCGGTCGCATCTATATGGCGGGTGCCGAACAGGATGGCGAATACCGCCATCAGCAGGGCCACGAACAGGGCGGTATCATTACCTTTGCTCAGGGCGTCGCTGGCCGCCGGCGCCAGGGCATCGTAACTGATGGCCACGGCCTTCAGCTGCAGCGCTATATAGGGAATGGTGCCCAGTACCGCGATCACCGTGACCATCACGGCAAGACTCTGGCTCTTGCCATAACGGGACGAGATAAAGTCGGCGATGGAGGTGATATTTTGTTCTTTGCTCACCAGAATCATTTTTTCCAGCACGCGCCAGCCAAAAATGAATACCAGAAAGGGGCCCAGGTAGGTGGCCAGAAACTCCCAGCCACTGGAGGCGGCACGGCCTACGGCACCGTAAAAGGTCCAGGATGAGCAATACACTGCCAGGGACAGCGAGTAGATAACCGGATTGGCGGCATAGGAGCGACCCTTGCGGGTGCTGTCGCCATAATAGGCGATGGCAAACAGCAGGCCCACATAAGCCAATGAAATCAGTATTATTGTCCAGCCGGAAAACATAGGCGCCGCTGACTCCGCGTTCATCTTTGCAGTCTCTGCCTTTTTGCAGAGCTTTGCCGTACGACTATTGTATAACGAGTCGCCATGGGCTGTGTTTGCAAATGTTTTTCTTGTGATAAATCCCCGTATTACGGGCTCTGCGGGCGTATTTCGGGGACTTGAAATTGTTTGCAGTGCACCGGGTTGGACTAAAGTCGGGGCTATTTAATCAGCAGTGCTCTGCTAGATTGAATCTGTCCTGATTTTAATTAATCCTGCTAACAACAATAAAGGTATGTGCTATGTCTCTGAGTCCTGAAAAAGCTCTTGCCTACTGGCGCGCGAACCTGCGCATTATCTGGACCTATCTTGCGATATGGTTCATCGCCTCCTACGGTTGCGGCATTCTGTTTGTTGACCAGCTTGATACCATTCAGTTCTTCGGTTTTCCGCTGGGATTCTGGTTTGCGCAACAAGGTTCCATCTTTATTTTCGTCATCCTGATCTGGGCCTACGTGTTCAGTACCAACAGGCTTGACGAAAAATATGACGTTCACGAATAACAACGATAAAAGACACTAGAAGGGCGGCATTATTATGAGTATCGATTTACTCACATATCTTTTCATCGGGGGCTCCTTTGCGCTCTATATCGGTATCGCGATATGGGCAAGGGCCGGATCTACCAAAGAATTTTACGTGGCAGGCGGCGGTGTTCACCCGATTGCCAACGGCATGGCCACGGCGGCGGACTGGATGTCCGCAGCGTCCTTTATTTCTCTGGCGGGGATTATTTCCTTCGTCGGCCGCGATGGTTCTGCCTATTTGATGGGCTGGACCGGCGGTTACGTGATGCTGGCAATGCTGCTGGCGCCGTACCTGCGCAAGTTCGGCAAGTTTACCGTGCCGGATTTCGTCGGTGACCGCTATTACAGCAGCACGGCGCGCATGATTGCCGTGCTCTGCACCATCGTTATCTCCTTCACCTATGTGGCGGGGCAGATGCGTGGTGTGGGTATCGTGTTCTCCCGCTACCTGCATGTTGATGTCAATACAGGCGTACTGCTGGGTATGGCCATCGTATTCTTCTATGCGGTGCTGGGTGGCATGAAAGGCATTACCTACACTCAGGTGGCCCAGTACTGTGTGCTGATTCTGGCGTTTACGGTGCCTGCTTTCTTCCTGTCGGCACAGATTACCGGGCACTTCCTGCCCCAGATTGGTCTGGGCGCAACCCTGGGTACGGGTCAGTCGGTGCTGGCTACGCTGGATTCGCTGTCGGTGGAACTTGGTTTCAAGGCCTATACGGATGGCAGCAAGTCGACCATTGATATGGTGTTCTTCACCGTTGCGCTGATGGCCGGTACCGCGGGTCTGCCCCACGTTATAGTGCGCTTCTTTACCGTACCGCGCGTCAAGGATGCCCGTACCTCCGCCGGCTGGGCGCTGATCTTCATCGCCATTCTGTACACCTCTATTCCGGGCGTGGCAGGCTTTGGTCGCGTGAACCTGATCAATACGATTAACGGCGCCGATAATACCGGTACGACCTATACGGAAATGCCGAGCTGGTTCAAGAACTGGGAAACCTCGGGTCTGATCGGCTGGTACGATCATAACGGCGATGGCAAGGTCCAGTATGCGGCGGGTGATGCCTTTGAAGGTAGCAAGCCGGCCTTCACGGAGGGGGCTGGTGAGTTTGGCCAGCGTCTGGTCAGCAACCCGAAAATGGAGCCTGCGGCGGTGAATGGCGCGCCTTTTGCCAACGAAGTGTACGTCGATCGCGATATCATGGTGCTGGCGAATCCCGAGATTGCCAATCTTCCGGCCTGGGTCATAGCCCTGGTAGCGGCCGGTGCGGTGGCGGCGGCGCTTTCGACGGCGGCAGGTCTGCTGCTGGTCATATCGACGGCGATAGCGCATGACATGATGAAGAAGACAATCAACCCCAACATAACCGACAAGCAGGAGCTGTTGTATGCACGGTTGGCGGCGGTGGTCTCGATCTGTATCGCCGGCTACTTCGGGATCAATCCACCGGGCTTTGTGGCGCAGGTGGTAGCCCTTGCCTTCGGTCTGGCCTGTGCTTCGGTCTTCCCTGTACTGCTGATGGGTATCTTCAGCAAGCGCATGAATACTGAAGGTGCGGTGACAGGCATGCTGGTAGGTCTGGTCTCAACCATGGCGTACATCATCTACTTCAAGTTCATGGGTGGCAGCCCGGATGACTACTTCTTCGGTATTTCTCCCGAAGGTTTCGGTACCGTCGGCATGATCCTGAACTTCGCGTCGGCCTTCCTGGTCTCGTCGATGACGCCCGCGCCCTCGGCTGAAATTCAGGCGATTGTCGAAAACATCCGTATCCCTCGCGGTGCGGGTCAGGCGCACGCACACTAACCTATCTGAGCTTTACTGTTAGTCAGTAGGGACAAAGGCACACCGGCTTATGCGGGTGTGCCTTTTTGGTTTCAGGAGGCTTGTCATGGGCGACGGCAGGGTTCTGGACAGCCTGTCGGACTTAACACTGATCTACTGCGGAAAAGCCGCCTTTGGTCATTTTTCGTGCTCTTTTTTGTTAAATAGAACCACTATTCACAAGCTACATCCCTGTAGCTTGCCCGGTGGGCAGCTAACGCTGTGTAAATCGGCTGTCCTGCCGATTTATCGTCTCAAAAGAGCTCAAAAACTGCCTCAAAACGGGCTTTCCCTCGCTACGATCGGCCAAGCCCGACAGGCTGCTAGCAATGTCAGACAAGGAGTTTGTGATGTCTTCGACCTTTAATATCAGCAATCTGCCCTTCAGCCTGCTTAGTGAGAGCGAGCAGGCGCTGTTGCAGCAGAGTCTGGATATCGCCTACTACCAGAAGGGCGAAACCATAGTTGCGGCCGGTGGTGAGTCCGAGGGGGTCTATGTCATCCTCAAGGGCCGTGTCAGCGAGAGTGAAGAGTGCCGGGCCGATGGGACCGATGTGCCTGGGCAGGTATTTGTGCACTATCAGGCGGATGACTACTTTGGCGGCTGGTCGGCCATCCGTGGCCGTGCGATACATAACTTCGTCGCGGTGGACGAAACTATCTGCCACATACTGCCGACGCGGGTGCTGCTGGAGCTGGTGTCCAGCAACTCGCTGTTTGCGGACTACTTCGCGCAGAATCTGGCGGTCAAATCCGAGATAGTGGCGCAGCACGATCAGGATCAGGACATGGCCGAGTTCATGCTGGCCAAGGTCAGCAGTGGCCTGATGCAGGAACCGCTGATCGTCGACGAAGGCACCAGCATTAGCGATGCCACTGTGTTGATGCGCGCCCGCAAGGCCGACTGCGTGCTGGTGCGCAAGGGCAATCGCTACGGCATGATCACCAAGACGGACCTGCTGGAGGCCCTGGTCATCGGCAAGCTGGAGCAGTCGGCGGATCTGGTGCAGATCGCCAGCTTCCGGCTGGTGACGGTCAGCCCGGATGATTACCTGTTCAATGCGCTGGTACTCATGACCCAGCAGCATATTGAGCGCCTGGTGGTCATGCGCCAGCAGACGCTGGTGGGGATAGTCGCGCTGACCGATATTCTGAGTTATTTCTCCAGCCATTCCCATGTAATAGGTCTTCGTATCGAGCGCGCCCAGAGCGAGGAGGATCTGCAGGAGGCCGCGCAGGGCCTGAACAGCCTGATCAAGTCGCTGGTATCCCACGGCGTCAAGGTGCGCTTTACCATGGATCTGCTGGCGGCCATGAACGGTCGTATCATGGCCAAGCTGTTCGACCTGATGATCCCGGCGGACATGCAGCCCCACGTGTGCCTGGTGGTGATGGGATCCGAAGGGCGGGGTGAGCAGATTCTCAAGACCGACCAGGATAATGCCGTCATCTACCGCGATGGCCTGAGCTGGCCCGGCATGCAGCTGACGCTGCAGCGCTTCAGCGCACGGCTGATCGAGTTTGGCTTTCCGCCTTGCCCCGGCAATATCATGGTATCGAATCCTGCGTGGGTGAATTCGCTGGGGGACTGGACGCAAAAACTGAGCGACTGGGCGCAGTCCTGCGAAGGTGACGCCGTAATGAACCTGGCTATCGCCGTGGATGCCAAGCCTGTGGCGGGAAACCCTGCGCTGTTCAAGGCCGGACGTAACTGGTTTTTGCGTCACCTGCGCAATAACGATCTATTCTTTTCTCACTTCACCCGTGCGGCGCTGGAATTCGACACGCCGCTGACGTTTTTTGGCAGCCTGCGGGACAAGGCGCAGCTGGATATAAAGAAGGGCGGCATTTTCCCTGTGGTGCACGGCATCCGCGCCATGGCGCTGGAGTATAGGCTGCTGGCCACCAATACCTTCGCCCGTATCGACGCCCTGGTGGAGCTGGGGCAGCTACAGACCGAGCAGGGTGCGGAACTGGCTGAAGCGCTGGCGCTCTTTGTGCAGCTGCGCCTGCGACAGCAGATGCGCAGGCTCGAGGCCAGTGCCGACGGTCATGATCCGACCCCCAACCTGATCGAGCTGCCGCTGCTGAACAAGATGGAACGGGATCTGTTGCGCGATGGGCTGCAGATCGTCAAAAGTTTCAAGAAACATCTGGCATTGCGTTATCGCCTGGAGGGCTGATGTACATTCCCAGAACCCTGCGCCGACTCAAGGACCGGCTCGATCACCGCGGCGGCATCCACGGGGCCCTGTTCGAGCCGTATCGGGGTGATGAGGTGGTCTCGCTGGACTGCGAAACCACCAGCCTCAATGTGGCCGAGGCGGAGATTCTCTCCATCGCCGCGGTGCGGATACGCGGCACCCGCGTGCTGACCAGCGAGCGGCTCGATATCCGTCTCAAGCCGCCGGCGAGCCTTGGCGCTGACTCAATCAAGATACACAAGCTGCGTGCTGCGGATCTGGCGGACGGTATCGAGATCGACGAAGCGCTGCGCCTGGTACTGGAGTTTGTCGGCAACCGACCGATTCTCGGCTACTACGTCAGCTTCGATGTGCGCATGCTCGACAAGTATCTGCGCCCGCGTTACGGCTTTGGTCTGCCCAACAAGACCATCGAGCTGTCCCATGTTTATCACGACATCATCAAGTGGAAATCCATCGGCGGCACCCTGGACCTGCGTTTCGACACTCTGGCCTCAAAGCTGGACGTGCCTGTCATTGAACGTCATACCGCCCTCGGTGATGCCATCACCGTGGCGCTGATGTATGTGCGCCTCAAGCACGGCGAAGCTCCCAGCGCCGGTGATTGAAAGCGGGTGGCGCTTCGCTGCCTGGCGGGTTTGTAGCGTGCCGTCAATTTTAAATCATATTGTTGGCGTGCTATTTGCTTTGTTTCCTGTTGATAACTAACTTATTGACGTTCTGGTGACAGCATTTTGTCGTAATAGTGCGTTGGCGAGCTTGCTGACGTGTTAAAGCGACATATAATGTCAAAATGCTGCCAGGTTGGTCGGGGGAGACAGCAATGGTTGAGCGCGCCGATATCAATAGCGTACTGATGCAGATGCGAGCAATGCAGGCCCAGGCACAGCAAGGGGTGTCGCCGATTCTGGCGCCGGGTGTGCAGCAGGGGCCGCAAGGCGTGGACCGTACCGGTTTCGGTGAGCTGCTGAAGAATGCAGTCGACAATGTGAATGGTCTGCAGGGAGATGCCAAAAAATTGGCGGTATCCTACGAGCAGGGCGATCCCACGGTGGACCTTCCCCAGGTCATGATCAGTATGGAAAAGGCGTCGGTTTCGTTCGAGGCCATGACTCAGGTGCGTAACCGGCTGGTTTCGGCCTATGAAGACATTATGAAGATGCCGATGTAATACGGGATCCAACAGGAATCAGGGCGGCTTCACTTGAATGGATAATACCCCGGCGCAACTCGAAGGCGGCAAGCGTGGTCTGATGGCCGGCTTCAGCAGTCTCAGCATTCTTCGGCAGATAGGCCTGATGGTGGGCCTGGCTGCCAGTGTTGCGATCGGTTTCGCCGTGGTGCTCTGGTCGCAACAGCCCGATTACCGGGTGCTCTTTTCCAACCTCTCCTTTGCCGACGCCAATCAGGTGATCGAGCAGCTGCGCCTGTACAACACCCCCTACAAGTTCGATGCCGATGGCCGCGCCATACTGGTGCCGCAGGAGCATGTGCATCAGGCCCGTCTGAAGCTGGCCGCAGAGGGCTTTACCGCGGACAAGAGCGTAGGCTTTGAACTGCTGGATCAGGAACAGACCCTGGGCACCAGTCAGTTCATGGAGAACGCCCGCTACCGCCGCGGCCTGGAAGGTGAGTTGTCGCGTACCATCGCCAGTCTGGTCGCCATTCGCAGCGCCAGAGTGCATCTGGCCATTCCCAAAAGTACCGTGTTTATCCGCGATGAGCGCAAGCCCAGTGCATCGGTGTTCGTTGAGCTCTTTGCCGGCCGGCGTATCGAGCCCAACCAGGTGGCCGCCATTGCCAGCCTGGTGGCCTCGTCGGTGCCGGAACTGGAGGTGCGTGATGTGACGGTGGTGGACCAGAAGGGACGGCTGCTCAATACCCGCGATGTAGATGAAGATGTCGTCCTGGCTGGCAAGCAGCTGGACTACACCCACAAGATTGAGGAAACCCTGCTTAATCGTGTTAACAGCATCCTGCAACCGGTGGTGGGGCTCGGCAACTACCGTGCCGAGGTGTCGGCAGACATCGATTTCAATGCAGTGGAGCAGACCAGCGAGCTGTTCAATCCGGATCTGCCATCGCTGCGCAGTGAACAGACCGTCGAGGAAAGTCGTGCAGGGGGACAGGCCGCCGGTGGCGTGCCGGGTGCGCTGTCGAATCAGCCTCCAGGGCCCAGCACAGTACCGGAAGTGGCCAACGGGGCAGCGGCTGCAGGCGCTGGCGGCGCACTGTCGGGCAGCAGTCGTCAGCAGGCGGTACGCAACTATGAACTGGATCGCTCGATCAGCTACACGCGCCAGCAGATGGGCCGTGTGCGGCGCCTGACCGTCGCCGTGGTGGTGGATGATATTCCCTCGGCGCGTGCGCAAGAGGGCGGCGGGCAGCGTCAGCCCTGGTCCCAGAACGAACTCGAACGGCTGCGCATTCTGGTACAGGATGCCGTGGGCTATTCGCCCCAGCGTGGCGACAGCGTGAATGTCATCAACTCGGCCTTCGCCGCCCCCGAGTCCTTTGTGGAGGCGGCCGACACGCCGTTGTGGCAGCAGGACTGGCTCTGGGATATCGTCAAGCAGGTGATGGCCGCGCTCTTTGTGCTGCTGCTGGTATTTGGCGTGTTACGCCCGATACTGAAGAACCTGGCGGTGCCGGCAACGGATGACGGCAAGCCGTTACTTGGCAGCAGTGGCAATGTGGCTGCAGAGCTTGAAGGGCTCGAAAGCTCCGATGTGGCGGATGACCGGGTGACTTTTGGCAACAAGGAAGAAAGCTTTTTGTCGACACCCAATGAAAGCTTCGAATATCAGATCAATACCATTCGTAGTATGGTGGCCGAGGATCCTGCCCGGGTGGCGCAGGCAGTACGGCAATGGGTAGCGGAACATGAGTGATGATGCCGGGGGCGGCGCCCTGGATGATATTGAAAAGGCGGCGATACTGCTGATCAGTCTGGGCGAGGCGGATGCCGCCGAGGTGCTCAAGCATCTGGGCCCCAAGGAAGTGCAGCGCATCGGCTATGCCATGACGCGCCTGAGTAACGTGCCTCAGTCGCGGGTTGAGGCGGTGGTGTCGGATTTTATGCATGTGGTCAGCGATCAGACCGGCATTGGCATCAACAACGACCGCTATATTCGCGCCATGCTGAATCAGGCGCTGGGCGAGGAAAAGGCCAAGACCCTGATCGATCGTATCCTGATGAGTACCAATACCTCGGGACTCGATACGCTGCGCTGGATGGAGGCGCGCCAGATCGCTGAAGTCATCCGCTTCGAGCACCCGCAGATTCAGGCGGTAGTAATCGCTTACCTCGACCCCGATCAGGCGGCCCACGTGCTGACCTATTTCGACGACCGGGTTCGGCTCGATATACTGATGCGCGTCTCGGCGCTGGATCAGATTCAGCCCCAGGCAATGCAGGAGCTGAACGACATGTTCGAGGCGCAGTTGACCGGTCGCGGCTCCAGCAGTCAGACCTCCACCCTCGGCGGTATCAAGGCTACCGCCAGCATCATGAACTTTATCGACAGCAGCGTGGAAGCCGAGGTCATGGATGGCATTCGCGAGGCTGATGAGGGCCTGGCATCGCAGATCGCCGATCTGATGTTTGTCTTCGACAACCTGCTGGATCTGGACGACAAGGGCGTGCAGGTTCTGCTGCGTGAAGTCTCCACCGATCTTCTGGTCATCGCGCTCAAGGGCGCCGATACGGCGCTGCAGGAAAAGATCTTCAAGAACATGTCCAAGCGTGCCGCCGAGCTGCTGCGTGATGACCTGGAGGCCAAGGGGCCTGTGCGGGTCAGCGAAGTGGAAACGGCACAGAAGGAAATCCTCACAGTGGCACGTCGCCTGGCCGATGACGGCGAGATAATGCTCGCCGGCGGTGGCGAGGAACTGGTCTGAGGTCGCCATGAACCCATCTGACAAAAAACCGACACGTATTCCCGCCGCCGATGTGGGTCTGGTGCTGCCCTGGCAGCTGCCCCGGGTGCAGGGTGCGCATCTGGTGGCGCTGGTGCAGCGACAGGAGTCGGCGGTAGAGGAACAGCTGGAGCCCGAGGAACAGTTGTTTGGCGGCGCCAAGATGACGCTGGCGGAGCTGGAGCAGATCACCGATGAGGCGCGCCAGGAAGGACTGGACGAAGGCTACCGCGAGGGGCTTTCCAAGGGGCTCGAAGAAGGGCGCCTCAAGGGCCACGCCGAAGGCTTGAAACAGGGCAAGGTGGAAATTGACCGCTCCCTGGAACGCCTGTCGCAGCTGCTGGGCGAACTCGAAGCGCCGCTGGCCCAGCAAGGCGAGCAGCTGGAGCAGTGCCTGCTCAGTCTGGTAACCTCGCTGGCTCAGGCTGTGACCGGGCACGAACTCAGCAGTCAGCCGGCGCTGATTCTGCAGGCGGTGCAGGACGCGCTGGCGCAGTTGCCCAGCGAAGGCGGCGCCGTGCGCATCCATGTGAATCCGGAAGACGAAGTGCTGCTGCAGCCGCTGGTGGAGGCAAGGGATGACCGCGAGCTGGTACCCGATGCCGGCATCAGTGCCGGCGGTTGTGTCATCAAGACTGCCAATTGCCGGGTGGATAGCCGCGTAGAGAGCCGTTTTCGCCAGGCTGCCGATCAACTGCTGTCACGTCTGACCGAGTCTGGCCCTGACGACAGCGCCAAGTGACGGAAATTTGACGCCATGTCCCGTCTGCTGCAGCGCATGCAACGCCATCTGGATATAAGCTACAGCGCCGTGCGCCCGCTGGTGGAAGGTCGCATTACCCGTCTTATCGGCCTGACGCTTGAAGCCGTGGGTCTGCAGGTTGCCATCGGCGACAACTGCGAGATTCAGGTGCGCCCCGGCGTACGGGTCGAGGCCGAGGTGGTGGGGTTCTCCGGAGATCGTATTTACCTGATGCCGCTGGACAGCATCGACGGCCTGCAGCCGGGTGCGCGCATCACGCCGCTGGGCGGAGCCGGGCAGGTGGATGTGGGGCCCGGCCTGCTGGGGCGGGTGCTTAATGGTGTCGGCAAGCCGCTGGATGGCAAGGGCCCGATCGAGGCTGTCGAGCGCGTATCCCTGGGCGGCGAGGTGATTAATCCGCTGAATCGCCATCCCATCGAACAGACGCTGGATGTCGGCATTCGCGCCATCAACTCGTTGCTCACCGTGGGTCGCGGCCAGCGTCTGGGTCTGTTTGCCGGCAGCGGTGTGGGCAAGTCGGTGCTGCTGGGCATGATGACGCGCTACACCGAAGCCGACATTATTGTTGTGGGTCTGATCGGCGAGCGCGGCCGCGAAGTCAAGGAGTTTATCGAACACAACCTGGGGGCGGCCGGCCTGGCGCGCTCCGTGGTAGTAGCGTCCCCTGCTGATGATTCTCCCCTGATGCGCCTGCGGGCCGCGCAGCTGGCAACCCGCATTGCTGAATATTTTCGCGCCCAGGGGCGCAATGTGCTGCTGCTGATGGACTCCCTTACGCGTTATGCCCAGGCTCAGCGTGAAATCGCCCTGGCGGTGGGTGAACCGCCGGCCACCAAGGGATATCCGCCGTCGGTGTTTGCCAAGCTGCCGCGTCTGGTGGAGCGGGCGGGCAATGGCGCGACCGGGGGCGGTTCCATCACGGCTTTTTATACGGTGCTTACCGAAGGGGACGACCAGCAGGACCCGGTGGCCGATGCGGCGCGGGCCATTCTGGATGGTCATGTGGTGTTGTCGCGCCGCCTCGCCGAGCAGGGTCATTACCCGGCCATTGATGTGGAGGCCTCCATCAGCCGGGCGATGCCCTCGATCGTGGGGGAGGCTCATCTGGCGCTGGCCATGCGTTTCAAGCAGCTGATGTCACGCTACCAGCAGAACGAAGACCTGATTACCGTGGGTGCCTACAGCAAGGGCAGTGATGCGGACACGGATTTTGCCATAGAGCGCATGCCGGTGCTGCGCAGTTTTCTGCAGCAGAGCCTGAATGAGGCCAAGCCCATGGCGCAGTGCATTCAGGAACTGTCGATGGTGCTGTCGCCACCGCCCAAACCCGCCATGGGTAATCCCGCCGCTGTGACGCCTGTCGCCGGGGTGCGGCGATGAAAAAACGCTCCCAGCGCATGGCCCTGCTGCAGGACCTGGCGCAGCGCAAGAAGCGCCAGGCCGATCAGTTTCTGGCCGACAGTCAGGCCCGGGTGAATCAGGGCGAGGCGACCTTGCTGCAGCTCGAGCAGTTCCTGAGCGAATATCAGCAGCAATTCCAGCAGCAGGGGCAGGCGGGAATTGCCGTGGGTCAGATGCTGATGGCACGGGCCTTCGTCGAGAAAATTGAAGCCAGCATTCGCCAGCATCGCGAAACCATGAAAACCAACGCCGATCAGCTGGAGCAGGTTGAGCAATACTGGCGTCAGGTATACGGCCACCAGTGCGCCATGAATAATCTGGCCGACCGAGCCCTGACCCAGGAGCGCGCCGAGACAGAGAAGCAGCTGCAAAAGGAGCTCGATGAGCGTTCGCAGCGGGTGCGCCCGCCCTTTATCTGATGGCGTGTTCCGCCTGTATGGATTGCTGCAGCCGGATCAGCTGCCAGCGCCAGCGGTCATGGGCGAAAGCCATTGCGGCTGGTTGGCCTGCAATCTGCATGGGTACCCGCAGTTGCTATCACCTTGGAGCTGCCATGCTTGCCTCTTTATTGCCTGCCACCTCTGTTACTGCGTTGTCCGGACCCGTTGCGACAGCCGCCGGCGCTGGCTCTGCAGCCTCCGTTGGCGGGGCTGCGGATTTTTCCGGAGTGCTGGCCGCGGAGCGTGCCGGCGGCGAAAAATTGCCGCAGCCCCAGGATGCAGGGTCACCTGAAAACACCGGCGGCAAGAGCCTGCCAGGCGCCGGGGATAATCCAGTCAGCACCGATACTGCCACTGACGCTGCCGCTAACAGTGCTGCTAATGGTGCTGCTAATGGTGCTGCTGAGGCGGACGCGAATCCTGAGGGCAATCCTGGGGCAGATGTACGAACCTCTGCGCAGGTGCAACCGGCGCGGGGCTTTCCGCCGGCATCGCTGCAGGCCCAGGCCCGTGCGGCCGAGGGGAGTGCGGTGCTCAGTGGCGTGCCCGCCAGGGCTGAGCCAGGGGCTGCCGCAGCGCCTGAACGCTCTATCCAGCAGGCCACCGGCGGCAAGAGCCTGCCAGAGGTCGGGGATCATTCAGTCAGCACCGATACTGCCACTGAGGGTGCCGCTGAGGCGGGCGCGAATCCTGAGGGGAATCTTGAGGCCGATGCACGAATCTCTGCTCAGGTTGCGGATCAAGAGGTTGATCAGAAGCTAGGTCAGAAGGTAGATCAGGAAGCCGATGCGTTGCTGCCGTCCAGGGTTGCGGCACCCTTTGCCGTGCAGGATGAAAGCGCGACTCAGGTGGAGGCTGTGCCGCAATTTGCAGTAGCGACTGAGGGTGCAGATATAACCACAGACGCGGTCGATGGCGATGTTGCTGCCGCGCCTCAGGTACAGGCTGTTATTAATACCGCTGTGAATATTGCGGGCACTGTTACCCCGAATACCGCGGCCATGGCTAGTGCGCCGGCTGCGGATATTCAGACCCTGATGAGCGCGATACAGCCTGATGCCGGCCAGGCACAGCCGCCTGCAGATATTCAAACCCTGATGAGCGCGATTCAGCGGGATGCTGGCCAGGCACTGCCGCCAGCGGTACTGCAGGCCTTGCAGGCGCAGCAAGCCCAGGATGCAGGGCCGCGTTTTGAGGTCGCACCGGCTGGTGTCACAATGGCCGCCGAGCCTGCACTGGCGGGTCCGCCGCCGCGCCTGCCGGGCGCTGAGCTTGGTCCTGTGCCGACGCTATCCACTGCCCCTGCCCCTGGTCTTGGCGCTGATGCAGGCGCAGAGCAGGCGTCTGCGCGGCTGAGCATGGCGGACAGTATGGTGCGCCTCGCGGGCGCTGCTGAAGCGGGCGCCGATGCCCAGGGTGATGACAGTGCCCTGCAGGCAGGGATGCAGCGAACCGGTGTTGAAGGAGCTCGGGCAGCGCAGCCGCTGAATCCGCTAGCGACGCAGCTGCAAAGTATGCCGCCCGGACTTTCGCCGGGACTGTCACAGGGTAACGCAGCCTGGGGGCAGGCCATTTCGGAGCGGGTGCTGCTGATGACGGCCGGCAGCCTGCAGGTGGCTGAAATTCGGCTGGATCCGCCGGAACTGGGTACCCTGCATGTGCGTCTGCAGCTGAATCAGGATCAGGCGAGCCTTAGCTTTACCTCGCCCCATGCCCAGGTAAGGGATGCGCTCGAACAGCAGATGCCACGCCTGCGCGAGATGCTGGCGGAGCAGGGGCTCAATCTTGAAAACAGCTCGGTGGCCGATGATTCAGAGCGTCGTGAACGCTCTGCGCCCGGTGCCGGCGGCGGTGTCGGGCTGATGGCCGAGCAGGATGAGGATCCGGCTGCGACTGTGGCCCCTGTGGCGAGGTCGAGCCGGTCGCTGGTGGATGATTACGCCTGAGCTGAAAAACCGCAGTGAGTCTTTGATAGAGCCTTAAAATCAGTGTGTTATATTAGACCTCCGGGCAGGTGGAGAGACAGATGGCACAGGATAATGCAGTGGAAGATGTGGCAAAGGACAAGTCGGCAAAGTCCGGTCGCCTGATGATGTTGGTGGTAGTCTTGCTGGCACTGCTGATCGGTGGCGGTGGCGTCGCGGCTTTCTTCATGTTGTCCGGCAGCGATAGTACGGACCCAGCCGCGAGCGGTGCGGCGGCTCCTGTGGTCAAGGCCAAGGCGCTCTATACCAAGGTTCGCACGCTCGAAGGCCGGCCTATGTTTGTTGTGACCCTGGCCTCGGATGACGGCAAACGGCACTTTCTGCAGGCCTATGTCGAAGCCAAGAGCCGTGAACAGGAGGTGGTCGATGTGCTGAATCTGCACATGCCGCTGATCGTGGCCCGGCTCAACGCACTTTTATCGACGCAGAAGTTTGAACAGTTGCAGACGATGGATGGCAAGATTCGCTTGCGCACCGAGGCGCTGGAGCTGCTGCAGGGGATTTTGCAGGAGAAAGCAGGGCGCCCCGGTGTTGAAGCTCTGCTGTTTACCAATTTTGTCATGCAGTAACGGAATAGGCAGCACGCATGTCGGTTAAAGATCTGCTGTCACAGGATGAGATTGATGCTCTGCTTCACGGCGTGGACGATGGTGACATCGGTACCGGCGATGAGGCGGATGAACTCGAATCCGGTGGTGTAAAGTCCTACGACCTGGCAAACCAGGAGCGGATCGTGCGCGGGCGCATGCCTGCGCTGGAACTGATTAACGAACGTTTTGCCCGCCATACCCGCCTGACCCTGTTTAACCTGCTGCGCCGTACCGTGGATGTGACGGTCGGCGGCGTGCAGGTCATGAAGTACGGCGACTATGTGCATACGCTCTACCTGCCGACCAGCATGAACCTGGTCAAGGCTTTGCCGCTCAAAGGCACGGCGCTGTTTATCCTGGACGCCAAGCTGGTGTTCAAGCTGGTCGATAACTTCTTCGGTGGCGATGGCCGTCAGGCCAAGATCGAGGGACGCGATTTTACGCCGACCGAAACCCGGCTGGTACGCAAGATACTCGGTCAGCTGTTTGCCGACCTTGAAGAAGCCTGGCGTCCCCTGATGACTTTGCACTTCGAGCATGTCGGGCACGAAATGAACCCGGCGATGGCGAACGTGGTCAGTCCCACGGACGTCGTGGTAGTCAGCACCTTTCAGGTGGATCTGGAGGGTGGCAGCGGTGAGCTGCAGGTCACCATGCCCTATTCGATGCTGGAGCCGATCCGCGATCTGCTGGTGTCGAACTTCCAACCCGCCGAGCGAGAGGGTGACGAGCGCTGGATGCAGGCCCTGCGCCGTGACATCATGTCGGCCGATGTGGATTTGAACCTGCAGCTGGCCGAGCGGGATATGACCCTGCGCGATGTGATGGCGCTGGAAGTTGGCGACGTGATTCCGGTGGACATTCCGCAGGAGCTGATCCTGCGTGCCGCTGGGGTCCCTACCTTTAGCTGCCGCCTGGGGGTGTCCAGATCGAACCTGGCGGTAAAAATCATTGATCAGGTCAAGGCAACGGACTAGCCCGACAGGCTGCTAAGCCTGGTATCCGGGTACGAATTTTATCCACAGGCTGACAGGCCGCCGCCGCCGGCGAGCTTTGGAGTATCTGCACAGATGAGTGATGACAAGGACGCGGGTTCCGACCCGCAGGGCAAGGGCGACGAATGGTCCGCCGCCATGGATGAGCAGGCCGGCGGCGCTGGCGCGCGGGCGGTCGAGCTTGATGAACTGAAAGACGAGTCCACCCCTGTGGGTGACCCCAAGCTGGATGTGATTCTGGATATTCCGGTGACCCTGTCCATGGAAGTGGGCAACACCGAAATTGCCATCCGCAACCTGCTGCAACTTAGCCAGGGCTCGGTGATCGAGCTCGGTCGCATGGCCGGCGAGCCACTGGACGTCAAGGTGAACGGTACCCTTATCGCCCATGGCGAGGTGGTAGTGGTGAACGAGCGTTACGGCATTCGCCTGACGGACGTAATCAGCCCGCAAGAACGCATCAAGAAGCTGCGCTGAAGGATGCGGCGTCTCTTGGTAATCCTGTGTTCCTCACTGGCGGCACCTGCTGCACTGGCACAGGTCGTTGCTGCTGCCTTGGCAACAACGGCGTCCGGCGCTGTCGCGGGAACTGTTTCAGAAACCGTCTCAGGGGCCGTTTCTGGGGTGGTATCGCAGGCCCAGACTCAGTTGCAGACAGAGCCTGCCCTGAGCCTGGCACCCGGCTCCATGGCGCGCCCGGCGATGCAGGATCCGGTGTCCTTCGCCATGCTCGGCCAGCTGCTGATGGGGCTGGTGATCGTGATCATGGCGATACTGCTGGTGCTCTGGCTGATCAAGCGTTTTACCGGCCTGGGCGTGCAGGGGCGTCACCTGAAGGTTATCGCTGCCTTGCCGCTGGGAACCCGGGAAAAGGCCGTGCTGATCGAGGTTGGCGGCAGGCAGCTGCTGCTGGGCGTCGCGCCCGGGCGGGTCAGCCTGCTGGAGCGCTTCGATCAGCCGGTGGTGGAAACTGACCCCGGTGCCGGATTCGGTGCCAGGCTGCGTGAAGTGCTGGAACGCAAGGAGCGTCAATGACAGGGTCCATCGCCTGGATTTCGACGGGGGGCATTCCCCGGGTAGCACGCTTCTGGTCCCTGCTGCTGTTGCCGTTATTGGTGTTGCTGGCGCTGCCCGCAAGCGCTGAGGATATTGGCATACCCGCGGTTAATATCATCACCGCGGATGACGGCAGTACCAGCTACAGCGTGACGATTCAGATTCTCGCGCTCATGACCATGCTGACGTTCCTGCCGGCACTGGTCATGATGATGACCGCCTTTACCCGCATCATCGTGGTATTCGCCATTCTGCGCCAGGCGCTGGGGCTGCAGCAGACGCCATCGAATCAGGTGCTGATGGGCCTGGCGTTGTTCCTGACCCTGTTTATCATGACACCGGTGATCGAGCGGGTGAACACCGCTGCGGTGCAGCCCTACCTGAACGAGCAGCTTGCACCGCTGGAAGCCGTACAGGCCGCAGCGGCGCCATTTCGCGATTTCATGTCCATGCAGACACGGGAAAGTGACCTCGAACTCTTTATGCGGCTGTCGAAAACGCCGCGGGTGAGCTCGGTTGAGGAAATACCCTTTACCGTGCTGGTGCCGGCTTTTGTCACCAGCGAGCTTAAAACCGCCTTCCAGATCGGCTTCATGCTGTTTATCCCTTTTCTGGTGATCGATCTGGTGGTGGCCAGTGTGCTGATGGCCATGGGCATGATGATGCTGTCGCCGGTTATCATTTCGCTGCCGTTCAAGATCATGCTGTTTGTACTGGTGGACGGCTGGGTTATGGTGGTGGGGACGCTGGCCACCAGTTTCGGGCTCTGACGGCGGTTCGCCGCCGCACCTTGACTATCAGCGCTCGCCCGATCCGGGCCCAGGGCAAAAGCAGAGGCAGGAGGACATAATGGCACCGCAACTGATGCTCGATCTCTTCGGCGAGGCGCTCTGGCTGGTGGTGTTGCTGGTGTGCGTCATTATTCTGCCGAGCCTGATTGTGGGTCTGATGGTCTCCATGTTTCAGGCCGCTACCCAGATCAACGAACAGACGCTGAGCTTTCTGCCGCGTCTGGTCATTACCCTCGGCATGGTGATGTGGGCCGGCCCCTGGATAGTGACCCGCCTGCTGGATCACTTTCGCCTGATCTTCGATGCCATTCCCCAGATGATCCAGGTCGGATAGCGCGATGCCGGGCCCGGGAGCGCGCTGATGTTCGACATCGGGTTGCTGCAGATCGAGCAGATGGTGGCGGATTTCCTCTGGCCCCTGTTTCGTATCGCCGCGTTCTTTATGGCCATCCCCATGATCGGCAGTGGCCTGGTGCCGCCGCGCATTCGCTTAGGCCTGGCGCTCGGGGTGACGGTGCTGCTGTTGCCGGTGCTGCCGCCCATGCCGTCCTTTGCGGCCTTTTCCGTCGAAAGTTACCTGGTGATTGCACAGCAGATCCTCATTGGCGCTGCCATGGGTTTCATGGTGCAGCTGATGTTGCAGGTGTTTGTGGTGGGCGGGCAGCTGATTTCGACCCAGATGGGGCTGGGCTTTGCGTCGGTATCGGACCCGGTCAACGGCGTGTCGGTGGTGGTGCTGAGCCAGTTTTACCTGCAGCTGGTGATGCTGCTGTTTCTGGCCATGAATGGCCATCTGGTGATGATCGATGCGCTGGCCCGCAGTTTCGAGCGTATTCCGGTGGGCCTGTCGGGCCTGGGTCCGGAGATTTTTTCCGAAATCGTGCGCACCGGTGGCTGGATGTTCGCCGCGGCCCTGATGATGGCGCTGCCGCCGGTGACCGCCTTGCTGATTATCAATTTCTCCTTTGGCATTATCACCAAGGCCGCGCCGCAGCTGAACATCTTCGCTATCGGCTTCCCCTTCACCATGCTTATGGGCCTGCTGATTGCCTGGGTTAGCCTGGGCGGTTTTCTGGGGCAGTATCAGCGCATCGCCGAGTATGCGCTGGAGCTTATCAGCATCACCTTCCTGGGCGGTGGCTGAGCATGGCTGAGGAAACCGGTCAGGAGAAAACCGAAGAGCCTACCCCCAAGCGAATAAGAGAGGCGCGGGAGAAGGGCGACGTACCGCGTTCGAAGGAGCTGGGCGCGACCGTACTGCTGCTGGCCGCCGCCGCCAGTGCGCTGATGTTTGGCGACCTGGTTGCAGGTCGCATGCGGGGCATGATGGCAAGCAATCTCTCGCTGGAGCGTGAAGCCCTGTTCGACTCGTCGATGATGCTGGCTTACCTGGCGCGCTCCATGTTTGATGCACTGCTGTCGCTGTCCGGCTTCTTCGGGCTGGTGCTGCTGGCGGCGATTGTCGGCCCCATTGCGCTGGGTGGCTGGAACTTCAGCGGCGAGTCAATACAGCCCAAGGCCAGTCGGATCAATCCGCTTTCCGGCCTCAAGCGCATGTTTTCCCTCAAGGCACTGGTGGAGCTGGTCAAGGCGCTGGCCAAGTTCCTGCTGGTGGCGTCCATCGCCATCCTGGTACTCAAGGTCATGCAGCCGAGGTTGCTGGGGCTGGGGGCGCAGGATGTGGTGCCGGCTATCAGTGATGCGGTAAACATCGTTATCTGGACTTTTCTGCTGATCAGCGCCAGCCTGATCCTGATTTCCCTGCTGGATGTGCCCTTTCAGCTGTACGACTACAGCAAGAAAATGAAAATGACGCTGCAGGAAGTCAAGGACGAGATGAAAAGCACCGAAGGCAAGCCCGAGGTGAAAGGGCGCATTCGCCAGCTGCAGCGCGAGATTTCCCAGCGCCAGATGATGGGCAAGATACCCGAGGCCGATGTGGTCATTACCAACCCGACCCACTATGCGGTGGCGCTGAAGTACGATCCCGAGTCCGGTCGGGCGCCGGTGGTGCTGGCCAAGGGCGCTGATTTTGTCGCACTCAGGATTCGTGAACTGGCGGTGGAGCACGAAGTGCCCATGCTGTCGGCGCCGCCGCTGGCCCGAGCCCTGTATCAGCACGCGGAGCTGGATCAGGAAATTCCCGCCGGTCTGTTCAAGGCTGTGGCCCAGGTGCTGGCCTATGTGTATCAGCTGCGCAGTTACCGCAGGCGCGAGTCGGTGGCGCCCACCCAGGTGCAGGATGATGATCTGGATATTCCGGATGACCTGCGATTTGATGATTAAACGCGGCTGTTAAGGGGAATAGCCCGGTTTGTCAGTTAATTGGCTGGTTTCTTGCATTACTTACTGCGGTTGGAAATACAGGCGTCAATATTTTGAGTTTTGTTTCCATTGAGTCTGAATACAGCGACATTGAGCCGGATTCCGGCTGTCTGTGACTGAATATTGACGGGTAGTCGATTGGATCGAACCTTCTTGAGTAACGGCATGCGCAGCCTCGGTCAGGGCAACCTGGGGGTTCCGCTGTTACTGCTGGTGGTCATCGGCATGGTTACGCTGCCGGTTCCGCCATTCCTGCTGGACGTTTTTTTTACGTTCAACATAGCGTTGTCGCTGGTGGTACTGCTGGTCTGTGTGTACGCCCTGCGACCGCTGGAATTTACCGTGTTTCCAACCATCCTGCTGGTGGCAACGCTGCTGCGGCTGGCGCTGAACGTGGCTTCCACCCGGGTGGTGCTGCTCTATGGTCATGAGGGCGGCGATGCCGCCGGCAAGGTAATCGAGGCCTTCGGTCAGGTGGTGATCGGCGGCAACTATGTGGTCGGCATAGTGGTGTTCCTGATCCTGGTGATTATCAACTTCGTGGTGGTGACCAAGGGGGCCGGGCGTATCTCGGAAGTGAGCGCTCGCTTTACACTGGATGCCATGCCAGGCAAGCAGATGGCGGTGGATGCGGATCTCAACTCGGGCCTGATCACGCAGGAAGAGGCCAAGCTGCGGCGCCAGGAAGTCACTGAGGAAGCCGACTTCTACGGCTCCATGGACGGTGCTTCAAAGTTCGTTCGCGGGGATGCGGTTGCCGGTATCCTGATCCTGGTGATCAACCTGGTGGGCGGACTGTCCATCGGCATGCTGCAGCACGGCCTGAGCTTTGATCTGGCGATTCAGTATTACTCCATGCTGACCATTGGTGATGGTCTGGTGGCGCAGATTCCGTCCTTGCTGCTCTCCACCGCAGCGGCGATCACGGTAACGCGGCAGAACTCGTCCCAGGACATGGGTAACCAGATCCTGCAGCAGATGTTCTCGGCACCCCGGGCGCTGATTGTCGCCGCCTGCCTGCTGGGTGTGATCGGCATAGTGCCCGGCATGCCGCATGTCGCTTTTTTGACGCTTGCCGGAACTGCCGGTGCTATCGCCTGGCTGATCCTGCGTCGTCAGGCGCGGGAGGCACAGCAGCAGCAGACCGACAAGCAGGAGCTGGCGCGCACCCAGACGGCGGTGTCTGTGGATGAACAGAAAGAGCTCGACTGGGATGATGTGATGCCGGTGGACATGATCGGTCTGGAAGTGGGCTACCGCCTGATTCCCATGGTGGACAAGTTGCAGGGCGGTCAGTTGCTCGGGCGGATCAAGGGAATCAGGCGCAAGCTGTCGCAGGATCTGGGTTTTCTGGTGCCCTCGGTACATATCCGCGACAACCTGGACCTGGTTCCAGGCGGCTACCGCATTCTGCTGATGGGGGTTATCGTCGGCGAGGCCGAGGTCTATCCCGATCGCGAACTGGCGATCAATCCGGGCCAGGTGTTCGGTACTCTCAAGGGTGTCGCTGTGACGGACCCGGCCTTCGGGCTGGAAGCCGTCTGGATTGAAACCGGACAAAAGGAGCAGGCGCAGTCGCTGGGGTATACGGTGGTGGATGCCAGTACCGTGGTGGCCACGCATTTGAATCAGCTGCTGCAAAACCATGCCCATGAACTGCTTGGGCATGAAGAGGTGCAGCAACTGCTGGACATGCTGGGCAAACACTCGCCCAAGCTGGTGGATGAGCTGGTGCCGGCCAAGCTGTCGATCAGCGGCCTGCTGAAGGTGCTGCAGAACCTGCTGATGGAGCATGTGCCGCTGAAGGATTTTCGCAGTATCGCCGAGGCCCTGGCTGAGGCCGTGGGTCGCAGCCCGGATCCGATGGCGCTGACCGCTGCGGTGCGGATATCGCTGTCACGGCTTATTGTGCAGGAGATCAACGGTTATTCCGATGAGGTACCAGTGATTACCCTCGATCCCAAGCTCGAGCAGATGCTGCTCAACTCGGTGCAGAATCAGAACGGGGGTGATGGTCTGGTGCTGGAGCCCGGTATGGCCGAGCGTCTGCAGCAGTCCCTGGCCACGACGGCTCAGAATCAGGAAATGGCGGGTAAACCGTCGGTATTGCTGGTGGCGGCGCCGGTACGGCCGCTGATGGCGAAGTTCGTGCGCTATGGAAACCACCGGATTCATGTACTCTCCTATCAGGAGATACCGGAAAACAAGAAAGTCACCATAGTGGCAACCGTGGGCGGACAGGGTGGCTAATCCCGCCTGTCGGCGGTCAGGCTTTGCGCCCGGCGGCCGATATGACAGTAGAACGCGAAGCTGGCCCTGCAACGCCCAATTCAGAGGACGACTATGAAAGTAAAACGCATTTTTGCCCCTGACATGCGACAGGCGATGCGGCGGGTCCGGGAAGAAATCGGTCCCGATGCGGTCATTGTCTCCAATCACCGTGTGGCGGGTGGTGTTGAGGTGGTTGCCGCTCACGAACAGGAATACGAGGCGGCCCAGGCGGAGTTCAAGCGTCAGAGTCAGGAGCGCCGCCGGCGTGACGAACAGGTGCAGGCGCTGACCGGTGCCAATCGTGCCAGCGCTGGGCGCCAGGGTGCTGTGCTGGAAGACGAGATGCGCAAGGTCAGGGCGCGTATCGCCTCGGCGCAGCAGCAGAGCGGCGTTGCGGCCGGGCCGGATATGGGGGTGATGCGCAATCGCCAGATCGGTCAGGATGATGACGAGGATCTGCGCAGCATTCTGGAATCGCTCAAACAGCGGCAAAAATCCCGTGCCGAGGTTGTCGCGCCGCCGTTTGACGCCGGCGGTTTTGATGCCGATCCCTTCGCCCCTGGATCCCGGCCTGAACCGTCCTTCAGGGCTGAAGCTGCGTCAGGGCCTGCGCCCAGGCCCGAGCCCGCCTCATGGTCAGAGCCAGCGTCATGGTCAGAGCCTGCGCCAAGATCCGCCGCGCCCCTGCGTCCAGAGCCCCAGCAGCAGTCGCCGTCAGTATCTGCACCTCAGGCGCCGGCTGAACACCCAGTGGCGTCGCAGCGTTCAGAACACGCGCCTAATACTCAGAATTCGCAGGATCATGAGCGCATCCTCAGCATGCAGGATGAGATTCAGCAGCTCAAGGTCATACTGCAGCAGCAGTTACAGGCCCAGGCGCAGCCGCAGATGCAGGCGCCACAACCGGCGCCGGTTCAGCCCGCGCCTGCCCCGCAGCCTGCAGCAGCACAGCCCCAGCTGCGCCTCAGTCGCAGGCTCGACAGTCTCGGTATCGGGCCCCGGGTGGTGCGCCATCTGGTGTCGAGCATCGAGCAGGATATCGAGATCGACAAGGCCTGGCGCAGCAGCCTTGCGCGCCTGTCCGATGCCATTCCGGTGGTGGGTGAGGAGTTTATCGAGCGCGGCGGCATGGTGGCCTTTGTGGGTCCTACCGGGGTGGGTAAGACCACCACCATCGGCAAGCTGGCGGCGCGCTACGTGCTCAAGCACGGCAGTGCCAGTCTCGCGCTGGTGACCACCGATACCTACCGTATTGCGGCCCATGAGCAACTGCGCACCTTTGGTCGCATTCTGGATGTACCGGTGCGGGTGGTGGATGAAAACCATTCGCTGGATGATGTGCTGCACTCGCTCAAGGGCAAGCGTCTGGTGCTGATCGATACCGCCGGCATGAGCGCCGACGAGCCCCATACCGCGGCGCAGATCGAGCTGCTGCAGGGCGTGTCGCTGCGGCTTAAAAAACTGCTGGTGCTGTCATGTTCCAGCCAGAAACGGGTGATCGAAAGTGCCTACAATACCTATCAGAAACTGGGTCTGAGCGGCTGCGTACTGAGCAAGCTCGACGAGTCCGGCAGCCTGGGAGAGGCGCTGACGCTGTCGATCGAGAAGCAGTTGCCCATCGCCTATGTGACCGATGGGCAGAAAATTCCCGACGATATCGGGGTGGCGCGGCGCCATGATCTGGTGAGTCGTGCCGTAGTGACGGCGCAGAAGGCGCAGGAACGGGAACAGCAGGCGGACGAAGGTCCGGATCTGAGTTTTATAGGTCGGGCAGGATGACCCAGGGAAAAAGCAGACTATGCATCCAGTAAAAGTAGTTGCTGTCACCGGCGGCAAGGGCGGTGTCGGCAAAACCAACGTTTCGGTGAATCTGTCACTGGCACTGGGGCAGATGGGTCGCCGCGTGGTGCTGCTGGATGCGGATCTGGGGCTGGCCAACGTCGACGTGCTGCTGGGCCTGCGGCCCAAGTACAACATATCCGATGTGCTGGCCGGGGACTGTGCGCTGTCCGATGTGATGTTGAAGGCGGGGGAAAATGTCCGCATAGTGCCGGCATCCTCCGGTACTCAATCCATGACGGCGCTGGGCGTGCATGAACATGCCGAGCTGATTCATGCCTTTACCGATATCGCCGACGAAATTGATGTGCTGGTGATTGATACCGCGGCGGGCATATCCGAGTCGGTGGTCAGCTTCCTGCGTGCGGCTCAGGAAGTGCTGATGGTGGTGTGCGACGAGCCCACGTCCATTACCGATGCCTACGCGCTGATCAAATTGCTGAATCGTGACCACAAGGTCACGCGCTTTCGGGTCCTGGCCAACATGGTGCGTAACGAGTCTGAAGGTCGCAACATGTATAACAAGCTGCTGACAGTGACGGATCGATTCCTTGATGTAACGCTTCAATACGTCGGTTCAATCCCTTATGATGAGGCGGTGCGCAAGGCGGTTAAGCGGCAAACAGCTGTTTTGCAAGCGTTTTCCAGCAGTAATGCGGCGCTTGCCTATCGTCAGCTTGCCAACCGGGTCGATGCCTGGCCGGTGATGACAACGCCGCGCGGACACCTGGAATTCTTTGTCGAGCGCCTGGTGCAGGGTAAATAAAGAGGCTCCATGTATAACCAGCTGGAATTTACCTCTAGTCAGGACCTGATCACGCAGTATGCGCCGCTGGTTAAGCGTATTGCCTACCATCTGCTCGCCCGCCTTCCGGCCAGTGTAGTGCTGGACGATCTGATTCAGTCCGGCATGATCGGCCTGCTTGAAGCGTCCCGCAAATACAATCCCGCCAAGGGCGCCAGTTTCGAAACCTACGCCGGTATTCGCATTCGCGGTGCCATTATCGATGAAGTGCGTCGCGGTGACTGGACGCCACGCTCGGTACATCGCAACAGCCGGCGCATTTCCGATAGCATCCATCAGCTCGAAGCGCGCCTGGGGCGCGACGCCAGTGATAGCGAAGTGGCGGCCGAGATGGGCATCAGTGTCAGCGAATACCACGGCCTGCTGCAGGACTCGATGGAAAGCCGTCTGTTCAGTTTTGAAGAACTGCAAAGGCCGGAGGACGACAGCGTCGGCGAGCAGTTTGTGGCGGATGATCCCGAACCCGAACATCAGGTTGAAAAGAATGTCTTCAACCAGGCACTGGCCAAGGCAATTCAAGGGTTGCCGGAGCGCGAGCGGCTGGTGCTGGCGCTCTACTATGACGAGCAGCTCAATCTGAAGGAAATCGGTGAGGTGCTGGGCGTCAGTGAGTCGCGCATCAGTCAGATCCACAGCCAGGCGGCGCACCGGCTGAAGGGCAGGCTGCGGGACTGGCGCTAGACAGCAGCCTGTCGGACTTACCACTGATCTACTGCGGAAAAGCCGACTTTGGTCGTTTTTTGTCCTCTTCTTTGTTAAATAGAACCACTATTTGCCTCAAAAGAGCTCAAAAACTGCCTCAAATCGGACTTTCCCTCGCTACGATCGGCCAAGTCTGACAGGCTGCTAGTTGCAGGGCTAAAACTGAATATTTGCCGGCCTTGGCCGATAACCAAACATCACTACACAGGCTGCGATGCTCTGATACTTAACGCGCATTTGAACCTAATACCTTTACTCAGTGCCAGGCAGGAGTCTGCTGTGGCCACTTTTCTCTGACGGAGCCTTGTGCATGGATCGCCTGAGCGTTGCAGGACTGTTACTCGCCGTAGTCGCCATTGCGGGCGGTCATTATCTGGATGGTGGGCAGATTCAGCAGCTGCTTAACGGGCCCGCGGTGGTGATCGTCGTTGGCGGCACCCTGGCGGCGGCGGCCATTCAGACCCCCAGTAATGAGTTTCGCCGAGCCCTCTGGCTGATGCGCTGGCTGGTACGCGGCCCCAGCTATGATTTCGAGCGCGGTATCGAGCGCGTCGTGCAGTGGTGTCAGCGGACCCGCAAGTTCGGGTTGCTGGGGCTGGAGGCGGAAATGGAAGCTGAGCCGGATCCGGTGGTGCGCAGTGGCCTGCAGTTGCTGGTGGATGGCAAGGATGCCAACGTCATTCGCGGCATGCTGGAGATACAGCTGGTGTCCCAGGAACAGCGTGACCTGCAGGGGGCTCGTGTGATCGAGAGCATGGGCGGCTATGCCCCGACGCTGGGTATTCTCGGCGCGGTGATTGGCCTGATTCAGGTAATGAGCAATCTGCAAGACCCCGAGGGGCTGGGCGCGGGTATCGCCACTGCCTTTGTGGCCACCATCTACGGTGTGGCCCTGGCCAACCTGCTGCTGATTCCGCTGGCCAACAAGATCAAGAGTCTGGTGCTGGCGCGTTACCGTTATCAGGAAATGATGCTCGAAGGTCTGCTGTCGATTTCTGAAGGGCAGAGCCCGCAACTCATTCGCCAGCGCATGCAGGGCTATCTGGGGTAGGAGAGACTATGGCGCGTCGGCACCCGCAGCTTGAAAATACGCGCCAGGATCGCTGGGTGCTGTCCTACGCCGACTTCATTACACTACTGCTGGCGTTCTTTATTGTCATGTATGCCATTTCCTCGGTGAATGAGGAGAAATACCGTTCCATTTCCGATGCGCTGTCCGGCGTGTTCGAGGGCTCCGGCCGCCCGGCGGGCGCGGCCAGCCAGGATGCCGCCAGTGATCTGACCATCGGCAACGCCGTGCGCCCCGATGCCCCGGCAATACAGATCGACCCCGCCGATGCTGCGGTGACCGAACAGCTGCGCAGCCTGCAGGCCGAGTTGCAGCGCAGGTTCTCGCCCCAGATAGAGGCGGGTAGCATGAAAATCGACGGTAATGACCTTTGGCTGTCGATCGAGCTGCCCGCATCACGGCTGTTTGGCAGCGCCGATGCGTTGCCGGAAATAGAAGCCGACGCCCTGCTGGGCAAGATTGCAGAGGTGTTGCGCGGGCTCGACAATCCGATTCATGTCGAAGGCTTTACCGACAATCAGCCCATTGCGACAGACCTCTATCCCTCCAACTGGGAGTTGTCTGCCGCCCGGGCCGCGGCCGTGGTGCGAATTCTGGCGCACAATGGCGTCAGTCCCCAGCGCATGGCGGCCGTGGGCTATGGTGAATATCAGCCGGCCTACAGTAACCGTACCGCAGAGGGGCGGGGCATGAACAGGCGCGTGCTGGTAGTGGTGTCCCGTGACAAGCGGGTGCGCCGTACGGTGTCCTCCTTTGGCAGTCAGCAGATCAGCAGTGATACGGTCAGCGAGCTGCTGGATGCCGAACCGGCGCCTCCCCTGCCCGCCATCGAGCAGCTTGAAACCGAAAACGGCGGCGTGCTGTTCCGTCGTGCCGAGGTGCAGCCCTGATCGCAGCGTCGTTGTCCGCGGGCGGCGGGATCGAGTATCCTTGAACGCTGGCAGAAAGACTGGATGGTTCGGGTGACTCAAATAACAATACTCTGGCTTGGTTTTGCGCTCTTGTCCCTGGCGGGGACTGGGGCGGGAATCATGCTGTACAGGCGCATGCGCTACTACGAGCGACAGCAGCAGGCGCTGGTCAACGTACTGCGCAACGAGATTCGCTCCATGACCAGTGGTTCCATTGGCATGGGGCGGCGCCTGATGGACGCCGAACGCAGGCTCAATATTACCGTTGAAAAGCAGCAGGAGCTGGAGAATCGCGATCCCGGCGTGCTGGCCTACAATCAGGCGGCGCGCTTGATGGAGATGGGTGGCAATGTTGATGATCTGGTGAAAAGCTGCGGCATAGGCCGGCCCGAAGCCGAGCTGATGGCGCTGCTGCACCGCGAACTGCAATCCACTGAATCCCTGCCGCAGCAGCGCTAGGAGGCTGTCCGAGAACACTCAACCTACTGTGAACCATCTGAGTTTGGCTGTTTTTTGTGCTGTTTTTCGTTAAATAGAACCACTATTCGCCTTAAAACACCGCAAAAAGTCAGCTCAAAGCAGCCGGCTCTCGCTACGGCCAGCATTCTCGGACAGCCTCCTAGGAGGCTGTCGGGCTTGCCCCATCGCCGTTCCCGCGAACGCAGGAATCCATGCTCCGGGCCAAGTTTAACCCGTAGGAGTCGCGCCTCGCGACGAACGCGTCGCGACGAACGCCTCGCGACGAACGCCCCGCGACGAACGCCTCGCGACGAACGCGTCGCGACGACGGCCTCGCGACGCATGGTCGGCACCCCGTGGAACCTGCCATCTACCCCCGAAAGCTTCGCTGCGGGGCGCAGCTCCTACGGGCGTGCCTTTCTTTCCCTTGCATCTTTAACCTTGCACCTGCTCCTCAGGCCCGCAAGCATCAGGGTTGCACCGGCGGCTCGGCCTTGAGCTGGTAGGCAAAGGCAATCACTTCGGCAATGGCCTGGTAGAGTGCCTGGGGGATTTCGTCGCCCAGCTCCAGCCGTATCAGGACCTCCAGCAATTCCGGACTTTTGTGAATATGTATCTGGTGCTCCTCGGCCAGGGCGATGATCTGTTCGGCAATCAGTCCGCGGCCCTTGGCGAGTACTTCCGGCGCCCGCTGGCCGGGGGCGTACCCCAGCGCGATGGCGCCCTCTTCAGGATTGATCGGTTTCATCAGTTCAGATCGTCTTTGGTCAGGTTTTCAGGTTGATAAGCTGGCGGCGAATAGCTGTTTCGCCGCGCGGCGCCGTGCCCTGGTGGCAGCCCAGATTGTCGAGCTGTATGCCCTGGCGGTCCAGGTTGCTGGCAAACTCAGGCAGGCGTTGCTCAATCAGTCGTGCGGTTTCCGGTTCCGGTGTCCAGAAGCGGGCGCTCATGTGACTATCGTCCCGCAGTCGCAATTCAGCCTCCAGCGGTCCCAGGGTCTGCAGATCAAAATGCAGCCGCACCAGCCAGTGGCTGCTGGCGGGATCCTCGCCCCGGCGGGCGCGGTAGCGCTTGAGGCGCAACTCCACGTTTTCCATGCGCTCACCGAGGCGCACCGGCAAATCCAGTGCCAGATGGCGCTCGCTCGTGCCATCCGGCAGATCCTTGTTCTGGCTGGCGCTGTGCAGTTGCGACGTGGTGATGCGGGCCAGCAGGTCGCCCAGCAGTTTGTGCATTTGCTCCCGGGCCTGGGGCGGCAGGGCGTCTGCCAGCTGTTGCAGCTGCCCCATCTGGGCCTTGAGATCCGTATGGGCGCTGCCCGTATTGCCGGGGGCGGCGTTCTTTGTGCCGCTGGGCTGCGAGGCTGTGCGGCCGAGGCTCGCTTCGGTAAAGAATCCCCCTTTCTCGATATTGCGGCGCACGGCCAGGTCTGAATCACGCAGGCCCGGTGTAATGCCGAATATCTGCAGCAAGGATTGTACGACGGGGCTGAGCTGGCGCGAGGCCTGGGTGGCGGCGGCGCTGCCCGGCTGAGCCTGTTGCAGCAGCTGATTGAGCACATCGGCGAAACTTTGCTGGCGCGGCAGGCTGGTACGTAGCAGGCTGTCCAGCGTCGCAGTCGCAGTCGCAGGGTTTGAGGTTGCTGGTGGGCGGGCGGGCGCTGCCGGCGCCTGTGCAGCCGGTTGGGCTGCGAGGCTGAGTTGCAGCTGGCCCGCGCTGTTGCGTGACAGCACGACGGCAGTGCCGGTCGGTAACGCATGCTGGGTGTTCAGTGCCAGCAGTTGTCCTGCACGATGCAGCTGCAGTTGCAGGCGGATGCCGCTGGCATCGGAGCTGGATTGCACCACGGTTGCCGCCAGCTGGCCACCGGCGGGGAGCAGACGTGCCAGTGTTGCTTCGACGGACGGCTGAGTCAGCAGCAGGTTGGGGCCCAAAGTAGCTATCAAAATGGCTCCAAAGAGGGGGTTGAATGCACGGCGCCTGCAATACAGAATTTGTATATAATGGCGGGTTTTACGCATGCAGGCAGACATTGGGAGTATAGCCCTTTCGCCGGTTGCGGGCGCGGTGAGCGGATTCTGTTCGATGGTCTGTCGTTCGAAATTGGCGTCTGTGAAGTGCTACATACGCATGGGGGCAGGCAGGGGGGAATAAAGCTCTCTTGTCCTTGCGCACCTTTGAGGGTCCTGGATTGGCTGAGCCTGTGTTGAAAGTTGAGAATCTGTACTCTGAGCGCGATGAGCGGGTCCTGTTCGATGGCCTCTGCTTCGAAGTCGGCGCCGGTGAGGTGTTACAGATCGAGGGGCAGAACGGCAGTGGCAAAACCACCTTGCTGCGTATCCTCAGTGGGCTGTCGCGCAATTACGAGGGTGAGCTGTACTGGCGCGGCGAGCCCATGGACGAGGTGGTCGATGAGTATCGTCAGGCGCTGCTGTATTTCGGCCATCTGCCGGGCGTCAAGGCGACCCTGACACCGCAGGAGAACCTCGGCTGGTATGCCGCGCTGCAACCGGGCACGGATAGTGCGTCCATCGATGCGGCGCTGCGCCAGGTGGGGCTGGCAGGTTACGAGGATGTGCCTTGCCATATGCTGTCCGCCGGGCAGCATCGCCGTGTGAGCCTGGCCCGGCTCTATTTGAGCCAGGCGAGCTTGTGGATACTGGACGAGCCTTTTACCGCGATCGATAAAAAGGGCGTGGCACAAAAGGAGCAACTGATCCTGCGCCATGCCGCCGCCGGCGGCACGGTGATCCTCACTACACACCATGAATTGCACCTTGATGGGCTGCGTCGACTGAATCTGGACCAACTGGCTGGAACTTCATGAGCGAGATAGCGACTAATGAGCCGGCCAGACGGCGGGGGCCCACCGCTGTAGGCGTGTTTCGGGCGGCATTGAAGCGTGACTTGCTGCTGGCGTTTCGCAGCAAGAGTGATCTGGTAAACCCGCTGATCTTTTTCCTGATGGTGGCGACCCTGTTTCCGCTGGGGGTGAGTCCGGAGCCCGGTTTTCTGGCGCTGCTGGCACCGGGGCTGGTCTGGGTTGCGGCACTGCTGGCCACGCTGCTGTCGATGGACAGCCTGTTTCGGGCTGATTTTGAGGACGGTACTCTGGAGCAGGCGCTGCTAAGCCCGCAGCCGCTGATACTGATTGTGTTGGCGCGGGTGCTGGCGCACTGGATAATGACTGGCCTGCCACTGACGCTGATGGCCCCACTGCTGGGGCTGATGCTATTTCTGCCGGCGGAGGGCATGGGCGGTCTGATGCTGAGTCTGTTGCTCGGAACGCCGACGCTGAGCCTGATCGGCGCCATAGGCGCGGCGCTGACGGTGGGTCTGCGCAAGGGCGGCGTGCTGATTTCGCTGCTGGTACTGCCGCTTTATATCCCGGTGCTGATCTTTGGCTCGGGCGCGGTACAGGCGGCGGTGACGGGTCTGCCACTGGCGGGCTATCTGGCGCTGCTGGGGGCCATGCTGGCACTGGGGGTGGTGCTGGCGCCGCTGGCGATCGGGGCAGCTTTACGAATTTCTGTGAGCGGATAGTTGATTGTTTATGGCCAAGACTAAAACCGATAAAAACTGGATGCCGCGCTGGTTCTACCAGCTGGCGTCACCGCGCTGGTGTTATGAGATTACCGGCAAGCTGCTGCCGGCATTCAGTGTGCTGGCGCTGGTGCTGCTGCTCGGTGGCACTGTCTGGGCGCTGCTGTTCGCGCCGGCGGACTACCAGCAGGGCAACAGCTTTCGGATCATCTATATCCATGTACCCTCGGCCATACTGGCGCAGTCCTGTTACATGATGATGGCGCTGGCAGGCGCCATTGGCCTGATCTGGAAAATGAAGGTGGCCGACATGGTGGCCAAGGCCTGCGCGCCGCTGGGGGCATCACTGGCGCTGCTGGCGCTTGCGACCGGCGCTATCTGGGGCAAGCCGACCTGGGGGTCCTGGTGGGTCTGGGACGCGCGTCTGACCTCCATGCTGATTCTGCTGTTTCTGTACCTCGGCGTGATGGCGCTGCATTCGGCGATCGAAAACGATACCACGGCGGCGCAGTCCACGGCGGTACTGGCACTGGTGGGGCTGGTGAATATTCCGATCATCAAGTATTCGGTGGAGTGGTGGAATACCCTGCACCAGCCCGCCACCTTCAAACTGACCGAAAAACCGGCGATGCCGCCTGAAATGTGGCTGCCTCTGCTGGTGATGGTGGTGGGGTTTTACTGTTTCTTTGCAGTGTCGCTGATGTTGCGCCTGCGCCACGAAATTCTTCGCCGCGAAAGACGCAGCTCCTGGGTGCAGGCGCTGGTCGAGTCGCGCTGAGCACAGCCGGCCCGATGGCTGGAGCTCGAGCTCCTGCGGGCAGGCATACCGAATTTGACTGAAGTTGTTGAGGTGAACGTGAAGTTCGAAAGTATGGCAGATTTCATCGGGATGGGCGGGCACGGGCTTTACGTCTGGCTGGCCTACGGCATAGCGCTGGTAATCCTGTTGCTCAATGTGGTGCAGCCGCTGCGCCAGACGCGTCAGCTCCTTAATCAGCAGGCGCGCCGTGTGCGCCGGGAGAAAGGGCTGTCATGAATCCCAAACGCAAACGTCGCCTGGTCATAGTGCTGGCCATTCTGGTGAGCGTCACAGTGGCTGTTGGGCTGGCCCTGTTCGCACTCAACCAGAACATCAACCTGTTCTACTCACCCACCCAGATCGCGGCTGGTGAAGTGCCCGAAGGCACTCGCATCCGTGCCGGCGGCATGGTGGTTGAGGGTTCCGTGATCCGTGATACGCAATCGCTTATGGTGCGTTTTGAACTGACGGACTTCGCCCAGACCGTGCCGGTTGAATACACCGGTATCCTGCCCGACCTGTTCCGCGAAGGTCAGGGCATCGTGGCTCAGGGCTCGGTGAATGCGCAGGGTGTCTTTACCGCGGTTGAAGTGCTGGCCAAACACGATGAAAACTACATGCCGCCCGAAGTGGCAGAAGCACTCAAGGCTGCCGGTACCCTGCCCACGCCAGAGCCCGAGGTGTTTAACAAATGATTCCTGAACTCGGTGAGTATACGCTGATACTGGCGCTGTGCATGTCGGTACTGCTGGCGGTGGTGCCAATGGTGGGCGCCAGTACCAACAACCTGCTGTGGATGGGGTACGCCAGGCCGCTGGCGCGGGGACAGTTCCTGTTTCTGTCCATCAGCATGGCCTGCCTGGTCTATGCCTTCCTGACCGATGACTTCTCGGTGGCCTATGTGGCGGGCAACTCCAACACCCTGCTGCCGAGCTATTACAAGTTCAGCGCCGTCTGGGGTGGTCACGAAGGTTCGCTGCTGCTGTGGGTGCTGATCCTGGGCGGCTGGACCTGGGCGGTGGCCGCCAAGAGTCGCGACCTGCCGCTGGACATTCTGGCCCGCGTACTGGGCGTGATGGGCATGATCGCGGTGGGCTTTATCCTGTTCATGCTGCTGACCTCGAGCCCGTTCGAGCGCCTGTTGCCAGGCTTCCCGGCCGAAGGCGGCGATCTTAACCCGCTGCTGCAGGATATCGGTCTGATCATTCATCCGCCGATGCTCTATATGGGCTATGTCGGCTTCTCTGTGGCCTTTGCATTCGCTATCGCCGCACTGCTGAGTGGCCGGCTGGATGCGGCCTGGGCGCGCTGGTCGCGGCCCTGGACCGTCATGGCCTGGGCCTTCCTGTCTTTGGGGATCGCGCTGGGCAGCTGGTGGGCCTATTACGAACTTGGCTGGGGCGGCTGGTGGTTCTGGGATCCGGTGGAAAACGCATCCTTCATGCCCTGGCTGGTGGGTACGGCCCTGGTACACAGCCTGGCGGTGACGGAAAAGCGCGGCGTCTTCAAAAGCTGGACGGTGCTGCTGGCCATCTTTGCGTTCTCATTGAGCCTGCTGGGGACCTTCCTGGTGCGCTCCGGCGTGCTGACCTCGGTCCATGCCTTCGCCACGGATCCTGAGCGTGGCTTCTTCGTGCTGGCGCTGCTGGGCATTTCCATCGGCGGTTCGCTGCTGCTGTACGCGCTGCGCGCGGCCCATGTGAAGAGTGATTCAAGCTTTGCGCTGCTGTCCCGGGAAACCCTGCTGCTGGTCAACAACATTGTGCTGGTGGTGGTCTGCCTGATGGTGCTGCTGGGTACGCTCTATCCGTTGCTGATCGATGCTCTGGGCATGGGCAAGATTTCGGTCGGGCCGCCGTACTTCAACAGCCTCTTTGTCCCGCTTATGGCACTGCTGGTGCTGTTCATGAGTGTCGGTACCGTATCGCGCTGGAAGCAAAGTCAGGTGACGCAGATATCCCTGGTGCTCTGGCTGCCGGCCGTGCTGGCGATCCTGTGTGGCCTTGCCACCCCCCTGCTGATGGATGGCAGCTTCAATCTGGTGGCGGCCGCGGCCATGGCGCTGGCTTACTGGGTATTCTTCAGTCAGCTGCGTGATCTGTATGCCAAGGTGCGCAGCAAGCGCCGTTTGCGCGATGGCCTGCGCGGCCTGTCGCGCAGCTATTGCGGCATGGTCATTGCGCATACCGGCATCGCCGCCGTAGTGGTGGGCGTCACCATGGTCTCGCTCTACAGCGAAGCACGGGATCTGCGCATGGCGCCCGGAGACCAGGTCGAGTTCGGCCAGTATTCCTTCATCTTCGATGGTGTGCGCGAGCGCCAGGGGCCGAACTATGTGTCGGACATGGCCCGCATCCGGGTACTGAAAAACGGTGAAGCCTATACCGAAATGTTCCCGGAGAAACGTTTCTACAAGGCGCGCGGCAATGTCATGACGGAGGCGGCCATAGATGCAGGCCTGTTCCGCGATCTTTATGTGGCCATGGGTGAGTCCCTGGGCGAAGGCGCCTGGGCTGTGCGCGTGCAGCACAAGCCCTTTGTGCGCTGGCTCTGGCTGGGGGGGCTGCTGATGACCCTCGGCGGCCTGCTGGCCGCGACAGACCCGCGTTATCGCAAACAGGCGCGCCGCAAGGCGCCGGTTGCGGCCTGATATCAAGGATTCTGACGATGCTAAGACGATTACTGGTTTTTATTCCGTTGCTCATTTTCGTGACGGTGAGCGTGTTCCTCTGGCGCGGTTTGCAGCTGGATCCGACGGAGCTGCCTTCGGCGCTGATCGGCAAGCCCGTGCCGGCCTTCAGCCTCAGCTCGGTGTTCGACGAAAACGCTCAGCTGACCCAGGAACAGCTCAAGGGCAAGCCTGCGCTGCTGAACGTCTGGGCCACCTGGTGCCCGACCTGCAAGCAGGAGCACGAGCAGCTCAACCGTATCGCCCGGAACGAGGGCGTGACCATCTACGGTATCAACTACAAGGATGATCGTGCCAAGGCGCAGGAGTGGCTGACCCGGTATGAGAACCCTTATGTCCTTAATATCTACGATGACAAGGGTTTGCTGGGGCTCGACCTGGGTGTCTATGGTGCGCCTGAAACCTACATCCTCGACAAGGACGGCATTATCCGTTATCGCCATGTGGGCGAGGTCAACGAGAAGGTCTGGGACACACTGCGCAGGCGGATGCAGGATCTGGAGGGCAGCGGCTCATGAGGCATCTGCTGATCGTGCTGCTGCTCTGGCTGCCGCTGACTGCCCAGGCGGCCATCGACAGTTTCGAGTTCAGCGATGAGGCGACCCGGGAACGTTTTTACAGCCTCACCGCCGAACTGCGCTGCCCCAAGTGTCAGAACCAGAATATCGCCGACTCCAACTCGCCCATTGCCCAGGATCTGCGTACCGAGATTCACCGCATGCTGCAGCAGGGCGATTCGGATAAGGATATCGTCGATTTCATGGTGGCACGCTATGGCGAGTTCGTACTCTATCGCCCGCGGGTCACCGCCCAGACACTGGTGCTCTGGTACGGCCCCTTTGGCCTGCTGGCCGTAGGGGCGGTGGTCGTGCTGGTCATGACGCGGCGGCGCAAAAAAGCGCCTCGCCCGGGTATATCGGCGGGCTCGGAGTCGAGCCAGACTGAGCCGGTGGAGCCTTTGTCGGACGCAGAGCGGCACCGGCTGGATAAATTGCTTAAACAGGATGAGAAATAATGGCGGGCCTGTGGACCGGAATAGCTCTGTTGACACTCTGTGCGCTGGGCATAGTGCTGCTGCCCCTGTTGCGTGCGCGCAGGCTGCAGCAGCAGGAAGTGGCCGAGGATCGTGACCGGCAGAATATCGATATCTATCGCGAACGCCTGTCGGAGCTCGAGGAGGAAAAGGCCCTGGGCAATCTGGCCCAGCCCGAGTTCGATGAGCTGAAACTGGAACTCGAGCGTAGTCTGCTGCAGGACGTAGGCGATACCGAAGCCGCGCTGCAGGTGTCGAAAGTCAGCAGCATGCAGGTGGTCACGGTTTCAGTGATGGCGTTACTGCTGGTGGTCAGCGCGCTGGGGCTCTACGCAAAGCTTGGCAGTGCGCCGCGTCTTGAGCTGGCGCTGGAGCGTCAGGCCGGGCCGGATCCGTTTGATGGCCGTACTCCGACGCTGGAGGAGGCCTTGTCGCGACTGGAGCATGAACTGGAAGTGACGCCGGAAAATGTCGAGGGCTGGTATCTGCTGGCCACCACCTATATGGGGGCAGGGCGCTTTGACGACGGTATTGCCGCTTTCAAGCAGCTGCTGGCGCGACTGCCGGAAGATGCGCCGCAGTACACAGGCGTGATGGGGCAGTATGCCCAGGCGCTGTATTTCGCCAATGGCGGCAAGATGAATGAGCAGGTGCGCGAGCAGGTGACAGCCACGCTGCAGCGTAATCCCGGCGAAATCACCGCTCTGGGGCTGCTGGGTATAGATGCTTTTGAGCAGCAGCGCTATGCCGAAGCCATCGATTTCTGGTCCCGGGCGCTGGCCCAGGCTGAGCCTTCCGCGGCCGAGTCGCTGCGCGCCGGTATCAGCCGTGCCCAGCAGGAACTGCGGGCGCTGGGCGAGCCGGTGCCGGAGGTTGCGGGCATTGAACCTGCGGAAATTCGACTGGCGGTGCGCCTGGCCGAAGGCCTTGGCACTGCGCTGGAGCCGGACCAGGCGGTCTTTATCTTCGCCCGCCCGGTAGGAGGGCGCATGCCGCTGGCGGCGGTCAAGCTCAAGGTGTCGGACTTGCCGCTGGAAGTGGTGCTCGACGATACCCAGGCCATGACACCCCAGGCGCGGCTGTCCGGCGTGGATGAGGTTGAGGTTGGAGCGCGCATTTCCCTGACCGGCACACCGGAACCCAAAACGGGTGATCTGTTCGCGATTCTGAGTCCTGTTTCGGTGCGTGGACAGACGCAAGCGATTGATCTGGTTATTGATCAGGTTGTGGAGTAGTCGCCGCTCGGTCTATAGTTGCATCTGTTCTTGTCGGGGCGACGCTGTTGCTCCGGCAAGAAAAGTAGTCGGTGGCCAGAGTTCGGCTGGACGCCAGTCAAAAAACTTTGAGATAGCAGCGGATTTATGGAAATCAGCCTCAGAGAGTGGCTTGTCGTCGGCGGCGTGATTGTCATTGCGTTGATCATCTTTGATGGCTGGCGTCGTGTGCGTGGCGGCCGCAACAGTTTGCGCATGGATATTGACCGTAAGCTGCGTGATCTGCCGGAGGAACCGGTGGAACCTTCGAGCAATCCCGAATTGCCCTACGGCGGTGCCAGGCCGATCAGTGGCGAGGTGCCGGAGTTTGTGCCCAAGCGCAAGTCTGGTGCGGCCTATGCTGCGAAAATGGCCGCCGCGGCCAAGGCTGCGGATGAGTCGGCAACAGAGCCCGCTGAACGCATTGAGCCGACCTTCGGCTTTAGTGCCGAGTCACGCCAGCAGTCTCAGCCTCGCGTGGCTGAACTCGCGCGTGAGCCTGCGCCTGAGGCAGCCCCAGAGCATCAGGCCCGCCCGGTGTCGGATTTCCGTGCACCGCTGCGCGCTGAATCCGACCGCGATGCTCCGTCTGCTGTCCAGCCTTCTGCTGCCCGGCCTTCCGTTGAACGCCCCCCAGTTGCCCGAGCCGCTGCTGACCAAGAAGCTGTCAAGCAGGCACCGGTGCCACCGGTCGCTGCGCCGCGAACTGAAAACCACGTCTCTTTTGATGCTGATCCACTGTTTGATGAGCCGACAAAGGAAGACTATCCGGCAGCGCGCAGGGCGTCTTTTAGCGCATTTGAACCAGAAGCGGACGACACTCAGGGCGCCCTTGATGCTACGCCTTCAGAGCCTGTTGATGCCAGGACTGCGGCGGGCTCGGTGCAACAGCCGCAACAGCCGCTGGCCGAGGAGGCCCCCCGGGGCTTTTCGCAGGGGGCGGGCGAAACCGACCCGCTGTTTGATGATCTGCCCGCAGCCCCGGCACTGGATCTGGAAAAGCCGATTCCGCTGCTGATGGAGCGCAATCGTCAGCCCAAACGCGCCAGCGCGTCGGCCGAAGGTGCGGCCGGGTCGTCCAGTTCGAAAGCGCCGGCTGCGCCCCAGCAGGACTTGCTCTTCGGTACTGCACCGGAACAGCCTGAACAGAAAGCCCCCAGTGGGCGTGCAGCTGAGCCCGCGGCGTCTAAGGCGCGCGCGGTGGACGGTTCGGCGCCTGCGCCTAACCCGGATAGCGTTCTGGTCATCACCGTTGTTTCCAGTGTGCCTGAGGGCTTGCCCGGTGCCATGCTGTACAAGATCATCGGCGCCTGTGATCTGCACTTCGGTGACATGGATATTTTTCATCGCCATGAAGATGGCAGCGACACCGGGCCTGTGCAGTTCAGCATGGCCAATGCGGTCAACCCCGGTACCTTCGATCTGGCAACCATCAATGAGATGACAACCCCGGCCGTGACCTTTTTCATGTCCATGCGAGAGCCACGGGATGTGATGAACGCCTTTGAGTGCATGCTGGCGACGGCCGAGACACTGGCGCGACATCTTGACGGTGATCTGCTGGATGAAAATCGCTCGGTGCTGCGCCCGCAGACCAAGGAGCACTATCGCCAGCGCATTCGCGATTTTGAAATGCACAACCGGTCCCGCCGCAGCGGCTCGCGCGCTTGAGCCTGAGCCGCCTGCGCGCCGCGTTCTCTGCTCCCCTCTGCCTGTCCCATAATTTCTTTCCAGGATGATCTTGATTCCATGTGTTCGGCTGTAACGATTGAGCAGGAACTGCGGCAACTGCGTGATGCCCTGAATCACCATAACTATCGCTACTACGTGCTCGATGACCCCGAGTTGCCGGATGCCGAATATGATCGCCTGTTCCAGCGCCTCAAGGCACTGGAAACCGAACATCCCGAGCAGGTCACCGCCAGTTCACCGACCCAGCGTGTAGGTGCCAGACCGCTGTCCGCCTTTAGCCAGGTGCAGCACGAAATGCCGATGCTGTCGCTGGATAACGCCTTTAATGCCCAGGACCTGCGCGACTTCGTGCGCCGGGTACAGGAGCGGCTCAAGCTTGCCAGCGGTGATGACATTGCCTTCGCCTGCGAGCCCAAGCTCGATGGTATTGCCGTCAGCGTGCTGTACGAAGACGGGCTGCTGGTTCGGGCCGCCACGCGGGGGGATGGCTCCACTGGCGAGGATATTACCCAGAACGTGCGCACCCTGCGCAGCGTGCCGCTGCAACTCAATGGTACTGGCTGGCCGGCCAGGCTCGAGGTGCGGGGTGAAATTTACCTGCCCAAAGCCGGTTTCGACGCACTGAATGAACGCCAGCGCGAGCGGGACGAGAAAACCTTTGTGAACCCGCGCAATGCCGCTGCCGGCAGCCTGCGCCAGCTGGATGCCCGCATTACCGCGGACAGGCCGCTGGAGATGTGCTGCTACAGCACCGGTATCGTCTCTGACCCTGAAGCGCTGCCCGAGGGCCATTTCGAAACCCTGCAGCTGCTGCACCGCTGGGGCTTTCGCATCAATGCGCAAATGCGCCTGGTACAGGGTGCCGAGGGTTGCCTGGAATACTACGAGGATCTCGCTGCGCGGCGCGACAGCCTGAGCTACGACATCGACGGCATCGTTTTCAAGGTAAACAATCGGGCACAGCAGGAACAGCTGGGCTTTATCTCGCGGGCGCCGCGCTGGGCCATCGCCCACAAGTTTCCCGCCCAGGAAGAAATGACCCGGGTGCTGGCGGTGGAGTTTCAGGTGGGCCGCACCGGTGCGGTGACGCCGGTGGCACGACTTGAGCCGGTGTTTGTGGGCGGCGTGACCGTGAGTAACGCCACGCTGCACAACATGGATGAGATCGCCCGACTGGATCTGCGTGTTGGCGATACGGTGGTGGTACGCCGGGCAGGGGATGTGATTCCCCAGGTGGTGCAGGTGGTGACCGAGCGGCGCAGCGGTGCAGAAACGCCTGTGACTGTACCCGAGACCTGCCCCGAATGTGGCTCCCAGGTTGTGCGCAACCAGCTGGTGCGCATGCTCAAGGGCAAGGAGGAGCTGGTTGACGGCACGGGCTTTCATTGCGTTGGTCGCCTCGCCTGCCGGGCGCAGCTGTCCCAGGCCATTATTCATTTTGTTTCGCGCCGCGCCCTGGATATCGACGGTCTGGGCGACAAGAGCGTTGAGCTGCTGGTTGAGCGCGAGCTGGTGCGCTCACCGGCCGACCTGTATCGCCTGGGCATCAGTGATTTCATGACGCTGGAAGGCTTTGCTGAAGTCTCGTCAGCCAATCTGTACCATTCGATTCAGGCCAGCAAGCAGGTGCCATTGCCGCGCTTCATTTATGCCCTGGGCATCAGTGAAGTGGGCGAAGGCACGGCGCGGGTGCTGGCACAGAATCTGGGCAGCCTGGAGCGCGTCGCTGCGGCCTTGCCGCTGTTGCTGACCTGCCTGCCCGAGGTGGGGCTGGGTGTGGCGCGCGAGATCGCCGGGTTCTTTGGCGATGAGCATAACCGTCAGGTGATTGCCGATCTGGCAGAGCTCGGCGTTGTGCCCCAGGGCAGTGGTGAGCTGGGTGCGGCGCTTCGCGGCAGCGTAACCCTGGCTGACCTGCTGGTAAAACTGAAAATCGACAAGGTTGGCCCGGTGATGGCCCAGCACCTGGCGGGTCACTTTGGCTCGCTGCAGGCCCTGCTGCAGGCGGATGATGCCCAGCTGGCTGCCGTGCCCAAACTGTCCAAGGCTGCCTGCCTCAATCTGCGCCACAAGCTGCTGGACACCGACTGGTGCGCGCAGGCGCGGGCGATTGAAGCCCAGCTGCTTGAATTTGGCATGCACTGGAGCTGTGAAATCGAGAGTACCGATGAATCAGCGGCTGCGGTCGAGCCCCTGGCCGGTCAGACATGGGTGCTGACCGGAACCCTGGAGCTCATGACGCGGGATCAGGCCAAGGCTTATCTGCTATCGCTCGGTGCCAAGGTGTCGGGCAGTGTATCCGCAAAAACCGACTGTGTGGTTGCAGGTCCTGGTGCCGGCTCCAAGCTGGCAAAGGCGCAGTCGCTGGCGGTCAAAGTGATTGATGAAGGAGAATTCGTTGAACAGCTCCAACACTACGGTATTACCCATTAAACGCCTGGCCCTGCTTGCCCCCGGACTCTGGCTGGCCGGATGCGCATCCATATCACCATCCTGGGTGCCAGGCTGGGCTGGCAATAACGAGGCTGCTAGCGTCGAGGTGGCAACACCTGCAGTCTGTACGCTGCTGAAAAACCAGGGTCAGCTGCGTGTGGCATTGCAGGACACCCGCGGCAAATGGGGGCTGGAGCCCGCCGTTGCCCTGGCGCTGCTGGAGCCACCGCTGGGTGGCGGGCGCAAGCGCCATGTGCTGCCCTTTGGCAATACCTGGGATGAGTACCGCATTGCCGAGAGTAACTGGTCAGCCACGACCGACAATATCGAGGATGCGGTGGACTTCCTTGGCTGGGGTGTGGCGCGCAACCGCCAGATGCTGCAGCTGGATATCCAGCAGGTAGACGCACTCTATCTGGCGTACCGGCTGGGGCCTGGTGCCTATAGCCAGGGCGTACACAAGGGTATCTGGATTGAGAAGGAAGCTGAGCGCGTTGCGGCACGGGCCAAACAGTATGACAGCGAGCTGCAGCGTTGCCCGGCGCTGGTGGATCCCAGTCGCTGGGAATGGCAGCGACTCTGGAGCTGGTGGTGATTATTCCCCATGGCGAGCTTTCGCCCGACACCCTGGATAACCTGATCAGCGAGTTTGTTACCCGTGATGGTACCGACTACGGTGAACATGAAACGCCCCTGGCGAGCCGGATAGGGCAGGTGCGCCAGCTGCTGCAGCGCGGCCAGGTGGTTATACTGTTCAGCGAAAGTACAGGACTGTGCAATATAGTGGCAAAGGATCAGCTGGAAAAATAAGCCTGTTCCGTGGTCATACTTATTGAGCGGGCTCTTCCCCCTTTATCCTATTGCCGTAACCGGAGGCGCTATGGATCAGCTAGAGCAAATCACCCAAATGATTGCCCTGTCCATGGGCCTGGCCTGGGCCAGTGGTATCAACCTGTACGCCACCCTGCTGATGCTGGGGGTCTTGTCCAACACCGGCAACATAGTGCTGCCGCCCGGGCTCGACGTCGTTGGCGACCCTATGGTGCTGATGGCCGCAGGCTTGATGTACTGCGTGGAATTTTTCGCCGACAAGGTACCGGGTGTCGACACCGGCTGGGATACCCTGCATACCTTTATCCGTATTCCCGCGGGGGCTGCGCTGGCGGCAGGTGCCGTGGGCGAGATCGGCCTGCCGGTGGAACTGGCCGCCGCTATTGTGGGGGGCTCACTGGCGACGGCGACCCATGCGGCCAAGGCCGGCAGCCGGGTGCTGATCAATACCTCGCCGGAACCTTTCAGTAACTGGACGGCGTCCGTGGCCGAAGATGTGATGGTCGTCGGCGGTATCTGGGCGGCGCTCTATAACCCCTGGCTGTTCATTGCCGGCCTGATTGTCTTCGTACTGCTGCTGGTGTGGCTGTTGCCCAGGATCTGGCGTGGTGTAAAGGGGGTGTTTCGTTTCCTGGCGCGGCTTTTTGGCGGCGGTGCCGACGAGATGGCGCCGATGCACTCGAGTTTGGACTCTGGCTCTGGTTCAAGTCCAAATTCTGGCCGGGCCTTGCCGGGCGAACGCCCGCGCCACTGAATCCGGGGAAAGGGGCAAGGCCGGTGAGCAGGAGGTTAAAGAGCCGTGATTCGTCATTCGCAGCGAGCATCAGACCTGCCCCGTTGAACTGTTCTCCACAGCTGCGCTGCGGATGTCGGAATTCGCTACGCTCATTACCAACCTACGGCGTGCAGCCCGTAGCCTGGAATGAGCCTGCGAATTCCGGGAAATGAGCCCCAAGCGAGTTTCGAGGATATGCGTACAAATATCGGGGAACAGGAGGGAACCTGCGGCGTTTGAGCAGGCGATCATCTTTTCACCATTCACCATTCACCATTCACCATTCACCATTCACCTCGCCCCTTCTTGCACTTAATAATCAGGCCCAGCCTTCGATGTGAGCGCCGGTAATCAGCAGGCGCAGCAGGTCGGTGCGGGTCACAATGCCGACCAGCCTGTCTTTTGCATCGACGATGGGCATGGCGCCCAGATCAAACTCGACAAAACTTGCCGCCAGGTGGGATGCATCGGTGTGGGGGGATGCCGCCAGCAGGTGGCGACCATGAATGGCGGCGACCGGGCTTTGGGGCGGCAGCCCAGTCTGGTGCAGGTCGCGGCTGCTGAGCATGGCCAGCGGGCGCTGTTCGGCCGAGACGATAACCAGATGCTCAATATGCAGGCGCCGCATGCGCTCGCGGGCTTCACCGATGGGGGTCTCGGGGCTGATGTGCTGTACCGGGCTCGTCATTATCTGGGCGGCTAACAGCTGGGGTGCCTTGCGCTTTGCTGCGGTGTCTTCACCGGCTTCTTCACTGGCCGCGTAAGCACGCTGGGCAGGTTGCTTTGCTGTACGGGCGTTGCTTTGGTGGGCCGCGTGCGGCAGTTTGAAACGCTCGGTATCGGTCTCCAGTCGCTGTTCCTCCCCGGCCGCCGCATGGGTAGCCTTGACCGGTTCTATGCTGACGACACCACCGGGCTTGAACAGCGCCCGCACCGGGGTCTGGATCCGATACCCCTGATCGTAGATGACAAGTGCCATAGTGCCTCCTCGGGGTCGCTGCGGTGTGGGTGGGAGCCCGCTCCCCGGGCGGATGGTTGCCGATTCGCCCACAGAGTGGGCTCCCACCAGTCTCACAACTCACCACTTTCCCGCTATATCGACCCGCGGATCAGATTCTTGATGATAAAGCGTGCCGGGTTTAGCGCCTCGGTGAGGGTGCGCCCGAGCGGCAGCGGCTCATTGCAGATCAGGCTCGCCAGCAGCTCGCCGCCGATCGGGCAGGTCAGCAAGCCCTTGGAGCCGTGGCCGACACTGACATAGAGTCCGGGGTAATGGCAGGGTTCCGTGTCGAAGCGCCACTTGCGGTCCTGACGCAGGCGCCCGTAGTCCTCCGTAAAACGCTCGGCATCGGGGGCGGGCCCGACAATGGGCAGATAGTCCGGAGTCGAGCAGCGAAACGCGACCCGGCCCTGCAGCGGCTGTTGCGCCAGTGCCGCACCGAGGGCGGGCAGGGTTTTGCACAGGGTGGCGAGGTTGCTCTGGTGATCCTGGGCGCGGACATCCGTATCGCTGTCGTGCAGGTCGAAGGTGGCGCCAAAGCAGTAGGTGCCGTTCATGGCGGGCGCAATGTAGCCATCGCCACAGACGACGGTACCCAGTGCGGGCTCTGCGGCCGGCGCCGGGGCTTCGCTGACCTGGCCGCGGATGGACTTGAGCGGCAGCTGGGCGAGGGGGCTCAGTGCCTTGGCGGCCCCCGCGGTGGCAACAATCACCGCTGCGGCCAGAAAGTGCTCACCGCTGTCGGATTGCGCCTGCCAGCGTTGCGAGTCCTGTTGATATTCCAGTGCCTTCACCGTCACGTCGGTACTAAGGCTGATCAGCGGGTGTCGCAGCAGCGCCTGGCACAGGTCCACCGGTGATACCCAGCCTGCGCCGGGGAAAAACAGGCCGCTGTGGGGCGTGCTGCTGCCAGCCAGGGTGCTGGCTTGGGTGGCGCTCACCCCGTGCACCAGCGTTGCGGGGTAGGCACCGGATTCAAGCAGTTGCTCCTGGCGCTTGGCTTCCTTGTCGCTCTGGGCCAGTTGCAGCAAGCCGCAGGCTTGCCAGCTGTGTTCCGACAGCAACCCCTGCGCGCTCAGTTCCTGCAGCAGATGGCGGCTGTAATCAAGCCCGGTGCTGTGCAGCAGCCCCTGTTTGGTGGGGCGTACCGGCAGTTTTGCATAGAGTGCGCCCTGTCGATTGCCGGACCCGCCGCTGGCCACCTGGCCGCTGCGTTCCAGTAGTCTGACCGGGATACCCCGGCGGGCCAGCGCGTAGGCGGCACAGCAGCCGGCAAGGCCTGCGCCCAGGATCAGCACTGATTCGGGTCGCGGGCGGGCTTTGGGGCGATCAAACCAGGGGCTGCTTGATGTGCAGACAGGAGGGGTGTCAGAGGCGAGATGGCCGCTGTAGATGCCAGTTAGCGTCCTGCCTGTGGTATCAAGCCCCGCTGCCTGGCGGATCTCAAAACCCACTGCGGCAAGGCCCTCATGTACGCAGCTGTCAGTGTGAGCGGCGGCGAGCGTCGTGCCGCTGTGGCTCAGGCGCGCGACCTGCTGGAGGAGCGCTGCGGACCAGAGATCCGGGTTTGTGGCGGGTGAAAAGCCGTCGAGAAACCATGCATCCACGGGGCCCTCTAACGCGGACAGGCCCTGGGTGGCATCGGCGAATATCAGCGTCAGGCTGATGCGGCCGTTATCGAATTCCAGCCGGTGAAACCCCTCCAGCAGGGGCGGATACTGCGCTGTCAGCTGCGCGCTGGCGAATTCCGGCCAGTGCCCGAGGCAGCGGGCAAGATCCTGCAGCTTAAGCGGGTACTGTTCCAGCGCGATGTAGTTCAGCCGGGCCTTGGATGGCGCCTGTTGCAACCAGAGCTGTCGTGTGACGAGAAAGTTGAGCCCGCTGCCAAAACCGGCTTCGGCAATGCTGAAGTGGGGCTGCGTGAGGGCAGCGAAGCGCGCCCCAAGCCGGTTGCCATCCACGAAGCGGTGGCGGGCGTCGGCCGGGCCCGTGTCACTGTTGAAATAGGCTTCACCGAAGCGGGCGGACTGCGCCCTGTGCTGGTGCCAGTCGATGACGGCGTGCTGAAGTTGAGTCACAGAATTTGGGTCACGGGCTTGCGAAATCCGGTTCGGGTTTTTTGGCGGCGGCGCAGGTTTAGCACTAACTCACGGCTACCCGCAATCCGCCTGTGGCTGCTATGATACCTGCTTTGCGAAATTCCGAGCACAAGGGCGTAAAGAATGTTGGACTTGGAGAACATCAGGATCTGTGTGTTGGGTCTGGGTTACGTAGGGCTGCCGCTGGCGGTCGAATTTGGGAAACAATTCGAAACCGTCGGTTTTGATATCAATCTGGGGCGGGTTAACGAGCTTGGCAGTGGGCAGGACAGCACCCTGGAAGTTGAGCCCGAGGAACTGCGCACCGCCAGCAAACTGAGCTTCAGTGCCGAACTTGCGGATGTGGCGCAGTGCAACGTTTTTATCGTCACAGTGCCGACGCCGGTGGATGAGAGCAAGCAGCCGGATCTGTCGCCTTTGCGCCGTGCCAGCCAGGCTATCGGCTCGATCCTGCAGTCAGGCTCCGTGGTTATTTACGAATCCACCGTTTATCCGGGTGCAACCGAAGAGGTCTGCGTGCCCGAGCTGGAAGCGGCGTCCGGTATGACCTTCAACCAGGACTTCTTTGTCGGCTACAGCCCCGAGCGCATCAATCCTGGCGACAAGCAGCACCGTCTTCCCAGCATCGTCAAGGTCACCTCGGGCTCCACGCCTGCGGTCGCTGACTTTGTCGATGATCTGTATCGCCGCGTTATTACCGCCGGTACCCACAAGGCGAGCAGCATCAAGGTGGCCGAGGCCTCCAAGGTGATTGAAAATACCCAGCGCGACCTGAACATCGCCCTGGTGAATGAGCTGGCGATCATCTTCGGCAAGCTGGGGATCGATACCGCCCAGGTACTGGAAGCCGCCGGCACCAAGTGGAACTTCCTGCCGTTCCGCCCGGGCCTGGTGGGCGGGCACTGCATCGGCGTTGACCCTTATTACCTTACCCACAAGGCGCAGGCGGCAGGCTATTTTCCCGACGTGATCCTGGCGGGGCGGCGTATCAACGACGGCATGGGTCAGTACGTGGCTGAAGAAGTGGTCAAGCTGATGATCAAGCGGCGCGTGCACGTGTCCGATGCGAAGGTGCTGATACTGGGACTCTCGTTCAAGGAGAACTGCCCCGATATCCGCAATACCAAGGTCATTGATGTGGTGCGCCAGCTTGAGTCCTATGGTGCCCACGTGGATGTGCACGATCCCTGGGTGTCTGCGCACCAGGCCCGGGAAGAATACGGCCTTGATCTGCTCGAAAGCCTGCAGCCGGGTCAGTTCGATGCCGTGGTGCTGGCCGTGGCCCATCGCGAGTTTCAGGACATGGGTGCCGAGCGCATCCGTGGGCTGTGCAGGGACCTCGAACACAGTGTATTGTTTGATGTGAAAGGAATGCTGGCGCTGGATGAAGTGGATAAGCGCCTGTAATGCAAGCCAGAAACAAAGGTCGACATCTGATTCTGGTTGTTCGGCTCGCTCGAAACGGAATCTGAACACGGAGAGCGCAATGGCTGTAAAGCGCGCCTGGTACCTGTTGCAAACCAAGCCCCGGCAGGACGCCCGTGCTCTGGAAAATCTGGAGTTCCAGGGCTTCGACTGCTTCGCGCCTTTCATGACCGTTGAACGAATCCGTGCCGGCAAGCGGTGCGAGCTGTCTGAACCTCTTTTCCCCGGTTACCTGTTTATCTACCTGGATCAGGTCGCCGATAACTGGCGCCCGATCCGCTCGACCCGCGGCGTCAGTCGCCTGGTTACATTCAACGATACCCCGCTGCCGGTTGGTCACGACATTGTCGACCAGCTGCGCAAGCGCGTGGCCGGAGAGAAAAAACAGCCCGCGGCCACCCTACTGAAACCCGGTGATCCGGTACGTATATCGGACGGTGCCTTTGCCGAACTTGATGCCCTGTTCGAGTGCTACGAAGGCACCGAACGGGTGGTGATACTGCTCAAACTGATGCAACGAAACCAGCGCCTGGTCATGCCGCTGGCCAACATCCGCCAGGCCTGACTTTATCTGCAGGCAGGCCGCGTTCTCGGGAAACTGACGGTCAATCCTGGGGCGGTAGCGTGTCTGGAGCAACGGTTTACGTTTACGATGGTACGAAATTTAGGCAATCTCGGTTTCTGATGAACGGTGCGAATTCCACCGAACAACGGTATCGACTTGCTCCATAATTCCGTTTCTGCGAGACAGATGATGATTCCGATCATTGCACAAAATAAGAGCTTGATAGCCCAGGCATGCCGGCAGCACCGGGTCAAACGCCTGGTTCTGTTTGGCTCCTGTGTCGACGGGCGTTTCAGCGAACAGACGAGCGATATTGATCTGCTGGTGGAGTTCGAAGCCCAACTGAGCCCCGTTGAATATTCAGAGGGCTATTTCAGCCTGCTGAGTATATTTGAGGATCTTTTTCATCGAAACGTTGATCTCTTAACTGCCAGCTCGATCAAGAATCCGTATCTGCAAGCCGCGATAGAGTCGAACCAGGAGCTGCTCTATGCTGCTTGAAGAGAAAAAATATCTTTACGATATTCTTCAGGCGATTGAGCGCATTGAAAGATTTGCCAGTGGCAAGACGATTTCGGATTATCTGCAGGACGAAATGTTGCAGGCGGCCATTGAGCGCCAGTTCGAGATCATGGGCGAAGCCGTCAATAAACTGAGCAAAGTCTCTGCTGCTATTGCGGATCAGCTACCGAACAAGCGCAAAATGATCAGCTTCAGAAACATACTGATTCATGCCTATGACACCATAGACCCGATGATTGTATGGGGCGTCGTGGAAAAGGATAGCGCAAAGCTGAAAGAGGTCGTCGAACAGCTGTTAACCACAAACACCTAGCTTCGGATGTGTTAGATCTGGGCACTTGGGCTCGGTCACGCAACCTCATCGCGAAGCCGCTGTTGTAGGAGCGACCTACCCCAAGGACACCTCCCCGTCGCGAAAAGGTGACGGGGGGACCAAATCCCCCTTTTTAATCTGTAAAAGCCAGCTGGTAAGGTTCGAAATGATTCGAGTGGTACTGAATATCCTCTGCCTGGAAGGGCAACACCGATGAAAATACTGATTACCGGCGGGGCAGGCTTTATCGGCTCGGCCGTGATCCGTCACCTGATTCAGAATACCCAGGATCAGGTGGTCAATGTCGACAAGCTGACCTACGCCGCCAATCTCGACTCCCTGGGCGAGGCTGCCCACAGTGATCGTTATGTGTTTGAGCAGGTGGATATCTGCGATCGCGCAGCGCTGGAGCTTGTGTTCGGCCGCCATAGCCCCGATGCCGTGATGCACCTGGCAGCCGAAAGCCATGTCGATCGTTCCATCGACGGGCCCGCGGCCTTTATCGAAACCAATATTGTGGGTACCTATAGCCTGCTTGAAGCCGCAAAGACCTACTGGCAGGGGCTGGATGCCGAGCAAAAAGGCGCCTTTCGTTTCCACCATGTATCCACCGATGAGGTATATGGCGATCTGGCAGGCACCGAAGATCTGTTCAGTGAATCCACCGCCTATGCGCCGAGCTCGCCCTATTCGGCCAGCAAGGCCAGCTCCGATCATCTGGTGCGGGCCTGGCAGCGCACCTACGGTTTGCCGACGCTGATCACCAACTGTTCCAACAATTACGGCCCCTGCCAGTTTCCTGAAAAACTCATACCGCTGATGATCCTCAATGCACTGGAGGCCAAACCCCTGCCGGTGTATGGCAAGGGTGACCAGGTACGCGACTGGCTGCACGTGGAAGACCATGCCCGGGCGCTCTGCCAGGTACTGAGCCTGGGGCAGGTGGGTGAGACCTACAACATTGGCGGCCTGAACGAGAAACAGAACCTGGATGTTATCCACAGCATCTGCGAGTTGCTGGAAGAACTGGTGCCGGAAAACCCCCAGTCACGCGCCAGCGGCAACCCCCAGGGCTTCAGCGGGCTGATCACAAAGGTGCAGGATCGCCCGGGTCACGACCTGCGCTACGCCATAGACGCCAGCAAGATTCAGCGCGAACTGGGGTGGATACCGGAGGAAAGCTTTGAATCGGGGCTGCGCAAGACCGTGCAATGGTATCTGGACAACCCTGCCTGGGTCGCCCGCGTTAAGAGTGGAGCCTATCAGCAGTGGATCGACAGCCAGTATGGCGCCAGGCAGCTATAGGAGCCTGCCGGGCTTATCCGGTCGTTGCGAGGGGAAGTCCGTTTTGAGGCAGTTTTTGAGTTATTTTGAGGCGAATAGTGGTTCTATTTAATGAGAAAGAATGCAAAAAATGACCAAAAGCGGCTTTTCCGCAGTAGACCAGTGTTAAGTCTGGCAGGCTCCTTCGCATGAGAATCCTGCTGCTAGGCAAGAATGGGCAAGTCGGGTGGGAGCTACAACGCGCCCTGGCGCCGCTCGGTGAGCTTGTCGCGCTGGATCGCACGGGGCTGAACGGCCTTGTCGGCGATCTGGCAGATCTCGACGGCCTGCGCGATACGATTCGCCGTGTGAAGCCTGATGTGCTGGTGAACGCTGCCGCCTATACGGCGGTAGACAGGGCCGAGCAGGAACAGAGCCAGGCGATGCTGATCAACGCCTTGGCCGTACAGCTGATGGCGGATGAAATGTGCAGGCTCAATGGCTGGCTGCTGCATTACTCCACCGATTATGTCTTCGATGGCAGCGGCAGCCGACCCTGGCGCGAAAGCGATACCGCAGCGCCACTGAATGCCTATGGCCAAAGCAAGCGGGCCGGTGAAGAGGCCATTGCCGCCAGCGGCTGCCGGCACCTGATCTTTCGTACCAGCTGGGTCTATGGCCTGCACGGCAACAACTTCATCAAGACGATTCTGCGCCTGGCCCGCGAGCGGGAGCAGCTGAGCCTGATAAACGATCAGATAGGCGCACCCACAGGCGCGGACCTGCTGGCGGATGTGACGGCCCATGCACTGCGCAGTGCAGCGTCGAATCCGGATCTCGGCGGGCTCTATCATCTGGCGGCGGGCGGCGAAACCAGCTGGTACCACTATGGCTGCTACCTGGTTGACCAGGCGCGCAACCAGGGCGCAACGCTGGCGGTGAAGGCCATAGCGCCGATAGCGAGCCAGGACTACCCCGTTGCGGCACAGCGCCCGCTCAACTCCAGGCTCGATACCCACAAGCTGCAAGAACGTTTTGGCCTCTGTCTGCCTCACTGGCAGCACGGGGTGTCCCGCCTGCTGCAGCAAATAACAGGGAACAATCCATGACGCAACGCAAAGGCATTATCCTGGCCGGCGGCGCCGGCACCCGTCTGCACCCCATCACCCTGGGTGTATCCAAGCAGTTGCTGCCGATCTACGACAAGCCGATGATCTACTATCCGCTGTCGGTACTGATGCTGGCGGGTATTCGCGAAGTACTGATCATCTCCACCCCCGAAGACCTGCCCAATTTCCGGCACCTGCTGGGGGATGGCAGCCGCTTTGGCATAGCGCTGGAGTATGCCGAGCAGCCCTCGCCGGATGGTCTGGCGCAGGCCTTCATCATTGGCGAAGACTTTATCGGCAATGATAATTGTTGCCTGATACTCGGCGACAATATCTTTTACGGCCAGCACTTTACCGACAAGCTGCGCGCCGCCGACAGCCGAACCGAGGGCGCCACCGTGTTCGGCTACCATGTGTCGGACCCTGAGCGTTTCGGTGTGGTGGAGTTCGATAGCGCCGGGCGCGCCATCAGCATCGAGGAAAAGCCTAAAGTCCCCAAATCCAGTTACGCCGTGACCGGGCTCTATTTCTACGACAACCGCGTGATCGATATCGCCAAGTCGATAAGCCCCTCGCCCCGCGGCGAGCTGGAAATCACCGATATCAACAGCTTCTATCTGCAGGATCAGAGCCTGAATGTCGAAATGCTCGGCCGTGGCTTTGCCTGGCTCGACACCGGCACCCATGACTCCCTGCTCGATGCCGGCCAGTTTGTCGCCACCATCGAACAGCGCCAGGGGCTGAAAGTCGCCTGTCTCGAAGAGATCGCCTTCTACAAGGGCTGGCTCACGGCGGCACAGGTGCAGCAACAGGCCGAGCGCCTGCAAAAGAACGGCTATGGCCAGTATCTGTTAAAAGTTCTCCGGGAAAGCGGAGGAATGCACTGATGGAATTTACCCGCCTTGAAATTCCCGATGTCGTTCTGATAACCCCCAAGGTGTTTGAAGACGAACGTGGCTTCTTCATGGAAACTTTCCGCCAGAACGAATTTGAAGCCTACTGCGGCGCCTACAGCTTCGTGCAGGAAAACCACAGCCGCTCCAGCAAGGGCGTGCTGCGAGGGCTGCATTACCAGCTTGAACGGCCACAGGGAAAACTGGTAAGGGTCACCCGGGGCGAGGTGTTCGATGTCGCAGTGGATATTCGCCGCGATTCGCCGACCTTCGGAAAATGGGTCGGCGTCACTCTCAGTGAAGCCAACAAGCAGATGCTATGGGTACCGCCAGGCTTTGCCCACGGCTTTTATGTAACCTCGGAAGAGGCGGAGCTGCAGTACAAGTGCACGGATTACTATGCACCGGAACATGAACGCTGTATCCGGTGGGATGATCCGGAGATTGGGATTGAGTGGCCGTTAATAAACGACAAGGTTTTCCTCTCAAGTAAAGATGCTAATGGAAGCTTTATTTTTGCAGCTGAAAATAATTGAATTCAACGCCGAGCCGATGCCCTGACGAAATATATAAAAATGTTCAATAAGTTTGATGAGCTTCTTAAACATCAAGGTTTTAGAAAGTACGCAGAAAATACAAGTTGGCTTTTAGCAGAAAAAATCCTACGAATGTTTGTAGGACTTTTTGTAGGGATTTGGGTGGCTCGTTATCTTGGGCCAGAACAATTTGGACTTTTTAGTTACTCACAGAGTTTTGTTGGCCTTTTTGTTGCTATTTCTACTTTAGGTCTGGATGGCATAGTTGTTAGAGAGCTGGTTAAAGGTAGCTCTCGATCTGATGAGATCATAGGAACCAGTTTTTGGCTAAAGATAGTCGGTGCAATGTTAGTTTTAATGGTGTTGAGTGTCGCAATAAAGTTCACGTCAAATGACGATTTGACTAATGTTCTGGTTTATATAATAGCGTCAGCGACAATATTTCAAAGCTTTAATGTCATAGACTTGTATTTCCAAAGTAAGGTGTTAAGTCGCTATGCTGTTTACTCGAATGTAATCAGTTTGTTTTTTTCTTCTGTTCTAAAAGTCGTTCTTATATTAAATGATGCTCCGCTTTTGGCTTTCGCTTGGGTTGTCGTTTTTGAAAGCATTGTGCTGGCAGTAGGTTATATATATTATTATCTATTTCAAAGAGACCTGAAATTATTTTTGTTTAATTTTGATATTAAGGTTGCAGTAGAGCTCTTGAGAAATAGTTGGCCGCTTATCTTAAGTGGGTCAGTTTTGATGATACAAGCCAGAATTGATCAGGTTATGTTGAAAGAAATGATTGGGGTCGGCGCGGTAGGCGTTTATAGCGTAGCACTAAGACTTATAGAAATATTTACATTCTTGCCGTTAGTTGTTAAAAGCTCGCTATATCCTTCTATTCAAAACTCAAAAAAAATATCAAATGATCTTTATCAAGAAAGGCTTTTGAACTTTTACAGATTAAATTTTATATTATTTTTACTTACGGCAGTCCCTATATTTATTTTTGCGGATAGTATAGTGTCAACGCTCTTTGGTGTCGAGTATAAAGAGGCTGGTGCTTTATTGGCCTTGATGGCTGCGCGACTATTTTTTGCCAACATGGGAATAGCTCGAGGAGTATACATATTGACAGAAAATCTTATGAAGTATTCGTTATTATCAATGGTTTTAGGTACTATTTCAAATATTGCGTTGAATTATTTGTGGATAGATCCGTATGGTGCTAAGGGAGCAATTTTAGCTACTATTTTTTCTTTTGCTATTTCAGTTTTCATTGTCGATTTTTTTTATTATAAAACTAGGCAGAATGTATTTGTTTCTTTTAGGGGAGTATGTACTTTCTATAAAATTAGCTTAAGGGCTGGGTAATGGGATTGATCAATTTTGGTGTGCCTGAAAAGGAAGTTTGTTACTTAGAAAAAACTCTTAATCTAAATGTTTTCGTGGAAGGTGGAACGTATTTAGGTGGTACTGCTAAAATAATGAGCAGTAGCTTTAAAACGGTCTATACGATTGAAAAATCTGAAGAGATGTTTAAAAAGGCGGAGAAGAACTTAAGCAGTTTTTCTAATGTCATAATGTTAAAGGGTGACACTCGAGAACATCTCCACTCTATTTTGGAACAAAATGATAATATTTTATTTTGGTTGGATGCGCATTGGAGTGGCGGGCTCACTTATGGTAAATACGACGAATGTCCACTTATAGATGAGCTTGAAATTATATTCACATACAACAAAAATTATATAGTGATGATTGATGATGCCAGGCTTTTTTTGGCGCCTCCTCCTTGCCCCCATGATTTTATGGAATGGAAAACTTTGGTCGATATAGTTAAATCTATGCCAGAAGGCTGGGATTTAATAGTGTATGAAGATGTTATCTATTTATTCCCGGATAAAATCAGTGCGGAATTTAAGGCCTTTTTGCAAAAAAAAATCACAGATAAAGCAAGAAAGAAACGATTTTTTCTATCGAAGTCTATGTTTGGTAAAATAGGTTATATAAATCGTATATGCAAATTTATAAAACTAAAAAATTAATTCGAGCTGCTTATCTATTTTTGGTTGGTGCTGGTTCGTTTTTTAAATTTAAGCCAATAGGTTTTATTAGGCGATATGTGTGGTTCTTTGGGCAGTTTAATAAGTTTCGTAATATGGGTTGTAATACTAATTTCAAGGAAGTGGAGTTTTATCCATGTTTGTCAGACAATCTATCCTATACGCCAATTGAGCCAACTTATTTTTTTCAGGATACATGGGCTGCAAAGCATATATTCGATCTGAAACCAGAGCACCATTATGATATAGGTAGTTCAGCGAAAACGATCGGTATTATATCCCAATTTACACCTGTTACCATGATAGATATAAGGCCTATCGGGCTGGAGTTGGAAAATTTATTTTTTGAAGAAGGGTCTATCCTGGATCTTCCATTTGAAAGTGGTTCAATAAAAAGTTTGTCATCTTTATGCGTTGTGGAACATATTGGTCTTGGGCGATATGGAGATGACATAGACCCCTTCGGTAGTGAAAATGCTATTAAAGAGCTAAAGAGAGTATTGTGTGTGGGCGGGGTGCTCTTGATAAGTGTTCCTGTTGATAATGTAAATAAGATTTATTTCAACGCTCACAGAGCATTTACGAGAAATTATATTTTAGAACTGTTTAATGGCTTTGATTTGCTTGAAGAAAAATATCATTATGGAACTAGTCTATTCGATAGCTACGACCCTAGTAAGGGGTTCGGGACTGGTTTATATATGTTTAAAAAGGTGAGTAATGTTTACTAAAGTATCCTTTTTTAAAAAGAAGCTAAGAGGTTTGTCTTTAAAGATTTTTTACTCTATTGAAAACAATGGAAATAGTAATCTAAACGAAAACGGAGAAAGAGTATTTGTTAATAATATTTTAAAATATTTTATAGATAAGAAATGTACTGATAAAATCGTAGTTTTTGATGTTGGTGCAAATGCAGGTGATTATGCGAGATTAATTACTGATGTCGCCAAAAAGTGTGACTCAAATGTGAGTCTTCATTTGTTTGAGCCTCAGCGGAAATGCTTTATAAAGCTTTCAAGCATTTTTGGTAACGGTGCTGCTAAATTGAATGGCTTCGGCGTTTCAGATGAGGAACAGGAGACGCTTATTTATTATGACAAGGAAGAAAGTACACTAGCTTCTTTGCATAATAGGAATCTGAAATATTATGATTTAGATCTTGCCTTAAGTGAGAAGGTGCAGCTTAGACGGCTCGATAGTTATATAGAAGAAAATAATATAGGTCATATCAATTTTATAAAATTAGATGTCGAAGGGCATGAGTTGAAAGCGCTCGTCGGTCTTGGGAAATATCTAGACAGTAAGTTTATAGATTTTATTCAGTTTGAGTATGGTGGTGCAAATCTTGATTCACATACAAGTTTGTTACAGTTATATGATTTGCTGGAGGATAAAGGATTCTGTATCTCTAAAGTTATGCCAAAAGGTCTGGAAATAAGGAAATACCAGCCATACATGGAAAATTTTAGCTATGCAAATTATGCGGCTATATCTTCGGAGGTAATAGACGGTTGATTTTATTTTTATCGGATGGGCGGCTTGGTAATCAATTGTTTCAATATGCGTTTTTAAGAACGATAGCAGCTGAGGATGAAATAATATATACGGCGAATATGGACCAGTTTGTTTCTTCCTTTAACTATGGCTGTAAAGCGTTCAAGCATGTCCCTCTTGGAAGGCGTTCTATTTTTCTTATTCGAAGATTTTTTCTACCTTTTCTAAGGTTAGCATGCTCACTAAGACTTATTCGGAGTATCAAACAGAATAGAACTGATATTTCCGCGCTAAGCAGTTATTCTGAAAAAAAAGGACTACTACCTATTACTCTAGTAGAAACTGGTTTTTTTCAGTCTGAGAATTTTTTTTTAAAGAATAAAATTGATTTTACATTGAAATCCAAATTTCAGGATGAGGCTGTCCATGTTTTAAGAAATATCCCGCCAGAGTTCACAAAGGTTTTTGTTCACGTTCGGCGAGGAGATTATTTGACCGAGGTCTATTGTGGCAATAGGGGAATCGATCTGCCACGGAGTTATTTTCTTGGGGCTATTGATATTATAAGTGCAGAAGTTGAGAATCCTTACTATATTTTTTTGTCAGATGATCCAGGGTATGTTGAATGTTGCTTTGAGAATATAGAAAATAAGTATATTTCAACGAACCGGATGGAAGTTGATTTCGCTTTGATGACACTATGCAATTACGGGGTGGTTTCTAATAGCAGCTTCTCCTGGTGGGGAGCCTATATGATGCAGGAGCGTAGAAAGGTGATTTTTCCAAAGTACTGGTATGGGTGGAAAGAAAAAGTAGATTCACATGTGGATATACACCCGTCTTGGTGTGAAGTGATAGATGTCGATCGTTAGTGTATGAATATCTTATTCTCGAATATGATGAGTCCTTTCGTATAGTATGAAGGAAGATAAAGCACCGATTGTTTTGTTTGTTTATAACCGCCCCTGGCATACACAGCAGACTGTTGAAGCATTGCAGCGTAATCAGTTGGCAAGCCAAAGTGAATTATTTATTTACTCCGATGCACCAAAAAATGAAGAGACGAAACCGCAAGTTAAGCAAGTGCGAGACTACATAAAAACTGTTTCTGGATTTAAAACTGTTACGATTATTGAACGTGACAAAAACTGGGGTCTGGCAGAAAATATTATTGATGGTGTAACTGAGATAGTGAACATGTATGGGCGCATAATTGTGCTTGAGGATGATTTGGTTACCAGCCCTTATTTTCTAAATTTTATGAATGATGCTCTAAGTTTTTATAATAATGAAGATAAAGTTTGGCATATAAGTGGTTGGAATTACCCTATAGACTCGGAAGGGCTAGATTCCACATTTTTGTGGCACGTAATGAATTGTTGGGGATGGGCGACTTGGCGTGATCGTTGGCGGGGATTTATAAAGAATCCGGAACAGCTGATAGCGTCTTGGGATAAGGACAAAGTGTATGAGTTTAACTTATATGGGAAACAAGATTTTTGGTCTCAAGTTCAGGCTAATAGTAATGGAAGTTTGAATACGTGGGCTGTTTTTTGGTATTCAAGCATCTTTCAAAATGGAGGGCTATGTCTTAATCCTGTAAAAACATATGTTGAAAATATCGGTCTTGATGGCTCTGGTGAAAACTGCGGAAATAACAACGAATTAAATTCTAGGCTTTCTGATGTGATTTGCTCCGATTTTGAAAGCTGTCTTTTTGAAAACGAAAACGCACTGGCCAAAGTATTACAGCTTCTTGATGAGTTAAACTCTAAATCTATTCGTTGTTTTTTATCTCGTGCTAGTAAAGGATTTAAAAGAGTAATTAAAGGTTTAAAATGAATTGCCATATCTGTGGAAGTAATAGTCTATTTCTATTTTCGAGTAAAATAATTTCAAGATTTGAAATAAGTTATTTTCGTTGTCATAGCTGTGGTTTTGTTCAAACCGAAGAGCCGTTTTGGTTAGTGGAAGCTTATGCTAGCGCTATTAATGATTCTGATACAGGATATATTGAGCGGAACATCCTCTACTCTAAGAAATTAACGATACTCATTTTTTTATTATTCAATAAAAGTGGAAAGTATCTTGATTATGCAGGTGGGTATGGAATTTTTGTTCGTTTGATGCGCGATATAGGCTTTGACTTTTTTTGGGATGATAAGTATACAAATAATATATTTGCCAAAGGTTTTGAATGGAACGGTGATGGTAAAGTAGACGTTGTTACCAGTTTTGAAAGTTTTGAACATTTTGTGAATCCTGTCTTCGAAATTGAAAAAATATTAAATATTTCAAAAAATATTATATTTACTACAGAGTTGCTGCCAGACCCAGTGCCAAGGCCAGAAGAATGGTGGTATTACGGGATAGAACATGGTCAACATGTATCCTTCTATACCAAATCGTCATTGCACTATTTAGCTGAGAAATATGGAGTTTTTTATTCCAGTGTTGGGAGTCTGCATCTTTTTACTGAGAGAAGAATCCAGCCTGGATTGTTGGCGATATCCAAACTAAGCCGATTGGGTTTACATCGGCTAATACAGCGAATGATGAAGAGCAAAACTTGGGACGATCATAAGGTATTTCTCAATACTGACCCGCATTAACTTTATGAAAATAGCATTCGATCACCAAATTTTTACAATGCAGCCTTACGGTGGTATATCTCGTTATTATTCTATACTGGGGAGGATTTTGGTTGAATTGAAGCAGGATGTAAATATTTTTAGTGCTTTTTATCAGAATAATTATCTAGATGAATTGTCTGCAGATATTGTTCGGGGTAAAAAAGTAGAGAAATATCCCCCAAAAATGAATCGCTTATTTATGTGGCTTAATGGTCTGCTTTTCAAAAAAAATATGCGTCACTGGAATCCAGATATTATTCATGAAACATATTATCACTCTGTTGTATTGAAAAATAAATCTTGCCCAGTTGTAGTAACCGTCTATGACATGATTCATGAGCTATTTCCCGAGTCATTTTCTTCTAAAGACGAGACGAGTCGATATAAAAAACTTTCAGTTGATCGAGCTGATCATGTTATTTGTATTTCGCAGAGCACAAAAAGTGATCTTGTCAGGCTCTTTGGAATAGCTGAGAATAAGGTTTCGGTCGTATACTTGGGTGTTGAAAAAAAATCGACGGATCATAAAACTTACTGTAGTCCATCTGTGTCCCATCGTCCGTACCTGCTCTATGTTGGAAATCGTCAGGGGTATAAA
>NZ_JALDYX010000152.1 GCF_024267675.1 Marinobacterium sedimentorum | reverse complement strand
CAAGTACCGCTTATTCTGGTATGTGATGTTGGCGGTGGTACTACTGACTTAAGTTTGATTGAAGCTAAACACGACAATGACGAACTAACACTGAATCGAATCGGTGTCGGCGAACACCTTATGCTAGGTGGTGATAACCTTGATCTGGCTCTTGCACATATGGCTGAGCAGCGCTTTAACGAGGCTAAAAAGCTTAACGCGGCTAGTCTTACCAAGCTGATTCAACAAACTCGC
>NZ_JALDYX010000151.1 GCF_024267675.1 Marinobacterium sedimentorum | reverse complement strand
GGTTCATATCGTGATAGCCAAGATATAAGTTCACAACAGCTCGCGCGTTGTGGCTATAAGAGCCATGATATCCATTAGTGTGCCAGGTTTGCTTTTGTGATTCTGGTACTAGGCGTTCAATTTCTCTGCCCACATCATGGATGGTGACCCCGTGGTTAGCAAGACGCATTGCTTGATTGTGGATGAAACCATAGTTGTCGCGTTGCAACGCCATATAGTCGGAAATTTCGTTAC
>NZ_JALDYX010000024.1 GCF_024267675.1 Marinobacterium sedimentorum | reverse complement strand
ATCTTCGCCATCTTTATCGGCGCCACCTGTTTTGCCCTGGTGCTGCGCGAACTCGGCGGGGATGAGCTGATCGAATCCTTCCTCACCGGGCTGCCCTTTGGCCCCTACGGCATCATCTTCTTTATTCTGGGGGTCATCTTCCTGCTGGGGTTCTTCCTCGACTGGATTGAAATCACCCTTATAGTGCTGCCGCTGCTGGCGCCGGTGATCTCGGCGCTGGGTATCGACGTTGATGGCTATGGCGTGGTGGATAACCCGGAACTGGTGTGGTTCGTGATGCTGGTCGCCATGACGCTGCAAACCTCCTTCCTGACGCCGCCGGTGGGTTTTGCGCTCTTCTATCTCAAGGGTGTCTGCCCGCCGGAGGTGCGCCTCAGTGACATCTACCGCGGCGTCATCCCGTTCATCATCCTGCAGCTCATCGCCCTGCTGATCATGGTGTTCTGGCCCCAGCTGGTGCTCTGGCTGCCGGCCAATGCCTATAGCTGATGCAGCAGACAGCACAGGCTGCGCGACTCAGGCCCAGGCCGGCGTTATAATGCGCGCCGGTCCGGGTTTAAAGGGGTAGGCGGGTACTGATGTTTAATGCTGACACTGTGGTGATACTGGATTTCGAGACCACGGGCCTGTCGCCCGATGGCGGTGATCGGGCCATCGAAATTGGTGCCGTGCGGCTGGAAAACGGCCGGGTCACCGGGCGCTTCCAGGAGCTGATGAACCCCGGGCGCCGCGTCAGCGGCTTTATCGAAAGCTATACCGGCATCAGCAATGAGATGCTGGCCGATGCCGCCGGCAACGCCGAGGTTATGGCGCGATTCGCCGATTTTATCGGCGACTTTAATCTGGTGGCGCACAACGCCTCATTCGACAAGCGCTTTCTGGATGCCGAATTTGGCCGTATCGGCAGGCGTTATCCCGGGCAATTCGCCTGTTCCATGCTGCTGGCCCGCAGGCTGTTTCAGGCAGCACCCGACTACAAGCTGGGTACCCTGGTGCGCTATGCCAATATTCCTGTCGAGGGTGTATTTCACCGCGCCCTCTATGATTCCGAGATGACAGCAAAGCTCTGGATGGCGATGCTGTTCGAGCTGTCAGGCCGCTGTCGTCTGGGCGAGATTCCGTTTGAACTGCTGTACAGGATCAGCAAGATGCCGAAAAAATCCGTCCCGGGATTTATAGCGGCGCTCTGACCCCTCTGTATGGCCTGGTGTTGCGAGCCTGTTTTCCGTTCTGTGCCGATTGTCGCGTTTGCCAAGCCTCGGGGCGCCCTGCAGCGCGGACACCGGGCGATACCCGTCTTGATCTTTTTCGTGATGCTTTTTGTCTCGGCGGCACCCACTGCCAGATTGGATTTGATGACTTAGAATTAACAGGCAGGCGGGGTTCTGGCCGCGGGAGCTGCGTCGCTGTCACCGTATTTCCACAACGGGAATGTCTGCGGCTTTCAACCGGAGATCAGGCCATGGCAATTGCAGCCAACGTAAAAAGCTATCTCGACGCACAGGGTGTCCAGTACGAACTGATAGCTCACTATCTGACCGGGTCCAGTCATGAAAGCGCTGAAGCTGCCCATATTGATGAGGGGCATATTGCAAAGGCCGTCATTCTGACAGGACAGCAGGGCCCTGTGATGGCCGTTGTGCCGGGTGATACCTGGGTCAGTCTGTCGGCCGTGCAACGGATGCTGGATCGCGAGCTGGTGCTGGCGCAGGAAGATGAAACCGCCGGCCTGTTTGCGGACTGTCATCAAGGGGCGATACCCCCGCTGGGGCCGGCGTATGGCATCGAAACCCTGCTGGATAGTGCGCTTGAGAGTCTGGCGTTTCACTACTTTGAAAGCGGCGATCATCAAACCCTGTTAAAGGTCAGGGGGGAGGACTTTCTCAAGCTGCTTGGCGGTGCCCGCCGCGGTCATTTCTCCAGCGCGGACTGAGTCCCGAGCACCTGTGCTGACAGAGCACGGGTGCTCGGGTGCTCGGGGAGCACCAAGTTCAGCGTCCGCCGAACAGCCGGTCCAGGCTTAGTGGGCCGGGGCCGGCAAAGGCCAGATACAGGAAAACAAAGCTGTACATTGCCGCCAGCTCACCGCCATTAAGCATGGGCCAGAATCCCTGGGGCGCGTGAACCATGAAGTAGGCTACGGCCATCTGTCCAGAGAGAATAAAGGCGATTGGGCGACTGAACAGGCCAACCAGCAGCAGGGCACCGCCGAACAGCTCCAGGGCACCGGCCGCGCCCATCAGGGACATGATGTCTATCGGGTTGTTGGGTGGGGTCGGGAAGCCCAGCAGTTTCTGCCCGCCGTGCTGCATGAACAGAAAGGCGGACACAATGCGCATCAGGCTGCGCAGCCAGGGAGATACGCGTGTGTTAAATGATTCTACGCCAGACATGGGACTCTCCTTCAGGGGCATCCTGTTGCTTGTCTGTGGTTTTAACGGGTGCAGGATCAGGCGGTTACAGCGTTCAGTATAGATAACAGTCTTTCCCGGCAAGGCTAAAGGATCTGTTTCAGATTCCGGCGGCGCCTGAGTGGGACTTTGTGCCGGCGTGGGAGAGCGCCAGATCCAGCACCGGCAACACGCTGTCGGTGAGGGAGTAGTCACCGCGGCGCAGCTGCTCAATGGGAATCCAGCGCGCATCGGCAGCATCGTCCGCGCCCCTGGGATCGCCTGCGCGCCAGTGGCAGTAAATCACCACCAGCAGGTAGTGGTAATCCAGACTCGCGTCACTGTGCTGCATGACATCAAGAACCGTGAGGATGCTTTCTGCGCTCGCCTGTACGCCGGTTTCCTCCTCGAGTTCGCGCAGCGCCGCCTGCTGCAGGGTTTCGCCGGCCTTAATCTTGCCGCCGGGGAAACTCCAGCAGCCGGCATTGGGGGCCTGGCCGCGCTGCACCAGCAGTACACAGCCGTTTTGCAGCAGCACGGCGCTGGCTGCAGGAATGGGCCCGGGCTGCGCTTCAGTGGCGCTTTGGGATCTGGTGGCATCGGTCGTCATTGAGGCTCGGTACGTTCTGGCGATGCGGGGCTCGAAGTATAGCAGTCGGTCAATGCTGGTTGCGCATCAATGATGCGGTCTGCATCGGGCCGATTAATATCCCTGTACAGATGGCAACCGAATGGGCTTTCGCAGTTCTTCGGTGAGGAAATCCACCAGCAATTCGACCCGCCGCAGGCGATAGCGGTGCTGCGGATACACCAGCGACAAAATCGCGGGTTTCAGTGCCCAGTCGGGCAGAAGCTGCACCAGAGTGCCACGTTCAAGGGCGGCCTGCAGATAGATGCGCGGCAATATGGTGAAGGTCGTTCCCTGCAGGGCAGCCTGTTTCATGACATGGCCGTTACGACAGCGCAGGTGACTGCTTGCATGCCACTCGATACTGTCCTGCTGCTGGGCCGGAGCATCACTGGAGCGTACACGGCTGAAATGGTAGCGGGTCAGCGAGCCCAGGGCTGCGGGCAGTTGCGACAGCGCGTCGGGGTGCTGCACCATGCCATGGCGGGCGATAAAGTCCGGGCTGGCGCAGACGATGGACTCAAGCTGCTGCAGCGGGCGGGCAATCAGGCTGGAATCCGGTAGTTCGCCCATGCGCACCACCAGATCGAAGGGGTCGCTGCTCAGGTCCACCCGATGGCTGCTGAAATCCAGATCGACCCTGATTTGCGGATAAAGCGCCATAAAACGCAGCAATATCGGGCTGAGCCATTGTTCACCCAGGATGCCGCCCACGGAGTTGATGCGGATGGTGCCGGTCATCTGCTGCTGTTGTGTCTGGGCGTCATCCACCGCCAGGCGCAGCAGATCCAGCCCCTGGCGGCATTGCCGGTAAAAGGCATCACCGACGTCGGTCAGGCTGATGCGCCGGGTCGTGCGCTGCAGCAGGGTAACGCCGAGCTCCTTCTCGAGTCGGCTGACGGCCTGGGACAGACGTGACTTGGATGTCTCCAGGGCCTGGGCCGCAGCGGTGAAGCTGCCGGCCTGTGCCACCGCAACAAACTCGGTGATGCCTGCCTGCATGGCGGTTGCTCCTGGTTGGTTCTTGCGTATGGCGGTTATTGTATCCTTATTTTAAACAGTTCGTTTATCCAAGTGATATTTATTAACAATCCCGTGAGTTCTAAAGTAGGCATCTGTTTGGGAAAGGTTAAAAGGGGTATCGGCGATATGAATACACGGATATTGGGCAAGACAGGACTGGCGGTAAGCGAAATAGGGCTGGGATGCTGGCAGCTGGGCGGAGATTTCGGGCCTGTGCCAGAGGCCCGGGCGATGCAGATACTGGATGCTGCCTGGCAGCAGGGCGTTAGCCTGTGGGACACCGCCGATGTTTATGGGGCCGGTGAGAGCGAGCGGCGCATCGGTGACTGGCGGGCCAGAACGGGCCACCCTGTGACGGTGATTACCAAGCTGGGGCGTGATGCTGCACTCTATCCATCGGGCTACACCAAGGCGGGTGTGCGCGCCAGTCTGCAGGCGTCTGCGCGGCGCCTGGGTGCAGAAACGCTGACACTGGCGCAGCTGCACTGCGTACCCTTTGAGGTGCTGCGCGATGGCGAGATCTTTAGCTGGCTTGATGACCTGTGCAGCGAAGGTCTGATCCAGCATTACGGTGCCAGCGTTGAAACCCTGGAGGAGGGGCTGTATTGCCTGGCTCAGCCAAATCTTGCCAGTCTGCAGATCATCTTTAACCTGTTTCGCCAGGATGCCATCACCGAATTGCTGCCAGCGGCCCAAAAAGCCAATGTGGGTGTCATTGTGCGCCTGCCCCTGGCCAGCGGCCTGCTGTCGGGCAAGTTCGGGCTCGATCACCGCTTTGCCGAGCAGGATCACCGCAACTTCAACCGCGATGGTCAGGCCTTTAATGTGGGAGAAACCTTTTCCGGATTAGCGTTCGATGTTGCGGTGGATCGGGTAGCACGCTTGCAGACTTTTGTGCCGCACAACATGACGCTGACACAGTTGGCACTGCGCTGGATACTGGATCATCCGGCGGTATCCACGGTGATTGCCGGTGTCAGCAAGCCCGAGCAGGTGGCGGCGAATGTGGCAGCCAGTACTCTGGCTGCATTGCCTCGGGCACTACATGAGCAGTTGTTTGCATTCTACGAGGGCGAGGTCAGAGCCCAGGTACGCGGCAATATCTGATTAAAGTGTCAGATCTGTTGGTGATGGTTCTCCTGCTGTCAGTGCGGGGCGGGCTGGCTTTGCGCCCTCAGCCAATCGGCGAAATGCTGCACTATGGGTGACAGCTTGCGGGCGCGGGGCAGTATCAGGTAGTAGCCATAGTGCGAGCTGACAGGTTCCTCCTGCAGCGATAGCAGCAGCCCGCTGTCGAGCATGCTGTCTACCAGCGGACGCCAGCCGATGGCGACACCCTGGCCGGCGATGGCGGCCTGCAGCAGCAGGGTGTAGTTGTTGAACACCAGATCAGGCTCGCGCGGCGTTTCCTGAATATCGAGCGCCTCAAACAGCCGTGACCAGTTAAACCAGCGTGCATTATGATCCGCTTCCAGTTGCAGCAAGGGCATCTGGGTTAGCGTCTGCCCGCTATGGTGCCAGCGTTCTCGCAGCGCCGGGCTGCAGACGGGCACCACCCGCTCATCGAATAATTGCACGCAGCGCCCGGGCGCTTCGCTGCCGTCACCAAAATTGATGGCGATATCGATATCGGCCTGATCCGGCGTGATCTGGTGCTGTGCGGTGATAACCCGGACCTCGGTGTCGGGGTGCAGGGCTCTGAAATCTGCCAGGCGCGGTACCAGCCAGAAGGCCGCCAGGGCAAAGTCGGTGGCGACATTGATGATTTCCTTGGCCTGTTTCTGCTGTACCGCGGCAATGCCTTTGTGCAGGCGCTGCAGGCTTTCACTCACGGCATCAAACAGCAGCTCGCCGCCTGCGGTCAGGCGTACACCCCGGTGCAGGCGCTGGAACAGCTGCACACCCAGATCCTCTTCGAGCCGGCTGATATGCTGACTGATGGCCGACTGGGTGCTGTCGAGTTCCCGGGCCGCCGCGGTAAAGTTGTGCAGCCGTGCGGCGGCCTCGAAGGCCTGCAGGCTCGGTGTGGGGGGCAGAATACCGGGCTTTGCCATTAGTTATACTAATCTCTGGTATTAGTTTTGAGCCAGTTTACAGCAATCCGGCGGGCGCGCAGTATCTTATCTGACACTTATATCGCGGCCTCTCTGTGCAGGGCCTGAGTATTAATAAGGGTGAGAGGAGTAGGTAACTGCCATGAGTAAAACCAAACCTAATATTCTGTTCATAATGGCCGATCAGCTGGCCGCGTCGGCGTTGCCGGTATACGGTCACCCACTGGTTAAGACACCCAACCTCAGTGCGCTGGCCGAGCAGGGCGTGGTGTTCGATTCTGCCTATTGCAACAGCCCGCTCTGTGCGCCATCGCGATTCGTACTGATGTCCGGCCGCCTGCCATCCAAAATTGGTGCCTATGACAACGCGGCGGAACTGCCGGCCGATGTGCCGACCTTTGCCCACTATCTGCGCCATCTGGGCTATAGCACCGCGCTCTCCGGCAAGATGCATTTCTGCGGCCCGGATCAGCTGCACGGCTTTGAAGAGCGCCTGACCAGTGATATCTATCCGGCAGACTTCGGCTGGGCGGTGAACTGGGACCAGTTCGAAACCCGCCCGAGCTGGTATCACAACATGTCGTCGGTAACCCAGGCTGGTCCCTGTGTACGTACCAATCAGCTGGATTATGACGACGAGGTGATTTTCAATGCCCGCCGCTATCTGTATGACCATGCCCGCAGCAGCGATGAGCGTCCGTTCTGCCTGACGGTCTCCATGACCCACCCCCACGATCCCTATGCAATCCCGCAAGAGTACTGGAACCGCTACGACAACGACGAGATCGACCTGCCGGCCGTCAAGATTGCGCCTGAGGATCAGGACCCGCACTCGGCGCGCCTGCGTTTCGTTTACGAAATGGACAAGACCGAGCTCAGCGAGCAGCAGATTCGCAATGCGCGCCGGGCCTATTACGGTGCCATCAGCTATGTGGACGATCAGATCGGCACTCTGCTGAAAACCCTGAAGGAAACCGGGCTGGATGAAAACACCATTATCGTGTTCTCCGGCGATCATGGCGACATGCTCGGCGAGCGCGGCCTCTGGTACAAGATGAGCTGGTTCGAGAACTCGGCCCGGGTGCCGATGATTGTGCATGCGCCGGCCCATTTCGATGCGGCGCGCATCAGTGCCAGCGTATCGACGATGGACCTGCTGCCCACCTTTGTCGATATGGCCAGTAGTGGCGAATTCAACGCCTATGCGACACCGATTGAGGGGCGCAGCCTGGTACCCCACCTGCAGGGCGCCAGGGGACATGATGAAGTGATCGGCGAGTACATGGCCGAGGGCACTGTCGCGCCTGTGCTGATGATTAGACGTGACAACTACAAGTTCATCTATTGCTCGACGGACCCGGCCCAGCTGTATGACCTGGATGCTGATCCGCAGGAGCTGAACAACCTGGCGCAGAATGCGGCCCAGGCGGATCGGGTGGCGACGCTTATACAGGAAGTCAGCGAGCGCTGGGATATGGATGCACTGCACCAGGATGTGCTCTGGAGCCAGCGCCGTCGCCGTCTGGTGGCCGATGCGCTGCGTCAGGGCAAGGTCACCTCCTGGGACCACCAGCCCTTCGTCGATGCCAGTGTCCAGTACATGCGCAATACCGTTGATCTGGATGATCTGGAGCGCCGCTCGCGCTTTCCGCAAGTGGACTAGGGAACCTATGCATAAGTCCCTAGAGGCGGCTTGGTTTTTACGGTTGATTTTAGACACTCACTGACTCAGGAAAAAAACAATGAATTCAAAATGTGAAATGACTGTTAAGCGCTGCATCTTTGTCAGCGCCATGGCACTGGGGCTGGCTGCAACGGCGCAGTCTGCGGCAGCCACCGAGGCGCCACAGTGCGAGCAGGTGCGCCTGACGGACCCGGGCTGGACCGATATCAGCGTTACCAATGCACTCGCCGGTACTGTGCTCACCGGGCTGGGCTACTCGCCTTCAGTGGATCTGCTGGCGGTGCCAATCGGTTTTGAAAGCCTGAAAAAGGGCGAAATCGATGTATTTCTGGGTAACTGGATGCCGGCGCAGCAGGGCTTTATCGACAAGTACGGCCCGGAACTCGATAAGGTGCGGACCAATCTTGAAGGCGCAAAGTTTACTCTTGCAGTACCGAGCTACGTTTATGACAGCGGCGTCACCCGTTTTGAAGATCTTGGCAGCCGTGGCGATGATTTTCGCCAGCGCATCTATGGCATAGACCCGGGTGCGCCGGCCAATGGCCTGTTGCAGGGCATGATCGACAAGGGTGACTTTGGTCTCGAGGGCTGGAAACTGATCGAATCCGGCGAACAGGCCATGCTGAGCCAGGTCAGCCGGGCCGTGCGCAAGAACGAATCTATCGTCTTTCTGGGCTGGGCACCGCACCCGATGAACCTGCGGGTCGACATGCGTTACCTGGCAGGCGGCGATGAATACTTCGGCCCCAACTACGGCGGCGCCAGCATCCATACGGTCACACGCAAGGGCTACAGCGCCGAATGTCCCAATGTAGGCACACTGCTGGGCAATATGGCATTCAGCCTGGACATGGAAAGCGCCATCATGGGTGCCATTCTGGACGACGGCAAGAAGGCAGATCTGGCCGCGAGCGAATGGCTCACGGCAAATCCGGAGGTGCTGGCAGACTGGCTGGAAAATGTCAGGACCCGTGATGGTCAGCCGGGGCTGGCGGCGGTAAAAAACCATCTGGGGCTATGAATTTGATAGATGAATGTTTTAAAAACAAATATTTACGGAAGGAATGAAAACTAGAACGTGTGGCAAGCCCGCGGGCATAAAAAAGCAGGCAACCGAGGGAATCCGTTCGGTGCCTGCCAAGACCGTTATCGATGAATCATATCTGCAACCAATATGAGCCTGTGAGCCAACAAGACGATAACGGGAGCCACTCCAGGCAGCCTGTCGGGCTTAGCCGATCGTAGCGAGGGAAAGGCCGATTTGAGGCAGTTTTTGGGCTCTTTTGAGGCAAATAGTGGTTCTATTTAACAAAAAAGAGTACAAAAAATGGCCCCTCTTTACCTTAGATAATCGGCTTGTCCGCAGTAGATCAGTGTTAAGTCCGACAGGCTGCAATGAGTGAGGGTGCTGCAGCTGGGGCCAGGCCTCAGCTGCGGCTTAACTTAGGCGATAGCCTGACCGACCTTGACCACTTTCATGGTGTTGGTGCCACCCTGGGCGTTCATGTAATCACCCTTGGTGATCACAACCAGGTCACCATCGACAACCACGCCACGCTCGATCAGTTCGTTGATGGCGTTCTGATTGATTTGGCTCGGTTCCATCGCTTCGCTGTAGAACGGAATGGTCTGAACGCCACGGTAAAGTGATACCCGGTGCTGGGTATCTTCACGGCGTGACAGCGCAAAGATCGGCAGGGGCGAGCGAATGCGGGACATGAGCAGCGGTGTCATGCCGGACTCGGTCATGCAGATGATGGCCTTGACGCCACGCAGATGGTTGGCCGCATAGATGGCCGACAGTGCGATGCTTTCGTCGATGGCTTCAAAGTTTTCGTGGATACGGTGCTTGGAACGGTGCGTGATCGGGTGGCGTTCAGCCCCCATGCACACCCGCGACATGGCTTCCACGGTTTCCACCGGATAGTCGCCTGCGGCGGTTTCGGCCGACAGCATGACCGCATCGGTGTAATCCATCACGGCGTTGGCCACATCGGACACTTCGGCGCGGGTCGGCATCGGGCTGCTGATCATGGACTCCATCATCTGGGTCGCGGTGATCACCACCTTATTCAGGGTGCGGGCACGGGCAATGATGTGCTTCTGTACCGCCACCAGTTCCGCATCACCTATTTCCACCGCCAGGTCGCCACGGGCAACCATGACGGCTTCGGAAGCGCGAATGATGCCATCCAGAATTGCGTCGTCGGCGACGGTTTCAGCACGCTCGATTTTGGCGATCAGGCCGGCGTTGGAGCCGGCGGCGCGCAGCAGTACGCGGGCTTCTTCCATATCGGAGGCGTCACGGGGGAAGGACACGGCAACATAGTCGACGCCAATGGCGGCGGCGGTCTTGATGTCTTCGCGATCCTTGTCGGTCAGCGCCTTGGCAGACAAACCACCACCGAGGCGGTTGATGCCCTTGTTGTTCGACAGCACGCCGCCCACCAGCACTTCGGAATCGATGCGCGTATCGGATACGGCGGTGACCTTGAGCTCAACGCGGCCATCATCCAGCAGCAGTACGTCGCCGATGCGGGCATCGCGGATCAGGGCTTCAAAGTCGATGCCGACCTGAGTTTCGTCGCCCGCATCCTTGTCCAGCGTCGAATCCAGTGCGAAGGCCTGGCCCTTGGTCAGGCTGACCTTGTGATTCTTGAAGCGCGAGATGCGAATCTTGGGCCCCTGCAGGTCGCCCAGAATGGCGACGAAGCGACCCTGTTTGCGGCTGATTTCACGCACCAGGCTGGCACGGGCCTGGTGGTCTGCCGCTTCCCCGTGGGAGAAGTTCAGGCGCACCACATCAGTACCCGCGGCGATCAGTTTTTCGAGCATTTCCGGGCTGCTGGTCGCAGGTCCGAGCGTAGCGACGATCTTGGTTCGGCGTAACATTTTTAATGCTGCTCCATTAGGCCGGGGCGTTAACCAGGGCAAGAGTGTTATCAAGCATGCGGTTCGAGAAGCCCCACTCGTTGTCATACCAGGCCATGACCTTGACGAGACGGCCGGAGACTTTGGTCTGAGTGGCGTCGAAGGTCGACGACAGAGGGCAATGGTTGAAATCGACGGACACCAGCGGCAGGGTGTTGAAGCCCAGTACCGGGGATTTTTCCGCCGCGGCCTGCAGCAGGGCGTTGACTTCGTCTACCGTGGTGGTGCGTTCGGCGATAAACGCCAGATCGACCAGGGAGACGTTGATAGTCGGTACACGCACCGCCATGCCGTCGAACTTGCCCGCCAGCTCCGGCAGTACCAGGCCTACCGCAGCAGCAGCGCCGGTTTTGGTCGGAATCATGGACTGAGTAGCAGAGCGGGCACGGTACAGATCGGTGTGATACACATCCGACAGGTTCTGATCATTGGTGTAGGCATGGATAGTGGTCATCAGGCCGCTTTCGATGCCGATCTCGCGCTGCAGAACCTGTGCCACCGGTGCCAGGCAGTTGGTGGTGCATGAAGCGTTGGAAATAATCTCATCGCTCTGGCGCAGAGTGCTATCGTTAACACCGTAGACCACGGTGGCATCAACGCCGGTACCGGGCGCCGAGATGATGACTTTACGTGCGCCAGCGCTCAGGTGAGCCGCCGCTTTTTCACGGCTGGTAAACAGGCCGGTGCATTCGTACACAACATCAACGTCCAGGTGTGCCCAGGGCAGCTCGGCCGGGTTGCGCACAGAGGTGATGCTGATGCGGTCGTTGTTGACGGTCATGGACTCGTTATCGTGGCTTACGCTGCCGTTGAAACGGCCGTGTACGCTGTCGAACTGGAACAGGTGGGAATTGATAGCGGCGTCGCCGAGATCGTTGATAGCGACAACGTGGATGCGATCACGGTAATTGTTTTCGTAAAGTGCCCGCAGGACATTGCGGCCAATGCGACCAAAACCATTAATAGCAACGCGTATAGTCATGTCAAAAACCTCTGCTGCATCGATCTGCTGTTTTAATTTTGTAAAACTTACGCTTTTGATGGAAATAAATCAAACATTAAATAAAAAAATTGGTAAACTTACCAAACTTAGTCGAATCGTTGCCTTTATATGGCTGCAAGCTGCCGACTCGGCGTCACAGTTTGCATTTTATACGTAAATTACCAGTACAAGAAAACTTACCTTCAGGAGTTGCCATGCATTCCACCGTCGAGCAAGTCACCGCACGGATTATCGCCCGCAGCAAAGACAGCCGTGATGCCTACATCAGCCGCATGAAGGCGGCCGAGGAAAAGGGCGTACATCGCTCAGCCCTGTCCTGTGGCAACCAGGCTCATGGTTTTGCCGCCTGTGGCGCGAGCGACAAACAGGCACTGAAGATGACCAACGCGGTCAATGTTGGCATCGTCACCGCCTACAACGACATGCTGTCGGCGCACCAGCCCTATGAAGACTATCCCAACAAGATCCGTACCGCGGTACGCGAACTGGGATCTGTCGCCCAGGTAGCGGGCGGTGTTCCGGCCATGTGCGACGGTGTAACCCAGGGTCAGCCCGGTATGGAGCTTAGCCTGTTCAGCCGTGATGTCATCGCCATGTCGACCGCAGTGTCGCTGTCCCACAACATGTTTGACTCCGCACTCTATCTTGGCATCTGTGACAAGATCGTGCCTGGGCTGCTGATGGGCGCCCTGAGCTTTGGACATCTGCCGACCCTGCTAGTGCCGGCGGGGCCTATGCCCAGCGGCCTGCCGAATAAGGAAAAGGCCCGTATCCGCCAACTCTATGCTGAGGGCAAGGTTGGCCGTGATGCGCTGCTCGACTGCGAGTCCAGCTCCTACCACAGCGCCGGCACCTGCACCTTTTACGGTACCGCCAACACCAATCAGCTGGTTGTCGAACTGATGGGTCTGCACCTGCCGGGCTCGTCTTTCGTTAATCCGGGTACGGAGCTGCGCGATGCCCTGACCCGCGAAGCGGCCCGCCAGGCGGTACGTATTACCGAACAGAACGGTCGTTTTACGCCGCTGTATGAAGTGCTGGATGAGAAAGCCATCGTCAACGGTCTGGTGGCGCTGCTGGCCACCGGCGGTTCGACCAACCACACCATGCACATGATTGCCGTGGCCCGTGCTGCCGGCATTATCATCAACTGGGACGATTTCTCCGATCTGTCCGATGTGGTGCCCTTGCTGGCGCGCATCTACCCCAATGGCGAAGCGGACATCAACCACTTCCAGGCCGCCGGCGGCACCTCTTTCCTGGTGCGCGAACTGCTGGCCGCGGGCTTTATGCACGAAGATGTCGTGACCGTCATGGGCGAGGGTATGTCGCACTACACCCAGGAGCCTTTCCTCGAAGATGGCAAGCTGGTGTGGCGCCAGGGCGCGACCGAATCACTGGATCCCGCTGTACTGCGTGGCGCCGCTGAACCCTTCAGCTCCAACGGTGGCCTCAAGCTGCTCAAGGGCAACCTGGGCCGCGGTGTGATCAAGATTTCAGCGGTCGCCGCCGAGCATCAGCTGGTTGAAGCACCGGCGCTGGTGTTTGATGACCAGGATCAGGTGGCGGACGCCTTCAAGCGCGGCGAGCTGGAAAAGGACTTTGTTGCGGTCGTGCGCTATCAGGGCCCCAAAGCGATCGGCATGCCCGAACTGCACAAGCTGACACCTTACCTGGGCACGCTGCAGGACCGTGGCTTCAAGGTGGCGCTGGTCACCGATGGCCGCATGTCCGGCGCCTCCGGCAAGGTGCCGGCCGCCATCCACGTTTGGCCTGAGGCCGCCAATGGTGGCCCGTTGGCGCGGGTGCGCAGCGGTGACATGGTGCGCCTGGATGCCCTTAGCGGCAGCCTGGAACTGCTCATTGATGCCGCCGAATTTGCGGCCCGCGAAGCGGCGCCTGCCAGCGAAATGCTCGGTCATCATCAGGGCATGGGGCGTGAGCTTTTCGCGCCGCTGCGCAAGCATGTCAGCGGTGCAGAAGAGGGCGCCAGCATCTTCTTCCAAGAGGAGACCGGTGCATGAGCGAGTATGCGCTGGTTGGCGATATCGGCGGTACCAATGCGCGCCTGGCGCTGGTGAAGCCGGGCCACGTCGAGCTGGAGCATATACGCACGCTGCCCTGTGCGGAATTCGACAACCTGGACGCGGCCTGTGCTACCTATCTCGCCGATGCTGGCGTGATCGGCGTCACGCGGGCCTGTCTGGCCTTCGCCTGCCCGGTGCAGGACGAGCAGATCCGCATGACCAACAATCACTGGGCCTTCAATCGCCGGGCGATGCAGCAAACCCTGGGGCTGGATCAGTTTCGGCTCCTGAATGACTTCACCGCCATGGCGCTGGGCATGCTGCATGTTCAGCCCCACGAGCTGGTTGCCATTGGCGGCGGCGAAAGCCTGGCCGGCAGCACCCGGCTGGTGATTGGCCCCGGCACCGGGCTCGGCGTTTCGGCGCTGGTGCCGGCCGGGGATGAATGGGTGCCGCTGTCGACCGAGGGCGGCCATGTCAGTTTCGCCCCGACTGATGAACTCGAGGTTGCCATCTGGCGCAGCCTCAAGGATCAGTTTGGGCGCGTTTCGGTGGAGCGGATACTCTGCGGCCAGGGCCTGGTGAATCTGTACCAGGCCATCGCCAGCTACCGTTCACTGCCGACCACCCTGACACGCCCGGCTGAAGTCACGGCGGCGGGGCTGACGGGTGATGCACTGGCCGAAGAAGCGCTGGCGCGTTTCTGCCGCATTCTGGGCGAACAGGCCGGGGATGCGGTGCTGACCGTCGGCGGTCGTGGCGGGGTTTACCTGTGCGGTGGTATTCTGCCGCGCATGCAGGAATTTCTGCTCGCCAGTGCCTTTCGTGAAGGCTTTGAGGCCAAGGGGCGCTTTAACGACTATATGACCAAGGTGCCGGTATGGCTCTGTACCGCCGAATACCCGGGCCTGCTCGGTGCGGCCGCCGGGCTCGACAATTCGCTGGTGCAGGGCTAATGCCGGTACGACACTGGTAAAAGGCCGCCAAAGCATGCAAGGAAACAGGACTTAGGATGAATCAGGAACTCGCGGCGCTGCTGGAGGCCATGCCGGACGGTGTGCAGGATGCCAGTCTGCAGGGCTTCTCGCTGCTGCTGATTCGCAAGCCCTGGGGCGAACTGGTGCTGTCGCGCCAGGGTGCCCAGGTGGTGCATTTTCGCCCCAGCGGGCAGTCTGCCGTGCTCTGGCTGAGTGACAGCCTGTTGCCGGCACCGGCGCCCATTCGCGGCGGTATTCCGGTGTGCTGGCCCTGGTTTGCGGCCCATCCGGACGATGCTGCCAAACCCTTTCATGGTCTGGCACGCACCGCGCTCTGGGATATTGATCTGCAGCAATGCAGCGATACCGGCGTCAGCCTGGAACTGCAGCCTGTGATCGCCCTGGAGTGCGGTCTGGTGCCTCGGGTGCTGGTAGAAGTGAAGGAGCGGACGCTGCACGTCAGCATTGATACGCTAAATGCAACCGACGCGCCTATACTGCTGACCCAGGCACTGCACAGCTATCTGGCGGTGTCTGACGTACATCAGGTGGTGCTTGACGGTTTGCAGGGCTGCGAATACCGCGACAAACTGCTACAGGGCGTGAGAGCGCTACAGAGCGAACCGCTGCGTATCCGCGGCACCACGGATCGCATCTATAGTCATAATACAGTCACACAGGTGCAGGATACTGGCGCGCAGCGCAGCCTCAGGGTTGGAAAGTTTGGCAGTGGCTCAACCGTGGTGTGGAACCCAGGCGCAGCAGCAGAGGCAATTGCGGATGTAGGAATGGGACAGCAGCCGGCCTTTGTCTGTGTTGAGGCTGCAAATACGTACGTTGATCCCGTTCAGTTGCTGCCCGGCCAGCACCACCATATTGGGACCCTCATATCGATTGTGGAGTAGAGCATGGCAGAGTTGAACAGTGCGGTAGACACACCGCTGGTGCTGGGGATGATGCGCCTGCATGAGCACAAGTCGCTGCATGATCCGGCGGCGCTGGCAGGCTGGATCAACCGACGTGTCGAGCAGGGGCTGCACTGGTTCGATCATGCCGACATCTACGGTGATGGCCGCTGTGAAACCCTGTTCGGTGCAGCGCTTGCGCAGTCGGCAGAGCTTAAGTCCAGGGTTCGTCTGATCAGCAAGGCGGACATCATCAAGGTACCGCGAGACGGGTCACCCTGGAATGTTACCCATTACGACAGTTCGCCTGATTACCTCGAAGCCTCGGTCAATGGCAGTCTCAATCGCCTGGGCGTTGAGCGCCTGGATATGTTTCTGCTGCATCGTCCCGATCCACTGATGGATATCGGGCCCACGGCGCGGGTGCTGGAGCGTCTGCTGCAAAGTGGCAAGGTCGCCCAGATCGGAGTCTCCAACTTCAACCCGCCGCAGTGGCGCCTGCTGCAGCAGGCCCTGGGCAGTCGACTCAGTTGCAATCAGCTCGAACTGTCACTGCGCATGAATGCACCTCTGTTTAACGGCACCAGCGAAGCCATGCAGCACGACGGTCTGAAAATGCTGGCCTGGGCGCCACTGGCCGGAGGTCGACTGGAAGAGGAAGGGCTTGGCGTGCTGCTGCATGAGCTGGCGGAGAAGGCGGGTTGTGGCCCGGCTGGACTGGCTATCGCCTGGTTGCGGCGCATTCCCGGCGCGCCTATACCCGTCGTTGGCAGTTTGAATGAAGCCCGTATTGCCGATGCACTGGCGGGTTGTCGTTATGAAATGCAGCGTCCGGACTGGTTCGCCCTGCTGGAAATGGCCCGGGGAGAACGCGTCCCCTGAGCTCCAGGGGCGCGGCTTGTTCGGTCGCTTTGCAGCGACATCAAATGTACCGATTCGCCCTCAATAGTTGATGTATATTTTTGTTTTTAAAGTATTTAATAGTTTATTTTCTGCCGTGTTCTCGGTCGTCATCAAGTTCCTGGCCATCTGTTTGCTCCCTCTATTCAGCCGCGGTCCTGGTCGCCGATTCACTGAACCAGATATCACCATACCAGGCCTTCACTGACTGGCCGGTGTTATCGGTGTCGGTCATGAGTGCGACCGCCACCACCTTGCCCGGCTCCTCTCCAAACAGTCGACGGTAGTCGGCGCGCACATCCCGAATTTCGCTGCGCCATTGTCCCGGCGCTGTCTCGGCGGATTGAACCGCAATCATGCGCGCATTGCCGGTATAGGCGTTGGGCCACTCGCTGCCGATTGGCTGATGGCTGGACCACACATAATTCAGTGCCCGGGTTTTCCAGAAAAATACGCCGCCGGAAAAGACCACATAGATACGTGCCGGATAGTCATCACCGGCTTTGGTGCGCTCATCGGCTCCCTGCAGCAGCTTGTCGATCTTCCATGACCAGTGCAGCCAGGGTGTGGCATTGAGGTCTAGGTCGATCTTGCGAAACAGGCCCGATGCGCTGCCCTGGCTGCGTGCCCCGAGCACAGTGCCGCGCTCGCTGTCTGTTTCGAGCTGATACTCAGTGATGCCAGAAAACTTTTCTGCCTCCCAGTGCTTCAGCACGCCCTGGGAGAACTGCCCTACGTCCAGACGTTCGGCGGCGACGGTGGCTGCGACTGATACCAGCAGGGCAGCGATCAATATACGTGGCAGCAGGGGGGCTATTGAGTGATGCGCTAACAGCGTAGTCATGGGCCAGGGACTCGTTTAAACAGGGAGGGAATCAGATCGGGGTCGTCGAAATGCCGACGGCCGACAAAGGCTACCGCATGGCGGCCCCACTGGCGCATGGCGCCGGGGGAGCGAATTCCCATGGGCCAGAGGATAAAGCGCTCCGGCCTTTCGCTACCGGCCACCAGACCGTGATTACCGAAGAAACTATGGTGACCCTTGGCACCTGGCAGCGCAAGCAGGCTGGCATAGTCCGACACGACGAGCGGGTGACCAGGATCGGCATCCTCCCGCGGATAGACGCGCTGGATAAAATGCCGTTGATGCTCAAGGCGCACCACCAGAGGCCCGGGGGGTGCGGTTTGCGGTACCAGTGGCGGTTCAAATCCAGTTTCCGGAAGATCGGTGCGCAGTTGCAGGGACGCGGTAGGAAAAAAACTGTGGTAACAGCCACAATTGTGAATGCTGTCGTACAGCAGGGGCTGCAGATCGGAGCCCAGAGTAACGCGCCAGGTCAACCCATCGAAACGCCCGGCATAGATATCCTCGCCCGGGCGGGCCTTAAACCAGATAACATAATTCAGCTGCAGCAGTACCTCGTCGCCAAAACGGGTGTAGGAGGGCAGTTGGTACTGGGTCGCTGTGGTGGTATCGAAGCCAGGGCCCCCATCCCATACCGGGGTGCCGATAACGTCGTTGGCATCCACTACGTCAATCTCCCAGACCGGTGCATAGCGGGCAAACAGCTGCGCCAGACGCTCAGGGGCAAGCCTGGGAATGCCCAGGGCATCGCGAGTCAATGTGTGCGCACTATCGATGTGCGCTAAAGCCTCTTCCGGTGCCGGCAGTGCGCTCCAGCGCGTCAGTTGTCCGGTAACGGCTAGCTGGTCCAAGGGCTGACCAAAGGTGTTCCTGGCTTCGTCGTGCCAGCGCCGCACGCCCTGCAGCACCAGCGGAGCACTCAGTGGATAAAGCCCCGCGACACGCCAGGCGATGCGGTAATCATCTGGTACCGAGGCCACTTTGCGCAGATGCCGGAGTTGCCCTGGCTGGTGCAGCAAGTCTGCCACCAGGCGGGTACGACACTCATCAAGCCGTGCATTTAGCGGCGCAGCCATGATCGCCCGCCCGCTGCCTGCAAGGTTGGACAGCTCCGGCCGCCGGGCCTGTGCATCCAGCCGTGCCAGCTGTTGCAGCCAGGTATTGATCTGCGCGGGGGAGTCGAGCTCCGGGCCAAAGGATGCCAGAAAGCGATTGATGCGCAGATAGGGGAAGCCGCTAATCCGTGCCAGACCCTGATGGCGCACGCCGGCCTGATCGATATGGTCGTCTGTCTGTTCAAATAGCCACTGGCACTGCGCCAGTAGACCGGCAGCAAGCCCGGGAGGGTTCGGACTTGGTCTTGGTGCCATAGTGCAGCCACTGACGGCCAGCAGTAACAATAACAGCAACCTGGCCGGCGCCGGCGAGCGCCGTTGTGGCGCAAGGCGCGGGAGGGCTTCAGCAGAAACTCCAGAGCAACCGGAGCCTGCAATACGGGTATCTGCGGTGGTTGTCATGGCTGTGGGCCTAAAGCGTTGCACGGTTAATCGCCTGCTGGTCTGCTGGGTATATTTTAGTTCGTTAGCGCCGTCGTCGTCGGTACGCCCGGGGTGTTCCACTGCGGCTCAGCGACTGGCGCTCAGGCGTCGCAGTCTGAGTACTGGTATGAAGCGAGCAGAACAACTATTGTATGTGGGCGAAAACCGGAGCTCGCGCGCCACGGATAGCTGATCTGAACCTGAGTACGAAAACAATAAATATCGCAGCCAGGCAGGACCAACATGAACAGACAGAGTTATATCAATCTGCCCGTGAAACATCTGGATCGGGCCATCGACTTCTTTACCCATCTGGGGTTTGGCTTCAATCCCCAGTTCAGTGATGCGTCGGCGACCTGCATGGTGGTTTCGTCGCAGATGAGCGTGATGCTGCTCAGTGAAGCGCGCTTTCAGGCCTTTTCTCCCAAAAACATCTGTGACAGCTCCAGCTTTTCCGAAGTGCTGATTTGCATCACCTGTGATAGCCGTAACGAGGTAGATGATCTCGTAAAGCGTGCGCTGCAGGCAGGGGGGCGTACCTATAACGAACCCCAGGATCACGGTTTCATGTACGGCCATGGTTTTCAGGATCTGGATGGGCACGTCTGGGAACTGATCTATATGGCGCAGGAACATATTCAGGACGCCCAGATGGAACTGCAGCAGCAGACCGGCTAGTGCCAGGCGCCTATTTTGGCGCGCTACTTCAACCTCAATGCATCCCCGAGCCGCATCAGCGGCTCGGAGTCATTTTCGCCCCCCAGTGGGTTGAGCCCAAACCTATCAATACGCCGGCCAGCAGATGCTGGCGCTATCTTGCTGCATCACGCCCTCGCAGTACAACTGTCTTCAGGTTGTATCACCGCATCTTGAGATGGCGCCCAGGCACTGTCGGCTGCCGTCTTGTAGCTCTGCCAGTTACCGCTGAGCCCGCGCTCGGCAGTGCCATCGGTTAAGTTCAATCCTTCACCCAGATTCGGGGGCATTGGCGCAGTGACCCTTGTATCGTCTTAAAACAGCGTAAACCAGTGCAAATCAGCCGGCTCCCGTTGCGGCCAGCATTATCGGACTGCCTTCCAGAACCTGCTACATAGATCAGGCTCGCTCTGGTTTTATGTGCGAGGTGAACTTTCGCCGTGACAGGCACCTGAGCATGCTGGCTCTGGATGATGCGAAATTTATAGCAAGGTAATATCTTAGAACTAATATTTAACTATATGATTTAATAGTTATCTAATCTTTTATCCTACGGAATTTTCGATGATCGAGATGCCACCGGCCATGCCGCTGTTTGACGGGATTGCGCATGTGGAAGATGCCAACGCCCATGTGAATCAGTATCTGACCCGCGTCATGCTGGAGTCGGTGCCGGATGCGGGCTTCGTTTACGAGCTGGCGCTGGAATGGCTGCTGGAGCAGCGCCACAGCGAGAACAACTACAAAACCTATCGCAGTGAACTGACGACCTTCCTGCAATGGTGTTTTGATGTGGCACAGATCTCCCTGGCGGATGTGCGCCGCCAGCACATGAACCGCTACGTCGAGTACTGCATGCACCCGCCGGCGAACCTGATTGCATACCGTAACGTGGCGCAGTTTGTGGTTTCGAAAATTCTGGACGAGCGTGTACCCAATCCGCTGTGGCGCCCCTTTCTGGGCAAGCGGGAGCAGGGTGAAACCCTGCCCTATCGCATTACCGAGAAGGCGCTGAAAACCAAGCTGGCAATTCTGTCGTCGTTCTTTGGATACCTGATCCAGGAAGAATACACCGAGCGTAATCCGGCGCTGATGCTGATCAAAAATGGTCGCTACAAGGCGGGTCCTGCAAGCTCAATGAGCGATGCCGAGGAGATGAAGGCCTTCACCGAACTGCAATGGTCTTACGTGATGGAAACCGCAGAGCAACTGGCCCTGGCTGACCCTGAACAGCATCAACGCACCCGATTTCTGATCAGCCTGATGTATGCCTGCTATCTGCGCATCTCTGAAGTGGCTGCGCGCCCGGGATTTGCACCTGTGATGGGACAGTTTCGCCGCGACAGCAAGACCTCGGTCTGGCTGTATTTCATACCGCACAGCAAAGGTGGCAAGAAGCGCACGGTGGCGGTCTCCAGAAAGCTGCTGAGCGCACTCAGGCATTACCGCCGCTACCTGGGGCTGGAAGACCTGCCTTCACCGGCCGACAATACACCGCTGTTCATTCGCCACCGGGCCGCGGGGCGAGGGCGGGATGTTGGCCTGCTGAACGCCAATCTGGGTATCCGTCAGCTGCGCGATGAAATCAATCATGTGATTGAACTGGCCGCGGACAGAGCCGAGAAAGACGGTTTCTCCCAGGATGCCAGAGAGATGCGCACCATGACGCCCCACAGCATTCGCCATACCGGCATATCCCACGATATCAATCTCAATGGCAGGCCTTTGTCCCATGTTCAGGCGGACGCCGGGCATGACAGCATTGAGACTACGTCACAGTATCTGCATACCAGCCGGGCGGAGCGCCATGAGTCGGCCGAGAACAAATCGCTCAACCGATTGCTGGGGGATTAAGCGTCAGTCAGGTCTTAACGACAGGCGTCGATGCCCTCGAAGGTCGCAGCCAGAAACTCGGCGGGTGCTGGATAAACTGTGTTAGTTCGTTGTACCAAAGCGGTAAAGTCACACGGCGACGCAAGGCGCCAACTTCCTGCCTGGCGTATGGGCAGACGGTGTTCTGCGCATCAGCTGTATCGCCGAACAAGCGAGGAACTCGGGAAATGAAAAAGATCTTCTGGGCCGTCTCGATGACGCTTGCCACTGTAACGATGGTCGCCTCGCTATACCTGAACACCATTCTCGGCCTGTTCGGGCTGGCGACAACATCTATTGACGCGCTTCAAGAGCTTCGCAGCTCAAAGCAGGTTGTCGAGCAAATGAAACAAAGGCACCAGCAGAAAAAGGTGTCGGCCTCAAAGCGGCTAGTGAAACGATCGACCAAACGTATTGGCAGCGCAATATTAGCGGCCGCGACCGTCGGAACGGTTGCGGTAACCGCTGTAATGGTCGGTCTCGAAGTCGATGATTATTGCGATGAGAAGCAATCGCTGCAGGAAGCGGAATCGATACTGTACGGCACCGACAATAACTTCGATATTGAGCAATGCTTCGACGAAGGAAGGGAAGAGTTGGCCCGCCTTCTGGTTGATGCCAAGGATGCATCCATTGGCACGCTGTTAAATACTTTCAGGGCCAAAGCGGATGATCGTTCTGATCCGTGATCCGTGATCCGTGATTCGCGAAATCGAAACGCAATGCTGCGGTTAGCACCTGTTCAACGCTGGCAATAACGATACGCGCCAGCCTCCGATGCCTACAAGCAGGCGAGGGCGATGTTCGAACTCACCAAGACTGCGGGGGATGTTGTGCTGATATCCAATGCGGGAAACAGCCTTGCGGCCTGCAAGCAGGAAAAGGATGGGCTCGAGACCTTCAAAAAGGATCTCGGGATCTTTACGCGATACTGCGAGTTGTTGCGTCGTGAAAGCGATGGCGGAAACGTCGATAACGATGATCTCTGCATTGAACTCGCTGGGAAGACAATCCCGCGTACGCGGATGCGACGGAAGCACACTGGGGTTCGCCCGCTGAGGTCAAACAGGACTTTCGCAACGCCAACATACTCAAGGATGGCCGGGGGCTGTTCAACATTGCTGGGAACAAGTACCGGTTGGTGGTCTGGGTCAACTATGCCTATCGTGTGGTCTACGTCCGCTTTATCGGCACTCATGTTCAATATGACCAGATCGATGTCGGGACGATTTAACGCCAGAGGTAACGGAAGATGGACATCAAACCGATCCGCACTGATGCCGACTGCAAGATAGCGCTGCTGCATGCATCACATTCTTATCCGCTGGTGATACTCAGCGCGGAACAAAAGGCACAGTTGTTTCGCGACCTCTTCAGGCAATCCACCCATATTAAGGCATGAGATCGTCAGCACGGCTTCTGGCTCATGTGCTTATGCGGTTTGGGTCGTGGCTTGCGCGGCTTCGATAACCCCTCCCGATGCTTGAAGGTACGCCGGGCGATCAGCATCAGTGCATCCGATAGCCATGAAGCGGCGGCCCTCCCCAACAGCAGGGTGGGCAGCAGCGGTTTCATCCTCACAGGTTCTAGCATAGGAGTAAGCTAGTATAGAGATGAGTGCAATGACGGTTAACGAGCTCGCCAGAAATCTGAAGGGCACCGGATACGGTGCGCTATGACACCCGCCTCGGACTGCTACTGTCCCGTAAGACTGGCTTATCCGCCGTATGTCGCCTGAGTTCTGATCATGTTCGGATTCTTGCTGCAATGGCCAACACTCCTGACGCTGATCATGTTTGCAATACTGGTGGTGGTTTATATTCGACTGGCGATGTGTGAGGAAGCGCTGGTGATACGGGAATTCGGTGATGAGCACCGCTGCTACAGCGCGAAGAAACCGGCCTTTATCCCCCAAACTGCGGGGGCAAAGGGCAAAGGGCAAAGGGCAAAGGCAATGGTCAAGGCAGTCCGGATATCGATCGCAGTGATCAAGCAATGGCGGAGACGTCCCATGACCGAAAAAGACCACAAGCCCGGCGTTCATGATGCGCATCTGGTGAAGCGCCATCTGCCAGCGCCATCGTCGAGGAAATCGGGCAATGGCTGGGCGTTGAAGCTGTGACACTCGACAGCCAAAGCCGGTGTCCCGATATCGTATACGACGCCTCGCAGCCACAGAGCGGGGAGGTCAGGGAAGTCTTGCGCAAGCATGGTGGTGAACTCGAGCAGGGCTGGTATCGCTTCACCGACCAGAACATCCGGGACAATGTCAGGCACAAGGCCCACTGCTCATCTGGTGCATGGCGAACACCAGACGCTGGCGGCCATGCGCGACGGTATGCGACTTATCAGGTGGACGTGGCGCAATATCGAAAAACCTTGGATATCCAGAGGATCTGATTATGCAAATAGAAACCCTTAAAGACGTACTGCACTGGACGGCCGAGCTTCACCGCCAGTTGTCCGGTTGCTTGAAACATTGCGAGGACCGGGTCGTCAGTGAGCGTGCGCAGCTGCTGCTCGACTATCTCGAGCAGCATGAGGATCGGTTGGCCCAGGTAATCGACCGGTTCGAGGAGATGGCCAGCAGCCAGGCGCTGAATACCTGGTGTTATGAATACTTCGACAAGAATCCCGCGCAGGCCACAATGTTGTGTGACGGCGAACTCGACACCCAGGATATCGCGGTGTTGATGGCTCGAATTCTCGAACAGCACAACCTGGCGATCGAGCTTTACCGCTACCTGTTTGCCCAGTCTTCTGGTGGATCGGCGCGGGAGTTGCTGCAGAACCTGATCGACATCGAAACGCACGCGGCGATGCAGATGAGCCAGGGCGGCAATCGCCTCGGCGGTATTTGAAAGAAGCCGCTGAAGCGACGGGTGCCTGCAATCCGGAATCAACGAAGAGGAAGACCCGAATGTCCGATATCGATCACAAGCCCGGCGTTCATGATGCGTATCTGGTAAAGCGCCATCTGAAACTCGAAGACCTGGACGTCGATAAAGCCAGGGCAATTGCGCTGGAAATAGAGCCACTGATAGGTGTCGACAGTGTTGCGCTCGATCCGGAAACGCGCAGACTGGATATCGCCTACGATGCTTCCGTGCTGCAGCTCGAACAGGTCGAAGCGATCGTGCGCCGGCATGGCAGCGATCTGGATCATGGCTGGTGGACCCGGTTCAAGGAGGGCTGGTACCGCTACACCGACCAGAATGCTCGCGACAGTGCCCAGCATGAACCCTGGTGTTGCAGCAAAATTCCACCGAGGAAATAGGGCTGCAGGTACTACACGGCAAGGTGGACCTTTGCGAAGCTGCTGGCATCGAGAGGCCTCAGCGTAGTGGTGTTAAGGGGAGCGATGCAGGCGAAAGAACGCAAGATTGCGAACGAGCAGTTGGCATCAGCTCAAGTAGTGGTTGCCACAGGCAAGTATGTAGGCGAAGGCTTTGACCTGCCGCGACTGGAGACGCTCTTTCTTGCGCTGCCAATTGCCTGGAAAGGAACGCTAGCACAGTATGCCGGCCGCCTGCACCGGGAAATCGAGGGTAAAGAGAAGGTCACAATATACGACTATCTGGACTGTTCATTACCCATGTTGCAACGTATGTTCAAGAAATGGGAAAAAGGCTATGCCGCGATGGGCTATGAGGCCAGATTTCCTGATCAAGATGAACCCGAATGTACGCTTGAGTTGCAGCTCCAAACGTAATCGAAAAATCATGGCTGAACAGCAATAACAAGCAGCGTGTCACGTTGTCCTAACCAGTAGCAAGCTTTCCGTACCTTTAGATGCACTATTCGCCTTACGCCCTTGCTTTCCCTTATCCGCGGGCAGTGATGTCCCATCAAGCCTGTCGTGCCGGATTGGGCGAGGTTTTACTAAGCCCAGAGAGTGCGCCTCGCACGCCACATCATCAGTGCACTTCAGTCAGCACAGTTGATCAGCTTGGGTCCCCCGGGGAAAAGGCTGTTATTCGGGCGCTATGGCCTCGAAGCGAGCGAGCCTTTCAAGCGCCTTGCCTGGTGGTGGCCAGGGCAGGTTCTGCGCCTCCCGCCAATAGCGCCAACGGCCATAGAACGCTTCGTTGCCCAAGTTTTCGCGGGGCCAGTGCGTGGGCCAGTCCCAGCCGTCTGGCAGCGTGACCGAGCCATCGCCAAAGGCTGAGATGATCTGGTCAGGCACAAGGTTTAGCATCTCTATACAATTCACAGATCTAAGGGCCGCGCCGCTGAACGTTGCAGCCTTCACGTCAGTGGATTCGAACTTTGCCCGGTTGATGTACGCCCCTGTCAGCTGTGCCGCGCGGAGATCCGCGCCCTCCAGCCCTGCCTCGAAGAGGTCCGCCCCATCCAGTTTTGCCGCCTGGAGGTTCGCCCTCATCAGCTTTGCCCCGCGGAGGTTCGTCCCCTCCAGCTTTGCCCAGCTGAGGTCCGCTCCCGTCAGCTGTGCCGAGCGAAGATCCGCGCCCGCCAGTCGTGCCGCGCGGAAGTCTGCCCTGTTCAGCTTTGCGGCGCGGAAGTTCGCCCCCTCTAACTCTGCCTCGAAGAGATGTGCCCCCTCAAGATCTGCCTCCCGGAGGTTCGCGCCTTCCAGCTTTGCTCCGCTGAGTTTCGCCCCCTTCAGCTGTGCTGCGCGCAGATCCACCCCCTCCAACTCGGCTCCACTCAGATCCGCCCTGGCCAGACGTGCTCCGCGCAGATCCGACCCGACAAGCGATGCAAGGACCAACCTGGCGTTTCTTAGGTCGGCTTGCCTGAGGTTTCTGGACTCAAGGGCGTTGATTGCAGCGCGACGCTCGATGCGCCACGCGCTGTCGAAATCTCGATCAAGTGTGTTGATGTAAGTTTTGCAATCAACAGGCAACTCCCATTTGAGGCACCAACTCCTGCGGGCATCGACTACATGGAGTGGTGTGTTAGCGACCCTCGCAACATAGGGCCCACAGACGTCCATTGACAAACCCTGTCGCCGGCACCACTCGACGCGGAACTGGCTGCGGTGGACGTCGTATTCGAGGAAGCCGGGGGAGCGGGGCACGAGTTCCACTTCCGCCAGATCGGCAGGCCAAAGTGTAAAGCTATCGCGGATAGCTGCCATCCATGCGGGCACCACACGGTCGATCACGCTGATCGGCCAAACCTCCCGGCTATCCTCGGTGGCGATCCAGGAGATCGTACCGATTGGGAGAGCCAGGACGATGATCAATATGACCTCAACGAGATGCCAACTGCCGCCACCATAGGCCCGGTGCAGCCGCAGATTCGAAAAGACCGAGAGAATGCTTTGAAAGAGCGCTGTAAGCGCGATTACCAGGGCTGCGCCTATAACGAGTGTCGTGCGCTCTTCGTGCGCAGGGAAAGAGCGAAACCAGAAAACGATCAGCGTCGCGGGCCATGCCACGAAGACCAATGTGAAGACAACGATGTTTGAAAGCCAGCTGAGCGCACGGTCAGCTGTGCTGCCGTCGGTTCGCAACCACAATCCGAAGTCGTTGATGAGCCAGGGCGTAACGTGTTCCGCCAGCGGCTTGCCATCAATCCTGGCGTCAGGCACTGAGAGCGCTTCCCAAAGCTTTAAAAGCTGGAAGTGAAAATAGACATAGAGGGCGGTACCCAGAGTAGGTGCGAACAGGAAGAAGCTGGACGTGGGAATGGAGACGTTGACGATTGGCAGCTGAGTTTGTCGACTATCGATAAAGAAGTCCGCGTCCTCGACCCCGAGAAGCGTGATTATGGCAAAGGCAAAATAACCGAGCAGCGTGAACCAAATCGGGCGCGCTGCGTGGGAGAGCTCATTGATGCGAGCAATAGCTGCCGCCCCTGTGTCGTGTCGCGGGGATATCGAGTTCGCTCTACGGCGACGTGATGCAATGTGCTGTTCGTGACGGCGCCGAAACGGGCTGGGCATCTGAGCGTCCTGCCTTTTTCATAGGCCAAAGATGATTAGATTAGATGCCCGTATCCAGCGGCTTGACCTTCGGTTTTCTTTTGCGTCTGGTGTTTGCCGGCACAAGCGTTCGCATGGAATCCAGTTTGCCGAAACAAAGTAACTTATCTCCTGGCTCCAGCACGCGGGAATATTTTGGATTCGGGATCGCTTTAGCATCCCGGTAAAGGGTTAGCACGTTAATATCCTGCTCTAACAGCCCCGAATCCGTAATGGTTTTCCCTATGAATTGAGACTCCGGCGGCACATATATTTCGGCGACACCGTAGCCACGGCTCACGGTCAGGCGCTGGCGGACATCGATTTCGGGGAAATCTACCTGAGCGGCAATGTAATCGATGATGGCGCCGGCAATATCAAGCTGAGTGCAGTTTTCGATGCCCTCCAAGCCGGGCGAGGAGTTTACCTCCATAATCTGGGGGCCATCTTTCCCTTCGAGCATGTCAACTCCGGCCACCTGAAGCCCCAGTATTTGCGCGGCCTTAACGGCCGTGTTTTTGTACTCTTCGCTTAGCTCAACAGGTTCAGCCACACCGCCCCTGTGTACATTGCTCCGAAACTCCTGTCCTTGCGCCACACGACGCATAGCGGCGACCACCCGGTCACCGACAACCAGTGCGCGAATGTCTTTCCCTTTGCTTTCCGCTACAAATTTTTGTACCAGCACGTTTTGTTTCTGGCTTTGCAGCAACTCAATAATCGCCTCAGCAGACTTGGTCGATTCGGCGAGCAGGACGCCAATACCCTGAGTACCTTCAATGAGTTTGATAATAACCGGCGCATTACCCACACGTTCTATGGCGGGGAGGACATCCTTTTTATCACGTACGAAGTTGGTTTTTGGAATGCCGAGGTGATGGCGACTTAAAATCTGCAAGCTTCTCAGCTTGTCTCGGGAGTTCAGAATGCCGTGTGCCGTGTTGGCGCAATAAACATCCATTTCCTGAAACTGACGAACGACGGCCGTTCCGTAGTAGGTGATAGAAGCACCAATACGGGGTAATACCGCATCATAATCGCTAAGCTGCTGCTGTCGGTAATAGAGATCAGGAGAGCCGCGATCAAGATCGATCGCAAATTTTAAGGTGTTAAGTACTTTTACCTTATGCCCACGGGACTCGGCAGCTTCTTTTAATCTGCGGGTGCTATAGGAGTTTGGTCCACAGGAAAGGATAGCGAGTTTCATAACATGGCCTAATCATTTACCTGATAGGGGCTTTAAGCATAGCAAATATCGATAAATTGGTGGTTGGCGTGGGTATAAATCGCATTGCGCGCTGTTACGTGATGCGTCCCTGGCGAACCCAGAGGGGTCTTCATAGTCCCATTTTTTGACTAGCATAATCTCAAATAGAATCAACGGTCTATCAACATTAAGCCCCTCTGGGAAGCTAATCCCGCGTACACTGATTCGCCGTACAGGCATGCGTATCAGAGATCCAGGCGTCGCTTTAGGCCACAGGCGTGCCACAACCAATGAATAGAAAAGAGCCTTGTTGAATGGGAAAGATATCGAACGCCAGTCTGGCCTCGGCCATCAGCCTGCTTGAAGGCATGACACTTGGCGACAAAGAGCAGCTTTGCGACGAAATTTACCAGGCACAGCCGAATCTCCTCGCCTCTGTGCTGGCGTTGTCGCGCATGGAGCAGGAGCTGCCACAGATTGAAGTGGTGCTGGAAATATTGATAGTGATCCATCTGGCGCTAAAAGCATCTGTAACCCGGCTGCAGCTCATCACGGAAGCTGATCAGGAACGGGCGCTGCAACGACTTGTTGCCACGGTGAAGTTTTCCGAAGGCTTGTCCCGATTGCTACAGGAAGAATCCATCGGGCAGTACGAAGCCTTCCAAACCGAACCCTCGCTGCTGGCATTTGTGTTCGGCAGACTAGAAGAAGCAGGGATACTGGAAAACAGCCAGGAGGACACCAAATACCTTGTCCTGGTCGCGCTGAATCTGGTTGCCTGTGTCGCGAGTGCCAGACCTGCCCAGCAGTCGACTTGAATGATACCCGGCGCTTTGGCCTCGGCAGAGCGGGCCACAACACATCCATCATAAGCATTATCTGTATGCCTTCCCGTGATCGTTGGCGGAAACGCTACACCTCCGCTTCCGATGCCTACAAGCAGGCGAGGGCGATGTTCGAACGCACCAAGGCTACGGGTGATGTTGTACTGATATCCAATGCGGAAAACAGCCTTGCAGCCTGCAAGCAGGAAAAGGATGGGCTCGAGATCTTCAAAAAGGATCTTGGCAGCTTTACGCGATACTACGAGTTTATGTCACAAATCGTTGATTATGAAGATAAAGACTTGGAGAATCTGAACCTCTACGGGCGCCACCTGCGTCCGTTGCTGCGCGAAACAGAGGGCGATGACGACGATGATGTTGATCTCAGTAACGTTATGCTGAGTCATTACAGACTGTCCAAAATCCGCCACCAGGACCTGAAGTTGCAGGAAGACGCTTCTGAATACGGTCTGGAGCCAGGCAGCGATATTGGCAGTGCGAAGGCGAGGGACAGGAAAGACGAGTTTCTGTCTGAAATTCTGCGACGACTGAACAACAAGGGCAGGGTAAATTGCCCATGATACGTATTCTGTATTTTTTGACCATATCCCGCCCTGCATATGTAGCTATGCCGATAAACTACGTTATCGGCATAGCTAAGTATCTTTTTGTTTTTAATGGAAAAGTAGTGTGCAAGTTGCATACGACGGTGTCGCTTCTGCGCCTTGATCGCACTTCGTCGTAATTCAGGAATGACAATTAGGTTATCAGGCATAGCCCTAGGCGCCGTCCAGAGCCAAACGTAGAACAATTACCGCACCAATCGACGTAATTATGCTGATATTCCGGCTAGCTCGCCGATATTAGCGTAACGAGGAAGCGTCCTGTGGGTAGAGTCGCTAAGAATTCGAGTTCATGGGCCCAGTGCCAGGTAACAGTTGCTTATACTGCGATTATCTCCACGATTCTGGGGCGCTGCGTACCGTACATCAACATCCGTAGATTATGCGATTGAGTGAGCGGTCGAATCTGGCTTACTGCAGGCATTAATTGGCGCTGAAGTCGGTGATGGCGTAGCAAGGGCTATGTAACGCGTATTGACGCGACATTTGGTTCGTATGAGCCCATTTCCTCGGAACAGGCCTCACATCAGAAGCCACATCGTTTCTTGCGGCCTCAATAAATGCGGCCGCATGGGGTTCCACTATCCATTGATGCAGTTACGGACAACTCGTATCGCCTCAGCAGCAATCCCGCGCTGCTAGGCCAGAGCGTCGCTGCTGCGATGGCTTCAGACAATCTATAACTACGAATTTGGCGGCCATAGCAATACGCGTATACACGACCCTGGGCCGCAGCGTGTGAGCAGAACCGTACCGGTTGTGGCGCCATAATCACGATAGTCAGCGGAATTACTTCGTGCGCTGAGTCGCGTTGAGCGGGACTTTGGTCCGCAAAGAAGTATTCTTGGCGACTCTCCGCACGAGCGGCATGGAAACAGCAGAATCTCATCGTTAGCTGGGTTTTGGGGTTTCGCGAGACAGGGGTGCCAGAGACCAGGGCCTACATGGTCTAGAGCAAACCCAATAGCCATGAGACCCGATCTCATCCTTAACTTGTGTCGATTCCAGTTTAAAACTGAACTTTGATGCATTATGAATCAAAGGCTTAGCGAATTCTTTCCAGTCGGTAACAACTTACGTTTCCAGTTTAAACCTGAATTTTACCGCAGATTTCCAGTTTAAAGCTGAATTTTGCCGAACCGCCACATCGGGGACCTGTCCGCTAATTTGATTTGAGACTGCGTATTCGTAGTGCCTATAGGCAAAGATTATGGACAGGAAGTAGGGTTGTCAATTTAATAGCTTGGGTGCCGGTGCCGGTGCCGGTGCCGGTGCCGATAGCGTGTCGGCTGATGCTGGAGACAATCAAACACCTGCTCGGCGTGGGAACGACACCGACTCAATTCGAACCTTGTCATGGTCCCATTTTGGGACTAAAATCCGTTTATGAGAATCATTGCCCTGTCGACATTGAAGTCCTTCTGGGAAGACAACCCTGCGTACGGCGATGCCACGGAGCCGATACTGGCCTGGTACAGGCACACACTGAAAGCTGACTGGAGCTCGCCCGCCGAGGTCAAGCAGGACTTCCGAAATGCCAGCATACTCAAGGATGGCAGGGTGGTGTTCAACATAGCCGGGAATAAGTACCGGTTGGTGGTCTGGATCAACTATGCCTATCGCGTGGTCTACATCCGCTTTGTCGGCACCCATGCCCAGTATGACCAGATCGACGTCGAGACGATATAACGCCAGAGGTAACGGAAGATGGACATCAAACCGATTCGCACTGATGCCGACTATCGTGCGGCACTGAAAGAAATCGAAATGCTGATGATGGCGGAGCCAGGCACGCCCGAAGGCGAAAAGCTCGACGTCCTGGTCACGCTGGTCGAGGCTTACGAAAGCAAGCATTACCCCCTAAATCTTCCCGACCCTGTGGAAGCCATCAAGTTCGAGATGGAACAGAAAGGCCTCACAGCGAAAGATCTGGAACCGATGATCGGCAAGCGCAACCGTGTGTATGAGGTCCTCAATCACAAGCGTTCACTGACACTGAAAATGATCTGGAAACTCAATCAGGAGCTCGGCATTCCAGCCGAGTCATTGATCAAGCCGCCTCGCCAGACCCATGCATAATGTAAAGAGGCGATTCGTTGTTCCGGTCGCCAGCTTTCTCCATGCCTGCATTCGATAGTCCTACGGCCACACAGGAAGAACTGACAGCCATAGACAAGCGGCTGGCCGAGCTCGAAGCCGAGAAGCAACGGCTGGTCCAGCGAAAGCAGGCGCTACTGCGTACACCTCTAGCCCATGCGCAGCTGCTACTCAGCCCAGAACAAAGGGTAAAGTTGTTCCGCGATCTCTTCAGGGGGCGCAGCGACTTGTTTGCCGTACGCTGGCAAAACGCCCAGGGGCGTCACGGTTATTCCGTTGCCTGTCACAACGAATGGCTACCCGGCATTTGTAAGAAGCCGAAAGTAAAATGCGGTAACTGCGGCCATAAGCACTTCAAAACGCTCGATGAGCAGGTGATATACGAACACCTGGTCGGAAAGCAGGTGGTTGGGCTCTATCCGTTATTACCGGGGAACCGATGTCACTTACTGGCTGCGGACTTTGACAAGACGGGATGGCAGGATGCCGTTAAGGCCATGGCGAAAGTGTGCCACCAGGCATCGATACCTCACGCAGTCGAAATATCGCGGTCCGGCAACGGGGCTCATCTCTGGATCTTTTTCTCTGAACTGGTGCTGGCCCAGGATGCGCGCCGTCTGGGCTTCGCTCTTCTCGACAAGGCAATGGAGATCCATCCCGGGCTCTCCTTCGACTCCTACGATCGGCTATTTCCCAATCAGGATCATATGCCGGAAGGCGGTTTCGGCAATTTGATAGCCTTACCGCTTCAGCACCAGGCCCGAAGGCAGGGTAACAGCCTGTTCGTAGACGCCGATCTTCATGCATACCCCGATCAATGGCGCTTTTTGTCACAACTTGGCCGCTTGTCCGCTGTCAGTCTGTCCAGATTGCTACGAGAGCTTGAGCCGGAACGGCCTGCGACAATCGACGAACGTCCGCCCTGGGAGCAAGGACTACGCAGCGACCGTGACCGTGACCGTATTGAAGACTGCCCCGAGAGTGTCACGCTAACATTGGCCAATCACATCTATATCAAACAGGACGCTATCCCGGCGCCCCTGATTGCAAGGCTGAAGCGGCTGGCCAGCTTTTCGAATCCGGTGTTCTTCAAAACCCAGGCACTTCGCTTTTCGACCCATGGCATACCGCGCTTTATCACCTGTGCTCGAATCGAGCAGGGGTACCTGTCACTCCCGCGCGGATGCCTGGATGATGTGAAAGATCTGCTGAAGGAGCAGCAAATACAGATCGAAATCGAGGATCACCGGCATAGCGGCCAGCAACTTAACGAAATGGCATTTCTGGGGAATTTGCGACCGGGCCAGAGTCGAGCGATTGATGCACTGGCCGAGCATGATACCGGTATCCTGCATGCCCCCACGGCCTTCGGCAAAACGGTGACGGCGATCGGGCTCATCGCCAAGCGTCGTGTGAACACCCTGATCCTGACCCACAGCCGTCAATTACTCGACCAATGGAATGAACGCATCCAGTCGTTCACCACCGGTGTAAATGTTGGAATCATCGGTGGCGGAAAGAAGAAGCCGACCGAAGAAATCGACATTGCGACCTACCAGAGCCTGATCAACAAGAAGGACAATACCGTCTCCGAATACGTTCAGCGGTATGGTCAGGTCATAATCGACGAGTGCCACCATATCTCCGCACCACGATATGAAATGCTGCTCAACGAAGTCAGGGCTAAATACATAGTAGGTCTCACCGCAACACCAGATAGGCAGGATGGCCATCAGAAAATTATGTTCATGGTTGCTGGCCCCATCCGCCACAAAGTCAAAGCGGAGCAGGGTGCAAAATTCCAGCAAACTGTGTTTGTTAACCAGCGCTATGATCAGCCTCCGGCCGAGCTGAGGCTATCTGATGAGCGCCCGCATATCGCATCGGTCTATCGGTGGTTGGCGACAAACGGAGAACGTAATGCAGCTATAGCCGAAGATGTCGTCAACGCAGTAAAGCGAGGGCGCCATCCGCTGTTGCTGACCGAGCGGCGTGAACATGCCGAAGCGTTGGCGCAGCTCCTGGCGTCTCAAGAGCTCAGGGTTCTGATGTTGAGGGGCGCAATGCGCGCCTCAGAACGCAAGAGTGCAAACGAGCAGTTGGCCTCGGTCCAAGTGGTCGTCGCCACGGGCAAATACGTCGGTGAAGGCTTTGACCTACCACGATTGGATACGCTGTTTCTCGCGCTACCCATTGCCTGGAAAGGTTCACTGGCGCAGTATGCAGGCCGTCTCCATCGGGAAGTGGAGGGTAAAGAGGCTGTCACGATATATGACTACTTGGACTCCTCGTTACCGATGTTGCAGCGCATGTTCCAGAAGCGGGAGAAAGGCTATGCCGCGATGGGATATGACGTTAGATTTCCTGATCAAGATGAACCCGAATGTACGCTTGAGTTGCAGCTCCAAACGTAATCGCAAAATCAGGCTGATCGAGTCCTCCGAACCTGGTGAACGATTCACAATCAGGTGCGCCGTCGCGTAAAGGAACAGCTGAAGAAGATCGGTGGAATGGAATTCTACGACGTGCACTTTAGCTACATCGACAATGACAGCCTGGAAGAGCATTTCGTCATGGTAAAAGAGCAGGGCGGTGGTGCCCTGATTCCTGAGGGTCCCGGCAAACCTGGCTTCATCCATACCATAGGCCTCAGTAATAAAGGCATGCCTGGGCTGTACCGCCTGGAACTTCAGGTCACCAAGGGATCCGGTAAACTGGCCACCTCCGGGCTATGGAACTCCGGCGCAGCGAAGGAGCAGATCAAGATCGCCTTCGATTACTTCAAAGCCAACGCTTCCCGCATCAGCGCCTCGGCCAAAGTGATGGACCACAATTTCCATCTGCATGTGGTCGAATTGCAAAACTCAGGCCCCCTGAATCATATGGCGCTGGCCAGCCTGGTGGCATTTGCCTCAGCGCTGATGGGCAGGCCCGCACAGGGCCAGATGGTCGTGCTGGGTGATATGAGCCTGGGCGGAAGCGTCGCGCCGGTGCAGAGTATTGCCGAATGCCTGCAAGTCGCCTTCGATGCTGGCGGCAAAAGGGTGACGCTGCCAATGAGTAGCGCGGTCGATATTCCAACCATCCCGGCGGAATTGTTTACCAAGTTCCAGACAAGCTTCTATGCCGATCCTGTGGATGCCGTGTACAAGGCGCTGGGCGTGGATTGAAACTGGCTACCGAGATGCGGTGGCAACGGGAACTCTGTCGAACGTTGCTGCTTGTAATGGATAGGGCAGATAAAAACCTTTAGTACGTATTCTGTATTTTATGACCAGATCCCGCCCTGCATATGTAGCTATGCCGATAACGCAATTTATCGGCATAGCGACATATCTATTTGTTTTTAATAGTATAAATAGCCAATTAACTACGCGCATCGTGTGCTTCTGTGCCTGGGTCGCTCACCACACATCACGTTGCTGAATCGCAAAGCCTGCTGGAGATTCGACATATGCTAACGCCAGCAATTTAGTGGCGTTATCGGAACAACTTCGTTGAATTATGGGGGCATTCGATCCTTATTACTGCAATATGATTCAATCCGCTGTGAACTGCGCGCAGTTATCACAAAAACTGCTATGAAATATGCTGAGCTGTGCGCGATTGAGAAAAAGGACGGTCCTCTTTGGCGTTAATCGGCGCAGAAATGGCCGCGTTACGTAGTGTTTCCAGGCCCTGAGGTAGTATTCGATTTGTATTTGGCTGTTGGGGAATCCATTTTCTGCGCACAGGCTCCATACCAGCAGCCGCATTGTCTTCAGGCGTAGCAATCAATAAGTGCGGCAATTGATACCACGCTATGATTAATAGATCGCGAGCAGTTCAGGCAATCGCTGAGAACCAGGCTGCCTATAACGCGAAGCGACCCCTGACGCGCGACATAAGTTGAGCCTCTGTGTATCCCAACCAAGCCATGCTGCCTTTAGCGATTTATTTGCATAGATCGGTCGTGCGCTGAATCGCGTTGAGCGGGACTTGGTCCGCGAAACCGAAATCTTCGCGACTCTCCGCACGAGTGTTCGGCATGACTCAGAATTGCCGGCTGATTCACAGTGGGTGACAGGTGCAGCACGGGAGTCTCACGCATAATTTGAGACAGGCTTTTTTGGCTGGGCTGCCAATGTGCGTGACAGCCACGCAGGGCATGCCCTGGAGCGATTCAAACGGCGGTGAGACCGAATCTCAGCTTCAACTTGAAGCGGCTGATGCACTGCAAATGCAGGAGTTCGCAGAATTCAGGTTAAAACTGGAAAACATGCTTCGGACGGTCATGTCGTCATCTGACTGAAGGGTACATGGCACTTGGGTTAAAGGGCTGTTCGAGAGATTCCAGTTTTGGCTGAACGAGTTCCGTTTGAAACTGGAAGCGACAAACGACACGACACACTCGCACATTACACCAATACGCAATTACGTTATTTAACATAATATACATTATGCGCAGTTGTTATTTGTTTAAATTAGGGCTCATTTCCTGCTGCTAGTACTCACTTCATTTATGGTTTTAAGGGCTTCGCCGGCTTGAATCCAAGACTGCCTGGAGCCTGCCAAGCAGATATCCGATCCAGAATTATCTATGTGATACCACCGGCTATGGCGCCCGTGCGGACAGTCGCGAAGATTCTGGTTTCGTGGGTCAAACGTCACATAATGCAACCTGGCGCACCTTCCGGTCGAGCTCAGCTGGAGCTGTCCGCTCGCTGTTGTCGTATCCAGGCTGCATGCTAGAAAGCCAAAATAGGATCAGTAAGATCCTCTATACTCTCGTCCATCTTGAAACCCACTTTGGAGCACCCATGTTACCGTCGCGTCTGCTATCGACACCTGTCCTTATTGCTAGCCTGCTGGGCGTATCCTTGAGTACTCAGGCGGATTGGAAAGCTGTGCTCAACAAGGCGCAGGAAACCATAACGCAGAGCCAGGCTCCGAGCGGGACAACCGCAACCAATGCCGCCATCGCTGGCCTTTCCGACAGCGATATCACTAGCGGCCTGAAGGAAGCGCTGATTCAGGGCTCCAGAACGGCTATTGCCTCGCTGGGGTCCGAAGGTGGATACCTTGATAACCCGGCGGTACGCATTTCCTTGCCATCGCAGCTGCAGATCGTTGAAAAAGGCCTGCGGGCGACGGGCCAGGGAGCTTTGGCAGACAACTTCATCACATCCATGAACCGTGCCGCCGAACAGGCCGTTCCGCTGGCCAGTAATCTGTTCGTCGAGACTATTCGCGACATGTCCCTTGAGGATGTCCGCAGTATTTTGCGGGGGCCGGACGATGCAGCAACCCAATATCTGCGCAAGAAGAACGGCGACAAGCTGAATGCGCTGATGCGCCCCATCGTTGCTGAATCTACGGACAATGTAGGAGTTACCAGCGCCTATAAAAGCATGACGGGCAATGCCGGAATGCTGGGAAATCTATCAAGTCTGGGCTCTTTGGATCTTGATACTTATGTTACCGAGCAGGCAACGGACGGCTTGTTTGCGATGATTGCCGCAGAGGAAAAGCGAATTCGTGAAAACCCTGCAGCACGCAGTACCGATCTGCTGAAAAAGGTCTTTTCCAGCGCCTTGTAACGGCGTGGTAGACGGCAGGCGTCTGTCTGGCTTCGGCCGATTCTGGGGTGTCAGGCGCCCTGCTTCGCGCTCTGTTCAAATAGGTATACTGCATTCTATTTGAAGACTCAGGCCACAGCTTCGACCTTCAATACGGCGGTAATGGCCTGAGCATGGCCGCTCCAGACGTAGCGGTAATGGCAGCCCTGTACAGGGATGCTCAGGGCGCGGGGCTTGAAGGCGGCAAGACATTCTCCGCCTGGGTCCCGCACGCTGGAATAATACAGGCCGGGGCTTTCCTGCTCGCGCAGCTGGCGAGCAAAACGCTGCGAAGGGCTGTAATCGTCTGGTTGGTGCAACTCCCAATACCCCTGGCCCCGTATATCGTGTAGCGGTTGTACCACCTTGCCGATATATTCACGCAATGTGAGTTCGGTATCGGGTTCCTGGGTTGCCCGCAGGAAGGCTTCGCGGTGATATCGGGTTTCGGCGATGGCGGTTTGCAGGGTGCGGGCTGCGTAGTAGACGCCATAATGCCCATCAGTGAATCGGCTCGCAACGCCGATATGGGTAAAGGCCGCCATAACGGGTGTAGAGCCCGGGCCCGATATCCGGTCGGATGTTGCAACCAGGCGCAGGTCGCCGGCTTCATCGCGCAGGCGATCATTGGTCAGGGCTTCCACGGCATACAGGATCTCGAGGTCCTCGGGATCGGCCACGGTTTCAAACAGACTGATGGGCGGGAAGTGGCTCGGGACCAGACGGTGCGCCTTGTCCCAGTCAAGGTCGATCAGTGCCGGCATGGCATGCATGGATCAGGGCCTGTAAAAATTGCATAGACGATTCGTAATCTGACAGCTCATGTCCGGCAGGCTGCTAGCCCCTGGCGTGATCCAGATAGCGGCGCACATCGGCCAGATTGATAAGACTGCCCTGGAGCATGACCGTGAGCGCCGATTCGCCACCAAAGTAGGCGTTAGCCTTGGCTGGCCAGGCGTTGGCCTGATCTTCGGTGGGAAACAGGATGCGCAGCGCCTTGTAGATTCCCATGACATAGGAAATCCGCTCCAGCGTATCACGCGGCAATACAGGCCCCTCGCCTTTGCGCCATTTGTAGAACGTAGAGCGCGCCGGCTCGCCTAGCAGAACCTGCTCCTGTTCGCGGCTGAGGTGCCATGCCGATGCGATATTGAAAAATACCTTGAGAGAAACCTGTGATACCCGCTTGGGATCCTGCTGCCTCAGTTCGACGACCTGTTTCATGTTAATGGTTCTCCCAATCACCACCTGGGCTTAAGCTTAGTCTCTATGGAAACATATTTCTATTAAGATCTCTGTAGAAACTTTTTTACTTCAACACCAGGCGCAACTGCTGCTCGATCTCGAACACGTGGTCATCGTGCTCTCCCAGGCCGCGTAATGACTCGGCCAGATGGAGCACATAGTCAGCATTGGGACCGCTGGGCCCAGTGGCGCCGGCAACCTGGCACGCAATCTCGCGTTCGCTGGCAGGGCCCAGGAAGGCGGTGTTGTCAGGCGTCGCTATATACACAAGACCCTGGGCATGGCTGCCATCGTCGAAGGTCATTTCGGTGGAAAAACGCAGATAGCCGTTCTTTTCCCGAAAATCCAGATGGTCAAACACCTGCGGCGAAATCAAATAGGCTACGCCAGTACAGGGGATGCCCGGGGTTTCGATCAGGGTCGCCACGCGCCCTGGTGCCTCTGGAGTACCGCGGTGATCATGGGACCCTTGCCAGAAACGGCGCGACCAGCCGATGATACGGGCGCTGCGCCTTTGCAAAAAGGGAAAGTCTGCCTTGAATATCAGGGAGCCATAACCAAATAGCCAAACGGCTTCGTTGTTATTAAAACGAAAACGGGTGCGGTTTATTTCAACGGTATTGGCGGACATCGTATGAGGGTACCGGCGTAAACAATAAAGCATACACCAGCAGCCTGCCGGACTTAACACTGATCTACTCGGCTCGGGCATCCTGCTTCGCCCTACCTCCTGCATCCATGCAGTCGTGCGCAATGCGCTAACGAGGGGGCATTTTTGGTTACGACCGGCCAAGCCCGGCAGGCGGCGAGCTTCACGAACCGGCTAATCGCCACGACCTCAACCATACTCTGGGGAATCTTCAGGGAGCCGTGGTTATGCAGAACCGAGCCGAGATTGTCGACCAGGCCTTTGTTCAAAGGGTCAGCAGTGGCGACCTGCCACCCTCACCCATTCACATCGGCTTGCAGCAAGCGGGCCTTACAGAGGCGCTGTTGCTGCAGCTGTTCGAGAGTCAAGTGCTGAGTCGGCAGCTGGATCTGTGCTCACGCAAACTGCAGGCCCGTGGTGAATCCTTCTACACCATTGGCAGCGCCGGTCACGAGGGCAACGCGGCCATAGCCGCGGCCTTTAGGCACGATGACATGGCGTTTTTGCATTACCGTGATGCGGCGTTTCTGCTGCAACGTGCCCGCCAGGCCGGTAGCACAGACCCGCTCTGGGATATGCTGCTGTCCTTTGCGGCGTCCAGCGAGGATCCGATTTCCGGCGGCCGCCACAAGGTGCTGGGCAGCAAGGCGCTCTTTGTACCGCCACAGACCAGTACTATCGCGTCCCACCTGCCCAAGGCGCTGGGAACCGCGGCCAGCATCGCCCTGGCACGACAGCTGAAACATCCAGGCGCCCTGCCCACCGATGCTGTGGTGCTTTGCTCCTTCGGGGATGCGTCGGCCAATCACAGTACAGCGCTGGGCGCGATTAACAGCGCCTGCTGGACGCGTTACCAGAAGCACCCGTTACCGCTGGTGTTTATCTGTGAGGACAACGGCATAGGTATTTCGACGGCCACGCCCCAGGGCTGGATCGCCGCCAGTTTCGGCCAGCGCCCGGGGCTGCACTACCTGAGTTGCGACGGCCTTGATTTGCTCGATACCTACCGCTGTGCACACCAGGCGGAGCAACTGGCGCGCCGGCACCAGCAGCCCGTGTTTCTGCATATGCGCTGCGTGCGACTGCTTGGCCATGCCGGCTCCGATGCCCAGAGCGCCTACCTGAGTACTGCGCAGATCGAAAACACCGAAGCCCAGGATCCGTTATTGCATTCGGCCAGGCGGCTGATTGAGCTCGGTGTACTGCGTGCCGATCAAATCGTTTCGCTTTACCAGAAAACGGCGGCAGACGTTGCGGACAAGGCCGAGCGTGCCATTAGGCGGCCAAAACTGGCGAGCGCCTCTGAGGTGATGGCGTCTATCGTGCCGCCGCGCCGTGCCGTGCCTGCGCGGGCTCCGCTGGAGCCGGCCGCGCTTGATGTTCTCTTTGCGAGGGACAGAACGCTAATGGCTCAACCTCAGCCCATGGCGCGCCTGCTGAACTGGGCGCTGGCAGAGTTGATGGCCACGCACAGCGAAATATTGCTGATGGGCGAAGACATTGGCCCCAAGGGCGGCGTTTACAATGTGACCGGCAAGTTGTGGGATAAATTCGGCAAGCACCGGGTGATCAATACACTGCTGGATGAGCAGAGCATTCTCGGGCTGGCGCTGGGCGTCGCGCACAATGGCTTTATTCCGATACCCGAAATCCAGTTCCTGGCCTATGTGCACAATGCCGAGGATCAGATTCGTGGCGAGGCGGCGAGCCTCAGTTTTTTCTCCAATGGCCAGTACAGCAATCCGATGGTGATCCGCATTGCCGGGCTCGGCTATCAGAAAGGCTTTGGTGGCCACTTCCACAACGACAACAGCCTGAATGTGTTTCGCGATATACCGGGCCTGATCCTGGCGTGCCCCAGCAATGGCCGCGATGCCGTGGAAATGCTGCGCGAATGCGTGCGCCTGGCGCGGGAGGAACAACGGCTGGTGGTATTTATCGAGCCTATTGCACTCTATATGGCGCGGGATCTGTTTGAGACGGGCGACGGCCGCTGGAGTTTCGATTATGTACCGGCTGCAGGCTGCACGCCGGTCCCTCTGGGTGAAATCGACGTGGAAGGCGACGGCCGACAGCTGGCCATTATTAGCTACGGCAACGGCTATTACCTCAGCCGCCAGGCCGCGAGGGATCTTGCCATCGAGCATGGAATTGAGCTGCGTCTGATTGACCTGCGCTGGCTACAGCCCCTGCCAGGCGATGCCATTGTCGATGCGGTGCGTGCTTGTGAAGCGATACTGATCGTGGATGAATGCCGGCGTAGCGGATCTGTCAGTGAAGCCCTGATGACACTGCTGATCGAAACCCTGGACAGCCTGCCGCGACTCAAGCGCCTCTGCGCCGAAGACAGCTTTATCGCGCTGGGGCCCGCGGCCACCGCCACCTTGCCGAGCCGGCGCAGTATTCGCCAGGCCGCACTGGAGCTTGTGGCGGGCAGCGATGCCAGGCGTTCATCGCCGTAATGGCGACAGCTTGCTAGCGCGCCTCAAGCAATGCCTGCACATGCGCCACGGCGCTTAGGCCAAGCGCCTTGAGGTTATAGCCGCCTTCCAGTACCGACAGAATACGGCCACCGGCGTAGCCACTGGCGGCCTCCCCGATCAGCCCTGTAATCCAGTAAAAGTCCTCGTCGGTCAATTGCAGTTGCCCCAGCGGGTCGTCGCGATGGGCATCAAAACCCGCCGAGACAAAGATCATGTCCGGGCGGTGCTCTGCCAGCGCCGGCAGCCAGTCCTGCTCGATGGCGTGACGAAAGGCACTGCTACCGGTGCCCGCCGCCAGCGGCGTATGGACAATATTAGGCCGGCGAATATCCTGGAAGCGAAATGGATAAAACGGATACTGAAAACTTGAGCACACCAGTACTTCGGGTCTGTCCTTGAAGATATCCACGGTGCCGTTGCCGTGATGGACATCGAAATCCAGCACCGCCACGCGCTCGATATCGCTCTGGCGCAGCGCCCACTCGACCCCCAGAGCGACATTGTTGAACAGGCAGAAGCCCATGGCCGTCGCCTGCTCAGCATGATGGCCGGGCGGACGAATGGCGCAAAAGGCATTCTGGCAGGCGCCGACGAGTATGCGCTGGGTTCCCAGCAGCACGGCCCCGGCAGCCAGGCGCGCAGCACGCAGACTGTGGGGATTCAGCGCCGTATCCGGATCGGCGTAATTGTGCCCCTGCTGCGGGTGCAAGGACTCCAGCTCACGAATATAGGCCAGCGGATGGGCCAGTTCGAGCTGTTGTGTGGTGACGGGTTTCGGTGTCAGGCAGTCGAGCCGGGCCAGCAGGCCGCTGGTGCTGAGCTGATCGGTGATGGCCTGCAGGCGCTGCGGGCTTTCGGGGTGACCTGCTCCCATCTCATGCAGCTGACAGTCGATATGGGTAATGTAGGCTGTCGTCATATGAAATCCTTTTTAATATATAGAGTTAGAATCAAATACTAGAAAAAGGTTTCGTAGAAAAGCAGCATCAGTCCATGCCTGCGATGCTAGGCTCGCGGTGCTTTCGACCGCGCAGCATATAGGTATGCATCCGGCCCTTTCCCTTGATGCTGATAAGCCCGCGATCCTCGAACAGGTAGTCGTGCTGCAGGTGTTTCCAGGTATTTTCGGTGACCTGAATGCAGCCCTCAATGCCCTGAGATTCCATGCGTGAGGCGATATTGACCGCATCGCCCCAGATATCGTAAATGAATTTTCGGGTACCTATGACCCCGGCCACTACGGGTCCTGTGTTAATGCCGATGCGCATGTGCAGATCGCTCTGGTGGCGACGATTGAAACGCTCGATGGCATCCAGCATGTCCAGTGCCATTTCGGCGACAACCCGGGCATGGTCTTTGCGTTCTACCGGCAGGCCTGCACCCACCATATAGGCATCGCCGATGGTCTTTATTTTCTCCAGCCCGAGCAGCTCGCTCAGACGGTCGAACTCGGAAAATATCTCGTTCAGCAGGCTGACAAGCTTCACCGCCGGCAGGCCGGCCGACATGGGCGTGAAATTAACGATATCGGCGAACAGGATGGTAACCTCGGCGAAACTATCGGCAATGGTGCCCTCGCCCTGTTTCAGGCGCGCAGCAATAGGCGCCGGCAGTATATTGAGCAGCAGGTGGTCTGATTTTTCCTGCTCGGCGGCAAGGTCTGCCAGGGTTTCCTCCAGCCGGTCGATCATGGTATTGAAGTTCTGCGCCAGAACGCCGGTTTCATCTTCAGTCAGTACAGGCGCACGTACATGCAGATCCCCTGCGGCGATCTGCCGCGTGGTGGCATTCACGGCAAGAATGGGGCGCGCAATCTGCCGGGCGATGAAATAGGTGCCAAGCAACAGCAGTGCCACGGCCAGCAGCCCGAGCAGCAGCATCAGCCAGCCCAGGCGTGTGGCCGGTTGCAGCGCCTCGCTGACGCGGATTTCCGTGAGCAGGGCCAGACCCAGATCCGGCAGCCAGCGATAGCTGCCAATCACCGCCTGGCCGGCGTAGTTCAGATAGAGCCCAGCGCCGCTTTGGCCCTTTATCGCGGTGTCGATACCCAGACTGTGAGCGCCATCGGGATAGGCCTGTTCCCCGAAGCGCGCCATCGACAGAAAGCGGTGGCCGGTATCCACCAGATAGGATTCACCGGTTTGCCCCAGGCCACCGCGCTGGCTGACGATGTCGACCAGCACCGGCACCCGGATCTGGGCTGCAAGAACGCCCAGCGGCTCGCCATTGCGCCCGGTCAGCGGTGTAGCAACGGTGAGTGTCGGGAGTCGGGTATCGGCTGCCTGATACACCGGCTGGATAAAGGTGTGGTCGCGGCCCTCGACAAAGAATGGGTCACTGCTGCGAACTTCACCCTCCTGCTCGGAGCGGGTTGAGAAGAAAATCCTGCCCTCGTCCTGGCTCAGCAGCATGAGCCCGGTCAGGTCGGTTGCCGCGGCGGAACCGTAATCGAGGAAGGTGGATCGAAACAGCGTATCAGCCATGGCCATATAGGTTGGCTGATATTCCGGGCTGCCCAGGGGCAGCCCGCGCAGCTCACTGATGGCATCGCGCAACGCATCGACAGCTGCGATTTTTCGCACTATATCGGCTTGATCGGCCATAAATTCATAGATTTCCCCTTCCCGCTGTTCGGCAATCAGCTCAAACCGGTCAATGGCCATGCGCTGCAAAAGCCCGGCCGACAGCATGTAGGACACCACCGCCAGGGCAATCACCACGGGCAGGGAAACCAGCAGTATCCCGGCGGTCATTCGCGCCTTGAGGCTGTGCCGCAGTATCGCTGTGCCAGTGAGTCGCATTCACGCCTGTCCGATTATCGGTCCATGAATGGCGCCCGCCGCAGCGGCCGGAGCGCCCTGCCTCAAGGTTAGCGGCTTTTGGTGCTCTTCGGCGCCGATCTATGCCCTGGGCGATCATCTTCTGGCCTTTTCCTGCAAGGATGTCTGCGCTAGCAGCCTGTCGGACTTATCACTGATCTACTGCGGAAAAGCCGAATTTGGTCATTTTTCGTACTCTTTATTGTTAAATAGAACCACTATTCGCCGCAAAAGAGCTCAAAAACTGCCGCAAATCGATCTTTCTCTCGCTACGATCGGCCAAGCCCGACAGGCTGCTGGAAGCCTGAACTAGGCTGATAACAGGGAATAGATGCATCAGGCCAGTCGGAGAACGTCCATGTCACTGCCAGATCAATACTACCGCCGGGGCGATGTCGGCGCTGTTACGCGTCGGCGGTTGCTGCAGCGCTCCGTGCTAGGCGTGGGTGCACTGCTGGGTTGGCCGGCGCAGGCCGAAGACATGGCTGGCGTCGATACTCTGTCGATTGGCTTTTGTGGGCCCTTTACCGGGCCGGCACAGGATACCGGACTCGAGATCAGCCGCGGCGTGCTGATGGCATTAATGGATGCCAGGGCCGATGGCGAGATTCCGTTGCAACTGGCCGGGCAGCGCTACGATATTCATCCTGTCTGGGTGGATACTGCCTCGGATCCGGCCAGGGCAGTGCAGGCCCTCAAGCACGCGCAGGACGAGAATCAGCTGAGCCTGCTGGTGGGTGGCTGGCACTCCGATGTCGCCCTGGCGCTGATGGAAGCCGAGGCGCCCCTTGGAATTCTGCATCTGGGCCATCTGGGAGAAGCCCAGGCAATTTCCGATCGACTGAACCAGGATTACGCCAAATACCGAGGCTGGTTCAAGGGCTGGCCCGCGCCCGGCCTGCTGGCGGCCCGTTACGGTGAGCCACTGCAGTATCTGCGCGATCAGGGGCTCTGGCGCCCGGCGAACAACCGGGCGGCCATCATGGCAGAGGACAGTGCCTATGGCCGTGGTTGGGCGGATGCCCTGCGCAGCAGCTTGCAGTCGGTGGGCTTTAGTGTCGAGTCGCCGGATCTCACCGCCCTCGATCAGGATGATTTCTTGCCACTTCTGGCCCGTTATCGCGACGAGGATATTTCCCTGGTGGCGATGACCACCACCGGTATCCAGGCCGGCGCGCGCTTTGTTCGCCAGTTCCGCGAGCTGCAGCTGAATGCGCTGCTGCTGGGCCACGGGTTGCGCTGGACGCGGGACTGGTACGCCTACACCGGCAACAGCTCGGACTACGTGATTTCGATGGATTCAGCCATGCCGATTGCGCTCTGGCAGCAGTGGTGGGTGCGCCGTTACCACAGTCTTTTTGGCGATATGCCCAGCATAGCCGCTGCAGGGCTGCATTATGACTATACCCGCATGGCTATCCGCATGCTCAATGCTACCTCCAGCCTGGCGCTGGATGACCTGACGCGCACGCTCTACCGCAGCCCCTACCGCGGTGTCTGGAATCGCTACCAGTTCTCCAACAGGCCCCATCCCCGCGCCCAGTCTCCAAACGAAGTCATTACCGGCAGCTTTATGGAAGGTTTTTTCTTTCCGCTGGCACAGCTGCGCAACGGCGAGGCACATATCGTCTGGCCGCCGCGCTACGCCGATCAGCGCTTCATGATGCCAGCAAAACGCAGTTAGCATTCTTTTAAGATTCCTTGAGTGAAGTATTAACAACGCCGCTTGAGTGTCAGGCGTAGGCTGAAACGGTCGAACCTGAAGCTGAGTACGTGGCATGAAAAATGTGTATCTGATTAGTGCATTGGCGCTGCATAGCGCCGTTTCGATGGCGGCGACGCCGAATGACAATGCTGCCGTCATCGAACGTGGCCGTTATCTGGTTGGCGTGGGTGGTTGCAATGACTGCCACTCGACGGGTTATGCCGAAATCGGCGAGGTGATGCCCGAATCCGAACGTCTGCTGGGCTCAGGCGTAGGTTTCGCCGGCCCCTGGGGCCTGAGTTATCCCGCCAACCTGCGGTTGAAAGTTGCAACGATGCAGCCCGAGCAATGGCAGCAGCGCATTCGCGCCGGTGGCATGCCCCCGATGACCTGGCCCTCGCTGCAGCTGATGACACAGGAGGATCAGCTGGCGGTGTATCAGTATCTGCGCAGCCTGGGTCCCGCGGGAATAGATGCCCCTGTCGCCGTCGCTCCGGGGCGGCCGATTCCGACACCCTATATTTCGCTCGAACCACTGCCGCCGACCGACGATGCGGTCATGGCCAGGGGCGAGGCTCAGCTGGATCGCGGAGGTCCTGATGAAAATCCCGAAAACTAGCCACCGGAGGCGCGGCATAATTGCAGCGGGTAGCGACAATAAGCCGCAGCGCAGATTCTGGAAAGCTCCCGCCTTGTGCAAAAAGCTCTGGCCGTGGCGAATCACCGGCTCTGCGACCTTGATGCCAGCAGCCAGGGCCACTTCGCGCAAAAAATCAGGCCTGCGTCGCCAGAAATGGTGGTTGCGGTTCCTGTTGCCCTGGAGGTTGCGACGTCGTCAGTCAGTGGAGGGTCAGGCGTGTTGTAGCGGGAGCCTGTTGAACGCGGCAAACCTGGCAGGCACCCAGGCGGTTGGCGATAATCGCGTTGCCACGGCCCCTGGCGCTACGCCTGATCCGCGCTGGCAGCAGGCTGGCTAATACCGCCTGGCGGTGGCGCCGCGCATGGATTCATCGGCACAAGTACCAGGGGGCGCTGCAGCAGCAGGCGAAAGCGCCCTCGCCCCGTTTTCTCGATGCGCAGGAAAGGGCTGCGCTCCTGCAGACGCCGGCTGAGCAAAATCAGCCGCGCTTCCAGATTGTCGCTGATTTCGGGCAGACCCAGACGGCTATCAAGGCGCAGCTCACGGTTACTGAAATCGACACGCCCTCTTTCGCGGTAATCATTCAGAATGCGCCAGAGCACGGCACCGGCCACACCCTTGATCAGGTAGTCGCCATCGATAAACACGCTGTGATCCCGGTCATGGTATTCCACCCGCAGAGGGTCGGGTGATGCATCTGCGAGGGGATCTTCGATACAGAGACAGTCAGCTGGCGGCGCCACTAGCCTTGGCTCATCGGCAAGTTGCAGGCCCTGAATCGCCAGGCCTGCCTGGGCGCAGAGTGTGACCAGAGCATCTTCGAGGTCATAACTGAAACGGCACTCCTGCTGGCTTTCGGTGTAGAGCACACCGATCAGCCCGCGGATGCCGGGCAAAGGGATGGCCATTTGGCTGGAAGGCTCGTTCAGGCCGGGCAGGTTAATGACCTGCTCCAGCGCATCCACCAGGCCCTCCGCAATCGCCTGCTCGCGCACGGCCCTGGTATAAGCGTATTCGGCGGCGGTAAACATGATGCGAATGGGCACCTGTTCCCGCGCAGCGATACCGATAACACCAACCCCGAGGGGAATCTCGGCACCGATACCTGAGCTGGGGTAGCCCCGGCTCGCCACCACATAAAGCTTGGCACCGGGCCTGTCGGCTATCAGCAGCATGCTGTGGCTGAGTCCCAGGGAGCGGTCCAGCGCATCAAGCAGATTATCAACCAGGTCTTCCAGGCTGGAGCAATTGTGCAGGCGCTCGCTGCACTGGCGCAGCGCCGGCAAGATGGCACGCCCTGGCAGCTGACGTGGCAATTCGGCCCCTGGCACGGCCTCTATATCGAGAATGCGATAGACATCGGTACCGCGCAGCCGGAACACCCCCACCAGACCTTCATGGGATGCGATGCCGGCGAGCCTGGCTTTCATGCGTTCAAACAGCGGACCTTGCGTTTCAGTGCGCAGATAGCGCGCTTTCATGCGATAGCGGGCGGCGGTATCGGGATCCACCATCAGCACCGTTGCCAAAGGGTTGGCGAGAATGTTTTCACGCGTCTTGTTAAAGAATTGAAACGACAGTGCTATATGGTCCTGATCGACATACATCACCTGGGAGACATAGGAGACATTGGGGACCAGGTCACGGCTGCAGGTAGCCACCCCTGCCGGGATAACCCCTTCCAGACAATTGCGCAGCGTGTCGATACTCAGATAGGGATTCATGGGGCTTTTCCCGGCTTCAGGGGCTCACCGGCGTGGGGCCCGGGGGTCTGGCCGTAAACGGCACTGGGCGAGAAGCTTACTGCGACAAGATCGGCGGGATCTGCGGCGTAAAACGCGCGGCTGAAGGCTTCCGGCACCTGGTAGTGCTGCAGGCGCCTTGCCAGGCGCTCGACATAGGGGCCAAGTGCGGCGGCGTCTGCTGCACTGATGGCTTCAATGCGCGCATCATTGCCCTTGAGCTGCACGGTACGGTGGGTTTCGGGTTCATTGAAAACCGCAGCAATGTGCCCGTTAGCGGCGATACACGTCAGCAGTTCGCGGGCCTGGGATACGGGGACCATCAGCGCCAGCCGGTGCCCATCGGCAGACATTCGGGCTCCGAGAGCCCGCGCCAGCGTAGGTTCCCCTGCATCGCTGCAGGCAGCGACCTGTATCGATAGCTGACTGGTAAGAAACTGGATCAGACTGGGATCAAGCGGCCCCTCGACGTTGCTGATGCGCATGGGTGCTTTCCGGCGCGATCACCGCCAGACGGTGATCAACAGTTGGTCATTCGATCACCTAAGCATTGACGACAAAAGGCCGCCCGGCAACGTCTTCGGCGGCACTTTCGCGGGCCATTTTGTCCGAATATGAACGCAGCTACGGTTGGAGGCCGCTTTGTGACAGGCGCATGCTGGTGAATGGCACGGTTGCCTTTTACCAAAAAAGGCGCGGAGACAACGCTAGAAGGTCGGCGGTGTATGGGCGCTGACGATACGGCAGGTTTTCTTGCTGCGATTGCGAAAACGATGGGGGATCTGGGTGGAGAACGAGTAGCTGTCGCCGGCATCCAGCCGATGCACTTCACCGCCGATAGTGACCTCGATAGAGCCTTCGATCACAGTGCCGGCCTCTTCACCTTCATGGGACATCATCTCCGTGCCCGTGTCGGCGCCGGGCTCATAGCTTTCGATGAGCAACGCCAGGCCAGACTTGTTTTCGACACTGCCCACCAGGCGCAGCTCTATGCCATCACTGCCGATATCAATGAGCTCCTCGGGGCGGTACACCACCTTGTCATGGGCGTTCAAATCAACGGTAAAGAATTCGCTGACCGACATCGGAATGCCATCAAGAATTTTTTTCAGTGAACTGACCGACGGGCTGACGCGGTTCTGTTCAATCATCGAAATCGTGCTGTTGGTCAGGCCCACCCGCTTGGCCAGTTCGCGCTGAGAAAAGCCGTAGATTTGACGAATTTTCTTGAGTCGGTCACCTACATCCACTCTTGAAACTCCCATCCTGATAAATATATTGATCGCAGGTCGATTGGCGGCATCAGGCCGGCCGCATCATAGCATGATGCCGACGGATAAAAAGTGGCAGCAGGCAGTGGCTAAAGAGCCACGGCACCTGCTTGCTGCAGTCGTTCTGGCGGCTGCGGAACTGCGCACCTTCAGGCGCTTCGTGCCGCCGCACGGACCCGGCAGGCGTTGCCAAAAGTCTCAAAAATAGCGTGGTAGAAAGGATGCTGTGCCATTTGCCACTCCGGGTGCCACTGCACCGCCAGCAAAAAGCCCGCGCTGCTGTCTTCAAGGCTAAAGGCTTCTACCAGTCCATCCGGTGCCAGGGCTTCGGCACGCAGCCCTGGTGCCAGGCGCTGCACGCCCTGCCCGTGCAACGAATTAACCTGCTGGCTTAGGGCACCGTTCATCAATCGGGCCAACCGACCGCCGGGTTGGAGTTCAACCGGATGACGGGTGGCGTACTGCTGCTGCAACGCCAGTTGCTTGTCTTCGCGGTGATCCTGCAGCCCCGCAACCTGGTGTACGGCCTGATGCAGGCTGCCACCAAGCGCCACATTGATTTCCTGAAAGCCACGGCAGATGCCGAGTACCGGCACCTGCTGCTCGATTGCGGCGCGGATCAGCGTCAGTGTGGTGGCGTCGCGCAGCGGATCCGTGAGCATGTCTTCCTGCTGCTGCGCAGCGCCATAGTGTCTGGGCTCGACATTGGAATGGCTGCCGGTCAGCAGGAGTCCGTCCAGCTGCGACAGCAGTTCGATGCTTTCTTCCCCCAAAGCCGGCAGGAGCAGTACCGAGACATCGGCGCCGCTGCGGGCGGCCTGAATGTACTTGTCACCCACCATGTGAAAACGATGCGCACCCAGCAAGCTGGTGCAACAGGCAATTCCGACAAGGGGGCGTGCTGTTGGCGAGGCGGATAGAGGCGTCATGGTATTTCTCGATTGATCTTTATATTCATCATTCAGGTATGAGTTATAGCCTGTTCTTTTACGCTGAATTAAGCGGTTTTTCTACATCGAAGAAAATAAAAGAACATAAATAGCTTTATAAGCGGGTTTTTGCCGCATCATTGATCAATAAATTGATCAGCCCGGCTTGACCGACAGATTTGCGAATCGCTAAACTGATCGATATAACAAACACATAAAAGCGTTTGTTGTGGCCGCCTCCGGCCATCCCACGCTCATGGCGTGATTTCAAGAAAACCAAGGACAAGACCATGTCTTCCCACAGTCAGCACACCGAAGCCGCTATTTTTCTGCAACAGAATCCGGATATGGAGGCCATTGACCTCCTTATCCCCGATCTTAATGGCGTAATCCGGGGCAAGCGCATTGAACGCGCAGGGCTGGAAAAAGTGTATGAGGATGGCGTGAACATGCCGGCATCCCTGTTTTCCCTCGATATCACCGGCAATACCGTTGAAAGCTGTGGCCTGGGGCTGGAAATTGGCGAGCCCGACCGGGTCTGCAGACCCGAACCCGGCACTCTGAAGCTGTCACCCTGGCAGCGCCGCCCTATGGCCCAGTTGATGATGCACATGTTCGAGGAAGATGGTTCGCCCTTCTTCGGCGACCCGCGCCATGTTCTGGCCCGGGTGTTGAAAAAATTTGACGCACTGGGTCTGACCCCCGTGGTGGCGGTCGAACTTGAGTTCTACCTTATTGATCAGGAACGGGACGAAGCAGGCCGCCCGCAGCCGCCGTTATCACCGCGCAGTGGCAAGCGTGACGAGCATACCCAGGTATACTCGATGACCAATCTGGACGACTACGCAAACCTGCTGGAAGACATCGCCGAGTACACCGCCGCGCAGGATATTCCTGCCGATACCGCAGTGGCGGAAAATGCCCCGGGCCAGTTCGAGATCAATCTCAAGCATCAGGACAATGCCCTGGTGGCCTGCGATAACGCTCTGCTGCTCAAGCGGGTAATCAAGTCCGTGGCCGAACAGCACGGCATGGAAGCCTCCTTTATGGCCAAACCCTACAGCGAAGAAGCCGGCAATGGCATGCATATTCATATCAGTCTGCTGGATGCCCAGGGCAACAACGTCTTAGCCGAGCATCAGCAGATGTTGGAGCATGCCGTCGGTGGTCTTTTGCAGATGATGCCGGCGTCCATGGCGCTGTTCTGCCCCAACGTCAATTCCTACCGTCGGCTGCAACCGGGCTACTACGTGCCCATCGCGCCCAACTGGGGATACGACAACCGCACAGTCGCGGTTCGCATTCCGGCGGGTACGGAGGCTGCTACCCGCATCGAGCACCGAGTCTCAGGTGCAGATGCCAACCCCTATCTGGTAATGAGCGCCCTGCTTGCCGGTGTACACCACGGCCTGCAACAGGAATGCAAACCGGGCCCGGATACCGAGGGCAACGCCTTCGCCGATGAAATCATTGGCTTGCCGATCCGCATGCCCGATGCGCTGGAACTGTTTCGCCAGAGCGAGGTGCTGCGCAACTATCTGGGCAGCGACTTCGTCGATCTGTATGACAGCTGCAAGTCCGATGAGCTTAGCCAGTTTGAGCGCCATGTCAGCGAACTCGAAACCCAGTGGTATCTGTCGACCCTGTAATGCGCCAGTTCTGGCCTTGTTCTGGACTTGTGAAAGCCGCGCAAGCGGGCCTGTTGCCGCGTTCATGATGCAGTCTGATGCCTTTCTGAGGAATGGAAACAGGCCTGCACCCTGGCGTGGGGGCCGCACTCAAACTCTCTAGTTAACATAATAATCAAGGCTTTATGATGGATACGTTAACTGAAATCTATATAGACGGCTGCTGGGTTCCTGCCAGCGGTACCGTGCGGGAGCTGATTAATCCCGCCAGTGGCGCTGTTCATGCCCGGGTTACTGATGCCAGTGCCGCGGATGTCGATCGGGCAGTACTGGCGGCAAGGCGCGCCTTCCCCTCCTGGTCGGTTACGCCTTCGTGCGAGCGCGCCGCCTGCATCGAGCGCATCTGTGCAGGTCTTGAGGCGCGCCTTGAAGAGCTGGCCTGCACCATTAGCCGGGAGATGGGCATGCCACTGCATCTGTCGCGGGACTGGCAGGTCGCTGGCCCTATCGCCGGCATGCGCTCCTTTGTGCCCCGGGCGGCGCTGATGGATGAGGTGCGTCGCGAAGGGCATTCCATGATCCTGCGCGAAGCCATTGGTGTCTGTGCCTTTATCACGCCCTGGAATGTGCCGCTGCACCAGCTGGTGGGCAAGGTGGCGCCGGCGCTGGCCGCCGGTTGCACCATGGTGCTGAAACCTGCCGAGACGACACCGCTGCACGCGCTGATATTCGCCCAGGTAGCCCATGATGCAGGCCTGCCCGCCGGTGTATTCAACCTGGTTACCGGTGACGGCCCAGGCGTGGGTGAGCCGCTCTGTACCCATGCACAGGTGGACATGGTGTCTTTTACCGGCTCCACCCGGGCAGGTGTCCGTATCGCCCAGATGGCGGCACCGGATGTAAAGCGCGTGTGCCAGGAGCTGGGCGGCAAATCACCCCTGATCATTACCGAGGATGCGGATCTGCTGGCTGCGATACGCTTTGGCGTGCGCGATGTCATGGTCAACTCTGGCCAGATTTGCTGCGCCCTCACCCGCATGCTGGTGCCGCGCAGTCGCTACGCCGAAGCCGTGGCTATGGCACGGGCTGAAGTTGAGGCTATAAAGGTGGGTGATCCGCGCTCAAACGACAGTTTTATGGGCCCCATGAGCTCGGCCGCGCACCAGACACGGGTGCTGGATGCTATCCGCAAGGGCGTGCATGAAGGTGCCCGGCTGGTGTGCGGTGGCACTGAACCGCCCGCGGGACTGGAGCAGGGTTGCTATGTGCGCCCCACGCTGCTGGCCGACGTCACCGCCGACATGAGCGTGGCGCGGGAGGAAATTTTTGGCCCGGTGCTGTGCATGCTGGCCTTTGAGGATGAAGCGCACGCCATTCGTCTGGCCAATGACACGGCCTACGGGCTTGCCGCCGCGGTTTGGGCCGGGGATGTCGGGCAGGCGCAGCAGATCGCCCGTCGCCTGCGTGCAGGCCAGGTCAGCCTGAACGGTGCCGGTTGGAATTACAGCGCGCCCTTTGGCGGCTATAAACAGTCGGGCAATGGCCGTGAGTGGAGCAATGAAGGCCTGCTCGAGTTCGTCGAGATAAAGTCGATTCAGCTACCTGAGTAACCCGCCAGATCTCTGCGGGTAACGAGAACCAAGATGACAACACAACAGCATACTGCGTCCTACTATGCCGCCTCCGCCAATGATACCCGGCAGCGGCCGTCCCTTACGGGTGATGCCACGGCGGATATCTGCGTTATTGGTGCCGGCTTTACCGGCCTGTCCAGTGCGCTGCACCTGGCAGAACAGGGCTACAAGGTCATAGTGCTGGAGGCCAGCCGCATTGGCTTTGGTGCCTCGGGCCGCAATGGGGGCCAGATCGTGCACAGCTACAGCCGTGATATGGATTTTATCGAGAAACATTATGGCCAGGATACTGCCAACGCCATGGGCGCCATGGCCTTCGAGGGGGGGCAGATTATTCGCGATTTCGTCAAACGCTACGATATTCGCTGCGATCTGAAAGACGGCGGCATCTTCGCCGCCTGCACCGGCGCCCAGCTGGACGAAATGGCCAGCAAGAAACGCCTGTGGGAAAGACATGGCCATGAGCAGCTTGAGCTGCTGGATGCCAGCAGCATTCGCCAGTACATCGGTTCGGACCGCTACACCGGCGGCCTGCTGGATAAAAGCGGCGGGCATTTTCATCCGCTGAATCTGGTGCTCGGAGAAGCCGCTGCGCTGGAATCCCTTGGCGGCGTGATTTACGAAGGTTCCAAGGTCGTGCGCGTGGAACAGGGCGACAAGGTGCGTCTGCACACCGAACAAGGCTGCGTCAGCGCAAACCATGTTGTGGTGGCCGGCAATGCCTACCTGGGAGGCCTGATTCCGCAGCTGGCGCAAAAATCCATGCCCTGTGGCAGCCAGGTGCTGGCCACCGAGCCCCTGAGCCAGGAGGTGCAGCAGGCGCTGCTGCCGCAGGATCAGTGTGTTGAAGACTGCAATTATCTGCTGGACTATTACCGTCTGACCGGTGATGGCCGGCTGATTTACGGCGGCGGCGTGACCTATGGCGCGCGCGAACCCGGCAAGATAGAGCAGCTGATCCGCCCTAACATGCTCAAGACATTCCCTGAGCTCGCCGGCGTCAAGGTGGATTTCGCCTGGAGCGGCAATTTCCTGCTGACCCTGATGCGATTGCCGCAGTTTGGTCGCATTGGCTCCAATATCTATTATGCCCAGGGCTATAGCGGCCACGGCATTGCCAGCTCGCACCTGGCGGGGCGACTGATCTGTGATGCCATTCGGGGCCAGTCCGGGCGCTTTGATGTGTTTGCCGGCCTGCCGCAGTACAATTTTCCCGGCGGGCGCTTGCTGCGCGTGCCACTCACCGCCATGGGCGCCTGGTACTACAGTCTGCGGGACCGACTCGGCGTTTGATGCTGATGCGCACCTAAGCCTGCACCGAGCGTCTTTATCGCTGTGCGCAGGCGGGCTCCAGAGTTCTGAGCATGGCGCCCCACTCATCCAGATCCAGATCCTGGACGCCGTCTTTGCTGAAACGATCCTGTGCCTTGAGCCAGCTGTTGATACAGGCCTGCTTGGTGCCCTGCTGGGCACTCACAAAGGCGCCGGGATCAATGCGCACGCCCAGAACATCCAGCGTATCGGTTTTGAAATTGTAGGATTTGATAATGCCGCCGGCACAGGCGCCGGCGTCATTGGCGACATCAAGGTAGGGTTTCCAGTCCATAAAGGGGGGCTGATTGTTGCTGGCTTGCTCGTTCTGGTTTGCGGCGTGTTGCTGCATAAACAGGCGCCATTCGCTGAGCCGGGTGGGATTAAGCAGACGAAAGGGTGTGGCCGCCGACAGAAATACCAGCCGATCTGACCCCACCTCCGACACCCGCAGCGCACCGTCGTTGCAGCGATCTCCCCCGGGCACATAGAGCAGCGGTTTTACCACCCTATTGCCCTGCGGCTGCAGCAGCAACCAGATGGAACTGCGAAGGTTGCCAAAGCCATTGGCCGCCGTGACTTCGAACAGGGTCCATTTGTCGTTGCCGGTCTTGCTGGGCCAGTGCCCTGCAACGGCATAGGCGATAAAACCGCGGCTGTAGCCCTCTTCGGTGATGCGTTGCGCGGTATAGGTCAGATCGGCGGCATCCTGCCCCGGAAAGATAAACACCGGATATTTTCCAGGCATGCCATCACAGGTGACAGGACTGAAAGGGCTATCGCCGGTGAGGCCGGACAGTAGCTGGTCAAAGCACAGCGGGTGAATGGCTGCCCCGGGCGGAAATACCTGCTCTTCTGCGCTCAGGGTCAGTGTCGACAACAGCCCCAAAAGCGCGAGCCCTGCGAAAAAGAATCGCATCGCTCACCTCCCCCGACCCTCTGCGCTTGCCGCACCCCGACCGGCCGGATATTAAAGGTATCAGCTATCCATCTGAATATGACATTTTCTAAGTGTTGTCGTTAAGACCGTTGCTGACCAGAATTTGTACCGTCTTTCTTGTCATGTCGAGCGCCATTTTGTTGCACAAAATACGGTCTGATACGACGTTCGAGCTTGGTAAATCAGTGCTGAGACTCGAATTCGCCCTGCTCGATCGGGTATTGATCGGCAATCAGCTCTGTGACAAAGGAGGAAGGCCGCGTGCTGCTGTAGGCAAGGTATGCCCGGTGACGGGCGCGGGTCAGTGCCACATAGAACAGACGCCGCTCCTCAGCATGGGGGAAAGTTTCGCCACCGGGCAACAGAGCATCCAGAACTGGATGCAGGCTGCGCGCTGCCGGAAAACCGTACTTACCGCTCTCCAGCCCGAGGATAATCGCATAATCGGCTTCGCGCCCTTTGGCGGCATGCAGTGTACGGCTTTCCAGCTGCAACTGGCCAAAGCGCTGTTGCAGCTGCGCCAGGCGTGCGCTGTCGGGCAGGCTAAAGCGATTGCGCGCCATAATCATCACTGTGCAGCTGATGCCACACTCAGCGGCGCGGCGCTGGCTGATCACCTGCAGAATGCGTTCGAGCACAGCAGGATCCCTGGCGGGCTCGCGGCTACGGTGAGCCAGCAGTGAGACGGCGGGCGCCTCAACCTGGGTCTGGCTATGCAAATGCTTGGGTAGCTGGGCGGGGTTGCGCAGCACAAAGCGCGATGCCAGTTCACCGATACTGCTGTTAAAGCGAAATGTCTGATCCAGCGCGCTAATAGAGACCGGGCCAAAGAATCCGGCAAAATCGGTGGTCAGCCCTACATCGCTGCCGGTGAAACGGTAGATCGACTGCCAATCGTCGCCCACAGCAAAGAGCGCGGCGCCGGGAACGGCATCACGAAGAGCCCGAATCAGGCGGGCGCGCAGGGCCGATATGTCCTGAAACTCATCCACCAGAATATGCCGCCAGGGAGATGCGAAGCGGCCCTGCTCCACATAGTCCAGCGCCTTCGCAATCATGTCGTCGAAATCGATCTCGTCACTGGCGACAAGCTGCGCTCTGTATGCTGCGTGCAGGGGCTGCAGTAACAGCAGAGCCTGCTCCAGGCGTTGCGGCGCGGGACTTGCGTCTACCCGTGCGCGCAGCTCGGTGGCATCCGGCTGCAGGGTTCTGTGGCAGCGCAGCATCTGGCTCAGAAGATCGCCCAAAGGCTGCAGCAGAGCGCCTTGCTGCACAAGCGCCAGTAACGCCTGATCTGCTTTAGGTTGTGCCACAACACCCTGCTCGCTCAACTGGCGGGCCAGGGCATCGATTAGGCTGCCGTCCTGTTGCTGATGAAACCGCAGCTCAATACGGCGCTGGCCATTGTGGCGCAGTGCATCGAGCGCCCCCAGGTAGGCCGCGGGTTCGATCCAGGCCGGCGTGTCCTCATCCCTATCAAGCAGCAGCAGGTCTATGCAGATATCCTGGGCCGGCAGGTAAAAGTCGGGCACCAGCTGCATGGGCCGGATCGCGCTTTCTGCTGTTGCCAGTGCTTGCTCCGGCGCCAGGGGGTAGATTCCGGCCGGGCGGTAGCGATAGTCGATGCCCTGACTCCAGAGCCAGTCGGCAATGACGCAGGCGGCGCTACTGTGCATTTCATCGCCCGCGCCATCCGATGAGCCATCGACTAAGCCTGAAAGCGTGTGCACGCCGTTGCTGCGCATAAAGCGCTGATGTTCATTTTCTGTGGCGAAGTTGAAGGGACTGTCCGCCGGGAGGCGGAAACGCAGCAGATAGTCCAGTACCTGACGGCGGTATTCGGGCCTGTCCAGCAGTGCTTCAAACTGTTGGGCAACCCAGTTGCCAAGCTTGGCGTCATCTTCGGCGAGCGGGCTGATAGGTGGCCTGCGACCTTCTACCGCGGTGATAATGCGCTGGCCCAGGGCATGGAAGGTGGTGGCGTCAAGCTTGATGCCAAGACGCTGCTGCAGGCGCTGCTGCATTTCATCAGCCGCCTGGCGACCAAAGGCCAGCAGCAGGATGTCCTGGGGTTCAGCCTGGCCACTGGCGATCAGATAGGCGGTACGGCCGATAAGGGTGCTGGTTTTTCCACTGCCAGCGCCAGCCAGTACCAGGTTGTTGTCATCCAGTGTTATGCAGGCGCGCTGCTGACTGGGTGTCAGCGGCAGGCGTTCGATTTTCTCAAACAAAGAGCGGTGACGCGCCTGCTGGCGGCCCAGGTAGTGCTCGCGGTAGCGCTGCAACAGCTGCGGGTCCCCGCTGGCGATGCGGCCCAGCCGCTGGTAACGCAGATCCGGCCGGGCCGGCGCCTGTACCAGGGCGGCATCACTTTTGTGCAGCAGCGCAGCGGCCTGAGTCTGCAGCTGCGACCAGGTTGAGCTGCGCACATAGCCATGCCTTACGGCTGTTTCTATGCGTTGCAGCTGCAGGGCGAAATCGGGTTCGTGCTGCTGGTGCAGGTACTGGCTGAATGCGCGCCAGAATTGACGGTGCCAGCGGCCTATCCAGCGTAGCGCCGGTTTGCCTTCGAACGCGAGTTGGTGAAATGCCGCACCTGTATGAACCTGCTGTGCCACCGCCAGAGACTGCCATGGAATCAGTTCGTCGGGATGATCCCTGAACCCTACCAGCAGCCCGTCGGGCCCGGCGGTCAGGGTTGTCCAGTGGCAATCGAGCCTGTGTGCAAAGAGCCTGGCTGGCAGTGGCGCTGTAATAGTGACGATCAAGCGGACGCAACGCTCCCTGTATTGGGCGCCCGCTGGGTGCGTCGCCTATGCTGAGGCACAGGTTATAGGATCTTGGCAGCACGAACGCAAGGGGTCTGTGCGTTACAAAATGCTAAACCGCCCCGCCCACCTGCTCGAGCCAGTCGTTGAGGTTGTAGTAATTGCTGATGCGCGCCACCCTGGCATCGCGCAATTCGAAGAAGGCGCCAGCGGGCAGGCGGTAGGACTGGCCCTTGGCCTGTGGCAGGCCCTCATCATTGTTGAGGTAGCGCCCAAGTACGACAAATTCAGCCGCTGCACGCTGGCCATCAGCGCTCACCATGACCTCGATATCGACAAGCTGCTCTTCATAGCACTGATTCATGCGGGTCATGAAAGCTGCAAAAGCCTGCTTGCCGATTTCCCGTCCACCCTGGTTGATGTCGTGAATCACGTCATCGGTGAGCAGGTCCAGAAAGGCTGGCATGTCGCCTGCGTTGAAGGCCTGGTAATACTGTTTAACAAGCGTAAAGGCTGCGTCTCTCATGGGGGTTTCCATGGGCTTTATCCGGCATAGGTGTGAAGAGTTGGTGTGACGAATTCATCGTCAGATTTGCTTGATATGGCGTTCGTGCTGTTTATTACAGCAGGCAAGTACAGGCGGACACACTAACACGCACGCAAGAGAATCTTGCTGTGCCTGGGCGACACTTAAATGCCCGCCTGCGCAGCCAGGAGCAAGCAGGTTACATGCAGGTTGGCGCAGGGCGGTTGTCGTAGCTGCTGACAAGGAAGGGATGCACCTGTACCAGTTCACCGGATATATCGGACTGCACCACAAACACCTGATGACCCGGCGCCAGCTCAAGCTTTGCCAGCACTTCATACTGGGAGGCGGTTCTGAGCTGCTGCTCGCCACAGTCGTCCAGATCCGCTTCAAGCCGAATCAGGTCACCGACACTGATCTCATGCCAGATAAAACTGGTTTCAAGCAGCAGCTCGCTGGAACTTTCCATTTGTCGCATGGCAACTCCTTGCCGGGAGATACAGTCACAGTATGGACCCGAGTGCCGCGACCTGCGCGACCTTTATCAATGGCACAGACACTGAGGCTAGCAGCCTGTCGGAATTAACACTGATCTACTCGGCAACTGCTCCATGCGTTGCTCTACCTCCTGCGTCCATGCAGTCGTGCGGAAACGCCGATTTTGGCCATTTTCGTACTCTTTTTCGTTAAATAGAACCACTATTCGCCTTAAAAGAGTCCAAAAACTGACTCAAAACGGCCATTCCCTCGCTACGACCGGTCAAATCCGACAGGCTGCTAGGGATCAATCAGGCCGTGGCGCATGGCCAGATGCACTATTTCGCCATTGGCCTTGAGATCAAGCTTGCGCTTGATGTTGGAGCGATGGGCATGGATGGTTTTGGGGCTGAGAAAAACAGCTTCCGCGATCTGGGCTACCGAATGCCCGTCCGCAAGCATGATGAAAATCTGCAACTCACGGGAGCTCAGCTGGTTTACCGGTGAGCGATCTGTCGCCGAGTCGTCCAGCTGATCCTGAATAGACGGCGAAAAGTAGCGCTCGCCTGAATGCACTTTTACTACAGCTTCGATCAGCTCGGCCGGTGCACAGCGTTTGGTCAGGTAGCCTTTTACGCCGGCGCCAATCACCTGGCTGGGATAAGGCCGCGTTTCACAGCTGGACAGCACCAGCACACGAGCTCGGGAATCCTGCGCCAGAATGCGCCTGATGGCCTCCATGCCGCCGCTGATGGATGAGCTCTCCGGTGCGCCTGCCTGGCTTGGCATGGTGAGATCAAGCACTACTATATCGGGCTTTTTTGCACGGAACTGCTCAAAAGCCTCATAACCGCTGCTGGCACTGGCAATGATTCGAATACGCTCATCAGACTCCAGAATACGCTGGAAACCGTCGCGAACAACCGGATGGTCGTCGGCAAGCAGTACACGGATAGGGCCCATACATTTCCTTAAATTTTAACAATTTAACTACGTATACCTAAGGTAACACCTAGGGTAATACATCGCTAAGCAGGGTGCCTGCGTCAGGCGTCAATGCCTCAGCACCCCGGTAAGCTCCATAGGTCTCTATATCCAGTGCACAGGCCGAAGCGATAGCTTCAGGCTTGATCTGGGCTGGCAAAGCCACCAGTTCGTCGCTGTATCCGACCAACTGTATGCCCTCTTTCTGGCAGTGGCGCAATACCTTTTCCAGGGCCTTTATGACCGTGAGCTGACGGTCGTTCAGGCGATCCGGCACAGGCGCCTGATCGGAGCGTCGCCGGCTGGTGACCTGGCGTATTGCATAGCCGTCGGCATCCAGTAGTTGCAGCGTCACGCCGGACAGTTTTTCCTGTACCAGCGCATGTTTGGCGCTATTAAACAATATTTCCGTGCCGCAGCATACGGCATCCTCGACACCGCAGCGTCGCAGCGCATCCACGATAGTGGTGTAACTGGCATTATCTTCGAGTGTTATATCCATTTTTATACCCAGACAGCAGGATCAGAAATGAATCAGTGGGCGTGCGCACCAAGGCGCAATCCCCTTTTAATGTACCAGGCATTCAGCCGCGGGCCAGGGTACTGCTTTCGCGGCGCGCCAGTTCAAGCTCGAGCTGGTGGATCCGCTCCTGAAAGCCGCGTTCCTGCTCCTGCAACTGTCGGCGCAGCCTGGCATTTTCCTGCGCCAGACTGTCATTGCTGTTGTGCAGGCGCTTCCCATCCTCTTCCTGTATGCGCAGGCGTACACGCAAATCCAGCAACTGTTCAGTATCGGCGTTGCCTGAGCTGCGTTCAAGCAGCAGCGCCTGCTGCTTGAGCTGACGGGCCTGTTCTTCGTTGTCGGAGCCAAGCCGAATCAACCGCTCTTCCTGGCGCAGCCGTTCTGACTGGCTGGCATCCAGCTGCACTGCGAGCTGTTCGTTACGCTCCAGCAAGCGGGCATTCTGCTCCTGCAACAGACGTAGATCCGAAGTGACAGCCAGATCATCCTGGCGCACCCGTTCCAGACTTTCACGATGCTGCTGCTCAAGCTGCGTGCGCTGTTCAAGAAAACGCTGCTCGGCGTAGGCTAGTGCCTGATCCCAGAGTTTGCCGGCGCTCAGTAGCACGGCTTCCGGTACTTCAGGATGCTGGTTGCGCCGCGTAATGCGTTCACCCAGTGTTTGCCACCAGTCGCCCAGGGCCTTGTTGATTGTCGTCAGACTGCCGCTGCCGATCAGTTCGCGAACATTCTGCTGTGTCGGCCGCAGACCCTGCTCCAGCAGTTGATCCGCTGCCAGGAACACTTTCTGGCGTGTGTCGGAACCTGGTTTCATATTATTAATACACAATACGTATTTAAATTCAGGCATATCAATCGCAATCGGCACATCCTGGCCGCGCAATAGAGCCAATGAAAACAGCAGGATAACCTAAAGCAGCGACACCGTCGCCGGGAGATGACAAAAGAGGGAGTGGTAAGCGGGAAATAATGGAGGCTGGAGTCGGAATCGAACCGGCGTACACGGAGTTGCAGTCCGCTGCATGACCACTCTGCCATCCAGCCTCAAGGCGCTGCATAATACAGCAAAGCATTTCAGGGTCAACAGTGCGGCTGAAAAAGCCCGCTAACGGCCATTCAGCCTTGCCCTTTGACCTGCTGCTGCCTTGAATACAACAGTCTTGAATACAACAGCAAGAGTCGGAGTGACCTCAGCGCCTCACCCCGCTAGAGTGGCGGTTGAGAATCATATGGCGATCTGAGACGGGAATGGCAGCGTGAAGAGCCCAGAGCAGCAAGCACCACAACAGGCGCAGATAATATGTTCAGATCCGCGCTGGCGTGCGGTATTGAATCGGGATGGCAGCGCCGACGGTCGTTTTGTCTATGGTGTCGTCACTACCGGCATCTACTGCCGACCAAGCTGTCCGTCGCGTACCGCCCTGCCTGAAAATGTGCGCTTTCATGCGGATGCCAATGCGGCAGAGCGCGCAGGCTTCAGACCCTGCAAGCGCTGCCATCCGGATCAGGCTTCAGCACAGGAGCGTCAGCGCAATACCATAGCTGCGCTCTGTCGCATGATAGAAACCGCCCCACAGTTGCCAACTCTGGAAGAGCTTGCCGCCCGGGCGGGCCTTAGCTGCCATCACCTGCATCGCCTGTTCAAACAAGTTACCGGCCTTACACCGCGCCAGTATGCCAAGGCGCATCAGGCCCGGCGCCTGCGTGACGCGCTGGATCAGAGCGAAACCATCACCGACGCCTTCAATGCTGCCGGTTACGGCTCCAGCGGTCGGTTTTACGCAGAATCCACTCAGCTACTCGGCATGACACCCAGCAGTTATCGCGCCGGCGGCGACGCGGCCCGAATCCAGTTCGCCGTCGGTGACTGCTCCCTGGGTGCCATTCTGGTGGCTCAGAGCGATCTTGGCATCTGTGCCATTCTGCTGGGGGACGATCCCAGCGCCCTGCTGCAGGATCTGCAGCGTCGCTTCGCCAGGGCGCGCCTGGTACCGGGTGATTCTGACTATATGCAACTAGTCGCGCTTGTGGCGGGCTTTGTCGATAACCCCGCAGTAGCTATGGATCTGCCACTGGATATTCGCGGCACCGTTTTCCAGCAACGGGTCTGGCTGGCGCTGCGCGATATCCCACCGGGTGAAACACTGAGCTATGCGCAATTGGCCCAGCGTATCGGTTCACCCCGCGCTGTGCGTGCCGTTGCCGGCGCCTGTGCAGCCAACGCCATTGCGGTCGCAATTCCCTGCCACCGGGTGGTGCGCAGTGATGGTGGCCTCTCCGGCTATCGCTGGGGCATTGAACGCAAGCGTGCGCTGCTGGACAGCGAGCGCGGCGCTTGAAGCCTTTGGAGCCACTCGGGTCTTTTGCCGCCGTGACGCGTCTGCACTGTCGCATTGAGCTGCCGGCGGACTATCGCCTGGCAGATTTTCTGGCGTTTCATCGGCGCGACCCGCAGGAAGTTGCTGAGCGCGTGACGGCAGACAGCCTGACCAAGGGGCTGTGCTGGGCAAAGAGCGCAGCCTGCCTGAGTATAAGATTCAGGGACAATGCAGCCGAGGTGTGGCTCGATATCGACAGTGGCGCTGATCCGGCAGCGCCCAAGCCATCCCCATCCGCCGCCCAGCTTGAGCACAGAGCATGGCTGATGCTAGGCCTGACGCAATCAGTGGACGAGTTTGAGCAGCAGTATCGTGGACACTCCCAGCTTGGCGCGCTAATCCGCAGAGTGCCGGGCTTGCGCATACCGCTGGCGGCAAGCCCGTTTGAAGCCCTGAGCTGGGCCATTATCGGACAGCAAATCAGCGTGCAGGCGGCCATCAGTATCCGGCGTCGGCTAATACAGGCGGCAGGCCCGCAGCATTCAAGCGGCCTCTGGTGCTACCCCGATGCCCGGCAATTAAGCCGCCTGAGTGATGCAAGCCTGCGTGGCACGGGTTTGTCTGCGGGCAAGGTGCGCACATTCAGAGCGTTGTGCGAGGCGCTTGAGTCGGGCCTGCTGCAGCTGGATGCCGAAAGCTGCAATGCCGAACGGCTGGGGGCGCAGTTGTTGCAGCTCAAGGGTATAGGCCCCTGGACGGCCAACTATGCACTGATGCGCGGCTTCGGCTGGCTGGACGGGTCGCTGCATGGCGACGCGGCGGTGCGGCGTAGTCTGCAGAAACTGCTGGCGATGACGGACAAGCCTACAGAAAGACAGACGCAGGACTGGCTGGCGGACTTCAGCCCCTGGCAAGCGCTGGTGGCCGCCCACCTCTGGGCCTTCGATGCCGGGAGCCGCCCCTAGGAGGCTGTCCGACAACACTCAACCTACTGCGAACCACCTGAAAAACGTAAGGAATCGCATCTGCTGCTTGTCGAAAAAATCAGGGGTAAATAATGAGGCTGTATCTGTTGTAGCGCGGGGAAATAGACGTGCTGCAGAACCACTGTATATTCCGAATTATATTCCGAAATATTCCGAAGGCTGTTTTTAGTTGGTGAGTGCTTACGCTGGAGGGTGCATGGATACTGGTGCCCGGGACCGGAATCGAACCGGTACGCCCTTTCAGGCGAGGGATTTTAAGTCCCTTGTGTCTACCAATTTCACCACCCGGGCGAAAAATGGAGGCTGGAGTCGGAATCGAACCGGCGTACACGGAGTTGCAGTCCGCTGCATGACCACTCTGCCATCCAGCCTCGGATAGCGTCTTACAGGGCTCTTCGACATCTGAAGGGATCAGAATGTAAAGATTGGAGCGGGAAACGAGACTCGAACTCGCGACCCCGACCTTGGCAAGGTCGTGCTCTACCAACTGAGCTATTCCCGCCTGCTCTGTAAGTGGTGCGTATTATAGAGACCTGCGCTTTTGTGTCAACACCGAAGTACAAAATATTTTTCTTAAAGATTAAACACTTACAGATCATCGCCCAGCACAGGCCAGGCGGCCTTCAGGTAGAGCACCATTGACCAGAAAGTAAGCAGGCTGGCGCCATAGAGTGCCGCCACGCCAATCCAGGAAAGACTGGTGTAAGGCGTAAAGGCAACCAGCAGCAGGATGGCGACCATCTGCAACGTGGTTTTGATCTTGCCAAGGCCAGACACTGAAACGCTGGCGCGCTCACCCAGCTCGGCCATCCACTCCCGCAGCGCGGAAATAACGATTTCACGCCCGATGATTACCGCCGCGGGGATGGTGATCCAGACCTCGCTAAAGGTCTCTACCAGCACGACCAGCGCCACTGCGACCATCAGCTTGTCGGCCACAGGGTCCAGAAAGGCGCCAAAGGGGGATGACTGATTCAGCTTGCGGGCCAGATAGCCATCAAACCAGTCGGTCAGGGCTGCGACGCCAAAAATCACTGCGGCCGTCATTGGCGCCCAGGCCTGGGGCAGATAATAAAAGAACACGAATACCGGTATCAGCAGGATCCGCAGCAGAGTCAAAATATTTGGAATTTTCATGGAAAACAGCATACCTGCCAGTGGCTCTCCGGGGAGTCATGGATCTGGATGAAGTGCGAAATAGATATCTTCCGCGAGTTTGCGGCTTATGGTAGAGACTTTTGCAATTTCTTCAATACTCGCCCGCTCTATCTCCTGCAATCCGCCAAAATGACGCAGCAGCTCGCGCCGCCGTTTCGGGCCTATGCCGTCAATAGTTTCCAGGCGCGATGTTTTGCGCGCCTTGCCGCGCCTGGCACGGTGCCCTGTAATGGCAAACCGGTGCGCCTCATCCCGTATGTGCTGGATAAGATGCAGCGCCAGCGCATCGCCCGACAGGGTGATTTCTTCACCGCTTTCAGCCAGCACCAGGGTTTCGAGCCCTGCCCTTCGACTGGGCCCCTTGGCGACACCGACAATCAGTACTTCCGTGATCTGCAGCTCTTCGAGCACGGCGCGGGCCTGGCTGACCTGGCCCTTGCCGCCGTCAATCAGCAAAATATCCGGCAACTTGCCCTCGCCTTTCTTCAGGCGTGTATAGCGTCGCAGGAGGGCCTGGTGCATGGCGGCGTAATCATCACCGGGGGTAATGTCACTGATATTGAAGTGGCGATAGTCTGTTTTAAGCGGGCCGTTGTGATCAAACACCACGCAGGAGGCCACCGTCGCCTCGCCGGAGCTGTGGCTGATGTCGAAGCACTCGAGCCGCTGTGGAATGCTGTCCAGCTTGAGTGCGTCCTGCAGCGCAAGGAAGCGATTGTACATGTTCTGCTTGCTCGCCAGATGGCTGCTCAGCTGCTGCTCGGCGTTGGTCTGGGCCAGGCGTTGCCAGCCGGCCTTGTCACCCCGCACGCTATGCTGCAGCACAACCTTGCGACCACGGCGCTGGGTCAGCGCCTCCTGCAGGGCGTCCTGGTCCGTCAGCGCCTGTGGCAAGATGACCTGATCGGGAATTTCCCGACTGGCGCCCAGATACCACTGCGCCACGAAGGCCGACAACACATCAGCTTCGGAATCCTCGATCGACACCCGCGGATGAAACACCTTGCTGCCGATAATGCGCCCGCCTCGGACATAGAGCATATGGATACCAACGCCACCGGGTTTCAGCGCACAGCCAATGACATCGGCCTGGCCTTCAAAGCCACTGACGTATTGCTGCTCCTGCACCTGCTGCAGGTTGCTGAGCTGATCACGCAGCAGCACTGCCTGCTCGAAATTCAGCTGTGCAGCTGCTGCTTCCATCTGGCAGGCCAGTTCCTGCATCACCGCATTGCTCTTGCCCTCAAGAAACATGCTGGCATGGCGCAGGTCGTCAGCGTAGGCCGCCTCGCTGATCAGCCCGACACAGGGGCCGCTGCAGCGCTGAATCTGGTACTGCAGACAGGGGCGACTACGGTTGCGAAAGAAGCTGTCCTCACAGGGCCGGATGCGAAACAGTTTCTGCAGCAGGTTGAGGCTTTCGCGCACCGCCGTACCGCTGGGAAAGGGCCCGAAATAACTGCCCTTGGCGCGTCTTGCACCGCGATGAAAGCGAACCGCGGGATATTCGTCCCGATCAGAAATGAAGATATAGGGGTAAGATTTATCGTCGCGCAGCAGAATATTGTAGGGCGGGCGCTGCTCCTTGATCAGGTTTTGTTCCAGCAACAGGGCTTCGGTTTCACTGTTGGTGACCGTCACCTCCAGATGATGGATGCGTGCAACCAGCGCAGCGGTCTTGGGCGCCAGGCCCTTGCTGCGAAAGTAGCTGCTGACCCTTTTTTTCAGGTTCTTCGCCTTGCCGACATAAAGAATGTCGCCATTGAAGGCGTACATCTGGTAAACGCCGGGCCTGGACGTCAGGCGCGCCAGAAAGGCCTTGGCATCAAAGGCAGACTTGGCCTGATCGTCATCAGTGACAGGCTCAGTCGCGCCAGCTTCCGGGGCTTGCTGCACCGCGGGCTCAGTCGGCGCTATTGGCATGTGCAGCCTTGTTGGCAGCCATGTGCAGGTGAACCGCTTCCTTGTGGATTTGCTGCAGCTGCTCTCGGGTGTCGTCACTGATGCCCGCGCCGCGGGACAGGGACACTTCCAGGAAAACGCCGATCTCGGCAAAATGGTACAGTCGATTATCGAAGCTCTTGCCGCGCTTGAGCTTGCTCAGGGACAGCTGGGCACCGCTGACAAGGATGTAGTTGATGTCGGTATCGGACACCATCGGACGGCGATCCCGCGCACTGATCGGCATGGTTTTGTCGGAGCGTTTCTGTACAAACGTCATGGTGCGGACCTTTTGCAGCGCATTGTGGCGCAGAATGAGAATTGCGAAGCATGAATGGGAGCTACTTTAAGTGAGTTTATTGTACTTGTGAACCTGCCAGCGATAAGCAAAACGCAACAAAGGCTGCAAATACAGTTATTAAGCGAAGCCTGTGAGCTGCGCCGGGATTATCTGTGGGCCTGCTCGGCGCCCTCCCTGATGCGCGCGGCGGCGGCCTCGTTTGACAGCCTGCTGACTTGCCCCGCCACCACGACAGTACCACCAGGCGCCCCCTCGCGTCGTCGCCTGGGCCTGTACTATGAAGACCTTGTCGCAGCCTTGCTCAAGGATACTCTGGCACCAGAGCCAATACACCGCAATGTACAGTGCGTGCAGGGCGGCATTACCGCCGGCGAGTTCGACTTTCTCTATCGCAGCGCTGGCCAGTGGTTTCATCTTGAAACCGCGGTGAAGTTCTACCTCTGTTGCGGGGATGGCAGTGCGCTGAGCGACTTTGTCGGCCCGGGGCGGCGCGACCGGCTGGATATCAAGTGGCAGCGCCTGCAGCAGCATCAGCTTGCCCTCGCCTCCCATCCTGCAGGCAAAGCTACGCTGGATCGACTGGGCATCGAACTACCCCAACCCCGCCTGTTGATGCCGGGCTATCTGTTTTACCGCGCCGGGCAGAACAGGCTCAGTAGCGCATTGCACCCCGATATCAGTGCCGAGCACCTGCGCGGTTGGTGGTTGCCCCTCGGGGAGCTTGAGCGCCTGCATACGGGCACAGAGCACCGCTATGCCCTTGTGCCGAAACTTGGCTGGCTGCCCCCGGCGAGGCGAGAACATTCAGATACACTGAACTGGCGCGGTCTGCGTGCGCACTTGCTGCAACAGCCAGGGCCGATTCTGGTGGCTCAGCTGTCTCGCTTTAACCTGGAGGGCGCGCCCTGCTGGGGTGAAACAGGACGCGGCTTTGTAGTGCCAGATGACTGGGATCATCACCCGGTGCAGCTTAAATCGAGGGCGCGGGCTCAGCCAATAGGCTGAATCTTTGTTGTCAGCACTCGTATAAACAAAAAAATACCTAGTGTACTGTTGCACGCTATATGAAGATTATAACGGCCCCTTTTTCCGCCATCCTGCGTTGTTCGTTGTCGCCGTAGCCCCACTATGACTCCGCCTCACGCCTTGACTGGCGAAAAAATGAGCGCGTTCTAAAGCACCATCAAGAGTGCACCAGTACACTAGCCCATAACGGAAAAAGGACGCCGCAGCGTCCTTTTTGTTAGTCAGAGCCAGGCTCCGTCGATCAGTCTTCAGAGGCGGCCTTGGCCTTCTCCGGTGTTTCGTAGATCAGCAGCGGCTCGGATTCGCCCTCAATGACACCTTCGTCGATCACGACCTTGGTGACATTTTCCATCGACGGCAGCTGGTACATGGTTTCCAGCAATACCGCTTCCAGAATAGAGCGCAGACCACGGGCGCCGGTACGACGATCCAGTGCCTTGCGGGCAACGGCACGCAGCGCTTCCTTACGGAAATCGACCTCTGCACCTTCCATTTCGAACAGCGCCGCGTACTGCTTGGTCAGGCTGTTCTTGGGTTCGGTGAGAATGGTAATCAGCGCTTCTTCATCCAGCTCAGCCAGCACGGCTATCATTGGCAGACGTCCGACAAACTCGGGAATCAGACCAAATTTAACCAGATCCTCAGCCTCGACACCGGCCAGAATCTTGCTCATGGATTTGCCGTCTTCCTTGCCCTTCACGCTGGCACTAAAGCCAATCGAGCTCTTTTCAGAGCGGGCGCGGATGATCTGCTCCATGCCGGCAAAGGCGCCGCCACAGATAAACAGGATGTTGGATGTATCAACCTGCAGGAATTCCTGCTGCGGATGCTTGCGTCCACCCTGGGGCGGAACCGAGGCAACCGTACCTTCGATCAGCTTCAGCAGCGCCTGCTGTACGCCCTCACCCGACACATCGCGGGTAATGGACGGGTTGTCAGACTTGCGTGAAATCTTGTCGATTTCGTCGATATACACAATACCCAGCTGCGCCTTTTCGACGTCGTAGTCGCATTTCTGCAGCAGCTTCTGGATGATGTTTTCGACGTCTTCACCGACGTAGCCTGCTTCAGTCAGCGTTGTTGCATCTGCGATGGTGAAGGGTACGTTAAGCATGCGCGCGAGCGTCTGGGCCAGCAGCGTTTTACCGCTGCCCGTGGGGCCGATCAGAAGAATGTTGCTCTTGCCAAGCTCCACCCCCTGTTCGCGACGCTCCTTGAAGCGCAGACGCTTGTAGTGGTTGTACACGGCAACGGACAGAACCTTCTTGGCCTGCTCCTGACCGATAACGTACTCATCCAGCGTCTTCTTGATCTCAGCGGGAATCGGCAGGCGATCGCTCTGCTCCTGACTCTCGATTTCCTGGATCTCTTCTCGAATAATGTCGTTGCACAGATCGACACATTCATCGCAGATAAATACGGAAGGGCCGGCAATAAGCTTGCGCACTTCGTCCTGGCTTTTGCCACAGAACGAACAGAACAGCTTGCTGCCTTCTCCGCCTTTACCTTTAATCTCGTCGGACATTCGACTACCTCAACAGTGCGATCGCGTAAGCCTTATTGATAATGGCATCGCCAGGTAATTTCAACCCGGCATGCCAATTATAATGCGGTGCTTACGTGATCAGCCTTCGATTACGCGGCGATCCAGTACTTCATCAATGAGGCCGTATGCCTTGGCCGCATGGGGATCCATGAAGTTGTCACGATCGGTATCACGTGCAAGTGTTTCCAGATCCTGGCCGGTATGGAAGGCCAGAATTTCATTCAGTTTCTGACGGATCGACAGAATTTCACGGGTGTGAATCTCAATGTCGGTCGCCTGACCCTGGTAGCCGCCAAGCGGCTGGTGAATCATCACGCGGGAGTTAGGCAGCGCAAAACGCTTGCCTTCAGCGCCGCCGGCCAGCAGGAATGCACCCATGCTCGCCGCCTGACCGATACACATGGTGCTGACATCAGGCTTGATGAACCTCATGGTATCGTAAATCGCCAGACCCGCGGTAACGGAACCACCGGGCGAGTTGATGTAAAGGTGAATATCCTTTTCCGGGTTTTCTGCTTCAAGGAACAGCAGCTGCGCAACAATCAGGTTGGCCATATGGTCTTCGACCTGGCCGACCATGAAAATCACGCGCTCCTTCAGCAGCCGCGAGTAGATATCGTAGGCCCTTTCTCCGCGCGCAGTCTGTTCGACTACCATCGGTACCAGACTGGAGCTGATTCCGGCTCCCGCCTGCCCTGTAAAGATATCTGACATGCAAATCTCTCCTTAGCCTTATAAGCGAAAAAAACGACAGTCAGCATGAGCCAACTGTCGTTTTTCCATGACTCGTTAGAGCGTCGCTGCAGCAGCCTTATTCAGCTGCGGCTTCTTCCGCCGCTTCAGCTTCTTGCTGAGCCGGCTTGATCGCGTCTTCGTAGCTGACTTCAACTTCCACGACTGTAGCAGATGCGAGCAGCTGTTCAACCACCTGATCTTCCATCGCCAGGCTCTGGATCTGGTTCAGCATTTCCTTGTTGCTGTAGTACCAGTCGATAACCTGCTGCGGCTCCTGATAGGTCTGAGCCTGCTCTTCAACCATGGAGCGAACGCGGGCTTCATCAACTTTCAGTTCGTTGGCCTTGATGACTTCCTGCACCAGCAGACCAATGGCAACACGACGCTTGGCCTGTTCTTCGAACAGTTCCTTGGGCAGCATGTTGGGGTCGAGGTTGGCATTGCCGCCGCCGAACTGCTGTACCGCCTGCTTGCGCAGGTTGTCGATTTCACTGTCAACCAGCGGGCTCGGTACGTCAATGGCATTAAGCTTGATCAGCTTGCCGAAAAGCTGCTCTTTGAGCTTCATTTTCAGCGCCTGCTTCAGTTCGCGATCCATATTGTTGCGAACTTCAACCTGGAACTCTTCCAGCGTCTTGCCTTCCAGACCGAACTTGACGAAGAACTCTTCGTTCAGTTCCGGTAGTGAAGAGGCAGATACGCTCTGAACCTTGACCTTGAACAGGGCTTCTTTGCCCTGCAGGTTTTCGGACTGGTAATCCGCCGGGAAGGTTACGTTCAGTTCCTTGTCGTCGCCGGCAACGGCGCCAACCAGGCCTGTTTCGAAACCCGGAATCATGGTGTTGGAACCCAGCACCAGATCCATGCCTGCGCCTTTGCCGCCATCGAAGGCTTCGCCATCGATAAAGCCTTCAAAGTCGATCTTGACGCGATCACCGTCTTCAGCTGCGCGCTCAACAACAGCCCACTCAGCCTGCTGCTTGCGCAGGGTGTCGATCATTTTTTCAAGATCGGCATCGGTAACGCTGGCATTCAGCTTCTTGATTTCTGCCGCGGCGAAGTCAACCAGGGTGATTTCCGGATAAACTTCAAAGGTCGCGGTGAATTCAAAGTCTTCACCCGCCTTGTCTTTCTTGAACTCAATGTTCGGGCCGCCGGCGGGCTGCAATTTTTCCTGCTGCGCCGCTTCGTAGAAGCTCTGCTGGACCACTTCACCCAGGACTTCCTGGCGAATGCCGGCACCGTAGCGCTTCTGAACTATTTTGACCGGCACCTTGCCCGGACGAAAGCCATCGATACGCACACGACGCGCAGTATCCTGCACACGGGTAGCTACATCATTATCGATACGCTCGGCCGGAACAGTGATCGTCATCTGACGCTCGAGGCCCGAAGTCGCTTCAACAGAAACTTGCATGGAATTCCTCACAAAACTTGCAGCATTTTTTAATCGCGATCTGCGGACGAATCCGTCCCCAATAACACCCGCTTGGCGGTAAACTCACTTCCGACCTGGCACGGATGCCGCAGAACCTAAATTCTAAAGCGCGAAATTCTGTGCCAGTTACCCCGAATAGTCAAGCGGAATACCATTAAAGACAGCAGAGTTCGCCACTAGGAAACGATCATAAAGGAATTTCGTCTTCAATCAAGAAAAACGAATAAAAACAGATGGATACAGAGAAAATAGCAAGAAATGGGGTGGACGATGGGGCTTGAACCCACGACCACCGGAATCACAATCCGGGGC
>NZ_JALDYX010000023.1 GCF_024267675.1 Marinobacterium sedimentorum | reverse complement strand
AGAGTCGCAGGGCATTACCTACTACCACGAGCGAACTGGCGGACATGCCGATGGCGGCGCAACTATAAGGAGTGGTGCTATGAATCCGCCATCCAGTCACGGTTAGCCCTCTGTCTTTGGCGCTTGCGAGGTGGGCCTGCGCACGCGCCCTGAGAGTCGCAGAGCATTGCCTACTACCACGAGCGAACTGGTGGCCATGCCGATGGCGGCGCAACTATAAGGAGTGGGGCCAAAAGCCGCTCGTACTGTCAATGTCGATTCTCAGGTTGTATTGCTTTTGCGGTGGTGGCTGGCCTGCGCACGCGCCCTGAGAGTCGCAGGGCATTACCTACTACCACGAGCGAACTGGCGGACATGCCGATGGCCGCCATATAGGGCGCCACCAAGCCACTGGCGGCGAGTGGCAGTGCCAGCAGATTGTACAGCAGTGCCCAGGCGAGGTTCTGGCGAATAATACTGCGTGCCTTGCGTGCCAGCAGAATGCCATCCACCAGGCGGTTGAGATCGCCGGACATCAGCACCGCATCGGCGCAGGTTTTGGCCAGGTCTGTGGCGGCGCCCATGGCAATAGATGTCTGGGCGCCGGCCAGTACCGGAATATCGTTGATACCATCGCCGACCATGACCACCTGGGCGCCACTGCGCTGAAGGGCGTTTATGTGGGCCAGTTTGCGCTCGGGCGACATGCCGCCATGAACGCGGTTGATGCCAAGACTCTGACTGACGTGCTGCACTGCAGCTGAGCTGTCGCCGGAGAGCATCTCAACCTGCAGGCCGAGCGCTCGCAGGGAACGGATGCACTCAAGCGCCTGGGGTCTGAGCTGGTCATCAAGGCCAAACCAGGCCAGGGGCCCTTCGGTGCTGCACAGCAGCAGCCATTGGCTCTGGTTGTCAGGCTGGGTCGGACTGGGCGCTTGCGGACAGAGCGCTGCGGCAAAGTCCGCCGTGCCAATACGATAGGTTTCGCCATCGATCCTGCCCTCAAGCCCCAGCCCAATATGGGACTCCAGCATCTCGGCGGGTCTGTCGATATAGGGGTGGAAGGCCTTGGCGATGGGGTGTTCGGAGTGGGCTTCAAGAGCGGCGGCCAGGCGCAGTGCTTGATCGCGCGTGGCGCCGATGCAGGTGACACTGTGCAGGCTCAGGTTGCCCTGGGTCAGGGTGCCCGTCTTGTCGAATACGATATGAGTGGCGCGGGCGAGGCTTTCGAGTACATGGCCCCGGGTGATCAGCAGACCGTGCTGACGCAGTGTGCCGGTGGCGGTCGTCAGGGCCGTGGGGGTGGCCAGGGAAAGGGCGCAGGGGCAGGTGACGACCAGTACCGCCAGGGTAATCCAGAATGCATTGGCAGGGTCGAGCTGCCACCAGACCAGCCCGACCAGGCTTGCAGTGATCAGTACCGCGGCAACGAAATAGCTGGAAATGCGATCGGCCAGTCGGGCGGTGGCGGGCTTTTCGCTCTGGGCGCGATCCAGCAGACGGACGATGGCGGAGAGCTGGGTATCGCCCCCTACCTGGCTGATTTCCAGCTCGATGGGGTTCTCGACATTGAGGGTACCACCGACGACGCTGTCGCCCTCGCCGTGGCGAATCGGCAGGTACTCGCCGGTCAGGGCCGATTCGTCGATGGAGGAGTGGCCGCGCCGGATAATGCCGTCGGCCGGCAGGCTCTGGCCCGGCTTTACCAGAACCCGGTCGCCGACCCTGAGTTCGCTGGCCGGAACCAGCAACTCTTCGCCGTCGATGAGGCGAAGGGCGCTGTTGGGCAGCAGGTTAAGCAGGGCATTGCCGGCGCGCCCGGTGCGGTGACGCGCCTGCATTTCCAGATAGCGGCCGATAAGCAGGAAGAAGGTGAACATGGTGACCGAGTCGAAATAGACCTCGCCACTGCGGGTCAGTGTGGCCCAGACGCTGGCGCTATAGGCGCCCAATACGGCGATGGAGACAGGTACGTCCATGCTCAGGTGGCGACTTCGCAGGTCGCGCAGCGCCGCCTGATAAAACGGCAAGGCTGCGTAAAGGGCGACGGGTGTGGCCACGACCAGGCTGGCCCAGCGGATAAAGCTGACAAGCTGCGGTTCCATGTCCTGCAGGGCGCCGGCATAGAGGGCAATGGCGTACATCATCACCTGCATCATGCCGACCCCGGCGACACCCAGTCGTCTGATGGCGCGCTTCTTCTCCCGTTCGAGCAGTTGCTCTTCCTTGTCGGGGTGGTAGGGGTGACCCTGGTAGCCGATGCGGTAAATCTGCCCCAGCAGCAGGCTCAGGCTGGTGCTTGCCGTATCCCAGCACAGGCGCATGCGGTGATTGCTCAGATTTACGCTGACCCGCAATACGCCGGGCTGGCGTTGCAGGTGATGTTCCAGCAGCCAGGTACAGGCGGCGCAGGTTATTCCTTCGATGACCAGGCTGGCTTCTCGGCTGCCGTCGTCCAGGGTCGAGACGAAGGCTTGCTGCATGCTGGGCAGATCATAGAGTGCCAGCTCCTGGATCAGTACGTCGGGCAGGCTGCGGCCGGCAATATCAGCGCCGCCCGGGGTGCCGCTGCGATGGCGATAGTAGCCGTCCAGCCCGCTGTCGACGATGGTCTGGGCCACGGCCAGGCAGCCGGGGCAGCAGAGTTGGCGCGCCTCGCCGTCGATCTGGATCACATAGCGGACACCGGAAGGGACGTCGAGGCCGCAGTGAAAGCAGCTCTGCGCATGCTCTGCGGTACTGCCTTGAGAGGAACCGATGTTCACTGCGCTGGAGGGAGTCGTCATGCTACCAGGGATCAGCGTGCCGATGACAGCTGGATGCGCAGCGGGTCATAAGGTGGCTCGACTTCGGTACGCAGGTTCCAGCTGTTGTCCGGGGGAACTACAACAACAAAATGCTTGCTGACACTCAGTGTGGCCTGCAGGCTGCCGGTAAAGCGTGTGCTGCCGGGAATACGGCGCAGCTGTATGTTCTGGTCGTATTTCTGGTGGATCGGGTGGACAATTTCCAGCGTCAGCCGGTTCAGGTCGTCGGCCACCTTGCCATGCAGAGTCAGGCCGATGTCGCCGGTAATGTCGTCGAGCAGCAGCTCAGCGCTGAGATTCAGAGCCGCAGCCTGGAGGGCTGGCCTGTCGTCGATTTCCAGGCCTTTGGCGACCTTGTAGTAGTCATCTTTCACAATCCCGTCTGCAGAGACGATCGACAGGTAGAGGAAGGTGCTGCCAGAGAAAACGGAGGCAATTACCGGGGCCAGGATAAACCAGAGCCAGGGCTGTTTATACCAGGGCGCGATGGCAGTATTGTCGTGTTTCATGATGATCCTTAAAACGCGCTGAAGCGGAGCTTGGCGAACAGGCGTCTGCCTGCGCCGCTATTCTAACCGAAAACCCCAGGGCCTGCTGCTGCGACAAATTGCCCCGGGGGAGATTCAGTGCCTAACGACTTGGGACGGGCCCCAGGAAGCGGCTTTCGGCATCCAGGCTGATGGATGCGTCATCCAGCGCTCTGACGTGGAAGCTGATGGTGTAGTTGGAGCGCTGCACAATGGCAGGGTCCGCCTGCAGGCGCAGTGCAACCTCGGCCAGTTCACCGGCGGCTATATTCAGCTCGGTATCGGTTACCAGTTCCAGTCCGTCGAGGCCGCTGACGCTGATCTCAAACCGGTGGTCCTTTTGTCCTTTGTTGGCGAGTTTAAGCGTATAGCTGTTTTCCAGCTTGCCATCGGAAGTCTGGGTGAACAGCGGGCCGCGATCGCGCAAGACGTCAACCTCCAGCGGAATGCGGGTGGCAATGGTGTAGGCAAAGGCCGCGAGCATGGCCGCCAGGACCAGGGCATAAGCAATCAGGCGTGGGCGCAGCAGGTGGGTTTGTTTGCCTTCCAGGGCATGCTCGGTGGTGTAGCGTATCAGGCCCGGCTCGTAGCCCATGCGTCCCATGACATCGTCACAGGCATCGATACAGGCGCCACAGGCCACGCATTCGTACTGCAAGCCGTCGCGGATATCGATACCCACCGGGCAGACGTGTACGCAGTTGCCGCAGTCGATGCAGTCACCCAGGCCTTCGGCTTTGTAGTCGATTCCCTTTTTGCGCTTGCCGCGGTGTTCGCCACGTTTCTCGTCGTAGGAGATGACCAGGGTGTCCTGGTCGAACATTACGCTCTGGAAGCGAGCATAGGGGCACATGTAAATGCACACCTGCTCGCGCAGCCAGCCAGCGTTGCCGTAGGTTGCCAGCAGGAAAAAGCCCAGCCACCAGGTTTCCCAGGGGCCCAGATTCCAGCTCAGCACGTTGGGTATCAATTCGCGAATGGGGCTGAAGTAGCCGACAAAGGCAATGGCCGTGGCGCCGGCGATCAGCAGCCAGAGGATATGTTTGGCGGCTTTGCGGGTGGCTTTTTCCGATGTCCAGGGGGCCTTGTCGCGCTTCATGCGCTGGTTGCGGTCACCCTCACAGATACGTTCGGCCCAGATGAAAAACCAGGTCCAGACGAACTGCGGGCAGGAATAACCGCACCACAGGCGTCCTGCAACCGCAGTGACGAGGAAGAGCACGAAGGACAGAATGATCAGCAAGAAGGACAGCAGCATGAAATCCTGCGGCCAGAAGGTCATGCCAAATACGTAAAATTGACGGTTGGGAAGGTCGAACAGTACCGCCTGGTGGCCATCCCACTGCAGCCATGAAAAACCAAAATAAGCGGCCAGCATGAGAAAGCCCGAGATTATGCGCAGGTTGCGGAACAGTCCCTTGTAGAACTTGACGTAAATATGTTCGCGCTTGGCGTATAGGTCGTAGGTTTCGACCTTGGTCTGACTGCTTTTGGGGGTGACGTCTTTGACCGGAATCTGCTTCATGCCTTTACTCTTCGTGTAGCGCGGTATTGGCCTGCCGATAGGATGAGTGTCAGCAGCTTAGTCGAGCTTGTGTCGCGACTGTTGATAGTCTGTTTAGAGAGTCTGTCCGCTGTGCCCCGGTGGGCGGATCACAGTGGGCAGAGTCCGTATCCAGTATAGGGGCCCAGTACAGGGGCCCATAAAAAAGACGATATGATCTGCATCATATCGTCTTGATCACCGGCCCGCAGTCTGTCAGTTGTGGGACAGGCTGTAGACGTATGCGGCAATCAGGTGGATCTTGTCATCGCTGAGAAGATCCTTGTGTGCCGGCATCATGCCTGCGCGACCGGTGCGAATCGTGTGTGTCACCGCTTCGAAACTGCCGCCATAGAGCCATATGTCGTCGGTCAGGTTGGGCGCGCCCAGAGCCTGGGTGCCTTTGGCGTCCTGGCCGTGACAGGCGGTGCACAGGGCCTGGAACTGGGTTGCGCCACGCTGGGCAGCATCCGGATCCACTTCGCGGCCGCTGAGGCTCAGCACATAGCTGGCCACATCACGTACGCCTTCTTCACCAAGCACCGGGCCCCAGGGCGGCATGCCGCCGTTGCGACCGTTGGTGATGGTCTGTTTGATGGTGGCAGGCGCCCCGCCGTACAGCCAGTCATCGTCGGTCAGGTTGGGGAAGCCGTAAGCACCCGTACCCGCTGCACCATGGCAAAGCGTACAGTTGTTGGCGAACATGCGCTGGCCCATCTGCAGGCCGGACTTGTTTTCCTCGGTCTGCAGGTCTTCGATCGACAGGGCAGCGTACTTGGCAAATACCGGCTTATAGACTTCTTCAGCATGCTGCAGCTCTTCTTCCCACTGGCCAGTGGATGTCCAGCCGAGCAGGCCCTTGAAGTTACCCAGGCCCGGATAGAGCGCCAGGTACACCAGACCGAAGATGATGGTTGCAACGAACAGCTGAAACCACCAGCGCGGCAGAGGATTGTCGTATTCCTCTATGCCGTCGTATACGTGACCGACTGTGGTGTCCGTGGACTCCTTGAAAGTCTCGCTTTTGCGAGTCTGGAACAGCAGCCAGGTGCAGCCAAAAATCACTGCCAGGGTAATCACCGTTACCCATGCGCCCCAAAAAGAACTCATTTTTCCATTCTCCCGTTATCGGCCTTGGCATCCGATTGCTTCTCTTCGTCATCGAAGGGAAGGTTAGCGGCATCATCAAATCCCTTCTTGTTCTTGGGGTGTAGCACCCACACAAACAAGGCGATGAAGGTGATGAGCATGATCACCGGTATAAAAGGGCCATAGACGTCGTAGCTCACGTCACTTACCGCTTGTTGCTGTATTCGGAGTGCGTTTTACCGAGCGCCTGAAGATAGGCGACCAGCGCATCAATCTCGTACTTGCCGCTCACCGCTTCCTGGGCATCTTCAATCTGCTCGTCGGTGTAAGGTACACCCAGCTTGCGCAAGACTGTCAGTTTGGCGGCAGTGTCGGACCCACTGATACGATTCTCGAACAGCCACGGGAATGACGGCATGATCGATTGCGGAACTACGTCGCGTGGGTTGTACAGGTGTGCACGATGCCAGTCGTCGGAATAGCGTCCGCCAACACGGTCAAGGTCCGGCCCGGTACGTTTGGAGCCCCACAGGAAGGGGTGTTCCCAGACGTCTTCGTTGGCAGTGGAGTAGTGACCGTAACGCTCTGTTTCGGCCCGGAAGGGACGAATCATCTGTGTGTGGCAGACGTGGCAGCCTTCGCGGATGTAGATGTCGCGGCCTTCATTTTCCAGCGCGGTGTACGGGCGCATGCCCTGTATCGGCTGGGTGGTCGAGGTCGAGAAAAATAGCGGTACGATTTCCGCCAGGCCACCACCGCTGATCACAAGAATGATCAGCAGTACCATCAGGCCAATATTTTTTTCAATTGTTTCGTGTTTGATCATTGCGAAAAGCTCCTATCGGCCTCAGACGGTCTGTGCGGCCGAATCGACACGCGGCGCACGGCTGCCCTTGCGCACGGTCTGCCAGGTGTTGAAGGCCATCAGCAGCATGCCGGTCAGGAAGAAGGCGCCGCCCAGCCAGCGAACGAAGTAACCCGGGTGGCTTGCAGCCAGGGCTTCTACGAAGCTGTACGTCAGGGTGCCGTCTTCGTTGACTGCGCGCCACATCAGACCCTGCAGGATGCCGTTAACCCACATCGCGCAGATGTACAGAACGGTACCGATGGTAGCGAGCCAGAAGTGCGCATTGATCAGCGGGACCGAGTACATCTGGGTCTTGCCCCACAGGCGCGGAATCATGTGGTAGGTCGAACCGATGGAGATCATGGCAACCCAGCCGAGCGCGCCAGCGTGTACGTGGCCAACGGTCCAGTCGGTGTAGTGGGACAGCGCGTTCACTGTCTTGATCGCCATCATTGGGCCTTCGAAGGTGGACATGCCGTAGAACGACAGGGAGACCACCAGGAAGCGCAATACCGGGTCTGTGCGCAGCTTGTGCCAGGCGCCGGACAGGGTCATCATGCCGTTGATCATGCCGCCCCAGGAGGGTGCCAGCAGGATAAGGGACATGACCATGGCCACGGACTGAGTCCAGTCAGGCAGCGCCGTGTAATGCAGGTGGTGACCACCGGCCCAGATATAGGTCGCAATCAGCGCCCAGAAGTGGACGATCGACAGGCGGTAGGAGTAGATCGGGCGTTCGGCCTGCTTGGGTACGAAGTAGTACATCATGCCCAGGAAACCGGCGGTCAGGAAGAAGCCTACCGCATTGTGGCCGTACCACCACTGCACCATGGCATCGACGGTGCCAGGATACACAGAGTAGGACTTGAACAGCGAAACCGGGATCACCAGGCTGTTGACGATATGCAGCACCGCCACTGTGATGATAAACGCCATGAAGAACCAGTTACCCACATAGATGTGAGAGGTTTTGCGGATCTTGACGGTGCCCAGGAAGACGATCGCGTAGCTGATCCAGACCAATGCAATCAGAATGTCGATTGGCCACTCGAGTTCGGCGTACTCCTTGGTGGACGTCAGTCCCATGGGCAAGGTAATAATTGCCGCAACAATTACCGCCTGCCAACCCCAAAAGGTAAACTTGGCAAGAGTGTCAGAGAATAACCGTACCTGACACGTACGCTGAACCACATAGTAGGATGTGGCAAAGAGGGCAGAACCACCAAACGCAAATATAACCGCGTTAGTGTGTAAAGGACGAATACGTCCAAAAGACAACCAGGGCGTATCAAAATTCAGTGCAGGCCAGACCAGCTGGGCTGCAATAAATACCCCAATGGCCATACCGACGATACCCCATACCACCGTCATGATGGCAAACTGTCGTACCACCCTGTAGTTGTATGTCGGGTGTTCAGTTGCTGTGCTCATGTCAGGCTCTCATCAACAAGCTAGTGAAAAGGAAAACGTTCCGGCGGCAATTATCTGGGAACGCATCTTTGTTTACAATGCGAAGCCTTGGCTGGATGCGGTACATTGTCGCACCCAAACTCCGCGCCAGAATTGTACTCGATTTCGTCGCTTTGCGAACCGTTAATATTTAACGCTTTGAAAGATATTGAGAATTTTTTCGTCAAAAAGTCGTAACCAGGACGGTAAAAGCCGTGAATTGATAGTCTTTTAGGCTATTTGTGCTTCCAGGTAGCGGGTCTAAAGTCGTATATATCAGTGCTTTGCTTGACCTGAATCAAGAAGTTCCAGGCTGGGTGATTAATGGGAGATGCAATGTTTATAACGGATGGGCAGCCCCGCAAGGGCCGCATTTTATTTGCCCACGGTGCCGGTGCGCCCATGGATTCAGATTTCATGCAGGCGGCGGCGCAGGGGCTTGCTGGCTGCGGCTATCAAGTGGTTCGGTTTGAATTTCCCTATATGCAGGCCAGGCGTGAAGATGGTCGGCGGCGCCCGCCCAGTCGCATGCCGCAGCTGCTTGAGCATTTTCGTGGCCGCATTGATGAGCTTGATGATGGCGTGCCGCTGTGGTTGGCTGGCAAGTCCATGGGAGGGCGGGTCGCCACCATGCTGCTGGAGGATGCGCCTGACTATGTACGTGGTGCGCTGGTGTTCGGCTATCCGTTTTACGCGGCCAAGAAGCCGCAGCAAGCGCGCATTGATCATCTGGCCGAGCTGTCTTTACCGGTACACATTTTTCAGGGCACGCGGGATGCGCTGGGCAATCGGGAGGCGGTGGAGGCCTACCCGTTGTCGGCGCAGGTGCAAGTGCACTGGCTTGACGATGGGGATCACGACCTGAAACCAAGAAAGGCATCCGGCCTCACCCAGGATCAGCACCTGGGCGCAGTCTTTGCCACGGTTGCCGGGCTCTGATCCTTTTTGCTAAAAGCGCCAATCACTGAATGCCATGCTGGCTGCCGTGCCGGTCAATGTTCGAGCACGGTGATTTTTTCCTCGCTGATGAGCATCGGGTTTATCACCGCCATGGCTTCCTGGCGCTGGTCTGAGCGCGCCCAGCGTTGCCAGTCCTGAATGGTACGGTACGTGGCCAGCACTACACGATGGTTGGGGTTCTGGGTGTCGTGCAGGGCTTCGCCGGAGATAAACCCGTGGGCCTGCATGGCCTCGGTCAGTGTTGCCCGCGCGGCTTTTTCATAGTGATCGGCAAGGTCGTCGGCGATATCCCGCTCAATTAGGACGCGAATCATGATATTGCTCCTAGTCTGGTAGTGATGTGAGGAGTCTAGTTTAAGCGTAATGACTTTCCGTCCAATCGCAATGTCTCTGTGGCTTTCTCTGTGCAGCCATATTTGCGACAATGGCCGCGTTCGAGATTAACTGGTGAGTAAATGGGCAATATAAAACCTGATCAGGTGATGGATGCCTGCGGACTCTTCTGTCCGGAGCCGGTCATGCTGCTGCATAACCGGGTACGCGAGCTGCAGGCGGGGCAGGTCCTCGAAGTCGTCGCTACGGATCCGTCCACGCAGCGTGATATCCCCAAATTCTGTACCTTTCTGGGGCACGAGCTGCTGGCTCAGAAGGTGGAAAACGAGCAGTACCGATACCTGATACGCAAGGGAGCCGGCTGAGCCCGATGAATGACAATGTAAATGCAGTAATTGAGCAGACCGAGCAGTTGCTTGGCGAGCTGGATCAAATGCTCGAACAGCGCGAACAGGTTCGCGTCGATACCCTGAAGCAACAGTCCGAGAGCGTAACCGTGAACGACGTGGCAAGCACCGAAAATACTGCAAACACCGAAAATACCAAGTCCCGATCCAAGAACCGGGTCGCAAACCAGGCCGCTCTCAAGCTGCTGATGGAAACGTACCCCAAGGCGTTTAGCCGTACCGAGGTACGCCCACTCAAAATTGGTATTCAGGAAGATCTGCTGGCGGATGAAAAGATCGCCAAGAACAAGATCAAGCGGGCGCTGGCATCCTACGTGCGTACCCTGTCTTACTACCGCAGCCTGCAGGCTGGCAATGCCCGTATCGATCTGGCGGGTGAAGCCTGCGGTGAAGTCTCCGAGCAGGAAGCCGAACACGCCAAAGGCAAGTTGAAGGAAATTAGCCGCCAGCGGCGTGAGCGCGAGCAGCAGCAGCGCAAGGCGCAGGCAGAAAAGGAAAAATCTGATCGCCTGAGCAACAAGCTCGAGCAGCTGGTCAACCTCAAGGGCCGATAGGCAGCGCAGGTTTGCGGGCAGTCAGGTTCATCCTGGCTGCTTGTCCTGCCCGCTAATGCTGCAGTCTTGATTCTGTAAGCTGTCCGCGCCCCGATTTTGCTTTTGCTTTTGCTTTTGCTTTTGCTTTTGCTTTTGAATTTTTTGCGATGGCGAGTCTGTCTTTCCCTGCTTTTCTCAGTCTGGATCCCGAACCGTGTCTGAATCCCTCAATATCTGTTGTCCCCATTGTCTGGTTAGCAACCGTGTGCCGGCCCAGCGTCTGACCCAGGGACCGCGCTGCGGTCGTTGCAAGCAGGCATTGTTTGCGGGCAAGCCGGTAGAGGTTGATAGCCTGGCGGCCTTTGATCGTCTGAGCGGGCAGAGTGATATTCCCGTGGTGGTGGATTTTTGGGCGTCCTGGTGTGGCCCCTGCAAGATGATGGCGCCGGTGTTTGCCGCAACTGCGGCAAAGCTGGAACCGCAGTTTCGCTTTGCCAAGGTGGAAACGGAAAAGTTGCCTGATCTGGCGCAGCGTTTTGCCATTCGCAGCATACCGACACTGCTGGTGCTCAAAGGGGGGCGGGAAGTAGCCCGTCAGGCCGGCGCCATGGATGCCGGCAGTCTCGAGCGCTGGTTAGGCACATTCGGCTAAGCACGCGTTCTGTGTCATGCACATAAAAACGCCGCTGCATCTGCAGCGGCGTTTTTATGTATTCACCTTTTTACCTTTCGCTTGTCTCCTGCTTCCCGTCCTTTTACTCAAGCGTCTTGGGTGCGCCGTGCAGGTAGCCCTGGGTGGCATCTATCTTCAGGCGTAGCAGCTGAGTCAGCTGGCTGGTGCGCTCGACGCGCTCGGCGTAGGCGGCAATGTCCAGGCTGTGGGCCACGCTGACCAGGCTGCTGACGAAGAACTGGTCCTGGGCATTGCTGTCGATATCGTGCAGCAGGGAGCCATCGATCTTGATGTAGTCCGGCTGCAGCGTATAGAGATAGCCAAAGCCGCTGGGGTGTACGCCGAAGTTGTCGACCCCAAAGTGGCATCCAAGCGTGCGCAGTGCATTGCGCAAACCTTCGATGCCCGCCAGGTTGTTGAGTACCGAGGATTCATTCAGCTCGACGCACAGGCGTGCACGCTCGTTCAGTGTGGTCAGACGCTCCAGCAGCCACTGGCGAAAGCCTGGATCGGAAACGGATTCGGTTGACAGGTTGATGGCCAGGGCGGTGTCCGACGGGCTTTGCTGCAGGTAGTGCAGGGCGTGATTGACGACGGCACGGTCCATGTCGGTCATCAGGCCCAGTTCGCGTACCACGCTGATAAAGTCACCGGCGCTGCAGGGGCTGTTGTCGCGATTGAGGATACGGGCGAAGACTTCCTGGTGCAGTTGACGCTCGTCGGCGCTAATGACCGGCTGTGCCTGCAGGAATATCTGTTGATTTTCTATGGCGGCGGAGACGTGTTCGTGCCAGCTTTCGTCAATCGGCTGCGGATCACCGGGTGCCTGGAACTGATGCACACGCCTGCTGTTCTCGTCCTGCTGGGCCTTTTCGATGGCCACGCGGGCATTGGACTGCAGCTGGGCTGCGCCTGTCTGGTCATTGCCAAGGGCGATGCCGATACATACCGGTGCTTTGGTCTGAGCCTCGGATTGACGCAGCTGCTGGTAGTCCTGATCAATGCTGCTCAAAAGGCCGTTGGCGATGCGTTGTAGCTGATCCGGTGCCGGCAGTTTCAGCAGCAGTGCAAAGTCGGCACCACTGAGGCGGCCCATGACGTGATCGCCGGCGTGGATGCCGGTGGTGTTGAGTTGCTCGGCCAGCAGACGGATGAAGTTGTCGGTCTTTTCGGCCCCCAGGCTCTGGTTGAGCGCCTGCAGGTTATCGATGTGCACATAGAGCAGGGCGCAGGGGCCGAAGTCCTGGCGGTAGTCCAGACGTTCGCCCAGCTGAGCCCGGGTGGCGCGGGGGTTGGGCAGGCCGGTGAGATCGTCGCGGTACGCCTGGCGGCGCAGTTCCTCGATATTCTGACTCTGCTCTTCGAACATCTGGTGAACCTGACGTACCATCTGGTTCATGGCTTCGACGACGCGGCGCAGTTCCCGCGTTTTGGGAATGCGCGGTTGCTCAATGTACTGCTTGCGTGTCAGGGCAATGGCCTGGTCCTCCACGCCTTTGAGAGGGCGCAGAATCATCCGCAACACCAGGCCTATGGCCAATGTCGATACCAGGGCGAGGAACAGGAACCAGACCAGAGTCTCTTTGGCCACGCGCCAGTATGCCTGGTAGGCGTAGCCAGGGTGGCCCTGCACAAATATGGTGCCGGTCTTGGCCCAGTTGTAGGTGACTTCGCGGGTCATGGCCGGTGGCGTGAGGGTGACCAGGTCAACGAACCACTGCGGCACGGTGTTGCCAATCACAGGCGCGGTTGATTTGCTGAACAGCATGTCGCCATCGGCGGTGACCACATCGATGCGCTGATAAAAGCCGCTGTCGAAGATGGCATTGATGGTGGTTTCCACCGTGGCTGCATCCCGGCTGGCAATATAAGGCGCCAGGTAAAGTCCCAGATGGGTCGCGGTATCCAGAGCGTGGGATTCCAGCTGGTTCGTCAGCATTCGCTTGGAGCTGTCCGAGGCAATATAGATCGTGCCGCCGGCAAGTCCCATCATTGCCACCAGGATGGCGGCTATCAACTGGTTTACGAGTGACATGCTATCTTCCTGTGTCTACTTGTCATGTTGTTCATTGATCCTCGACTGCAGCTGAACCCAGGGCTTGAGCCGATCCGAGGCGCCCACCAGATCCGCCCGACGGCCTTTCTTGGTCAGCCAGAGGTTGTCACCATTGAAACTGTATACGTGCAGCAGGTCCGGGCGCTGATTGGCGGGTTTTATGTCGGGAATCAGGTTGTCCAGTACCAGGGGGATGTCGCTGGGCTGCGGGTAGTAGGTTAGCACCATGTGGGCCTGGTTCAGTTCCAGTGCCTTGACGTAGGCGATGCTCATCTTTTCGATCGGCACGCCGAGTTCACGCAGGGTGTAGTACTTGGCGATGGAGAAGTCTTCGCAGTCGCCGCCGTTACTGACCAGAAACTCCACCGGAGTGGCCCAGTAGTCGGCTTTTTTCCAGTGGACTATGTCGTCGAGAAAGCGCACCTGGTTGAAGAAGCGGTTCACTTCGCGCAGTTTGGTGGTTTCGTCGGCGTCGGCCAGATCTGTGAGCAGGCGTTGCCAGGCGGCAAGGCGGCGTCGGGCGGGTTCACCGTAGGTCTGGCCGAGCTGATTGATCCTGGCCTGACTGAGGCGAATGCCATTGTCGTCGTCGGCCACAAGGACAAGGCTGGCAGCGATGGCCAGAACCAGCAGAAAGGGCAGCAGCGTGCGAAATACAGTCCTGTGTATCAGTAGATCCTGCTGGGAGTGTCGCTGCGTTAGCACCTGGTACGTCCTGTTCCCCGGGGATGCCATCATGGATCATCCCGCAGTTTCGCTCAAGTGCTCAGCGCAGGCTTTATGCCGTTGTGGCGGGGAGGCGTGCGCGGTCGTGGGGTTGCGTCAACTCAAGCGCAGGCCCGCGTGGCACTATGCCGGTGGGATTGATGGTGCTGTGGCTGCGGTAGTAATGGTACTTGATCTGGCCCATGTCGACAGTGGCGCTGATGCCTGGCCACTGATACAGCTCGCGCAGGTAGCCCGACAGGTTGGGGTACCTGCTGATGCTGCGCAGGTTGGCTTTGAAGTGGCCAAAATAGACCGCATCAAAGCGTACCAGGGTGGTAAACAGGCGCCAGTCAGCTTCAGTAATGCGGCTGCCCAGCAGGTAGCGCTGTCGGCCCAGGCGCTGATCAATGGTATCCAGCGCGGCGAACAGGCTGTCGAAGGCGTCGTTATAGGCGCTCTGGGAGGTCGCAAAGCCGCAGCGGTAGACGCCGTTGTTGATGTTCTCGTATACGAACTGGTTAATCTCGTCGATTTCATGGCGCAGCGGTGCAGGATACAGATCCGGGCCCTGGTCTATGAGATGGGAAAAGGCGCTGTTGAACATGCGCAGAATATCGGCCGATTCATTGCTGACAATGGTGTGCTGCTGTTTGTCCCAGAGTAGCGGTACTGTGACGCGGCCACTGTAATCGTGTTGGGCGCGGGTATAGAGTTCATGGTGATAGCGGCTGTTATAGAGCGGGTCACCGCTGGGGTAGTCGGCGTGACTGAAGGCGGGGTCGGTCTTGTATTCCCAGCCATTGGCGGCCATCAGCGGGTGTACGCTGCTGACGCTGATAATCTTCTGCAGTCCCTTGATGCTGCGCGCGATCAGGGTGCGATGGGCCCAGGGGCAGGCCAGGGAAACGTACAGGTGGTAGCGCCCGGCCTCGGCCTTGAAATTGTCTTCACCTATCCAGTTTCGAAAACGGGATTGATCCCGCACGAAGGCACCCTTTTGGCTCTTGGTGTCGTAACCCTGGTCGTGCCATTGTCCGTTTACCAGTAATCCCATGGGTTGACCTCTGTGACTGAGTGTAAAAAGCTGCGTGCTACAAGGGGCCTGGCCGGTTTAGCGGCACAGGCCCCTTGTCGTTAAGGCGTTGCGGCGTTGGGGGCTGTTAAAGCTGTTCGATGGCGCTGATGGCCTGGTTTAGCGATGCTTCCTTCATATCGGCCATGCTCATGCCTTCAGCAGCGAAGGTTTCGACCGCGTTGATGCCCAGAAAGCCCAGGAAGGTGGTCACGTAGGGGGCAACGAAGTCACGCGGCGTGCCGGCGTGAATGCCACCGGTGGCGGTCACGATGTAGGCCTGTTTGCCCTGCACCAGGCCCACGGGGCCGGTTTCGGTGTATTTGAAGGTGACACCGGCGCGGGCGATGTGGTCGAAGTAGGCCTTCAGGGTTGAGGGTACGCCGAAGTTGTACATGGGGGCGGCGATGATGATGATATCGGTATTCATGAGTTCCGCCACCAGGGTATCGGACAGCGCGATGATCTCATTCTGCTCGGCACTACGCTGATCGGCCGGGGTAAAAAAGGCGCCCAGAGTCTGGTCAGTGATGTGGGGCAGCGGGTGGTGCGCCAGGTCGCGGGTGGTAACGGCAACCTCTGCATCACGGCCCAGGCGGGTCAGCAGCTTGCCGGTGAGCAGTCGGGTGTTGGAGGTTTCATTCAGGGCGCTGGATTGAACTACGAGTACTTTGGTCATGTCTGTCTCCGCAACAGTAGGTTGATGGAGTCATTATCTATGTCTGCCCGGGATTAAATAGCGGAATAACTTCAGTATAGAGTTCAGTTTTACTGAATGATTGATCGATGCGTCGGCACTCTCCAGTCACCAGTGCGGGTGGCGGCAGGCATAAGCCGCGGGAATTAGCGGCTGGGCATCAGGTTGCAGTGCCGCAGTGTGGTCTGCCAGCTGCGGATATGGTGATCACGCGCCCGGACGTAGGTTTGCCACAGGCTGTCGGGGTTGGTATCGGCAAAGGTGCGCCACTGGTAGTCACGCATCGCCGCCGTGGCGGGCAGACTGCTGAGCAGTTGCTGATGCAGTGTCTTCCAGCGCTGGCCGCTACGATCAACCCGTGCCATATAGGGCTGTACTTCGCCGGCATAATATTTGTTGAATACGTTCAGCAGTATGCGTGCTCTGGGGGTGGGTCTCTGTTGTGGGCAGATGGGGCGACGCTGCTCACGGCGATCGAGCGCCTGTGCCGTGAGTTCCAGGGTCTGGCTGAGCAGCCAGACGGATTTGAGCCACTGGCTGCCAAAACGGTTGGCTTCAAGTGTCTGGTAGTGCTGCTCAAGCTGGTCCAGCCCGGTGGGTAGCTGCCAGTTGGGAGTAGCGATCAGTGTTTGCAGCTCTGCCAGTGTCTGCAGGCTCAGCAGTGCGGCCTCGCTGCCATCGCTTTGGTTCTCATTCAGGCTGAGCGGCAGTGGTGGGTCGCCAATGGAAAAGTTGCTTTCCATTTCGCGGGAGGCGTAGATCGCATTCCAGAGTACCGCGGGCAGCTCCCGCGCTTTCAGGCTGTAGATGCTGTCGAGCTGCTGTATGAGCTGGGCATCAGTAGCCTTGTCAGTGTGGGCATTGACGCTTTGTGCCAGCTGCGCCCGGCAGTCTCGCACCTGGCTCAGCAGGCGCATTTCGTATACGAGTTGTTTGGAGGGCAGCATGACCTTGCCGAGCGAGCTGTTGCGCTGGGCGATCAGCCCCAGCAGGTTGCAGTGGCGCAGCGCCAATACTTCGATCAGCCCCTGGCGCAGATCCGTCAGTGGTAAAAGTCGCTGGCGGCGTGGCGGCAGCAGTGTAATAGCGGGGGCTGAGTCGAGGCGGTTGTCGATGGACTCTTCCAGCACCCGGGCGACCCGTTCACTGTAGTTGTCGAGCATGGCTTCGGGGCTGGATCGCTCGCAGGCGGTCAGCAGTGCGCTCAGGCACAGCAGCAGTGCGCAGTTTCGCAGCGCTCTGTGCATGGCGCCTAGGCCTGCGCCAGGCGGGTAATATGGCGCCGGGTCATCCACACAAGGCGTGTGCCGAGCAGCAGGGCGCCGAGGCTGAGTCCCAGTACCAGGCCGTACCAGAAGCCCTTGGCGCCCAGAGCCGGGCCCGCCAGGTCGGTGAGACCCAGAATGAAGCCTGCCGGCATGCCGACCAGCCAGTAGGCCACGAATACCAGCAGCAGTGGCATGCTCGTATCCTTGAATCCGCGCAGGGCGCCAGCGGCGGCAACCTGGATGCTGTCGGAAAACTGGAAGAAGGCGGCTATGCCGAGCAGTTGGGTCGCGAGGGCTAGAACGACCGGGTTGGGTGAATACAGGCTGGCAATGTTATGGGCGAAGAGCAGTATGAAGCAGCAGGAGAGCAGTGCGCAGCCAAGCGCCAGCACCACACCGGTAAAGGCACTGCACCTTGCTCTGTGGTAATCGGTGGCGCCCGCCAGGTGTCCGGTTCGGATGGTGATGGCCAGTGCAATGCTCAGGGGCAGCATAAAGGTGAGGCCGGTAAAGCTCATGGTGATCTGATGTGCCGCCACGGTAATGTCGCCCAGCGGGGCGAGCAGCAGGGCGATCAGGGAGAACATGCTGACTTCGATCAGCAGCGACAGACCGATGGGAAGGCCCAGTTGCATGAATTGCCGGGTTGCTGCAGGGCTGGGGCGTTGCCATCGACTAAGGGGTGCCGTTTCGGTAAAGGTCTGGCTGCGCCACAGGTAGAGGGCGCCGGCCAGCAGCATGGCTAGCATGACGATGCTGGTGGCCCAGCCGCAGCCAACGCCGCCCATGGCGGGCAGGCCGAGCTTGCCGTAAATGAAGATGTAGTTGAGCGGTATGTTGAGCAGCAGCCCCAGTACGGCGATCTTCATCACCACACGGGTCAGGCCGAAGCCTTCGCAGAAGCTGCGTATAAGCTGATACAGCAAAATTGCCGGCAAGCCCCAGGAGATAGCCCGCAGGTACTCCTGGGTCAGGGCGGTCAGCTCGGGTGCTACATCCAGCTGCTCCAGCAGCCAGGCGCAGTTGCGCACGCTGACAAAGGCCAGAAGGCCTGCGCACAGTGCGATCCAGAATCCCTGCTGAAATATGGCGCCGGCGGCGCGCGTCCTGTTGGCACCCAGGTGTTGCGCCACCATCGGCGTGGTGGCCATGAGCACACCGGACAGCGCCAGAAACACCGGGAGCCAGATGCCATTGCCCAGTGCCACGGCGGCCAGATCCCGGGCGCTGACGCGGCCGGCCATCAGGGTGTCGACAAAGCCCATGGCGGTTTGCGACAGCTGCGCCACCATGATGGGCCCGCCGAGCTTGAGCAGGACGCGGGCCTCGTGCAGGCAGATGCGGGGGGCGCTGGCGCGCTGAACGTTGTCGTTCGCAAGGTTCAAGGCATCGACTCAGTGGCTGGTATTGATGAGGTGGCGTGCCCAGGCGTTTTTTGCAGGCACTGTGGGCATGCAGGCCAGGCGTCGCGCCTATGAGTGCAGTTGATCCTGTGCATTCCGTTGCTCCGGGCTTGAGGCTTGGGGGCACAGGATAAAGTGGTAGCTGCAGTGGGGCAAGGCGTGGGCCACAAACAAAAACGGCGGCGAGCCCGAAGGGTCCGCCGCCGTTGTTTTAGCGCTGCAAGGCTTAGTCGATACGGGCGCTGACGTAGCGTCCTGGTGCCGGCTCAATGACCTTGAAGGTCGCGTTGCCGAAGTCGGTCGGTGCGTCCTGTTTCTTGCCGGCGCGGCGTTTCAGCCACTCGCCCCAGTGTGTCCACCAGGAGCCTTCCTGCTGGGTCGAGGTATCGAACCAGTGGTCGGCGCTCTTGCCCTGCTCGCCGCCGGTCCAGTAATGACGACGGTTCTTGGAGGCCGGGTTGATAACGCCGGCCACGTGGCCGCTGGCGCCCAGGACGAATTCAACATTGCCCTTGAAGTTGGCGGCGCCCTTGAAGGTGCCTTTCCATGGGGCTATATGGTCTTCGATGGTGGACAGGAAGTAGCAGGGGATTTTTATCTTGCGCAGGTCCACAGGCTCGCCACAGATGGTCAGGGCATTAGGCTCGACCAGCTTGTTTTCCAGGTACATCTTGTTGATATAGAAGGTGTACATGTTGGCGGGCAGGTTGGTGGAGTCGCTGTTCCAGTACAGAATATCGAACGGCGGCGGGGTCTGGCCCTTGAGGTAGTTGTTCACTACATAGGACCAGATCAGGTCGTTGGAGCGCAGCATGTTAAACGAGGTTGCAAGCTCCCGGCCATTGAGAACGCCGGCGTTGTTGACCTTGTCTTCCAGGCGCTTGACCTGCTGTTCGTCGATAAAGACGCACAGATCACCCGGGTCGCTGAAGTCGGTGAGGGTGGTGAGGAAGGTCGCGGAGGCTACGCGGTTGTCCTTGCGCGCCGCCATCACCGCCAGTGCCGATGCCAGCAGGGTGCCGCCGACACACCAGGCCAGGGCATTGATCTTGTCATCGCTGCCGATGTCGTGGACCACGTCGATGGCCTTGATCACGCCCTCGCCGACGTAGTCATCCCAGCTGATGTCGCCCTGCTCGATGGAGGGGTTCAGCCAGGACACCAGGAAGACGGTCTGGCCCTGTTCAACGCAGTAGCGCACAAAGGAGTTGTGCTCCTGCAGATCGAGGATATAGAACTTGTTGATGCACGGTGGCACGATCAGCAGCGGGCGTTCGGTGACCTGTTCGGTCAGCGGCTTGTACTGCAGCAGCTGGAACATGTCGTTCTCGAACACGACGGCGCCTTCGCTCAGGGCAAGGTTCTCGCCCAGCACGAATGCGGTTTCGTCCGTCATGGAGATGCGGCCCTTGTCGATGTCGCCGAGCAGGTTTTTCAAACCGTCGATCAGGCTCTGGCCCTTGGTTTCCAGTGCCTGCTGCAGCACTTCCGGATTGGTGGCGGCAAAGTTGGTTGGCGACAGGGCATCAATGTACTGCTTGGTGTAAAACTCCAGCTTGCGCTGCTCGGAATCCGACAGGTTGGCGTTGGAGGCCATCTCGTTCAGCAGCTTGGAGGTCAGCAGGTATGACTGCTTGATGTAGCTGAACACTGGGTTGGCGGACCATTCTTCGGCCTGAAAGCGACGATCCCCCTGGGATGGCTGGACGCTGGAAGCGGCGCTGCCGGTAAACAGGCTCTGCCACAGGTTTAGCTGTGCGGTCTGGTAGTCGGTGATGGCGCGAATCCAGACGGTCGGATCTTCAAAGGAGCGGGTGGTGAGTTCGGTCCAGGATTGAGTGAACTGGGTAAAGATGTCATCACCGCCTGAGGCCGTGAACATGTCCAGGACTTTCTTGGTTTCCGTGTTCAGGTAGTCGACAAATTCCTGAGGATTCGAAAGTACGTTGCTGTTTGTATCCATGAATACCGTTTTCTCCGGCTCGATCGACATCCGCAATGCTCGCCTTGCTGGGTGTGCCCGACAGCTTGGCAGGGGCCGATGTTGTGCATTTGCTAAACAAATGAGAATCGCAAGCATAGCCTTGAGGCAAAGGCTCTGACAACCCCTTCAATGGGATGAGGGCCGAATTTCGGAAGAATTATATTGCAGTTGCGCAATGGCAATGAGGGAGGATTGGCCGGGGCACTCCTGTGGGTGAATGATAATTGTTACATCATCATTACAGTGAGATGACCCGGGTTGCATGTGCCTGAAGCTGCGTGGCGGTTTTGCCGCCCGGCGATGGGCTCGCTAGAATGCGGGGCGCCGTTGTTGTTGACGGCCGCAAACTGGATTGCAAGGAATAACTATGCGCCATTTTCTGTTGATGAGTACGAGCGGTTGTCACCTGTGCGATGAGGCGATTGAAATCATTGTGACCTCGCTGGACCCCGCGCAGCACAGCGTCGATGAGGTGGATATTGCCGAGGAGGACGCCCTGCTGGAGCGCTATGCTGTGCGGATTCCGGTGTTGCTGGACGAGGCAAGCGGCCTGGAGCTTGGCTGGCCGTTTGATCGTGCCGGTTTGCTGTCCTTTATGGAGGGACTGAAGTAGAAGCTCTGAGGTCGCCGTTCTGGGGTTAATTGCCTGGCAGGTTTTTAGCGGCCTGCCAGGTTGAAGAAGGTCTGGCTGTTGGCATGAAGCTGCGCGCGCAGGGCCTCGATCGGCTCGCCGGTGGCGAGCGCCACGCGCTCGGCAATGTGGGGCAGATAGCGGGGCTCGTTGCGTCCGGACTTAGGTTTGGGGCGGATATCCCGCGGCAGCAAATAGGGTGCGTCTGTTTCCAGCAGCAGGCGGTTCGCCGGGATATCCCGGATAAGCGGCAGCAGATGGCTGCCGCGGCGTTCATCGCAGATCCAGCCGGTCAGGCCGATGTAAAGGTCCAGCTCCAGGTAGCCACGCAGCTCTTCTTCGCTGCCGGTAAAGCAGTGGGCGACCGCACGGCTGATTGAGTCCCGGTGGCGTTTGAGCATGGCGAGCTGCTGCGGATGGGCGTCCCGCTCGTGCAGGAACAGCGGCAATCCGGTTTCAATGGCCAGTTCAAGCTGTTGCTCGAAGGCGGCCGTCTGTTCGTCCTGGCTGGAAAAGTTGCGATTGAAGTCCAGCCCCGTTTCACCGATGGCGACACAGGCGGGGTGGTGTGCGAGTTGGCGCATTTGTTGGTGGGCAGCAGGGTTGTAGTCACTGGCATGGTGCGGGTGCACGCCGGCTGTGAAGTAAAGCTGGCCCGGTCTGCTTTCGCACAGCGCGCGGGCGGCATCAGAGCCCGCGACGCTGGTTCCAGTCACGATCAGGGTGCTGACGCCCGCCCCGGTGGCGCGCGCCAGCACGGCGTCCAGGTCCTCGGCAAAGCTTCTGTCGGTGAGGTTGACGCCAATGTCGGTCATGGGTGTAAGCACAGTATTGTTCCTGGTGTGGGCGGGGTTCTTAAAGAAGAGGGCATTTGAAGGGCTTTGTGATATCCGCCGTGCCTGGATGTCGGCTGTTTGATCCAGTCTGCCGCCGGCCCCCGTTCGGGGGGGGGCAGCAGTTTTGCATTACAGGACGGGTCTGTGTCAGAGTTTTTTGGCGCCGCCGGACTGGTAAAGTGCCAGAAGGGCGGACTCGGCCGGGCTCAGCATGCGCGTGGGTTGCTGGTCGCGCACGTCATAGATGACGCCGAATGCCAGCACGTTCTGCACGTAGTTGCGGGTTTCATCAAACGGAATGGTTTCGATCCAGATATCCAGCGGCAGGTTGCCGCGTTCTTCCAGCCAGCGCGACACCCGGTGCGGGCCTGCGTTGTAGGCGGCGGTTGCGAACACCCGGTTGCCATTGAAACGCTCCAGCATCTGCGAAAGGTACGCGGTGCCCAGTGAAATGTTGGTCTCGGGGCTGTTAAGGTCGTTACTGCTGCGATAGGGCACAGTGTAGCGCTTGGCGACCTGGGCGGCGGTTTGGGGCATCAGCTGCATCAGGCCGCGGGCGCCGGCGCCGGATTGCACCGACGCCTGGAAAGCACTTTCCTGGCGGGCGATGGACAGTGCCCAGGTGCGGTTGATGCCCCGCTCAGCCGCATACTGCTTGAACAGCGCCTTGTAGGGATGCGGGAAGCGGATGGAGAGGTCGTTCCAGCGCTTCGAGCTGATGGCGCCCCGAATGGACTGATCGTGCCAGCCCCAGCGACTGGCGACATGGGCGGCGGCGTGACGGTCGTCGTCACTGAGGCGGGTTTGGGTATGGTTCCACTCGGAGCGGGCCTGGTAGGTCTCATCGAGGTAAAGCAGTTCGCGCATGCGTTTGAACGCCGGGCTCTGTTCCAGGCGGTCGAGGCGTGCGCTGTCAAAGCCAGCCGGCTCATCCTTCAGATCGTAGGGGCGGTCATGCATTTCGGCGGCGAGAAAGCTGTAGAAGTTGCGTGAACCGATCAGCCTGGACAGGCTGTCCTGGCTGTTGCTGCCCTTGCCGGTGCTGTCGGTGGCGACGCTGTTCCAGTACTGCCAGCGCTCGTTGGCCTGCAATTCTGCCGGCAGGCGCTTGATCAGCTGCTGCACCTTGTTCCAGTCAAGCCGGGTGAGGGCGTTGCGAATGCGCCATTCGGTAATATCTTCCTGCTGGAAGTCGGGATCCAGGCGGGTCATCAATGCTTCGTAGTCGGGCAGGAAGTTCTTGCCCATGCGTACGCCGAAGTAGCGATCCAGGGTGGCCCGGCGCTGCGGGTCCACCTTGAGGCGGTCGCGATCACGCAGCCAGAGTTCGAAGGACTGTTCCAGGTCCTTGCGCGCAAGGTCGCGGATGCCGTGGGCGGCGATGCGGCCGTGCAGGGGGTTGGCGGAATTCAGCAGGCTACGGTCTTTCAGGATTGTCGGGTCCGCGCTGACTTTCAGGAAGAGCTCGCCGACCGATTTGTGCTCAGGCGTGCTGAGGTAGCGCTGAACGTATTTGGCCAGCGAGGAATTGCCGGCTTCAACCGCCTTGAATAAGCGGCTCAGCGCTATATCGGAATTGAGGTATCCAGCCTTGATCCAGCTGTCGAACAGGGGATCGCAGCTAGTGGGCTGGGAGGTGCCCACATTCCAGAGCTCGGCGGCGCTGGCATAGGCCGTCGCCGTGTCGCCGGTGTTGAGTCGCGCAACCAGCTCCAGGCACTGGTAGCGGGTGCCGCTGATCGGGTGTTGCGCCATGGCGCGCAGAAGGCCGTGCCAAGCCTGCTGGCGCGCCAGCTGGTTGATCCAGCTGCGCTGCAGGCGCGACGCCAAGGGTGTGTCAGCGTGGCTGGCGGCAAACTGATCGATCTGGTTCTGGCTGGCGCTGGCGAGGCGCTGTTCCATTCGATCATATTCAAGATAGGGGTAAAGCGGATAGTCCCTGAGGCTGGGTGAGATGGTCTCAAAGGTGTTCCAGTCTCCTGTTGCAATCGCCTGTTTTGCCTGCAGATAGCTTGCCCGCTCGCGGGCGTATGTGTCGACCGTGGTGCCGGCCGCCAGAGATGGCAGCGAAAAGGTGCAGCCCAGCGTCAGCGCCACGCATATCCTGGAGAGTGGTTTCATAGTCCGTTTACAGCCCTGTTTAGCCGAATTTGTGTCCAGTCTACTGGAGTCATCTGTACAAAATACAGGGGTTGAACAGTTTTCATATTTACGGCGGATTTCCTGTAGAATGTGCGTCCCCCAAATGAGCCGAATAGATACATTATGCCGCTGATACGACTTGACAACATTTCCATCGCCTTTGGTACCAGGGCATTGCTGGACCAAGTCTGTTTTCAGATCGACCCTGGTGAACGCGTGGCGCTGGTGGGGCTTAATGGAGCAGGCAAGTCGACCTTGCTGAAGCTTATCGGTGGCCAGCTGCAGGCCGATGGCGGCGAGTTCTGGGTTGATCCGGGCTGTCGCGTCGCGGAACTGCCCCAGGCGCTGCCGGCGGCGGATGAGCGCGCTGTGCGGGACGTGGTTATGGGTGGCCTGGGTGAAGTTGTCGAGATGCGCAGGCGCTACGAAGAGCTGGTGATGGAGCACGACGAGCGCACCATGGCCAAGCTCGATGTGCTGCAGCAGCAGATTGAAGCCGTGGATGGCTGGCACCTTGAACAGAAGGTGCAGCGCGTCATGGAGCGCCTGGGCCTGCCGGATGACCGCCTGATGTCAGAATTGTCCGGTGGCTGGCGCCGGCGTGCGGCGCTCGGTGCCGCTCTGGTGCAGGAGCCTGATCTGCTGCTGCTTGACGAGCCTACCAACCATCTGGATATCGAGACCATCGAGTGGATCGAACAGCAGATGAAGGAGTTTCGTGGCGGTCTACTGTTTATTTCCCATGACCGCTCACTGGTGGAATCCCTGGCAACGCGCATTATCGAAATTGATCGTGGCAAGCTGGTGTCCTTTCCCGGCAGTTACAGTCAGTACAAGGTGCGCAAGGAACAGATGCTGGCCGAAGAGGCCCGTCACAATGCTGAATTTGACAAGAAACTGGCCCAGGAAGAAGTCTGGATTCGCCAGGGAATCAAGGCGCGGCGCACCCGTAATGAAGGCCGGGTGCGGGCGCTGGAATCGCTGCGCAAGGAAAGATCCGAGCGGCGCAATCGCCAGGGCTCGGCCAAGTTCGGTCTGGAAACCGCACAGCGCTCCGGCAAGCTGGTGGTGGAGCTGAAGGGCGTATCCCTGGGCTACGATGGTCGTACCCTGGTGGACAACCTGTCGCTGACTGTCAATCGCGGTGATCGCATCGGCCTGATCGGCCCCAACGGTATTGGTAAAAGCAGCCTGCTCAGGCTGCTGCTGGGTCAGCAGGCGCCGGATTCAGGTGCAGTGAACCAGGGTACCAAGGTTGAAGTGGCTTATTTCGACCAGTTGCGTGGCCAGCTGGACATGGAAAAAACGGTCATCGACAACATTTCCCAGGGCCGTGAAAGCATCAGCATCAATGGCAAGGATCGCCATATCATCAGCTACCTGAGCGACTTCCTGTTTGCGCCGGAGCGTGCCCGCACGCCGGTCAAGGCGCTGTCCGGTGGTGAATGTAACCGTGTGCTGCTGGCCAAGCTCTTCAGTCAGCCGGCTAACGTGCTGGTGCTCGATGAGCCGACCAACGATCTGGATGTGGAAACTCTGGAGCTACTGGAGGAAATCCTGCTGGAGTTCACCGGTACCGTACTGCTGGTCAGTCATGACCGTGCCTTCCTCGACAACGTGGTGACCAGCACCCTGGTATTTGAAGGTCAGGGCAGGATCAGTGAGTACGTGGGCGGCTATCAGGACTGGATTCGTCAGCGGCCACAGCCGGTCGTGACCCCGGCGTCCAAAGGCCGGGTTGAAAAGCCGGTGCTGGGCAAGGAAGGGGCGCCCAAGGCTGCGCGCAAGCTGAGCTACAAGCTGCAGCGCGAACTGGACGGACTGCCGGCGCAGCTGGAAGCGGCGGAGGCCAAGCTGGCCGAACTGCAGGCCGCCATGTCGGACAGCAGATTCTATGAGCAGGGTCAGGACAAGATCCAGGCAGGGCTCGATGCCTTTGCGCAGCAGGAAAAAGTGGTGGAAGTGCTGATGGAACGCTGGGTCGAGCTGGAAGCAATGCAGGATTAAGGCATTAGAGCGCCCGCTGTGCGGGCGCGGCTTAAGCCTTAGGTGTGCGGCTCTGGGCGGCGCTGGCCGGTCCGGTGCACAGTTACTTGACGGGCTGCACGCGGATGGCGAGTACGTCGCAGTGGGCGCCGTGCAGTACGCCATTGGCGGTTGAGCCGAGCAGCAGTGACAGGCCGTGGCGGCCATGGCTGCCGACGATCACCAGGTCGATGGCGTTTTCTTCGCTGTGGCGGTGGATTTCAGATTCGGTATGGCCGCTGACTATGAATTTGTGGGTCACCGGATGACTGAGGCGGGCAGCAAAGCTGTCGAGCTTGCCCCGGGCATGATCGTCGAGTTGCTCCTGAATGGTGGTCAGGTCCATCGGGACATCGCCACCATAGGCAAAGCTCAGAGGCTCAATCACATGAATGAGGCTCAGTTCTGCGTTGTTGCGCTCGGCAATCTCGCAGGTTTTGTCGATCAGCTGATCTGATTCTTCAGACAGGTCAACCGCCAGCAAGATTCGTTTATAAGCACTCATGATCGAAGGTTTCCGTCTGGTTGCGTTAACTTGAGATTAGCATAGTGACCCGGTATCCGGGCATTCAAACATTCAGTAAGGCATGCGAACGTTATGTGGACCTGGGGAATAATTGTACTGATCATGATGTCGCTCATAGGTTCCATGATGTGGGCCATGCCAACGGCGCGGGAAAAGACCCAGGCCAGGTTGCGCAGCAAGGCTCGCACCCTGGGGTTGCAGGTACAGATAGTGCGGTTGACCGCGCCACGTGCGACGGGCCAGGCCGATGCCGAGGAATACGAACGTGCCGCTTATCGGTATCTGCGCCATGGGCTCAGTGCAGTGCAGCGTGAGCGGCTGCAGCCCTGGCAGCTGTTCCGTATGCGCTCGCTGGCCAATGAAGGTCTGCCAGAGGGCTGGAGCTGGAAGCAGGGTGAGCGACTGCTGTCCCGGGACCAGCTTGATGTGCTGGCAGAGGTGCTGTCGGCGCTGCCGCTGGATGTGGTTGCGCTGGAGTCGACACCGCTGCATGTGACTGCATTCTGGGAAGAGCGTGGTGGCATTGAAGGTGTCGAGAAAATTCAGGCTCTTCTGCGGCGTGTCGCAGACCAGGGTTTTTGACAGGAGGTGAATGTGGGTAAACTGCAACAGCCGCAGCCGGGGCTCTATCGGCATTACAAGGGCAATGAGTACGAAGTGATGGGCTGTGCCCGCCATTCGGAAACCGAAGAGTGGCTGGTCGTCTATCGGCCCTGTTACGGGGATCGGGGGCTTTGGGTGCGGCCGCTGGCGATGTTTGTCGAAACCGTATCCGGTCCTGCGGGTGAGCCGGTTGCGCGCTTTGCCCGCATTGATGAGGCATGAAGGCGCTTGCTTGATGTTGTTTTAGGCTCAATGGTCCTTGAAGTAGGCATCCAGATTGTCGGCCAGAGTGCCGTCTGAACGTTGCGGGCGCGGCTCCAGGCTGTCCAGCAGCGTCTGGATCTGGGTCAGGCGCTCCTGTTTGAACTGCTGCGGTACCATGGCGCGGGTCAGCACCGCCTTGGCGTGCTTGAGGTGCGACAGGGCGGCCGGCTTGTCCTGAAGGCCAAGACTTTTCTGGCCCTGGGTCAGGTGAGCCGTGGCGATAATCGATACGTTCAGCCAATGCAGTTCCTGGGCGTAACTTTTGGCAAGCGCCGGTGACAGGCTGTTATTCTGTGCCATTTCCGCCAGCAGATCGCGGGCGTAATTAATGAAGATGGATGCCCGCTTGATGGCGCGGTCGCTGTTCAGGGCCGCGGCTGCGGCGGTCGAGCGGTCCGCATGCTGTTTCTGGCTGGTCAGTGTGCTCAGGAGCGGGTTGTCCGGCGTCAGGTCCGCCATTTCACTGATCAGTGCGGCAACATGGGCTTCAATGCGCTCAACAATCTCTGGCTTGCAGCTGCAGGCACGCAAAATTCCCAGGGCGTTGATACCGTGTTCAGCCTGTTGGCCGAGCCATTTTACCCGTGCAGTCTGTCTGCGGGCGTGCAGTTCACGCTGGCTGATAATGTGACTGCCAATCAGGGCCAGGAGTCCGACAACGGCAATTATGATGAGTATGATGATGTTGTCGTGCAGCATGAGTGCCATGGGGGTTGGTTATTAACTCTCTGAATTATAAAGTGTAACAGAAGCATTTTTCATCCGATGCAGCGTTCTGACCCTGTCGCGGCCAAAAAAGCAGCTTTTTCTTCGCTTTGCTTGACCCCCGCAATGTCAGCACTTATATATGCACGCTGATTCAGTTAGCCGATTCCGCGCCAAGGAACATTATTCTATGGGAAAGTCACTCGTTATCGTCGAGTCTCCGGCAAAGGCCAAGACGATAAACAAATACCTCGGCAGCCAGTATGTCGTTAAGTCGAGCGTAGGCCATATTCGCGATCTTCCGACCAGCGGAACTGCAACCAAAAGTGATCCGAAGGAGCGGGCACGCCAGGCGGCGCTGACACGCAAGATGTCGCCCGAGGACAAGGCGGTGTACAAGGAACGCAAGTCCAGGGAACAGTTGATCGGACGCATGGGCGTCGATCCTGACAATGGCTGGGCGGCCCGCTACGAGATACTTCCCGGTAAGGAAAAGGTCGTTGAAGAACTGAAGCGGCTGGCGGAAAGCGCCGACGAAATCTATCTCGCGACCGACTTGGACCGCGAGGGGGAAGCCATTGCCTGGCATCTGCGGGAAGCTATCGGCGGGGATGATTCGCGCTATCGCCGCGTGGTGTTCAACGAAATTACCAAGAAGGCCATCAAGTCGGCATTCGAGAAGCCCTCCGAGCTTGACCTGGCGCGGGTCAATGCGCAGCAGGCGCGACGTTTCCTCGATCGTGTGGTGGGCTATATGCTGTCGCCGCTGTTGTGGGAAAAGGTTGCGCGCGGTCTTTCCGCCGGGCGTGTGCAGTCGGTGGCAACTCGCCTGGTCGTGGAGCGTGAGCGGGAAATTCGTGCCTTTGTGCCGGAAGAATACTGGGAACTGCATGCCGATACCCTGACCGCAGACAAGGCCGCTGTGCGACTGCAGGTGACCCGCTACAAGGATCAGGCATTTCGGCCGGTCAGTGAGCAGGAAACAAGCGCGTCGCTGACGTTGCTGGAAGGCGCGACCTATCAGGTCGTCAAGCGTGAAGACAAGCCGACCACCACCAAACCGGGTGCGCCCTATATTACCTCTACGCTGCAGCAGGCTGCCAGTACGCGCCTTGGCTACGGTGTCAAGAAGACCATGATGATGGCACAGCGGCTGTATGAGGCCGGTTACATCACCTATATGCGAACCGACTCCACCAACCTCAGCGTTGACGCAGTGACGCAGTGTCGCGAATACATTGGCGATATGTTTGGCAGCAAATACCTGCCCGATGCGCCTGTGGTGTACAGCAGCAAGGAAGGTGCACAGGAGGCGCACGAGGCGATTCGACCGTCCGATGTAAGCATCGAGGCCACGGCGCTGACCAATATGGAACGTGACGCCGAGCGGCTGTACGATCTGATCCGTCGGCAATTTCTGGCCTGTCAGATGAATCCCGCTGAGTATCTCAGTACGCGGGTGCAGGTCAGTGCTGGCGACTTTGAGCTGCGTACACGCGGTCGGATTCTCAAGTTTGATGGCTTTACCCGGGTGCTTCCGAGCAAGGGTAAGAATGACGAAGACGTGATTCTGCCGGACCTCAAGGCCGGTCAGACCCTGGCGCTCGAGCTTCTCGATCCCAAGCAGCACTTCACCAAGCCTGCGCCTCGCTACACTGAGGCGAGCCTGGTCAAGGAACTTGAAAAGCGCGGTATCGGTCGTCCCTCGACCTATGCGGCGATCATCTCCACGATTCAGGATCGCGGTTATGTCGAGGTGCAGAATCGGCGCTTTTATGCCCAGAAAATGGGCGACATAGTGACCGAGCGCTTGACGGAAAACTTTACCGATCTGATGGATTTCGGTTTTACCGCACGCATGGAAGAAGCGCTGGACGATGTGGCCAGTGGCGACAAAAACTGGAAGCAGGTACTTGACGGTTTCTATGCGGGCTTTGTGAAAAAACTCGAAGAGTCGCGCAGTGAAGAAGGCGGCATGCGCCCCAATACGCCGACGGAGACCGATATTCCCTGTCCGGTGTGCAGCCGGGTGATGATGATCAGAACCGCCAGTACCGGTGTCTTTCTGGGGTGTTCCGGCTATGCGTTGCCGCCCAAGGAGCGCTGCAAGGAAACCATCAATCTGGTGTCTGGCGACGAGGTGGTGAGCGAAGATGCCGACGATGAGGCTGAATCCCGCCTGCTGCGCAAGAAGCACCGCTGTGTTAAATGCAGTGCCGCGATGGACTCCTACCTGATCGATCAGACCCGCAAGCTGCATGTCTGTGGCAACAACCCGGATTGCGATGGCTTTGAGGTAGAGTTTGGCAGCTACCGCATCAAGGGGTATGAAGGTCCGACCATCGAGTGCGACAAGTGCAGCGCCCAGATGGAGCTCAAAACCGGTCGTTTCGGCAAGTACTTCGGCTGCTCCAACAGCGAATGCAAGAACACCCGCAAGCTGCTTAAGAGCGGTGAAGCTGCACCGCCCAAGATGGATCCGGTACCGATGCCTGAGCTGCAGTGCGAAAAGGTCGATGACACTTATATTCTGCGCGACGGTGCCAGTGGCCTGTTTCTGGCGGCGAGTCAGTTTCCGAAGAATCGTGAGACCCGGCCGCCCAAGGTTGGTGAGCTGCTGCCACACAGGGATGAAATCGATCCCAAGTACAGTTTCCTGTTTGATGCGCCAGTGGCGGATGCTGATGGCAATCCCACGCTGATACGTTTCAGTCGCAAGACCAAGGAGCAGTACGTGATGACGGAGGTCGAGGGCAAGGCAACCGGATGGCGCGCCTACTTTGATGGCGGTCGCTGGGTGGTAGAAGAGAAGGCCAAAAAAGCCAAATAGCCGGTGGCGGAGTAAATTGCATGAGCGTATTTGTTACCCGCACCAGCCAGAAGCTGAACTTTGTTCAGCTTCAGCTCGAGCAGCTGGCCCAGGCACAGGCGTCTACCGGCTGGAGCCGTCAGGCCCAGGTCGAGTGTTGCCAGGAGTCGGTGCTGTTCCATCTGGCGTCGGCCTATGGTGCCTTTCTGTGTGAGATTGGTGACCACTACCGCCTGGAGGTGGCGCAGCTGCAAAGCTTTGCCGACCTCGATACGCTGTTTGAGCAGGCGGCGGTGCAGTCGCCCGAGCGCACCGAGCTGGCTTCGCTGGAGCAGGATGCTGCTAGCTGGCTGAGGCGCATGCATGCAGCCTATGGGGCCTGCTGGCGGCCGGGCGCCAGGCCTGCGGCGGTCAACGTCGGCGAGAGTCAGTCCGAGATTCGGCTGATGTCGCTCAGTGTCGATGTGGTAACAGAAGTGACGCCGCAGCTGTGTCAGCTATGGCAGCGCGAACTGGCCCAGCTTGTTGAGCGCTTGCGTGCCGGCATGCAGGAGTGGTGAAGTAGTCGCTTTGCCCTGAGTGTCGCTGGCGGTCAGTCAGGTATCGAACGAATGCATGCTGATAAGGTGCTGGTCACAGATTTCAAGGCGGTTACCGGGCGCCGAAGCATAAGGCGAAAGGATCAAATGAAAGACGCATTGCTTGAAATAGTCATGCTGGAGACGGGCGAAATTGTCGTTCGTCGCTCCAGTGAACAGGATGAGCCGCTATTGACGCTGAGCTTTTCCGATGAGTTGTCCAGCACGCTGGGTGATGAGCGTATCAATATCGCCAAGATCATGCTGTCGGCTGGCGTCCAGCTGGTGGCCGAGGCGGGTGCGCGTCAACGCGAAGCTGAGGCCGATGTGCTAAGGCCGCCTGTTATTCACTAACCGCTCTTCCCAAAGTGTTTTTCGCAAACTGCAGTCTGGGCTTTCATGGGTGTATGGTCATGGGGCATGGATGTGGCTATCGACGGTACGTGCTGAAGCTCAAACGCCTCTTGCCTGAATCTGCCCCAATACCCAATTTGTGACCCGCTCAGGCAGGCCTGACGGCTTCAGGCGTGCTCCCGGCCCCGGATCAGAATGCCATGGCTGTCGCCGCAGGCGGCTGCCTGTTCGAGCGCCTTGAGTTCGAATTCTGACAGGTAGCCTGGCCATGAAATGACTGCATGGCAGGTGCCGGCACTCAGGGCGCGGCGGGCGAGGTCAAACGCGCTGTGGCCGCTGTCGGGTTGCAGCAGAATGACCTTGCCCAGATCAATCCCGGCATCGGTCAGCAGTGTTTTTGGCAGCAGTGCAGGGGGTGCGACCCAGGCAAACCAGCGATCATCCCGGCTCAGTTGGGCCAGCAATGGCATCAGCAGGGGCATGCTGGACAGGTTGCAGTCGTGGGTAATGATTTCGGTCAGTTTGCCGACGCCTGTACTGCTGGGAGCCGGCTTTTTGCGGGTCACATTCTGGCTCACGCTCTGACCTGGGTGCAGGTTCTGGCGCTTGGCCTGAAAGAGGGTGCGGCGGTATTTGGGCGCCGGTGCAAGGTTCATAGTGGTTCTCCTCCGCGGCGGATAACGCCAACACCCAGGCCTTCAATGGATATTTCCTGTTCCCTGAGATCGACCTCAATGGGAGCAAAGTCTTCGTTCTCGGCCAGCAGATAGACGCGATTATTCTCGCGTTTGAAGCGCTTTACCGTGACTTCGTCGCCTATACGCGCCACTACTATCTGGCCGTTGCGGGCTTCCTGGCATTGATGCACGGCCAGCAGGTCGCCATCCATGATGCCGATATTGCGCATGCTCTGGCCCTTTACCCGCAGCAGGTAGTGCGCCGGCGGATGGAAAAAATCGGCCGAGATGGTGCAGTGATCTTCAATATGCTGCTGGGCAAGTATGGGTGAACCTGCGGCCACCTGGCCGACGATGGGCAGGCTTTCGTTGGCGGCATCGAGCCCGAGATCGGGCAGGCGTATGCCGCGGGAGGTGCCGGGAATGATTTCAATGGCACCTTTGCGAGCCAGTGCCTTGAGGTGTTCTTCAGCGGCGTTGGCTGATTTGAAACCAAGATCGCGCGCAATGTCGGCCCGTGTGGGCGGGTAGCCGGTGGTTTCGATATGCTTTTTGATGCACTCGAGCACATCCGTTTGTCGGCGAGTCAGTTTCATGGTTTTTGCCTGTTGTTTTATACAGTAGGTGTAAGTATATACAGTAGCTTAATCCCGTAAAGCAAATTCTGTTGATATATCCAGTGTTTTGCTAGAATCGCGGCTCCTGTCTCAGCTGATCCGGATGCCGCGTTGCTAACCGAGGACCTCAAACAACAGATACAGCAGGCCTATCGGGCATTTCTAGATGCCAAGGGTCTCAAGTCGCGCTATGGGCAGCGCCAGATGGTGGGTGCCGTTGCGCGCGTCATTGGCGGTGTGCAGGCCGATGCTTCGGGTGTACGTCAGTCCGAGGGGCATGTCGTGCTGGTGGAGGCAGGTACAGGTACCGGCAAGACGCTGGCCTATCTGCTGGGCACCATCCCGGTGGCTAAGGCCGCCAACAAGAAACTGGTGCTCTCGACGGCAACCGTGGCACTGCAGGAGCAGCTGCTGTACAAGGATCTGCCGGATATTGCTCTGCACGCCCAGCTGCCGGTCAAGGTCAGTCTGGCCAAGGGACGCGGGCGTTACCTCTGTATCAGCAAGGCCGAGCGTATTCTTGACAGTCAGGGCGCAATGGGGCAGATGGCGCTCTACGAAGATGAGCAGGTCCACAAGCTCGATGAGGCGGACCTGGGGCTCTATCGTGAGTTACTGAACGAGTTTGCCTCCGGCCGCTGGGACGGCGACCGGGACAACCTCAAGCGAGAGCTGGAAGATCAGCTGTGGCATCCGCTCACCAGTGATCACCTGCAATGCACCAACCGGCGTTGTCATAACTTCAGCGCTTGTCCGTTTTACCGGGCGCGCGAATCCCTTGATCAGGCCGAGGTGGTGATTGCAAATCATGACCTGGTGATGGCGGATCTGGCCCTGGGCGGCGGCGCCATTCTGCCGGACCCGGCCGACAGCATTTACGTGTTTGACGAAGGTCACCATCTGGCGGCCAAGGCGATCGGTCATTTCTCCTACAGCATGAGAGTTGCGGGCAGTATTCGCTGGCTTTCGGCCGCCACACGCCAGCTGGAGAAAATGCGTGTCGACTGCGGCGAACATCAGGTGCTCAGTACCTATGTAACGCAGCTGGCCCAGCCTTTTACCGACTTGAATCAGTGCCTGGAGAGCTTTCAGCGTACCTTGCGTGCCTTGCTGACAGAATCCAACGGCAGTCCCAAGTCGGATCGTTTTCGCTTTCCCAACGGGCAGTTGCCGGAGATGCTGCGCATCGAAGCGGGCGATGTTGCCAAGATTGCAGACAAGGCGGTGGTCAAGTTCGAGCAGATTGTGGAGTTGCTCAAGGAGGCCATTGATGGCGGTATTCCGGAGATTGAAAAGGATGCGGCGGAACGCTGGTATCCGCAGACAGGACTCCTGCTCTCGCGGATGCAGTCCATCCACTCGCTGGTGCGCTCTTATCGCAATCCGGATCCCGAGGGCAGCTCGCCAACGGCGCGCTGGATCAATGTGATCGAATCTCCCGACGGCGTTGATTTCGAATGCCGCAGCAGCCCGGTGTCGGCGGCAGCAACCCTGAGCGAACATCTGTGGCAACATTGTTACGGCGCTGTCGTGACCTCGGCGACACTGACGGCGCTGGGGCACTTTGACCGTGTGCTGGTAGATTTGGGCTTGCCTGCGGACAGTCCCTGCGAGCGGCTGCAAAGCCCGTTTGATCATCAGCGCTGTGCCGAACTCTGGGTGCCGCCCATGCGGGCGGACCCCTCCAATCCCGAAGCGCATACTGCAGAGGTCGCTGATTTTCTGGCCAAACGGTTGCCGCAGGCCAGCGCGACCCTGGTTTTGTTCAGTTCATGGCGCCAGATGCGCACGGTGCTTGAACAGTTAGCTGATTCCATTAAGAATACGATTCTGTCCCAGGGCCAGTTTTCGAAGAATGAAATACTGCAGCAGCACCGGGCGGCGATCGACAAAGGCACGCCGAGCATTATTTTTGGTCTGGCATCCTTTGCCGAAGGGGTCGACCTGCCCGGTGACTACCTGACCGAAGTCATTATTACCAAGCTGCCATTCAGCGTGCCGGATGATCCGGTGGACGCAACCATGGCGGAGTGGATTGAACGCCAGGGCGGCAATGCCTTTATCGACTGGAGTGTGCCTGTGGCCTCCATGCGTCTCACTCAGGCGGTCGGGCGCTTGCTCAGAACAGAACAGGATAGCGGCAACATTATTTTGCTGGATCGCCGGGTGGTCACCAAACGCTATGGCAGACAGCTGCTGGATGCGTTGCCACCTTTCAGGCGCAAACTGAACTAACAGGGTTTAAGGTTTCACATTGACTAACGACGATAAGAGCAACAAACGCAGACGTCCATCCCGCGGATCCTCACGCAAGCGCGGGGGCTCGCGCCCGCGCGGCGCATCCAAGGTACAGAAGTGGTCACCGGCTGATTTTGTAGTGCCCGTTGAAGAGGGCAAGTCGCGCTTTCACGACTTCAACCTGCCGGATGCCATGCTGCACGCCATCCAGGATCTGGGGTATCAGTACTGTACGCCGATTCAGGCAGCTACCCTGGAGTCTGCGCTTGCCGGCAAGGATATTATCGGCAAGGCACAGACGGGTACCGGCAAGACTGCCGCTTTTCTGACCGGTATCATCACCGATCTGATCGACTTTCCGCTGGATGAAGAGCGTCGCATGGGCGAGCCGCGTGTGCTGATTGTGGCGCCGACCCGAGAGCTGGCGCTGCAGATCGCATCCGATGCAGTGGATCTGGGCAAATACGCCGATATCAGCGCGGTTGCGCTGGTCGGTGGCATGGATTACGAAAAGCAGCGCTCGGAACTGCGCGAGCGAGCGGTGGATATCCTGGTAGCCACGCCCGGTCGACTGATTGATTTCGTGCGCTCCAAGGAAGTCGATCTCTACAACGTTGAGGTGCTGGTGCTGGATGAGGCCGATCGCATGCTGAGCATGGGCTTTATACCCGACGTTCGCACCATCATTCGCCAGACGCCGCGCAAAGGCGAAGATCGCCAGACATTGCTCTACAGTGCCACCTTCTCCGAGGATATCATGAGCCTGGCACAGCAATGGACCGTGGACCCGGTGCGGGTTGAAATCGAACCCGATCGCAAGACGACTGACAATATCAGTCAGACCGTATTCCTGGTGTCCAGCAGTCAGAAGTATCGTCTGCTGCGCAATTACATCCGTGTCAATGGCATCGAGAAGGTCATAGTGTTTGGCAACCGCCGCCATGAAACCCGTGCCCTGGCCGAGCGGCTCGAGAAAGACGGCCTGCGTGCGGCGCTGATGTCCGGCGAGATCCCGCAGAACAAACGCCTGCGTACGCTGGAGGACTTCCGCAACGGCAAGATCCAGGTGCTGGTGGCCACCGATGTGGCTGGGCGTGGCATCCATATCGACGGCGTGACCCATGTCATCAATTACCAGTTACCGGAAGACCCTGAAGATTACGTACACCGTATCGGCCGTACCGGTCGCGCCGGCGCAACCGGTGCCTCGGTGTGCTTCGCCTGTGAAAACGACTCTTTCCTGATTCCGGAAATTGAAGTGGAAACCGGCGTGAAAATGAACTGCCTGCATCCTGATCCCGAGCTGCTGCTTGACGTCATGCCGGTGGCGGTTGCTGTGGCCGACGTAGCCGCTACGACCACCGACGCGGATGAAGCCGGTGCAGATGATGCCCAAGTGCCGGCTTCTTCTGACACTCAGCCTGAAGCGCCCGCCGATGATGTGGCTGTGGTGCCGTCCGCGCAGGGCTCTGCAGAACCTGAGCAGACTGCAGCATCTGGACAATCTGAAGAGACTGATGAATCCGGGCAGGCCGCTGATTCCGACAAAGTAGCTGATTCCGACAAGGTGGCTGAGACCCAGACCGAGCAGGACGATCTGAAGGTTGCCAGGTCACAGCAGGCCGACGCTGTTGCGCACGCGGGTGTTGAAGCTGCCGAAGCTGCCGAAGTTGCAGTCGATGCCGCCGACGAACCCGGCTCTGCGCCCAGAGTCTGATCTGCAGGGTGCGGGCTGTCCGCTGGCGCCCCTGCAGGCATCACTGTCCTGGCCGTGTGTCCAGGCAGAGTCTAATTTCAGGGAGTTTTGATCGATGAAGGGTGCGATGCGAGTGACCGTGTTGGGTGGCGGCAGTTTTGGAACTGTGCTGGCCAACATCATGGCGGAAAAGGGCATCCAGGTGCGGCTCTGGATGCGCGACGCACAGCAGGTCGAGAACGTGCGTAAAAGGCGCGAAAACAGCAAGTATCTGCCGGGCTACCCGCTGGCGGCTACGCTTGAGGCGCACACCAGCCTTGCCGATGCGCTGAGCGGGGCTGAGCTGGTGTTCGTGGCCATTCCCAGCGGCGGTTTTCGCGCTGTGGTGCATGAAGCCCGAGCCTATATGACGCCGGGTCAAATGGTTGTCAGCACCACCAAGGGTATCGAAGCCGGCACCTTCAGTCTGATGAGTGAGATCCTCGCCGACGAGCTGCCGGATGCCCGCATCGGTGTGCTGAGCGGGCCCAACCTTGCCAAGGAAGTGGCGGCGCGGCAGCTCACGGCAACGGTTATTGCCAGCGAAAGCGAGGCACTGCGCGAGCGGGTGCAGAGCACACTGCATACGGCCTATTTCCGTGTCTATGCCAGTACCGACATGTATGGGGTCGAACTTGGCGGTGCGCTGAAGAATATCTATGCCATTGCGGCGGGAATGAGCAATGCCCTGGGCATGGGGGAGAATACCCGCAGCATGCTGATGACCCGCAGTCTGGCGGAGATGAGCCGCTTTGCCGTCAGCATGGGGGCCAATCCGCTGACATTCCTCGGGCTCGCGGGGGTGGGGGATCTAATCGTCACCTGCATGTCGCCGCTGTCGCGCAATTACCGGGTCGGCTTTGCCCTGGGTGAAGGCAAGACACTGGAGCAGGCCGTCACGGCGCTGGGGGAGGTCGCAGAAGGGGTCAACACCCTGCATCGCGTCAAGGAAAAGGCGGATCAGCTGGGGATTTACATGCCGTTGGTGGACGGGCTTTATGAGGTGGTGTTCAATCATGCCCCGGCCGCCGCGGTTGCGAAAATGCTGATGCTGAACGAGCAGAGCAGCGATGTCGAGTTTGTCCTGCCGCGCAGCTGAAAGGCGTGTACCCACCAGGAATGGGCCTGGTTCAGGTTTTAAACGCCGGCGCCTGCGCTAATACAGGCTTAGGCGCCACGCTCACGCTTTACATGAAAGACAGAGGTGGGTCATGCAGCTTTATGTCATGCGTCACGGTGAGGCCGGTTGGGATGCAGCCAGTGACGCTGATCGCAGCCTGACGCCCATGGGCGCAGCGGCGGTGCGGGCAATGCTGATGGTCCATAAGGATCAGCTCAAAGCTGTCTCAGCCGTTGTTTCGAGCCCCTATCTGCGGGCGCGTCAGACTGCAGCCTTGGCGGCAGATACCTTGTCCGTGCCGACACTGCTGCCGGATGCAGCCTTCGTGCCAGAATCGTCTGTCGGTGATGCGTTGGTGCAGCTGGAACTGCTTCCCTGGCAGGGTCTGTTGCTGGTGGCGCATCAGCCTCTGCTGGGTAATCTGATCGCGGCTCTGGTGACGGGGGATGCCCGCTATGCAGAACCCATGGAGCCTGGTTCACTGGCGATACTCGAACTTGACTGGCCGGCCGCAGGTCTTGCGCGTCTGGTCACAAAATTGAGCGCCTGAGGTTTAGTTTAGGGGCCTTATCCCTTTGGTTTTCGTCCCTCAATTCGGTGATTTCCACTTTCCCCGCTTTTCTCGTTTGTTTGCTTTTACGTCCGTACCGTCCCTGGTGGCGTGTCTGTGTCTGTGTCTGCTGCTACTGGGGCTGACCCTGGGCCGTCTGGGCGTTGCGAGCCGCGTGCTTGGCCGCCAGATCCCTGAGGTAGTTATCTATATCGCCCGCTTTAAGTGCCAGTAGTGCCTGTTCCAGTCGCCCGTTATGGCGGTAGATGTAGAGCCCGCGTTCCAGTGCCTGCTGTGCCCGCTGATGATCTCCGATATGCACATAGGCGCCGGCGAGGTCGTAGAACAGCTGAATGTCGGGGGTGCGCTGCAGGTACTCATTGGCCCAGGCGATAAAGCCCGCGCTGCGCTGCTTGTCATTCAGGCTGTAGCCAATGAGAAGCGACTCCTTCATCAGCAGGTAGGTGGCCTGGCCGGAAAAATAGAGGTTGTTGATGGCCGGCTGAAGGAAGGCAGACTGCTGTCCGCGGCTTTTCATATAGTTAACGATGCCGGCGTTGGCTAGCAGGGAATGCAGCAAAAAGGTTGAGCCTGCCACCGGAATGATCAGCAGCAGTCCGGTGCAGAGCCCGCGTGCCGCCTGGGACAGCTTGAGGCCGAGACCTGTCGGGCGCAGGCTGAAGGTGAGGTAGAGCAGGAACAGCAGCAGGAACCAGTGGGGTGAGGATATATAGAACGGCAGCTCGACCTGGGTATGCAACACTATGGGCAGCAGCATGCCAGCCAGCAGCAGGCCGCGCTCTGAGCCCAGACGTACCAGGCGCCAGACCACGGCAGCGGCGCAGATCAGGATGCCGGCCAGGGCCACAAGACCGCCTTCTACCAGCCAGAACAGCAGCTCGTTGTGGGGGTGAGAATAGCGCGGGCCTATATCAAGGTCGGGGTGGCGGTCCTGAAACTGGCCGCGCTCATCCTGCCACACGGACTGGAAACTGCCCAGGCCGTGCCCGAACAGTGGCGCATTGGCGATGGTATCCAGCGATATCTCATAGACCGAAAAGCGTACGTCAGCCTGGCCGCCCTGTTGCAGCCGTTCGATCTTGTCGAGTGCGGAGGACGACCCCCGCTCGACCTTGTCCGACAGCAGAAAGCTTGAGCTCAGTAACAGTGATATTACTAACGCCAGGGCGATACCCTTGTGCCGGCGCAGAAACTGGCGTCGTCCGGCAAACGCCATCAGCAGGCCCAGGACGCCGCCCAAAAGACCCACGCGGGAGCCGGTAGACAGCAGTACGCCGCTGCACAGGACCAGGCCGCAATAGGGCAGGATGCGTATCAGCCAGGGCGCACGCAGGGCGCCCGGACGGGTCGCCAGGTAGACAGCTACGGGCAGGCCGGTCGCCAGGAAACTCGCTGTAAGGTTGACCTGCTGAAATATGGCGATGGGCTGGCTGCTGCTGGCGATCGGCACCAGGGCGCTGAAAAAAGGCAGTTGTTGCAACTGTACCCAGCCGATCAGAGCCTGCAGCATGATGCCGCACAAAATCAGTGTCAGGGCCAGCTCATCGTGCTTGCGCTGGAGGTGGAACTGGAACAGGGCAATAAAGAATCCGAAGCCGCCAAGTACATAGCCCAGACGGATCAGCCATTCGGACGGATTGCCGACGCCGGTAACAAAACCACTGATCAGCAAGCCCACGGGCAGGGCAAAGAGGGCGAGTGCATAGCGCGGTAGCACCAGTTGTAGCCTGCGCAGTGCAAACAGAAGCCCGGCAGCGGTGACGAAGAGTGCCGCGATCCAGGTGGATGCGTTGTAGGGCAGGTACAGGCCTTCGCCGCCCAGATTTTGCTGGTAGTACAGCGGCGCGGCCAGGGCCAGCAGGCTGAACAACACAAAAAACAGTGTTTGCGGACGCTGCAGTGAGGAGTCCCGCTCGAGCCTGAAGGTAAAGGATGGGGTGCGCGTGGCGCTGGTGTTAAGCGACATGGGGCTTTCCTTGCTGAGTGGCTAGGTGATGGTAACGCATTTCGCTATGCTGGGCGCACTCTGTTCGGATAAAGGAGGAAGGATTGCGGATGTATAATTGCTGGAATTTTGAGGTTCACGGGCGCCGCCTGGCCGTCATGGAATGGGGCGACCCATCGGCGACGCCTGTGATCGCGCTGCACGGCTGGCTCGATAATGCTGCAAGCTTCATGCAGTTGGCGCCCCTGCTATCCGGTGTGCGCCTGATTGCCATCGATATGGCCGGTCACGGCGAGTCCGGGCATCGCCCACCCGGGGCGCCCTATTATATCTGGGACAATGTCGCAGACGTGCTGGCCGTTGCCGATCAGCTTGGCGTTGAGCGTTTCAGTGTGCTCGGGCATTCAATGGGGGCGGGTGTGGCGATGCTGCTGGCAGCCTGTGTGCCGGAACGTGTGGCGCAGCTGTTTCTGATCGAGGGACTGGCGCCGCTGGTGTACGAGGCCGAAAGTCTGCCGCGCCTGATGGCTGAGGCGCTGAACAAGCAGCGGCGGCTGGAGCGCAGGACACTGAGACCTTATGACAGTTTTGAGCAGGCGGTTCAGGCGCGTATCAACGGCCGCTGGCCGGTGAGCCGGCGAGCGGCGCAGTGGCTGGTGGAGCGGGGGCTCGAGCGCTGCACTGGAGGCTGGCGCTGGCGCAGCGATCCTGCGCTGCTGCTGCCCTCGGTGGTGCGCTTGAGTGAGGTCCAGGTCGAGGCCTTTCTGATGGCTGTCAGGGCGCCGGTGGAGCTGGTGCTGGGGGATGAAGGTATCGACCCTGCGCGCATGCGGCGCCTGTTGCCGCTGCTGGCCGATGCGCGGCTGCATCTGCTGGCGGGCAATCATCATCTGCATCTGGAGGCGGGCGCCGCCGCAGAGATTGCTACACTGATTATCAATAGCTTGCGCGGATCCAGCGCGGATGCGCGCTAAGCAACCTGTTGGGTGATTGTCGGGTGGTAATCCTGCTCTGACGACCAGGCCCTTGCCAGTGGCAGTAGCTTTTACTGCTTTAATGCCGCAGGGTGTGGGGTAACAGGGTGCTGCGACCGCCGCAGCAACCGGTCTGTATGATGAATTGAATGGAGTCTGACCGTGCTGAGAAAAACCTGTTTGATGTTGGCTGGCCTGCTGTTCTCCTGTGCCGCTCTGGCGCAGCCGGATGTCGAGGGGGCGTCCGATTATGGGCAACTCAAGCGATTCCCGCTGTCCTGGATCGAAGGATATTGGCAGGGGCCGACACCGGAATATCTGCTGATGCTGTCCGAGCTGAAGAAGGTCAACAATATAGTGGTGGCCGACAAGCGCAAGGCACTGGAGGGTGAGCTGACCCGCATTACCTACCGCATTCCCGATACGCATCAGCCTGGCGATGCCTTCGAGCACTTTCGTGGCCAGTTGATGACCCGGGGCGCCGAGGTGCTGTTCCAGTGCTCGGGGCGGGACTGTGGCAGCAGTCATTACTGGGCCAATGATTACTTCGGTATTGCCCAGCTGTACGGGGTAGACCGCACTCAGTTCTATATGGCGGCGCGTCTTGGGACCGATTATCTGGCCCTCTATGCCGTGCAGCGTGGCAACAGGCGGGTATACCTGCAGCTTGACGTGGTGTCCGTTACCGGTGGCAGCGAGCTGGTACAGCAGCTAAAGGCGGCGGGTTTTGCGACCCTGCCAATTGATCCGGACAGGCCGCTGGATGTTGTTGATCCGCTGGTGCAGTTGCTGGCGGAGTTCGAGCCCAGCGAGGCCTTCTGGCTGGTGCTGCATCAGCAGGGGAGCGATGTGCAGGAGGCACTGGCGCAGTCAGGGGATGTGGCGAAGCAGATCGAGGTGGCTGTGCGCAACGCGGGTGTCGAAAATGTACAGGGCTTTGGAGTGGGTCCGCTGGTGCCCACGGTGCTGGCGGGCAGGAAGGGGGCGCTGGTCGTGATTCGATCTGCGGTGCAGTAATGGATCGCGAGGTTAGTGTATCCCTGGCGCTGGGCAGCGGAGGTGCCCGCGGCTACGCCCATATAGGGGTGATCGAGGAGCTGGTGCGTCGGGGTTATCACATCAAGGCTATCGCCGGCAGTTCGATGGGTGCGCTGGTGGGCGGCATGTATGCCGCCGGTGCGCTGGAGCCCTATCGGGACTGGGTGTCAGGTCTCAAGCGCATCGATATTCTGCGCCTGATGGACGTAACCTTCAGTCGCGGTGCGATTCGTGGCGACCGGGTGTTTGCCAAGCTGCGCGAGCTGGCGGGGGATCCGGATATTGAAAGTCTGCCGCTGAGCTTTACCGCCGTGGCGACGGACCTGTCGCACCAGAAGGAAGTCTGGTTTCAGAAAGGCTCACTGATGAGTGCCATTCGAGCGTCGGCGGCGGTGCCTGGCTTTTTCACCCCCGTAGTGACCGATAACCGTGTGCTGGTGGACGGCGGGGTGCTTAATCCGCTGCCGATTATCCCGACCGTTGCGGCCCATGCCGACATCATAGTGGCAGTGGACCTGAATACCAGCCGCTACCGCTTGCCGGTGGTTGATATGCCGCAGAATGCCTTTCTGGATTGCAGTGGTTATAGCGACGATAGCGCGGCCCGCGCGGAGGATTTGGCCGCCGCGAACGGTGCTGCGCCTAACGGTGCTGCGGCCAACGGGGCTGGCGAAAAGGAGCGCTTTGGCGGTCGGCTCGATATTCTGCTGAGTTCCGTGGAAGTGATGCAGAGTTCGCTCAGCGAATACAAGATTGCCGGTTATCCACCTGATCTGAACATCACTATCCCCAAGGAAGTCTGCAGTTTCTATGAGTTTCACCGTGCCGCGGAGCTGATCGAAATTGGCCGGCTGATCGCACGGGAGCGACTCGCGGCAATGGAGCAGGGCAGGCTGGCGCTCCCGCCAGGCTGACAGTGCGCAGTGTGCCCGCCAGAGCTGCGGGAAATGCTGACGCACGGTGGCGAGCTCCCTGCGGGCGACTCGCTAAAAGCGCCTCTACGAGCGAAGCAGTACACTAGCTACGAATTAGCGACATGAATTCGTTGCGGGTAGCGAGACTGTCACGAAACGAGCCCAGCATCATCGAGGTTTTCATGCTGGCGTGCTGCTTTTCAATGCCGCGCATCATCATGCACATGTGCTGAGCTTCAATGACCACACCAACGCCTGCGGCATCGGTCACCTGCATGATGGCCTCGGCGATCTGTTTGGTCATGTTTTCCTGAATCTGCAGCCTGCGGGCGAACATATCGACGATGCGGGCAATCTTGGAAAGCCCGACCACACGCCCCTGGGGTATATAGGCTACATGGGCCTTGCCGATAAAGGGCAGCAGGTGGTGTTCGCACATGGAATAGAGCTCGATGTCTTTGACCAGCACCATTTCGCTGTTGTCCGAGGGAAACAGCGCGCCGTTAACCACTTCGTCCAGAGATTGCTCGTAGCCGCGGGTGAGAAACTTCATGGCTTTGGCCGCCCGCGTCGGGGTGTCCTTCAGGCCCTCGCGGTTGATGTCTTCTCCCAGTGCTTCGATGATCCTCGCGTATTCATTTTCCATGCTGTGCCCCCCGGGATCGGTATGATCTGTCGCTGCTGTCAGCTATCAGGGTAAACCACTTTTCCCGCTCCTGCGTTTTAGCAGCACATAGAGAGCGCCGGTGCCGCCGTCTCTGGGCTGGGCTGAGCAGAACGCCATGACGCCGTGCAGCTGGCGCAGCCAGTCGTTTACCAGCGACTTGAGAATCGGGTGGGAGCCGGCCTGGGAATAGGCCTTGCCATGCACCACAAGCAGGACGCGGGCCTGTTGGCGCAGGCCGTCGTGAATAAAGCGGCACAGTTCTTCGCGCGCCTCGTCCACGGTCATGCCGTGCAGATCGAGCCCCTGTTCCCAGGGAATATGTCCCTTGCGCAGTCGTTTCATCAGGCCGATCTGGATGCCGGGCGCGGCGAACAGCAGCTCATCGCTGGACTCGACGATCTCGGCGGCTTCGCTGGAGAGACCGTCGATCACCTGGCGGGTTTCGCGGGTGGCGGCGGCACGCTTGTAGTCAAGACTCTGTTGATCGCTGGCAGCGCGGCCAATATCGGCGCGGTCGTGCTGGTGACGGCTTACATCCTGCATCAGGTTTTCGAATGAAATCACTGAGTCATCAGCGGGCAGCTTGTGGTCTGACATGGCGTCACTTCAATATTTTCATTAACATAGGCGCCTTTGGAGCACCGCTTTGGATTTTGGGTCTAAGCGCTGTGGTCGCTATGGTGCGGCACAAACTCCCCTCTATTATCGGTTTTGGAATGAGCATCGATCAAGAACAGGTTGTAAATGAGCTGTATACGATACGTGATTTTGTCCGCTGGAGTCTGAGTCAGTTCAGCCGCGAACAGGTATTTTTCGGTCACGGCACGGACAATGCGTGGGATGAAGCTGTTCAACTGGTGCTGGGCGCTATCGATCTGCCCTGGGATACCAACCCTGCGGTGATGGACGCACGCCTGACGTTTGGCGAGCGCAAGCGCGTGGTGGAATTCCTGCGTCAGCGCGTGGAAGAGCGCAAGCCTTTGCCTTACGTGATCGGTGAGGCCTGGTATCTGGGCATGCCATTTTATGTCAACGAGAACGTGCTGATACCGCGCTCGCCCATAGCCGAGCTGATACAGGCACGTTTTGCGCCCTGGCTGCGTTCCGGGCCCGTTGAACGCATTCTGGATCTGTGTGCCGGCAGTGGCTGCATCGGAATTGGCTGTGCCGACGTCTTCGAGGAAGCTGAAGTTGACCTGGTGGATGTTTCGGTCGAGGCGCTGGAAGTGGCGGCACGCAATGTCAGCCGCCATGGCCTGGAAGAGCGCGTCAATGTGATCCAGAGCGACCTGTTCAGCGCGCTGCAGGGACGCAGCTATGATCTGATCGTCAGCAATCCGCCCTATGTGGATGCGGCGGACTATGCTTGCATGCCGGCCGAGTTTGGCCATGAGCCGGAACTGGCGCTGACCTCCGGCGAAGACGGGCTGGACATTACCCGCAATATTCTGCGCCAGGCCTGCGAGTTTTTGCGCGAAGATGGCCTGCTGGTGGTGGAAGTCGGCAACAGCGAAGTGCATCTGATGGAGGAGTTTCCCCAGGTGCCGCTGATCTGGGTTGAGCTGGAACACGGCAACGGTGTCTTTGCGATCACGGCCAAAGACCTGCACCAGTATCGCAATCTGTTTTGAGGCTTTGGCTGCTGCGCCTGGCAGTCTGTCGGACAGGCTGCTATCAGGCCAGGAGACGCAGAGTACGTTTAATTTATCACCAGGTGCGGCCAGGGTTGTCGGTTCTGAACCGGCAGCGGCGCGGTGTCCGGGTTTGCTGTGACAGGAACACATATGTCTGGAAATAGTTTCGGTAAGCTGTTTACGGTGTCCACCTTTGGCGAGAGCCACGGTCCGGCGCTGGGGTGTGTGGTGGATGGCTGTCCGCCGGGAATCGAGCTGTGTGAGGCCGACCTGCAGGGTGACCTTGATCGTCGCAAGCCCGGTACGTCGCGTCATACCACCCAGCGGCGCGAACCTGATCAGGTGCGCATTCTGTCCGGAGTGTTCGAGGGCCGTACTACCGGTACGCCCATCGGGCTGCTGATCGAGAATACCGACCAGCGCTCCAAGGACTACTCCAATATTGCGGATACCTTTCGTCCGGCCCATGCCGATTATGTCTACAGCCATAAGTACGGCTTTCGCGATTACCGCGGTGGCGGTCGTTCCTCTGCGCGGGAAACCGCGATGCGTGTGGCGGCCGGTGGTATTGCGCGCAAGTTTCTTGCCAGCAAGGGCATTGAGGTTGCGGGCTACCTGAGTCAACTTGGCCCCATTCGTATCGATGAGCAGCGTTTTGACTGGGCGGAGGTTGCGCGCAACCCGTTTTTCAGCCCGGATGCGGAGGCTGCTGCGCGCATGGAAGTTTACATGGATGAGCTGCGCAAGGAGGGTAACTCCATCGGTGCGCGCATTTCCGTGGTTGCACGCAATGTGCCGGTGGGGTTGGGCGAGCCGATCTTTGACCGGCTGGATGCGGATCTGGCCCATGCCCTTATGAGTATCAATGCCGTCAAGGGCGTCGAGATCGGGGATGGCTTTGCCGTGGTGGAGCAGAAGGGAACCGAGCATCGCGATGAAATGACGCCTGAGGGGTTCCTGTCGAACCACGCCGGCGGCGTGCTGGGCGGAATTTCCACCGGCCAGGACATCATCGCCCATATGGCACTCAAGCCGACCTCCAGTCTGCGCCTGCCGGGGCGCAGCATTAATGCCCAGGGCGAGGCGATTGAGGTCGTGACCAAGGGGCGGCACGACCCCTGCGTCGGCATCCGTGCGACACCTATCGCCGAGGCCATGATGGCCATAGTGCTGATGGATCACTACCTGCGTAACCGCGGGCAGAACGCGGATGTCACGACGAGCGTACCTGTTTTGCGCTAAAGTGCAGCGCGCCAGTGCCAGTCTGGTGTTATTTACAGTAAACGGCCGCCGGCGGCGGCCACAGCAATCGTATTTAAGGGTTTTACAACGAGATGACTTCGAATTACGCCGAAAAACTGTATGACGGCTATGGCCAGAGCTTTGAGATCGATGAAGTGCTGTTTGAGCAGCAGACCGACTCCTGGCACCTGATCATTTTCCGCAACAAGAAGTTCGGGACAGTGATGGCGCTGGACGGCATCATTCAGACCACCGAGAAAGACGAGTTCATCTACCACGAGATGCTGACCCATGTGCCGCTGTTTGCCCACGGCGCAGCCAGGCGCGTGCTGATTATCGGCGGTGGCGATGGCGGTATTCTGCGCGAAGTCCTGAAGCATCAGGAGGTTGAGCATGTGACCCAGGTCGAGATCGACCAGGCCGTGATCGACATGTGCAAGACCTACCTGCCGAATCACTCTCAGGGTGCCTTCGACGATGCGCGTGCCAATATCGTGATTGCCGACGGTATCGAGTACGTGCAGCAGACCGAAGAGAAGTTCGATGTCATTATTTCCGACTGCACCGATCCTGTCGGCCCTGGTGAGGTGCTGTTTTCCAGCGCTTTCTATGAAGGCTGCAAACGCTGTCTGAACGACGGCGGTGTCTTTGTGGCACAGAATGGTGTCGCCTACATGCAGGTCGAAGAAGTGCTGACGACGCGCCGTCGCCTGAGTCCCTATTTCAAGGATCAGACCTTCTACTGTGCCGCAGTGCCGACCTACATCGGTGGCAACATGACTCTGGCCTGGGGTTCGGACAACGCCAGCCTGCCGTCACAGCCGCTGAGTCTGATTGAGCAGCGCTTCACGGCATCGGCTATCAAGACCCGGTATTACAACCCGGCCATGCATTGCGGCAGCTTTGCTCTGCCGCAGTTTGTGGTTGATGCCCTTAAGGGCGCCTGATAGCGTTCCTGGCTGTGGGTTCTGCGGTTAGCAGGGCCCACGGTCGTCGTTAAACGCTCTTGTTCCAGCGGGCCGCTCAGGCCCCGTCATGCAGGCCTGGCACTGATGTCCGAGCCCATTCCTTACCGGCGACTGTCCGGCTTCTATTTTTTCTATTTTGCGCTGCTCGGCGCCATAGTGCCGTACTGGCCGCTGTATCTGAAAAGTCTAGAGTTTGATGCCCGTACCATCGGCATGCTGATGGCCATCGTGCAGGGGTCGCGCATTATCGCGCCCAACATCTGGGGCTGGGCGGCGGATCGCACCGGGCGGCGTATTGAGATTGTGCGCTTTGGCAGTGGCATGACAGCTCTGGTGTTCCTGGCGATCTTCTGGCAGGACAGCGCCGTGGGCATTGCCTGGGTCATGCTGGCGTTCTCGTTTTTCTGGAACGCGGTGCTGCCGCAGTTCGAGGTAGTGACCCTGCGTCATCTTGGGGCGCAGCGTGCGCGCTACAGTCTGCTGCGGTTGTGGGGGTCGGTGGGCTTCGTGCTGACCGTGGTGGTGCTGGGCTGGGCGCTGGATGCGATTGGCGTCGACTGGCTGCCCTGGATCATGCTCGGGCTGATGCTGCTGATCTGGTGCAATAGCCTGCTGGTCAGCGCGCCTGCGCTGAGTGCGCGTGCATCCGGTGGTGGTGAAGGTTTTCTGCGTACGCTGCGCAGCCCTCAGGTGATGGCATTCTACGGTATCGTGTTTCTGGTGCAGTTCGGCCACGGGCCCTATTACACCTTCTACAGTCTGTTGCTGGAGAGTCTGGGTTACAGTCGTGGTGAGATCGGGCTGCTCTGGGCGCTGGGGGTTATCGCCGAGATTCTGGTGTTTGCCGTCATGCATCGGCTGATGAGTCGCTTTGGCATCCGCAGCCTGATGCTGATCAGCCTCTGGCTCTGTGTGCTGCGCTGGTTGCTGATCGCCTGGGTGCCTGACTGGCTGCCGCTCATGTTGCTGGCTCAGGTGCTGCATGCCGCAACCTTTGGTTGCCTGCATGTGCTGGGTATCAGTTTGGTGCAGCATTATTTTTCCGAACAGGCCCAGGGGCAGGGGCAGGCGCTGTTTTCAAGTCTGGGCTTTGGGGCCGGCGGTGCCGCAGGGGCGCTGGCGGCGGGTTTACTCTGGGATACCCAGGGCTCTGTGGCTGCCTTCGTGGCAGCAGCTGCAGCAAGTGCGGTGGCGATTGTGCTGGCAATAATCTGGATTCGTCCGGAAAAACTGCAGCAAAATGAGCGTTAGATTTGTATTGCAGTGCAGTTATACTATAGATTCAGCTTGGTCGATCGATCTCGGGGATAGTATGAATTTCAAGATTGATGTGGATATGACGCCGGATGAAATGCGCCGGATACTGGGTCTGCCGGACATCGCAGGCTTTCAGCAGGAAATGCTCGATCAGATACGCGAACGTATGGCGGCAGGGGCGGATGGTTATGACCCGTTGACCCTGTTCAAGCCCTACATGACCAGTGGTCTGGGTTCGATGGAGGCGCTGCAGCAGATGATGCTGAAGATGATGACTAACTATAAAGGTGCGTCTAAGGAAGCCGGGAAAGCTTCTGACTGATGTTGAGGTCGGATCGCGAATGAGTGAAAGCAACGAGAGAGTGGGTGCCTTGCGAATATTAAGAAAGTACACCAACCGTCGACTTTACGATACGTCCAAGAGCTGTTACGTGACACTGGAAGACGTCAAGCTGCTGGTGCTGAGCGGTGAGGCGTTTCAGGTGCAGGACTCCAAAACCGGTAACGATCTTACGCGTAACATCCTGCTGCAAATCATATCGGAGCAGGAAGCTGAAGGTCACGGGACTCTGCTGACCAATCAGGTATTGCAGCAGCTGATCCGTTTTTACGGTGACAGCATGCAGGGCATGATGAGTCAGTATATCGAACAGAGTGTCGGGGCTTTTCTCGAGCATCAGGATCGCATTCGCGAGCAGATGCAGAACATGATGGGCGTGGCCAATCCGCTGACGGTGATGAACCGGCTGGCGGATCAGAATATGGCGATGTGGAACATGTTCAAGCCGGGTGGTCGCACCGCTGAAGATGCTGATGCCGCTGGCGAGACCGCGAAGCCGCAGCCGGAAACGTCTGGCAAGGCCGGCAAGTAAGCCGATAGGCAGCAGTCGTCTGATCTGATTGCTATCTCTGAAGAATCAAACCGCCGCTTGAATGCGGCGGTTTTGTATCCGGGCGTCTGGCGTTTAGCTGTCGCGCTGCAACAGCCACTGCGCTATGTGGGGTGCCAGCAGGTTCTGGGCGCGTTTGCCCACGAAAATACCGATATGGCCGGCGGTCACCGGCAGGGCTTCATAGTCGCTGGACGAGGTGAGATCAGCGAGCACGGTGGATGCAGACGGCGGCACCAGATGGTCCTGTTCGCCATAGATATTGAGCACGGGCTGGTGGATGTTGTGCAGATCGACGGCCTTGTCGCCGATCATTACCTGGCCCTGTATCAACTTGTTCTGTTGAAAGAAATCCTGAATGAATTGCCTGAAGGCCTCGCCGGCCTGGTCCGGGCTGTCGTGTATCCATTCTTCCATGCGCAGAAAATTGAGTGCCTTGTCCCGGCTTTGCAGCTGATCGGGCATGTGCAGCTGTTTCTGTATGCCAAGGCGCATGGGCATCAGTGACTTGTAGGCGTCATTGAGCATGCTGCCGGGTATGTTGCCGTAGGTTTCTACCGCAAGATCTGCATCGACTTTCTGCGCCAGATGGCTGAGCAGGTTGTCCGGTGTGTGGAAGTCCACCGGGGTCACCAGGGTGATCAGATTTCTGATTTTGTGCGGATAGATCGCGCTATAGCACAGGCTGAAGGTGCCACCCTGGCAGATGCCCAGCAGATTGATGCGGTCTTGACTGCTGCGCTGGCGAACCTGGTCGACGCAGCTATCAAGGTAGTCGTTGATGTAGTCATCCAGGTCGAGGTGGCTGTCGCCGGCATCCGGGTAACCCCAGTCGATCAGGTACAGGTCGATCCCCAGGGCAAGCAGCTTTTGTACCAGGGAGCGGCGGGCATCCAGATCGATCACGTAGGGTCTGTTGACCAGGGCATAGCAGATCAGCAGCGGCGTCTGGCAGCGTTTCGGCTGGTCGCTGACATAGTGCAGCAGACGCAGCTTGTCCTGGCGGTAGATGACCTCGGACGCCGAGGGGCCAACCTCGACGGCGCGGATCTCGGTCAGGGTTTCGCAGCCGACGACGAGCTTGCGGCGATAGGCCTGTACTTCTTCGATGGCACTGTCGGCGTCCAGATCGATTCCGTTCATGCTTTGCGTTTCCTGGCGCTTGCTGGCCGCGGGGCCGGCTGTCTGATTTCGCTGCGAAGCGCCTCGAGTTCGGCTCGCAGTGCCTGCATGGCGGCGGTGTTGTCTGGCGTTGCGGATGTAGCGTCGGCACTTTGCTGCTGTTGTTGTAGTTGCAATTGGCGTACTTGCTTGCGCAGCACGTGGGCCTCGCGGCGCAGTTGCTGCAATTCCTGCTGGGTGGCCAGCCCCGCGGCCTTGAGTCGGGCGTCTCGCAGCTGCTGGGCAAACAGCTGCAGCCGCATATGGGCATTGGACAGGCGCCCGTGGGCGGCCTGAAAGGTCGTGCCAAAGGCCTGCTGGCGATAGGTCTGCTCATAGTGCTCGACCCAGAGGTCGTGCAGTGTACCCAGGGAGGTGACGGCCGTGTCGGCTCGGGATAGCTGGGTGCTGAGTGCGGCGGCGGCCTGGCGGCCTATCTCGCCTATCTGGTTCAGGTACTGTTGCAGCGCCTGCTGGTACTCCAGCAGCAGCCTTAGCGCCTCCAGTGCCTTGGCTCTTGACTCTTTGGGGGTGATGTCAGGCGCGACAAAAAGTCGGCTGAGCGCGTCCAGGGCGGCTTCATCGAGCAGTTGTTCTGCATTCACGCCTGATGCGTGCAGCAGGCTGGTGAGCGCATCCGGCAGCTTCCAGCTCTGGGTGGCATCGCTGCCGGCCTGCTGCTGCAGTGCGTGCAGCCAGTGTTCGATGCTGTCCGTCAGTGCGGCGTCGTGTGAAGGGCTCTGCAGGGCCTTGAAAAAGGGCTCGGCGTACTGGTTCAGTACCAGAATCTGGCCGGCGAGCTGGGCCAGAATGCGCTGCTGCGGCTCAGTGCCCTGGCGGCTGTTGCCGCTGGCATCGTCACCATAGAGTTTGCTGCCCTTGAAAAGGCCATCCCAGGCCCCGTGCGCTGAGGAATCGTTGGCGGACAGCTGGGCCCAGTAGGCCTGTTGCTGCTCGAGCCACTTTTCCATCAGTGTACGAAAATCGTCGGTCAAAAGGTGTCTCCGGACGCCGTGCTGCGGATGCCCATATTAATACAGCCCTGTGGCCGTTATGAAGCAATGATGTAGCCAGAATACAGTACTGCTCATCTGATGACCTCTGCAGTTGCGTTTTCGCCCAGTGCACGCAGCATTTCCACAAAGCGGTGGGCGGCATTCGACAGTGTTCTGTCGCGGTGATAGATGTAGCCCAGCTGACGCACTATGGGGGCCGATCCCAGATCCAGCACCTTGAGGTCGTCTGCAATCAGTGACTGCGGCAGCAGACTCCAGCCAAGACCAATACTGACCATCATGCGAATGGTGTCCAGGTAGTTGGTGGACATGCCTACGTGCAGTGCCAGATTGTGCTGTTCAAACTGTTCAGTTACCAGCTGGCGCGTAAAGGTGCTGCTGCCGGGCAGTATGGCGCTGTAGTGTGTCAGTTCCTGCAGCGACAGTTGTGTCCTGGTGGCCAGCGGGTGCTCTTTGGCAACGACGTAGTGAAGTGGGTCCTGCCAGATGGTTTCGGAGCAGATGCTGGTATGGGGGTTGGGAGAAAGGGTGATAAGCGCGAGCTCCAGATCACCCTTCAGAATGCCCTCAAAGGCCCGCTCTGACTCATCGAACTTGAGCTCCAGTGTTACGGCGGGGTAACGCTGGCGGTAGGCTTTCAGGATCGGCGGCAGGCGGTGCAGGCTGATATGGTGGCTGGCGGCCAGGCTCAGGGGGCCTTGCACCTCCCCGGATAGATTGCCGATCATGCGTCTGGCGTCGTCCAGTTCCAGCAGGACCCGGTTGGCACGGGGCAGCAGTGCGCGTCCGGTCTCGGTCAGGCTGATATGGCGGCCAATGCGGTCGAACAGGCGGGTGTCGAGCTGCGCTTCCAGCAGCGAAATGCGTTTGCTGATCGCCGACTGGGTAAGAAACAGCTGGCTTGCGGCCTGGGAAAAAGAGCCGGTTTGGGCGACGCAGACGAAGGCCTGCAGGGTATGTGTATCCATGGATCATGCTCGCAATAGACTGCTTGTCAGTTTATGTATTCCAGTTTGGAATTCAAACTATAAAAATAATGAATTTGTTTTGTGCGAGGCACTGGCATAGGATGCGTAAATGTCGCTGCGGGCCAGCCCCGCAGAGAGTTGTCAGCCGATTTGGGAGGAGCGAAAAATGGCCGGTAAAACGCTGTATGACAAGCTGTGGCAAGACCACCTTGTGCGCCAGAACGATGATGGCAGTGCGCTGATTTATATTGATCGACACCTGTTGCACGAAGTGACGTCGCCGCAGGCGTTTGAGGGCCTGCGCATCGCCAATCGCACACCCTGGCGTATCGATACCAACCTTGCCACTCCAGACCACAACGTGCCGACAACGGAGCGCTCCAGCGGCGTTCAGGGTATTGCTGATCCGGTGTCGCGCATCCAGGTGCAGACGCTGGATGACAACTGTGCGTCCTTCGGCATCACCGAATTCAAGATGAACGACCTGCGCCAGGGCATTGTGCACGTAGTCGGCCCGGAGCAGGGCGCGACCCTGCCCGGCATGACCGTGGTCTGTGGCGATTCCCACACCTCCACCCACGGCGCCTTCGCTACCCTGGCGCACGGTATCGGTACCTCCGAGGTTGAGCATGTGCTGGCAACCCAGTGCCTGATCACCAAGAAAATGGATAACATGCTGGTGCGCATTGATGGTCAGTTGGGCACAGGCGTCACCGCCAAGGACGTGATACTGCATGTCATTGGTGTGATTGGCACCGCGGGCGGCACCGGTTACGCCATTGAATTTGGTGGTTCGGCCATGGCCGGCATTTCGATGGAAGGGCGCATGACGATCTGCAACATGGCGATCGAGGCCGGTGCTCGCGTCGGTCTGGTCGCCTGTGACCAGGTCACCGTTGATTACGTCAAGGGACGTCCCTATTCACCCAAGGGGGCAAACTGGGATCTGGCGGTAGAGGCGTGGAAAAATCTGGTTTCCGATGCCGATGCGCAGTTCGATGCGGTGGTTCAGGTTGATGCGGCTGATATAGAGCCGCAGGTGACCTGGGGCACATCGCCGGAAATGGTCACCGGTGTCAGTGGCAAGGTGCCGAATCCTGACGCCGAAACCGATGCCGTCAAGCGTGAAGGCTACAGCCGCGCGCTGCAGTACATGGGGCTGCAGGCGGATCAGGCGATCACCACGATTCAGCTGGATCGGGTGTTTATCGGCTCCTGCACCAACTCGCGCATTGAAGATCTGCGTGAAGCCGCTGCGGTGGTGAAGGGGCGCAAGGTCGCCACGACGCTGAAACAGGCGCTGGTGGTGCCGGGGTCGGGTCTGGTCAAGGCGCAGGCTGAGGCCGAAGGTCTGGACAAGGTCTTTATCGATGCGGGTATCGAATGGCGTGAGCCTGGCTGTTCCATGTGCCTGGCCATGAACCCCGACAAGCTGGGTGCGGGCGAGCACTGTGCATCCACATCGAATCGCAACTTCGAAGGGCGCCAGGGCTTTGGTGGCAGGACCCATCTGGTCAGTCCGGCCATGGCTGCGGCGGCGGCGATCGCCGGTCATTTTGTGGACGTGCGCGAGTTCGTCAAACACTAAACGCGAAGGAGACCCGCTATGAACAAGTTCAGATTGCATCAGGGCATCGTCGCACCGATGGACCGTGCCAACGTCGATACCGACCTGATCATCCCCAAGCAGTTTTTGAAATCGATCAAGCGCAGCGGCTTTGGCCCCAACCTGTTTGACGAGCTGCGTTACCTCGATGAAGGTCAGCCGGACCAGGATGCGAGCCAGCGTCCGCTGAACCCGGACTTTGTGCTTAACCTGCCTCGCTACAAGGGTGCTAGCGTATTGCTGGCGCGCAAGAATTTCGGTTGCGGTTCGAGCCGTGAACATGCGCCCTGGGCGCTGGAAGACTTCGGCTTTCGCGCCATTATTGCGCCGAGTTTTGCCGATATTTTCTACAATAACTGCTTCAAGAATGGCCTGCTGCCGATCGTGCTGGATGAGTCCGTGGTGGATGAACTTTTCATCGAAGCGCAGGCAGCCGAAGGCTATGCGCTGGCCATCGACCTGGAGCGTCAAGTGGTCTGCAAGCCCGACGGCAGCGAAATCGAATTTAACGTTGACGGCTTTCGCAGGCACTGCCTGCTGAACGGGCTGGACGATATTGGTCTGACGCTGCAGTATGCCGATGATATTCACGCCTATGAAGCGCGCCGCGTTGCGGCAGCGCCCTGGCTGTTCGATACTACGAAATAGGAAGTTCGCATGAGCAAGAAAGTTCTGATTCTGCCCGGTGACGGTATTGGCCCGGAGATTGTGCGCGAAGCGCGCAAGGTGCTCAGCTGCGTTAACAGCCAGTTCGATCTCGGGCTGGAGCTGGATGAGCAGCTGGTCGGCGGTGCCGCCATTGATGCGACAGGCAAGCCATTGCCGGATGAGACTCTGGCTGCGGCCAGGGCAGCTGATGCGATCCTGCTGGGCGCCGTGGGTGGCCCTAAATGGGATTCCATCCCGGATTTCGCCATTCGCCCGGAAAAGGGACTGCTGGGGATTCGCTCTGCGCTGGGTCTGTTCGGCAATCTGCGCCCGGCCATTCTGTATCCGCAGCTGGCCCATGCCTCCAGTCTCAAGCCGGAGGTGGTGGCAGGGCTCGACATTCTGATCGTGCGCGAACTGACCGGCGGTATTTATTTCGGTCAGCCCCGGGGCGTGCGCCTCAAGGACGGCGGCGTGCGTGAAGGCTTCAATACTTACGTCTATGACGAAAACGAGATCCGTCGCATCGGCCGGGTGGCATTTGAAGCGGCACGGGCACGTAACAAGCGGCTGTGTTCCGTCGACAAGGCCAATGTACTGGAAGTAACGGTGCTGTGGCGTGAAGTCATGATTGAACTGTCGGCCGAATACCCGGATGTCGAGCTGTCGCACATGTATGTCGATAACGCCGCCATGCAGCTGGTGCGTGCGCCCAAGCAGTTCGATGTCATGGTAACCGGCAACATGTTCGGCGACATCCTGTCGGATGCGGCGGCCATGCTGACAGGTTCCATCGGCATGCTGCCCTCGGCATCCCTGGACGTAAATGGCAAGGGCATGTATGAGCCCTGTCATGGCTCGGCGCCGGATATTGCCGGTCAGGGTATCGCCAACCCGTTGGCAACCATCCTCTCAGTCGCTATGATGTTACGCTACTCTCTGGCGGCGCCTGAAGCTGCGGATAAAATCGAGGCGGCGGTGAGTAAGGTGCTGGATCAGAATTTGCGTACCGCCGACATCATGTCTGCCGGCATGCAGGCGGCCAGTACCTCAGAAATGGGTGATGCTGTGCTGCGTGCGCTGAACGCCTGAGCGGCGTCCCTTTTTCAGGGCAGCAAGAAGCCAGCCTGACACAGGCTGGCTTTTGTCGTTTGTTATCTTTCCAATCAGTGGGGAAAAGAATGAAACGTGTAGGTTTTGTAGGTTGGCGCGGAATGGTTGGTTCCGTGCTGATGCAACGCATGAGGGACGAGCGGGATTTCGATCAGATCGATGAGCCTGTGTTCTTCACCACCTCCCAGGTCGGCGAAGCCGGCCCGGATATTGGCAAATCCATTCCGGCTCTGAAAGATGCTCAGGACATTAATGAGCTCAAGCAGATGGATGCGATTATTTCCTGCCAGGGTGGCGACTACACCAAGGATATTTTCCCCCGGTTGCGTGCGGCTGGCTGGAAAGGCTACTGGATCGATGCGGCATCTTCTCTGCGCATGGATGCTGATAGCCTGATCGTGCTGGATCCGGTCAACCTGAACGTTATCCAGGATGGCCTCAGCCGTGGCGTGAAGAATTTCATCGGTGGCAACTGCACCGTATCGCTGATGCTGATGGGGCTTGGCGGCCTGTTCAAGGCCGGCCAGATCGAATGGCTGACCTCCATGACCTACCAGGCTGCATCCGGCGGCGGCGCGCGCCACATGCGTGAACTGATCAGCCAGATGGGGATCATTCACGGCTCTGTGGCGGATCAGTTGCACCCTTCCAGCGCCATTCTGGACGTGGATCGCAAGGTGGCGGAAACGCTGCGCAGCGGCCAGATGCCCACCGATAACTTTGGCGTTCCGCTGGCCGGTGGTCTGATCCCCTGGATCGACAGCCCGCTGGACAACGGTCAGACGCGCGAAGAATGGAAAGGTTTTGCCGAAACCAACAAGATTCTGGGGCTGTCGGCGCAGCCGATTCCCATCGATGGTACCTGTGTGCGTATCGGTGCCATGCGCTGTCACAGCCAGGCGTTTACCATCAAGCTGAAGCAGGACATCCCGCTGGATGAAATCGAGGGCATGATTGCCGATGCCAACGACTGGGTGAAACTGGTACCCAACGATCGCGAGCTGACCATGAGCGAGCTGACGCCCGCCAAGGTCACCGGAACCCTGTCGGTGCCCGTGGGCCGTGTGCGCAAGATGAACCTTGGTGGTGAATACCTCAATGCTTTCAGTGTTGGCGATCAGCTGCTCTGGGGCGCGGCCGAGCCGCTGCGCCGCATGCTGCGGATTCTGATGGCCGACTGATCTCTGCCGTGGCGCAGTGACACCATTTGAACCTGGCGCAGCGTGGTTGTCGCCGGGTTTTTCGCCAGCCCGACATGTTCGGGCTGGCCTGCTTTTGGAGATGTGATGAGTCAGACCTATAACGTCGCGGTAGTCGGGGCGACCGGCCTTGTTGGAGAGGCCATGATCGAGCTGCTGGAGTCCCGCGGTTTTCCGATCGAAAACCTGTACCCGCTGGGCAGTGATAATTCAGCCGGGGGTGTGATTTACTTCAACGGCAAGTCCCGTCGGGTGAAGAATGTTGCCGATTTTGATTTCTCCCAGGTGCAGATAGCGCTGTTCGCGGCAGGCGCTGATGTTGCGGCCGAGTTCGCCCCGGTGGCGGTAGCGGCGGGTGCTGTGGTTATCGACAACAGTTCCTGCTTTCGCGAAGAGCCAGAAGTGCCGCTGATCGTGCCTGAAGTGAACCCGCAGCGCATTCACGAACACTGCGGAATTATCGCCAACCCCAATTGTTCAACGATTCAGATGCTGGTTGCGGTCGCACCTATCTACCGCAGTGTCGGGATTCGTCGTATCAATGTGGCAACCTATCAGTCGGTGTCTGGTGGCGGTCGCAAGGCAGTGGAAGAGCTGGCCCGCCAGACGGCGCTGTTGCTCAATGGGCAGGATATCGATGCGCAGATTTTTCCCAAGCAGATGGCCTTCAACGTGCTGCCGCAAATCGACAGTTTTGACGATAACGGTTATACGCGCGAAGAAATGAAAATAGTCAATGAGACGCGTAAGATCCTGGAAGATGACGATATCGGCGTGAATCCGACCTGTGCGCGTGTGCCGGTGTTCTTTGGTCACAGCGAAGCGGTGCATATCGAAACCCGCGAGCAGATCAGTGCGCTTGAAGTGCGTGAAATGCTGCAGATGGCGCCCGGGGTTGAAGTGGTTGACGAAGCGGTCGATGGTGGCTGGGCCACTGCAGTGACCGAGGCGACGGGCAAGGATGCGGTATTCGTGAGCCGTATTCGTGAGGATATTTCCAGTGAAAATGGCATCGATCTGTGGGTAGTGTCGGACAACCTGCGCAAGGGGGCGGCCCTGAACGCGGTGCAGATTGCCGAGCTGCTGGTTCAGTCGGGCCTGTAAAATCGAACTGAAAAGGGCTGCGGCCCTTTTTTAATGCTATTTTTTCCAGAAGGAAGTGGCTGGCGGGTTAATAAAGCGCTTCGGCAAGGTGCTTTCCTTGACCGTTTCCTACTTTATAAATAATACTCTGTTCGATATTCGGAATCGCAACTGTCTGATTTGATGGCGTAATCAGGCAGTGGACAAAAGGAACAAGCAGATGTTGCGCAAACTTGCTTTAAGTCTAGCTGTAGCGGGAGTTCTGGGAGCCAGTCAGGCACATGCTCTGGGTCTGGGACAAATCCGAATCAAGTCAGCCTTGAATGAGCCGCTCGATGCGGAAATTCAGTTGCTGCAGGTACGCGATCTGGATCCGCTGCAGGTGGTGCCAAAGATGGCGGACCTGGATCAGTTTGCGATGGCGGGTATCGATCGCTCCCGGCTGCTTTCCGATGTCCAGTTTTCGGTCAATATCAATCAGAACGGTACCGGCAGCATTCGGCTGACATCAAGTCGGCCGGTGCGCGAGCCCTTTCTGAATCTGCTGGTGGAAGTCAATTGGCCCAATGGCCGGCTTGTACGCGAATATACCCTGTTGCTGGACCCGCCGGCCTTCCAGGCTGCGCCCGTTGGCGGCAGTACCGCTCCGGTACCTGCACAGACAGTTCGCAGTAGCGTACCTGCACCGCAGCCGGTGTTTGCGCCCCCCGCACGTTCACGCCCGCCGGCTGACAATATCCGCAGCAACATGAATGCCCAGACCCAGGTGTTCGTTGAAACCAACGATACGCTAGGCGGGTTGGCCAAGCGTTATTCGCCCGGCGGTGGTACCAGTATTAACCAGATGATGCTGGCGTTGCAACGCAAGAATCCGCAGGCATTTCCCAGTTCCAATATCAATTTTCTCAAAGCCGGCGTAGTGCTCGAGCTGCCTAGCCTGAATGAAGTGCAGGCGCTCAGTGCCCGGGAAGCTACCAATGAGGTAGCGCGCCAGATGCAGCGCTGGAAAGCAGGATCGGCTGCACCCGCGCCCAGTGCGCCGCAGGAAGATGGCTCAAAAAAAAAGCAGCTAGCCCCGGCTGACGCTCAGTCGCAATTGGCGACTGCCGATGAGGGGCAATTGAAGATTTTAAGTGGGCCTGCTCAAGCCGAGACCGCACCGGCGCAGGATGAAGCAGGTGCGGGCAAGGTGCTTGAAGCGCCCATCGCTGACCCTGAAAAAGCGGAGTTGCTGCGGCGTAATGAAGAGCTGGAAAATCGCCTCGCAGTGACTCAGGAATCAGTCGACAAGATTGAACGTGACAATACTGAACTCAACGACAAGTTAACCGCCATCTCGCAGCAGATGGAAACGCTGCAGCGCCTGCTGGAGCTAAAGGACCAGCAACTGGCAGCGTTGCAGGATCAGCTGCAGCAGGTTCAGCCCGGCGCAGCAGTGCCTGCCGCTCCCGCCAAAGCTACCCCAGTCGGCCCTTCTGGCCTGGTTGAAACCGTGCTGCAATCACCGGCATACATGGCGGGTTTGGGCGCTGTTATCGGCGGCTTGCTGGTGGGCCTGCTGGCCCTTGGTCGCAAACGGCGGGAAGACGACGAACTGGTGGAGGACGCGGAAGAAGTGCCTCTGTCCAAGGCGGGTGATGCGCCGGACGCTGGGATGGCAGCTGGCGTTGCAGTCGCGGGTGCAGCAGCGGGCGCAACAGCGGTCTGGATTGCCGACGAGGAGCTGGATCAGGAAGCCCGTGATGCCAAGGCAGAGTTCGAGGGTACCCAGGCCGGCGTAGTTGATGATGCGGACGATTTTGATCTGGACCTGGATCTGGACCTCGCCGAAGAGATGCCGGCTGCACCGGCTGCACCGGCCGCCGCTGGCGCCTCAGCTTCGTCTGATCGTCCATTGTTCAATGACGATGAATTCGATCTGAGCCTGGATACGGACTTTGAAGAAGAGGCGCCGATCAAGGATCAGGTCGTCGGGATCGATGATGACTTCGATGAAAGTCTGGATGATTTGCTCGGGATTGCCACTGGCGATGAGGCTGATGCCGAGCGGGCTGATCTGCGCTCGGGCATGGGGCAGTTGGGTGGCGAGGTTGAAGCCTTTGATGAGCCTGAAGATACGCTGGAAAGCCTGGGGCTCGATTCGGTGATAGAGGGCAGTAATGTTCCCAAGTCGGCGGAAGAGGAAGTCTCCGATTACCGCCCGGGTGGCAAGGTTGAAACCAGTCGGGGCGACAGCGACGCAGACACAGAGTCAGAGGACGACGGGCTGGATTTTCGCCTTAACCAGGTTGCTCCGCTGGATTTGTCGGACGACGATGATTTGATGAGCCTGGGGTCGGGCGATGCGCACGCAGCCAGGGCTCAAGAGGGCGCTGAGTCTGATGCCGAGGTCCAGTCTTCAAGCGCTCACGCAGAGCCGCAGGACGCTGCAGGTCTGGATACTGAAAGCGTTGAAGATGTTGAGGGTGCAGAACTCGAAGCGGCCATTGATACTGCCGCAAAAGGTGAAGCCGCTGCGTCTGCAGATGATGCGCTAGAGTTTGAACTGGACGATGAGCTGGTGTTCAATCCGGCCAGCGATACAGAGCAGGCCGAAGAGACTGTTGCAGATGAGCCGCTGGATGAGCTGGATGCGCTGCTGATGGAAAATCCGGATGACGATAATCAGGATGACGCCGATGCCATAGCGCTGGCTGATAATGCTGACGACGATCTGGATGCCATGCTGGCCGCACTGGAGTCTGAATCCGGCGCTGATGCCGATGCGCTGAGTGCCGCCGGGTCGGCGTCGGATCTGGATGACATGGATGTTACCATCGACGACGATATGGATCTGGATACCGAACTGGAAGCGTTGCTGGGGTCGGTGGATGACGATATTGCGCTTGACGACAGCGGTGCCGATGACGAAGATCGCGGCTTCGATGACATGAGCTTCCTGGATGGCACCGATGAGGTCGAAACCAAGCTGGACCTGGCGCGCGCCTATATTGATATGGAAGACCGTGACGGCGCCAAGGATATACTGAGTGAAATACTGAGCGACGGCAGTGATGTCCAGCAGAAGGAAGCTCGCAAACTGATGGAGTCTATAGCGTAAGTTCATGAAGTCCGAAATAGAAACTACTACGGGGGCGATTTCGATCGCCCCCGTCCGTTATGCGCTCTGTGTCGAATATGCAGGCTTCGCCTACCGGGGCTGGCAGGTACAGAAAGCCAACAATGTGCCCAGTGTTCAGGAAACGGTGGAGAAAGCGCTGAGCCGGGTCGCCAACGAGCCTGTCAATGTTGTCTGTGCCGGGCGTACCGATGCCGGTGTCAATGGCACCTACCAGATCATTCATTTTGATACGACGGCCAGGCGCGATGAGCGTGCCTGGGTGCTGGGTACCAATACCCATCTTCCAGATGATATCGCCATCCAGTGGGCACGCCTGGTTGATGATGATTTTCATGCCCGCTTCAGCGCCCGGGAGCGACGCTATCGCTACCTGATTCGCTCGGCGCCGGTAAAGCCTGCGCTGCTGGCCCGCGGAGTGACCTGGACCCACAAGCATCTTGATCTGGCGCGCATGAATGCGGCGGCAGAATACCTGGTCGGCGAACATGACTTCACCTCTTACCGCGCCATTGGCTGTCAGGCCAAGAGCCCTGTACGAGAGGTGCGCGTGCTGCAGGTTTACCGTGCCGCAGAACTGATTGTCATCGATGTGCAGGCCAATGCGTTCCTGCACCACATGGTGCGCAATATCGCCGGTGTGCTGATGACAGTGGGTGCCGGTGAGGCTGAGCCTGACTGGGCGCAGCAAGTGTTGCAGGCGCGGGATAGGCGCAAGGGAGGCATTACGGCGCCGCCCTATGGGCTCTATTTCGTCGATGTGCGCTATCCCGAGCATTTCAAGCTGCCGCCATCGCCGCTGGGGCCCTATTTCCTGGGCGCAGCGGACTGACTTTAACGCGGCCCTTCTGGTATTATCGTGCGTTTTCAGGAAGTCAGGGTCGTGACGACACGGGTCAAGATTTGCGGTATTACTCGTCTGGATGATGCGCAGGCGGCGGTTAGACTCGGCGCTCATGCGCTGGGCTTTGTGTTTTATGCCAAAAGCCCGCGTCATGTGGCGCCCGAGCATGCGGCGCGCATTATTGCGGATTTACCGGCCTTTGTGACGACCACAGCATTGTTTGTCGATGCGAGCCGGGAGTACGTTGAGCAGGTTGTGGCGACAACTGGCATCGACCTGCTGCAGTTTCACGGCAATGAGTCGGCGGATTTCTGTACAGGCTTCGGGCGGCCCTACATCAAGGCGCTGCGCATGAAGCCAGGTCTCGATATCCTTGGCGCCATGCAGGAGTACGCCAGCGCCCGGGGTATGCTGCTGGATGCCTATAGAGCCGGCGTGCCGGGAGGCACCGGCGAGGCGTTTGACTGGGCGCGCATTCCTGCCTCGGTTGGACCGCAGATCATACTGGCGGGCGGACTGAAACCGGACAATATTCGATCTGCCATAGCGCAGGTCAACCCTTTTGCCGTGGACGTCAGTGGAGGCGTTGAGGCGGCAAAGGGGGTCAAAGATCACAACAAGCTGAAGCAGTTTATCGAAGAGGTGGCACGTGCCGACAAAAGCTGAACTGGCTGCACTGATGCAGTTACCGGATGACCGCGGACATTTCGGTCCCTACGGCGGTCGTTTCGTTTCCGAAACGCTGATAGGTGCCCTCCAGGATCTGGAACGCACCTACGAATCCCTGCGTCAGGACCCGGAATTTCAGGCCGAGTTCGACAAGGATCTGGCGCACTATGTGGGCCGTCCGTCGCCGCTCTATCATGCCGAGCGACTGTCACGGGAAAATGGCGGCGCGCAGATTTATCTCAAGCGTGAAGACCTGAACCACACCGGCGCCCACAAGGTGAACAACACCATCGGCCAGGCCCTGATTGCCAAGAAGATGGGCAAGCCACGTATTATCGCCGAAACCGGTGCCGGCCAGCACGGTGTTGCCTCCGCCACAGTAGCGGCGCGCCTGGGCCTTGAGTGCGTGGTGTACATGGGCATCGAAGACGTGCGCCGCCAGGCGCTGAACGTCTATCGCATGAAACTGCTGGGCGCCACAGTGGTGCCGGTGGAATCCGGTACCCGCACGCTCAAAGATGCCATGAACGAAGCCATGCGCGACTGGGTCACCAACGTCGATACCACCTACTACATCATAGGCACCGCCGCAGGTCCGCACCCCTATCCGAAGCTGGTGCGCGACTTCCAGTGCATCATCGGTCGTGAGGCCCGTCAGCAGAGCCTGGATCAGGTAGGGCGTCTGCCGGATGCGCTGGTCGCCTGTGTCGGTGGCGGCTCCAACGCCATCGGCCTGTTCCACCCCTTTATCGAAGATGGCGATGTACGCATGTACGGCGTCGAAGCGGGCGGCTACGGTATCGCCTCGGGTCAGCATGCAGCGCCGCTGTCGGCGGGTCGCCCGGGCGTCCTGCACGGCAATCGCACCTATCTGATGGAAGATGATGCCGGCCAGATTCTGAGCACCCATTCGGTATCCGCAGGTCTTGACTACCCCGGTGTCGGGCCTGAGCACGCCTGGCTGAAAGATACGGGTCGCGCTGAATACGTTGATGCTACCGATGATGAAGCCCTGGCGGCGTTCCGCACCCTGACCCGGGTTGAGGGCATCATGCCGGCACTGGAGTCCAGCCACGCCGTGGCCTACGCGCTCAAGCTTGCCCGCACCATGCGCGAAGATCAGTTTATCGTCGTCAACCTGTCTGGGCGCGGCGACAAGGATATTCACACCGTGGCCAGCCTCGATGGTATCGACGTCTGAGCGCACTGCTGGAGTACAGATTGACATGAGTCGTATTAAAGACTGTTTCGCCCGCCTCGAGACGGCCGGGCGCAAGGCGCTGATTCCCTACGTCACCGCAGGCGATCCGTCGCCCGCGGTGACCGTGCCGCTGCTGCACGCCATGGTTGAAGCCGGTGCCGATATTCTGGAACTGGGTGTTCCCTTCTCCGACCCCATGGCGGATGGCCCCGTAATTCAGCTGGCCTGTGAGCGCGCACTGTCCCACGGTACCCGCCTGCTGGACGTACTGGATATGGTGGCGGAGTTCCGCACAACCGACAGCCAGACGCCGATCGTGCTGATGGGCTACCTCAACACGGTTGAAGTGCTGGGTTATGGCAATTTCGCTACCCGCGCCAAGGCGGCCGGTGTTGACGGTATTCTGACGGTTGACTTGCCGCCGGAAGAGTCCGACGACTTTATCGAGGTTATGCGCGCGGCCGACATTGATGTTATTTATCTGCTGGCGCCGACCACCGATGAGTCCCGTATCAAGTCCGTGTGTGAAAAGGGCAGCGGTTATATCTATTATGTGTCCCTCAAGGGCGTGACCGGCTCAGCGGCGCTGGATGTGGCGGCGGTGGAAGAAAAGCTGAAGCAGGTTCGTCGCCATACTGATATGCCGCTGGGTGTTGGTTTTGGCATCCGCGATGATGCCTCGGCCCGGGCGGTGTCCCAGGTGGCCGATGGCGTTATTGTCGGCAGCGTGCTGGTCAATCGCATTGCTGAGCTGGCGACACAGCCGCAGCAGATTCCCGAACAGGTATCCCGTATTATTGCCGGCATGCGTGCCGCCATGGATGCCTGAAGATCGTTGAACAGTTTTCCCGCACAGGGGATGGAGCAAAATGAGTAACTGGCTGGAAAAAATTGTCCCTTCACTGGCTCGCAATGCTGAGAGCCGCCGGTCCAACGTGCCGGAAGGGCTGTGGAAGAAATGCCCCAAATGTGAAGCAGTACTGTATCGCCCGGAGCTGGACAAGAACCTGAACGTCTGCCCCAAGTGCAGTCACCACATGCGTGTGGGCGCCCGCAAGCGGCTGGAAATGTTCCTCGATACCGACACGCAGCGTGAAATCGGTGCCGAGGTGGAGCCGGTTGATCGCCTGAAGTTCCGCGATTCCAAGAAGTACAAGGATCGCCTGTCGGCGGCCCAGAAAGAAACCGGCGAGAAGGATGCGCTGGTTGCCATGCGCGGTGAGCTCAATGGCATGCCGGTGGTCGCTGTGGCATTCGAATTCCGCTTTATGGGTGGCTCCATGGGGGCTGTGGTCGGCGAGCGTTTCGTGCGCGCGGCCAATGTCTGCATGGAAGAGGGTATACCGCTGATCTGCTTTGCCGCCTCCGGTGGTGCCCGCATGCAGGAAGCGCTGACGTCCTTGATGCAGATGGCTAAAACGAGCGCCGCACTGGAGAAAATGCGCCAGGCCGGCATTCCCTATTTTTCGGTACTCACCGACCCTGTCTATGGCGGCGTCTCGGCGAGCCTTGCCATGCTGGGCGATCTGAATATCGCCGAACCCAAGGCACTGATTGGCTTTGCCGGTCCGCGTGTTATCGAGCAGACGGTGCGCGAAAAGCTGCCCGAAGGCTTTCAGCGCAGCGAGTTCCTGCTCGAGCACGGTCAGGTCGATATGATTATCCATCGTCAGGAACTGCGCGAGCGTATCAGCGCGCTCTTGCGCAAGCTTACGCATTACAGCGAAGCCTGATTCAACGCCTTTGAATCCGGGGTCGCCGGGCTGCTGATCACTGATCAGAAGGTCCGGTTGGCCCCGGTTTGGCTTTTAGTGGAAACCTAGAAATGGCAACTGGCACTCCTTTGACTCTGAACCAATGGCTTGAGCGTATCGAAGCCTGTCATCCCAGTGATATCGAGCTGGGGCTGGATCGTGTGCGCGCTGTTGCCGCCAGGCTTGAGCTGGATTTTTCCCGCAGCAAGGTCGTTACCATTGCCGGTACCAATGGCAAGGGCTCGACCCAGACATTTCTCGATTACATGCTGCGCGAGGCCGGTTACAGCACTGCCTGCTATAGCTCGCCGCATTTCCTGCGCTACAACGAGCGTGTGCGCATCAATGGCGCTGAAGCGTCCGATGAAGTGCTCTGTGATGCCTTTGTGGCGGTTGAGGCTGCGCGTGGCAAGATTCCGCTGACCTATTTCGAGTACGGTACTCTGGCGGCGTTAAGGATCTTTTCGCAGCAGGCGCCGGATATGGTGTTGCTCGAAGTGGGCCTTGGCGGGCGTCTGGATGCGGTCAATATCGTCGATCCCCAGGTGGCGGTGGTCACCACCGTAGCGCTGGATCACACCGACTGGCTGGGGGATACCCGCGAGCTGATCGGCCGCGAGAAGGCAGGTATTTTCCGTGCCGAGACACCGGCGGTGTGCGGCGATCCCGAGCCTCCCGCAACGGTGGCCGAGGTCGCGCAGGAACTTGGTGCGCGGCTGTATCAGGTGGGTGACAGCTTTGCTTTTCACGAAAAACAGCAGGAACAGTCACAGAGCTGGGACTGGCAGGGTCGCAATCAGCAGGGCGAGTCCGTTGAGTTGTCTGATCTTCCAGTGCCGGGGTTGCCGTTGCCCAATGCTGCCACGGCGTTGCAGGTGCTGCATCTGCTGCTCGACACGCCGTCGCGCAGCTGCATAGAGGCGGCGCTGCGCAACGCCGTCATGACCGGGCGCATGCAGCGGCTGATGCTCGGCGACACCGAATGTATTCTGGATGTGGCCCATAATCCCCAGGCGGCGCAGTATATCGCCGGGCGTCTGGCGAAGTCGCCGCCAGCGGGGCGTCTGCATGTCCTTTTGGGCATGCTGAATGACAAGGATGTGCAGGGTGTGTTGAAGGCGTTGCAGCCGGTGGTACAGTGCTGGCACTTCGTCAGTCTTGGCGGGCCCCGCGGTCAGAGTGCTGCGGCGCTGGCGCTGCGCATGGCTGAGCTGGATCCGCAGGCGCAATGCTTAACCTACAGTGACGTGGCCGAGGCTCTGGCGGCGGTGCGTCAGCAGGTTGCCGTCGGGGATAGGGTGCTGATCGCAGGCTCCTTCTTTACGGTGAGTGAAGCGCTGGCGCAGCTGGAACTGCAAGCCTGAGTCGAGTGGGTTTATGGGAATAGGGAGTTTGTTTGAATGAAAGGGCGCAGGCATGAATGACGGACTCCGACAGCGATTGGTAGGCGCGGCGGCGGTGCTTGTCGCTGCTGTGGTGTTTATTCCGCTGGTATTTGACGGTGACGGTTATCGGGAGCGGCATTTGCCGAGCAATATCCCCGCAGGGCCGGAGCCGGTGGAAATTGTGACCATTGAGCCGCAGATTGCGGCATTGCCGGATACACAGGAGGTTGCCCCGGCGCTTGAGCCCAGAGAGATTGCGCCCATGCCCGAGGCGGTGCTGCCGGTGCAGGGCGTGCAGGAGGTTAGCCCGGACCTGGGGCTCGGTGCTGATACCCCGGTGCTGGATGAACAGAATGTTCCGGTCGCCTGGACGCTGCAACTGGCGAGCTTCAAGGACGAGGCCAATGCCAAGTCGCTGCGCAAGAAACTGGTGGGGTCCGGACACAAGGTATATACCAGGCGCATCGGCGATCTTGTAAAGGTCTACGTCGGGCCCGATATACAGAGAACCAAGCTTGAGGCGCTGCAGGCGGAGCTCAAGAAGGATTTCGACCTCAATGGCATTATCGTGCGTTTTACCACTCAGTGAGCATTGGGTTGTGTCAGACCCTCTGCTAGAATGCGCGCTGTTTAAAGGATCCGATCGGGAACATGAACTGGGCTGACTGGACCATCATCGCTATCATTGCCATTTCAGGGCTTTTCAGCCTGAAGCGGGGCTTCGTCAAGGAAGCTCTGTCCCTGGCAAGCTGGGTAGCTGCCTTCATAGTCGCGCGACTCTTTACGGCTCCTCTGAGCCTGGTGTTGCAGAACTACATCGAAATGCCCTCGGCGCGTGTTGCCGTGGCGTTTGCTATTCTTTTTCTGGCTACTCTGATCGTGGGTGCCTTGATCAGCGCGCTCATTGTTGCGCTGGTGCAGGCCACCGGGCTAAGTAGTACTGACCGTATACTCGGAATAGGTTTCGGACTGGCCCGTGGGGCTTTGCTGATTGTGGTGTTGGTAGCGCTCCTGGGCATTACCCCCGCGATTCAGGATCCCTGGTGGCACGATTCGCGTCTTATCCCTCATTTTATTCAAATGGAATCCTGGACTCGTGATCTGGCGCAAGACGTCGTGCGCGCAATCTGGAATGTTGGACTTTAGTTGAACATCCGTCACGGCAGGATTCATCAAGGCTTTTCTGAACTGGTTTGAGGTGCGTTACATGTGCGGTATTGTCGGCGTTGTTGCCAAATCCTACGTTAATCAGACGATTTTCGACGCTCTTACGGTGCTGCAGCACCGGGGCCAGGATGCGGCCGGCATGGTGACCGGTGAAGGTAACCGGTTTTTTCTGCGTAAGGATAACGGCCTTGTAAGTGAGGTTTTTCGCACCCGTCACATGAAGCGCCTTGTCGGTAATGCCGGTATTGGTCATGTGCGCTACCCCACGGCGGGCAGTTCCAGCTCCGCAGAAGCGCAGCCGTTTTACGTTAACTCCCCCTACGGTATTGCGCTGGCCCACAATGGCAACCTGACCAACGCCGACGCTCTGGCCGACGAAATGTTCCGTGCCGATCTGCGGCATATCAACACCACCTCCGACTCCGAAGTGCTGCTCAATGTGTTTGCCCATGAGCTGCAGGGTCAGGGCAAGTTGCAGCCCAATGCCGATGACATGTTCAGCGCCGTAAAGCGTGTGCATGAGCGCTGCACCGGTGGCTATGCGGTGGTCGTCATGATTACCGGCTATGGCATTCTGGCGTTCCGCGATCCCAACGGCATTCGTCCACTGTGCTACGGCAAGCGTGAAACCGAAACCGGCGAAGAATACATGGTGTCCTCCGAAAGTGTGGCGCTGGATGTATGCGGCTTCACCCGCGTGCGTGACATCGAGCCCGGTGAAGCTATTTACATCGATATGGACGGCAACGTGCATACCCAGCAGTGTGCCAGCGACACCCGTAACGCACCCTGCCTGTTTGAGTTTGTCTATCTTGCGCGCCCGGACTCCATTATCGACGGCGTCAACGTGCACATGTCCCGCATGCTGATGGGCGAAAAGCTCGCCGCCAAGGTGCTGCGCGAGCGTCCGGACCACGATATAGATGTGATCATCCCCATTCCGGATACGAGCCGCACCGCGGCACTGGAAATGGCCAAGTCCCTCAAGGTGGATTTTCGTGAAGGCTTTATCAAGAACCGCTATATAGGCCGGACCTTCATCATGCCGGGGCAGGGCGAGCGCAAGAAATCGGTGCGCCGCAAGCTGAACCCCATCGAGATGGAGTTCCGTGACAAGGTCGTGATGCTGGTGGACGACTCCATCGTGCGCGGCACTACGTCCAAGCAGATCGTGCAGATGGCGCGGGACATGGGTGCCAAAAAGGTGTACTTCGCTTCGGCTTCGCCTGCGGTACGCTTCCCCAACGTCTATGGCATCGACATGCCGGCGGCCACCGAACTGATCGCCCATGGCCGTACCGAAGAGGAAGTGGGTGAATATATTGGTACCGACTGGATGCTGTTCCAGGAACTGGCTGATCTCAAGCAATGTGTCAGTGCGTGCAATCCCGAGATTCGCGAATTCGATACCTGTGTGTTTGATGGCAAGTACGTGACCGGCGATGTGGACGGCGACTACCTGGCGCGGCTTGAAGTCAAGCGCAATGATGCGGCCATGGCAGGCACGGATGCGGATACCGAGAACAACGAATCGGCCGACGATCTGCACACCCGAATCGACTAACAGAGGACATCGCGCAGCATGAAAAAATTCGAGCGCGAAGAACGCATTCAGTTTGATGCGACAGGTTATGAGTTCGCCACCCTGGCGGTGCGGTCGGGGCAGCAGCGCACCGATGAAGGCGAGCATGGAGATCCGATTTTCACGACCTCCAGCTTCGTCTATTCCAGCGCCCGCGAGGCGGCGGCCAGGTTCTCCGGCGATGAAGAAGGCAACATCTACTCGCGCTTCACCAACCCCACGGTGCAGGCCTTTGAGCGTCGCATAGCGGCGCTTGAAGGCGCCGAGCGTGCGGTGGCAACCGCATCGGGCATGGCGGCCATTCTCAGTACAGTGCTGTCACTGCTCAAGGCGGGCGATCATGTGGTGTGCTCGCGCAGTGTCTTCGGTTCCATCGTCTCACTGTTCGACAAATACCTGTCGCGCGCAGGTATCGAAACCACCTACGTGGATCCGACCGACAACGACGACTGGCGCCGGGCTATCCGGCCGCAAACGCGGCTGTTTTTCCTCGAGTCGCCATCCAATCCGCTGGCGCAGCTGGCCGATATCGCCACCGTGGCCGCCATCGCCCACGAGCAGGATATTCTGCTGGCGGTCGATAACTGCTTCTGTACGCCTGCGCTGCAGCAGCCGCTGGCGCTGGGGGCCGACATAGTGATCCATTCTGCCACCAAGTTCCTTGATGGTCAGGGGCGCTGTGTCGGTGGCGCGGTCGCAGGTCCGGATCGCCTGATGGAAGAGGTGTATGGCTTTATTCGCACCGGCGGTGCCTGCATGAGCCCGTTCAATGCCTGGGTGTTCATGAAGGGTCTTGAAACCCTCAAGCTGCGCATGGAGGCACACTGTGCCAGCGCACTGGCACTGGCACAGTGGCTGGATGCGCAGCCTGGCATCAGCAAGGTGTATTACGCCGGCTTGCCGGAGCACCCGCAGCATGAGCTGGCCAAGCAGCAGCAGAGTGCTTTCGGGGCCGTGGTGTCGTTTGAGGTCAAGGGCGACCGTGAAGCCGCCTGGCGCTTTATCGATGCCACCCGCATGCTGTCGATCACCGGTAATCTCGGCGATACCAAGAGCACCATCACCCATCCGGGTACTACCACCCATGGCCGCATGACGGCCGATGATCGTGCCCGCGCAGGTATTAAGGACAATCTGATCCGCGTCTCGGTGGGTCTGGAAGACCTTGCGGATATCCAGAAGGATCTGGCGCTGGGACTGGCCGCACTCTAGCAGCTGAAGTGGCGGCTGGCACCGTTCGGCCGGCACTGCGGGTGCTCAGCGGGTCTGGCTTTCGAACTGGGCCTCTAGATGGTGCAGGGCGCCGGAAGGCCGCAGCAGGCTGCTTTTGAGACTGAAACAGTCACATTCAAAACAGTAGGCCTGGCCATAAAAGCGTGCCGCGACATGCTCCAGCACGCTGCTTAACCGGTTGACCGGGCAGCGTCCCAGAGTGATGTGGGGCTTGAACTGTCGCTGTTCAATACCTATACCGGCGCTGCGCAGCTGCTGTCCAATACGCTGTTGCAACTGTTCCAGCTCAGGCTGCTGATCGACCCCCAGCCAGATAACACCCGAGCGAAACTGGCCGATGCCCGCGCAGCGGATCGGTAGCGGGCTGAATTCGATGCTGTCCAGCGCATCATGGATGGCTTCCCGTTTGTGGGCCGGCTGTTCACCGAGAAACTGCAGGGTTATGTGCAGGCGTTCGGGGGCTGTCCACTTCAGATGCCTGACCGCAAGCTGGGCCCTGGCGATGCGGTCCTGGAGCTCGGCTGGCAGGTCGATGGCCACGAAAAGTCGCATAGCGTCCGTCCCTTTTGCTTGATCACCGTATAATATGCGGTTGTCCGCTGTTTAGATGAACAAACTTTAGATGATCAAAACGTGAAAATCATACTGGCTCCGATGGAAGGCGTGGTCGATTACCTGATGCGTGATGTGCTGACGCGCATCGGCGGCATCGACCTGTGCGTGACTGAATTTGTGCGAGTCAGCCAGAATCTGCTGCCCGACTCTGTCTTCTATCGCCTGGCGCCCGAGCTGCTGCGCGGCGGTAACACGCCCAGCGGAGTGCCGGTCATTGTGCAGTTGCTCGGCAGTGATCCAGAACTCATGGCCGCCAATGCCGAGCGTGCCGCGGCACTGGGTGCGCCCGGTATTGATCTCAATTTCGGCTGTCCTGCCAAGACCGTTAATCGCAACCGCGGCGGGGCCGTGTTGCTCGACACGCCGCAGGATGTACACAGCATAGTGGCGGCAGTGCGCGGGGCAGTGCCTGCGCATATTCCGGTAACGGCCAAGATGCGTCTGGGCTACAGCGACAAGGCACTGGCGCTGGATAATGCCCAGGCCATCTTCGAGGCCGGCGCCGATGGCCTGGCGGTGCATGCCCGCACCAAGGTCGAGGGGTATCGCCCGCCGGCCTACTGGGAATACATTGCCCAGATTCGCGAGGCCATTCCCATTCCGGTCACGGCCAATGGCGAGGTCTGGAGCTGGGATGATTATCAGCGCTGTCGCGAGGTCAGCGGTTGTCGCGATATCATGATCGGCCGCGGCCTGATTGCAAGACCGGATCTGGCCCGTTCCATCAAGCGGCGTCTGCAGGGCGAAGCCGAGGCGGGAATCGACTGGTTTGAGATGCAGGGCCTGTTGCTCGATTATTTTGACCAGATCGTGGCCGACAAGGTGCGCGGCTATGTGCATGGCCGGCTCAAGCAGTGGCTGCATCAGCTGAAAAAACACTACCCGCAAGCGGAGCAGCTGTTCAGCCAGGTGAAGACACTGCGCGATGTTGAACCCATTCGTCAGTTGCTGATCGAGCAGCGCGCGGCCGCCTGATCGGGCCGCTTAACCCTGGCGCTTTAGCCTTCGAAGCTCGATATGCGCACCGGCAGGCGCTTTGCGCCCCAGTTGCCAGGTTTAGCCTCAAAATTCCCCGCTATCGGGGTGCCGCAGTTGCGGCAGCATCCCTTCGCATCCAGCTGCCAGGTGCCAAGTTGATACCAGTCCCGCTCGATCAGCAGTTGCCCGCACCCCGGGCACCAGGTCGAGCTGCCGGCGGGGTCGTGCACGTTTCCCGTATAGACATACCTTAATCCCTGCTCCATCGCGATTCGCCGTGCCCGGCTGAGGGTTGCCTGGGGCGTGCGCGCCTTGTCGAGCATTTTCCAGTCGGGGTGGAAGGCGCTGAAATGCAGCGGCCTTTCGGGCCCCAGGTGCTCGAAGATCCAGCGGCTCATGGCTTCGATTTCGGCATTGCTGTCGTTTTCATCGGGGATCAGCAGGTTGGTAATTTCAAACCACACATCGGTTTCATGCAAATAAAGCAGGGTGTCGAGCACCGGAGCCAGAGCACCACCACAGATCTTGTGGTAGAAACTTTCGCTAAAGGCTTTCAGGTCGACGTTGGCGGCGTCTATATGGCGGTAGAATTCGGCCCGGGGCGCCGGGCACATATAGCCTGCGGTCACTGCTACGGCGTAAATGTTCTGCTCGCGGCAGGCATCGGCCACATCCATGGCGTATTCCATGAAAATCACCGGATCGTTGTAGGTGAAGGCGATGGAGCGGCACGCCAAGCGTTTGCAGGTCGCGGCCAGATCCTCGGGGCTGGCATTGTCGGCCAGGGTGTCCATGTCACGGGATTTGCTCATGTCCCAGTTCTGGCAGAATTTGCACGCCAGGTTGCAGCCGGCGGTGCCGAAGGACAGCACAGGTGTGCCCGGCAGAAAATGGTTCAGTGGCTTTTTCTCGATCGGGTCGACACAAAAACCGCTGGAGCGGCCGTAGCTGTAGAGCATGATCTGGTCATTTTCGCGGCCGCGCACGTAGCACAGGCCGCGCTGGCCCTCGCTGAGCTTGCACAGTCGCGGGCAGACATCGCACTGTATCTTGCCGCGCTCGACGGGGTGCCAGTAGCGGGTCGGCACTGTTGATGCGGGAGCCGTTGTTGCAGGGGGGGCTGCATTGGGTGTCGTTGGCATGACGTTGCCTCACACTGTGATTTTCTCGAGCCTGTTTAAAGCTTAGTCAAGCTGCGGCTGCCTCAGGTTGCGGGTATCGGTGACTATAATTTGCATGTGCAAGGTTGCGGTGCTTGCTCTTGATCTCTGTAGTCAGCTCGGGGAGGTGGGTGATGAATGTACGGCCGGCGGCGGTGAGTGGCACTTTCTATCCAGCCGATACAACCGAGCTCGCCACCCTGGTGCAGCGCTTGCTGGAAAATGCCGCCTGTGGGGAAAATCCCGGCAAAGCCCCTCGGGCACTGGTTGTGCCCCATGCAGGACTGATCTATTCCGGCGAGGTGGCCGCCGCTGCCTTTCGTCTGCTGCGTGACTCTGGGCAGGATTTTAGGCGCGTGCTGCTGCTGGGGCCCAATCACCGTGTACCCTTGCGCACCATGGTGGTGCCGACCGTGGGTGGCTTTGCGTGCCCATCGGGTGTTATGACGCTGGACGCGGCTGCTCTGCGAGCCTGGGTCGATAATAGCTGGGTTGAGTACAACGATGAGGCGCACCGGCTCGAACATTGCCTCGAGGTGCAGTTGCCGTTTCTGCTGCGTCTTAATCCTGCCTGGCAGCTGCTGCCGGTGATCGTGGGTCAGGTGGAACCCGAGGCCATTGCCGCGCTTGTCGGTGTCGGGCTCGACAGCCCGGATACCCTGGTTGTCGTCAGCAGTGACCTGAGTCATTACCACAGTTACGAGGTGGCGCAAGGCATCGACCGGGCGACCACCAAACAGATCGAGCAGCTGGATCCGGCTCTGCATTCTGATCAGGCCTGTGGCTGCGTGGCGCTTAACGGACTCTTGCGTGCGGCTGCCATCCGGGGTCTGGGTGCGCGCTGTCTTGATCTGCGCAATTCCGGGGATACGGCCGGGTCCAGGGATAGGGTTGTGGGGTACGGTGCCTATGTTATTGCCTGATGAGAGCACGCAAGAGAACTCCGGGTTGCCGGTTGAATTGAGCTTGATTGAGTCAAGCCAGGATTTGCGCCGGAGTTTGCTGACTGTCGCCTGGGAAGCCATTGAGCGAGGTGTGGCTTCGGGCGAGCTATGGCTGCCCGAGCTTGAACAGGCGCCTGCGCCATTGCGGGCACCGGGCGCCAGCTTTGTCACGCTTTACACTCGGGCAAGCCACATGACAGGCAGGAATGATGCGCGGGCGCTGCGCGGTTGTATTGGTTCGCTGTTGCCCTGCAGGGCGCTGTTGCAGGATGTCGCCCACAATGCCTTTTACAGTGCTCTGCGCGATACGCGCTTTGTGCCGGTGCAGCAGCGCGAGCTTGGCGGCATTGAACTGGAGCTGTCGATCTTGTCGCCGCTGGTGCCGCTGCAGTTTCACGATGAGGCTGACTTGCTGCGTCAGCTGGTTGCCGGTGTTGATGGGCTGGCGCTGGAATCTGAGGGCTATCATGCAACCTTCCTGCCTTCGGTATGGCAGCAGTTGCCGGGCGTCGACCAGTTTTGGCGTCAGCTCAAGCGCAAGGCGGGTCTGGCGGCGGATTTCTGGAGCCCGCAGCTGCGCTGCTCGCGCTATCGGGTACTGAAGATAGCCGAGCGGCCGGATTAAATCTGTAATGCTTGGCTGTTAGGACGCGCTTATTATTAACCCGTATATGGTCTCCTCCCGTATTGCAAGGCTTTGAAGTTGGATGCCAGGGACAGGATCGCTT
>NZ_JALDYX010000150.1 GCF_024267675.1 Marinobacterium sedimentorum | reverse complement strand
ATAAAGATGATTATGCTTTAGCACGCTCTTCAAGCATTGCTACTGCTGGTAGTACTTTACCTTCAACGAACTCAAGGAATGCACCGCCACCTGTAGAGATGTAAGAAACGTCAGCTTTGATACCGAACTTGTCGATAGCCGCTAGCGTGTCACCACCACCTGCTACAGAGAAACCGTCTGATTCAGCGATCGCTTTAGAAATGCCTTCAGTACCTGCTTCGAAGTTCTTGAACTCG
>NZ_JALDYX010000022.1 GCF_024267675.1 Marinobacterium sedimentorum | reverse complement strand
CGACAGGGACTTTCACCCTGCAAGATGCATCAAGCTTCGCTTGACGCACTAACGCTGCCAACAGCGGCCGAGCGAAGCGAGGTCCAGCGCACGAAGTGCGCGATGCTGCTTGGCTTTGTTAGCTTATTTCATTGGTTAAGATAGCCGTTTAGCCTACTTATTAATGCAGGTATTGCTTCCGGGTGAGACAAATAATCTTCTATTGGCATTAGCTTCCAGTGCTGCCCTTCATCACCAAAAGTAATCGCATCGATTTCTGATTGTTCACCTTGAGCCACAAAAAAGAAAGAATTTCCATTATTACTGTGACTAGGAACCATTTTCTTATATATGAACCTCGAAACAGGAAAGGTAATTGAGAACTCTTCCTCCAGTTCTCGTAACACACACTCTTCGGGTGACTCTGACCCTTCTCTACCTCCACCGGGAAAGTCCCACAGACCAGGGAAGGGTATATGAGAAAAATTATCACGCTTATATACTAAAAGCTGACCTTTGAGTATATAAGCTAATTTACACCCAGTAAAATTCACTTCCATCAGGAACCTCCCTTCATGGACAGCTAACATTTGTATCGTAGCCTCGGAGGCCGATTTGCCTGAGGCCAGTATTTCCTGAGGGATTTTCGTCAAAAACGGGCGCAAAGCCAAATAGCATGAGCCGTTCAGGTCATCTGCTCAATCGCACTGAATCCGACAAAACGATCACCAAGCCTCATATCCACTTTTGACTATGTCTTGTAACTTCATGATTTCAAATAAGTATCAGCAAATTTTCAGCCACACGCCAGGATACTGGCCTGCAGGGCCGTTTATCCTGCTTGAAACCCATTGGAAATCAGCACCGCCCGCCCGCTCACCAAAACGGCGCAGGTGGCTAAAAACCACGCTACCGCCCTTCTAATGACAGAATGCGACCTGCGATGCAGGCAGAGCCAGGGAAACAGAGGAATTAAGAATGGGGGAATTCACCCAGCCTGGCTTCCGATGCTCAGCTGACGATGTACTGTATGACGATCAAAATCTGGCACCGATAATCCCTAGGTGCCTACAGCATAATGCCCAAAACAGATTCGAGTTGAAAGGAAAAAACGCAGGGGCTAGGGACTAGATGAAAGGTTGAAAAAGCAACAGCGACTAACCGTGCCGATGTGTTTGCAACTCAGCATCAGCGATATCAGAGCGGCTTCAAATCCCCCTCAGCAGCAGACGAGCACCGGGATTATGCTCCGATTAGACCCGAAGGGGCGAAACAGGGACTGTTGAGCCGCCGATTGGGGACATGGATGTCCCCTTAGCGGCGTTCGAAGCATAATTCCGGCGCGCAGTGCAGCCGAAGGCCGGCTGATGGGTGGCGCGTTTCTTTTGCACACTTCCCCTTGTAAAAAGTCCTTGTCGCGCAACAAGGAAAGTAGGTCGCCGAGAGGCGAAGTGCAGACTCGAAATAATCAGCAGAGCTTCCGCCTACAAGCGCGACCCAGGACACTAAGGACTCCTGCTTTTTTCACTTATGCCATCCGGCATGGCGGCGTACCGCCGCGCGGTGCAATTCGCAGGCTCATTGGCACCCTACGAAAGCCAGTGCCCCTCTACCCCATTACCACCAATACATCAGAACGGCTTACATTCCCCCTTCTGAGCAGAAAATTGCTCCTGCATTTTCTGACTACCGGCCATCCATGGCCGTATGCCGGCTAGCACTGACGTCATTGTACGATCAGGCCCGCAGGGGCGAGACAGGGACTGTCGAGCCGCAGATTAGGCATATGAATGTGCAGGCTGGCAGTACGCCCACCGAATGAGCCCATAGCGCAGCGAAAGGCTTCGTCGCGGGGCGCGACTCCTACGACCACCGCACGCTTCAGCAGGGAATCAGGCTGCGCCGGTATCATTTAATCACGACTGAAATACCAGAGCGGGCTTAATCCCCCTTATGAAGCCGGCGAGCACTGGGGTCATTTTGTGAAATGGCCCGAAGGGGCGAGACAGGGACTGTCGAGCCGCCGATTAGCACATGGATGTGCATTAGCGGCGCCCGCAAAATGAGTTCAGAGCGTAGCGAAAAGGCTTCATCGGGGGCGCCTTTCTTTGGTTACTTTCTTTGCGCGTGCAAAGAAAGTAACACGCCCAGGAGGGCGGAACCGGCGCTATCCAATAACCACAATCGACCCGTTTACAGCCATTCATTCAATAGCATTCGGGCCGTCGCTTAACAGTATCTTCTTGAGTGTGAGCAGGATCTGTCGCGCCGGCGAAATGAGCCCAAAGCCCAGCGAAAAGGCTTCGTCGCGGGACGCGGCTCCTACGACCACCGCAAGCTTTTGCAGCCAATCAGGCTGCGCCGGTTTCATTAAATCGCTACAAAACTATCAGAACGCCCTTCATTCCCCCTTCTGAGCAACAAATGACTCCTGCATTTTCTGGCTAGCGGCCATCCATGGCCGTATGCCGGCGCGCACATGCGTCATTTTGCGATCAGGCCCGCAGGGGCGCATCCTTCAGGGTGGAAGCTTTGGTTACAGTTCCGCAAACCGATCCACCGCCACCGCCTCGGCTATCGCCTTATCGGCACTGCGCAATGCCTCGGCCTCCTCCACCGTAATCAGCTTCTGCTCCAGCGCCGCATCAATAGACTCAATACCAGCCGAGTGCAGCCGCGCCCGCTGGGGTTCCGTTGCCACCACCTGCACAAAAGCCTGCTCCACCAGATCCACCCCCTCCCCCGGGTTGCCGGGATAAACCCCCAGGGTGAGGCGGTCACGCACCGGCCCCGGTGTCAGCAGGCGCTCGGCGCAGGCGCAGGTTAACGCATCCGACGGGCCTGAGGCCCAGCGGCCGAGCGGAAATACACTCAGGCGCAGCAGCCAGGACACCGGCCTGGAGGGAAAATTGTCGATCACCTCGTGCAGGGATTGTTCGATGCGCACCAGACCGCGCTGCATGCAGGTATCCAGCAGTACGCGGTCATCCCTGGCACGGCCGTCATCCTCGAAGCGCTTAAGCGCACAGCTGAGCAGGAACAGCTCCCCCAGTACATCGCCAAGCCGGCCAGACAGCATTTCGCGGCGCTTGAGGTTTCCACCCAGCGTCAGCAGGCTCACTTCCGTCACCCAGGTGAGGGCTGCGGAAAAACGACTGAGCCTGCGGTAGTGCAGCGACAGCTCGGCGGCATCCAGCGGCACCGCCGCAAAATAGCCGAACGTTGCCCCGTGAAAGACGCTGCGCAGCAATGTCATGGCGGCAAAGCCTGCGTGCCTGAGCAACAGCGGATCAAAGGCAGCGACGGCCGCCGCTGCGTCGGGCTCTGCCGCGGCCTCCATTTCATCCAGCAGATAGGGATGGCAGCGCACCGCCCCCTGGCCAAATACGATCAGGCTGCGGGTCAGGATATTGGCGCCCTCTACCGTGATGGCCACCGGAATGGCCCGGTAGACATTGCCCAGATAGTTCAGCGGCCCGTCGCAGATCGCCTTGCCGCCGTGAATATCCATGGCGTCGTTGATGATCTCGCGCATGCGGGCGGTGGCCTGCACCTTGAGGATGGCGGACACCACCGCCGGCACCTTGCCCTGATCCAGCGCCTGGGTCGTGGCCAGGCGTGCGGCATCGATCAGGTACAGGCTGCTGGCCATGCGGCCCAGTGCTTCCTGCACGCCTTCAAAACGTCCCACCGGCAGGCCGAACTGATAGCGAATACGGGCATAGGCACCGGTGGTGCGCGCTGCCAGCTTGCCGGCACCGACACTGAGGGACGGCAGCGAAATGCTGCGCCCGGCGGCCAGCGCACTCATCAGCATCTTCCAGCCCTGGCCGACACAGGCCTGGCCACCGAGCACCCAGTCCATGGGCATGAACACATCCTGCCCTTCGTTGGGGCCATTGAGAAAGGCCTGCAGCGCCGGATAATGCCGCTCGCCAATGTTGATGCCGGGGGTATCGGTGGGCACCAGCGCCACGGTAATGCCGATGGACTCGACGTCCCCCAGCAGATGATCGGGATCATAGAGCTTGAAGGCCAGCCCCATCAGGGTCGCCACCGGCCCCAGGGTGATGTAGCGCTTGGCCCAGCTGACGCGCATGCCCAGCACCTGCTCACCCTTGTGCTCGCCATAACAGACAATGCCCCTGTCCGTCATGGAGGCGGCATCGGAACCGGCTTGCGGGCTGGTAAGTGCAAAACAGGGGATCTCCCGGCCATCGGCCAGGCGCGGCAGGTAGTAGTCCTTCTGTTCGGGCGTGCCATGGTGCAGCAGCAGCTCACCGGGCCCCAGGGAGTTGGGCACCATGACGGTAACGGCTACGGAAATACTGCGGGTCGAGAGACGCATCACCACGGCGGAATGGGCCGCGGCCGAAAAGCCCAGGCCGCCGAACTCCTCAGGGATAATCATGCCGAAAAAACGCTGCTGACGCAGAAAATCCCAGATCGGCTGCGGCACCGCCCGCTGCTCGACCGTAAGATCCCAGTCATCGATCAGGCTGCACAGCTGCATGACCGGGCCATCCAGAAAGGCCTGCTCTTGGTCACTCAGGCGCGGCGGCCCCGAGGATAGCAGCTGCGCCCAGTCGGGCTTACCGGACAACAGCTGCGCATCCCACCAGAGCCCGCCCGCCTCCAGCGCCTCGCGCTCGGTATCCGAAATGGGCGGCAGCAACGCCCTGATGCGCCGCAGCACAGGCCCGCTGATATAACGCCTGCGCCAGCGCCCGATAACGCCTTGCGTCTGCTGCATGAGCTTGCCTCTGTGCCGCTGAATGTTCAGCTAAGCATAGACGCATTCCACTGCAATCAGGGGGCTTTGACGGTATACAGACGCTGCATCAATGCCAGCCCTCAGGGCTCCACCAGCCCCTTGAGCTGCGCAACGATGTGCGCGCCGATGGGAATGGCGGATGTGGCTGCCGGAGACGGTGCGTTACACACCACCAGCGCCCGCTGGGTGCTGACGAACAGGAAGTCGTCCACCAGGGCGCCATCCGGCGTCACGGCCTGGGCGCGTATGCCGGCGGGGTACGGTGTCAGATCATCCAGGCGCAGCTGCGGGCAGTATTTCTGTACCAGTTTCAGGTAACCACGCTTGAACAGTGAATTCCTGAATTCAGACAGGCTGGCCTTGAAGTTCTTCATCAGTACCCGGCGCAGCCCTGAATAGCACAGCATCTCCAGACTGTCCCTGAGGCTGATATCGGTCTTGCGATAGCCCTCGCGCTTGAACGCCAGCACTGCATTGGGGCCAACCGTCACGGTGCCATCGATCATGCGGGTCAGGTGCACCCCCAGGAATGGCAAATCAGGGTCCGGAATCGGATAGATCAGATGATTGACGATGCGATTGTGTTCCGGCGGCAGCAAAAAGTACTCGCCGCGAAACGGCAGTATCTTGAAGCTCGGTTCAAGCCCCAGCAGCCGCACAACCCGGTCCGCCATCAGGCCCGCGCAGGCCACCAGATAGCGCCCCCTGAAGGTACCGCCGCTGGTGTTCACCTCCACGCCATCGCTGCTCTCATCAATGGCGGTCACTTCGGTACCGAACTTCAGGGTACCGCCGGCTGCTTCCACCAGTTTGCCCATCTGAATGGTGATGTCGGTGTAGCTGACGATGCCGGTGGAGGGCACAAGGATGGCGCCCACACCGCTGATGTTGGGCTCGCGCGCTTTCAGTTGCGTCTCGGACAGCACCTCTATCTCGATGCCGTTTTCCTCGCAGCGCGACACCAGCGCCAGCATGCGCTGGTACTCGGCCTCATTGGTGGCCACCAGCAGCTTGCCGCAGCTGTCGTACTTGATACCGTACTCGTCACAGAAGGCCCGGGTTGCCACATTGCCCTCGCGACAGAAGCGTGCCTTGAGACTGCCGGGCTTGTAATAAACGCCGGCGTGAATCACACCGGAGTTGTGCCCGGTCTGGTGCTGCGCAGGCCCAAGCTCCTTTTCGAGCACCAGTACCGATTGACCGGGATAGGCCTGCTGCAACTGCCAGGCGGTGGACATGCCGAGGATGCCGCCGCCGATAACGATAAAATCATAGTTATTGTTCATGCATTGCCCTGTGTCTGGGTAAAAAGTCCCGCTGCGTCTGTGTAAAACCCTGCTTTCGCACATCCCTGTGCCCGCAGGATGACCGCCAGGGAGGGTGGAAATACTGAAAACGCAGGAGTGGTATTTCAGTAAAGTACGTCCCTGTACAAAAAAGCCGGGTTCAGTGAACCCGGCCTTGATCTATGCATCGCTGATTTACGAGGTCACGACGGCGGCGCCAATACCGCGACGGCTGTACATAAAGAGCGCGATAAAGACCGCCAGCCCCGCCAGATCCACCGACCACATGCCGTGTGGCCAGAGCATGGCCGTACCGGCAGCACCGCAGACCAGGCGCAAGGGCAGGTTCAGCTTGCTCTCCAGATACCCTTCCATGAAGCCGACAAAGGCATAGAGGCCGAAGAGCGCGAACACGAACACCCGCAGCACCTCCTCCGCCGAGCCACCTATCAGGTTGGTGTAGCCAAACAGCAGCGGCACAATATAGAGGCCCTTGGCGATCTTCCAGGCGGTAAGGCCCGTAGCCATGGGGGGCGTCTTGGCGATGGCCGCCGCGGCAAAGGCCGTAAGGCATACCGGCGGCGTGACGTTGGAGTCCTGCGACAGCCAGAAGATGATCATGTGTGCCGACAGCAGCGCCATGGACAGCACCACCGGATCCACCGCCTGGGTCATCAGCTGACCGACAAAATCCGCCGGCACCAGTGCCAGCAAGGCTCTGGCATCGGGTTCCGACATCGGAGACGCCAGCAGCGCCACCTTCTCCGGGTCCACCAGCATGAAGATCATGCGCGCCGCTTCCGGCAGGCCACCGCTGACCATCAGTTCAATCAGCTTGGTTTCGGCGATCAGGTTATAGAGCGCCGGCGCCGACAGGGTCGCGAGCACTATATAGGCCGCGGTCACCGGCAGACCCATGCCCAGCACCAGGGAGGCCAGACCCACCAGCAAAATGGTGATCAGCAGGCTGCCACCGGCCCAGTCGGAAATCATCAGCGAAAAGGTATTGCCGATGCCGGTCATGGCCACCACGTTAACCACCAGCCCGATGGCTACCAGCAGCATCGCCGTGGTCGCCATATTGCGTGCCCCCTGGGCCAGGGCATCAAATACCGCGGTGGGCCCCATGGGGTTCTTTGACAGCCAGGATGCCACCACAACCGAGATAATCGAGATACCGGCGGCATAGGTGGGCGTAAAGCCGTAAATCAGCAGCCCCACCAGTACGGCCAGGGGCAGCAGGAAGTGCCAGCCTTCCTTTAGCACCTCCTTCAGCGGACGGGTATCCAGTTCTACCGACTGGGCATGGCTGCGCATCGCTTCCACACGCACATAGAAACCCACCGACATGAAGTACAGCAGCGCAGGCAGTGCCGCCATGGCGACAATATCGACATAGGGAATCTGGGTGTAGGACGCCATGATAAAGGCCCCTGCCCCCATGACCGGCGGCATCAGCTGTCCACCGGTGGATGCGGCGGCTTCAACCCCTGCAGCAAAGCGCGCCGGGAAGCCCGCGCGGCGCATCAGCGGAATGGTGATCACGCCGGTGGAAACCGTATTGGCCACCGAGGAGCCCGATACTGACCCCATCAGGCCAGAGCCCAGCACGGCGACAAAGCCCGGGCCACCCACAAAGCGACCGGCGGCACAGCGCGACAGCTCAATGATGAAATCGCCGGCACCGGAGCGTACCAGGAAGGCGCCGAACAGAATGAACATGAAGACAAAGGTCCATGAGATGCGGGCAATGGAGCCGAACATGCCATCGGAGCCGAAATAGGAGCGGTACAGCAGGGTTTCAAGGCTGAGGCCGGCAAAGCCGAACATGCCGCCGATAAAGGGGCCCCACCAGAATACATAGGTCAGCGCCACCACGATAAGGCTGGGAATAAACCAGCCGGTGGTGCGCCGCGCCATTTCCAGGGCGATAAAGATCGCCAGCAGCGAGAACACCCAGTCGAGGGTGACGAATTCAACGCCGCGGTCATAGAGGGCGTCTTCAAAACCGATCAGATAGAGCGCACAGGCGATGGCCGCAAGGCCCACCAGAATATCCAGCAGCAGCACGGTACGCTGACCGGCGAGGCTCTGGCTTTTGAACCCGGGCACCATCAGGGCACAGATCAGCGCAAAGCCGCCAAAGTGAATGGCCGATACATAGAGTTCGGACCAGGTTCCCAGGGTATTGAAATAGATGTGGGTCAGTGAGAACAACACACCGATCCAGTAAACCACGCGACCAACGGACGACTCCGCAGGACGCTGAGCCAGCTCAAGGCTCTTGAGTTGGTCCGCGGTCTCCTGATCGGTATCCGGGATTACAGTGCTCATAGGAAGTATCCGTGGGCTAACAACCAAAACGGGAACTGTCGCACGCAGCGCCTGCGACAGAGGCAAAGATTCCGCACCGGATGGACTCCGGCGCGGCGGGCGCTTATTGAGCGATCAGATGCTCGGGAATCTCGATGCCCACTTCCTTGTAGTAGCGCGCAGCACCAGGGTGCAGCGGCACCGGCAGGCCGGCGATGGCTTTTTCCAGCGACATGTCCTTGGTGGCCTTGTGAATACCGTTCAGGAAGGCCAGGTTTTCATACACGGTTTTGGTCAGCTGATAGACATCTTCTTCCGGGATATCATCCCGCACCGCCAGAAAGTTGGGCTGTGCCATGGTCTGCACATCCTGGGTCTGGCCGGGATAGGTATTGGCGGGGATGGTAAAGCGCGTCCACAGCTTGTAGCGACCGTTGGCCTTGGTGATTTCCTCATCGGTGAAATCCAGAATGCGGATATCACTGCCCAGGGCTGCAAAGGCACGGGTAATGGCCGAGGTCGGCACGCCGGACGGGATGTTCATGCCATCCACGGTGCCGTTCTGCAGCGCATCCGCAGAAGGTCCGTACCCCATGTACGCCATGTCCATCTTGTCCGCATCCAGCCCAAGGTTTTCGATAATGGTCAGACCCGAACCTTCGGTGCCGGAGTTCTTGGGCCCGATGGAGAACTTGTTACCTTCCAGGTTCTTCAGGTCCATGATGGTGCCCTTGGGGGCAAACTTGTTCTTCACCACGAACTGTTCAACGTTCTGCCACAGCATGGTGACTGAACGCAGGCCCTTTTGCGGGCCGGAATTCTTCAGATCACCCTCACCTTCCCAGGCCCAGGCGCCGTACAGCCCCTGCAGGATGGAAAACTGAGCTTCGTTTTCGCGCATCAGCTTGATGTTTTCGCCGGAACCGGCCGAGTTGATCGCCGACATGGCCATACCGATGGACGGCTCAAGCTTGACCTTGGCCAGGGTGGCCAGCGCCACGCCCACCGGGTAGTAGGTACCGCCTGTGGAAGCGGTCGCCAGAATATAGGAGCGGTTCTCGGCCGCCTGACCCAGGGTCGCGACAGTGCCCAGCGTGCTGGCGACCAGCGCCAATCCAAAACCTTTCAGAAGCGTGCGTTTTGTCAGACTCATATCGGTGTTTTCTCTTGTCGTTATAGGAAAAACAGTTGCCGGACTGTTTAATGCAAGCCTGATACCAAATCTGAATAATATTTTAACCATTTGTTATAAATGGAGTTTTTCAGAAATCATCAGTCAGCAGAAGTTCCAATCGGCCGTTTTTTGCTTATCCTGGGCGGCGATCGTCGGCCAAAAATGGCCTACTCATGGCAAAACGCCCGCGAGTCGCTCTCGAATACCGCTCCACAACCCTCTGTTGCCGCCTGTTCGGCCACGGGTACAACAGGTATAGGCAAAAAACCGCCGACTTCCCACGACAAGAAGGAAATCAGCGAGTTATAACGCGGTTATTAAGGGTTTATGTGAGAACAGCTGCGTCTTGCACCGGTATTCGTTGACCGCTACAGGGGCCTTCCCCTGCGACTCAAAAGAGCCCGCGGGCTCCCATGGAGGCCCTTTAGTCCTCGCAGCCAGCCTGTACAAAATCGCTGCGGTTGATGCCGTAGCGCGTCATCTTCTGATTCAGGGTACGCCGTGGCAGATCCAGCTCGTCCATCACCGCCTTGATCGAGCCTGCGTGGCGCTGCAGCGACTGGCGGATGACCTCGGCCTCGAAGGCCCCGACCTGCACGCCAAGCGGCTGCGTACTCAGCTGACCCTGCAAGCCGCTACCGGCCTGCTGCGCACCTGAGCCTGAGCTCAACGACCGCGACGCCTGCATCGGCGTGATAGCCGGAAACAGCAGATCTGCCAGCTGTACCCGCGCATCCAGTGCGAACCGCAGGGCAATGTTTTTCAACTCGCGCACATTGCCAGGCCAGCTGTAGCGCAGCAGGGTACGCCGTTCCAGATCCGTTATCCTGCGCGGCTCGCGCTCGTGCTGCCTGGCGCAGCGCTCGACGTAGTATTCGAACAGCAGCGGTATATCGTCCGAGCGATCACGCAGCGCCGGGATGTGCAGCTGGGAGACATTGAGGCGGTAATACAGATCCTCGCGAAAGCCTTCTTCCACCCGCAGATCCACCTTGGCGGCGGCAACCACGCGCAGGTTTACGGCGATGGGGCTGTTTCCCCCCAGACGCTCGATAACCCCTTCCTGCAAAGTGCGCAGCAGCTTGATCTGCAGATGCGGCGGCATGCTTTCGATTTCATCAAAAAAGAAAGTGCCGCCATCGGCATATTCGAACTTGCCGATGCGCTTTTTCATAGCCCCGGTAAAGGCGCCCGCCTCATGGCCGAAGAGTTCGCTTTCGATCAGGGACTCCGGAATGGCGCCGCAGTTAACGGGCACAAAATGATGACTGTGCCTGTTGCTGAACTCATGCAGACACTGGGCCACCAGCTCCTTGCCGGTGCCGGTTTCACCGTAGATGATCACGTTGGTATCAATGGATGCCAGCAGCAGGATTTCCTGCTTCAGCCGCGCAATGGCCGGAGACAGGCCGATAAGGCGTGCATCAATACCCGACTGGGATGCAAGGTTGTGCTGCAGACGGTCATTTTCCAGCATCAGCCGGCGTTTGTCACAGGCGCGCTGCACCGTTGCCACCAGGCGTTCGGGAACAAAGGGCTTCTCGATAAAATCGTAGGCCCCCTCGCGCATGGCCTGGGTCGCCATATCGATATCACCGTGGCCGGTCACCAGCACCACCGGCATACCCGGCACCCGCGCCAGCGCCTCCTGCATCAGCGCCATGCCATCCATGCCCGGCATGCGCACATCGGTGACGAGCACACCGGCAAAACCCGGCTGCAGGTGCACCAGCGCAGCCTCGGCTGCGCTGCAGCTGATAACCTCAAAGCCCGACAGGCGCAACCATTGCTCGGTTGCCTTGCGAACCATGGTTTCATCATCAACCAGTAAAACCGTACCTTGCTGGAGCATCAAAAACATCCTGTATAGCAACCGCCAGAGACCTGCCTTGCGCAGCCCTGAGTTGTTGCATCATCAACCCGTAAAACCGTACCTTGCTGGAGCATCAAAAACACCCTGTATAGAAACTGATGTGCCCCCACAAAAGTGGACACACTTAGATCGCCGCAAGTTTTACCCTGTTTCCCGGAATTCGCAGGCTCATTCCAGCCTACAGACGGCAACCGTAGGTTGGTAATGAGCGTAGCGAATTCCGACATCCGCAGCGAAGCTGTGGAGAATCTCAGCCCTGCTTATACTGCGGCAGGCGCAAGGTAAAGCAGGCGCCGCCCTGGGGCGGATTCTCGGCGTGAATTTCACCCCCAAGATCGCGCACAATGCTGCGCACTATGGACAGGCCCAGCCCCAGGCCGCTGCCGATATGCTTGGTGGTGAAGAAGGGTTCGAACAGCTTGCCAAGTGCTTCTTCGGCAATGCCGGTGCCCCTGTCCGCTACCTGCAATTCGAGCCAGCCACCTTCGGCCCTCAGCCGCAGTGACAGCTGGCGCGGCTCAAGCGAATCCAGCATGGCATCACAGCCATTCTTGATCAGATTCACCAGCACCTGTTCAAGCCTTGCGCTGTCGCCGGCCACGCGATCGTCCGGGATATCGGGGCTGAAATCGACCTGCACCTGTTCTTCTGCAAAACGGCCACGAAACAGCGCCAGCGCCTGCTCGATGGCGTTCAGCAGGGAAACCGCCTCCATGCGTTCGGGTTTGCGATAGGCAAAGGTTTTCAGCTGGCTGGTAATCACCGCCATGCGATCCACCAGACCATCCACCTCGACCAGGCTTTCATCCAGCATCTGCGGTTGCTGCAGCATTTTGCGACAGATGGCCACATAGGTCCGCATGGCGGTCAACGGCTGATTCAACTCATGCACCACGGCGCTGGCCATGCGCCCAAGAGCCGCCAGCTTTTCAGCCTGCAGCAGCTCCTGCTGCATGCTTTGCAGCTCGCGGGTGCGATCAACCACCTTCGCCTCCAGGGTTTCGTTGGCCTCCTGCAGCGCCTGCTCCAGCCGTTTGCGCCTGGAGATATCAATCACCGTGACCAGGTAGTGCGCCCCCTCTCCCACCTTGCGCGCCCCCTGCATGGCGCGAATGGAGAACAGCAGCGGGAATTCACTGCCATCGCCGCGCACCCCGACGGCCTCCTGCCCGATCAGGGCGGCAAAGCCGCGCTCGCCAAGGCGCCCAAGGGCACGCTCCAGCACGCCGAATTCCGCCGCGGGCGCCAGTAACCGGCGCAGGGGTTGCGCCAGTGCAAGCGATGGCGACAGACCAAACTGCTTCAGCGCGGTGCCATTAAGAAACAGCATCAGACCGCGCTCGTCCACGGTGATAAGCCCCACCTGGGCGGTGTCGATAATATCGCGCTGCTGCTGCTCGCTGCTGGCCAGCGCCTGCTGCGCCTGCTGTTGCGAGCGCTGCTTGAGGCGCCGCTCGCGCAAGAACAGCAGCAACAATGCAACAGCAATGCAGCCCCCCAGGGTCACCAGCATGGCCGAACGCATATTGCGCTTGGCCACCGCGGTATCCTGCAGCACCGTGAGGGTCCAGCCTAGATCGTCCAGTCGCACCGACTGCGCCATTGATTCAGCACCCGACTCGGACGGCCAGAGATGAACCGCGGTGCCGTTGCCCAGGTGGCTCTGGCGCGCATCGCCGGACAGCTCACCGAAGTCGCGGTGCAGCCAGTCCTTTTGCGAGGACGCAAAGACCATTCCCTCACTGCTGCTGAGCATCCAGGGCACACTGGCCCCCAGTCTTGCCTGCAACAACTCGAGACTCAGGCGCACCACTGAGGCGCCAATAAAGCGCTGCTCGTCATAGATGGGCGCCGAGAGGTAAAACGCCGGCTGCTGCTGATCGGAATCAATCCGAAAACGCCGCCCCTGATTGCCCTCGCGGGCATCGGTGAAATAGTCCCTTGAGCGGTGCGAACGCAGATAGAAATCCTGCTGATCACGCCAGCGACTGTACGCCACGGCACGGCCGCTGCCATCCAGAATAAAGAGCGCGGTGGAACCGGCCACCAGACTGGTCTGCTCCAGATAGCGACTGACCCGCACACCCATCTCCTGATTGGGGTAGAGCAGCAGTGCTCGCACATCCCGATTCTGCGTCAGCAGAAACGGCAGGTAGTCGTAGCTGTCGAGCCAGCTGCGGATCTCTCCGATACGGCTCAGCAGCACTTCGCTGCCACCGCCTTGCAGCGTCTGCAAAGTCCAGTCACGCGCCCGATCCGCCGCCAGAGTTACCAGCGCGGCCGTGAGCGTGAGCCCTGCGAGCCAGAACACCAGACGGCGTTTGTTTCTGCCTGATACTGCCATGGGCACCGCTTTCCTTATGGTCACACTTAACCTGTTGTGAAAAGCCTTTGTACAAAAGACAGGGCCCCGCGTACGGGGCCCTGTCTGGCTCAGGCAGTCTGTCGGGCTTGGTCGATCGTAGCGAGGGAAAGTCCGTTTTGTTCAGCACATCCATGTGCTTCACCCCTTCGGGGTTTGCACGTTCAATCGTTCCCGACGATTGAATGAGGCAGTTTTTGAGCTCTTTTGAGGCAATAAATCGGCAGGAAAGCCGATTTACACAGCGTTAGCTGCCCACCGGGCAAGCTACAGGGATGTAGCTTGTGAATAGTGGCCCTATAAAGAGTAAACAAAAATGACCCCTCTTTACCGTAAAGATTCGGCTTTTCCGCACGACTGCATGGATGCAGGAGGTAGAGCGAAGCAGGATGCCCGAGCCGAGTAGATCAGTGTTAAGTCCGACAGGCTGCTAGCATCACTCAGCGCATCAGATCGCGATGACTTCGTAGCCCTCGCCCATTTTTGCCGCACCCGCGGGGTTGGTAACCACCGCAACGCTGGCATTGTCACCGGTCAGGTAACGCTGCGCCACCCGGGTCAGATCTTCCAGCGTCACCGCCAGAATGCGCTGACGATAGGCCCTGCGCTGCGCCGCTGTGCGGCCAAAGAGCGTACTGTGGTAGGCCTGCTTGGCTTCACCGGCGGGCGATCCCGGCTTGTCGATGGAGCTGACCACACCAAGAATCGCCTCTTCGAGCTTCTGCGGGTCCTGCGGTGTCTCAAGCAGCCAACGGATGGATGCATCGAAATCGTCCAGGGTTTCGGCCAGGCGCGGATCGCGGTAGGAGAAGAAACGGAAGGCCGCATCGGATGAATCCTGGCTGGCACCTGAACCGTAGGCGCCGCCTTTCTCGCGAATGGCCCGGTGCAGATAACCGTTGCGCAGGAACTCACCCAGCACCGTCAGGGCCGCCGAGTCTTCGTGCTCGACCGGTACTGTGGGATAAGCCTTGGCACAGAAGTTCACCTGGGTGCTGGTGGTCCAGAGCTGGCACACCGATTCGCGCACAGGCTCAAGCGCAAAGGCGCTGAAATCCGGGCTCACGGCCACAGCCTGCCAGCGGGCCTGGATCTGCTGTTGCATGCTGTCCTGCTGATCGGCGTCACCCACCAGCAGGAAGCGCCGCGGCGCACGTTGCAGTTTCTGCTTGATGCCCTCGAGCTGCGCCGCCAGCTGCGCCAGGGCACTGTCATCCTTGAGGGACGCATCGAGGGTCTTGATAAAGCGGATGCTTTCCAGACCACGGGACTCATGACCCAGCTGGGCGGCAGGACTCATGCGGGCAACCGCCGCGGTCATGGCCAGTGCATGCCCCTGACCGGTAATGCTCTGCTCCTTGCGGGTGCGGGTCTGGGCCACGATTTCGCGCAGACGCTTGAGCTCATCAAAGCGGGCGCTCTGCAGCGTTTCGTGCATCAGATCAACCAGCGCCTGCTGCTTGCTGGCCAGCGCCTTGCCGGATAGCACCAGGAAGCCGCTGACCTGCTGCTCATTGTCAACCGCGCCACGCACTTCGGTGTAGGCACCGATGCTGCCGCAGACCTGGGACTGATACTGCTGGTTCTGCTTGTAATCACGCTCGCCACAGCCCAGTTCCGTGAGGCAGTGTGTAAAGAGCGGCAACAGACGACGCTCCTGCGCATCCAGCGCCGGCAGATCGATTACCAGCTGCTGGTACACCAGGCCGTTGGTGCCCTGCGCATAGGCCTCCAGCGCCAGCGGCTGCTGCAGCTGTGTCTGGGGCTGCGGGATTTTCATCTCTGCCGGCACATCGCTGATACCCACCTTGGGCAGAAGGCTTTCGTCATCTTCCTGCATCTGGCGGGCTTCCAGCGCTGCCGTCTGCTCGATCAGCTGCTGCTTTTGAGCATCACTCAGGCGCCCGCGAATGGCTTCAAGCTGGGCCGCTTCCGCCGCATCGCGACGGCTTGCCAGCTGCTTGTCAGGGCGCAGCGACAGCCGTACCAGGTGGGCGTTGTCCAGCAGCAGTTCACGCACCATGGTCTGGATGAAGTCTGGCTGCTTGATATCCTCACGCAGTTTTTCCAGCACCGGATCCAGGTTCAGCACGGCAATCGGGTCACCGTTGTGGATACCCGCCGAGATAGACGACATGATCAGATTCAGGCCGTAGGGGTAGCCATCGCCACTGAGTTCACGCTGGGACAGTTCCAGCTGATGCAGCTGGGCTTCGAGCATTTCCTGCGGCACGCCATTTTCGGCCACCGCGTTCAGCGTATCGAGCACCAGTTTTTCAAAGGCGTCGGCGTGCTGCGGATCACTGCCCTCCAGACCACACATGAAACTCATTTCGCGATTGGAGTCTTCCAGCCCGCACAGCGGCGATGGTGCGCTGCCCAGCTCACTGGATTCCAGCGCATGGCGCAACGGCGAGGCGCTGTTGTCCAGCAGCACACGGGACAGCAGGTGGGCGCGCAGCTGCGCTTCCAGATCGATTGACTGCCCCAGCAGCCAGCCCATCACATGGTGGGTCTTGCCGGACAGGTCCTCCTCGTCCAGCGCATAGGCTTCCTCAACGCGAATGGGCGCGTGCAGGCGTTTTTCGTCACTCACCTGTATATGGCTGTCCAGACGCTCGAACTGCGCCAGCGCCTGGCCATCAAAGCGAGCCTGCAGCTCTTCAACCGCAATATTGCCAAAGGTCATGAAGACCGCGTTGCTGGGGTGATAGTGGCTGCGGTAGAACGCCAGCAGCTCGTCGTAGCTCAGATCGGTAATGCACTCCGGATCACCGCCACTGTTGTAGTGGTAGGTGGTGGTCGGGAACATATGCTTGCCAAGGGTCTGGTAGAGGGTCGAGACGGCGGAGCTCATGGCCCCTTTCATCTCGTTCAGTACCACCCCCTTGTAGACCAGCGGGGAATCCGGATTGCCGGCTTCACTGAACTCCATGCGATGACCTTCCTGGGCGAAGTCCAGCGGATCCAGGCGCGAAAAGAAGGTCGCATCCAGATAGACATCCAGCAGATTGAAGTAATCCTTGCGGTTCTGGCTGGCAAACGGATAGGCGGTCCAGTCGGAGCTGGTGAAGGCATTCATAAAGGTATTGAGTGAGCGGCGCGTCATCATGAAGAAGGGATCGCGCACCGGGTAACGCTTGCTGCCGCACAGCGCCGTGTGCTCAAGCATGTGGGCTACGCCGGTGGAATCCATCGGCACTGTGCGAAACGCCACCAGGAATACATTTTCTTCGTTGTCGGCGGCGATGTGAAAGTGCCGCGCGCCGGTTTGCTGATGCTCATACTCCGCCATTTCAATGTTCAGTGATTCTATGACTTCACTGCGGAGAAAACGAAAGCTGGAATGACAGTTCTGTGTCTGCATGAAAGCGATGTGCCTCAACCTGTCCGTGGTCGTCACTGCGACCTTGATGAAAAACGCAAACACCCATTCTATAGGCTCTGCGCCCGGTTTCAAAAAACTGTTGCATTCGAGTGTTAGATTGGCGCCGATGTTCCGTGCAAGGCAAGGGTTTTCAGCGCCCGCCAAGTTGCTTCGCATCTGCGTTGTAACAGCACCCAGGCAACCCGTAAACTCTGCCAATACTGCTGAACACAGGGATATCAGTGCGAGTTTGGTCTTTGAAATATATTTTGTGCAGCGCAGCAATATGGATTGACAGAGCGATGGCCTGGCTCTATATTTGATCTCAATTGCTGCAACGCACAAATTTGATTCCAGTTAACGCCGCCAATATCAAATTGAGGTAACAAACATGTACAACGATATGATGAAAGACCTGAAAGACAAAATGCAGCCTGTTGTTGATATCACCGAGATCAACAAGAAAGCAGCCGAAAAGCTGTTTGCCCTGCAGTCTGCCTGCGTCACCGACCTGTTCAACAGCAGCATCTCTCAGATGAAAGCCCTGACGTCTGTCAAGGAACCCAAGTCTGCCATAGAACTGCAGGTTCAGTTCTTCAAGACTCTGGAATCGAAACTGACCGACGTTACCGAACAGGAAATCGCTACCCTGACTGAAGCCAAGGATCAGCTGAGCGAAATCGTTGAGAAAAGCATCAGTGAAATGTCTGCACTGCCGACCAACTTCTTCGGCGACTTCAGCAAGTTCACTGACATGAAACAGTTCGCTGATTTCAGCAAGTTTCCCGATTTCAGCAAGTTTCCCGATTTCAGCAAGTTCGCTGACATGAGCGCCTTCACCGCCGCTCCTGCTGCTGAAGAAGCTGAGAAAAAAGCACCGGTCAAGGCCGCGCCGCGCAAAGCCGCTGCTCCTGCTGCGACTACCGCTGCGTAAACCGTGTTCTCTGGGGATCCACGTCCTCAACCACTCGGGTCTGGCCCAGCCAGACCTTTTTAGGGCTACCCTCGGGTAGCCCTTTTTTTATACAGGGACGTATTTATCCTGCGGGTACAGGATGTACCTGAGCAGGGTTTATGTTCAGGATGAACGGTTCCTGTAAAACGCTCCTGCATTTACAGGACTTCCGCCATCCTTGGCGGTGATACCGTGGGTGCATGGATGCACACGACTACAAGGATGTAGGAGGTAGAGCTACGCAGGATGCCCAAGCCGAGGAACGGCGCGGCTCAGGTTACGCAAAGATATCCTTAAGATCCTGCGGGTACACGGGCAGCTTATTGCTCCTGCAGAAGCTGCATTCACTACACCCATGTAGCTTATGTACCTGAGCAGGGTTTATGTTCAGGATGAAGGGTTCCTGGCAATTCCTTGAAATGCGCTCCTGCATTTACAGGACGTCCGCCATCCCTGGCTCGCTACTATTCCCGAATGATCGCCTCACCCCGCGCCAGTGCCGGCAAGTCACCTTCCAGCCCCATGGCCATGCGGATGACCTTGCGCTTGGCAGGGGCCAGCCGCTGCGCCAGCCCCAGGCCCAGATTGCGCAGCAGCTTTAATGGCAGATTGCGGTTGCTGAACACCCGGTAAAACGAATCCATCAGCTGCATCATCATCAGATTGTGCTGCCTTCGTGCATCCTCGTAGCGCGCCAGCACCTGTACGGCACCAAAGGGCTCGCCGCAAGACTGCGCCTGGACGATCACCTCGGCCAACGCCGCCGCATCCAGCAGACCGATATTGACACCCTGCCCGGCCAGCGGATGGATCATGTGAGCCGCATCACCTACAAGGACGACACCCTCACCGACATAGCGCTGGGCATGCTGACGTCGCAGCGGGAAAGAGCCGCGTGCAAACAGCTTATCGATCTGCCCGAGACACGCCGGAAAAGTGCGCTCGACCTGCTGCAAAAACGCAGCATCGTCCAGCGCCATGAGGGCTTTGAGCGTATCGGGTTTGCCATACCAGACCAGTGAGGCGTGATTACCCCCCAGCGGCAGAAAAGCCAGGGGCCCGGTTGGGGTAAACTGCTGCCAGGTGATGTCCTGCTGGCCATAGCCTGTCTGTACACTGGCGACCAGCGCGTGCTGATCGTAGTCCCACTGCGTCACACCGATACCGGCGGCCTGCCGCACGCGGGATTGTCCACCGTCCGCCGCCACCAGCAGGCGACCAAGAACTTCGCGCCCATCGGCAAGCCGCACCAGACTGCTGCCAGGCGCGTATTCAATATGCTCGGTACGGGCCGGACAGATAAGATCAATATTGGCAAAGCTGCGCACACGCTCCAGCAGGGCCAGTTGCACCACGCGATTTTCAACGATATGCCCCAGCTCGCTGCAACCGATCTCGTCGCTATTGAATTCGGTAGCCGCTCGCACTTCATCCGCTTCCCACACCTTCATGCGCCGGTACGGACACAGACGCCGGCTGCTGATCCCCTCCCAGACGCCCAGGGTCTGCAAGATGTTGCGTGAGGCCGCGCTCAGGGCCGACACCCGCAGGTCATACGGCTGCCCAGGCTCAAACGGCGCCGCAAAATCATGCTCGATCAGGGCGACCGACAAGCCGCTGTTGCCCAGCGCACAGGCCAGGGTCGCACCGACCATGCCGCCGCCGACGATCAGGATGTCATAGCGTGGTTTCATAACGGGCTCTTCGAATTCGATTCAGGCGGGAGACAGTGCAAAGCGGGAAAAAACAGCCGCGGACGCGCCACAACAGATCGTTGTGGCGCGTCGCGTGCCTTTATATTTCGGTAACACCGCCCATATAGGGACGCAGTACCTCAGGCACCTCAATGCTGCCATCGGCGCGCTGGTAGTTTTCCAGCACCGCCAGCAGGGTGCGACCGACCGCCAGGCCCGAGCCGTTAAGCGTATGCAGCAGCTCCGGCTTGCCGGTTTCGGGGTTGCGCCAGCGCGCTTTCATGCGCCGCGCCTGGAAGTCCAGCATGTTGGAGCACGAGGAGATTTCACGGTACTTGTCCTGCCCCGGCACCCAGACTTCAATATCGTAGGTTTTGGCCGCACCAAAGCCCAGATCGCCGCCACAGAGCGTAATCACGCGGTACGGCAGGTTCAGCATCTGCAGAATTTTCTCGGCATGGCCGGTCAATTCCTCCAGCGCATCCCAGGACTTGGACGGTTCGACCAGCTGCAGCAACTCGACCTTTTCGAACTGGTGCTGACGGATCAGGCCACGGGTATCCTTGCCGGAGGCGCCCGCTTCCGAACGGAAACAGGGCGTATGGCAGGTAAAGCGCAGCGGCATCTGCTCCGCCGGCACGATTTCGTCCCGCACCAGGTTGGTCACCGGCACTTCAGAGGTCGGGATCAGGTAGTAGTCACGATCGCCGAAGGGAACCTTGAACAGATCCGCCTCGAACTTGGGCAGCTGCCCGGTGCCATAGAGGGAATCCGCATTGACCATGAAGGGTACATAGACTTCGGTGTAACCGTGCTCGCCGGTATGGGTATCCAGCATCAGCTGAATCAGTGCACGGTGCATGCGGGCAATCTTGCCCTTCATGACGGCAAAGCGTGCGCCGGTCAGCTTGGCGGCGGTTTCAAAATCCAGCTCGCCGTGCTGCTCACCCAGATCAATGTGATCCTTTGGCGTGAAGTCAAAGGTGCGCGGCTGGCCCCAGCGACGCACCTCAACGTTATCATCTTCGCTCAGCCCTTCGGGTACGCTCGCATCCGGCAGGTTGGGCACCCCCAGCAGCAGATCGTCGAGCGCGGCCTGCAGATCAGCCAGGTTAACCTTGGCCGCGTCCAGCTGCTCGCCCAGAGCCTTAACTTCAGCCTTGAGCGGCGCTACATCTTCCTTGGCGGCCATGGCCTTACCGATCTGCTTGGAACGGCTGTTACGTTCATTTTGCAGGTTTTCGGTGATGACCTGCACTTCCTTGCGCTGCTGTTCCAGTTCGCTAAAGCGCTCGACGGGAAAGTCGAAGCCCTTTTTCTTTAACAGCTGTGCGACTTCTTCTGGATTAGAGCGGACGTATTTAGGGTCTAGCATGGGTTCTCAAAGCACCTTTTAAATCACAGCAGACGGGTTAGCGACATGCCGACATAAAGGGCGGCAAGGCACAGAATAACGCTCAATGATACATAGATTAAAGCGGACATGACATGCCCCTCCTGCAGCATCACCACCGATTCCAGCGCGAAGGTGGAGAAGGTGGTGAAAGCACCGAGAAAGCCGACCATCAGCAGGGGGCGTAACTCAGGACTCAGGCGTGCCTTTTCGAGCACCAGCACGAAGAGCGCGCCCATCAGCAGAGAGCCCGCGACGTTACACGTCAGGGTGCCCAGCGGAAAGCGGCCATTGGCATTGTTGAGCAGGCCACTGATCCAGTAACGCCCCAGCGCACCCAGGGCGCCCCCAGTGGCAATCGCTAACAAGTGCAGCATGAATCATCCTTATGTCTCGCGGGCATTCAATTCAGCTCAGACCGACAGCAACGCTATCGCTGCAGTTGAAATAATGCGGGTGAAATTATTCGGGCGCATAGCGGCGTCGGGCGCTGCGGGCATCGAGGCTGGCCAGATGATCCAGCTTGTCGGCAATCTTTTGCTCCAGCCCCCGCCGACTCGGCTCATAGTAGCGCCGATCAGCAATCGACTCCGGCAGGTAAACTTCTCCCGCTGCGTAGGCTCCGTCTTCATCGTGCGCATAGCGATACTCGTCGCCATAGCCCAGCTCTTTCATTAGTTTGGTCGGCGCATTGCGCAGGTGTACCGGCACCTCAAGGCTGGCATCGGCGGCAACATCGGCCCGGCATTGATTAAAAGCACGGTAGACCGCATTGCTCTTGGGCGCACAGGCGCAGTAGATCGCAGCCTGGGCGATAGCCCGTTCGCCTTCCGCCGGCCCCACCCGCTCGAAGGCATCCCAGGCGGACAGCGCGACCTGCATGGCTCTGGGGTCAGCATTACCGATGTCTTCAGAGGCAATGGCCACCAGACGGCGCGCCACATACAGCGGGTCACAGCCGCCATCGAGCATGCGGCAATACCAGTAGAGCGCACCGTCGGGCGATGAGCCGCGTACCGACTTGTGAAACGCCGAAATCATGTCGTAGAACAGATCACCCTGCTTGTCGAAGCGACGCCCGCCGGCACCGAGCACCTCCGTCATGACCGACTCATCAATGCGCTCAACGTCGCCGTCAGGCTGGGCCAGGTCTGTGGCAATTTCCAGCAGGTTCAGTGCCCGCCGCGCATCACCATCGGCCGCCACGGCAATCTGCTGCAGCACGCCTTCGGCGACATCAAGGCGCCGCTGTCCCAGACCACGCTCGCTATCCTTGAGCGCATGGTGCAACAGGCCCAGCAAGTCCGCTGTTTCCAGGCTGCGCAGCAGATAGACACGGGCGCGGGACAGCAGTGCGTTATTGAGTTCGAACGACGGATTCTCGGTGGTGGCGCCAACAAAGATGACGGTGCCATCCTCGATATAGGGCAGAAAGGCATCCTGCTGTGACTTGTTAAAGCGGTGCACCTCATCCACAAAGAGGATGCTCTTGCGTCCCGACTGGGCCTTGTAGGCACGGGCTTCCTCGATGGCCGCACGGATATCCTTGACCCCCGAAAGCACTGCCGACAGCGTCAGAAAGTGGGCATCAATCTGCCGCGCCATAAGCCGCGCCAGGGTCGTTTTGCCGACACCAGGCGGCCCCCAGAAGATCATCGAATGAGCGACACCCTGCTCCAGCGCCAGACGCAGAGGCTTGCCAGGTGCCAGCAGATGCTGCTGGCCGGCGTATTCATCAAGGTTGCGGGGGCGGATACGGGCTGCAAGCGGCTCATAACCTGGGGTGTCATCGGCAAACAGATCGTCCATCAGGCACCCGGATCGAGTATCAGGTCTGCGCCGTCGGGCACATCAAAGCTGAACAGGTCAGCGCCCAGAGACGGGTTCTGCTGCTGGTTGTGAAACTGGATGGTGGTGCGCTGACCCAGCGAGTCTTCCAGCATGAGCTGACCAATCTGATCTTCGACAAACAGCAGACGGATGCGGGTAAAGGTGCTCTGCTCGTTGCGTGGCAGCAGTTCAAACAGCGCCTCGCTGCCGGACTCATTCACCAGCCTGATAGTGAAATCCTCGCCCAGGCGGTCGATCTGGCCATTCAGAATCAGGGCCGGCGCGCTGTTGCCATTGGCATCAAAGGGCTTGCGCGTAACCTGCATCAGATCGGGGTCGTAAATCCACAGGTAGGTACCATCGTTGACGATCACCTGGGGGAACGGCTCTTCGCTGGTCCAGCGGAACAGGTTGGGCTTGCGCAGCAGCAGAGTGCCGTTGGTCGCCTCGGTGCGCTGACCATTGTCCGTCACTGAAAACTGCTCGAATTCGGAACTGAAGGTATCGTAGCCCTGCAACATCTGCTGCAAGCGCACATCCGCCTCCAGCGCCCAGAGCGGCGCCGAAAATAACGACAAAAGACCTGCAAAACCAACAGCAACTAACTGTTTCATAATCAATCTCTCGGTGGCGGTGGCGCGAGTACTTCGCGCTGACCATTGCTGCCTGCCGACGTAACTACGCCAGCAGCTTCCATGGTTTCAATCATTCGGGCGGCGCGGTTGTAACCAATCTTGAGCTTGCGCTGCACACTCGAAATCGATGCCTTGCGACTCTCCAGTACAAAAGCTACGGCTTCGTCGTAGAGCGCATCCTGCTCATCATCGAACATGCCGGCAGAAGGTGCGCCGCCTTCCGATGGATCGCTCAGAATGTCGTCTATATAGGCGGGCGCACCGTAGAGTTTCCAGGCATCCACGATGCGGTGCACTTCCTCATCGCTGACAAAGGCACCGTGCACGCGGTTCGGCACGCTGACGCCCGCCGGCAGATACAGCATGTCGCCGTTGCCCAGCAGATTTTCCGCACCCGACTGATCCAGGATGGTGCGCGAATCGATTTTGGAGGACACCTGAAAGGCAATGCGCGTCGGCACGTTGGCCTTGATCAAACCGGTAATAACATCCACTGACGGGCGCTGTGTCGCCAGGATCAGGTGAATGCCCGCCGCACGTGCCTTCTGGGCGATACGTGCGATCAGCTCTTCCACCTTCTTGCCGACGATCATCATCATGTCGGCAAACTCGTCGATCACCACCACTATGTACGGCAGCGTTTCAAGCGCTGGCGCCGGGGTATCAAACGGCAGACCTTCCTGTTCCGGATTCCACAGCGGATCCTTGATCGGCTGTCCCTGCTCCTGCGCCTTGAGCAGCTTCTCGTTAAAGCCCGACAGGTTACGCACCCCCATCTTGGCCATCAGCTTGTAGCGCCGCTCCATTTCGGCCACACACCAGCGCAGACCACCGGCGGCTTCCTTCATGTCGGTAATAACCGGCGTCAGCAGGTGCGGGATACCTTCATAGATCGACAGCTCCAGCATCTTGGGGTCGACCATCATCAGGCGCACTTCATCGGGCGTGGCCTTGAACAGCAGGCTGAGCAGCATGGCATTGACGCCCACCGACTTGCCCGACCCCGTAGTACCGGCCACCAGCAGATGGGGCATCTTGGCCAGGTTCACCACCACCGGATTACCGGCGATGTCGTTCCCCAGCCCCAGCGTCAGCTTCGATGCGGCCTCGCGATAGGGCTTGGAGTTCAAAACCTCACTCAGGCGCACTGTCTGGCGGGACTCATTCGGTATCTCGATACCCACCACCGACTTGCCCGGAATGACCTCCACCACCCGCACGCTGAGCACCGCCATGGAGCGGGCCAGATCCTTCGCCAGATTGGTGATCTTGCTGGCCTTGACGCCTGGCGCCGGCTGCAATTCGAAACGGGTGATAACCGGGCCCGGGTTCACTTCCACCACCTCGGCAACCACTCCGAAGTCCTTCAGCTTGTCTTCCAGCAGGCGCGACATCATTTCGAGCTGTTCGTCGCTGTAACCCTGCTCCTGATGCAATTCAGGCGGGTCCAGCAGGTCAAGCGAGGGCACCTGCTGGCGCGCTGGACGCAAACCTGTGGAGGCCTGATTATGATCAAGCCCCAGGTCGCTGTCCTGCATCGGCTTGTGAGCCTCGGCCAGTGGCACTATGCGCACACCCTTGCGCACCGCCTCGTCCATTCCCTGCCCTGCAGCGCCACTTGGTGCCGCCATGCGGCCTACTGCGCTATCCAGCACTTGCGATACGGCGACAGGCCCCGGCGCGACGGCTCTGGCATCTGTTGCGTTCGGCATAGCCTGTTCAACAGCAAAAGGCGCATCAGCATAATCGCTGTAGTCCTGACTCACGCTGTCGCGCGGATCTTGCGGCGCTGACCTGGCAGCCGGGTTTTCTTCGAACGAGAAGCTCGGTTCTACACGCTCAGGCCGGGGCACGGGACGGCCAGCTGCAGTCTCACTGCTACGGCTCTGGGCCTGAGAGGGCGCATCTTCATCGGCAAATTCAGGCGTCAGGAACAGCGGTGCCTGCTCTTCTGTCAAACCGCTGAATGTCGAGCCCTGAGCTGCTGTGCTCTGTAAAGGCTCAGTGCGAACCCGCGCGCTGGATACACTGCTGCTATAGCCCGGTGCAGCGGCCGGCTTCGCAGCGGCCGGCGTCTGCGTATGAGCACCGGAACGCGATACACGGCGCGCGCGCAAACTCCCCAGGGACGCAATCCGGGCGGGCAGGCTCAGCAACCCGCGCCCAACCCAATCCAGCGCCTGGCCGATCGACACTTCAACATAACAGGTCAGCCCCACCAGCATCAGGGTCCAGAGCACGACAGAGCCGCCCAGCACACTGAACCAGGACACGATCCAGTCTGACAATGCCTGACCAATCAGACCGCCGGCAGTAAAGGGATACTCAAATACCTCGTTTGATAGATGCAGCGATGCCAGCGCACAGAGCCCGGCCACGAACATCAGGCCGCCACTGGTGCGCAGAATCAGGTACGGCATGCCATCGAGCAAGCTAATCTTGCGGCGCAGCAAAAAGCGCAGGGACGGATAGGCGAGCAGTATCGGCACCAGCCAGGCGCCAACACCAAAGAAGGAAAACAGCCAGTCCGCCACCCAGGCACCGGCGGTACCGGCAAGGTTCCTGACCTCTGGCTGATAGCCCAGGTGAGACCAGCCCGGATCCCGGCCGTCGTACCCCAGCACCGCTATCATCAGGTAGAGACAGACACCCAGCACTAGCATCAGCGCCGATTCCTTGGCTATACGCACCAACAGTTCCGTAAACGACAGCGATGCTTTCAAATTCTGTTCACTCAAACAACAAGCCCTTAATTTAGCCCGATTTTTCAGGCCAACAACATACCACAATTGGCGGTTTGGGTTGACTCGCTATTGATGCAAAGACATGAATAAGCGATAGTTACCCGCGATGCGGCACTTGCGGTTACTGAATCAGCACACCGATAGCCGAACCCGATGTCTGAACCCCATAACAAAGACTATACAGGGCAATTCTGACAGCCGACTGAACAGATGCCCAGACACTCATATAGTTGGACACCCGCATATGCGCCAGGGATTGAATTCAGCGCCCAGTGCCCTCATTTTGAAAGCCTGTCACTTTTCACAGCGGGTTTTCACAATGAAAACAGGCGTCAACCCAAACAGGAATCCGGCCTGACGAGCACTAATCTGTGACCAATACGCCCGAGGCGCCCTGCACCTGCCTTGCAGCAGCCGGCCAACTCCCGTCATAGACAAGATGCCCGTCAGGCTCGCGACGCTACTCATCAAGCATCGAATCAGACATTTCATTTAACATCGACACGGACCTAACATGAGCGAAGTCAAACACCACCGCCTTATTATTCTCGGTTCCGGCCCCGCCGGTTACACAGCCGCCGTTTATGCTGCCAGGGCAAACCTTAACCCGGTGATCATTACCGGCATGCAGGCCGGTGGCCAGCTGACCACCACCACTGATGTCGACAACTGGCCAGGCGATGCCGAAGGCGTACAGGGTCCCGAGCTGATGCAGCGCATGCAGGCCCACGCCGAGCGCTTCAACACTGAAATCCTGTTTGACCATATCAATGAAACAGACCTGCGCAGCCGCCCGTTTCGCCTCAAGGGCGACATGGGCATCTACACCTGTGACGCCCTGATCATTGCCACTGGCGCATCAGCACAGTATCTGGGCATGGAATCCGAAGAAGCCTTTATGGGTAAAGGCGTTTCCGCCTGCGCCACCTGCGATGGTTTCTTCTACCGCAACCAGAAAGTTGCGGTTATCGGCGGCGGCAATACCGCGGTTGAAGAAGCGCTGTACCTGTCCAACATCGCTGCCGAGGTCACCCTGGTGCACCGTCGTGACAGCCTGCGCTCCGAGAAAATCCTGCAGGACAAACTGTTCGAACGCGCCAAGAACGGCAACATCAAGATTGTCTGGAACCACACCCTGGACGAAGTCCTGGGCGATGACACCGGCGTCACCGGCATGCGCATCCGCAGCACCGAAGACGACAGCACCCAGGACATGGAACTGGCCGGCGTCTTTATCGCCATTGGCCACAAGCCCAACACCGATATCTTTGAAGGCCAGCTGGACATGCACAATGGCTACCTGAAGATTCGCTCCGGGCTCGAAGGCAATGCCACCGCCACCAGTGTTGCCGGCGTTTTCGCCGCCGGCGATGTCAGTGACCACGTCTACCGCCAGGCGGTTACATCCGCAGGCTTTGGCTGCATGGCCGCGCTGGATGCCGAGCGCTACCTCGACGATCTGGAAAAGTAAGCCACGCAATACCCGGGCAGGCCCTGCGGCCTGCCCGCTGACTGACACTCGGGGAACCCTCGATGATTTCCTGGCTTTCCCGCACGTCCCATCAGTTCCCGCCCGCGTCCCAGGCACTCCAGGATCCCAACGGCCTGCTCGCAGCCGGTGGCGACCTGAACCCCGAACGCATACTCCATGCCTACCGCAACGGCATCTTCCCCTGGTACAACCCCGGCGAGCCCATTCTGTGGTGGAGCCCGGACCCGCGCTGCGTCATCTATAGCGACCGCTTGCATATTTCCCGCAGCCTGCGCAAACGCCTCAGGCGTACCGACTATCAGGTGACCTTTGACCAGGCATTCGGCGCTGTCATGGATGGCTGCGCAGCCCCCCGGGCCGGCAGTAGCGGCACCTGGATCAGCAGCGAGATGCACGCAGCCTATCGACAGCTGCACCGCAACGGGCATGCACATTCGGTGGAAATCTGGCAGGATGGTGAGCTGACGGGCGGGCTTTATGGCATTGCGTCTGGGTGCATGTTTTTTGGCGAATCCATGTTCAGCCGCCGCACAGACGCCTCTAAAATCGCCTTCGCCTGGCTGGTCGTACAACTTAAAAACTGGGGCTATCCTTTAATTGATTGCCAGGTACACAACCCGCATCTCGTCACCCTGGGAGCCGAAGAGATCACACGGGAAACCTTTCTTCAGGAACTGGATCGAATTATCGATACTCCCAACAGCCCGAGCTGGAAATTCGATATAGATGCCAGCGCATTTGGAGGCTAAGACTCCGTGACTACCCTGCGACAGCTGCACTTCTACTCCACACCGGAACACGAGTGCAGCTATATTCCCGGACGCATGGCCCGCACGCTCTTTGTCGACCCCCAGGCCGTCATCAGCACAGATGCCTATAGCCAGTTGTCGGACCTCGGGTTTCGTCGCAGCGGCAAGCACATTTACCGCCCCCACTGCGAAGGCTGCCAGGCCTGTGTCTCGGTTCGCATTCCCGTGGACAACTACCGCCCCGGCAAAAACCAGAAGCGTGTACTGAATCGCAACCGGGATCTGTCCTGCAATCGCGTGGCGCCGATCATGACCGATGAGCACTATGCCCTCTACGCGCGCTATATCAATGCGCGTCACGCCGACGGCGACATGTATCCTCCATCGATTGAACAGTTTCGGGCATTCCTGGTGGAGGGCCACGACAGCAGCTTTTTCTTCGAAGTGCGCCTGAACGACCAGCTGCTCGCCGTTGCGGTAACCGATCAGCTGACCCAGGGGCTTTCGGCGATTTACACCTTTTTCGACCCCGATATACCCAAGCGCAGCCTTGGCACCTACTGCATCCTGACGCAGATAGAACAGACGCACCAACTGGGCCTGCCCTACCTCTATCTTGGCTACTGGGTGAAGCAATGCCATAAAATGAGCTACAAGATTGGCTTCCGCCCCCTGCAATTACTGCTCGACGGACACTGGAGTGCATTACGCTAATCACTTCAACACGCGAATCTCTTTGATATAACACCGCTTTTAAGGCAGAATACTGCGCTTCACTGGGAAGCGCTGATGATATTCGTATTAAATCAGCGTGGAAGACTGGGTTAGCAACAGCCTTAACAAGGTAGGTACTGAATGGCCAAAGAAGATAGCATTGAAATGGAGGGCACCGTCATCGATACGCTGCCGAACACCATGTTTCGCGTAGAACTCGAGAACGGTCACGTTGTAACAGCACATATTTCCGGAAAAATGCGCAAGAACTACATCCGCATTCTGACCGGCGACAAAGTCAAAGTAGAACTGACGCCGTACGACCTGAGCAAAGGTCGCATCGTCTACCGCGCCCGCTGATTGCACGCCTTACCCAGCTCTCTTCCGCTTTATCAGCTTCAGTGGCAGCACCCTCGCTGTCACTGTGCTGCGCGTTTCAGCTCTGAAGAATGCCTGCGTTAACTTCATCGCCCGCCTGACGGCTAAAAGATACTGCCAAGCCCGCGCATCAGCCGCGAACACCAAGCTGTGCCGTTTTTTCGCAGGCACAGAAATTTGCCTGTACACGCGCTTTGAATCGGACGTCAAAATGCGGCGTATTGACGCAACGCAATAGGGTTTGGCTGGTAGCGACAAGCAAAAGGCAGCGCAGCTAAGTGCGTAAACACTTCGGATGACAGAATTCGGATGAAAGAAAAGAGCAACTGCAGCGACTGACAAGAATAGCCAGTCGCCGCAGTCAGATCAGTGACAGCCCTCCGGCTGTTCCGACACCACATGCAACGCCAGATCACCGTCGTCACCGACACTGATCTCCACAGTACCGCCCTCTTGCGCCAGCTCGCCGAACAGAATCATCTCTGCCAGCGGTTTTTTCAGCTGCTCCTGAATCAGACGCTTCATGGGCCGGGCACCCATAGTGTCATCGTAGCCTTTCTCCGCCAGCCAGGTACAGGCGGCATCATCGACATGCAGCACGACCTTTTTCTCATCCAGCTGCGCCTGCAGCTCGGTAAGGAACTTGTCGACCACCCCACGAATAATATCCGGTGACAGCGACTTGAACTGGATAATGCCATCCAGGCGGTTACGGAATTCCGGCGAGAACATGCGACGAATCGCGGCCATGCCATCGCTGGCATGATTCTGGTGCGTGAAACCAATGGACGGCCGACTCATCGCCTCGGCACCGGCATTGGTGGTCATCACCATGATCACGTTACGGAAGTCCGCCTTGCGGCCGTTGTTGTCAGTCAGGGTGCCGTTGTCCATTACCTGCAACAGCAGGTTGAACACCTCGGGATGCGCCTTCTCGATTTCATCGAGCAGCAGCACACAGTGCGGCGACTTGGTCACCGCTTCAGTCAGCAGCCCGCCCTGATCGTAACCCACGTACCCCGGCGGCGCACCGATCAGACGCGATACGGTGTGACGCTCCATGTACTCGGACATGTCAAAGCGCACCAGCTCAATACCGAGAATCCGCGCCAGCTGCGAGGTCACCTCAGTCTTGCCGACACCGGTGGGGCCCGCAAACAGGAAACAACCCACCGGCTTGTTGGCCTCCTTGAGGCCGGCCCGGGACAGTTTGATGGCAGAGGACAGCGTATCAATCGCCTGCTCCTGGCCCAGCACCACCATTTTCAGATTGGAATCGAGCTTCTTGAGCAGGTCCTTGTCGGAAGCAGACACGCTTTTCGGCGGGATACGCGCGATCTTGGCCACCACGATTTCCACTTCAGGCACATCGATCAGCAGCTTGCGACTTTCCTCCGGCATCAGACGCTGATAGGCCCCTGCCTCGTCTATAACATCGATGGCCTTGTCCGGCATATGCTTGTCATTGATATATCGATCCGCCAGCTCAGAGGCTGCACGCAGCGCCGCGTCGGTGTACTTGAGCTGGTGATGCTGTTCGAAGCGATTCTTCAGTCCTTTCAGAATCTGGTAGGTATCCAGCACGCTGGGTTCCAGCACGTCGATCTTCTGGAAGCGACGGGCCAGCGCCCGGTCTTTCTCGAAGATGCCGCGGAATTCCTGATAGGTCGTCGAGCCAATACAGCGAATCTCGCCGGAGCTGAGCATGGGCTTGAGCAGGTTGGAGGCATCCATGGAGCCACCGGAGGCGGCACCTGCACCGATAATGGTATGAATCTCGTCGATAAAGAGTATCGAGTGCTCCTGGCTACGAATCTCGCCCAGCAGCGACTTGAGACGCTTCTCGAAATCACCGCGGTACTTGGTACCCGCCAGCAGCGCACCCAGATCCAGTGAGTAAACCACGCTATCTGCAATCACCGATGGTACCTGCCCCTCGACGATTAGCTTGGCCAGACCTTCGGCAATGGCGGTTTTGCCAACCCCGGCTTCGCCAACCAGCAGCGGATTGTTCTTGCGCCGGCGCGACAGAATCTGGATAACGCGCTCAACCTCCGCATCCCGGCCCACCAGCGGATCTATACGCCCCTGCTGTGCCAGAATATTGAGATTGACGGCATACTTGGACAACGCGCTCTTGTCCTTGTCATCACCGGCCTCGGAATCTACCGACACCTCATGCTCCTGGGCGTCGTGATCCGAAACGCGGGAAATGCCGTGGGAAATGTAATTGACCGCATCAATGCGCTCCACGCCCTGCTGCTGCAGAACGAAGACGGCCTGGCTCTCCTGCTCACTGAAGATCGCTACCAGCACATTGGCGCCGGTGACTTCGTGGCGCCCGGACGACTGTACATGAAAGACAGCACGCTGCAGTACACGCTGAAAACCAAGCGTGGGCTGGGTTTCCATGTTGGGAATATTCTCCGGCAGCAGCGGAGTTGTCTCGTCTATAAAGGTAGTCAGCGACTGCCGCAACTTTGCGATATCAGCGCCACAGGCATTCAGTACCCCCTGAGCTTCGCGGTTATCTAGCAACGCGAGCAACAAATGCTCAACCGTCATGAACTCATGCCGCTTGTCCCGGGCTACCCGGAAGGCTGCGCTGAGGGTCTCTTCCAACTCTCTGTTAAGCATGGCGGACTCCTGATCAGACGCTTTCGACTTCACACAGCAAGGGATGTTTATTTTCCCTTGAGTATTGATTCACTTGCGCGGCTTTAGTTTCAGCCACATCGCGTGTGTAGATACCACAAACGCCCTTACCCTGAGTATGGACGGCCAACATGATCTGTGTCGCCTTTTCCTGATCCAGCGCGAAAAAAATCATCAACACCTCAATCACAAAATCCATGGGCGTGTAATCGTCATTCATCAACACCACCCGATACATGGGCGGGCGCTTCAATTTTGGCTTGGCCTCTTCAGTGGCCAGCCCTGAATTATGATCGCCATGCTGCTCATCATGCCCATCGTTGTCATTATCAGACGAAAGCCTGACTGATACGGAACTGCTCATGCCTGAATGTTAGCCTTTACTTTGGTCAGTAGATGAAATTGGGACTGACAATTAGCGTCCCGGATAGCCGGTGCTATACTGCCGTGACGCAGGAGGGATCCAGTATCAGCAGTACCTGCCTCAATGTAAAGAAGTCGCCCCGGGCCCACTTCATCATTGTAGCAAGTCAGCGTCTGGGAGTTGAGGCTTGTTTCCTGCAGACAAGCGCTCAGGGCAGTCAACGAGGGGAATTCGCGCATGCAGACAGGGAAAGTAAAGTGGTTCAACAACGCCAAGGGATATGGTTTTATTCTTTCGGATGACCACAACGAGGACTTGTTCGCCCACTACTCGGCGATCCAGTCCGACGGCTACCGCAGCCTCAAGGCAGGACAACTGGTCGAGTTCGAAACCCAGCCAGGCCCCAAGGGGACCCATGCTGTCAATATCAAGCCAATAGGCACGAACTGAGCCACAACACCCATACTGCCACTGACTGATTGAACTGAACCCGCGAAGCAGCCTGCCTGCCCGCGGGTTTTGTCGTTCCAGCCTCAGATTCAGGCCCCAGACAGCAAAAAACCAGCCCGACGGCTGGTTTTTTTATGGCTTTCTTACTGACAGGTTAAATCATCAGCTCACTGCATTCGGGCAATAATGGCGTCACCGAATTCCGAGCTTTTCAGCAAGGTGGCACCGTCCATCTGACGCTCAAAGTCGTAGGTCACTGTCTTGGCGGCAATGGCGCCATCGACACCCTTGAGGATCAGATCCGCCGCCTCCACCCAGCCCATATGTCGCAACATCATTTCAGCCGACAGGATCAAGGAGCCCGGATTGACCTGGTCCTTGCCGGCATACTTGGGTGCCGTGCCGTGGGTGGCTTCAAAGATCGCCACTTCGTCAGACAGATTGGCCCCAGGCGCTATGCCAATACCCCCAACCTCCGCGGCCAGCGCATCGGAAATGTAGTCACCGTTAAGGTTCAGCGTCGCTACCACATCGTATTCAGCCGGACGCAGCATTATCTGCTGCAGCATGGCATCGGCAATGACATCCTTGACCACTATCTGCTTGCCGGATTTGGGGCTTTTGAAACTCATCCAGGGGCCGCCATCCAGCAAGGTGGCACCGAACTCTTCCTCGGCGAGCTCATAACCCCAGTCCTTGAAGGCACCCTCGGTGAACTTCATGATATTGCCCTTGTGGACCAGGGTAACCGAAGCGCGGTCGTTATCCACCGCGTATTGAAACGCCTGACGTACCAGGCGCCGCGTACCCTGGCGGGACACGGGCTTGATGCCGATACCGCAATTCTCGTCAAAACGGATTTTGGTAACGCCCATTTCTTCTTTGAGAAAGCGAATGACCTTGTCGGCCTCCGGCGAACCGGCCTTCCACTCCACGCCGGCATAGATGTCTTCCGAGTTTTCACGGTAGATCACCATGTCCACATCCTGCGGGTTTTTCAAAGGGCTCGGCACCCCTTCAAACCAGCGTACCGGACGCTGACAGACATACAGATCCAGCTCCTGACGCAGCGCCACATTCAGCGAGCGGATGCCGCCACCCACGGGCGTGGTCAGAGGGCCCTTGATGCCCACCACGAACTCCCTGAACGCCGCCAGAGTTTCATCCGGCAACCAGGTATCCTGCTCATAGACCTGCGTCGCCTTCTCGCCGGCGTACACCTCCATCCATGAAATCTTGCGCTTGCCGCCGTACGCCTTGTCGACAGCAGCATCCACCACCTTGATCATCGGCGGGGTGACATCAACACCGATACCGTCGCCCTCGATGTAGGGGATGATGGGGTTGTTGGGGACATTCAGGGAAAAGTCGGTATTGAGCGTGATCTTTTCACCTTCGGTTGGCACCTGAATTTTCTGATATCCCATTCTCTACTCCACTGAATACATTCGTAGTAGTATCGCCCGACTGAGTATACACAAAGGCAATTCTGCCGCTATCGCACTATAGCCCATCAGGTCCAATGTCCCAGCTGATCCTGTTCAACAAACCTTTTCAGGTACTGACCCAGTTCACCGATGATCAGGGTCGCAAGACTCTGGCCGATTTTATCCGCCAGAAGGATGTTTATGCCGCCGGCCGGCTGGACTATGACTCTGAAGGTCTGCTGTTACTGACGGACGACGGCGCACTGCAGCATCAGTTGAGTCATCCGCGCCACAAGATGGAGAAGACTTATCTGGCCCAGGTCGAGGGCGACGTCAGCGAAGCGGCACTGGCGGCCCTGCGCAGGGGCGTGGAGCTCAAGGACGGCATGACAGCACCGGCCAGGGCCGTACGCGTCGAGGATCCCAAGCTGTGGCCACGCAACCCGCCGATCCGCCAACGGGCAGAGATCCCCACCAGCTGGATCGAGTTGCGCATCACCGAAGGGAAAAACCGCCAGGTCAGGCGCATGACCGCGGCCGTTGGCTTTCCGACCCTGCGCCTGATACGCACCGCCATAGGCCGCTGGTCACTGGATGATCTTAAGCCTGGCCAGCACCGCAGCATTGAAGCCCCTCAACCCGTACAGGGCAACAGAAGCACCACAGGCCGCGCTCCTGGCGGCGATCAAAGGCGCCCCAGCCAGAAACCCGCGAATGGAAAAAACAGGGGAAAAACGACTCCAAGAAAGCCACCAGGACGGCGACGCTAGACCATCACTATCCGTTCAACAGGGCCCTTTCGTAGCCTGGCACAGGGCAGCTTTGGGCTCTTAGGACTCACCAGTTACCATTTTGCAGCCGCATCCAGGTCAGTACCCTTTTGCTCGACCCAGCGCGCATCATCACCCAGCAACTCCTTTTTCCAGAACGGCGCATCGCGCTTGAGGTAATCCATGATGAACTGGGCCGCCTCGAAGGCCGCCACCCGGTGGCGCGATGCCACGCCAACGTAGACGATGTTATCGTTGCCCAGCAGTTCACCAATGCGATGAATCACGCAAACCTGCCCCAGCGGCCAGCGCTCCCGGGCCTGGGCAACAATTTTGGCCAGCGCCTTTTGCGTCATGCCGGGGTAATGTTCAAGGAAAATGCCCCGCAGCCGTTCGGCGCCTTCGAGCTCGCGCACAATGCCGGTAAAGGTGACAATAGCACCGCAGCTGGCATCCTCTGCACGCAGCTGCGCGTGCAGAGCGGCGATATCAAAGTCCTGGGTTTGAATACTGATAAAATCACTCATACATGACTCCTGTTGCGGGCGGGAAAAATCATAGCATTAATGCTATCGTGTGCACCCCTTGAATTGGCTGAGATGAAACCGATGTGCTGGACGCCCCACGCAACCGTCGCCACCATCGTCGAGCGGGATGGTCGCTTCCTTGTGGTCGAGGAAGAATCCGACGGCCTGCGGGTGTTCAATCAACCCGCAGGCCATGTCGAGGAAGACGAAACCCTGGTGGTGGCCGCAGTGCGTGAAACTCTGGAAGAAACCGGCTGGCAGGTGCGCCCGGACTCTCTGGTTGGGCTCTATACCTATAAGGCGCCGTCCAACGGAGTAACCTATTACCGTTTTTGCTTTGTTGCGACGGCGCTTGCGCGCGCGCAAGATTACCAGCTGGACGATGACATCATTGCGGCCCACTGGCTCAGCCGCGACGAGCTGCAGGAGCGCCGCGATCAGCTTCGCAGCCCGCTGGTGCTGCAATGCATTGATGACTACCTGGCGGGACGGCGTTATCCGCTTGAATTTGTGACAGAACATACCTCCCTGAGATCCGATCCGACATCACCATGAGCGCACACACCAACACCAAAGTAATCGTCGGCATGTCCGGCGGCGTCGACTCCTCCGTTTCAGCCCTTTTGCTCATGCAGCAGGGGTATCAGGTCGAAGGCCTGTTCATGAAAAACTGGGACGAAGACGACGGCACCGAATACTGCACCGCACTGGCCGACCTCGCCGATGCCCAGGCCGTCTGCGACCGCCTGGGCATAAAGCTGCACCAGGCCAACTTTGCCGCCGAGTACTGGGATAACGTGTTCGAACACTTCCTTGATGAATACCGCGCTGGCCGCACGCCCAACCCCGACATTCTGTGCAACCGGGAAATCAAGTTCCGTGCCTTTCTCGATTACGCCTGCGAGCTGGGGGCCGACCTTATCGCCACCGGCCACTATGTGCGCCGCCAGGACCAGGATGGGCACACCCGCCTGCAAAAGGGGCTCGACAACAACAAGGATCAGAGCTATTTCCTGCACCAGGTCGGCGAAGCTGAACTGGCCAAGACCCTGTTCCCGGTGGGCGAGCTCGAAAAGCCCGAAGTACGCCGCATCGCCGAAGAACATGATCTGGCCACCCATGCCAAGAAAGACAGCACCGGCATCTGCTTTATCGGCGAACGTCGCTTTGCGGACTTTCTGAAACAGTACCTGCCCGCCCAGCCCGGGGATATCGAAACCCCTGATGGCGAGGTCATCGGCCAGCACACCGGCCTGATGTACTACACCATAGGGCAGCGTCAGGGCCTGCGTATCGGCGGACTGAAAAACCATCCGGAAGAACCCTGGTTTTCCGCCTGCAAGGATCTGGAGCGCAACGTGCTTGTCGCCGTACAGGGCAAACAGAACGATCTGCTGTTCAGCGACTGGCTCAGCGCCACTGATATTTTCTGGATCAATGGCCAGTGCCCGCCGTTGCCCCACCGCTGCAGGGCCAAGGTGCGCTATCGCCAGGCCGATCAGGACTGCGTGATCGACGCCGGTACAGATGGCGGTTACCGGGTGCGTTTTGATCTGCCCCAGCGCGCCGTCACACCCGGCCAGTCCGTGGTGTTCTACGACGCAGAGACCTGCCTGGGTGGCGGGGTCATTGAAACCACGGGTAAAACCGGCTCGGAGTAAGCGCTCAAGATGTCACGCCAACAGGATCAACAGGCCATCGCTCTGGCCGCCATGTGCCAGGCCGCAACCCTGGTGGATCAGATCGCAACCCGCGGCATGATTCCGCAGAACAGCTTTGAAACCAGCCTCTACAGCATTTTCGTCACCAAGCCTGACTGCACCGAAGACATTTACGGCGGCGCCCATGACCTGCCCCACAATCTGCATCTGGGCCTGAAGACACTGGGCGACCTCATCGAAAAGCGCCGTGGCGATCAAAACCGCAACCTGATCAACTATGTGCTCAGCATGATCACCCTGCAGGCCAAGCTAGCCTCCAACCAGGAAATGCTCGCAACCCTCGGCAAGCGCATCGAGCAGATTAGCCAGCAGGCGCAGTATTTCAACGGCCAGGATGGCGATCTGATGGACAACCCGGCGGTGTTCACCCACACCAACGTGGTGGCCAATATCGCCAGCCTGTATCAGGAGACGATCAGCACCTTCAGTTTTCGCATCAACGTGGGCGGCGACCCGCGCCATCTGCAGAATGCCGACAACGCCGCCAAGATCCGCGCCCTGCTGCTGGCGGGTATTCGTGCCGCCATGCTCTGGCAGCAGGTGGGCGGGCGGCGCTGGCAGCTGCTGTTTTTCAAGCATCGGGTACGGCCGTCGCTGCAGCGCCTGCAGGCCCCGCAACAAACCGAATAGGCCCGGCATAGACTCGGACCTGAGGCTCGCCTGCGAATCTGCGCATAAGTCATACGCGGGCGCTGCATTTCCGGTATAATGCGCCCACTTTTTTAACCCTACAGTCACAGCGAGACGTTTCATGGAGCTCTCTGCCCTTACCGCCATATCCCCCATCGACGGCCGCTACGGCAGCAAAACTGCTGACCTGCGCGCCTTTTTCAGCGAATTCGGCCTGGTCCGTTTTCGTGTCGAAGTGGAGATCCGCTGGCTACAACAGCTGGCCAACCACCCAGGCATCGTCGAGGTTCAGCCGTTCAGCGCCGCCACAGACGCGCAGCTGAACGCTATCGTCAGCGAATTCAGCGAAGCCGATGCCCAGCGCGTCAAGGATATCGAGCGCACCACCAACCACGACGTCAAGGCCGTTGAATATTTCATCAAGGAAAAATTCGGCAGCAACGACGAACTGGCCAAGATCAGCGAATTCGTGCACTTTGCCTGCACCTCCGAAGACATCAACAACCTGTCCCACGCATTGATGCTGAAAAACGGCCTGGCCGTGATGCAGGATCAGATGCAGCAGGTGAAAGATGCCATCGCCACCCTGGCCCGCGATTTCGCCGCCCAGCCGATGCTGTCCCGCACCCACGGCCAGACAGCCTCGCCCACCACCCTGGGCAAGGAAATGGCCAACGTGGCGCACCGTCTGCAGCGCCAGCTCAAGCAGCTGGAGCAGATGGAGTTCCTCGGCAAGGTGAACGGTGCGGTCGGCAACTACAATGCCCACCTGTCCGCCTACCCCGATGTCGACTGGCAGGCCTACGCCGAGTCTTTCGTCACCAGCCTGGGCCTGGACTGGAACCCCTACACCACTCAGATCGAGCCGCACGACTACATCGCCGAACTGTTTGATGCGATCTGCCGCTTCAACACCATCCTGATCGACTTCGATCGCGATCTGTGGGGCTACATTTCCCTGGGTTACTTCAAGCAGCGCACCATTGCCGGCGAAGTGGGCTCGTCCACCATGCCGCACAAGGTGAACCCGATTGACTTCGAAAACTCCGAAGGCAACCTCGGCATCGCCAACGCCATCATGCAGCATCTGGCCGCCAAGCTGCCGATTTCCCGCTGGCAGCGCGACCTGACCGACTCTACGGTACTGCGCAACCTGGGTGTCGGCTTTGGCCACAGCCTGATTGCCTACCAGTCGGCCCTCAAGGGTATCAGCAAGCTGGAACTCAACGCCGTGCGCATGGATGCAGACCTCGAGAACGCCTGGGAAGTCCTGGCCGAGCCGATTCAGACCGTGATGCGCCGCTACGGCATCGAAGAGCCGTACGAAAAGCTCAAGGCACTGACCCGTGGTCACACCATGAACCGCGAGACTATCCAGAACTTTATCGATACGCTGGATATGCCGGACGATGCCAAGGCATCGCTCAAGGCTCTGACGCCGCAGAATTACATCGGCAATGCTGTGGCACAGGCCGAATCAATCTGATTGATCCGGGCTGAATGAACGGGGCCCTCGGGCCCCGTTTTCAATGCTGGCCGCAGTCTGAGCCTGGCCGACGCTGCCTGCGCAGGCCGATAGACGCATAACCCGAACTGCCTTCGGAACTCCCATGCTCAAGAATATCCGCATTGTACTGATCAACACCTTTCACCCGGGCAACATAGGCGCTGCGGCGCGGGCCATGAAGAACATGGGACTGACGCAACTCTGGCTGGTGGAACCGCGTGAATTCCCCCACCCCGATGCCGACTCCCGTGCCGCCGGCGCCAAGGATGTGCTGGACGACGCCAGGGTCGTTGGCAACCTCGATGAAGCCATCGCCGACTGCCAGCTGGTGATAGGTACAAGCGCGCGCAATCGCACCTTCGACCTGCCCCAGCTGGATGCCCGCGAATGCGGCATCAAGTGCGCGGCGGAGTCCGGCGACGGTGAAATCGCCATCGTCTTCGGCCGTGAAACCATGGGGCTGCATAACGACGAGCTCAAGCGCTGCAGCTTCCACGTCTATATTCCGGCTAACCCCGAGTACCCGGTGCTCAATGTGGCCCAGGCGATACAGCTGCTGAGCTATGAAGTCTGGATGGCCCACGAAAGGCCCGCCGTGAAGCAGGACAGCGCCCAGTATCCGCGCCAGGGTGAAATGACACTGTTCTACGAACACCTGGAGCGGGTGCTGCGCCTGACCCATTTCATTATTCCGCAGCATGAAGGCCGCGTACTCGACAAACTGCACCGCTTTTTCAACCGCAGCCGCCCGGAACGGGCCGAGTTGGGAATGTTGCGGGGGATTCTCACCTCGGTGGAAGAAGTCCTCGGCAAGCATAAAAAGTAAACAGCTGACAAAAAAGCAAAACAACGGACACAAAAAACAGTCATCGCGACCAGCCGGGCTGTTGTCCCGACAAGGTGCTGCAGGCTAGTCTTGATAACCCCGACGCTGGCCGTTCACAGCCAGCGTCGACACAGATGCAAGCTCAGTGAACCTGTCCGATAACATTGCCGGGATCCAAACGATGAACAACCAGATCAAGACACTGATGAGCCAGGCCGATGAATTGCGCAACGGCATCCACGACCTGGCCGAACGCACCCATAACTATCAACTCAATCTCGCCGGTATCGAGCGCTGCGTGGACACCATCAGCCACTGCGTCACCCTGGTGGGCAACAACCGCGTCGCGGCTATCGCCGCCAAGGATCAGCGCAAGATCATGGCTGAGCTTGAAAGCGCCGTGGATGAATTAAAGGAGCTGCTGCAGCGCTGATGAACATACTTAACCTGGGCGACCTGACCCCCGAACGCTTCCTGGCCGAATACTGGCAGAAGAAGCCGCTGCTTATCCGCCAGGCCTTTCCCGACCTGGAGCCGGTCATCGAGGCCGACGATCTGGCAGGCCTGGCCTGCGAAGAGGATGTGGAAGCACGCATCGTGTTGCAGGATCCCGCCAGCGATCACTGGGAACTGCAGCAGGGGCCCTTCGAGGAAGAACATTTCGGCCAGCTGCCCCCGTCCCACTGGACCCTGCTGGTGCAGGCCGTGGATCACTGGGTACCTGAAGCCGCCGAGCTGATGGCACAGTTCGACTTTATCCCGCGCTGGCGTCTGGATGACCTGATGGTCAGCTACGCCGTGGATGGCGGCGGTGTCGGACCGCACTATGACAACTACGATGTGTTCCTGATTCAGGCCGCCGGCCAGCGGCGCTGGGAAGTCGGCGGCGAATTCAATTCAGACTCGCCGCGGCGCAGCGATGCCCCCGTGATGATCCTGCCGGAATGGGATGCCGAGCAAAGCTGGGTACTGGAGCCCGGTGACATGCTCTATGTACCGCCGCGTCTGGGGCACAGCGGCATCGCCGTGGGCGATGGCTGCATGACCTACTCGGTAGGCTTTCGTGCGCCCTCCCATGGCGAAATCATGCGCAACTTTACCGACTTTGTCGGTGAGCGTCTGAGCAACGAACTGCGCTACAGCGATCCCGATCTGAAACCTCAGGCCAACGGCGCCCAGATTGGTGACGATGCAATCGCACGGGTGCGCGGCATTCTCAGTCAGTACATGAATGACGATGCGCTGCTGGGAGAATGGTTTGGCCGCTGCATGACCGAGCCCAAGTATCCGGATCTGGATCAGCAACCCGAAGAGCCCGTTAGCTGCGAAAACCTGCGCACCTATCTGGAGTCCGGCGGCACCCTGAGCCGCACCGAGGGCGCCCGTCTGGCCTGGCGGCGCAGCAGCAACGGCTGCGAACTCTTCGCCGATGGCATCCGCTATACCGGCACAGAGGCACAGGAATCGCTCTTCAGCGGCATTTGCAACAGCGGCGGCCTGGATCTGGGAGATGACACGGATCTTGAGCAGGCCCTGGAACTGCTGACAAAACTGATCAATCAGGGCATCTTCTACGCCGACGATCAGGACTGAATACGAAAGCAGGGGCAAGGGCCAAGTTAACGTTTAACGAACCTGCCCCAACCTTGGCTCCCACCCTGCGCTCTGACCTACAAAAAACCATTCCACAACAAAGGCTGCCTCGGCAGCCTTTGTTATTTCTACTAACTTTGGGCTCGCAGCGGCTGATTCAGCCTTTGGGCGCCGTTTTCAGCATCGACGGGCGCTGACTGAAACGCTCAAACCAGGCCCTAAGGCCGATATGAGTGTCGCGCCAGTTGAAGTCAGGAAAGCGGAAACCGAGATATCCCAGCGCGCAGCCCAGAGTGATGGTGCCGATATCGACTCGCTGCTCAGCCGATGCACCGGCGCCTTCGATGACTGCGATGTCGCGCTCCAGCAGATCCAGCGTGCGGGCGATCTTGCCCATCTGGCCGGCTTCCCAGTCATCCCACTGCAGCGCCTCTGGCCGGGTGATGCGCTCATAGCGCGCCAGCAGAGCCGCATCCAGCAAGCCATCGGCATGGGACTGCAGTACCAGCGCCGCCCAGCGCGCCTCAGCCTGGCCGAAAAGCGTGCCGCCGGCCTGGCTGTCGAGGTATTCGCAGATGACACGGCTGTCACACAACACCGCGCCTGCATCGGTTATCAGGGTGGGCACCTGCCCGAGCGGATTAAAGGCCGTGATCGTCAGATTGGGGTTCACCGGATTGGCCGCCGCGCTCAGCAGTTCGAGCCGATCAACCAAGCCCAGCTCATGGGCCGTAACCAATACCTTGCGCACAAAGGGAGATGCCGCCGAGTAGTAAAGTTGCATAGGGAGTCCCTGGCCATCCGTAGTTTCGAAGCTGGCAGAATACTCCGGCCCCCGGGGCTGAACAAGCCGCCCCTGCATCAAAGCGCAGCCTCAGCTCTCTTCTATCTTGCTGAACAGATCATGCAGTTTTTCGGCCCGGCTCAGGCGCTCAGACGCCCCACGCCCGATGTGATCCGACACAGAGGCGCAGAGGTAGTTCAGCATACTGAAACCGGAGATGTAGGAATCGAACAACGAGGTACTCTGCACCATGCAGCGCAGCGTCCAGTCTGCCAGGTTCACGGTCTTGTCCTCGGTATGATCGGTCAGATAGAGCACCTTGGCACCCAGTTCACGGGCATAGGTCATGACGCGATTAATAACTTCCTTGCGCCTGCGAAAACCGATCACGATCACCATGTCCTGCTCGGTCAGCCCACAGAGATCCTTTTCGATCGCCTGGGCCGGGCGCGGCAGCACCTCGACACAGGAGCGCAGCTGTATCAGCTGCTGGCGAAAATAGAGCGCCGGCATGTAGCTGTTGCCATAGCCGATAATCCAGATCTTGTCTGCAGCCTCAATGCACGGAATGACTTCCCGCAGCGTATCCTCGCTCAATGCCTCAAAGCTGCGCAACAGGTTCTCCATCTCGCAGTCAAGGTGCTGCTTGATTTCACTGCGAAAATCCCCGGCATGGTGATCGAAGGTGTTCAGATAGCGCGGCGAACCTTCAGACTTGGCCTCACGCACCTGCTTGCGTATCTCGCGGAAATCCTTGTACCCCAGACGCTTGATCAAGCGGGTTGCCGCGGCATTGGACGTATCGGCACGCTCGACCAGCTCGGAAATGGAATGGGTCGCAAGGTCACCGGGAAAGTCGATGATGATATCGGCAAGCAGCCGCTCACTGCGGGGCAGCTCTTCATATATCTCGCGCACGCGATCTTCGATTGGCAACTTCATAGCTATCCCCCTGTACCGACCCGTCTTGCCGGTGGCCTGAATCCTGATTACGCCATTCTATCTTCTCTGCACCGACAGTGCTGCGACCAAGGTACTGTTAAAACACAGAAATGCTCTGCCCCGCCCCAGCGGGTGTTTTTTTAACGGTGCCAGCCAGGCCGACCCTGCACCTGGATGTACACAAAGCCAGAACTACGGATTGCATCGCTCGCGCTTGCACGCCAAAGAGTCTGTGCATCTAAAGCACCCCTTTATTGTTTATTCACATTAAACAGGCGCCGGAACGATAATTTGTTTCAAGTATATATTAACTAAAAATTTGTTTTCATTTTGTATACATTAGCAGTTAAACATCAGCACAATCTTGTTCCGGTCAAATAAACATCATGCATAAAATTAATGTTGTATCAGTGCCTCCATAAACTCACCCAGTAAAAGATATGCTATTCACCGCCGCACCTTGTACAGCTGCACCCAAAAAACCTCGCCTATACACTTTCTGCTAAGTGGCAGGTCAGCTGCACAAACAAAAATGCCCCCCGGCTTTTAAGCCGGGGGGCATTAAGAGAGTCTATCTGCGTCTTACTGTTAACCCATCCACTGGGTCGCCTGTGCAAAGATCAGGAACGCCATGGCAATGACAATCCAGATACAGAACAGCGGCAGGAAGAACTTGACCCACTTGTTCCAGCCCACACCCGCCAGCGCCAGGGTGGCCATAAAATAGCCTGAGGTTGGATACAGGATGTTGCTCAGGCCGTCACCCAGCTGATAGGCGAGCACAGCAGTCTGGCGGGTAACGCCGATCAGGTCGGACAGCGGCGCCATTATCGGCATGGTCACCAGGGCCTGGCCACTGCCCGAGGGAATGACGAAGTTGAAACCCAGCTGCGATACAAACATGCCGATTGCGGACAGCATGGATGGGAAGCCCCCCACCAGCCCGCCCAAGCCATGTACCATGGTGTCCATGATATGGCCGTCTTCCAGCACCACGGCAACGGCACGGGCCACACCGCAAATAAAGGCACCGACCAGCACATCCCGGAAACCTTCGTTAAAGCCTTCACAGATATCCGCAGTCTTGAGCCCGGCAATCAGACCGACAACCACACCCATAATGACAAAGAGGCCGGCCATTTCCATCATGAACCAGTGACGCTCCAGCACACCCCAGACCAGAATGCCGAAGAAGGCGAAGGCAGCCACCGCAGCCAGCTTCTGCCGCGACGTCGCTGTCAGGGCACCCTCAGACTCGGCATGCAGGTAACGCTTGCGCTTGTCAGCTTCAGCCGCATCGCCGTTCATCAGGCTCAGCTCGGGGTTATTGCGCACCCGGCTGGCGTAGCGGATCACGTAAGCCACACCGGTTAGAAGAATCGCCACAAACGCCATGGAGCGCAGCCCCATGCCGGAGAATACCGGCAAGCCCGCCAGCTGCTGCCCCAAACCGGTATTGATCGGGTTGAGCACACCTGCCGTAAAGCCCGCCGTGGTCGCGCAGAGCGCAACCCCCGCCGCGGTGACCGAATCGAAGCGCAAGGCAATCATGAGCGGCAGTATCACCGGCACATAGACCAGCGCCAGTTCCTGGGTGCCGATTAACGTTGCAATGACCGCAAATGTCACCATCAGCACCGGAATGACCACTATGCTGTTATGCGCAAAACGACGCGTCAGCTTGTCGACACCGATCTCGATAATGCCGGTTCGCCGCAGCACCATGAACATGCCGCCGATGATAAAGGTGAAGAACACCACCACCCCGGCATCCATCAGGCCACGGGGTATTGCGAGCATGAAGTCCTGCAGGCCAACAGGCGTCGAATCAATGATTCGGAAGGAATCAGGATCAATGGTGGTACGGCCATTCGGGCCGGGTATGCGGTCATACTGACCGGCCGGCACTATGTAGGTCATCAAGGCCGCAATGGCACTGAAAACGAACAATATGACGTAGATATGGGGCATCTCGAATGATTTTCTGGTCTTCACGTCAACCTCCGGGGCTATCGTGTGGTTACCAGACAGAGACTCAGCCACACCTGGGTTGCTGCTGTTGGCGTCTGCCATAGTATATACACCTCATTTATGTTTTTTATTGGTGAACCCGCTTTTGTTCTCAGGACTACCTTGAGGCCTGTCAAGGCAGCCACGGGCAGCGTCATCTTTTCCTGACGCGTTACTCGAGCCTCTCGCCGCGGTGAAAACACCGACGGCGTGCTCCGCTGCCAGGATCCATCACATACACGAATTAGAAAATTTCGGGCACATCCCTGCACCAGCCAACAAATGATAATTAATTTTCAAAGAAAATAAAAGTGAAAATATAGTATTGATTAAGAGAACAGATTGCGTACAATCCTGTTTCGAAGAGCGTCCTACTCGGCGTGAGTTATATAAGATCACATGAATACAGCCGACCAATTAACTGACTATTTGATCAGGAAAATTACCGGAATATATTAACTGAGGCGATAAGGCTGAGTTAAGTATTATCGGCACAAGCGACGGCGCCCTTCGGCGAATAACTGAATATCAATAAGATGGAAAAACGACCATGACCAATACTGCGATTGATCTTGCAACCCGCTGGCCCAACCTGGCCGACGACCGTTTTGGCGCCGAGGTACTGTTCTGCACCGACGATTTCTTCGCGTCAGCCAGCCGCATGCTGTCTCACACTGAGCCGCAGTGGAAAGAAGGACTGTTCGACGACAATGGCAAGTGGATGGACGGCTGGGAGTCCCGCCGCAAACGCTGTGAAGGCTTTGACTACAGCATCATCCGCCTGGGGCTGCCAGGCACTATCAAGGGTATTGACCTGGACACCAGCCATTTTACCGGTAACTTTCCGCCATCGGCGTCGGTAGACGCCTGCCAGTGCGACAGCGGCGAACCAAACGCAGATACACGCTGGACGGAGATCCTGCCCTCAGTCGCCCTGTCCGGCAATGCGCACCATGTCCACCCCATTACGGATGAGCGTAGCTGGACTCACCTGCGACTCAATATCTACCCGGATGGCGGCATAGCCCGTCTGCGTGTATGGGGACGGCCGCAGTCGCGTATTGAAGCCGGCAGCCAGACCCCCATCGACCTCGCCGCCGTAGTGCACGGCGGGCGCACCCTGGCCTGCAGTGACGAACACTTCGGCCGCATGGCCAACATTCTCAACCCTGGCCGTGGCATCAATATGGGGGATGGCTGGGAAACCGCCCGCCGCCGCACACCTGGCAACGACTGGGTCATAGTAGCGCTGGGGCACCCTGGCGACATCCAGCGTATCGAGGTCGATACCGCCCACTTCAAGGGCAATTACCCGGACAGCTGCTCTATTCAGGCGGCCTTTGTCAAAGGTGGCACCGATGACCAGATCGAAACCCAGAGTCTGTTCTGGCAGGAGTTGCTGCCGACTCAAAAACTGCAGGCCCATGAACAGCACTTTTTTGGCCCTGAGGTGAACCCGATCGGCACCATTACCCATGTGCGCCTGAATATCTTTCCCGATGGCGGCATCAGCCGGTTGCGCCTGATTGGCACACCTGTCGACAACGCCCACAGGGAGTCCTGATCGATGACCAGAAGGCTGAAAATAGAAGCACTGGAACGTACCGCCTTTGCACCCTTCGGGGATGTAATCGAAATGGATGGCAGCAAGAATTTTGCCATCAACGGCGGCGCGACCATACGCTATCACGATATCGGGCGGATAATTGCAGCCCCCCAGGATGGCCACGCTGGCATCAGCCTGGCGCGGTCACAGCCCCTGCCCTCACCGTTATCCATCAAAGTGCTGGAGCGCCACCCACTCGCAAGCCAGGCATTTATACCCCAGGGTCAGAGGCCCTTTATCGTTGTCGTGGCACCGGCGGGGGAACAGCCTGAGAGCCCGGATATCCGTGCCTTTCTCTGCGACGGCACTCAGGGCGTCAACTACCACCCCGGTGTCTGGCATCACTCGCTGCTGGCACTGGCCCCCGATCAGGACTTTGTACTAATCGACCTCATTACACAGAAGCATAACTGCGATGAGCACCATTTAGCGGCTGACGCGCAGCCAGTACTGGACTTTGCACAGTTGCTGTGTGACTAAGGGTCGTTGACCGGGTGCCCGTCGGCAGAGGCCGCAAGACGAGGCACCCGTTTAAATTCGCGATCAGTCTTGCCACAACCCCACATCCTCAGTGGGAAGCCCGTTCACCCCAGATATCCTGCAACCGCGAAACGCGCCTGCACGCGGCTTTGTAGTAGCGGTAGCGGATCGGATTCTTGATGTAGTAGTCCTGGTGCCCTTCCACCACGGGATAGAAACGTGTTGCATCCAGCACCGGCGTGACGACCGTGCTGTCGGCAAACTCGTTCACAACTTGCTGGCGGGATGCCTCTGCCAGGGCGCGCTGGCTATCATCCAGCACAAAGATGGCGCTCAGGTAACTGGGCCCCTTGTCACAGAACTGCCCCCGGCTGTCGAACGGGTCGACGTTCACCCAGTAAAGATCCAGCAGCTGCTGGTAGCTGATCAACTTGGGGTCGTAGGTGATCTCAATCGCCTCGTAGTGTCCGTCGTGATTACCGTCATACACCGGGTTCTCCAGGGTGCCGCCGGTAAAGCCGGATACCACATCCGTCACCCCCGTCTGGGGCTGAAACGCCTGCTCCATGCACCAGAAACAGCCACCGGCAAAAATGGCCTTGTCGGCCAGCACCGCTGAAGGTTGCAATGCGCCCAGCAGCGCCAAGGTTGCGATTGCGTGAATTTTCATGGGTTCCACCTCGGTTAATCTCAGACTGAAGGTTAGTCTGCCCCAGGCCGACCCCATTCAGCCTGGCGCATGGCTGATGACCCGGTTGCCACCGAGTTGAATAAGCAGGCACGTATAAGATAACGGTATAAAAACAACAGCGACTAAGGCGCCGTCTAATTTGCACCCTGCAATGGCTTAAGCCCCGGGCCCATACTGGCAGCCTGTCGGACTTAACACGGATCTACTCGGCTCGGGCATCCTGCTTCGCCCTGCATCCTGCATCCATGCAGTCGTGCGGAAAAGCCGATTGTCTCCGGTAGAGAGAGGGGCATTTTTTGTACTCTTTCATGGCTCCACTATTCACCAGCGACATCCCTGTCGCTTTCCCCATAGGCAGCTCATGCTGTGTAAATCGGCTATCCTGCCGATTTATCGCCTTAAAAGAGCTCAAAAATTGCCTTATTCCATCGTCGGGAGCGATTGAATGTGCAATATATCCCAGCGGCATAACCTGCAGCGCCTGGTGCCTTTTATTATTCAAACCGTCAGGATATTACGATAACCGGCCACCTCAACCTCGAATGGCAGCGTTCGACGCAGGTGGTCACGCATGCCCTCAAGCGCATCGGGATCGCCGTGTACCAGTTGAATTCTGGTGCCGGGTTTGAGCGCCGAAGCTGCGAGCCAGTTGCCTATATCCACATAGTCACCATGGCCGGACAAACCGTGCAAGGTTCTGATCCGGGCGCGGTTTTTCACCCATTCACCATGAATTTTCACACTGTCAACGCCTTCCTGCATCTTGGCGCCACGCGTGCCACCCGCCTGATAGCCTGTCAGCAGTACCGTCGTGCGGTGGTCCGATAGCAGCGCTTTCAGGTGATGCAGTATCCTGCCCCCCGAGACCATACCGCTGCCGGCGATGATGATATGGGGAAAAGGCTGGTCGCCCAGCGCCCGGGAACCTTCCACTGTTTTCACATACTGCACGGTCCGGCACATGCGCCGGCAATCATCGGCACTCAGGCGATGCTCTGCATGAAAACGGCAATAGATGTCGGACACGTCAATCGCCATCGGACTGTCGAGGAACACCGGCATCCTCGGAATCCGGCCATCCGCCATCAAGGTGGCCAGCATATGCTGCAGCACCTGCGCTCGCCCCACCGCAAAACTCGGAATCAGCAGCACCCCGCCGCCCTTTGCGGTCTCATTGACAACATCCCTGAGCTGCTCATAAGGATCAATCTCTTCGTGCCGGCGATTACCATAGGTGGACTCAAGCATCAGCAGGTCGAGTTCCGGCAGAGGCTTGGGCGGGCGCATAAAAAGGTCGTCGGGCCGACCGACATCTCCGGAAAAACCGATCCGCTTACCCTCGGCCTCAATGATGACACAGCCGGCGCCCAGAATATGGCCAACCGGCTGCAGGGTGATTTTCATGCTGCCGATGCTGAACCTGTGGTCGAATTCGACCGGGTGCAGTAATTCCAGGCATTTCTCTGCCGTGGCACGATCATACAGCGGCTCAGGATGGGCATGCTTGCCCAGACGATGACGACCGTAAAAACGCGCATCCTCTTCCTGCAAATGACCGCTATCGGGTAGCAGCACACCACAAAGCGCCTGCGTCGCCGGATGACAATAGACAGGTCCCCGGTAACCGTCGCGATACAACACGGGCAAATAGCCCGAATGATCAAGGTGCGCATGGGTCAGAATGACTGCATCAAGTTGAGCTCGATCCAGCGGCAAGCCCTGCCAGTTGCGCTCGCGCAGCCATTTGTAGCCCTGAAAAAGACCGCAATCCACCAGCACCTGGGTATCACCGCTACTGACCAGATACTTGGAACCGGTAACAGTTTCAGTACCGCCGAGAAAAGTGATTTTCATGGTGTGCCTCCTGTTGCATACAGCTTAGTCCGACAGCCCCCATAAAGCCGGACAAGCTCAGGTGCGCACCTGCGGGTTGATGATATTTGCCGGGCGCCCGGCAAAGAACTGTACGACGTTGGAAAATGCGGCGTCGAAATAGAGCTCATAACCCGCGCGTTCGACATACCCCAGATGGGGACTGCAGAGCACCTTGTCCATTTTCAGCGCCCAGTACCCGGCGTCGATAACAGGCTCCTGTTCATACACATCCAGTGCCGCCCGACCAGGACGACCCAACTGCAGCGCCTGTTGCAAGGCGCCGGGCTCAACAAGCTCGGCACGGCTGGTATTAACAAAAAGCGCATCGGTTTTCATGCGGATCAGATCCTCGTAGTGCACAAGACCACGGGTATCGGCGTTCAAGCGCAAATGCAGACTCAGCACATCGCAGGCGGTAAAAAACTCAGCCTTGCTTGCAGCCACACCCAGCCCCAATTCACCGGCGGCTCGGCGCGAATCTTCGCGCCCCCACACCAGCACTTCCATATCAAAGGCCTCTGCATAGCGCGCCAGACGACGGCCGATCTTGCCAAAACCCCAGATACCCAGTGTCTTTCCGGCCAGACAGTCGCCAATATTCACCTGCCAGCGCCCCTGCTGCATCGCGTTAACCGCCGGCACCAGACCGCGCATCGCCGCCATGATCAGCGTCCAGGTGAGCTCAGCCGGCGCCACCGGCGACCCTGTTCCTTCGGCAATGGCAACACCGCGGCGATGACAGGCCGCAACATCAATATGCGCCGCGACCTTGCCGGTCTGGCTGATGAGTTTAAGGCGCGGTAGCCTGGCCAGCAGCGCGTCGTCGATACAGGTGCGCTCACGGGTCAGCACCAGCGCATCGGCCGAGGCAAAACGGGCCACCAGGGTATCCATGCTGGCAACTGAGTCATGGTAAACCTCGACCTCGAAATCCCGCAGGCGGGAAAAGCAGTCCAGCCCCTGCACTACATGCTGATAATCATCCGGTATTACAACTTTCACGATAGTGCTCCTGAGGTAGAATCTGCCTGGCGACAGGCCGGTCGCAGGGATACTCTATAGCGATGCTCCAAGGCACGCCAGAATCGTGGCCGTTACAGCACTCATGCACATCACGGGGTGTTGTATCGCGGGATTAGCGGGCGGCTTCATGCTCAACAGACGATTACAGCACTATCAGGAAGATACGCCCATGCTCGGTGACAGCCACCGCAAAACCCCCATTCCACGCGCGTCGCTCATGAGCATTCTGGTATACCTGCGCCCCTATAAACGCCAGATTGCCTATGCCCTGGGCGCGCTGCTGTTCACCGCGGCCATCACGCTGTCGATCGGCCAGGGCGTGAGACTGATCATTGATCAGGGATTTACAACCGGCTCCACCGCGCAGTTGCGCCACTATGTGCAGCTCTTTCTGCTGCTGGTCATCGCTTTGGCGCTGGGCACCTTTGCGCGCTACTACTGGGTCACCTGGCTTGGCGAGCGCGTGGTCGCCGATATTCGCAGCCAGGTTTTCAATCACCTGATTGATCTGCACCCCGGCTTTTTCGAAAGCAATCGCGGGCTCGAAATACAGTCACGCCTCACCGCCGATACCACCTTGCTGCAGGCCGTGATCGGCTCATCCGTTTCAGTGGCGCTGCGCAACCTGATCATGATGCTGGGCGGCACCGTCTGGCTGTTTGTCACCAACGCCAAGCTCAGCGCGCTGGTGCTGCTGTGCGTGCCGCTGGTGGTGGCACCGATTATCCTGTTTGGCCGGCGCGTGCGCGGGCTGTCCCGGCGCAGCCAGGACAGTATTGCCGATGTGGGTGTCTATGTAGGCGAAGTGCTGGGGCAGATCAAGACCGTGCAGGCCTACAATCATCAGCCGCTGGACAAGACCCGCTTCAGCACCGTGGTCGAACAGGCATTTGCCGTCGCACGGCTGCGCGCGGTGCAGCGCGGCCTGCTGATCAGCATTGTTATAGTGCTGGTGCTCGGCGCCGTGGGGCTGATGCTCTGGGTGGGCGGACTGGACGTTATCGCAGGACGCATTAGCGCGGGCGAGCTGGCGGCTTTTGTATTCTACAGCGTTATTGTGGGTGCCGCGGTGGGCTCGGTGAGTGAAGTGATCGGCGATCTGCAGCGTGCGGCAGGCGCCGCCGAGCGCATCGTCGAGCTGCTGGCCAGCGAAAATGAAATTACCGCGCCACTGGCGGGCCTGCAGCGGCTCCCCCCACGCATCAGCGGTACAATAGAACTGCACAGCGTGGGCTTTACCTATCCAGGTCGCCCCGAAACGCCGGCCCTCGACGCCATCAACCTGCGCATAGACCCCGGCACAACCCTTGCTCTGGTAGGCCCCTCCGGTGCGGGCAAGTCGACCCTCATCGACTTGTTGCTGCGCTTTTTCGACTGCAGCCAAGGCTACATTAGCGTTGATGGTATCGATATACGTACGCTAGACCCTGCCGACCTGCGCCGCTGCTTCGCCCTGGTATCCCAGACACCGTCGCTGTTTTTTGGCACCATCGATGACAATCTGCGCTACGGCAAGCCCGCTGCGAGTCAGCAGGAAGTGGAAGCGGCAGCCCGGGCCGCCCACGCCCACGACTTTATCTGCGCCCTGCCCCAGGGGTATCAGACCCGCCTGGGCGATGCCGGCAGTGGCCTATCCGGCGGACAAAAGCAGCGTTTGACCATTGCCCGCGCCATCCTTACCGATGCGCCCATCCTGCTGCTGGACGAAGCCACCAGCGCACTGGATGCCAGGAGCGAGCGTGCCGTACAACTGGCGCTCGAAAGCCTGATGCACGGTCGTACCACCCTGGTGATCGCACACCGTCTGGCGACGGTGCAGTCAGCCGATCGCATCGCGGTGCTGGACCACGGCCGCCTGGTCGCCCAGGGGACGCATCAGGAACTGATACAGACCTCTGCCCTCTATGCACAACTGGCCAAGCTGCAGTTCGATACGCACAGCTAGCTGCGAACGCGGCGTCCTACGCCACCCAGACCCTGGCTGCATTGTGCCAGCCCAGGCACTCGAATCCCTGCTGCGCTGCGCCGCCAGCGCACTCTATGACGCCCCAAAATCCGCCCGCAAGCAAATATGCAATTACCACCCGCAGACTCGTTTGCTACTGCGTTTGCCAATGCCTCCCGCGACCCCGCTCTCAGGAGCTGAATGCCCTGCGCACGAATATTTTGCAGCCGCAACGCAGCATCATATCTTTGCCATTACACTTAACACGGATCTTGATCTAACAGAGTCACGGGCGTCCGGGCACAGGCACTGTGCTTGCGGCCAGCGCCATTGTGGCAGCCACAGGAGAATCAGCATGATAGAACTCAAAGTGTGCAAGATGGGTAAAGGCCTGGGCGTAGAGCTGCCAGCCACGGTTATAGAGGCACTGGACGCCCACGAAGGCGATACCGTCTATCTGGTGAACATGCTAAATGGCAGCTATCGGCTGGCGCGGCACGACGAAAATTTTGTTGAGGAAATGGAACTGGTCGACGGCATGATGCACGAGGAAGACGCCTGAAGCTCAGGCGCCATGACGACAGCCTGCCCTGCGCGCAAAAAGGCGCGCAACAATGAAAAAAATCATCTGAAGTTGCCGGCACCTGCGATGCGAAATCGAAATCGCTGCTGTATGATGCTGTGCCTTATGTGTCTGTATTTATTATTAATTCCATCGTCACCGCCGGGAATATAATGAAAAAACTATCTGCATCGCTATTATTGGTACTGGCTTCATCGTTGTCCCTGGCCCATAGCGAACCTGCCGCCAAAACATCGGTCGCGGTCGAACAAAACACGAAAATTCACCTGGCCTCGGCCAGCGCAGCCATCGTCGAACTTAAAAGCGGCAAACGTCTGTACGACAAGAATGCGAATGTGCCGGTGCCCATCGCCTCCATCACCAAACTCATGACGGCCATGGTCATCCTCGACGGCAAGCAGTCGATGAAGGAAAACATCACCTTCACCCGCAACGACCGTACTCTGGCCCACAACTACTATTCGCGCATTCGCACCCAGTCTGAACTCAGCCGCGCCGATGCCATCCGCATCATGCTGATGTCCTCTGAGAACCTGGCCGCAACCGCGCTGGCCACCAACTATCCCGGCGGATTCAAGGCCTTCGTCAAGGCCATGAATGCCAAGGCCAAGGCACTGGGCATGCACCACAGCCGTTTCGTCGACTCCAGCGGCCTGTCTCCAAACAACGTCTCCACCGCCGCAGACCTGACCCGCATGGTCAGTGCCGCCGCCAAGTACGCGCAGATTCGCGACTACTCCACCACCAAGGTGTTTACCGCCAACTTCGAAAGCCCGCGCTATCGCCTGGCCTACACCAACACCAACGCGCTGGTACGCGGCGGCAGCTGGGACATTCGCCTGAGCAAGACCGGCTACCTGGATGAGGCCGGCCGCTGTCTGGTGATGCTGACGAAAATCGACAACCGCGAAGTGGTGATGGTCATGCTGGACTCATTCGGCAAGCGCACTCCCACGGGCGACGCCAACCGTATCCGTAAATGGATTCAGACCGGCGACAGTGGCGATATCGCAGGGGCCGCCCGCGACTATGAACGCACCCGCAACGCCGCGCTGCAAAAACACTAAGACAGCGCCCAGGCCTGCGAACAGCGGGCCTGCGAAAATCAGCAGATACAAAAATGCCGGCGCTTAAGCCGGCATTTTCATGTTCGCAAGACGGCGTTATTCAGCCCGTACCCGCCAGTGCAGTGCAAAGCCCGGATCAAACACCAGAATAGACTCACCCTGCGCCTCGACATTGGGCGGCAGTGGCTGTGCCTCAGTGGTTTTTTCCAGCAGCAGATACTCGCTGTTCGGCGCCAGACCATAGAAAGCCGGACCGTTGAGCGAGGTGAAGGCTTCGAGCTTATCCAGCGCGTTTTCCTGCTCGAACACCGTGGCGAGGGTTTCCAGGCACACCGAAACGTTGAAAATGCCGGCACAGCCGCAGGCACTTTCCTTGGCCGAACGCAGGTGCGGGGCGGAATCGGTGCCGAGGAAGAAACGAGAATCCCCGGAGGTGGCCGCAGCACGCAGCGCCAGGCGATGACTTTCGCGCTTGGCAACCGGCAGGCAATAGTAGTGCGGCTTGATGCCCCCCACCAGCATGGCATTACGGTTGATCACCAGATGGTGCGGGGTAATGGTGGCGGCGGTGTTTTCGGCACAGGACTTCACAAAATCAATGCCGTGGCTGGTGGTGACATGCTCCAGCACGATCTTGAGATTGGGAAAGCGGCTGCGTACCGGGCCCAGAGTGCGCTCGATAAAGACCGCCTCACGGTCAAAGATATCGATATCGGCATCCACCACTTCACCGTGTACCAGCAGTGGCATGCCGATTTCTTCCATGACCGCCAGCACGTCGTACACCGCCTCGACATTTTTGACACCCGCCGCGGAGTTGGTGGTGGCGCCCGCAGGATACAGCTTGGCCGCTACTATATAACCGGCGGCAAACCCCTGGCGCACATCCGCAGGATCCGTCTTTTCAGTCAGATACAGCGTCATCAGCGGCGTAAAGGGGTCCGTTGCAGGGCATGCTGCTTTGATCTGGTCGCGATATTCAATCGCCTGGGCGGTGGTGATGACCGGGTGTTTGAGATTAGGCATGATGATGGCACGGCGAAACCAGCGCGTGGTTTCGGGCAATACTTTTTGCAGTACTTCACCATCACGCACATGCAGGTGCCAGTCATCCGGATAGCGGATACGCACTTGGTTTGACATCGTCACGAACTCCCCCTGAAAAATTCTGCGAGGACCCAGAGCGTCCCCGCGTAACCGGCGCTAAGGGTACAACCAACGAGGGGGCCACGGCCAGTCAAAAACGCGGTCCGGTGCACGGCTTTGGGGTTTCGGACAGCCTCCTAAGGCCCGAGGCTCACCTTTTCCTGGTAGCGCTGGCGCAAAATCGCCACCCGTTCCACATAGACCTGGGTTTCGGCGTAGGGCGGCACCCCACCATACTTGCGCACGGCGCCTGCACCGGCGTTATAGGCGGCCACCGCCAGACGGGCATTGCCCTCAAAGGCCTGCAGCAATTCGGCCAGATGCCTTACTCCACCCTCTATGTTTTGCCCCGCATCAAAGGCATTCTCAACCCCCAGGGAGGCCGCGGTCGCCGGCATCAGCTGCATCAACCCCTGGGCTCCCATATGGGATAGCGCAGCAGGATTGAAGGCGGACTCGGCATGTATCAGCGCCCGCACCAGCGCGGGATCAACCTGATGCTCGGCGGCAGCCTTTGTCACCAGCTGGGCGTAGGCCGTCAGATTCAGCGGCGTATTGCGCCAGTTCACCGACGACACCGGATTACAGGCATAGCACTGGATCTTGACGATCTCGTAGGCCTGATTCTTCGGTTTCTGATCGGTGAAGCTCAATACGCCGGTGGGGGCGCGGTACTTGTAGATTTTCTGCCCGCGACTCCCCCCCAGCAGTTTGTCCCCCTTCGCGGCTTTGCCAACATTGGTGTACTCGATACGCCCATCCGGATGCACGATACGACGCAGAGTATCGGCCTGGGCAGCACCAACCCACAGCAGCGGCGAGGCGGCCAGCAGCAGGGTCACTAGGGTCATATTGGTACGGCGATCGAAAGTCATTACCTGAGTGTCAGCCATCAGGAGAAAATTTCAAGCTTTTAGAACATAAACTTAGAGCATTACCTTAGAGTATTGGCGGCCCACGTCAGCCGCCTTGCCATGCTTGCGCTTTATAGCGGCGTCAGCACTCGGCACTGGGGCGCATCAAGGGCCTGGTGGAGATGCGCGGTGCGCAGTGGCCAGCAAGCGCTATGTGCTCGAACTGCCCTCCCGCCAGTCTTGCAGCTGAGCTGTTTACGCCAAGTGATGACTACTAAGAGCCAAGCTCAAAGCTCTCGCCTGTCACCGCAGCCTCAACCGCCTCTAATCGATCCGCTTGAGGGTCGTCTTGTGTTGCCTCGCCCGTTCGACATAGTGCTCGGCACTGGCGCGCAGGCCGGCGATGGTCGCATCGTCAAGCTGCCTGATAACCTTGGCCGGGCTGCCGATAATCAGGCTGTTATCGGGAAAAACCTTGCCTTCGGTGACCAGTGCCCCTGCCCCCACCAGGCAGTTTTTGCCAATGACTGCGCCATTAAGCACCACCGCCTGAATGCCGATCAGCGACCCTTCGCCCACGCTGCAGCCGTGCAGCATGGCCTGGTGGCCAACGGTCACATTCGCAGCCAGGGTCAGCGGATAGCCCATGTCCGTATGAAATACCGCGCCTTCCTGCACATTGCTGCCGACACCGATCTCGATGGTCTCGTTATCGCCACGCAGCACCGCCTGGGGCCAGACACTGGCACCCTGGCGCAAAATGACCTTGCCAATTACCGTGGCCTGGTCAGCCACATAGCTGTCGTCGTGAATCTCCGGCACATGGCCGTCGTACTGGTAGATCGCCATTCGCGGCTCCCGTAGAACGTTGCTGATAAAAATGACCACAGATCAAACTTTAAAGCCAGAACAGCAGCGCAAGGCCGGCAAGGATTGCGGTCAGTAACGCATTCAGCGCCATGCCAATGGAACTGTACACACCCATCACGCTGCTGACCTGAAAGGCCGCCGCAGTGCCGATGCCATGGCTGGTGACACCCATGGCCAGGCCCTGGGCCCGTGCATCCCTTATGCCTAAGCGCGTCATCAGCGGTACGCCGATAATGGCACCGAAAATCCCGGTCACGGCACAGAGCACCGCGGCAAGCTCGGGGATACCACCCAGATCCTGGGCAATGCCCATGGCCACCGGAGCTGTGACGGACTTGGGCACAAGGGTCAGCAGGATGGTGCTGTCCAGGCCCAGCGCCCAGGCCAGCCCCACGGCACTGAGTACCGACACCAGGGAGCCTGCCAAAAGTGCGGGGATCAGCGCCGGCAGACTGCGCCTGATACTGCGCCTGTTCTGCCATATGGGCAGCGCCAGGCAGACCACCGCAGGGCCGAGCAACACATGGATAAACTGGGCACCGGTGAAATAGGCGTCATAGCTGACGCCGGTAATACTGAGCAGCAGCACCAGCTGGCACACTGTCAGGGCCATGGGATTGAGCAGCGCCGACTGCCCTGCGCGCTCGTACAACCAGCGCGACAGCACAAAAGCACCGAGGGTCAGCAGCAGCCAGGCCAGCGGGTCACGCCCAAGATAGACCCACAGCGGTGTGAGATCGGCATTCATGGCAGCAGCTCCTCGTCACTGGCAGGCGTAAAGCGGCGCGCAAGGCGGGCAAATATCAGCGCCGATACAATCAGCCCCGCCAGCAGGCTCAACAGCAGCACCAGAAACAACCGGCCCAGAATCGGGCTAACCAGCTCCAGATGGCTGACAATGCCCACGGCCGCCGGTACAAAGAGCAACGACAGGTTGGCCAGAAAGAAGTTGTTAACCTGCTCCAGCTCCGCCCAGGGCCGCCGGATAACAGCCAGCACCAGCAGAAACAGCACCATGCCGAGCACCGGCCCCGGTAACGGCAGCGCCAGTAACTCGGCCAGAACGGTACCTAATACCTGCAGGCCGATAATCAGTGTCAGCGCACCCAGCATGACACTATCCTTTGCTGTGCCTTGTTCAGCCTTTCAGCAGCCTGGCGGCCTTGGCACCGAGCCTCAGGCCGACGCACGCTGCACCGGCCGCGTGCCGCCGATCGCCAGGGTGATTGCATCGGCTGCGCGCATCACAGCCGCGCTGTAGTGATCCAGCCGGTCGCTGCTGACCCGTACCGAAGGCCCGGAAATGGACACCGCGGCTATAACTTCGGCGTTCTCATCGTAAATATTGGCGGCGATACAGCGCAGGCCATAAACCTGCTCTTCATCATCCACGGAGAAGCCCTGCTGGCGGATTTTGCGCAGCTCCTCCATAAAGACCGCAGGTGTCGTGATGGTGTTCTGCGTCAGGGACGCAAGCCCGGTGTGGTTGATGATATTGGTGACTTCCTCATCGCTCAGGCCCGACAGCAGCGCCTTGCCGACACCGGCGGCGTGCAGGGTGCCGCGACTGCCGATCTGCACCACCATTCGCATGACTTCGTTGCACTCCACCTGGCCAACGAAGACATGATTGTGGCCGTCCAGAATCGCCAGATTGGAGGTTTCCCCGGTTTCAGCCACCAGCCGTTTCATATGGCTGCGGGCTTCGGCCACGAAGTCGCGCTTCTTCAGATAGGCGCTGCCGACCGAGAATGCGGTCACGCCCACGGTCCAGAGTCCGCTCTGCTCGTCGAAATCGACAAAATCAAGCTGCCGCATGCTGTTCAGCAGGCGGTGTGCCGTGGACGGCGCCAGTGCCAGCTCACCGGCCAGTTCGGTCAGATTCAGGCCGTTGCTGGAGGCGGAAATGCGTTTGAGCAGCAGCAGTGCACGGGTCAGGGACTGCACCTGCACCGCACCGGAGGAGGTTTTCTTGCCGGCTTTGGGCCCGTCGTTCAGGCTGTCGTTCATCGGTTCTGTAATCCTTGCAGAAGGCCTGCGCCACACCAACTGCCGCTCCTAACGAACCTGATCGCTGGTAGAAAGCCTTGAAGATCAAGGCATGCCAAGCGATATAGTCAGCGGAGGCCGGCAGACTCAATGGGCGCCAGTTTATCACCCAAATGCCCACATCGCTGCCCCCTGTTTGCTCTGGGCGTTAGCCTGGCTTTTTAGACCGCCCCTTGAGACGGCCTGTTTAGCTTGCCCATTGACCTGACCTCTTTGGTTCAGCGATCCAACAGTTCGATCCAGTGCTGCACCGGACGGTCGGACTTTGACTCCAGATGCAGCTGACAGCCGATATTCGCCGTAACGATGCGCTGCGGGTCGTCCAGCGTCAGTGCCTTGAGCTTGTTTTGCAGCAACTTCTGACTCATTTCCGGCTGCAGGATGGAGTAGGTGCCGGCAGAGCCGCAGCACAGATGCTTGTCCCTGGTTTTAGCCAACTCTACACCGGCTTTTTCCAGTACCTGCTCCACTACGCCGCTTTGCTTCATGGCATGCTGCAGCGTACAAGGGCAGTGAAAGGCCACCTTGCCGGTGTCAGCAGGACTGGGTGCCAGCACCGACAGATCCTCCTGCAGCAGAACCTCACCCAGATCACGGGTCAGTTCGCTCACCCGCCGCGCCTTGTCGGCATAGGCCGGGTCATGGCGCAGCAAATGGCCGTATTCCTGCACCATGGCGCCACAGCCCGACGCCGTCATGACGATGGCTTCGGCACCGGCTTCAATGGCCGGCCACCAGGCATCGATATTGCGGCGCATGAAATCCAGGCCTTCGTCATGGGCCGACAGATGATAGCTGACCGCACCGCAACAACCGGCCCGGGGTGCTTCCACCAGACTGATGCCCAGGCGATCCAGCACCCGTGCGCTGGCCGCATTGGTGTTGGGCGCGGCCGCGGGCTGGGCACAGCCGGCCAGTGCCAGCATCACCCGGGGGTGACCGCTGGCGGGCCAGGGGCGTGATGTCCGCCTGGGCGGCAGCTTGGCCTTGAGCGCCGCCGGCAGCAGCGGTCTGATGCCCTGGCCCAGGCGCAGCAGGGGCCCAAAGCGGGCAGGATACGGCAATATCTGGCGCAGGCCCCAGCGCAACAGACGCTGCGCCGGCGGGCGCTCCAGCTTTTCGTCGACGATGGCGCGGCCTATATCCACCAGCCGGCCGTACTGTACCCCCGATGGACAAGTAGTTTCACAGCTGCGGCACGTCAGGCAGCGATCCAGGTGGGTACGGGTTTTTTCCGTGACCCGGCCCTCTTCCAGCAACTGCTTGATGAGGTAAATGCGCCCGCGCGGGCCATCGCGTTCATCATTCAGTTCCTGGTAGGTCGGGCAGGTCGCCGTGCAAAAGCCGCAGTGCACACAGCTGCGCAGAATGGACTCCGCCTCCTGCCCCCGCGTGCTCTGTTTAAACTCGGGAACTATGTTCGTTTTCATTGCAAACCTGCCTGTTACATCCAGCTATACAGACGACCGGGATTGAACACGCCATCCGGATCGAAAGACTGCTTGAGTCGCTGTTGAAGAAGCTGCAGTGCCCTGGCCTGCGGGTGCATCACATCCGCCTGGCGGTCACCACCGCGAAACAGGCTCACCTGCCCGCCTGCGGCCTCGGCCAGTTGCTGCATCTGCGCCATGCTGGCAGCACCACGATACCAGCGCTGGGCGCCGCCCCAGTCGATCAGCCAGTTGCCCGGCAGATCCGGATTGACCGCCGTGGACTTGATTGAAAAGCGCCATAGCGGCGCCTCGCCCTCAAAGAACGCCAGGGTTTGATCCCGCAATGCCGCCCAGAAGGACTCATCATCTTCCAGCAGCCGGCCCTGACTCCCTGAAAGCGGGCTCCCCGAATGCTGTCCCTGCCATTGCGACAGCGTGGCATCGACCGCGGCCCGGGCACCACTGAGGCGCAGATAGAGACGATTATCGAGCCAGCAGGCCGCCGACAGTGGTTTGGGCTCGGCAGCTCGGCGATTCATCAGTGCCACAGCGTCTTGCAGCGCCACATCGAACACCAGGGTGCGAGTGACGGCGGGCTTGGGCAGCACCTTGAGGCTGACCTCGGTAATCAGACCCAGGCTGCCCATGGCACCGGCCTGCAGCCGTGAGACATCGTAACCGGCGACGTTTTTCATCACCTGGCCGCCAAAGCGCAGGTGCTCGCCACGGCCATTCAGCAGGCGGACACCCAGCACCTGGTCGCGCACCGAGCTCCACCAGGGCCGGCCGGGGCCGGACTGATTGCACGCCAGGGTGCCGCCGATAGTGGCACCGCCGCCAAAGCCTGGAGGCTCGAACGACAGCATCTGATGCTGTTCATCCAGTGCCGCCACCAGCTCGGTCAGGGGCGTGCCGGCCCGGGCCGTGAGCACCAGCTCCACCGGCTGATAGCTGACGATACCGCTGTGGCCCGCCACCCTCAGGGGCTCACCACTGGCAACCCGCCCCATGAAGGCCTTGCTGTTGCCGCCGATAATATTCAGTTTGCGTGCGTCAGCCCGCGCCGACAGAATCTGCTGCTGCAGAAGGTTGGCCATGTCCGCCATATCAGGCTGCTCCCGTGTCAGAGGTGGATGCCGGCATCGGTCTTGTTTCCAGCGCCCGGTACTCCTGGCAATGGCGCAGCGTAGGCACACCCTTGCCGGGGTTCAGGGTACCGGCCGGATCAAAGGCATGCTTGATGGCGTTGAACTGCAAGAGCTCCTGCTCGTTGAACTGAATCGGCATCTGGCGGATCTTTTCGATACCCACGCCATGCTCGCCGGTAATGCAGCCGCCAACTTCGACACAGAGTTCCAGAATGCGGCCACCGAACTCCTCGGTTTTTTCAAACTCGCCCGGCACATTGGCATCGAACAGAATCAGCGGGTGCAGGTTGCCGTCGCCGGCATGAAAGACATTGGCGACGCGCAGCTGATACTCATCGGACATGCGCTGCATTTCGGTCAACACATGGGCCAGCTGGCCCCGGGGGATAGTGCCGTCCATGCAGTAATAATCCGGCGATATACGCCCCACCGCCGGGAAGGCCGACTTGCGCCCTTTCCACAGCAGGGCCCGCTCTGCTTCACTCTGGGAGCTGCGTATCGAAGTGGCGCCAAAGGCGGCAAACAGGCTCTCGACCTGGGCGATATGCTCCTGCACTTCCTCGGCGGTGCCATCCACTTCGCACAATAACAGCGCCTCGGCGCCCCTGGGATAGCCTGCCTTGGCGAAGTCTTCCGCCGCACGGATAGCATGGGTGTCCATCATTTCGAGACCTCCCGGAATAATGCCGCGGGAAATAATGCCCCCCACCGCATCACCCGCCTTTTGCACGCTGTCGAACGCCGCCATCACCACCTGGGCCTTTTCGGGCTGCGGCAGCAGCTTGACGGTGACTTCGGTCACGATGCCCAGCAGGCCTTCGGAGCCGGTAATCAGCGCCATCAGATCCATACCACAGCTATCCAGCCCCTGGCTGCCGATACTGAGCTTCTCGCCTGCAACACTGAGCATCTCGACACTGAGGATGTTGTGCACCGTAAGGCCATACTTCAGGCAATGCACCCCGCCTGAGTTTTCCGCCACATTGCCGCCGATGGTGCAGGCAATCTGGGACGACGGATCGGGCCCGTAGTAGAGCCCATGCTCGGCGGCCGCCTCCGTTATGGCCAGATTGCGCACGCCAGGCTGTACCCGGGCCGTGCGCGCCAGCGGGTCTATGGAGATAATCTGATTGAATTTGGCCAGGGACAGCACCACCCCTTCGGCGTGGGGCATGGCACCTGCGCAAAGCCCGGTGCCGGCACCGCGCGCCACCACCGGAACACTATGCTGATGGCAAATCTGCAGCACCCGCTGCACCTGCTCAACGGTGTCGGGCAGCACCACAATCAGCGGCATTTCACAGTACATCGACAGGCCATCGCACTCGTAGGGACGCTGGGTTTCGGCATCCTCGATCACGTACTCAGGCGAGATGAAACTGCGAAACAGCTGCACCAGCCGGGCCTTGTCGGGTTTGGATTTTTCAGTCATGACGGGAGCTCCGCGGCATCCAGACGCTTTGTTCAACGGCTCTGGTGTCGGCTTTGCAAAAAGTGATCAATACCGGCCTGGGCACAGTCCATATCCTGTGTCGGCGTACCGGAACTCAGGCCGATGCCGCCAACGACTTCGCCGTCCACCATCACCGGCAAGCCGCCGCCCACCACACACAGTCGTCCGCCCAGCGCAGTGTGAATGCCGAACACCAGATTACCCGGCACACAGGCGGCGTTGTATTCATGGGTCGCCTTGCGCGCCGCGCTGGCAGTAAAGGACTTGTCCTGGGCCAGGGTAATGCTGCTGACCTTGCCCCCGTCCATTCGCTCGAACGCCAGCAGATTGCCAGACTCATCGGTGATGGCGATGCACATGGGTACGCCTATTTCGATCGCCCTTGCCACGGCACCTTCAATAAGCACGCGGGCATCGGCCTGATCGAGTCGGTTGATGGTTAACATAAAAACTCCTGGAAAAGTGTGCGGGCGAGAACCTGAATGTCTTCGCCCGGGATCCGCCTGGCGGCAGCGCTCGTTACTCTTGGACAGACGACCCTATCAGCTTGTCTGTTGTGCTGTGTGCGATGCAGCCCGCTGCAGCACTTGCAGGGCCGCCGGTAGCGCCTTGTATTCACGCCGGCGCTGATGCAACAGCGGTTCGGTATAGCCACTGGGCTGCTTACAGCCCTCGAAAATCAGATCACAGGCCGCCTGAAACGTCACACTGCTGTCCAGATCAGGCGCCATCCTCTGGTACCCAGGGTCCGTTGCGTTTTGCGCATCCACCACCACCGCCATGCGCTTAAGGGTATCCATAACCTGATCGTCGGTACAGATGCCATGCAACAGCCAGTTGGCCAGGTGCTGGCTCGATATGCGCAGGGTGGCACGGTCTTCCATCAGGCCGACATTGTGAATGTCCGGCACCTTAGAGCAGCCGATACCCTGATCAATCCAGCGCACTACATAGCCGAGGATACCCTGCACGTTATTGTCGACCTCGGCCTGCACCTGCTCCGGTGTCAGACGCATGTCCCCCATCAGCGGCTGCGTCAGCAGGGTCTGCAGCGGAGCAAGAGTCCGTTGCTGCAGCGCCTGCTGGCGCTGCGCCACCTTCACCTGGTGATAGTGCGTCACATGCAGTGTCGCCGCCGTGGGCGAAGGCACCCAGGCACAGCTTGCGCCAGCCTGCGGATGGGCAATCTTGGCCTGCAGCATCCGCTTCATTTCATCGGGCATGGCCCACATGCCCTTGCCGATCTGTGCCCTACCCCGCAGGCCGCAGGCAAGACCTATATCAACATTGCGATCTTCATAGGCGCCAATCCAGGGCTGCGCCTTGATGGCATCCTTGGGCAGCACCGGGCCCGCTTCCATGCCTGTGTGAATTTCATCACCGGTGCGATCCAGAAAACCGGTATTTATGAAGAATAGCCTTTCACGTACCGCCCGAATGCATTCCGCCAGGTTGGCCGAGGTACGGCGTTCCTCATCCATAACGCCGACTTTAAGCGTATTGGGGGCCAGATCCAGCAACTGCTCTACACGCCCGAACAGCTCATTGGTCAGCGCGGCTTCTTCGGGGCCATGCATCTTGGGCTTGACGATATAGAGACTGCAGCTGCGACTGTTGCGCCCGGGCGCTGTGCCGCGCAGGTCATGCAGCGCGCACAGACTGGTGATCAGCGCATCGAGAAAACCTTCCGGCACCGGCTGATTGTCTCTGTCCAGCACCGCATCGGTGGTCATCAGATGGCCGACGTTGCGCACCAGCAGCAGGCTGCGCCCGTGCAGACGCAACTCCTCGCCCTCGGGCGTACTGTAATGACGATCGTCGTTCAGGCGCCGGGTGATGATCTCGCCGCCCTTGCTGAAAGTTTCCTCCAGCGTGGCTTTCATCAGCCCGAGCCAGCTGCGATACACCTGCACCTTGTCGGGCCCATCCACTGCGGCCACTGAATCTTCACAATCCATGATGGTGCTAAGCGCAGACTCCAGCACGACATCCTTAAGGCCCGACGCCGACAAGGCACCGATGGCGTGCTCGGGATCCAGCTGCAGCTCGATATGCAGACCGTTGTTACGTAGCAATATCGTCCTGGCGCCGTCCGGGGCGGTACCAAAACCGGCAAATTGCTGCGGGTCCTGCAGCGCGATGATTTCGCCACTGCCAAGGGTGACCACCAGACGGGTGATACCTGCGTCCTGCACCAAGGCGTAATCGGTGACCTGGACATGACTGCCACTGACCAGCGGCACCGCCTGATCCAGAAAATTCGCCGCCCAGGCAATGACGCGGGCTGCACGCTTTGGATTGAACCTGGCGCCTTTCTCGCACCCCTCGGATTCATCGATGGCATCAGTGCCATAGAGGGCATCGTACAGGCTGCCCCAGCGCGCATTTGCCGCATTAAGGGCAAAGCGGGCGTTGTTCACCGGTACCACCAGCTGGGGGCCGGCAATATGGGCGATTTCATCATCGACATTGCGGGTAGCGATCTCGAAGGGCTCGCCTTCGGGCACCAGGTAACCGATATCCCTCAGGAATGCCTGATACTGGGCCATATCGATGGGCCTGGTGCCATTCTGGCTGCGATAGCTGCGGTGCCAATCATCAACCTGCTGTTGCAGCTGATCGCGCTTGTCCAGCAGGCGACGGTTTTGCGGGCCCAGATCGTCCAGCAGGGTTTCGAACCCGGCCCAGAAGCGCCCGGGGTCTATGCCCGTGCCGGGTGCAGCCTCGTTGGCTACCAATGCATAGAGGTCGGCCGATACTTTCAGCCCACCGGTTTTGATTCTGTTGGTCATGGTCTCTACTCGCTTTGGTGATGGCCGGCGACAGGGCTGCCCTGCCACCGCCCATACCAGTCCCGTGAATGTGGGTCTCGATCCCTGAGCGGGTTCTGTGTTGAACGGGCCGCCGCAAAGGCGACCCGAAGGTAAAGGTCTATCCGTACGCCCTTAGCCGTACACCAGGCTCGGCAGCCAGGTCACCACGCCCGGAACCAGCACACAGATCATCAGCCCGAATGCCTGCAGCGCAAGGAACACCAGTGCGGACTTGAAGATGGTCGCCATGGTGATTTCCGGCGGGCATACACCGCGGATATAAAACAGCGCATAGCCAAAGGGCGGGCTGAGGAAGGACATCTGCATGTTCACCAGATAGAGCACGCCGAACCAGAGCACCACATCCTCCCCAGCCACACCCGGCAACCCAAACAGGCCGTCGAACTCCAGCGCCTGCACGATGGGAATGAAGATCGGCACCGCCAGCAGCAGAATGCCCACCCAGTCGAGGAACATGCCTAGAACCACCAGCAGTATCATCAGCAGAAACAGAATGCCGTAGGCCGACATGCCCGTGGACAGGATCGACTGGGTAATGAATTCCTGGCCGCCCTGTAGAATGTAAAAGCCGACGAATACCGAGGCGCCAAACATGATCCACAGCACCATGGCGGACGCCTTGGCGGTGGTGACAGAGGCATCCTTGAGCGCTTCCACCGAGAAAGCACCGTGTTTCATGGCCACCAGCATGGCACCGAAGGAACCGATACCGGCCGCTTCTACCGGTGTGGCGATACCGCCAAACAACAGCCCCAGCACCAGCATCACCAACACCAGCGGTGCGACCAGGTCCTTGAGAAGCAGCAATTTCTGCCCGAAGGTGATGCGCTCTTCCAGCGGCACCGGCGGCCCCAGCTTGGGGTTAAGTTTGGTGCGGATCAGTACATAGGCGATATACATGCCCGACAGCATGAGCCCCGGAATGATGGACCCGAGGTAGAGTTCGCCCACCGACTGCTGTGCCACCACGGCATAGAGGATCGCTAGAATCGACGGCGGAATCAGGATACCCAGGGTACCACCGGCCATAATGGAGCCCAGGGCAATCTGGTGATCATAGCCACGCTTGAGCATGGCCGGCAGTGCGATAATGCCCATGGTCACCACAGCGGCACCGATAACGCCCACCATGGCGGCCAGAATGGTCGATGCCAGGATGGTGGCGGTCGCCAGACCTCCACTGAGGCCACCCATCCACTTGTAGACGACGTTGAACATTTCCTCGATAAGGCCGGCCCGCTCCAACATAGACGCCATGAAGATAAACAGCGGTATGGCAGCCAGGTCCGAGTTGGTCATCATCGGGAAGATGCGCCCCGGTATGATATTCAGCATGGTGGCGTCGCCGACCAGATAGATAAACATGACCCCCAGACCGCCGGTAACGAAGGTCAGCGGGAGCCCCATCATCAGAGCGACCAGCAGGGAGCCAAACATCAGGTAGGTCAGGGGGCCAATAGCCACATTTTCCAGACTGCCGGCCAGACGAAACAGAAAGTAATCATCTTCGTAAGGGTCGTAGAAGAGCGTATTGATCATCTCGACACCGATGACCAGCGCCATGGACAGGGTCGCCAGAATCATCAGCCAGGTACCCAGGGTACCCATGACTGAGCCGCCCGTGCGGGCGCCGGCCAGGTTCAATTGCATCACTTTGGTATTCACGTGTTTGCCTCCCGTCCCATCAGGACGAACAACGCTATGTCCTTGATCAGTTTCGAGATCCCGGCCAGCAGAATCAGCACGGCACCGAGCAGCATGACCGCCTTGACCGGCCAATACTGGATACCCCAGGTTTCCACCGTGGTCTCATTCATGGCGTAGGCATCGGCAAAAAAGGTCCAGGACGTCCAGACCAGCGCCAGCGCGAAGATGAAAAAGAACATGGACGTAAAGATATCCATGCCGACACGTCCACGCTCGGGCAGGAAGTTGTACATCACATCCACCCGCACATGGGAGCCGTGCAGCAGCGCGAAGCCGCCCGCCAGCAGGTACTGCATGCCCAGCAACAGGAAGCTGGCCTCATGCACCCAGACCGTCGGCATGTTGAACACATAGCGCATGATGACTTCGAAAAAGTAAAAGCAGACCGCGTTTACCGTCCAGAAAGACACGAAAACACCGGATTTCTCGCTCGTCCAGTCGATAATCCGCGTCAGGCGATTACCTTTGAAAGGGTATTTGATAACGGGATCGTCATCGGCCTTGAGTTCGCTTTCCGGCGTCGTCGAAGATGCTAGCGCCCCCCTTTTTTTCACTTCCCGCTTATCCAGCGCAATCATGATCAGCGGCATAACCGCCAGCCAGCCCCAGTAAAACCAGTGCGGCAAGACAAAGCCGAAACCTTCCAAATCAGACATGACGTACTACCTCGCATAATGAACAGGGAGGGCTGGCAGCCCTCCCCCGAATTCAGCCCGCTTCGTTACTTCATGCCCTTGATGTCATCGGGAGTGATGTAGCCGACGGTATCGTTCATCATGTAATCGAGCTGTATGTCAAAGATGGCGCGGGCATCTGCATCCTTGTTGGCCCAGTTGAACCAGATGGGAATCGCAGCATGGCGAAACGCCTGTACATCCGCCTGTGACAGACGCGATACAGTGGTGCCATCGGCCTTGAACTTTTCCATGGCCGCGATATTGCGCTTCTGGATGGTCAGGTAGTGGCGCTGCGAGTAGTTGCGTACCTCGTCTTCGACGATCTTCTGCACCTTGGGTGGCAGCTTGTTCCAGGAACGCAGGTTAACGGTGAGATCCATCAGATCCACCGGCTGGTAGATCGACATCACGCCCGGAGGCCCCATCAGGATGGTATCGGTCACCTGTGAAAAGCCCAGTTCATAGTTGACCGCAGGACCGACATAATCCGCAGCGTCTATGGTGCCCTTCTCCAGCGCCGGAAAAATATCCGAGCCCGGCAGACTCACACTGGAGACGCCAAACTTGCCAAAGACTTCCGCCACCATGCCACCCGGCAAACGGATCTTCATGCCCTTGAGGTCGTCGAGTGACTTGACCGCCTTCTTGGAGTGAATGATATTGGCGTCGTGCTGGATCGGGCCTACATAGAAGAGGCCAAACTTCTTGTAGATCTCGCGGGTTTTTTCCAGCATGCCCATGCTGTAGAACATGGTGTCCCACTGAGCGGGCTGATCGGGGCCCGCCGGATAGGAGGTCAGGAACACGGACGCGGGGATCTTGCCGGACCAGTAAATGGTAAAGGGGTTCATGCCCTGAAGTACATTGTTGCGCACGGCATCGAACAGGGCATTGTTATCTGCGGCGACGGACTTGGCCGGGAACGGCTTGATCTTCAGCTCGCCGCCGGTCTTTTCCTCCATCTCGCCGGCCCACTGCTCAAACAGGTCGTAGCCCACGGTGCCTGCGTCCCACACGGACTGCACCTTCCAGGTCTGGGCGGCTGACGCCTGGGCCGGTGCCAGCAGAGTGGCACCAACAAGCGCGGCGGATGCCAGAGCGACGGATTTGATAAATCCACGCCGGCGCGGTGCGGTAGACTCGGTCTTGCTGTACTCGTTGATCATCGGATGATCTCCAGATGCCTTGTTATTGTATGAGTGACTCTGCATGGCCTTGTGCCACGGGTTTGGGCCCGGGATCTCGCGTCCCCGCTGCATCCAAACGCCTCGGCATATCCTTGCAGGCACCGAGATTCACCATATCCACCGACGACGTCTATCGAATTCATAACTGGTCAGACCAGTTTGTTCAGCTCTCGCATGGACGCTTCAGGACCGATAGCCGATAGTATGCGGGCTTGCACCCCTGCAGCCGGCACTTGCCGACACGCACCGGAGAACTGGTCCAACCAGTACGGAAGAATGGAAAACAAAGCCCCACCCATTGCCCAGTCGATCGCACGCCACCTCGAAGAACTGATCCTCGATGGCACCCTGGCGCCTGATCAGAAGCTGCCGTCGGAACGCGCACTGGTCACCAAGCTCGGGGTTTCCCGCGCCATTATTCGCGAGGCACTGCATGAACTGCACGGCCGCGGCATTATCGAGACCCGCCACGGCAAAGGCTCCTTCGTGTCCGGTATCGTCTCGCAACCCGAGGACACGGGCCCGCTGATGCAGCTGTACTTTGGCCACGCCCGCACCCTCTATGATCTGTTTGAAGTGCGGGAACAACTCGAAGGCCAGGCCGCCTTCCTGGCCGCGGAACGCGCCACCGAGACAGATCAGTACCGCATTACCCAGGCATTCGAAGCCATGGAGGCCGCCGACCCCCTGACCAATGCCGACCTGGACCACGCCTTCCACCGCGCCATCGCCGGCGCCGCCCATAACCCGGTGCTGGTGCATATTCTTAACAGCCTGAAGAACCTGACGCTCTATTCGGTACAGGCCTCGGTGCTGAACCTCAGCCACCGCAGCAGCTTCAAGCAGCAGATCGACAAGCACCACCGCCAGATCTACCACGCCATCATCAGCCGCCAGGCCCAGTGGGCCCAGAAAGCCGCAATGGCCCATGTACGCCACGTCAGCGATTCACTGCGCCAGATCGAGCAGCAGGAAAAGAACATTATTCGCGCAGCTCTGGTCGAGGGCGACGACGCCTGACCAGCGGGATGTCACAGGCCTGGGTGATCAGCGATCCTTGCCAGGCCGTGGAGCCGGTCGGGTTGCATTGTGCGCTCGCAACAGCGCCGACCTTTCGATAGCCGCCTTCCTTAAACTGCTTTGTGTAACCGCTTGCTCTCAGGCCGTTACAGACCCCCTCTCACTATCTCCCTACAAGTTGTTACGCCCTATTGCCCTGCCAAAAGGCTCTTTAGCCGATTCCGCACTTTAGTGCGCCAGCGGCACCCATAAGAAAAACATTTTTGAAAGCCACTTCTACCCAATGGAATTTTTATATTGCGGGTAAAAATGCCCACAAAAAAGACACAACATTTTGTTTTTATTGAAATTATACTGATTTTTATGCCTTAAATTTACGATTCCACATTACGAAATTCACTTCCATAAATATTGTAAAACACTTCCATAGCTGTTTTACTGGCTCCATCAGCGCGGCACAGCCGATGACAGACGCCTCTAAGGCAACCTCATCGACGCAGCGCTACCCGATCCGGATTTATCAGCTAACCTGGGAGGCCATCACCATGGCGAAAATGAGAGCAATTGAAGCGGCAGTTGAAATTCTGAAAATCGAAGGCATTGATACCGCCTTTGGCGTTCCGGGCGCGGCGATCAACCCGATGTATGCCGCCATGAAGAAACTTGGCGGTATCGACCATGTACTGGCACGCCATGTAGAAGGTGCCTCCCACATGGCCGAGGGCTATACCCGCAGCGCACCGGGCAATATCGGTGTCTGTATCGGCACCTCCGGCCCCGCCGGTACCGACATGATTACCGGACTTTATTCCGCCTCCGCCGACTCCATCGCCATGCTGTGCATCACCGGCCAGGCACCGCGCGCACGCCTGCACAAGGAAGATTTTCAGGCCGTGGATATCGAGTCCATCGCCAAGCCGGTCACCAAGTGGGCAACCACCGTACTGGAGCCGGGCCTGGTACCCCAGGTGTTCCAGCAGGCTTTCCACCTGATGCGCTCGGGCCGCCCGGGGCCGGTGCTGATCGACCTGCCCTTTGATGTGCAGATGGCGGAGATCGAATTCGATCCCGAGATGTACCAGCCGCTTAGCGCCTACAAGCCCGCTGCCAGCCGCAAACAGATAGAACGTGCGCTGGAAATGCTCAATGCATCGGAACAGCCCTTGCTGGTGGCAGGCGGTGGCATCATCAATGCCGATGCCTCCGAGAAGCTGGTCGAGTTTGCCGAGATCATTGGCGTACCGGTTATTCCGACCCTCATGGGCTGGGGCACCATCAGCGACGACCATCCGCTGATGGCCGGCATGGTGGGTTTGCAGACTTCGCACCGCTACGGCAACGCCACCATGCTTGAGTCCGACTTTGTACTGGGTATCGGCAACCGCTGGGCCAACCGTCACACCGGCTCGGTCGAGGTTTACACCAAAAACCGTACCTTCGTGCACGTGGATATAGAGCCGACCCAGATTGGCCGCGTCTTCACGCCGGATCTGGGGATAGTGTCCGATGCGGGCAGCGCGCTGGACCTGTTTGTCGAAGTAGCGAAAGAATGGAAGGCGGCGAACCGCCTCAAGGATCGCTCGGCCTGGGCGGCAGATTGTCTGGAGCGCAAGCAGACGATGCTGCGACGCAGCGATTTTGACAATATTCCGGTCAAGCCGCAGCGCGTTTATGCCGAGATGAACGCAGTCTTTGGTGAGGACACCTGCTACGTATCCACCATAGGCCTGTCTCAGATCGCTGCGGCCCAGTTCCTGCACGTGTACAAGCCGCGCAACTGGATCAATGCAGGCCAGGCCGGCCCCCTGGGCTGGACGGCGCCTGCGGCCCTGGGTGTCGTCAAGGCCAACCCGGATCGCGAAGTTGTCGCTATATCCGGCGACTATGATTTCCAGTTCATGATCGAGGAACTGGCGGTGGGTGCGCAGTTCAAACTGCCCTACATCCACGTTCTGGTGAACAACTCCTACCTGGGGCTGATTCGCCAGGCACAGCGCAACTTCGACATTGATTACTGCGTGCAGCTGGCGTTCGACAATATCAACGCGCCGGAACTGGATGGCTACGGTGTTGACCACGTTGCCGTTGTTCAGGGCCTGGGCTGCAAGGCCATACGGGTACGGGATCCGAACGAGATCGGCGCCGCACTTGAAGAAGCCAAGCGACTCAAGGCACAGTACCAGGTACCCGTTGTCGTCGAGATCATTCTGGAGCGTGTTACCAACATCTCCATGGGAACCGAAATCGACAACGTTAATGAATTCGAGGCCCTGCCGGCCTGATTGAGCGTATAAGTAGCTTCATCAACCGCAGCCCCGGTAGCGACCCCGGGGCTGCGACTGACCCGAAAACAGGAGATTTCCATGCCACGTCTGTGTGCCAACCTGTCCATGCTGTTCACCGAACATGACTTTCTCGAGCGCTTTGACGCCGCCGCCAGAGCGGGCTTTAGCGGTGTCGAGTACCTGTTCCCCTACGACTTCGCCGCAACGGACATCAAGGCGAAGCTCGACGCCAACGGCCTGACCCAGGTGCTGTTCAACCTCCCCGCCGGTGACTGGAATGCCGGCGAGCGCGGTATCGCCTGCCACCCGGATCGCACCGAAGAATTCCGCGCAGGCGTGCAGCGCGCCATCGACTATGCAAAGGTGCTGGGCAACAGCCAGATCAACTGCCTGGCCGGTATTCAGCCTGCAGGCGTCAGTACTGAGCAGGCCCAGAGCACCTTCGTTGCTAACCTGAAATACGCTGCGGCAGAACTTGAAAAGGCCGGCATCCGGCTGGTGATGGAAGCGATTAACACCCGCGATATCCCAGGTTTTTTCCTCAACACTACCGCCCAGGCACTGGCCATTCGCGATGCCGTTGGCAGCAGCAACCTGAGCCTGCAGTACGACATCTATCACATGCAGATCATGGAAGGTGACCTGGCGCGCACCATCGAGGCCAACCTCGGCGCCATCAACCATATTCAGCTGGCCGACAATCCGGGCCGGCATGAACCGGGCACCGGCGAGATCAACTACGACTTCCTGTTAAACTTCATCGACACTCTGGGGTACGACGGCTGGATAGGCTGTGAGTACAAGCCCGCCACCAGCACCGAAGCCGGTCTTGGCTGGCTCAAGGCCTACAACCAGATCTGACCCTGCAACGAAAGGAGAACACAGATGGCACGTATTGGATTTATCGGCACCGGCATCATGGGCAAGCCCATGGCAGAAAACCTGCAGAAGGCAGGCCACAGTCTTTATTTTTCCGAGCACCACTCCAAGGCACCAGCGGATCTGCTGGGCAGCAACGGTACCGCCCTGCCAAGCCCCAAAGCGGTAACGGAGGAATCCGAGTTCATCATCCTGATGGTGCCAGACACCCCCCAGGTTGAAGAGGTACTGTTCGGCGCCAATGGCGTGGCCGAAGGGGCTGCGGCGGGCAAGATCATTATCGACATGAGCTCGATCTCCCCCATCGCCACCAAGGAATTCGCGGCTCGCATCAACCAGACAGGCGCGGACTATATAGATGCACCTGTGTCCGGCGGTGAAGTGGGTGCCAAGGCGGCAACACTGACTATCATGGTGGGCGGCAGTGACGAGGCCTTTGCCCGTGCCAAACCGCTGTTCGATGTCATGGGCAAGAACATCACCCTGGTGGGGGGCAACGGTGACGGCCAGACCACCAAGGTGGCCAACCAGATAATAGTCGCGCTGAACATCCAGGCCGTGTCCGAAGCCCTGCTGTTCGCCTCCAAGGCAGGTGCCAATCCCGCCAAGGTACGTGAAGCCCTGATGGGTGGCTTTGCCTCCTCCAAGATTCTGGAAGTGCACGGCGAGCGCATGGTCAAGGGTACCTTTGATCCTGGCTTCAAGATCTGCCTGCACCAGAAGGATCTTAATCTGGCCCTGGAAGGCGCCCGGGCGCTCAAGCTGAATCTGCCCAACACCGCCAGCGCGCAGCAGAATTTCAGCACCTGCGCCGCACTGGGTGGTGAAAACTGGGATCACTCAGCCATGATCAAAGCCCTGGAACATATGGCCAATCACTCGATTCGAGACTGAAGCGTCTCTATGTAAGAGCAAAACTGGGGCTAGCCACGGCAGCCATGATCAACGTACTGGAACACCTGGCGAATCATGCAATCCCTGTCTGATTCGCCTCTGTAAAGCACAGATCGAAAAACGCAAAAAAAGGCGCCGAGCTTAGCCCGGCGCCACTTGCTCACCATAAACCGCGATTGACCCCTTAGACCTTTTTCAGGCATGTCCGCGCAATGGCTCGCGATGGAGTTACCTGAGTGTACCGGGCCGGCGCCCGGTTTTTTCGTTTAGGAGCCTCTGGCTATATAACAGCATCTGCCCTCGTCCCCTGCGTTCCCCTCGTCGACACCGGCCTGAACTAAACTTGAGATTATCCGCACAGTGCTGAGAAGCGTCTGGAAAAGCGCAGGACCATTTTTTGCCGGAGCAAGATCATGCCCATCGCAGCGACCCTGACAGAGCAATTGCAGCGTTATGCAATTCTGTTCGAATCCCATCCCCACCCCTATAGTCCCTCCTCCAGCGCCCGCATCGCACAAGCAGCCCATGTGCCCGGCCACCAGCTCGCCAAGGCGGTGGTACTCAAGCGCAGTGACGACAGCTACCTGGTAATGGTGCTGCCGGCGGATCATCGTATCCAGCTCGGGCGTCTGCACCTGATGCTGAACGAAAGGGTCGGCCTTGCGACCGAAACGGAAGTAAGGGAGCTTTTCCACGACTGCGACCCCGGAGCCCTTGTGCCCACCGGCGCAGCCTATGGTATCAAGACCCTGATTGACCGCCGACTGCTGGCCGAACCCTGCGTCTTTATCGAATCCGGCGACCACCAAACACTGCTAAAGTTGCCCGGCAAGGAATTCTGCCGGCTGATGGCAAGCGCCCAGCCGGTTGAAGCGGTAAAACACCTCTAGGAGATTGAAAATCTACCTGCATGGCTTCGCCAGCGCTTTCAACGCTCGGCAGACCTAAGGCAGTCTTAACTTGCCGCCAGGCGGCTTTCAAGCCAGGCGCTAAGCTGGGCTGCCGGCAGCGCACCGACCTTGGTATGCAACACTTCGCCATCGCGCAGCAACATCAGCGTCGGCAGACCACGAATACCCATATCACCGGTAATCTGCGGGTTTTCATCGACGTTAAGCTTCACAAAACGCACCTTGCCGGCATAGTTCTGCGCCAGGTTTTCCACCACAGGCGCTACGTCCTGGCAGGGCTTGCACCAGGGTGCCCAGAAATCGACAACCACCGGCAGTTCGCTGGACAAAACCTGCTGCGCGAAATCCGCATCACCCACGCTGTTTACATGTACGCTCATCTTTCTTGCTCCTTATGCACTGAATTAAAGCTGATAGGCGACACTGGGATCGCTCTTTGCGGCGACGGCCTTATCCACCGGCGTGACGCTCATGCCCGGCATGACCCGCATCAGACTGTTGACCATCACCTTGTCGCCCGCATTAAGCCCCTGTAGCACCAGGCGTCGCTCGCCCACCGCAGCGCCGAGCGTCACCGGGCGATAAGTCACCACATTGTTTTCATCGACGACATAGACGTATTTCTGATCCTGATTGGTTCCCAGTGCGCGCTGCTCAATCAGTAGCGCCTGCCCCTGCACCGGTGCAGCGATGCGCACACTGGCAAACATGCCGGGAATCAGGGCTCCGTCCGGGTTATCGAAGAGTGCACGGGCACGAATGGTGCCGGTCTGGGTAGAGAGATGGTTATCAAATGCATGCAGCTCTCCCGTGTAAACAGCATCATCGCCGCCGGACAGGCTCAGCGTGACCGCCAGAGGCCTTGCGCTGTGGTTGCGCACAAGGTTCAGGTAGGTCTGCTCATCCACATCGAATTCGGCATACAGGCGGTCGCTGGAAACAATGGTCGTCAGCACCGGACCATTGGCGCCGCCTTCCACCAGATTGCCGCGAGTCACTTCACTGCGGCTGATGCGCCCGCTGGTCGGTGCCTTGATGTGGGCGTACTCCAGATCCAGCTGCGCCAGATCCAGCGCGGCCTGGGCCGCATTCAGATCCGCCTGGGCAACACGATAATCATTGTTCACTGAATCGAACTGGCTTTTGGAAATGACCTTGCGGTATTCCAGCCCTTTGACGCGATCAAGCTCAACCCGGGCAAACTCGACCCTTGAGCGCGCCGACGTCAGGGCCGCTTTGGCGCTGGCGACAGCGGCAGCGTAAGGACGCGGATCAATCACGTAAAGAGGATCACCGGCCTTGACCTGCGCCCCTTCGCGAAACAGCACCTGATCGAGGCTACCGCTGACCCGGGGCCGGACCTGCACCACTTCCACAGCCGCAAGCCGGCCGGAAAATTCGCTCCAGATATTCACGGATTCAGGTTGCAAGGTCGAAACTTCCACCTGGGGTGCCACCGGTTGCGCCTGTGCCTGGGCGCCTGCGGCATGGGACTGCTGCGCGTACTCAAAGCCCGCCGCCCCGATAACCAGCATGGTGGCCGTTGTCATTACGAGCGCGATACGCCCCCTGCCTTTGCCGATACCCATTGTTCACCTCCGAACAGGCCGTTAAGAACCGACAAACATACCGGTCGGTTTAGTAGAAGGCAAGTTAACCATACCGGTTGGTATGCGTCAAGCAGAAAGCTATTCTGGGCGGCAAGAGGCAAGAGGCAAGAGGCAAGAGGCAAGAGGCAAGAGGCAAGAGGCAAGAGGCAAG
>NZ_JALDYX010000149.1 GCF_024267675.1 Marinobacterium sedimentorum | reverse complement strand
ACCAACTCAGGGCCGGTGGTCACGTCGTCGGCGTAGTAGGTACTGCCTACAATGGAGAAGAAGTAGGAGAGCAAAGCCACGGCGACCAGGCCGACCAGATAGGAGCGGTTCAGGATTTTGTGACGGCGGGCCGCGTCTTCGTTATCAGCAAACAAGCCCTTAACGACAAACGGCCGGATAGCGCGTCTGGCGAGTACCCGGTTGGAGAGTTCAACAAAGAACCCGACGACGACGGC
>NZ_JALDYX010000021.1 GCF_024267675.1 Marinobacterium sedimentorum | reverse complement strand
GTCGTATACTTGGGTGTTGAAAAAAAATCGACGGATCATAAAACTTACTGTAGTCTATCTGTGTCCCATCGTCCGTACCTGCTCTATGTTGGAAATCGTCAGGGGTATAAAAATTTTGCAGGTTTCGTAAAGGCCTTTTCTGCGTCGCCTAGGCTTGTGGGTAAATATGATATTGTCGCCTTTGGTGGAGGTGATTTATCAAAGGATGAGCTGAGCCTTTTCTTGAATTTGGGGTTAAATAAAGGTCAGGTAGTATACTGCTCCGGTGATGATGCAAAGCTTGCAAGCTTGTATGAGTCAGCAAGCGCGTTCGTATATCCATCTCTATACGAAGGGTTTGGCCTGCCTCCTCTGGAGGCTATGTCTTATGGTTGCGCGGTAATAAGCAGTAATACTAGTTCAATGCCTGAAGTTATTGGTAATGCGGCTGAGTTTTTTAACCCGCTCTGTATCGACCAAATGCGGGATGCAATGGAAAACGTTTTATTTTCTCAGGCTCGTAGTGCGGAGCTAAAAATGTTTGGTTATGCCAGGATTAAAGATTTCAGTTGGGAAAAGTGTGCAATCGAAACATTAAATGTTTATAAAAAATTGGTGCATAAGTGATAGTTAAACCCAAGTCGGCATTGATTTTCGGTATCGGCGGACAGGATGGTAGCTATCTCTCATCTTTTCTGCTTGATAAGGGATACGACGTCTGGGGTACTTCAAGAGATGCTCAGGCGTCTTCTTTTTCGAATCTTGACTTTTTTGGCATTAAGCACAGTGTTCGCCTATTATCAATGGTACCTGAAGATTTTCGTAGTGTTTTTGTAGCGTTAAAAACGAGTAATCCGGACGAGGTTTACTGTCTGGCTGGGCAGTCTTCCGTCGGACTGTCATTTGAACAACCTGCGGAAACGATTCAGAGTATTACGCTCGGTACACTGAATGTGCTTGAAGCCTGTCGGATGCTGGATCGTGATATAAGAATTTATCATGCAGGCTCCAGCGAGTGTTATGGGGATACGCTGGGGAAACCTGCGAATGAGATGACTCCGTTTCATCCGAGAAGCCCTTATGCGGTTGCCAAATCATCGGCTTTCTGGCTGGTCGACAACTATCGTGAAGCCTATAAGTTATTTGCATGTACGGGTATTTTATTTAATCATGAATCGCCATTGCGTCCTTCGAGATTTGTCACCCAGAAAATAATAAAGACGGCGCAAAGAATCGCGAATGGTTCAGGTGAAAGATTGCAACTTGGCAGATTGGATATCGTCAGGGACTGGGGTTGGGCGCCTGAATATGTTGAGGCCATGTGGCTTATGTTGCAGCAACCTGAAGCCCAGGACTACGTTGTCGCCACGGGCGAGAGTCATTCGCTGGAGGATTTCGTAGAATCTGTGTTTAGTGAGTTGAGTCTGGATTGGCGCGAGCATGTTGAGCAGGTAGGCGAGTTTATGCGCCCGACTGATTTGCGTCTGAGTCTGGCAGACCCTGCTAAAGCATTTGATGTTCTTGGTTGGCGGGCTCAATATAAAATGAAAAATGTTATAAAAGCTATGCTGTCCGTCTGAAGTTAATACATTTGAGTTGAACTATGAAAAAAGCCCTTATCACCGGCATCACCGGCCAGGACGGTTCCTACCTCGCAGAGTTCCTGCTGGAAAAAGGTTACCAGGTGCACGGTATCAAGCGCCGGGCCTCGTCTTTCAATACCCAGCGCGTTGATCATATCTATCAGGAGCCGCACCTGGATAACCGCAACTTCGTGCTGCACTACGGCGATCTGACGGACTCTTCCAACCTGACGCGCATCATTCAACAGGTGCAGCCGGACGAAGTCTACAACCTTGGCGCCCAGTCCCATGTGGCTGTCAGTTTCGAGGCGCCGGAATATACCGCCGATGTGGATGCCATGGGCACGCTGCGGCTGCTCGAAGCCATACGGTTGCTGGGGCTGGAGCACAAGACCCGTTTCTACCAGGCGTCGACCTCCGAGCTGTATGGCCTGGTGCAGGAAACGCCGCAGACGGAGACCACTCCTTTCTATCCGCGTTCGCCCTACGCGGTGGCGAAACTCTATGCCTACTGGATCACGGTAAACTACCGTGAAGCCTATGGCATGTATGCCTGCAACGGCATTCTGTTCAACCATGAGTCGCCGCGCCGCGGCGAGACTTTCGTTACCCGCAAGGTCACCCGGGGTCTGTGCAATATCGCCCAGGGGCTGGAGTCCTGCCTCTATATGGGCAACCTGGATGCGCTGCGTGACTGGGGACATGCCCGGGATTATGTGCAGATGCAGTGGCTGATGCTGCAGCAGGACAAGCCGGAGGATTTTGTTATCGCCAGTGGCGTTCAGCACTCGGTGCGGGAGTTTCTGCAACTCAGTGCTGCAGAGCTGGGTGTCAGCCTGGTCTTCAGGGGGCAGGGGCTTGATGAGGTTGCGATAGTCGAAAAGGTTGAAGGTGACAAGGCTCCGGCACTGAAGGCGGGGGATGTGGTGGTACGTATTGATCCGCGCTATTTCCGCCCGACCGAAGTGGAGTCGCTGCTGGGTGATGCCTCGCGAGCGCGGGAACAGCTGGGCTGGGAGCCTGTGATCACGCTGCAACAGCTATGCAGCGAGATGATAGCCTGCGATTTGAAGGATGCGCAGCGTCATGCCCTGCTGAAACAGCATGGCTTCGAGTTGCCCGTAACAGTGGAGAACTGAAGAGGTGTCGCAGCTGGATAGCCGTATTTATATCGCCGGGCACCGCGGCATGGTGGGCTCGGCAATCAAGCGCAGGCTTGAATCACTGGGTTATACCAATATTTTGACCCAGGGCCGGTCTGAACTCGACTTGACCCGACAGCAGGACGTTGAGGATTTCCTGAAGCAGCACCGGGTGGATCAGGTTTACCTGGCCGCGGCCAGGGTGGGGGGGATTCATGCCAACAGCCATTATCCTGCCGATTTTCTCTACGATAACCTGATGATCGAATGCAACCTGATCCAGGCGGCGCATCGCGTCGGTGTGAACAAGCTGCTGTTTCTTGGCTCCTCCTGCATTTACCCAAGGCTGGCGCCGCAGCCCATTCCGGAGGAAGCCCTGTTGACCGGGCCGCTGGAGCCCACCAACGAGCCCTATGCCATTGCCAAGATTGCCGGTATCAAGCTGTGCGAGAGTTTTAACCGCCAGCATGACCGGGATTTCCGTTCGGTGATGCCGACCAATCTTTACGGGCCGGGTGACAATTTCCATGCCGAGAATGCCCATGTGATTCCTGCGCTCCTGCGCCGGTTTTATGATGCGGTTCAGTCACAGGCCGATCAGATAGACATCTGGGGCAGTGGCAGGCCGCTGCGCGAATTTCTGCATGTGGATGACCTGGCGCATGCCTGCGTGCATTTGATGGAATTGGAACAGCCGGTGTTCGCGTCCCAGACAACGCCGATGCAATCCCATATCAATATCGGTTCCGGGCAGGAAGTCAGTATCCGTGAACTGGCGCAGTCCATCGCCAGGATCGCAGGCTTTAACGGGCGCTTGGTCTTTGATACCTCCAGGCCCGATGGTACGCCGCGCAAGTTGCTGGACATAAGCCGCGTACAGGCCCTTGGCTGGCAGCCGTCCATTGAACTGGAAACCGGGCTCAAGGCGCTGTACCGATGGTTCGAGGCAGAGCAGGGCAGGGTTCGGGAGTAGTTCCGTGCGCACCTGAAATCAAGTATCAAGGCTGAGGGAGTAACCGAATGTTTGTGCCCGTAGTTATGGCCGGTGGAACCGGCTCTCGTTTGTGGCCCCTTTCCCGCCAGCTAAGCCCCAAGCAGTTTCTGCAGCTGGACGGTGACAAAACCATGCTGCAGGCGACGCTGGAGCGGCTTGCCGGCCTGAGCTGTGAGCCACCGGTTCTGATCTGTAACGAAGAACACCGCTTTATGGCCGCCGAGCAGTTGCGACAGATCGGGGTTGAAGGCGCGACCATTTTGCTTGAACCCCAGGGGCGCAATACGGCGCCGGCGATTGCGCTGGCGGCCATTCAGGCGACGGGCAACGGTGAGGACCCGGTACTGCTGGTGCTGCCTGCGGATCACCTGATTCAGGATCAGCCGGCATTTCAGGCTGCCATTGGCATTGCGCTGGAGCAGGCCCAGGCCGGGCGCCTGGTCACCTTTGGCATAGTGCCATCCTGTCCTGAAACGGGCTATGGCTATATTAAGGCCAGGCCGCAGGCAGACCACAGCAGCGCTGCGCTGACGGTTGCCGAATTTGTGGAAAAGCCTGACCTGGCAACGGCGCAGGCCTATGTAGACTCCCAAGACTACTTCTGGAACAGTGGCATGTTCATGTTCCGGGCCAGCCGCTATCTGGCTGAACTGGAAGCTTTTCGCCCCGATATGCTGCACTGCTGTCGGCAGGCGATTGCTGGTGCCAAAGAGGATCTGGACTTTGTGCGGCTAGACCCCAAGGCATTTGCCGACTGTGCCTCGGAATCCATCGATTACGCCGTGATGGAGCATACCCGGGAGGCAGTTCTGGTGCCGCTGGATGCCGGCTGGAGTGATGTTGGCTCATGGTCGGCGCTGGCCGATGTATCCGCCAAGGATGCCGAGGGCAATGTGCTCAAAGGCGATGTGCTGACCAAGGATTGCCGGCAGATTCTGGCCTACGCCGAGCACCGGCTGGTGGCGGCCATAGGCGTGGAAGACCTGGTGATCGTTGAAACCCGGGATGCGGTGCTGGTCGCCAGCAAAGACCGGGTGCAGGATGTAAAGCACATCGTAGAGCAGCTCAAACAGCAGGGCAGAACGGAGCACATCAATCACCGCCAGGTTTACCGGCCCTGGGGCTGCTTTGATGCTATCGACGCGGGCAACCGCTATCAGGTGAAGCACATTACCGTGAAGCCTGGCGCGAAGCTGTCGGTGCAGATGCACCATCACCGGGCTGAGCACTGGGTCGTCGTCAGCGGTACGGCAAAGGTCACCAACGGTGAAAAGACCTACCTGGTGACCGAAAATCAGTCTACATACATACCCATAGGGCAGGTTCACTCACTGGAAAACCCCGGCCGTGTGCCACTGGAGCTGATTGAAGTGCAGTCCGGTTCTTATCTGGGAGAGGATGATATTGTGAGGCTTGAGGATCTGTATGGTCGGAATTGAGTCTCTTGTTATTGGCCGCTGTGGCCATAGCAAAACATATTGTTTAGATTTGTGTGGTTTCTTTAGTTTAACTGTTTTCACCAAGGGACGGTGGTAATGCGAAAGATAAGTGTCAGGGAATCTATTATCCGCATACTTCCAATAGCTGACTTTTTCTTGGCTTTTCTGGTTTATCCTGCGGCTTTTTTACTGAAATATATACGTCGATTGGGTGTGCATCGATTGCCTTTTTCAAAGAAGGTCTTGTTCAAAGTAGGTGTTTTTCCTATTCGGAATCATTACTACGAACCACAATTTGACAACAGAAATCCAAGTCGGCCATTTTCAGATAACCGACCACTCAGTGGTATAGATTGGAATGTTGACGAGCAGTTAGTTCTTTTAGGGAAGTTGGTTTTGGCATTTGAGCTTGAAGACTTGTCGAACACAAAGTTGGACGATAAAACTTTTTATTTCGGGAATGGCGCTTTTGAGTCGGGCGATGCGGAATATTTGTATCAAATAATTCGCTACTTAAAGCCTTCGAAGGTGTATGAAATAGGCAGCGGAAATTCAACCTTGATAGCGGCTAAAGCTATATTGAAGAATACACAGGGCGACTCTGGTTATAAATGCAAGCATCTATGTGTTGAGCCCTATGAAATGCCATGGCTTGAAGAAACAGGTGTGGAAGTAGTAAGAGAGAAGGTTGAAGAATTACCCATTAGTTTTTTCTCTGAGCTTGGTGAAAACGATATTTTATTTATCGATTCATCACATATAATAAGGCCTCAGGGTGATATTCTTTTTGAATACCTTGAGTTGCTACCAACCCTTAGAAAGGGAGTGATCGTTCATGTTCATGACATATTTTCTCCCAGAAACTATCCAGCCAACTGGATGCAAGATGAAGTTAAGTTTTGGAATGAACAATACATTTTGGAAGCGTTTCTGTCACACAACAGCAGTTGGGAAATTATTGGTGCATTGAACTATTTGCATCATCAGCATTATGATGATCTTAAATTGGTCTCGCCTTTCCTAACCCCGGATCGAGAACCTGGGTCACTTTACATTAGAAAGATAGCTTAAGGTTGATTAAATCAGACTTGGATGTCGAGTTTTTTATACTGTTGTTGTTTGGTTAGATATCCGAAGATTAATATTTAAAGGATCAATAATTGTTATTTTCGATAGTGATAGCTGTATATAATGTTGAGAACTGTATAAGACGGTGTCTTGATTCAGTTGTTGATCAGAAATTTGATGACGTCGAAGTGATAGTTATCGACGGTAATAGTCGTGATGGTACGGTGGAAATTGTTAAAGAACATCCAGTTGTCAGTAAGTGGCTCAGTGAACCTGATGAGGGAATATATGACGCCTGGAATAAGGGGATTTCTCTTGCAGAAGGGAAGTGGGTAATATTTTTGGGGGCCGACGACTACCTGGGTGCTGATGCGCTGAAGTACTTGGCAGAATATTGTATTTCGCATGATAATCTCGATTACGTCAGTGGTAAAGTCGGTTGGGTCGATACTTCAGGTCAATTGTTAAAAACGGTTGGCTCCTGTTGGGAATGGAAAAAATTCAGGAAGTGGATGAACGTTGCACACCCTGGCTCTGCCCATAATATTGAACTTTATAAATATGTTGGTTTATATAGTAAAAGTTTTGATATTGTTGGTGATTACGAACTTCTTTTAAGAAAGGGGTGTAAACTTAATGCCGGATATGTTGACTTCATAGTGGCTTATATGGAGGTTGGTGGTGTTTCTTTTATGAGCGTTAAATCTATCTATGAGGCTTATCTGGCAAGAAAACTTCATTGCACCGTATCACGCCTCAAAAATATTTATTTTTTTTGTCTTTCCTACGTTAAGCTTAAGTTAAAGGTGCATTTAATTAAATTGCGTATTATATTAAGTTAGCTTGTGATCGACATGGAGAAAAATATAAAAAGTGCCAGCTAAATTAATTGTAATCAGTGCTGTCGGGTTAAACCAGGGTGGCACTTTGACGGTAGCAAAAGAATTTCTGTCTGCAGCCGATAAAATTATCAATTGCCGAGTAGTTGCTCTGGTATATGATAAAAGTCTATATCCGGCCTATCAACGAATAAAACTTATTAGTGTGCGAAGCCCAAAGAAAAATTGGCTATGCAGGATTTATTTTGAGTTCGTGAGTAGTTATAAAATTAGTTGCCGAATTCAGCCGTGTGTATGGTTTTCACTTCATGATATTACTCCTAGAACTACTGCCTGTCGGCAGTTTGTTTATTGTCATAATGCCACCCCACTATATCGCGCAGGTTTGAAAGACCTTTTTTTTCAGCCGACGGTTTTTGCTTTTTCGATCTTTTATCGTTACTTGTACCTTCTGAACATAGGTGCGAACAATACTGTATTTGTTCAGCAGAGCTATATTCGTGATTATTTTCAAAGTACGTACTCTATTGATAATGTCGCAGTTGCGCGACCTGAATGTTTCTCAGATGAAGTAATGTCTGAGGCCAGGTCGGATTTTAAATTAAATAATGAAAATATGGTCAGATTGTTTTATCCAACATTGCCGCGTACTTTTAAAAATATTGAGGTGTTGATAAAGGCTGCAAAGGTACTGCATCAGCGAGGCGTCAGGCGTTTTGAGATTCGTATCACCCTGTCGGCTACGGATAGCCTCTATGCCCGTTATCTAGCGTTCTGCGCACGTAATATTGAAGGCATTTGTTTCATTGGTCGCTTGTCGCATAAAGCCGTATTTGATGAGTATCGGCAGAGCGACGCCTTGGTTTTTCCTTCAAAGCTGGAAACCTGGGGCTTACCATTAACCGAAGCGAAATCCATGGGGCTTGCTGTCTTGGCTGCCGATCTTCCGTATGCCCGGGAAACCTTGGGTGTATACGATAGAGTGAATTTTTTTGATCCAGACGATCCGTATCAGTTGGCGGATCATATTGAGGCACTTGCGAGTGGAAAGGGATTTGAGGGGAGTGATTTTTCAATGCCTGCCGGCGTGCCGGTATTGAATGGCTGGGATGAGCTAGTGTCCTGTATAACTTCGCAAGATAACCCGCCGGAAACAACCAAATGACGCTGTTTGTGTCGGTGGTGTCCCACGGGCATGAGGTGCTGATTAGCCAAAATAAGCAGTTGCAGGCGTTGGCCGCGCGAGAAGGTGTGGAAGTCGTGATCCGGGACAACCTCGGCTGCACCGAGTTGCGAAATCTGGCATTGGGTTGCTCAATGCACTATTTGGCGGCGCCGTCGCCAATGGGGTTCGGCGCCAACAACAATGCGGTATTCGAATTTTGCCGCTCTAAGCTTGGCATGCAGCCCGGTGATTATTTCTGTTTGCATAACCCGGATCTGGTCATAGCGCCTGATGTGCTGCTGAAGACTGTTAATGCGGCTGAGCAGCGCGCCGCCAGGCTGTTGACCATCAACCTGTACCAGGACCGGGAACTAACCCGGCCCGACTTCAACATCAAGCGTTTCCCTTCACTGATGGACTTTGCGCGGGGATTTCTGCTGGGTTCCAACCCGGCCGCCTACGACAAGGCATCAATTGGCAAACCCGCACTGGTAGACTGGGCCTCCGGAGCCTTCCTGCTGTTCAAAGCCGAGTTGTATCAGCAGCTGCATGGCTTCGATGAACGCTTCTTCATGTATCTGGAGGATGTGGACATTTGCCGCCGTGCCCGTGACCAGTTTGGTGAACCGGTGCTTTACCTGCCGCAGCTCAAAGCGGTGCATCTGTGCCGGCAGGCCAACAAGCGGCTTTTTTCCCGGCATTTTTACTGGTTTATGGTCAGTATGGTGAAATATTTTTTACGCTCTGGCTCAAGGAAGTTGGGGTTGCGAACATGACTTCTCGGATGCCGCTTGTCCAGGCCAGCATCTGGCCTCTGGCCAGCACAACGCGCAGGGCTTTGTTTAATGCCAGCTGACTCCAATACGGCGTTTGTTACCGGCAGCGCCGGGTTTCTTGGTACGGCACTGTGCAAGCGTTTGCTCAGGGAGCCTGGCGTGAATGTCATTGCAGCTTCCCGCTCGCAGGCGATTGGCAGCCGCGCCGAGTCGCTGCATTTTGATCTGTGTGACGCACAGCGCGGCTCTGCGTTGCCTGCCGTGCTCGAGAAGGCGGATGTCGTTATCCACTGCGCGGCCCGTGTGCATGTGATGGCCGACGACGCGGCGGATCCGCTCACAGCCTTTAGAGCAGTGAACACCGTGGCGACGCTTGAGTTCGCCCGCGCTGCGGCACAGGCCGGTGTCAGGCGTTTTATCTTCCTCAGCAGTATCAAGGTTAACGGTGAGTCGACTCTGGCAGGGCAGCCGTTTACCGCCCATGATCTTTGCGCGCCCACCGACCCCTACGCGCTGTCCAAATGGGAAGCGGAGCAGGGGTTGCGGGCGCTTTCGCGGGAGACGGGCATGGAGGTGGTGATTATCCGGCCGCCGCTGGTCTATGGGCCTGGAGTTAAAGCCAATTTTCGCAGCCTGCTGACGTGGATAGAGCGCGGGGCTTTTTTTCCGTTGGGCTCTTTGGATAACCGCCGCAGCCTGGTGGGGCTGGATAACCTGGTGGATCTGATCATCACCTGCATGGATCATCCAGCCGCGGCGAATCAGACCTTTCTGGTGTCCGATAACGAGGACCTGTCCACGCCCGGTTTGATCGGGCGCTTGAGCCGGGCCATGGGGAAGAATTCCCGGCTGTTTCCGTTTCCGGTGTCTGTATTGCGTAAAGCGGCAGACTGGGCTGGGCGAGGCAGTGTGGCGTCCAGGCTTTGTGATTCCTTGCAGCTGGATATTCGGCATACGATGGATACGCTCGGTTGGAGGCCTCCTGTTTCGGTGGAGGAAGGCATTCAGAAAACGGTGGATGATTTTATGGCCAGGCGGTTCGGTGGGGAGGGGATCGCTCCTACGGGGATAGATGTACGCCCAGAGGAAAGAGCTTCGCGGCGGGGCGCCGCTCCTACGGGGAGAGATTTGCGCGCATCGCAAGAAAAGCTTCGCGGCGGGGGTGAAATGCCCACCGGGTGCGCCGCTCCTACGGGGGCTGGTTCTGGCGTAAGCAATGTTGGTGGAGGCAAAAAGATTCGCGGAGAGGACTCCGCTCCCACAGGCAGCGCTCCCATAGGCACAGCTCCTACGGGGGCTGGTTCTGCCGTAAGCAATGGTGGTGGAGGCAAAAAGCTTCGCGGAGAGGACTCCGCTCCTACGGGCGCCGCTCCTACGGGGTGCAGCCGGGAGACATCCGGGGATGCCTGAGGTGGCGGTGATGATCGGATGGTTCGTGCTGGCCCTGGGTGTATCCGCGCTGCTTACCGGGCTGGTACGGCGTTATGCGCTGGCCGGCGGCATGCTGGATGTGCCCAATGGGCGCAGTTCCCATCTTGTGCCAACAGCCCGTGGTGGCGGTATATCGATTGTGCTGGTGTTTCTTGGCGCCATGGTGGTGCTCTGGTTACAGGGACTCATGGCGATAGAGTCCTTTGCCGCCCTTGGGGGCGCGGGAATCCTGGTGGCGGCGATCGGCTGGCTGGATGATCGCGGCGGCGTCGCGGCGCGCTGGCGCCTGCTGGTGCACTTTGTGGCCGCGGGCTGGGGGTTGTTCTGGCTTGGCGGTGTGCCGCCGGTGGAGCTGTTTAGCGTATCGCTTGCGCCTGGTCTGCTGGGTTTTGGGGTTGGGCTGCTCTACCTGGTCTGGCTGCTGAATCTGTATAACTTTATGGATGGCATCGATGGCATCGCCGGGGTTGAGGTGGTGTCTGTCTGTGTCGGGGCCTGTTGGTTGGGGTGGTTGCTGGGTCTGGCGCCGCTTGATCTGCTGTTGCCAGCACTGCTGGCGGCGGCGGCGCTGGGGTTTCTGTGCTGGAACTGGCCGCCTGCGCGTATTTTCATGGGCGATGCCGGCAGTGGCTTTATCGGCCTGATGCTTGGCTTGCTGTCAATTATGGCGGCGCACCAGTCGCTGCTGCTCTTTGCAGGCTGGCTGATTCTGCTGGCGGTCTTCGTCTGTGATGCCAGCGTTACTCTGCTGCATCGCTTGGTACGGGGGCAGCGCCTGGCCGAGGCGCACTGCAGCCATGCCTACCAGCAGGCGGCACGATCCTATGCCAGCCATCGCACCGTAACCCTTGGGGTGCTCGCCATTAATCTGTGTTGGCTGCTGCCACTGGCATCTTTCTGCGTCATCGGCTGGGCAGGGCCGCTGCTGGCTATCCTGCTGGCCTATGCGCCCCTGATTGTGCTGGCGTTGTATTTCAGAGCCGGTGCCGCAGAGCAGGCTGCGCGCCCTGGGCGAAGGGCGCGGCCCTGATAGCCTTTGCGCCCTATCGCTACAGTCGCTATGCTGGCGTCCGCTTCCATTTTATTCCTGATATTACTGAAGGTTGACTGTGCATCCGTTCGAGCCCGATGATGAGCCACTACAACTTGAGTCCCTGCTGCAGGATGCTGCGCGCGAGATTTTCCGTGTCGAAGACTTCGACTTGTTCAGCCAGTGGCTGCGGCAAAACTTTGACAGTTACTGTGCCCCTGGCATGTTCGATGAGGGCCTTGCACCTGGCACGGTCGCGGCGCTGACCGGGCATCTGGCGCGGGAAATATGGCAGTTCATGCCCTTGCCGGGCAATCACTTCAAACCGCGGCCTTTGCCCAAGCTAAAACCCAATGATCCCTGTGCCTGTGGTTCCGGCGCCAAGTTCAAGCAGTGCTGTCAGCGCCTGGCGGGCAGTTTCTCGCTGACGCTCGAAAGTGAACAGGTATGGGTGTTTGCCATTCCGGCACTGCAGGAGTTCGGTCTGCTGGAAAAGGCGGTTGCCAGCCGGCAGGTACCGCTGGAAGGTTTGCTCGAAGCCGCCATTGAAATGTTCGATCAGCAGCTGTATCGCAAGTCTGCAGCGCTGCTGGAGCCCATGGTGGCGCTCGAGCATGCCAGCAAGTCGGGCAGCCTGCACGACTATGCGCTGAATCTGCTGTGCAACTGTTACGATGCCCTGGGATTCCACCGCAAGAAACGGGGGCTGCTGGACATGCTGGTGCAGCAGGCGCCCAAGTCGGTATTGCGCGGCGGTGCCTGGCAGCGTCTGGCCTGCATTCTGATGGATGAAGGTGACGACAAGGCCGCCTGGCAGGCGTTTCAGAAGGCCCAGCGCGATACACCCCACAGTGATAGCCTGGGTGTACTTGAAGTTCAGCTGCTGATGGCCGGCGGGCGCTTGAGCGAAATACCGCCGCGGGCCGAGTTCTGGCGCCGCCAGCTGCTGCGCGCAGGGCTGCAAAAGGATGACCCCCAGGTCGAGCTGCTCAATGGCTTTATGAAAGATCCCGTGGGAATGATGCTGGAACTCTCCGGGGCCGAGGAGCTGCTGGAGCTGTACCGCTGGATTGAGCAGCAACAGACCCGGGCGGTGCCGGCCTATCAGCTCGAGGTGCTGGAGCTGGAAGATCCGCAGGGTCAGCCGGGCCCAGCCGCCATGCTGATCGAGCCTTCAGGGCTGAAGTCCGTGCGTTCACGCTGGGCCAAGGTGTGCCCGCTGGAAGCGCCCCTTGGAATTGGCATCCATGAGGTCGATGAGCTTGATCCCTGGGAGCCCGAACTGTTCGATCGCTGGATGGGGGTACTCAGCCGATATCCTGCGGCCTGGGATGATCTTGCAGTACTGGATGACCTGGCGGCGCTGTTGCTGGATGAGCAGTTCTGGGGCGATTCGGCGGCACAGCAGTTGCTGGAGCGGGTGCTGCGCCGCAGTCACGCTATTATTGCCGCGACGGTGGCTGAAGATACGCAGCTGCCCTGGGTCATGCAGGAGAACAGGCCGGCGCTGCGGGCGCTGGTGCGGCTGGTGTCTTTGCTGAATGAGACCGGCCGCGATGCCCAGGCCGTTGAGCTGAGCGAGTGGATAGTTCGGCTTAACGCCGAAGACAACCACGGTTTGCGCTGGGAGCTGATGGATGCCTACCTGATGGCCGGGCGCGATCAGGACGCACTTGCCCTGGCGCAGCACTATGAAAGTGATATGGCACCGCAAACGCGCTATGGCAAAGTGCTGGCGCTGTTTCGCGCAGGAAACCTGGCCGGCGCGGAGGCGGCAGTGCGGGAAGCCCACGCGGATCTGCCCTACGTTGCGCGTTACCTCTGCCTCAAGCGCATCCGCCAGCCCGAGCTGGACGAATACGGCATAACCCTGGGAGGCGAAGATCAGGCCTGGCTCTACCGCGATACCATGCGGGCCAGCTGGGAAGCGACCGAGGGCGCGCTGGACTGGCTTAAAAAGCTTTCCAGGAGCCTGCCCTGATACACCGGCGCATAGCGGCGTCGGCCACCCCGTAACGGATACACGCATGCTGAATCAAGTGCTGTCCCTGTCGCGCAACATGAAGCGGCTGGTGTTTCTGATCTTCGATGTGCTGGCACTGGTGATCACCTGCTGGCTCAGCTTTGCGTTGCGTTACGGGGAATGGGATGCCATGGGCTTTGCGCACTGGCCCGCCTACCTGATTGCGCCGGTCATTGCCCTGCCGGTATTTGTGCGCCTGGGACTCTATCGTGCGGTAACACGCTATATAGGCCCGCGGGCGCTCTGGACCGTCGTCAAGGCGGTATCGCTGTTTATACTGATCTGGGCGGCCGTCACCTATCTGATCGGCTTCGAGATGCGGGTGCCGCGCTCGGTGCTGCCGATTTACTGGTTTATCGCCCTGGTGGTGATCGGTGGCAGCCGCCTGCTGGCGCGCTGGCTGCTGTTGCAGCAGTTCCCCGGCGGTCTGCATCGCATTGCCACCACAGACCGGGTCATCATCTATGGTGCCGGTTCCGCCGGGCGTCAGCTGGCCACGGCGCTGGAAAGCTCCAGTGAACTCAGCGCCGTGGCCTTTGTGGATGACAATCGGGCGCTGGCGGGGCTTGAGGTGCATGGGCTGGTGATCTATCCACCGGAGCAGCTGGAGCGGCTGATTGATCGATTTGAGGTGGCCGAGGTGCTGCTCGCCATGCCGTCGGCGGGGCGGACGCGGCGCCGCGAGCTGCTGGCGCTGCTGGAAACCCTGCCGGTCAAGGTGCTGACGCTGCCGGGGCTGTCGGACATTGCCAGTGGCAAGGTGGCCCTGAGTGATATCCGCGAAATCGAAATTGCCGACGTGCTCGGGCGCGAAGAGGTCGCACCCTATCCCCATCTCATGGCGGCGAATATCCGTGATCAGGTGGTGATGGTGACCGGGGCCGGTGGCTCGATCGGCTCGGAACTCTGTCGCCAGATTGTCACCCAGCAGCCCAAATGTCTGGTACTGCTGGACAGCTCCGAGTTCGGCCTCTACCAGATCGAGCAGGAGCTGACGCCGCTCTGCGTTGCCGGCGCAGTGGAGCTGGTCGGCGTACTGGGTTCGGTGGCGGAACAGCCGCTGCTGGAGCGTACGCTGAGTCACTACAGGGTCACGACGCTCTACCATGCGGCGGCCTACAAGCATGTGCCCATTGTGGAGCGCAACATGGTAGTGGGGGTGCGCAACAATCTGCTGGGAACCCGCGCTGTGGCGCTGGCAGCGCAGGCGACGGGGGTCAGGAATTTTGTGCTGATTTCATCGGACAAGGCCGTGCGCCCGACCAATGTGATGGGCGCGACCAAACGCTGCGCAGAACTGGTGCTGCAGGCGCTGGCGGCGGAGCCCGGTCATCAGACCCGCTTCGCCATAGTGCGCTTTGGCAATGTGCTGGGCTCCTCGGGCTCGGTGATCCCGCTGTTTCGCCAGCAGATCGCTGCCGGTGGCCCGCTCACCGTGACGCATCCTGAAATGACGCGCTATTTCATGACCATCCCGGAGGCGGCGGCGCTGGTGATCCAAGCCGGTGCCATGGCGCAGTCCGGTGATGTGTTTGTGTTGGACATGGGCGCGCCTGTAAAGATACGCGAGATGGCGCAGCAGATGATTCGCCTGGCGGGCTTTTCGGTCAACGACGAGGATTGCCCAGGCGGTGATATCGCCATTGAGTACACGGGGCTGCGCGATGGTGAAAAACTCTATGAAGAGCTGCTGATCGGCGATGATGTCACTGGTACGCCGCATCCGATGATCATGAAGGCCAGCGAAGAGAAGCTGTCGCTGGCGCAGCTGACGCCTGTGCTGCAGCAGATCGAGGCCTGTTGTGATGCCTACGACTGCGCCGGTATTCGGGCACTGCTGTTGCGCCATGTCAGCGGCTATGAGCCCCCGCACGAAATTCCCGATCCGTTCAGCCAGCCCAGGCGGGTACATTAACGGGGTCATGATTCCCGTAGGAGCGGCGCCCCGCCGCGAAGCCCCGCCGCGAATAGCCAGAGCCTCGTCGCGAGGCGCGACTCCTACGGGCCTTCAGGCCCACCACGTAATTGCATGTTCCCGTAGGAGCGGCGTCCCGCCGCGAACAACCGCAGAGCTTCGTCGCGAGGTATCATGCCCGAGGTTGGGTACGCGACTCCTACGGGCCTTCAGGCCCACCACGTAATTGCATGTTCCCATAGGAGCGGCGTCCCGCCGCGAACAGCCCGTAGGAGCGGCGCCCCGCCGCGAAATCCTCGTAGGAGCGGCGTCTCGCCGCGAAAAGCTGCAGAGCTTCGTCGCCAAATGTGGTTGGAATTGTGAGCTACAGCCAGATAGCGTCCCAGTGCGGGTAGTCTTTTACTGTTGTAACCATCCCGGCTCTGACAGGATTGGCTACGACGTAGCGGGCCAGCTGACGAAGGTCCTCTTCATTGCGCACGGCATGATCGTGATAGCCGCGTTGCCAAACCGGGCCGCGGCGGCCGAGGTGCTGGTTAATCCGGTGCGCACTGATGCTCTTCACCCGTTGCAGAAGTTGCGCCAGTGAGGCGTCCGATTGCAGTTGCAACAGCCAGTGCAGATGATCCGGCATGATGACGTAGGCCAGGGTAGTGGCGGTATCGCTATTGATCGTGTGTGTCAGTATTCTTGCGGTTTCGAACTCCCGCAGGAGCGGTTCTCGCTGGCAGGTTACCGTGGTGACAAGGTAGGCCATTCCGGCAATTGAAACTCTGCCCTTGCGTAGTGACTTGCCGTGATATCGTTTTGGCATCCTTGCCATGGTCTTTCCTCCAATTCCTGTCGGGGAGCGGAGCTTAGTCGCGTTGGGCGCTGCATCTTCCCGTAGGAGCGGCGTCCCGCCGCAAAATTTCCGTAGGAGCGGCGCCCCGCCGCGAACAGCCCGTAGGAGTGGCGCCCCGCTGCGAACAGCCGCAAGGCTTAGTCGCGAGGTATCATGCCCGAGGTTGGGTACGCGCCTCCTACGGGCTTTCAGGCTCACCATGTAATTGCATCCTCCCGTAAAAACGGCGTCCCGCCGCGAATCAGCGCGGTTAATCGGGCCTTATGCGCAGGAAGCGAGCGAAGCGGGGCAGCTTGCTGGCCGTAAGTCCGTTATAGCGATAGGTGACTCGGCTGCCCAGCGGCGGCGGGTCTCGCCTCTGGGCATCACTCAGGCCCGAGCCCAGACTAAACTTTTGTCCGGTATCGTTTTCCACCCGCAAGGCGCCCACCATCCCCTCGTACTTGCCGCTCCCCGCCAGGTATCCCGTTACCACTGCTTCCGCATCCTGATACTGCCTGTACTTGAGCACATCACTGCTGCGCCCGATGCGATAGAGCGCGTTGCGACGTTGCAGCATCAGGCCCTCACCACCTTCGGCGCTCACCTGCGCCAGGTACGCCTCAAGCTGCCGCTGGCTGCCCAGCAATCGCTGTTCAATGATGCTCACCCAGGGTTGGTCTATCTGCGCCAGCAGCTGCTGCAGCGCCCGCTGACGCTGATCGAAAGTTGCCGGGTGAGCCGGCAGGTCAAATACGCGATACTGCACCTGGCGCCAGAGCGGGTCATCGGCCACATAGCGGCGGCTTATACCGGAGACTTCCGCGAAGCGGCCACGGCCCATCCACAGCTCGCCATCCATAGGCGTGCTGGGCCAGCCCCGGGTGAACCAGGGCGGGGTGCTGATCGCATAGCCACTGCGGCTCTGCAGCTGCTGGCCATTCCAGTAGGCACGAATGCCATCGAGTTTTTCGCTGACGCTGTATTGGCTGAGGTCGAGGCTGGATAAGTCCGTTGCTGTTATTGCGTCGCTCGCCAGCATCAGGGGCGCCGGTGCGGCGCTGATCATGGCGGGTACGAGGGCAGCGATGCTGCCAAAGAGCAGGCTGGTCGGGTGCATCATGGCTTCCTCCGTGAAACCGATTAAGTGAGGCCGATGCCGAATCCGTGGCATCTGCAGACAGACTAGCGGCTTGCAGCCGGGGCTGCCAGTGAAGGCCTTTGCAGGTATCTGCGAGGATGGATGCCAGCAGGATGAGCGGGTGCCGGGTTAGGGCGCGCTGTGGCAGGGCACGGGGCATGCACAAAGGCCTGAAATATCAGGCCCCTGTGGTGCTAGCGGTGCTAGGGCTTGGCGGGTTTTTCGGGGTCTGGTTCGTAGTCCGGGAAGATACTGTCCAGGGGCCGGTCTTCAATATTGGATGACAGGCGTTCCTCGAAACCATCAACCGCCTGCAGCTGTTCGATAACATCGGAGGCGAGATCCGGGCGGGATTCCACCATCATCGCGGCGACATCGATGGTCTGGTCCGGCATGCTCTCGCTGCTGTGGCTGATATAGTCGCTGAAGGCATCGGCCACGCGCTCGTCGGCTTCCTGATGAGCCTCATCCTGCGTTTCGGTATGGAGTTTGGGTTCCTGGGTGCCGATCATGCCATCATCCGCCTCGACAGCAGCGCTCTGTTCCCGTTCTTCGATAAGGCTGTGCACATAGGCCGCGGCTACCTCGGTAGCGGCTTCGGGCATGGCTTGTGCCACCTTGTAGGCCAGGTCCACGGCATGTTCGGGCATTATTTCGATCAGGCGATTATAGAGGTCGGCGGCCAGGTGCTCGGGATGGGTCGCGGCACGGTCGACGGGGCGCATTTCCTCAAGCCCCTCGGACAGATGACTGGCATAGGTTTCGGCCAGATCCAGCATTATGTCAGAGGCGTCTTCGGCGCAGGTTTCGGCGAAGGACTCGGCGGCGCTGCCGATGATATCCAGGCTATGTTCCGGCACGGCTTCCGCGATGGCCACCAGAATGCCCGACAGCTGATCGGGGCGCTCGCGGGCCAGCCAGGTAACCAGCTCGTCGGTACTATCCGGTGAGGCGGCGGCCAGGGCTTCGGCGATATCCAGGCTGAGTTCGGGTGCGGCCGTGGTAATGGCTGCATAGAGCCTGGCTATGTCGACTTTTTCCACCTGATTCAGTGCAACAGCCAGCTGGGCTGCTTCCTGCGGGGCGCTTTCTGCCAGGGCTACGGCCATACGTACCGCCGCAGCCGGATTATTCTGTGCCATCTTCACGGCGACAGCAGCGCCTTCACTCAGCGGCATCTCAGGCGCATGGTATTCAAAGCGCGGGTCTATCTCGATAGAGCTGGAACCGGTCATGCCCTGCATGACAAATTTCTCCTGTGCTTTCACCGGCAGGGCGTGACGGACTTTCATCCGATACATAACGAAGATCACCAGCAGGATTTCGAGTACCGCAAGGAACTGGAACAGGGCATCGTTACCGAACTGCTTCATGGCGAGGGATGCCGCATAGGGGCCTATCATGCTGCCCAGCGCATAGATCGCAATCAGCCCCCCCATGGCGGCGACCATGTCATTCTGCAGCACCTTGTCGAAGGTCTCGGAAATACTCATGGGATAGATGCAGGCGATGATGCCGGTAATAATGGCGATTGCCACCATCAGCGGGTAGCGGCTGTCCAGCGATGACAGCAGCGGCACCGACAGGCAGGCAACGATGGTGATCAGCAGCAGCACGAAGAGCACCGTTCGGCGGTCGAAATGGTCCGACAGGAAGCCCACCGGAATCTGCAGTATAAAGGCGCCGAATATGGCGGACGCCATGAACAGTGACAGATCAAATCCGCTCAGGCCGTGGCTGCTGGCAAACAGCGGCAGCATGTTGAGCAGGCCACCATAGAGCAGGCCGCAGAAAAAGCAGGCCACTACGCCCAGTGGCGAAAGCCGGAACAGATCCAGCATCGACATGGAGCGGATATCCGCCACAGCGGGGCCGGATTTTCGGCTCATGACGATGGGCACCAGCGCCAGCGCCAGCAGCATGCCGGCCACCATGAACAGGGTTTGGGTGCCAGGGTCCGCCAGGTTCAGCAGGAACTGTCCGATGAAGAAGGCGCCCATGATGACGATCTGGTTGGCCGCCAGAATGCGGCCACGGGTTTTGGCGGTGGCGCTTTCGCTCAGCCAGCTGTCGATGGCGGCATAGGTGCAGGCGATGCAAAAGCCCATCAGCATGCGCATGGCGCCCCAGAGCCAGGCATTGGTGGACAGGCCGCAGGCCAGAATACTGATGGCGGCCAGGGCTGCAACCGCGGCAAACATGCGAATATGGCCGGCGCGAATAATCAGCACACGGCTATAGAGGCCGCCGAACAGCATGCCGACGGCATACATCGACAGCACCAGACCGATGGTGTCCGTACTCATGCCCTCAATACCCATGCGCACGGGCAGTAACAGGCCGATAAGTCCGAAGCCGAGCATCATGATGAAGCAGCTCAGCAACAGTGAAAACAGGGGCAGCAGGGTGAGGATCACTAAAGGCTTCCAAACGAAGAGGAGAACAAGGACAGGCGCAATCTAGTTTTGCCGGCAGGGGATGTCAAACATGGTGAAGTCAATCAGCAAATATATCTGCAATCAGTACAAGGGGCGGGATAATAGCCTGCTGGTGGGCTGATCGATGAAAGCAGGATCGAGCGATGCAGTCGGGACTCCGGGCGCAGGTGAGCAGAGTTGCACACAGACAATGCAAGGAGCGGTGGGCCTGAACGCCCGTAGGAGCCGCGTACCCAACCTCGGGCATGATACCTCGCGACGAAGCTCTGCGGTTGTTCGCGGCGGGACGCCACTCCTACGGAAACATGCAATTACGTGGTAGGGCCCAGCAGAGCAACAAAACGAGATTTACTCAAAGCACAGCTTTGATCGTTTTGTGCGACTCAAATCTGTGATTTGAGGATTGAATAGTCCAATGAGGACTGGCGTGGCTGTTTCGAGGAGTGCAAGGAGTGGTGGGCCCAGCAGGACTTGAACCTGCGACCAATCGATTATGAGTCGATTGCTCTAACCAACTGAGCTATGGGCCCGTCAACGAGGGCGAATTATAACGGCTGCTGTACTCGGAGCCAATAGCCGTTTGAAATTCCTGCGGTTTTCTTGCCCACAAAGAATCGCAGCTTCTTGGTGACAAGAAAAAACCGCAGCCTGGGCTGCGGTTTTCTGTGGTGCGTTACGCCAAGTGCGGCCTACTCGTCGAGGAAGCTGCGCAGGTGATCGGAGCGGCTGGGGTGGCGCAGTTTGCGCAACGCCTTGGCTTCGATCTGACGGATACGCTCGCGGGTGACGTCGAACTGCTTGCCGACTTCTTCCAGCGTGTGATCGGTGTTCATGTCGATACCAAAACGCATGCGCAGCACTTTGGCTTCGCGGGCGGTGAGGCCGGCCAGAACTTCACGGGTCGCTTCACGCAGCCCTTCGCCGGTAGCGGAATCGACCGGTGAAGACAGGGTAATGTCTTCAATGAAGTCACCGAGGCTGGAGTCTTCATCGTCGCCGATCGGCGTTTCCATGGAGATCGGTTCCTTGGCGATCTTCAGCACCTTGCGGATTTTGTCTTCCGGCATGTCCATGCGCTCGGCCAGTTCTTCCGGCGTGGCTTCACGGCCCATTTCCTGCAGCATCTGGCGGGAAATGCGATTGAGCTTGTTGATGGTCTCAATCATGTGAACCGGAATACGGATGGTGCGCGCCTGGTCAGCGATGGAGCGTGTAATCGCCTGACGAATCCACCAGGTGGCGTAGGTCGAGAACTTGTAACCGCGACGGTATTCGAACTTGTCCACGGCCTTCATCAGGCCGATGTTGCCTTCCTGGATCAGATCAAGGAACTGCAGACCGCGGTTGGTGTATTTCTTGGCAATGGAAATAACCAGACGCAGGTTGGCCTCTACCATTTCCTTCTTGGCACGGCGGGCGCGGGCTTCACCAATCGACATGCGACGATTGATTTCCTTGATTTCGGTGAGGTCGATCTTGGCCTCATCCTGGATCTGGATCAGCTTCTTCTGCGCCCGTTTCAGGTCAACCAGGTTGCGCTGCATGGCGCCGGCGTAGACGGGGCCAGTGGCAATGATTTCTTCAAACCAATTGGTGTTGGATTCGTTGCCCGGGAATGCCTTGATAAAGTCGCGGCGCGGCATCTGGGCACGCTGGGTGCAGATGCGCATGATGGACCTTTCCTGCTCGCGGATGCGGGCAACGCAGGCACGCACACGGGTAACCAGCAGCTCGTAGTAGCGTGGCGACAGCTTGATCGGCGAAAAGGCTTCGCCCAGAGTCGCCAGTACTTGCAGGGCTTCCGGCGAGTTGCGATCAGCATCAACCATGACGAGGTTTACGGCTTCAAGCTTGTCCAGCAGGTTGGCGAAACGCTGACGGGCCTCTTCTGGGTCCGGACCGCGGTCCTTTTCCTCGGTGTCGTCAGTGCTGTCCTCGTCGTCATCGTCGTCATCGTCATCGTCGTCTTCGTCGATCTCTTCGGTCTCGGGCACTTCAAGTATGAAGTTGCTTTCGTCGGGATCGATGTAGCCGCTGAAGATGTCGCTCAGGCGACCTTCTTCCAGCAGGGTAACCTCATAGGCCCCGAGCAGGGTTTCGACGGAGCCCGGGAAGCACGCCAGCGCGGACATGACTTCACGAATGCCTTCCTCGATGCGTTTGGCGATCAGTATTTCGCCTTCGCGGGTCAGCAGTTCGACGGTACCCATTTCACGCATGTACATGCGCACCGGGTCTGTGGTGCGTCCGGCGTCGGAGTCGACAGCGGCGAGGGCGGCAACCGCATCCTCGTCCGCTTCTTCGGCCGAGTCGCCTTCCGTCATCAGGAGTGTTTCCGCATCCGGCGCTACCTCGGTAACCGAGATGCCCAGTTCGTTGATCATGCGGATGATGTCTTCGACCTGATCCGGATCAGCGATATCTTCTGGCAGATGATCGTTTACCTCGGAATAGGTCAGGTAACCCTGTTCCTTGCCTCGGGCGATCAGTTCCTTGAGACGAGATTGCTGCTGAGAGGTATCTGTCATAGAGGCCCTACGAGAAGATGAAAGATAGGTGGCGTAAAAGAGAGCGCGATATTATACATTCGAAGATGGCTTAAATCCAGTTGGCACCGATTTTCGGTACAGCACCCATTAAAAATAGACCAGATTTCTGCGGCGGGAGTTGCGCAGCGACCAAGATTAATTTTGTCGGCTTGCCAGGAGGGCTGTCAGGCGCTGTTTTTCGGCCTGGGTCAGGGGTGACTGTCGGTTCTTTTTCAGCAGTGCATCCAGTTCCATTTCCGGGCGGCGCTCGCGCAGCAGGCGGCTAACCGCGTCCTGCAGTTCGCGTTCGGCGCCGTCCGCCAGCGGGGTGTTATGGGCGATTTCGTTCAGCAGCATCAGCCAGGCCGAGCGCTGCGGGTCTTCCTGCCAGTCGACCACCAGGGTGCCGAGGGACGAGTTGGGGGTTGTCTGCAGATAGTCCACCAGGGCGATCAGCATGTCTGCATTGCGCTCGGCCATGCCCTGGAGTTCGCTCGCCGCCGGTATGCTGGCGGCCAGTCGGGGGAAGTGCAGCAGGCAGGAGATCGCCTTGTCGCACAGGTCCAGGTTGCCCGTCTGGCTGCGTGGCCGCGGCCGGCGGCTGGGCATGTTCTGGCTTTGTGGCCCCGCTGAGCGGCTAGCCGGTGGGCCGGGCTGTGCCGGCGCTGGTGGGCGTTCTGGAACCGTCGTATCTGTGGTGACCTGGTGCAGGTTGATCACGCTATTGATCTGTTCCAGCGACAGGCCGGTGATCTCGCAGATGCGCTCAAGCATCATTTGCTGCAGCAGGCTCGGCTGCATGGCGCGGATCAGCGGCAGGGCGCGGGTGCTGAAACGGGCGCGCCCGTCCATGCTTTCCAGATCTGCCTGCTCGGTCTGGGAGCGGAAAAAATACTCCGACAGTGGCAGTGCCTGGTCGATGCGGGTCTGGAAGGCATCCCGGCCCTCGGTGCGCACCAGGCTGTCCGGGTCTTCGCCTTCGGGCAGAAACAGAAAGCGGGCTTCCTGGCCGTCGCGGATCACCGGCAGGGTGGTTTCCAGCGCCCGGCTTGCGGCCTTGCGACCGGCTTCATCGCCATCGAAGCAGAACACGACTTCGGGTACGACCTTGAACAGCCGCTCCAGGTGCTGGGCGCTGGTGGCGGTGCCCAGGGTGGCCACGGCGTAGTGAATGCCGTTCTGAGCCAGGCCGACGACATCCATATAGCCTTCGACGATCAACAGCCGCTGTAGCTGGGCATTGGTCTGGCGCGCTTCGTAGAGGCCATAGAGCTCACGGCCCTTGTGGAAGGTCTCGGTTTCGGGGGAGTTGAGGTATTTGGGTTTTTCATCCCCCAGAACCCGGCCGCCGAAAGCGATGACGCGGCCACGCATGTCCCGGATCGGGAACATGATGCGCTCGCGAAAGCGGTCATAGTGGCTGTTGCGCTCTTCGTTGTGGATCAGCATGCCGGCCTGTTCCAGCGCCTCGATGCGCTGCTTGTCAGCGCCCAGCGCCTGCATCAGGTTGTCCCAGCCGACGGGGGCATAGCCAATTCCGAAGGCTTTGGCTGCCTGGCCGCTGAGGCCGCGCCCCTTGAGGTAGCTGACGGCGATGTCGCGCTGGGGGTGCTGGGTCAGTTGCTGCTGATAGAAGCGGGCGGCTTCATCGAGAATGCCATAGAGGTCCTTGAGCTGCTTTTCGCGCTGGGCCTGCTGTGGGCTGTTGTTTTCGCGCGGCACTTCCATGCCGGCCAGGCGGGCGAGTTCTTCCACGGCGACGGGAAAGTCGAGGCGATCATATTCCATCAGGAAGCCGATGGCATTACCGCCGGCGCCACAGCCAAAACAGTAGTAGAACTGCTTCTCGGGGCTGACACTGAAGGAGGGAGACTTTTCCTTGTGGAACGGGCAGAGCCCGGAGTAGTTCTTGCCGGCGCGCTTGAGGCGTTCAACGCGGCCGTCGACGACGTCAATGATATTGACGCGGGCCAGAAGATCGTCGATAAAATATTGCGGGATACGACCTGCCATTGCGGACCTGCTGAGAAAGATTCAGCGGGAGTTTAACCGGCTAGCTGGGCTTTTACGAGCTTGGAGACTACACCACCGTCGGCGCGTCCCTGAATCTGTGGCTTGATAATCGCCATCACCTTGCCCATGTCCTGCATCGACTGGGCGGCGGTTGTACTAATGGCCTGGGCAATCAGGTCGGCCAGCTCCTGTTCTGTCAGCGGTTGCGGCAGGAAAGTTTTAATCACCTCCAGCTCCTGGCGCTCTAGGTCTGCCAAATCCTGGCGACCCGCTGTGTCAAACTGCGAGATTGAATCGCGGCGCTGCTTCTGCATCTTGTCGAGCACGGCCAGCACGCGGGTATCATCCAGTTCTATGCGTTCATCAACTTCGATGCGCTTGATCTCAGACATCATCAGGCGGATGGTTCCCAGACGAGCCTTGTCTTTGGCACGCATGGCAGCTTTCATCTCGGCACTGATTTTGAGCTTGAGTTCAGACATCAAACATCCTCTATAGAGCGGTTGCTAGTCGATGGAACAGACTGAATGTACGTTCAACTCCAGTCGATCAGTAAAGGCGTACGCGGCGAGACTGCTCGCGGGAAACCTTCTTCATGTGACGTTTAACGGCTGCAGCAGCTTTACGCTTGCGAACAGAAGTGGGCTTTTCGTAGAACTCGCGACGACGAACTTCAGCCAGAACGCCGGCTTTTTCGCAGGAACGCTTGAAACGACGCAGGGCTACGTCAAACGGCTCGTTTTCTTTAACTTTTACGCTAGGCATCTATCTTGGACCTTGCTGTTACTAAGGGTTACGTAGGACTTTTCTACCTCTTCATCGCGGCCTGAAACGGGTACCACGCAGTGGCCACAGCTCTCACGACTTTGATGAAGGCGCAAAATTTTATATCGCAGGGGTCTGGCTGTAAAGTCCAGACGGTGATATTGAGGCATTTTTGGGTGATAATGCGCCCATTGTGGCCTGGATGACAGGCCGGTTGGGCGAATCATCTACAGCGGTTGGCGGCGATACTGATGCGAGTACTGGGAATCGAAACATCCTGCGACGAAACCGGCGTTGCAATCTATGACAGTGAGCGCGGTCTGCTGGGTGATGCACTCTACAGTCAGATCGCCATGCACGCCGAATACGGTGGCGTGGTGCCGGAGCTGGCATCCCGCGATCATGTACGCAAATTGCTGCCGCTGGTGCGCGAGACCCTGGCGCAGGCGCAGATGGACAAGTCGGAACTCGACGCCATTGCCTATACCGCAGGGCCAGGTCTGATAGGTGCGCTCATTGTGGGGGCGTCCACGGCCCGTGCCATGGCGCTGGGGCTGGGTATTCCCGCGCTTGGCGTGCACCACATGGAAGGCCACTTGCTGGCGCCGATGCTGGAAGATACACCGCCGGCCTTTCCGTTTGTGGCGCTGCTGGTGTCCGGCGGGCACACCCAGCTGGTGCGGGTTGATGGCATAGGTCGCTACGAGCTGCTGGGCGAGTCCCTCGACGATGCTGCCGGCGAGGCTTTTGACAAGGCCGGCAAGATGCTGGGGCTGGATTATCCCGGCGGGCCCGAGATCGCCAAGCTCGCCCGTCACGGTGATGCACGCCGCTTTCGCTTCCCCCGTCCCATGACCGACAGACCGGGGCTCGACTTCAGCTTTTCCGGCCTCAAGACCTTTACCCTGAACACCGCCAACAAGTTGCGCGATGCCGACGGCCAGCTCGATCCGCAGAGCAAGGCCGATATTGCCGTTGCCTTTGAGGACGCGGTGGTGGATACCCTGGCCATCAAGTGCAAGCGTGCGCTGCAACAGACCGGCCTGCATCAGCTGGTGATCGCAGGCGGAGTCAGTGCCAATACGCGTCTGCGCGAAAAGCTCGATGAGGTCGTGCGGCGACAGCGGGCGACCCTGTTCTATGCCCGTCCGCGTTTTTGCACCGATAACGGCGCCATGATTGCGTTCGCCGGTTGCCAGCGGCTGCTGGCAGGCCAGTCGAATGATCTGAAAATCAGCGTCTTCCCGCGCTGGCCGATGGATACGCTGCCGCCGCTCTGAAGTGCAGGGGGCAAGGTGCAAGGAGCAAGGTGCAAATATTCCCGTAGGAGCGGCGTTTCGCCGCTAAGGGTGTGACTGGTTCAAAAGCGCGCCGCGTCGGGGTAGTACGCCCGGGGATTGAGAGCGCGGCTGCGACCTTGCACCCGAAACCCGCTAAAGCCGGTGCTCTAGCCCCCGAAGCAGGCGCCGTATATTGTCGCGGTGACGCAGCACCAGCAGCAGACAGATCAGGCTGATGGCAGCGAACTGTTCGGGTAGCAGCATAAAGGTCGCCAGAGGTGTGACCAGGGCAGTGCCCACCGATGCCAGCGACGCCGTTTTGCCAATGGCCGCCAGCAGCAGCCAGACGCCCAGGGCGATCAGCCCAAGCGGCGGGCTCAGTGCAAGACAGAGACCAAAGGTTGTGGCGACGCCCTTGCCGCCGCGCATGCGCCCGAACAGCGGGTAGATATGGCCGAGCAATACCGCCAGGGCGCAGAGGCCGGTTTGCGTCGAGCCCAGTTCTGCATAGCGGGCGAGGTTGACGGCAATAGCACCCTTGGAAACATCGCCCAGCAGCGTCAGCACGGCCGCGGTGCGATTGCCCTGGCGCAGTACATTGGTGGTGCCAGGATTTCTGGAGCCCTGCTCCCGTGGATCTGCAAGCCCCATGCTGCGGCACACCAGCACGGCCGTGGGTACTGAACCCAGCAGATAGGCGAGCGTTGCAAGCAGTGTGGGCAACAGGGTTTCAGGTCCCGGCATGGCTCTGTCCGCGGGTTGATCAACGGTGTGATTCTATACCCTAATCCCAATCCGGCTTAGATACAAACAGACCGGATAGCGTTTTGAATCAAGGGCTTGTTAATTGATCCCGATACCTGAAGCAGACGCTCGCTGCGCGCATCTGGCGGCTGGCATTATCGGGCACCGATGCAGGCGGCGAGATGTCGCTCGCCCGCACGCCATTGGGCCCGGTCAGTGGTAAACTAACTGTCTTGACGTGGAGCCCTGGGCCCCACATATAGTGGCTGCGGCGGGCGGCTGCGCGGGTCGGGCGTGGAAAACAAAGCTGACAGATATCGTCAGTGGCGCTGAAGCCATATTTAAATCAGTAATTTATTGGGTCATACGTGGATATAGTTTATATACGCGAGCTGCAGGTGCAGACCGTGATCGGCATTTACGACTGGGAACGCGAGGTTCGCCAGGCCGTGAGTCTGGATCTGGAAATGGGGACTGATATTCGCGAGGCTGCGGCCACCGAGGATATCGGGAACACTCTGAACTACAAGTCGGTCTCCAAGCGCCTGACTGCCTTTATCGAGGGCAGCGAGTTTCTGCTGGTGGAAACCATGGCTGAAGAAGTGGCACAGCTGGTCATGCAGGAGTTCGGTGTGCGCTGGTTGCGGTTGCGTCTGGGCAAGCCTGGCGCCATTCGCGGAGCGCGGGACGTCGGCGTACTGATCGAGCGGGGAGAGGCGTTCTGATGGCACAGGTCTATGTCAGTATCGGCAGCAATATCGAGCGCGAGCGTAATATTGCCGCCGGGCTGGACGGGCTGGCAGAGTCCTTTGGTGAGCTGACGCTGTCTTCGGTGTTCGAGAGCGAGGCGGTCGGCTTTACCGGTGACCATTTTTATAACCTGGTGGCGGGCTTCGAGACGAGCCTGGCGGTCGGCGAGCTGTCGCGGGAGCTCAAGGCCATTGAAGATCGCAACGGGCGCTGCCGCCAGGGTCCCAAATTCAGTGGCCGTACACTGGATATCGATATCCTGACCTACGATGATGCCTGCGGGCGGATCGACGGGGTCGAGCTGCCCCGGGCCGAGATCCTGTTCAATGCCTTTGTGCTGCAGCCGCTGGCCGAGATTGCGCCCCAGGGGCTGCATCCGCTGAACGGGCTCTCCTATGGGGCACTCTGGCAGCAGTACGACAAGCAGAAGCAGCGACTCTGGGCGGTGGACTTTGCCTGGCAGGGACGGCGTTTCTCCCGGGCGCAGGTCTAACCGCATTCATCCTTCGCAGTTTCGGGTTTAGTTTTGCTTGTGCCCCTGCTGGCTAGAGTTCGAGTCGGGCGCAGGCGTCGCGCTGGCGACGCTTCAGTTCTTCCCCCAGTGCCTTGCCCTTGAATCCCTGTTGCATCAGCTCCGCAGGGGCCGTTGCGGTCAGCGCGTCGTGCAGCGCCTGCAGGGATTGTTGCGCTGCTGGCGCATCAACATTGAGCCAGCTGGCCAGGGTGTCGAAACAGCGGGCGAGGCTGGCGATGCGCTCAGGGCGGCGCAACAGGTCGAGCCCGGTGGCGACGCCGAGGCGGGTGTCACCATCGGCCTGGGGCAGCCTTAGCAGGTTGGCGTGCTGAGCGCACACCAGCAGGGCCTGATCGCGGAAAATCCTCGGGGCCTTGAGGCGCAGGCAGAATGCTTCTAGGTGCTGGCGCAGGGCGCCCGCCTGGTTGCTGGATAGGCGCTGCGCGGCGCAGCAGAGTACTGCAAAGCGCTCGCAGCTCGAGGGCAGCTGTGGCAGCAGTGTTGCCAGCGCCGGCCAGGATGGATCGCGCTGCAGGGCGCTGAATTCGCCAAAGAGCTTGTCGAGTGCGCCGCAGCGCTGCAGTACGTCTATAAAGACACCCGGCGAGGGCTCGCCCAGCGCCCGTTCGAATTCCTGCCAGACCCTTTCCGCACTCAGATAGCCCAGCTCACCGGCTGTGGATAACTGTCGCATCAGCGCCAGGGTTTCATCGGCGACGCTAAAGCCCAACGAGGCATAGCGGGCGGCAAAGCGGGCCACGCGCAGCACCCGCAACGGGTCTTCGGCAAAGGCCGGGGATACGTGGCGCAGAATGCGGTTTTGCAGGTCCTCGCGCCCGCCATGGGGGTCGGTCAGGCTGCCGTCGGGCGCCTCGGCCATGGCGTTGATAGTGAGGTCTCGGCGCAGCAGATCCTGTTCCAGGGTGACATCGGGACTGGCGTAATAGACAAAGCCGCCATAACCGTGGCCGGACTTGCGCTCGGTACGGGCCAGGGCGTATTCCTCACCGCTGTCGGGGTGGATGAACACCGGGAAGTCGGCGCCGACCGGTTTGTAACCCTGGGCGATCATCTGTTCGGCGCTGGCGCCCACGACAACCCAGTCGCGGTCATAGATGGGGTAGCCGAGCAAGCGGTCGCGTACGGCGCCCCCCACCAGATAGATTTGCATCAGCGGCTGCACTTGTCCGGATGTTCTGCCTGCCAGGCTTCAAAGCCGCCGTTGAGGCTGTAGACGGCATCAAAGCCGACGTGGGCCAGCTGGGCAGCGGCGTTCTGGCTGCTGAAACCGTGGTAGCAGCAAACGATCAGCGGCTTGTCCATGTCGCTGTCGCGAATGAAATCCTGCAGGTTCTCGTTGTTCAGCTGTACCGCATTGGTGATGTGGTTCTGGGCAAAGCTGTCGGGGTCGCGAATATCGGCGATGGTGGCGCCCTGTTCCATCAGGGCCAGGGCTTCGTGGCCCGAGATGCATTTGAATTCATCCATTGGTAAGTACCTTTTTCTTGGCGGAGCCGGATGGGGGTCTACGATTAGCGCTGCAATCGCAGGAGTAGTAGCGCTGATCTTCAAGCCGCATGGCGGTGAGGCGGTTGCCCCAGACGCAGCCAGTATCCAGTGAAAACAGCTGCGGGTGCTGCAGGCCACCTTCCAGCGCGGCCCAGTGACCGAAAATAATGCGCTGCGCGTCTGCCTTGCGTGGATGACTGTACCAGGGCCGGAAGCCTTCGGGCTGGGTTTCCAGCCCGCCCTTGGCGGCGAAATCGAGCCGGCCTGTGCCGTCGCAAAAGCGCATGCGGGTGAGGTAATTGGTGATCACCCGCAGCCGGTCCCAGCCCTGCAGTCCCTTGCGCCAGCAATCCGGCGTGTTGCCGTACATGTGCTGGAAAAAGGTTTCGGCCTCGGGTCCTTGCAGCACCTCTTCCACTTCCCGGGCACGATTGCAGGCCTGCTTGAGCGACCAGTCGGGCGGGATGCCGGCGTGCACCATGACGTAGTCGAGGGCCTCGTCGTGCACCAGCAGTGGCTGCAGCTGTAGCCAGTGCATCAGCTCATCGCGATCGGGCGCATCGAGGATCGGGCCCAGGGTGTCACTGCGCCTGGGCTGGGTCACGCCATAATGGATGGCGAGCAGGTGCAGGTCGTGGTTGCCCAGCACGACCCGGGCCCGGTCCCCCAGACTGCGGACGAAGCGCAGTGTTTCGAGGGACTTGGGGCCGCGGTTGACCAGGTCACCGGCCAGCCAGAGCTGGTCGCTGTCGCCAAAGCCAATGCACTCCAGCAGGCGCTTGAGCTGGTCAAAGCAGCCCTGGATATCGCCGATTGCATAGGTGGCCATGGCAATGCGGCTCAGTGCAGCGCGTTGGGCTGGGCGAGGGTGAAGGGAACGATGGGGGCGTCGAACTCATGACCGTCGTTGCTGCGCATATGGTAGTACCCCTGCATGCTGCCGACGTGGGTCGCCAGCACAGTGCCGCTGGTGTAGCTGTAGCTGGCGCCGGGCTCGATCATGGGTTGCTCGCCAACCACACCCTCACCGGCCACTTCCTGTACGTGCTCGTTGCCATCAGTAATCAGCCAGCGGCGGCTGAGCAGCTGAACGCTTTGCGCGCCCTGGTTGGTGATGGTGATGTGATAGGAAAAGACAAAGCGCTTGCTGTCGGGATCCGACTGTTCGCTGAGGTAGTTTGTCTTGACGTCGATCTTAACGTTGTCACCCAATTTACTCGGCTCCATGGTGTTCCGCTTCGATACCGCTGAGGTAATCGCTGATTCTAACAAATTCTGCCAGTGTAAGCCGCTCGGGTCTCAGGCCCGGGTCTATTTCAAGCGCGCTCAGGGCATCGGCATCCATCAGTGTGCGCAGGTTGTTGCGCAATGTCTTGCGACGCATGCTGAAGGCGGTACGCAGAAGATCCTGCAACATGCGCTCGCTGATGGCCGGGTGCGGCAGTACCGCATGCGGCGTCAGGCGGACAATGGCGGAGTCTACCTTGGGCGCCGGATTGAAGGCGCCGGGGGGAACCAGAAACAGCGGCTCAACCTTGCAGAAGTACTGCGTCATGATGCCGAGGCGGCCGTAATCGCTGGTGCCGGGTTCCGATGCCAGACGATCGACGACTTCCTTTTGCAGCATGAAGTGCATGTCCTGGATCAGGCCTGCATGGCTGAGCAGGTGAAAGATCAGCGGCGTTGAGATGTTGTAGGGCAGGTTGCCCACGACCCGCAGTGGCCGGTCGTCAGTGCGCAGCTCGGCGAAGTCGAACTTGAGCGCATCGGTTTCGAAGATGCGAAAACGGTCTTCGTAGTTGAAAAACTTGGTACGCAGGATCGGGATCAGGTCGCGATCCAGCTCTATGGCATCCAGCGCATTGGCCTCGGCCAGCAGCTCTTCGGTCAGGGCACCGAGGCCCGGGCCTATCTCTACTATGTGCTGGCCTTCGCGCGGCGAAATTGAACGGATGATCTGGCGAATGATGCCCTGATCATGCAGGAAGTTCTGGCCAAATCGTTTACGGGCCTTGTGGCCAGCGGGTTTTTTACTCATGAATCCTCAGGGGTAAGGTGGCGGTGGCTGGCCATGAGTGCGGCGCAGTCGATGGCGGCCTTGAGGCTGCCACAGCCGGCGTTGCCGCTGCCAGCCAGGTCCAGGGCGGTGCCGTGATCAACCGAGGTGCGGATGATCGGCATCCCCAGGGTGATATTGACGGCGTTGCCAAAACCCTTGTACTTGAGTACGGGCAACCCCTGGTCGTGATACATCGCCAGTACGGCATCCGCCTGGCTCAGGTATTTTTCGTTAAACAGTGTGTCGGCCGGCAGCGGGCCGCTCAGGCGCATGCCCTGGGCGCGCAGGCGCTCCAGCGCAGGCTCGATGATGTCGATCTCTTCGCGCCCCAGGTGGCCGCCTTCGCCCGCGTGGGGGTTGAGGCCGGCCACAAGGATACGGGGGTCCGAGATGCCGAACGAATGGATCAGGTCCTGGTGCAGCACCTGCAGTACCTGCTCCAGCAGCGGTGCCGTTATGGCATCGGCGACATCGCGCAGAGGCAGGTGGGTGGTGGCCAGGGCGACGCGCAGGCCTTCGGTGGCCAGCATCATCACGACCTTGTCGCTGCCGGTGAGTTGCTCCAGCAGTTCGGTGTGTCCGCTGAAGGGCACGCCGGCATCGTTGATCACGCCCTTGTGTACCGGGGCTGTGACCAGGGCATCGAACAGGCCCTGCTGGCAACCGCGGGTGGCGAGCTCCAGCGTCTGCAGTACATAGGCGGCATTGCGGGGGTCGAGCTGGCCGGCCCTGGCGGTCGCGGCCAGCGGCACCGGCAATACCTTCAGGGTGCGGGCGAGGCTTGGCCCAGGCGCTGCGCTGGGGTCAAACAGTTCTATGCTGACTGGCAGCTGCAGCTGTTCGGCGCGCTGGCGCAGCAGATCAGGGTCGCACACGGCGACCAGCTCATGGGGGTGGCCCTGCTGTGCGATCTGGATACAGAGGTCCGGGCCAATACCGGCGGGCTCGCCCGGCGTGATCGCCAGGCGCCTAACAGTCTGGAAAGTCACGTGCAGCGGCCTCAGAGTTTCAGCTCAACGTAGGCCTGGGCGCGAATTTCCCGCAACCAGGTGGTCAGCTCTTCGTTGAACTTGCGCTGGCGAATGCTAAAACGGGCGCGGTTTTCGCGCAGTTCGTCGCCCATGTCCTGGGTGCGTCTATCGCGTACCCAGAGTATATGCCAGCCAAAGCGGGACTCGAAGGGCGTGCTGAACTGGCCATTGGGGGTGTTTTTCATGACCTGTTCGAATTCGGGCACCATCTGGCCGTCCTGGGTCCAGCCCAGGTCGCCGCCGAGTGAGCCGCTGACGCTGTCGTCGCTGTACTGCCGGGCCAGCTGCTCGAAGGGTTCGCCGTTGCGCAAACGTACCGACAGGTCTTCTATGCGACTGCGGGTTTGAGCTTCACTGCGAATTTCGGTGGGCTTGAGCAGTATATGGCTCACCTGCGTCTGCTCGACCAGGGCGGACTGGCCGCCCCGGGTGTCACGCAGCTGCACGATGATGTAGCCCGATGAGGTCTTGACCGGCTTGCTGAAATCGCCCGGCGCCAGGGTGCCGGCGATGGTGGCGATCACCTCCGGCAGTTCCGAGGCCTTGCGCCAGCCAAGATCGCCGCCGTTAAGGGCGTTCTGGGCGTTGGAGTTGGCGACGGCGGTTTCGGCGAAGTCGGCACCCTTGCGCAGCTGCTGGAAGATATCCAGCGCCTTGCGCTCGGCGTTGCTGAGCATAGTGGGTGTCGCCTGCTCGGGAATGGCGATCAGGATGTTGCTGAGCAGGTAGTCGGGGCTGATGGCGTCCTTGCCCTGCTCTGAGGCGAGGAAGTTCTGCACTTCCTGTTCGGAGACGCGGATGCGGCGGTTGACGCTGCTCTGCTGGACCTGGGTCAGCAGCAGCTCGTCGCGAATCTGCTCGCGTGCCGAGTTGTAGTCCTGGCCCTCGGCGATCAGGGCTTCACGGAACTGCGCCAGCGTCATGCCGTTGCGGCTGGCCACCTGCTCGAGGGTTTCGTTGAGCTGACGGTCGGAGATCTTCAGGCCCTGCTGCTGGGCGATCTGCAGCTGTATGCTGTCGATGATCAGGCGGTCAAGTACCTGGCGATTGAGAATTTCCTCGGACGGCAGGCGGGTCTGATTGGCACTCAGCTGGGCGCGGATAACCGCAGCACGGTTGTCCAGTTCACTCTGCATGATGACGTCGTCATTGACGATGGCAACGATGCGGTCGAGCAGTACTGGCTCGGCCTGGGCGCTGACGCTGGCGCTGAGCAGTGTCGCAGACAGCAGCGGCAGCACGCAGCGGCGCAGGGATTGCTTAAAACTCATTATCCTTATCCTCGTTAAATCCGGTAATTTCTCTGATAAACCGGGTGGTATTGTCGTCGCCGACAGATCCCAGACCACGAAGTACAAATTGCAGCATGACGGCCTCATTGGTGGTGCGGGCGCCGTCGTTGTCGTCAGCCCATTGCCGTACTCCCAGGCGCACCTTCCAGCAGCAGTCCTTGTATTCGACCCCCAGCAGGGCGTCAAGGGTGTCGCCTGCCATCAAGTCTTCGCGCCAGCGTGCCAGCAGGTTCCACTGCGGGTTGATGGGCCAGCGCAGGCCGAAGTCGGCTTGCTGGCGTTCAGTTTCATGGTCGCGGTAGCTGGCGTAAACCAGTCGGTCGTCGTTGGGCGAGAACGTCAGGCGGTAGTTCTGGGCCACGGCCTTGAGGCTGTCCTTGTCGAGCTCACTGTCGTGACTGACGCGCAGGTCCGTGGTCAGACTCCAGTCAATCTTGGTGACGAAGTTGGACGTGCTCTCGGTATCCGCAGGCGTGCTGCTGTCGAGCTGTACCGTGCGGTCATCGAAGTAGTACGCCTGGCCCAGCGCCACACCGAAGCGCTCGCGGCCGGTGTCGTCGTAGAACTTGCTGGCCAGACCCAGGCTGAGCTGGTTGGCGTCGCCTATGCGGTCGCGGCCGCTGAAACGGTTGTTGCGGAACAGGCTGTCGTAGCGAAAATCCAGCTCCGTGGTATCGAAGGCGGGAATATCAGACTGGTCTTCCTCAGGCACATAGAGGTAGAACAGCCGCGGCTCAAGGGTTTGGGTGTAGCTGCGGCTGTCGAAGTTTGCCTGGCGCTCGAAGGTCAGGCCCGTGTCCAGGCTGGTAATGAGCGTATTGACGCTGGGGTTATCATCCAGCCCTGCCAGCTGGTTGTCGAGCTGGTACTGGGTGCTCCAGAGCTTTACCGCCGGCTTGATATAGCCCCAGCTGCCTTCTAGCGGCAGGCTCACACCTGGGCTCAGGTGAACGCGATCGCCCTGTACCTGGTCGGCGAGGCTGAGCAGCGGGTCACTTTTGTCGCGGTCAAAACGCACGTACTCAGCGCTGTAATCGGCTTCAAGCCCGGCGGGGAGTTCCGGTACCTGGCCTTCAAGCAGGAACTGCGGCAGGCGGCGGTAGGGCGACTTTTCGCTGGTGGTGAGGGACTGATAGGCGTGAGTCCGGGCAATAAAGCTCCAGTTCTGGGTGTCGTAGCGCAGTTCGCCGAGCTTGTTGAGGTGACTGGCATAGCCGACATCCAGGTTGGTCGGATCCAGATCATCGAAATAGTCCACATCGCTGACCGCGGTGTAGTCGATATAACTCTGCCAGCCGTCCCAGGGCGTTCCTTCGTGATCGACACCCAGCAGCCAGCGGTCTTTGCCGGTTTTGTCGTCGTTGACCAGTACCGCGTTGCTTAGCACGGTCTGGGACCAGCGATTCATGTAGCGGAATTCGTTTTCCAGAATCAGGCCGCGTTCGCCCAGCAGGCGCGGCGTGAAGGTGTCATCGTAGTTGGGCGCCAGGTTGAAGTAGTAGGGTGCAGCAATGTCGATGCCTTCGCTGCTGGAATAGCCGATGGCCGGGTAGAGGAAGCCGGTGACGCGGCGATCATCGATCGGGAAATAGAAGTACGGCATGTACAGTACAGGTACGTCCAGGATCTCCAGCACAGCGCCGCGGGCTTCACCAAAGCCGGTGTTGGGGTTCAGCACGATGCTGTCGGCTGCCAGCTGCCAGCTGCTGTTGCCCGGTTCGCACTGGGTGTAGGAGCCATCTTCAATGCGGATGCGGCCGTCTTCGAGGCGCAGAATGCGCTCGGCATTGCCGCGGATATGCTGGGGGTGCAGCACATACTCCGACTCGGAAAAAATGGTTTCCAGATTGTTGAGGTTGGTCTGGGCGGCGTCGCTGACCAGGAGCAGGCCGTGCTCGCGGTAGCGTACGTCGCCCTCAAGACGCACCAACTGGGTAATCTGGTCGTATTCGGCATAGGCGCTGCTCAACTGTCGCCCGCCCTGAGTGACCTGGACGCCGCCTTCAAGCCGGGTCAGACCGCCCAGTTCACTCTGGGAACTGGATGCGGCGATCAGCACGCGCTGCAGGTTGAAAGGCGTGTCGCCATCGGCCACGTCCATCTCCGGCTCTATATAACGGCCCCGGCACAGCCCTGTGTGCTCGCCAGGGGCGTAGGGGTACCAGTCGAGATGGGCGTAGGGGTTGACGATTTGTTGCTGCTGCGCGCGCGCAAGCTCAGCGCCGGCGGCTGTCTGCCCCTTTTCCTCTATAGGGGGCAGGGGAGCGGCTGCTTGCGAGGCGGTTTCCTCTGCGGGAGCGTCCGGGGATGCGGCGTCCGGGCGCGCCACAGGCGCCGTTGCCGCTGCTGTAGCAGGGGCCGCCGCCGTGGGGGCCGCCAGTGTTTCGGGCGCGGCCATCACGCGGGCGGCAGGCCGCGCCGGCGCAGCGGCGGGTGCCGGGGTTGCCGTTGCCGTCGCTGCAGGGGCTTTAGCTGCTGCATCTGCGTCGGCGCTGGCCGCGCCTGCGCCGCATTCCCATTGACCCTGGGCCGTCTGGGCGCAATCCCAGCCCGCCGCCTCTGGTGTCTGGGCGGCAGAAATCGGTGCAAGCAAGGCGGATGAAATCGCCAGCGAGAGTTTATAAGCAGAGCGTCGTAAGAAAGGCATTCAGTCACATCCAGTTGCAAGCCTGCGAGCACGGGTTCCTGTTTCTTGCCAAACACCGGTACCATAGGAGGCTCTGAGGCACCCGCAAATGAGTGCCAGCCTAAATCCAAACGTGGAATGATAAATCATTCGCAAGAGACAGTGCTAGAGGATTCCAAGTATGGACCAGCGTCAGGTTGAATTGACAGCGTGGGTGACGCGGGCATTTGAGCAGTTAGGCGTGGATCTGGCCCCCGACTGGCGCCTGACTCCGGTAAGCGGAGACGCCAGTTTTAGGCGCTATTTCAGGGTTTACAGCCACAATCTGACCTGGATTGCTGTAGACGCGCCGCCCGAGACCGAGGATTCGCGTCAGTTTGTCGAGATCGCCAGGGCCTGGGCGCCGTTGAATATCCATGTGCCACGTATTCATGCCTGCGATCTGACCCATGGCTTCATGCTGCAGTCGGATCTGGGCGATACCCTCTATCTGGATGTGCTTGATGCGAGTAATGCTGATGCGCTCTATGCCAAGGCGCTGGTGTCGCTGACCCATATACAGCAGTGCGTCATGCTCGGGCGCGGTGCTGAGTTGCCGCGTTACGATGCAAAAATGCTGACGTTCGAGATGGGCCTGTTTCGCGAATGGTTCGTCGAGCAGTTGCTGGGGTTGGAGCTCGATGCGACCGAGGTGGCGCTGCTTGATCAGCTGTTTAGTGCGCTGGCGGATTCCGCCCTGGCGCAGCCCCAGGTGTGCGTGCACCGGGACTTTCATTCGCGCAATCTCATGGTGAGCCGGGAAACAACCCCCGGTGTGATCGATTTTCAGGGCGCGGTCATCGGGCCTGTAACCTATGACCTGGTATCCCTGCTGCGCGACTGCTATATCGACTGGCCCCCCGCCAAGGTGTACGAGTGGATGGCACGCTTCGGCCAGGTGCTGGCGCGGGCAGGGCTGATGGAAACCTACGACGATGAGCTGTTTCGCAGCTGGTTTGACTTGATGGGCATGCAGCGCCACCTCAAGGCCCTGGGCATTTTTGCCCGTCTGAAACTGCGGGACGGTAAACCGAACTATCTGGTCGATGTGCCCCGCACCCTGGGTTATATCCAGCAGGTGGCGGACGCCTACCCCGAATTTGATGCCCAGGCCCAGTGGCTGCGCCAGCGGGTCATACCGGCCATGGCGGCGTCGGGCCAGTTTGAGGCTGATGCGATCAGGCGGTGGCTGCAACGATGAGAGCCATGATACTGGCGGCGGGCCTCGGTACGCGGATGCGTCCGCTCACCTTGACCACGCCCAAGCCGCTGCTGCGCGTCGGCGGCAAGGCGCTGATCGAATACCATATCGAGCGGCTGGTGGCGGCGGGTTTTGACGAGATAATCATCAACCACGCCTGGCTCGGCGCCCAAATAGAGGCCTATCTGGGGGAGGGTGCCCGTTACGGCGCCCGCATCTGCTATTCCGCCGAAGGCGAGCCACTGGAAACCGGCGGCGGCATTTTTCGTGTGCTGGACTGGCTTTCCCCGCACGGCAGCCCCTTTGTGGTGGTAAACGGTGATGTTTTCACGGACTATCCGCTCAGCCACCTGCCCCGCGTGCTCAGTGGTGAGGCCCATCTGGTGCTGGTGGGCAATCCCGTGCACAACCCTGCGGGGGATTTTGCTCTGGCGCAGGGGCGTATCGAGGCTCAGGGGATGGAACGCTATACCTTTAGCGGGGTCAGTGTGCAGTCGGCGGCACTCTATGCCGGCTGCACGGCCGGCGCCTTTGCGCTGGCGCCACTGCTGCGCGATGCGATCGCGCGGGGGCGGGTGACAGGTGAATATCATGACGGCTGCTGGGTGGATGTGGGCACCGTCGAACGACTGCAACAGCTAGACAGGGATTTGAGGGAGAAGCACCCAGATGGCAATTAATCCGGAGCAATTCGGGGCAGGACTGGCCGACAACGTGCGTCAGCACCGTACCGGGCTGGTCATTGGTGGTCTGATTGGTCTGTTCAGCGGTGGGCTGTTCGGGCTGATTTTTGGCGCCGGTATCGGTTTCATGCTGGATCGCTGGCTCAAGGGTAGCCTGCGACGCTTTAATCCGCGCGAGGCTTTTTTCCGCGCCACCTTTGCCGTAATGGGCAAGATTGCCAAGGCCGATGGCCGGGTAACGGAAAACGAGATTCGCTATGCGCGGGATGTGATGGCGCGCATGAACCTGGATCAGACCCGACGTGAAGAGGCGATAAGCCTGTTCAACGAAGGCAAGCACGAGAACTTCGATATCGGCGAGGTATTGCGCCCGCTGTCGGCGCTGATCCGCTATAACGTGCCGTTAAAACTGATGTTTGTCGAGATTCAGCTGCAGGCGGCGATGTCCGATGGCAGCATCAGCCCGGCGGAGCTCGCGCTGGTGCGCCAGGTGTGTCAGCAGCTGATGATGACCGAGCGTGAAGTGGCGGCGCTGATCGCCCGCATGCAGGCGCAGCAGGCCTATGGCGAGCACAGTTTCGGCGGCCATCAGCAGGGCTTTGCCGAACCGCAGTTGCTGAAAGATGCCTATGGTGTGCTGGGTGTAAGCGAGTCGGCGTCGGATTCCGAGGTGAAAAAGGCCTACCGTCGCCTGATGAGCCAGCATCATCCCGACAAGCTGGTGGCCAAGGGCTTGCCAGCGGAAATGATGCAGCTGGCGAAGGAGAAAACCCAGGAAATTCAGGCCGCCTACGACCGTGTTAAAAACGCCCGCAAAGCGGCCTGATATTAGGTATAAAAAGCCCTTGATAGAGAGGGTCAGCGGCCCGGCTGCTGCTCGGCGGGCTCGGCCGCACCCTGGTTCATCATAGGCGCAGGCATCAGGTAACGCTTGATGCGCCCGCGCACTTCGCGCAACAGCAGGGCGCCGTCATCGGCGGGCAGTATTTCTGGCAGTTGCCCCTGGTGGTAGCTTGCCAGAAGCGCCCGTCGGGCGCTGTTGCCACGCAGGCGCGCAGCCACTATCGCCACCTGGTCCAGCTGATAAATATCCAGCACCGGCACGCTTAGCTCCGTCAGCAGCTGCTTTAACTGCGGTGCGCCCGCGGCAGAGGGCTGGCGCGCATTCAGCAGAGTCAGGCCAAGCTGGTGGCTTTGCTGAAACTCCCTGGCGCAGAGCGCCGCCCAGACCGCGCCTGTACCCGTTCCCAGAAAGATCAGATAGTCGTGCTGGCGGGACTCAAGGTGCCGGATGGCGGCTTCACATATCTTGATCACGCGCTCGGCGTACAGCTCCATAGGCGCAATTTCGGTGTCCTGCGCTGCGCCGTCAGTTCCATTGCTGCTGGCGTCTGCATTGCTTGGCTCTGCACCGCTGGCGGCTGCGCTGCTGTTGGATACAAAGCTGCGCGGCGGCACAGGCGTGGCGGCGCTGCGCGGCAGCGCGACCGACAGCGTATCCCAGCCGTGGCGCGCCAGACCTGTGCGCAGCGGATGCAGATCCCGCGGCCAGTCCGGATGGTTGTGCTCATCGGGCAGCAGAATCACGGCGCCGGTGGGTTCGGCCTGGCTGGCGGGCTGATAGAGTGTCAGGCTGCGGTCGCTGTTGGTTTCAAGCCAGTTGGCCTCGGTTTCCGGTGCCTGCTCCAGGGCGCGGGCCAGATCGAGCATGCCCTGTTGCTGGGGTGTCGGCTCGACCCGTTCACGCAGGGCAGCAGGAGAGCTGGTTTCGGGGCTGCTTTGTGGGTCGCTTTCGATATTTGTCTGGGCAGCGGATGCAGCGGCCTGAGCCATGACGACGGGCAGCAGGAGACTCAGGGTGAGGGCGCAGAGTATTGGCTTCATGTCCGGATTATTCAGAACTGCCCGGTCGCAGGCAAGGCCTTGCTTGGTTACAATAGCGCCGATTCAAAATTTCCTTCACAAAGAGTCTGACCATGGCCGATTACAAACTAGCCCCGTCCATTCTGTCCGCCGACTTTGCCCGCCTGGGTGAGGAGGTTGAAAATGTACTCGCGGCGGGTGCCGACATTGTGCACTTTGATGTCATGGATAATCACTATGTGCCAAATCTGACCATCGGTCCCATGGTGTGCAAGGCGCTGCGCAAGCACGGCATCAAGGCCCCCATCGATGTGCATCTGATGGTAAAGCCGGTCGATCGCATGATCGGCGAGTTTATCGAGGCCGGTGCAAGCTTTATCACCTTTCACCCCGAAGCCTCGGATCACATCGACCGGTCCCTGCAGATGATTCGTGATGGCGGCTGTCAGGCGGGCCTGGTGTTCAATCCCGCCACCCCGCTGCATTACCTTGATCACGTCATGGATCGGCTGGACATGATTCTGCTGATGTCCGTTAACCCGGGTTTTGGCGGTCAGAAGTTCATTCCCTCGACCCTCGACAAGCTGCGTCTGGTGCGCGAGCGCATTGACGCCAGCGGGCTGGATATCCGTCTCGAAGTGGATGGTGGTGTGGGTATCGGCAATATCGCCGAGATCGCTGCGGCCGGTGCCGATACCTTCGTCGCCGGTTCCGCCATTTTTAATACCGATGATTACCGCGCCACCATCGACGCCATGCGCGCCGAGCTGGCGAAGGTTTCCTGATGCGCAGCCTGTTCGCAGGCCAGGATCCCGCCCTGGTGCTGTTCGATCTGGACGGCACTCTGGTGGACAGCGTGCCGGATCTGGCTGTGGCCGTCGATCGCATGCTGGCGGCGCTCGAGCTTGAGCCCGCCGGCGTTGCACGGGTGCGGGACTGGGTCGGCAATGGCGCACCGACGCTGGTGCGCCGTGCGCTGCACGGACAGCTGGAGATATCCGATGCCAGGCTGCCAGAGGGGCGCTTTGACAAGGCCTATGGGCTCTTTTTGCAGTTCTACGGCGAGTCTACCGCAGCGCTGAGTGCGCTCTATCCCGGCGTGCTCGAATGTCTTAACGGGCTTCAGGCGCGGGGTATTCGTCTTGGCGTTGCGACCAACAAGCCAATGCGCTTTACCGGTGAAATGCTGCAGGGGCTGGGGATCGATGGCTACTTTGACGTGGTGATCGGTGGCGACAGCCTGCCCACCTGCAAGCCGGATCCCGCCATGCTGATCAGCGCCATCGAACAGTGCGGCGCCACGCCTGCCACCACCCTGATGGTGGGGGACTCGAGCAACGATGTTCTGGCGGGGCGGGCGGCGGGCTGCAAGGTGGCGGCAGTGCCTTATGGTTACAACCACGGTGAGCCTATAGCGGCCAGCGCGCCTGACCTGATAGTAGCGCGTCTTGATGCGCTGCTGTGAGTCGCTATGGTGGCGGTTGCGCAGGCCCTCGGGCTTGCTATATCGTATAGCTCCAACATTCTGATTTAACTGATAACTTTCAGCCGTGAATCTATTTCTTGTGCTTCATCAAATGGGCTTTCGACTCGGTGTATTGCAGCTGGAGTCGCGCTGGCGATGGCGTCTGTAATGCCCGCCTGACACACCTTCAAACCCACTTTTTGAGGCAGCAAAATGACGCCTGAACAGTTTTCCGATCTGGCCGCGCAGAATTATAACCGTATTCCGGTGATGCGCACCGTACTGGCCGACCTGGACACCCCGCTTTCCACCTACATGAAACTGGCCGACGCGCCCTACAGCTACCTGTTCGAGTCGGTCGAAGGCGGCGAGAAGTGGGGGCGTTACTCCATTATCGGCCTGCCGTGCCGCACGCTGCTGAAGGTCTGCGGCCATGAGGTCAGCATCAGTACCGACGGTGCTATTGTCGAGCAGCTGGAGGTGGAAGATCCGCTGGACTTTGTCGAGCAGTTTCAGGCCCGCTACCGGGTGCCGAATCTGCCTCACCTGCCGCGCTTCAATGGTGGCCTGGTGGGCTACTTCGGCTACGACACTGTGCGTTATATCGAAAAGCGCCTGGCGGCCACGGCTCCGCCGGATGTGATAGGCACGCCTGACATTCTGCTGATGGTGTCTGATGAGCTGGTGGTATTCGATAACCTCAGTGGCAAGCTGATTCTGATCTGCCACACAGATCCTTCGCTGCCGGATGCGCTGTCGCGTGCCGAAGCCAGGCTCGATGAACTGGTGGCCAGGCTGCGCACTGCAACGCCGCGGCCACCCGAGGCTGCGCCTGCGCGTCATGTTGATGAGGCGGCATTCAAGTCCAGCTTTGGTGAAGACGCCTTCAAGGCGGCCGTGGCGCGCATTAAGGAATACATCCTGTCGGGTGACATGATGCAGACGGTGATCTCCCAGCGCATGTCGATTCCCTTCGAGAGCCGGCCGCTGGATCTGTACCGTGCACTGCGCTGCCTGAACCCGTCGCCCTACATGTATATGCTCAACCTGGATGATTTCCATGTGGTGGGGTCGTCGCCGGAAATTCTCGCCCGGGTGGAAGATGGTATCGCGACCGTCAGGCCCATTGCCGGTACGCGCCCCCGTGGTGCGACCGAGGCCGAGGATCAGGCGCTGGAGCAGGATCTGCTGTCGGATCCCAAGGAGCTGGCCGAGCACCTGATGCTGATCGACCTGGGGCGCAACGATATCGGTCGCGTGGCTCGGGTGGGTGAGGTGCAGCTGACCGAGAAGATGCTGGTGGAACGCTACTCCCATGTCATGCACATCGTTTCCAATGTGAATGGCCGCCTGCGCGATGACGTCAGTGCCATGGATGTGCTGCGTGCGGCCCACCCGGCCGGCACCCTCAGCGGTGCGCCCAAGGTGCGGGCGATGGAAATCATCGACGAGCTTGAGCCCGTGAAGCGCGGCGTCTACGGGGGCGCCGTGGGCTATCTGTCCTGGAACGGCAATATGGATACGGCCATCGCGATCCGTACTGCGGTGATCAAGGACAAGACCCTGCATATTCAGGCCGGCGCCGGCATAGTGGCCGATTCGGTACCCCAGAACGAGTGGGACGAAACCATGAACAAGGGGCGGGCGATTTTCCGTGCCGTGGCCATGGTGGAGCAGGGGCTGGATAACCTGTAACAGGCTTGTTACTGCGCTAACAGCGTGAACTGAACCCATGACCGGAGCCCTGTGCTCCGGTTTTTTTTTGCGTGCGGGTTTGCCGTACTGGCCCCGGATTTTGTGCCATTGGCCCCATATGTCAATTAATAGGCTCCTTTTGTTATTGTCCGGTTCGTGCCAAAGAGGGACACTGCATGACATTGAGATGCCGGCTAGTGGCGCTTGGCGCACATTTTTTGATGGCCGGCGGCCCCTTGGGTCGGGTGGGTGTCCTTTTTGGTTGTATCTTATGGCCAGACTGACCCCGGTTCATGTTAACGATGCAGGCCGCCCCGGTGGGCCTGGACATTAATGCGAAAAGGCAGAACAGCATGAAAGTACTGGTAACGGTCAAGCGTGTCCTCGACTACAACGTCAAGGTGCGCGTCAAGGCGGATCGCAGCGATGTCGATCTGGCCAACGTCAAGATGGCACTGAACCCCTTCTGCGAGATTGCCGTGGAAGAAGCGGTGAGACTGAAGGAAGCGGGTGTTGCCACCGAGGTGGTCGTGGTGTCCATCGGCCCCAAGGCGGTGCAGGAACAGATCCGTACCGCCCTGGCGCTCGGAGCCGATCGCGGTATTCATATTGAGACTGAAAACAGCCCGGAATCCCTGTCAGTCGCCAAGCTGCTGGCCAAGGTGGTGGCCGACGAGCAGCCGGGCCTGGTCATTCTCGGCAAGCAGGCCATCGATTCCGACAACAACCAGACCGGCCAGATGCTGGCGGCACTCACCGGCCTGTCCCAGGGCACCTTCGCTTCTGAAGTGAAGATCGAGGGCGATGAAGCCCTGGTAACCCGCGAAGTCGACGGCGGCCTGCAGACCCTGGGTCTGAAACTGCCGGCCATCGTGACCACCGATCTGCGTCTGAACGAGCCGCGCTATGCATCCCTGCCCAACATCATGAAAGCTAAGAAAAAGCCGCTGGATGTGAAAACGCCGGCGGATCTGGGTGTCGAACTGCGCGCCCATACCGAGCTGCTGAGTGTTGAGCCGCCGGCCGAGCGCAAGGGCGGTATCAAGGTGGGCTCGGTAGCCGAGCTGGTGGAAAAACTGAAAAACGAAGCGAAGGTGATCTGATGGCGACCCTGATTATTGCGGAACACGATAACAGCATCCTCAAACCGGCTACGCTCAATACCGTTGCCGCCGCTGCGGCCATCGGTGGCGATGCCGTGTTGCTGGTGGCGGGTGAAGGTTGCCAGGCCGTGGCCGGTCAGGCTGCGCAGGTTGCCGGTGTCAACAAGGTCTTGCTGGCCGATAACGCCGCCTATGGGCATCAGCTGGCTGAGAACGTCGCGCCGCTGGTGGCAGAGCTGGCCAAATCCGCCGGCTTTGAGTATGTGCTGGCGCCGGCCACCACCACCGGCAAGAATTTGCTGCCTCGCGTGGCGGCCCTGCTGGATGTGGGTCAGCTGTCCGATATCGTTTCGGTTGAGTCGGCCGATACCTTCAAGCGCCCGATCTATGCCGGCAATGCCATTGCCACGGTGAAATCGCTGGATGCCATCAAGGTCATCACCGTACGTGGCACGGCCTTCGATCCGGTGGCCGCCGAAGGCGGTTCTGCCAGCATTGAAGCCGTGACAGCGGTGCATGACGCCGGGCTGTCGCGCTTTGTCGGCGAAGAAGTGGCCAAGTCGGATCGCCCCGAGCTGACAGCGGCCCGGGTGATCATCTCCGGTGGTCGCGGCATGGGTAACGGCGAGAACTTCGCCCTGCTGGAAAAGGTGGCTGACAAGCTGGGTGCCGCCGTGGGCGCGTCCCGTGCGGCCGTGGATGCGGGCTTTGTGCCCAACGACATGCAGGTGGGCCAGACCGGCAAGATAGTGGCGCCCGAGCTGTACATTGCGGTGGGTATTTCCGGTGCCATCCAGCATCTGGCGGGCATGAAGGATTCCAAGGTAATCGTGGCGATCAACAAGGATGAGGAAGCCCCGATCTTCCAGGTGGCGGACTATGGTCTGGTTGCCGACTTGTTTGACGCCGTGCCGGAACTCGAAGCGAGCCTGTAAGAGGCTTCCAGGTCGCGCTCTCAAGTTGCGGCCTGGTTGCGGATCTGTTGAAGCCCGCTCCTACGGGTGCTGTGTTTTTCGCCAGTGTGTTGTGCAACAGCTTATCCCAGGGGCTCAGTCTGTACAGACAGAGCCCGCTCCATCCCCGCAATAAGAAAGAGGTAAGTCCCCATGAGCGAAGCCGTGAACGCTGCTGAACGCGAATCGATGGAATTCGATGTGGTGATTGTAGGCGCGGGCCCTGCGGGCCTGTCCGCCGCCATTCGCCTGATGCAGCAGGCGCAGGATGCCGAGCGCGAGCTATCGGTCTGTGTGGTGGAAAAAGGCTCCGAAGTCGGCGCCCATATTCTGTCGGGCGCGGTGATCGAACCCCGCGCCCTGGCTGAACTCTTTCCCGACTGGGCGGAGCGTGGCGCACCGCTGAACACGGCGGTGACTGCCGACGAGATGTACCTGCTGCAAAATGCAACCTCGGCCCGGCGCATTCCCAACGCGCTGGTGCCCAAGACCATGCACAATGAGGGCAACTACGTCGCCAGCCTGGGCAACCTGTGCCGCTGGCTGGCTGAACAGGCCGAAGCGCTGGGGGTAGAGATCTTCCCGGGCTTTGCCGCCAGCGAAGTGCTCTATCACACCGACGGTGAACTCAAGGGCGCGGTCAAGGGCATCGCCACCGGCGACATGGGCATCGGTCACGACGGCCAGCCGAAAGACAGCTACATGCCGGGCATGGAGCTGCACGCCAAGGTGACACTCTTTACCGAAGGCTGCCGCGGCCATCTGGGCAAGCAGCTTATCGAGCGCTTTGCGCTGGACAAGGATGCCGATCCGCAACACTACGGCATCGGCATCAAGGAACTGTGGGATATAGACCCCGCCAAACATCAGCCAGGGCTGGTGGTGCATGGCTCCGGCTGGCCGCTGCAGGGTGATGCCTCCGGTGGTTTCTTCCTCTATCACGCGGAAAACAGCCAGGTCGTGGTGGGCCTGATCGTCGATCTGAACTACAGCAACCCCTGGCTCAGCCCGTTCGATGAATTCCAGCGCTTGAAGCATCATCCGCTGTTCGCCCAGACGCTGGATGGCGGCAAGCGGGTATCCTACGGCGCCCGGGCCATCACCAAGGGCGGTTTCAACTCGCTGCCCAAAATGACCATGCCGGGCGCGCTGCTGCTCGGCTGTGATGCCGGCACCCTGAACTTCTCCAAGATCAAGGGCACCCACACCGCAATGAAATCCGGCCTGATTGCGGCCGAGTCCGTATTCGAGGCGCTGGGCAAAAACGACAGTGCCGGGCAGGAAATAGCGGCCTTTACCGACGCCTTCAAGGCCTCCTGGCTCTATGACGAACTGTACCGCAGCCGCAACTTCGGCCCGGCGATGCACAAGTTCGGTGTGCTGCTGGGTGGCGCCTTCAACTTCGTCGATCAGAACCTGTGCGGCGGCAAGTTGCCGATCACGCTGCACGATACCAAGCCGGACTATGCCCAGCTCAAGCCCGCGGCGCAGAGTCCGAAGATCGACTACCCCAAACCCGATGGCAAGCTGAGTTTTGACAAGCTGTCGTCGGTGTTCCTCTCCAACACCAACCACGAAGAAGACCAGCCCAGCCACCTGCAGCTGACCGATGCCAGCATTCCCATTGCGGTAAACCTGCCTACCTGGGCGGAGCCTGCACAGCGCTTCTGCCCGGCGGGGGTCTATGAAATTGTGGAAGAGGCGAGCGGACCGCGTTTCCAGATCAACGCCCAGAACTGTGTGCACTGCAAAACCTGTGACATCAAGGACCCGTCGCAGAATATCACCTGGGTGACCCCTGAAGGTGGCGGCGGTCCGACCTATCCGAACATGTGATGCCGAGGCTAAAAAGCCGACATCAAGGAGTCATCCCCAGGTGCAGCAAAACATCACCTGGGTCACTCCTGAAGGTGGTGGCGGTCCGACCTACCCGAACATGTAAGTTTTCACTCTGCTAATGCCCTTTGCCCCGCACCTGCGGGGCTTTTCTTTATCTGCCAGACCCCTTCAAGTGCCGGCAGTCAGGTGCTGCACTGTCCATCGGGCTTGAAATAGTGCCGCCAAGGATGCAACGTCGAACCTGACGGGTACTGTCGGACATGCCATTGGCCTGTAATTGCCAAGTCCTGCAGGCTTCCGATTGAAAGCCGGCTAACTCCCAAGGGGCACAATGAACTTCAAACGTCTGGAAACCTTTGTCTGGGTCGCGACCCTTGGCAGCTTCAGGAAGGCGGCGGAACGCCAGTGCACCACGCAGCCGGCGATCTCGTCGCGCATTGCCGCGCTGGAGGAGGAGTTGGGGGCCAAGCTGTTCGTGCGCGAGGTGGGGCCGGGCCCCGTGGCGCTGACGGCCAAAGGCAAAGAGTTGCTGCCCTACGCGGAGAAAATCATCTTCATGTCGGAGCAGCTGCGCAAGCGCGCCAACCTGTCGCTGTCCCTGGGTGGCCTTTTGCGCCTGGGGGTGTCGGAAACCATCGTCCATACCTGGCTGCCCGACTTTCTGCGGTGCCTGCATACCGACATGCCCAATCTGGAGGTCGAACTGACTGTGGATGTGACCAGCAACCTGCGCACGGGCCTGCTGGAGCGCTCGCTGGATCTGGCCTTTCTGATGGGGCCCGTATCGGACCCCAGCATCGCTGACCTTGAACTCTGCACCTTCCCGCTGGTGTGGGTCGCCAGCCCCGGGCTGGATCTGCCGCAGCGGCCGGTGGTGCTCAGTGAGCTGACGCGCTGGCCGATTATCACCTACGCCAGAAGCACCAAACCCTTTGCCGAGATCAGCCAGCAATTCCGGGCGCTGGACGGTCCGCCGGTGCGGTTTTTCTCATCCAGCTCCCTGGCGGCCTGCCATCGTCTGACCCTCGATGGCGTTGGCGTCTCGACCTTGCCACAGGTGATGATTACCGCGGAACTGGCGGCCGCCACCCTGAAAAGGGTCGAGGTGGACTGGACGCCCAGCGCCCTGGTCTTTACCGCCTCCTATCCTACGGTACCCTGCAATCCCCTGGCGGAGCTCGCAGCACAGATGGCCGTTAGGGTGGCCACAGCCGCCGTAACGGCTTAGTTGATCAATTTTTTTTATCAACATAACAATAAAATGATAATTAGAAATTTTTGTGGGCTGGAGTAGAGTCTTTACCAGAAGACACAATAACAAGATCAGCAGAGGTTCCCGCCATGCCCCGGTTGCAACGCAGTCTGTCCGATTACAAAGAGCGCCTGCTGGGCGAATCCAGCGCCTTGCGCCAGGCCATTCGCAGCGGCGAGCACAGTGCCATGACCAGCGGCCTGGCGCCGGGCCTGGTGCAGGGTAACCTGGTTATTCTGCCCGCCGACTGGGCCGGCGACTTCCTTGCCTATTGTCAGAACAATCCGGTGTCCTGCCCGCTGATCGCCGTGTCCGAGCCCGGTAACCCGGCCCTGCCGGGCCTGGGGCTGGATATCGATATCCGCTACGATGTGCCTGAATACAATGTTTTTCGCGACGGCGAGCTGGTTGAAACGGCATCGGATATCGCCGCCCTCTGGCAGGGCGACATGGTCGCCTTCGTGCTGGGCTGTTCATTTTCCTTTGAAGATGCGCTGCAGCAAGCGGGTCTGTCGGTACGCAATATCGACACTGGCCTGAACGTCTCCATGTACCGCAGCAATATTCCGACCGTGCCCGGTGGGCGTTTCCACGGTGACATGGTGGTGTCCATGCGACCTTTCATCGCCGCCGATGCCATTCGCGCGATACAGGTCACCACCCGGTTGCCCAAGGCCCACGGTGCACCTGTGCATCTGGGTGACCCGTCACTGATTGGTATTAAAGACCTCGCCGCGCCTGACTTTGGCGATGCGGTTGAGCTGCGTGGCGCTGAACTGCCGGTCTTCTGGGCCTGCGGTGTAACGCCCCAGGTGGCGGTGCGTAATGCCAAGCCGCCCATCTGCATCACCCATGTGCCCGGCAAAATGCTGATCACCGACCTTCTTAATGCAGAACTTGCGATTCTCTGAGGCCTGCAGGCTGCAGCGCCTCCTTTACCGGTAACCCAGTGGGCTTTAGTGCTGGCAGCTATTCTTGATAACAGGAATATTGCCGCCCTGGGCTCAGAGGTTATCGCCAACCGGCTCAGGATGAGATCCGGTACTTTTTAATAACAATGAAAACTGGAGCATCAAGATGAAAAAATTAGCGGGCGCCATGCTGCTGTTGGGTACCCTTGCGACTTCTGCGGTTCAGGCCGAGAAGTGGCATATGCCCACGCCTTACGCCGATGCCAATCTGCCGACCCAGATCGCGCGTGAATTCGCCGAGGAAATCAGGGTCAATACCGCCGGCGAGCTGGATATTACCGTGCATTCGGGCGCATCCCTGGTGAAGCATCCGGAAATACCGCGCGCGGTGAAAACCGGCCAGGTTCAGCTGGGGGAAGTCTTTATCGGCATCATGGGTAACACCCATCCGGTGTTCAAGCACGACAATATTCCGTTTCTGGCCACCACCTTTGATGATGCCGAGAAACTCTGGGCGGCGGCCCGGCCCGAAGTTGAAAAGCAGCTGGATAAAGACGGCATGACTCTGCTGTACACCGTTGCCTGGCCGGCCCAGAGCCTTTACACCAAGGCGCCGGTCAACCGGCTGGAAGATCTGAGCGGCCTGAAGATGCGCGCCTATAGCCCGTCCACTTCCCGTCTGGCGGACCTGATGAATACCACCCCGACCACCGTACAGGTACCGGACATTCCCCAGGCCTTCAGCACCGGTATTATTGACGCCATGATCACGTCACCCTCGACCGGTGTGAACGGCCAGGCCTGGGATTACCTGGAGCACTTCACCGATGTGCGCGCCTGGATTCCCAAGAACGTGGTGGTAGTGAACAAGCGGGCCTTCAAGCGCCTGGATGACAAAACCCGCCAGGTTGTTCTGGATGCCGCCGCCAAAGCCGAGAGCGAAGGCTGGAAGCGTGTGCGCGTCACGGCGGCCGAGGATACCAAAACCCTGGCCGAGCACGGCATTCAGGTGGCAGAGCCCTCCGCCGAGCTGATGGCGCAGCTGCAGAAGATCGGCGACACCATGATCGAGGAATGGAAGGCCGAGTCACCGGATGAGGTTGGAGCTATCCTCTCCAGCTACCGCCAGTAATCCCAGTGTCACAGGCTCCGATTGCGGAGCCTGTCCAGCGAGGCGCCTGTTATGCACTCACTTCGAGAAAAACTGTATCTGGCATCGGGCTACCTGGCGGGCTTTTGTCTGGTCGCCATCATGCTCATCATCCTGGCCCAGATTGTCGGTCGGCTGTTCGGTTTTATCATTCCCTCCGCGGAAGATTTTTCCGGCTACGCCCTGGCTGGCGCCACCTTCCTCGGCCTGGCCTATACCTTTCACGAAGGCGGGCATATCAGGGTTACGCTGCTGATTCAGCGCTGCTCGTCCCGGGCGCGCTACCTGCAGGAATTACTGGTACTGCTGTTTTCTTTGGTGCTGGTGAGCTACATGACCGGGTACTGCATCTACATGGTGTGGGAGTCCTACGTCTTCGAAGAGGTCTCCTATGGCTACATTCCGGTGCCTATATGGATTCCGCAGGTGCCCCTGGCGCTGGGAATGCTGGCGCTGAATCTGGCCATTCTCGATAGCCTTGTCTGTGTCGTGAAAGGGCGGGTGCCGGCCTATCAGACCCATGAGAATGAACTCAATCTGGAGGAAGTCTGATGGATATGACGCTGCTATCGATTGTACTGGCCGTCAGCATGCTGCTGATGCTCGCCATGGGGATCTGGGTGGCGCTGGCGCTGACCGGCGTGGCGGTGCTGGGGCTGATGCTGTCCGGCAACGACCAGATCGGCCTGCTGTTTGCCACCTCCAGCTGGGGGGCCAGTACCTCCTGGTCGCTGACCGCCTTGCCGCTGTTTATCTGGATGGGGGAGGTGCTGTTTCGTACCCGCCTGTCGGAGGATCTGTTCAAGGGGCTGTCGCCCTGGCTGGGTGGACTGCCGGGCAAGCTGCTGCATGTCAACGTGCTCAGCTGTGGCATCTTTGCCGCCGTCTCTGGCTCATCCGCTGCCACGGCTGCCACCATTGGTCGTATGACCCTGCCTGAACTCAAGGCGCAGGGCTACAGTGAACGCATGGCCGTGGGTACCCTGGCGGGCTCCGGTACCCTGGGGCTGCTGATACCGCCCTCGATTATCCTGATCGTATACGGCGTGGCCGCCGAGGTGTCTATTGGCCGGCTGTTTATTGCCGGTGCTCTGCCGGGCCTGCTGCTGATGGTGCTCTTTATGGGCTACACCATGGTGTGGGCACTGCTGAACAAGGACGAGTTGCCCAGCGACAAAAGCGACCGCGTATCGCTTACCGTCAAGCTGAAGGCGCTGAAGCAGCTGCTGCCGATTGTGGCCCTTATCGGCTTCGTGCTGGGCTCCATCTATGGCGGCCTGACCACGCCGACGGAAGCGGCGGCGCTGGGAGTTTTCGGCTCACTGTTTCTGGCCCTGGTGACCGGCAGCCTGGATCGCGAGAGTTTTCTCGGCAGTCTGCTGGGGGCGGTAAAGAGCTCCTGCATGATCGGGCTGATTCTGGTTGGTGCGCACTTTCTGACCCTGGCCATGGGCTTTCTCGGCATTCCCAGCGCCCTGGCGCAGTGGATTGGCGATATGGCGCTCTCGCCGGTGGTGCTGCTGATGTCGCTGACGGTGCTGTTCGTGGTGCTGGGCTGTTTCCTCGATGGCATCTCGGTGGTGGTTCTGACCGTGGCCGTGGTTCTGCCCATGGTGCAGCAGGCCAACATCGACCTGCTCTGGTTCGGTATCTATATAGTGCTGGTGGTGGAAATGTCCCAGATCACGCCGCCGGTGGGCTTCAATCTGTTCGTGATTCAGGCGCTCACCGGCAAGGACATCTTGTATGTGGCCCGGGCGGCACTGCCGTTCTTCCTGCTGATCCTGTTTGCCATAGTGCTGATCAGCTGGTTCCCCGAGATTGTGACCTACCTGCCGACGACCATGTCGCAGCGCTAGCCGGATTCATCACAGGGGCTGTGTCGCCTGGCGCCGCCGCCCGAATCTGCCCTGGATTAATTTTCTGATCTTGCCCTGTCCTGCGCACCCTTGCAGGGCAACGGCAATGCTTTGCCTGGAGAAGGTCGATGAAACTCAATTGTGACATGGGTGAAAGTTTTGGCAGCTGGGTCATGGGCATGGACGAACAGGTGATGCCCTTTGTCGATATGGCCAATATCGCCTGCGGTTTCCACGCCTCGGACCCGCTCACCATGGACAGAACCGTCAAGCTGGCCCTGGCCAGTGGCGTCAGTATCGGTGCCCATCCGGGTTATCCCGATTTGCAGGGCTTTGGCCGCCGCGACCTGCAGTGCTCGGCGGACGAACTGCGTGCGCTGCTGGTCTATCAGATTGCCGCGCTCGATGGCATCTGCCGCGTGAACGCAACCCGTATTGACTATGTAAAACCCCACGGCGCCCTCTATAACCGCATGATTGCCGATGACGCCACCATGGCGGTGGTGATGCAGGCGGTGCTGGACTACGCGCCCCAGTGCCCGCTGGTGATCATGGCCACGCCCGATGCCGAGCGCTTTCGTGCCCGGGCCGCAACACTGGGGCTGACACTCTGGTTCGAAGCCTTTTCCGATCGTGCCTACGACGATCAGGGACGGCTGCTGTCCCGCGCGGTGCCGGGCGCCGTGCATCACAGCTGCGAGGCGATCGAGCAGCAGGTGATGCAGATGATCAATGACGCCAGCGTCACCTCCATCAATGGCGTGCGGGTGCCGATCCAGGCCGACACCCTGTGCATTCACGGTGACAATCCGCTGGCGCTGCAGCTGGTGCAGCGTTTGCGGGGCTGGGTACAAAGCTGATGCAGTTGCAGAGCGTTAACGAGAACACCCTGCTGATCAGCCTTGGCGACGAGATCGGTGACGCAGTGGCGCAACGGGTGCGGCAGTTGCTGGATGCCATTCGCTGCGAACTGGCGGAATGCGTGATCGACCTGGTGCCGTCCTATAGCTCGATTCTGCTGAGCTTTGATCTGCGCCAGATAGACCGGCTGGGCATGTTATCCAGGCTGCAGGCGCTGATGCAGCGGCTGGAGCACGCCGAGGACAGGCCCCTGGAGGCACGTGAATTGGTACTGCCGGTGTATTACGGCGAGGAAGTGGCGCTGGATATGGCAGCGATCTGCCAGCACCTGGGGTTGTCCACCGATGAGGTCATAGCCCTGCACAGCGGCGTCAGTTACCGCGTCTATGCCATTGGCTTTAGCCCGGGCTTTGCCTTTCTGGGCAATACAGACCCGCGCCTGTGCATGCCCCGCAAGGCCACGCCACGGCTGAAAGTCCCCAGGGGCAGCCTCGGTATTGCCGACAACCAGACCGCCATCTATCCCAGCGTCACGCCGGGTGGCTGGCAGCTTATCGGCCGCACGCCGCGGCAGATGATCGACTGGAACAGCCGCTCGCTGGCGCTGATGGAAGTGGGTGATCGGGTGCGCTTCGAGCCGGTATCGAGGCAGGAATACCTGAGTCTGGGAGGGCAGTTCGATGAGCTTTGAGGTTATCAACCCGGGTATTCTGAGCCTGTTGCAGGATGACGGGCGCTTTGGCTATCAGCATCTGGGCGTCACCACCGGCGGCCCGATGGATGAGCATGCCTTTGTCTGGGCCAATCATATTCTGGGCAATGCACCGGGGTCAGCGCAGCTGGAAATTACCTATGGCCTGCTGCAACTGCGCTGCCAGGCCGATACCTGCATCGCCCTGACGGGGGCGGATCTTGGGGCGCGTATCAACGGTGAGCCGCTGGCGCCCTGGTGCACGAGGCAGGTACGCAAAGGCGACAAGATCGTGTTCGCGACTCCGGTCACCGGGCTGCGGGCCTATCTGGCGGTGCTGGGGGGATTTAAGGCTCAGGCGCGCCTGGGCAGCTGTGCCACCGTCTGCCGCGAGGGGCTGGGGGGTGTCGATGGTGCAGGCGTCAAGCTCAAGGCCGGGGATATTCTGCCCTTTGAGCCAACTCGTACGGCGATTGACGCCCGGGTGCCCGCCTGGGCCATCCCCGACTACGACAGCCCGCTGGAACTGGGCGTGATGGCGGGTTATCAGCACGATGAGTTCGATATAGTGCAGCGCACGAAATTCTTTTCCGCCAGCTATAAGGTGAGCCAGAACATGGATCGCATGGGCTATCGCCTCAGCGGCGATGCGATTCAGCCCAGGCGCAACGGCATCATTTCGGAAGGCATCGCCTTTGGCGCCATCCAGATCCCCAGTGATGGCCAGCCCATAGTGCTGTTGCGGGACCGCCAGACCATCGGTGGTTACCCGAAAATCGGCTGTATCAGCGCCCTGGGCGCCGCCCAGCTGGCCCAGCGCGGGCCTGGTGACCGGGTGCGCTTTCGCCCGATGGATGTGTCCGAGGCCGAAGCCCAGCGCATGATTTTCAATCACAGCTTTGGGCTTTAACCCCTGAGCTTCTTTTAATGCCAGACATTGTCTTACCACCTGACGCCGTCCTTAACGCCTGAATACTATCGGGGCAGAGCATGAAAATACCTATGGATGCCAGCAGATCCCAGATGCCCGCGCGCATCGTTCGCAGTCAGTTCGCCACCTTGGCGCCGGGGGATAACTACCTGAGGCTAGCGGTCGCGGGCGAGGGGGCTCCGATGACCCTGTCGGCGCTGCTGCCCATCGTTGAAAACCTGGGGGTTGATGTCATCAGCTCCGCCAGTACCGGGCAGCATGGCGACTGGATAATCGAGCTGAGCCTGCAGCCCCGGAGTGCGCAACTGCTGGAGAGCCGGGCGATGCAACAGCAGTTCTGCCAGACGCTGCTGGCGGTGTCCCGCGAGGAAGTGGACAACGATGGCTTCAACAACCTGATTACCCTCTGCGCGCTGGATTTGCGTGGCTGCATTCTGTTGCGCGGTCTGGCCCGCTATCTGCTGCAGATCAAGCTGCCCTTCAGTCAGGCCTACATGCAGGGCGCGCTCTGCCGCTATCCGCAGCTGGCCCGCGCCCTGGTGGAGTATTTTTACCTCAAGTTCGATCCCGCGGCCCAGGGCAGTGAGGGCGATCTTGAGAGCAGGCACCGGGCGCTGCTGGCACAGATTGACGGCGTGGCCTCGGTGGATGACGACCGCATCTTCACTGCCTTTGTGGATGTGATCTGCGCCACGGTGCGCAGCAACTTTTTCAACCCCGCGGTCTGGACCGACCCGCAGCGCTGTCTGGCGTTCAAGCTGCTGCCGGGACGCATCCGTAATATGCCCAGGCCCGTGCCGGCCTTCGAGATATTCGTCTTCGGCCCCGCGGTTGAAGGGGTGCACCTGCGTGGTGGCAAGGTGGCCCGTGGCGGCCTGCGCTGGTCCGAGCGCATGGAGGATTACCGCACAGAAGTGCTGGGGCTGGCCAAGGCACAGATGGTGAAGAACGCCGTGATCGTGCCCACCGGCGCCAAGGGCGGCTTTGTCTGCAAGGCGCTGGGTACTGATTTGGAACCGGCTCAGCGTGCAGTCAGGGTGCGCCAGGCCTATTCGGCCTTTATCCGTGGCCTGCTGGATCTCACCGACAACCGTGTCGATGGCCAGGTGGTGCCACCTGCACAGCTGGTGCGCTACGACGCAGATGACAGCTATCTGGTCGTTGCCGCCGACAAGGGCACGGCCACCTTCTCCGATCTGGCCAATGGCATCGCCGCCGAGTACGACTTCTGGCTCGGCGATGCCTTCGCCTCCGGCGGCTCCAAGGGCTACGACCACAAGAAAATGGGCATTACCGCCCGCGGTGCCTGGGAATCCACAAAACGGCTGTTTCGCGAGCTGGGGCTGGATACCCAGCGTCAGGCGTTCAGCGTTGTGGGCATCGGCGACATGTCCGGTGATGTGTTCGGCAACGGCATGCTGCTGTCGAATCAGCTCCGTCTGTTGGGGGCCTTTAACCACCGGCATATCTTTGTCGATCCTGCGCCGGACCCGGCCGCCTCCTTTGGCGAGCGGCAGCGGTTGTTCGGCCTTGAAGGCTCGGCCTGGAGCGACTATGATCCGGCGCTGATATCCGCAGGCGGCGGCGTCTTCTCCCGTCAGAGCAAGAAAATCCCCCTGAGCCTGCCCATGAAGCAGGCCCTGGGTATCAGCGATGAAATTGACTACCTGGCGCCCGACGCGCTGATCGCGGCGCTCTTGCGCGCACCGGTGGACCTGTTGTGGAACGGCGGCGTTGGCACCTATGTACGCGCCAGCGACGAGACCGATCTCGATGTGGGTGATCGCATCAACGATGGCCTGCGCGTTGCCGCCACCGAGCTGCGTGCCCGGGTGCTGGTGGAGGGCGGCAATCTGGGGCTGACCCAGCGCGCCCGTATCGAGTTTGCCCGCCGCGGCGGCCTGATCAATACCGATGCCATCGACAACTCGGCCGGGGTCGACTGCTCCGACCATGAGGTCAATATCAAGATTCTGCTGGATCAGCGCGTGCGCGCAGGCGTCATGGCGGCGCCGGCGCGGGACGAACTGCTGGGGGCCATGACCGATGAGGTGGCGGCGCTGGTGTTGCGCAACAACTACGCCCAGAGCAAGATGTTGAGCCAGTCCAGCCAGACGGCGGCGGCCTTCATCGCCCAGCACGGCCGGTTGATTCAGCTGCTGGAGCGCGAAGGGCGGCTGGATCGCCAGCTTGAATGCCTGCCGGATGAAACCGAAATTGCCGGGCGCATTGCCCGTCAGGAAGGCCTGAGCCGGCCGGAAATTGCGGTGTTGCTGGCCTATAGCAAAAGTCGGTTGTTCGAAAAACTGATCGACACCGACCTGATCGACGACCCCATTGTTGCCGAATCCCTGCTGCAGTATTTCCCGGCCCTGCTGCGGGACAACTATCGCGACGATATTGAAAATCACCCGCTGCGCAAGGAAATACTCGCCGCCCAGCTAACCAACCAGGTCATCAACCGCATGGGGTCGAGCTTCTGTCTGCTGTTGCTGGAAGAGGTTAAAACCGACTGCGCCCACTGGATTCGTTCCTATACGGTGGCGCGCGAAGCCCTGGGCATCGCCGATCTGGCGCGGGATATCGATGCGCTGGATGCCGGCATCAGCAATCAGCAGCAGATGGATCTGCAGCTGCGCATGCATCATCCGGTGGAGCGGGCGACCCACTGGCTGCTCAAACATGCGGACTGGTCGCAGCCGACAACGGTGATCGCGGCGCGTTTCCGCCAGGCTATCGACGACACCCGCGGACGGCTGCCTGGCATGGATGGCGCGATGCAGGGTAGTCATGGGCTGCTGGAATCCAGGGTCGCCGAGCTTGAACGGCTGTATTTTGGCTTTGATATCGCCGCCATCGCCCAGCAGGCCGGATGCGACGTGTCGCTGGCCGCCAGCGTCTGGTTCTGCCTTAACAACTATCTGGACCTGTTCTGGCTGCGCCTTGCCCTGGAGGGCTTGCCGGCGTTCGACAAATGGCAGCGCAAAAGCAAACAGCAGCTCAGCGAGACGCTGGATGCCGCGGTGCGACGCCGGGTGCTGGCGCTGCTGCAATCCAGCGACGCCTGTGCCAGTGAGGATGCATTTCCTGCCCTGATCGAAAGCTGCGCCACGCTTGGCGAGCTGCGGGACAGCGTTGCCGAAGCGAAATCCCAGACAGGTCAGCACCTGGCGATGATGAGCTGTCTGGTCAATCAGTTGCAGGCTTGAGACGATAGGGTGCTGGAACCTTCAGCAGGGATCAAAGTGTCTGAAATAGTCCTTATTTACGACAAGCAATGCCCCTTCTGTGATCACTACTGTCGCCTGGTGCGTATTCGGGCGACGGTGGGGACGCTGCGGCTGGTCAATGCCCGCGACTCTGCTGAACGGACGGCTGAACTGATGGCTGAGGTGACGGCCGCCGGGCTGGATATCGACCAGGGCATGGTGCTGAAAATGGGTGAGCGGCTCTATTACGGTGCCGATGCCATCCAGCGGCTGGCACTGCTTGGCAGCTGTTCGGGTGCCTTCAATCGGCTGAATTACTGGATCTTTCGCTCGAAGCGTCGTTCGGCGCTGCTCTACCCATTGCTGCGCAGCTGTCGCAATGGAGTGCTGAAACTGATGGGCAAGTCCCGTATCAACAATCTGCAGCGGGCGGGCAGCGACCGCTTCTAACTGCCAATCACGAATCACGAATCACGAATCACGAATCACGAATCACGATTCCACGAATCCCAGACCGGCGATGTGCCGGATTCCGATAAAAGCGCGCATTCGCTGCCGGGTGCAGCACGGCCTACTCAGGCTGCGCTTTGTGCTCGCGGTGATCGAGAATGATCCGGTGCACGAAGGACAGCTTTTCGATGGCCAGTGGCGCCAGGATAAAAGGGTAGAGGTCGGGGTGGCCCATGCTCTGGTTCAGGTTGTTGAGGGCATAGGTGACCGGCAGCCACTGTTCTATCAATGGCTCGAAGTTCCTGCTGCGATAGGGGTCGAAGGGCACGCCTGTGCTCAGTTCTTCGGCTTCTTCGACCCGGGGTTTGACCCTCAGGCCGAAGGCGCGGGCGGTTTCCAGGGTGTCGGCGATATGCAGGTAGTGGGCCCAGGTTTCGGCCCAGTCTTCCCAGGGATGGCTGCTGGCATAGGTGCTGACGAAACTGTTTTGCCAGTCGGCGGGGGCGCCCGTTTTGTAGTGACTCTGCAGGGATTGCTGATAATTCCGCGTCTCGTCGCCAAACAGGGTTCGAAAAGGCACCAGCCATTCGCTGTTCTGTACCAGCCTGTCCCAGTAGTAGTGCCCCGACTCATGACGAAAATGGCCCAGCAGGGTGCGATAGGGTTCGGCCATCTGCTGGCGCATGTCTTCGCGGATGGCGTTGTCGGCTTCTGCGATATTCAGCGTTATCAGGCCGGCCGCGTGACCGGTCAGTACGCGCTCGTCGTCTTCGTGAAACGCCTTGCTCGGGTCATCCGACAGAAAGGCAAACGCCAGTCCGTCGGCATCAGGTTCGGGCTTGGGGTCCAGTGGCAGGTCGAGGCGCATGAGGCTGAAAACCAGCCGGCGCTTTTCCGCCTCCAGCCGGTGCCAGAGGGTCTTGTTGCCCTCGATACTCAAATCCGGAATGGTCTGAGTCAGGCGACAGGCCACGCAGTACTTGCAGGGATCGCTGTCCGCGATCATCCAGTTGCACAGGTTGTGTTCGCTGTAGTTGGCGCACTTGCGATAACCGGGCTCGCCGGGCTTGGCATCGACGGCAACCCAGTGTTCGCCTTGGGCCTGCAGTGCCGCAAGCACCATTTTGTCGGGCAGGAAGCCGAGTTCGTGCTGGCAGCGTATACAGCTGAAGTTGTCGAAGTAGAGGGTCTGGCCGCAATGCTCGCAGGTGAAGAGTTTCATGTCAGGCTCCTGATTTGCTGGCAGTGTAGCCGCGGCGCGGTCACCGCAATAGCTTTCCCTGTGTCGGCACGAGGAAATGCCGGCGAAGTCGTGTATTATTTCCCGTCGGGTTCGGCGCCGGCTGGCGCTTTTGGTCCGACAGGCTGCCAGGCAGCAGCCCGGTCGCGGATCGCGACGAACAAGGGTTTATAAGTATCAACAGATTGGGTGCTATATGCTGCTGATGATCGACAATTACGACAGCTTTACCTACAACGTCGTGCAGTATCTGGGTGAGCTGGGCGCCGATGTTCGGGTGTTTCGCAATGACGAAATCACCCTGGAGCAGATCGAAGCCCTGAACCCTGAGCAACTGGTGGTATCGCCTGGCCCCTGTACGCCCAAAGAGGCGGGGGTTTCAGTGCCGGCGATCGAGCACTTCGCAGGCAAGCTGCCCATCTTCGGTATCTGTCTGGGCCATCAGAGTATTGGCCAGGCGTTTGGCGGCAAGATTGTACGTGCCAAGCAGGTAATGCACGGCAAAACCTCCATGGTGCATCACAACAACAGCGGTGTCTTTGCTGGCCTCGCCAATCCCGTGGAAGTGACCCGCTACCATTCGCTGGTGATTGAGCAGGCGTCTCTGCCCGAGTGTCTGGAAGTGACGGCCTGGACCCAGAATGACGATGGCACTATCGATGAAATCATGGGCGTGCGTCACCGCAGCCTGGATATCGAAGGTGTCCAGTTCCATCCCGAATCGATTTTGACGCAGCAGGGGCATGAACTGCTGGCCAACTTTCTCAAGCGCCGCCGTCCGCAGGCGGCCTAGCAGCCTGCTAAGGAGAGACAATGAACATTCAGCAAGCGATCGCCAAGGTGGTCGACCATCTGGACCTGAGTCGCATCGAAATGACCGAGGTCATGCAGCAGGTGATGACGGGCCAGTGTACCGAAGCCCAGATCGCGGGTTTCCTGGTGGCACTGCGCATGAAGAGCGAATCCATCGACGAAATTACCGGTGCCGCCCAGGTCATGCGTGACCTGGCAACACCGGTGCACATCAATGCAGCACCCCTGGTGGATATAGTCGGAACCGGTGGCGATGGCGCCAACCTGTTCAATGTTTCCAGTGCCAGCGCTTTTGTCACCGCCGCCGCCGGCGCCAGTGTGGCCAAGCACGGCAATCGGGCGGTGTCGTCCTCCAGCGGCAGCGCTGATCTGCTGGAGGCCTGCGGAGTCGATCTGACCCTGAGCGCCGACCAGGTGGCGCGCTGCGTGGAAGATGTCGGGGTGGGCTTCATGTTCGCACCCAGTCACCACAGTGCCATGAAGTACGCCATAGGGCCGCGGCGTCAGCTTGGCATCCGTACCCTGTTCAATATTCTCGGGCCCATGACCAACCCGGCCGGTGTCAAGCGTCTGCTGATCGGCGTGTTCAGCGACTCCCTCTGTCGCCCCATGGCCGAGGTCATGCGTGAACTGGGGGGCGAGCATGTGATGGTGGTGCATGCCCACGATGGGCTGGATGAAATCAGTCTGGCCACCCATACCCACGTAGCGGAGCTGAAAGACGGCGTGGTGACCGAATACAGCCTGACGCCGGAAGATGTCGGCATCGAGAGCCAGAGCCTGATCGGGCTTGAGGTCAGCAGCTCGGCGGATTCGCTGCGCCTGATCATGGATGCCTTCAGGGCCGGCACCAGCACCGCGGCACGCAAGGCCAGCAGCATTATCGCCCTGAACGCCGGAGCGGCCATCTACCTGTCCGGTGTGGCGGCAACCCTGGCGGACGGTGTCGCCCTGGCACGCAAACAGCTGGAAAGCGGTGCGGCGCTGGAAAAAATGGAGCAGCTGGCCGCCTTCAGTCAACAACTGGCGCAGGAGCAGGCATGAGCAACGATACGCCCACGGTTTTGAAGAAAATACTGGCGCGCAAGGCGGAGGAAGTCAGCGAGCGTTCGGCGAAGGTGTCTATTGCCGATCTCAAGGCGCGAATCGCCGCTCAGGCGGGTTCCGCCACCGACCCCCGTGGTTTTGTCGACAGCATTGCGCGCAGCATTGCCGCCGGCCGTTCGGCGGTGATCGCCGAGGTAAAGAAAGCCAGCCCGTCCAAGGGGCTGCTGCGTGATCCCTTTGTGCCGGCCGAGATTGCCCGTTCCTATGAGCGCGGTGGCGCCAGCTGCCTGTCGGTCCTGACGGATCTCGATTATTTTCAGGGCTCTGAGGCCTACCTGCAGGAGGCCCGGGCCGCCTGCAGTCTGCCGGTGATCCGCAAGGACTTTATCGTCGATCCCTATCAGGTATATGAAGCCCGCGCCATAGGGGCAGACTGCATCCTGCTGATAGTGGCGGCACTGCAGGATCAGCAGATGGCGGATCTCAATGCGCTGGCGCTGGAGCTGGGCATGGATGTGCTGGTTGAGGTGCATGACAGCGCAGAGCTTGCGCGCTCCCTGGGCCTCGGCAATCGCCTGGTGGGCATCAACAACCGCAATCTGCATACCTTTGAGGTGTCGCTGAACAACACCATCCAATTGCTGGATCAGGTGCCCCCCGATCGTATCGTTGTGACCGAGAGTGCCATTACCGGGCCTGCCGATGTGGCCCTGATGCGAGGGCACGGCGTGCACAGCTTTCTGGTGGGCGAAACCTTTATCCGTGCCGAAGACCCGGGTTTAAAGCTGGCTGAACTGTTTAACTGTTAGGGAATTGCGAAGATGACAATGAGTGCCAAGGTTCAGTGGGCGGGTGATGATCGTTTCAAGGCGACCACCGGCTCCGGATTTGATGTGATGGTGGACCGTGACCTGAAAGAAGGTCCGCGCCCGATGGAGCTGCTGCTGGCCAGCCTTGGTAGCTGCAGCAGCGTCGATGTGATGGCGATCCTGCGCAAGAGCCGCCAGGATGTCACCGCCTGCGTGGTGGAAATTGACGCCGAGCGCGCCGATGCCGTGCCCGCGGTGTTCACCGCCATCCACCTCAAGTTCGTGGTGACGGGGCGCAAGCTCAAGGAAGCCCACGTCAAGCGCGCGGTGCAGTTGTCGGCGGAGCAGTACTGCTCGGTATCGCTGATGCTGGAGAAGGGCGGGGTCAAGATGAGCCACAGCTACGAAATCATCGAGCTCGACGCTTAAGCCTGAGAGAGCCAAGGGGCGCGAGCAGGGGCTGTATAACGCCCCTGGACAGAAGCCGAAGGTGCCGCCTTCGGTTTTTTTGTGGACGGATTGCGCACGATTTTCAATAGGCGTATAATTTCGCGTCCATTTGTACTTCATTAACCTCCTTGCTTTCGCGTGCATACACAGGTTTTCCCTGTTTAAGAGCTCGTCGAAGGCTGTAAAACCGAAAGGAGTTCCAATGCGTCATTATGAAATCGTATTTCTGGTTCACCCGAACCAGAGCGAGCAGGTTCCTGCGATGGTTGAGCGTTACACCGGCGTTATCGAAGGTGCTGACGGCAAGATCCACCGTATGGAAGACTGGGGCCGCCGTCAGCTGGCTTACCCGATCAACAATGCTCACAAAGCACACTACATTCTGATGAACGTAGAATGCAGCCAGGAAGTTCTGGACGAGCTGGAAAACATGTTCCGCTACAACGACGCTGTTCTGCGTAACATGTTCATCCGTCGTAAAGAAGCGATCACTGAAGTTTCTCCGATCAAAGCCGCTGAATCCCGCGAAGAGCGCAAGCCGCGTCGTGAAGATTCCCGGCCGGAAAGGCAGGAAGAGAAACCGGCTGAAGCGACTGAAGAAGCTGCTGCCGAGTAACCCCACCTTTTATCTGATTGAGGAGAAATCCCATGGCTCGTTTTTTCCGTCGCCGCAAGTTCTGCCGTTTCACGGCAGAAGGTGTTAAAGAGATCGATTACAAAGATCTGGAAGTCCTGAAAGGTTACATCACCGAAACAGGCAAGATCGTACCCAGCCGCATCACCGGCACCAAGGCGCGCTACCAGCGTCAGCTGGCGACTGCGATCAAGCGTGCGCGCTTTGTCGCTCTGCTGCCGTACACCGATAGCCACCTGTAAGCCGGGTTAATCGTCATGCGCAAGCTGGCTGAGCTGATAATGCGCGGTCGCTCGCAGGCGATACTGGTGGTGTTTATCGCCACCATGCTGCCGATGATGTACTGGATCAGCGCAGCAGCTGTCGGCCTGGTCACCCTCAGAAGAGGGCCCAGCGACGGTGCCGGACTCCTGGCCTGGAGCTTGCTTCCGGCCGGAGCCTGGGGGCTGGTTGGAGATCCGACCCCCGCTATGGTTATCCTGGGTACTTACGTACTTGCAGTGATACTCAGGCGGACGGTGTCCTGGGGCTACACCCTTGCGGTTCTGATACCCGTGGGTGTACTCGCCGGCATCGCTCTTGAGCAGATGCTGCACGAGGTTCTGGGGCAGTTGGTCGAGGTTGTACAGGAACTGCTGGCACAGTCGCAGGCGACTATGCCGGGTGCCGAACTCGGTGCCGATGGCTGGTATCAGTTGTTTGCCGGCGGCCTCAGTGCCGCCCACGCAGCAATGATGCTGGCCAGCCTGGTGCTGGCACGTTGGTGGCAGTCGGTACTGTACAACCCCGGTGGCTTCCGCGAGGAATTTCACCGGTTGAGGCTGAGCCCGTCACTGGCGCTGTCTGTTATGGCGGTGCTGGTCCTGGGGCCGCAGTTCGGTCTCGTAATGGTGCACTGGTTGCCATTACTGATTTTGCCGCTGGTATTTGCCGGTCTGGCTCTGGTTCACGGCAGCGTGGCCAAACGGAAAGTAGGGGGTACCTGGCTGGTCATGTTTTACATGACGGTCGTGGTGCTGGGCCCTTACCTGATTACGATGCTGGTGTTGCTGGCTGTGATAGACAGCCTGGTCGATATCCGTCGACGCATACCGGCCAAGACTTAGTACTGCAATAACATTTGCAGAACAAAGAGGTTTACGAGATGGAAGTTATTCTGCTCGAAAAAGTTAGCAAGCTGGGTAACCTGGGTGACAAGGTTAACGTTAAAGCCGGTTTCGGCCGTAACTACCTGGTTCCTCAGGGCAAGGCTGTATCTGCCACTGAAAACAACGTAGCGAAGTTCGAAGAACGTCGTGCGGAACTGGAAGCTTCTGCTGCCGCCAAACTGAGCGACGCTCAGGCTCGCGCAGCGCAGCTGAACGAACTGGAACTGTCTGTTGTTGCCAAAGCCGGCGACGAAGGCAAGCTGTTCGGTTCCATCGGTACTCGCGATATCGCTGATGCGATCTCCGGCTCCGGTGTTGTTGTAGCGAAAAGTGAAGTTCGTCTGCCGGAAGGTGCGATCCGCACCACTGGCGAGTTCGAAATCAACTTGCAGCTGCACGCTGAAGTGAACGCGACAATCAAGCTGAACGTTGTCGGCGAATAATTCCGCCTGACAATTTGTCTGCTGAAAAGGCACTGCGTAGAATACTGCGCAGTGCCTTTTTTTATGTACAGGATGTACGGTATGCCGCGGGCGCAAGGATGCGCAAGAGCGGCGATGTACAGGATGATATGCCGCGGGCGCAAGGGCCGTTTTTTGCTCCTGCAAAACGCCGTCCCTGGCGCTCATGCGCGAGAGCGGCGCGTTACCGGTAGACAAACATTCGCTTTCTGCTTGTTGGGTATTCGATGGACTTTTCAGAACTGCACGATGATGATCTGGCCAGTATCAAGCTGCCACCGCACTCCATAGAGGCGGAGCAGTCGGTACTCGGTGGGCTGATGCTGGACAACAGCACCTGGGATACGGTGTCCGAGGTACTGACGGAGGATCTGTTCTACCGTCGGGATCACCGCCTGATCTTCCGCACCATGGAAAAGCTGATCAACGCCAGCCAGCCGGTCGATGTGATAACGGTGCAGGAAGAGCTTGACCGGGTCGGTGAGCTTGAAGCCGGCGGCGGGCTGGACTATCTGGTGACCCTGGCACGCAACACGCCCAGTGCCTCGAACATCCGCGCCTACTCCGAAATCGTGCGCGATCGTGCGCTGCTGCGCCAGATGATCGCGGTGTCCCAGGAAATTTCCGACAGTGCCTTCAATCCCGAGGGAATGCTGCCGGAGGATCTGCTCAACGACGCCGAGCGCAAGATCTTTCAGATTGCCGAGAGCCGGCCGAATCAGGGTGGCCCGGAGCCGGTTAATCCGCTGCTGAAAAAGGCCGTTGAGCGCATCGACATGCTGTTCAATAACGCCGAGGCCATGACCGGGGTCTCCACCGGTTTTGATGATCTGGACGAGAGCACCACAGGTCTGCAGCCATCGGATCTGATCATCGTTGCGGCGCGTCCGTCCATGGGTAAAACCACTTTCGCCATGAACCTGGTGGAAAATGCCCTGATGCTCAGTGGCCGTCCGGTGCTGGTGTTCAGTCTGGAAATGCCCGCCGACCAGCTGGTGACACGTATGCTGTCATCCCTTGGCCGCATCAATCAGACCAAGGTGCGTACCGGCCAGCTGGAAGAGGAAGACTGGCCGCGGCTGACCACGGCGGTCAACATGCTGCGGGACAAGCCGCTCTATATCGACGATACGGCCGGTATCAGTCCCAACGAAATGCGCTCCCGGGCGCGGCGTATCAAGCGCGAGCACGGCGACCTGGCCCTGATCATGATCGACTATCTGCAGTTGATGCAGATCAAGGGCACCAAGATGGAGAGCCGCACCGCGGAGATCTCCGAGATTTCCCGTTCCCTCAAGGCGCTGGCCAAGGAAATGGAATGTCCGGTGGTGGCGCTGTCGCAGCTTAACCGAGCGCTGGAGCAGCGTCCCAACAAGCGCCCGGTGAACTCCGACCTGCGTGAGTCCGGCGCCATCGAGCAGGATGCCGACGTCATCATGTTTATCTACCGTGATGAGGTCTACAACGAGGACAGCGAGCAGAAGGGGATCGCCGAAATCATCATCGGCAAGCAGCGAAACGGCCCCATCGGCACCGCACGGCTGGCCTTTATCGGCAAGTACACCCGTTTCGAGAATCTGGCGCCGCAGCACTACGAAGAGTACGGCGGCTTCGACGGCGGCTGATGCCGGCCGTTGCTCCTGGCCTGGTTGAAAACAGCCCTGTTTCTGCTTGTGAGGTCAGGCGTTTTTTTGCATGCGGTCGCGGAATTTCTGCGGCACGGCCGTGACCTTGCGCTCTTCGTAGTCAAAAAACACCATGCCGGTCTTGGCGTGGGCCACTTCCACTGCGGTTTTCTTGTTGCTCAGCAGATAATAGAAATCACAGCCGTACTTGTTGAAGTCGCTGATGCAGACATCGATCTGCAGCACGTCACCGTGAAAGCCCTCCGCCTTATAGATCACCGCCGAGTCGGTCATGATCATGCCCACTCCTTCGACGTTCAGCTCGCCATAGTTGTACTGTGCCAGAAAGCGTACCCGGGCTTCGTGAATCAGGGAAACGATGGAATCGTTGCTCAGGTGTCCGCCGTAATTGATATCGCTGATGCGTACCGGCATTTCGGTGGTAAAGGTAAAGTGTTGCGGCATCTCAATCTTGATACGTGGCATTGCTGCTCCTGCTCTAAATCCGTTCTGCCAAAGCATAAAGAAAGCGCTGGGTCTGGTCGAGCCTTGCGAGGTGGAGAAGCCCCATGGCGGCGACGGTTTGGTTGCCTGCCCGGTGCCGGCAGACAGAAAAAAGGGGCTTTCGAATTCAGCTTCGAAGGCCCCTTTTTTACAGTGAATGCGAGTAAAAGGTGCTACTGGGCGCTCAGTACCAGCTTGCCATCCTTGAGCGGAATGCTGTCGCCGGGGTTGTGATCCATGCGCACCGAGGCCACCTGTTCGCCGATGCGGTATTCGACATCGTAGCCAACCAGGTCCTTGCGGCTGTCGGTCACGGTGTTGCAGACCCGTTCGGTGGTGGTGTAGGTGTCTTTTTCCTGCAGGTTCTTCTGCACCTGGTTGCCGGCATAGCCACCGGCGGCGACGCCTGCGACGGTCGCCAGTTTCTTGCCGCTACCACCGCCTACCTGCTTGCCCAGCAGACCGCCGACGACGGCACCGACCACTGAGCCGGCAATGCGGTTTTCATCCTTCACCGGGGCCTGGCGCGTCACCACGCGGTCTTCGCAGACTTCGCGCGGTACCTTGGTGGTCTTGTAGGCTTCAGTGACCTTGAGCACCTCGGCTGCGGCGGGAGCCGAGTTCATCATCTGATATCCGGCGAAGCCGCCACCTGCAGTGACGAGGACGGCGCCCAGTACAGTACCTACGAGCATTGATTTGTTCATCTTTATATCTCCTGGGCAAGCGTTTGACTGACTGCCTTTGCGGTCTGAATATCTTTGACTGCGAAGCATAGTCCAAAGCGCCTGTACCTGAGTTGAACGGCCGGGTCAGGCGCGGGCCAGAACCCGCACCATGGCACCGGTCAGGGTGGCCAGGTTCTTACCCGACATGACCATGTGCTGGCATGACCGGGACTTGCGTGCTGTAGTGAATTGGCGCGGGATGCCGTTCGATCAACTCCGATATTCCGACAGTACTTTCACCATGGCACGGGTCAGGGTGGCCAGATCCTCATCCGACATGACATACGGTGGCATCACATAGACCAGCTTGCCGAAGGGTCTGATCCAGATGCCCTGGGCGACGAACTCCCTCTGGATGGCAACAGTGTTGACCGGCGTCTTCATTTCCACCACGCCTATGGCACCCAGGCAGCGTACTTCGGCGACGCTCTCCAGGTGTGCCGCGGGTGCGAGGCCGGCTTTCAGACCCCGTTCGATGCGGGCAACATTGCCCGCCCAGTCGCCCTCCTGCAGTAGCCTCAGGCTGGTGGCTGCCACGGCGCAGGCCAGCGGATTGGCCATGAAGGTCGGGCCGTGCATAAAGCAGCCGGCGCCACCGGCCGAAATGGTTTCGCCGATATCGCTACGGGTCAGGGTGGCGGCCAGGGTCATGTAACCGCCGGTCAGGGCCTTGCCGACACAGAGAATATCGGGGGTAATGCCGGCGTGCTCGCAGGCGAATAGCTTGCCGGTACGGCCAAAGCCGGTGGCCACTTCATCGGCAATCAGCAGCACACCGTACTCATCGCACAGGCTGCGGGCGCGTTTGAGGTATTCCGGGTGATAGAAGCGCATGCCGCCGGCGCCCTGCACTATCGGTTCCAGGATCAGGGCGGCAATATGCGCGTGCTCTTCGGCCAGCAGATTTTCCAGCGCGCTGATGTCGGCGGCGTCCCAGTGGCCGCCGAAGGGGATTTCGGGGCGCGGCGCGAAGAACTGCTGCGACAGCACACCGGTAAATATTTCATGCATGCCGCCCACCGGGTCACACACCGACATGGCGCCAAAGGTATCACCGTGATAGCCGCTGCGAATGGTCAAGAGGCGGTGCTTGGCCGGCAAGCCCCTGGCGTGCCAGTACTGGATGGCCATCTTGATCGCCACTTCCACCGCCACTGAGCCTGAGTCGGCGATAAATACCTTGTCGAGCCCCGCGGGGGTCATCTCCACCAGGCGCCGGGCCAGTTCGATGGCGGGCTCATGGGTGATGCCGCCGAACATCACATGGCTCATGCGATCAATCTGGGCATGGGCCGCGGCATTCAGCTCCGGGTGGCCATAACCGTGAATGACCGACCACCAGGACGCCATGCCGTCGATGAGCTCGCGGCCATCGGCCAGTTCCAGTCGTACACCTTTGGCGGCGACCACGGGGTAGGCCGGTGGCGGGTTGATCATCGACGAGTAGGGATGCCAGATATGCTGCTGATCGAATGCTATCTGTTCAGATGTAATCTGTGGTCTGGGCATGAAAACTCCCTGTGGATAAATAATGAGCGCCATTAGAGCGGGCTTCCACTCTGGGTGCAAGGGCCGGCCTGGCTCTGTCGGTGCTGGCTGAGCGTCAGTCGACGTGGGGCAGGATATCCAGTACCCGGATCTGATCCGCATCGATGCTCCAGCGGATATTCAGGTCATGCAGACGAATACCGTAGATGCGATCGGCCTGCTTTTTCTGATAGGCCGGCCGCGGATCGCAGCGCAGCAGCTCCTCGATCTGGTGACGCAGCGGCTCCTGGCGGCGGCGTTCGTACCGGTTACAGATTTGCTCTGCCTGTTCGCTGAAGCGGACCGGCAGATCCAGCAGCTCGATGCGTTCGGCCAGTTCGAAGGTGGCGCTGTCGATACGGTCCGAGTAGGGCAGGTAGGGCTTGATATCGAACACCGGGGTCTGATCCAGCAGATCGGCGCCGCTGATATCCAGCAATACCCGATCACCTTCAAAGCGGATACCGTCCAGCCGTACCGGCGACAGGCCGATGGGATTGGGTCTAAAGGGCGAGCGGGTGGCGAAAACGCCAATGCGCTGATTACCACCCAAACGTGGCGGGCGCACCGTCGGGCTCCAGCCCTTGTCGACACATTCGCTGAACAGGAACAGCAGCCAGATATGGCTGGCCATTTCGAGCCCGCGCACCGATTCCCGGTTGCCGTAGGGTGGCAGCAGCTCCAGGGTGGCGCCGACCGAGTGCACCAGGCCTGGCTGGCGCGGAATGCCGAACTTTTCCTTGTAGCCGCTGTGGATAAGTCCGATGGGCTGAAATTCTATAGGCTGCATCAGTCGTCATTTGAAGAGTTAAAGCCGGGCAGTATAACAGCCCGTGGGCTAGCAGCCTGTCGGGCTTGGCCGGTCGTAGCGAGGGAAAGTCCGTTTTGAGGCAGTTTTTGTGCTCTTTTGAGGTGAATAGTGGTTCTATTTAACACTTGGAACGCAGTGAAAAGAACCGCTTTAGCGGGGTCGCAGACCGAGGAGCCAGCGACGAGTAAAAAAGAGCAAGCAAAATGACCAAAATCGGCTTTTCCGCACGACTGCATGGATGCAGGAGGTAGGGCGAAGCAGGATGCCCGAGCCGAGTAGATCAGTGTTAAGCCCGACAGGCTGCCGCTCCATCAGTGGCTGAAGGCATCGTAGAGCAGCTTGATGCCGGCCAGCATCAGAAAGCCGTAACACAGATGATAAAACAGGCGCTCGTTGATACGGTGCTGCAGCCAGGCGCCGGTCAGTACGCCCACCGGTGCCAGCACCGCCAGCACGGCAGAGGTGGTCAGCAGGTCGGTATTGAACTGGCCGAGCAGGCTATAGGGAATCAGCTTGATATAGTTGATGGTGGCGAAGAATACGATGGTAGTGCCGATGTAGGCCTGCTTTTCCAGCCGCAGCGGCAGCAGGTAGATGTTCAGCGGCGCGCCGCCGGCATGTACGCTAAAGCTGGTGAACCCGGACAGCGCACCCCAGAAACTGCCACGGGCCAGGCTTTGTTGCTGCGGTTGCTGGCTGCTTTTGCGCAGGTAATAGTTCAACGTAAAACTGATGGCAATGCCGCCGACGATCAGGCGGATGTGATCATCGGTGAGGTAGCGAAAGCTCAGTGCGCCCAGCAGTATGCCAATCAGTGCCGCCGGCAGCAGAATCTTCAGGCTGCGGCGATCGCCCTTGCCGCGGAATTTCCACAGCCCCACCAGATCCATCAGGCAGAGGATCGGCAGCATGATGGCGGCGGCGGTGGTGGGGGGGACGGCGAGCGCCATCAGAGGCACGGCGATCAGGCCAAGGCCACCGCCCAGGCCGCCTTTGGATATACCGACAATCAGCACCGCCGGGATGGCGACCAGATAGAAAAAGGGGTCCTGGATCATGGGCAGGCGAGTCCGTTCGAGGCTGGGCGGGCGCTTATCCTAAGGCGCGGCGCCGGGCCCTGTAAAGAAGCTCGAGTTACGCTGGTCGATCCTTGTGATTATCCTGGGCCTCAGTTGTTTCCTGCGCGATTCATCCTGCGGGGCTATTCTGCTCAGTGCTGTGGCTAAGCCGTTGCGATGTGCGCCGCATCACGATGTTGCAGCGGGGTGATACCGCTCCAGTAGCGGGAAACCTTCTCAGCCTGTTCGGCCAGACGATGGATGTGACTCAGGGCATCCAGCAGCTGTACGGTATCTTCCGGCGACAGGCGCCGTTCCGTGGTGGCCAGCAGAATGGATGACTTGAGGCTCTGATACTGGCGTTCCAGCTGGTGCAGCAGCAGGTGGGCGCTGTCGGCGCCGCGATCAACGCTATCGTCGATTTCGCAGGCATCGATCAGTTTGATGCTGGCTTTCTGGTAGTCGTGCACATCGCGCCTCGTGGCTTCATCGGCGATGACGTCAAAGCGGTCATAGTAGCCCGGCAGCAGGCAGGACAGGCGGCTGATTTCGTTCAGGTAGCGCACCACGCGCAGCGCCGTGGGCAGAATGCCGCTGACCTCGGCGCTGATATCGTTTTCGGCGATACGCTGGCAAAAAGCACCGATCTTGCCGACCAGCTGATCCACACCCTGCTGCTGGGCGCGCAAGCGGTTGTTGTTGTAGCCATCGCTGGAATTGATGGCCTCACGGGCCATGCGCGAACAGATCTGATCGAGGCGTGTCATTTCCTTGGCCATGGCTTCGATGGCCAGGGACGGCATCTGTACCAGGGTATCGTCCAGGTAGCGGGTGCGCCCCTCGTCTTCTTCCTGGGTGCAGAAGCGGCGTTCGAGAATGGCCACCAGTCGATCGGTCAGTGGCCATAGCAGCGCTACCCCGGTGAGGTTGAATATGGAATGAAACAGTGCCAGCAGCAGCACCAGGTCGAAACGTGCGGCATCGATGCTGTTGAGCCAAGGCGCCAGTAGCAGTAACAGTATCAGCCCCACGAGTCCGGTCAGCAGGTTGAACAGCACATGGGCGGCAGCAATACGCTTGGCATTGGAGGTCGCCCCTATCACCGCGAGTATGGCGGTGGAAGTGGTGCCGACGTTGGCGCCGATCACCATGGCGGCGGCGGCGGCCAGTGGAATGGAGCCGGAGGCGGTGAGGGACAGGGTGACGGCCAGTGCTGCGGCAGAGGACTGCATCAGCAGAGTCAGCACGAAGCCGGTCACGACAAACAGCATCAGGCTCAGGCCGCTGCTGCCCAGGGACGACAGGTCCATGTGCTGTTCAAAGCCGGCAAAGGCGCCCTTGAGAAAATCCAGCCCGATAAAAAACACCCCGAAGCCCGCCAGGGCAAGGCCGATGTGTGTCAGTCGGCCACCGCGCCCAGCCAGTCGCAGCAGCATGCCGCCACCGATCAGTGGCAGTGCCAGGGCGCTGATCTTGATCTTGAAGCCGATCAGGGCGATCAGCCAGCCGACCATGGTGGTGCCGATGTTGCAGCCGTAGATGACCGACACCGACTGCGCCAGGGTGAGCAGACCGGCATTGACGAAGCCGATGGTGGCGATGGTAACGACGCTGGAAGACTGCACCATGGCGGTGATCAGTGTGCCGGAAACGAGCCCGCGCAGCCGTGAGCGGGTGCCGGTGCGCAGAATCTGCTTGAGTGACGGGCCCGCGGCCTTGCGCAGCCCCTGGGTCATAAGGTGCATGCCCAGCAAGAATAATCCGATACCGCCGAAAAGGTCTCCAAATAGGGTGAATTGCATGCATAGCCTCCTTACTGACTGAGGCTCGGTGTCTTCCAATCAGGCGACCGAGGTACATTAAAGCGTAGGCGTGCTTTGGTCGTTGATTCAAACAGATTTTCGAATCTTCAGTGTTCGCCCGGGGAGGGTGTGCGCGCCAGCACCCAGATATCTACCCGCCGTATGCCGGATTTTTTCAGCAGGCGGCTGATTTCGCTCACCGTGGTGCCGGTAGTCATGACATCGTCGATCAGGGCAACATGGTCATAGGCCGGGTCATGCCAGTTGAAGGCGCCCCTGAGGTTGCGCCGCCGGGCCTCGCCCTTGAGTTCCATCTGGTGCGCCGTTTCCCGGGGCTTGGCCAGGTTGTGCAGATCGGTGGGTATTCCGAGCTGCCGGCCCAGGCGCCCGGCCAGCAACGCGGCCTGATTGTAGCCGCGTCGACGCAGCCTTGATGGCGCCAGGGGGATGGGTATCAGCACCTGTGGCAGGGCGCCGGTGTAGTCCTGCAGAGCGCAGGCAAGGCTGTCCGCCAGCCAGCCCAGGTGCCCGGTCTGGCCCTGGTACTTGATCAGTGGTATCAGCTGGCTGAGGGGAAAGCGATAGGCAAAGGCGGCGAAAGTGTGGTCAAAGGGCGGTGGCCGCTTCTGACAGCGGCCACAGATCAGGCCGTCGGTGCCCTCAAGTGGCAAAGCGCAGCGGTGACAGGCCGGCGCAATGCGGGGCATGTCCGCAAGACAGCGATGGCAAAGACCGGCGCGGGTCTGTGGATGTAGCAGGCACAGGTTGCAATTCTGGTTAAAAAATAACCTTCGGTTTACTGTCATTTCATGCATTGGTTGACAGATCCTTCTGTCCGTTTATTATGGCTGCCTAGGAGGCTGTCCGAGAATGCTGGCCGTAGCGAGAGCCGTCTGATTTAAACTTGTTTTTTGCGGTGTTTTAAGGCGAATAGTGGTCCTATTTAACGAGAAACAGCACAAAAAGCAGCCAAACTCAGGTGGTTCGCAGTAGGTTAAGCGTTGTCGGACAGCCTCCTGTACTTCGCGTGGCGCCCGTTTGCGCCTGACAGAATTTTTGATAGGGATTCGCCAAGATGCAAGCCAAGGCCGCTGTTCGTCACGACTGGACCCAGCAGGAAGTTCGCGCACTTTTCGAACTGCCGTTCAATGATCTGCTGTTTCAGGCCCAGACGGTGCACCGCCAGCATTTCAATCCCAATGAAGTGCAGGTCAGTACTCTGCTGTCGATCAAGACCGGCGCCTGCCCGGAAGACTGCAAGTATTGCCCGCAAAGCGGCCATTACAACACCGGACTGGAAAAAGAACGTCTGATGCAGGTCGACAAGGTGCTGGAGAAGGCCCGTGCCGCCAAGGCAGCCGGCTCCACCCGTTTCTGCATGGGTGCTGCCTGGAAGCATCCGGCCGAAAAGGACATGCCCTATGTGACCGAGATGGTGCGCGAGGTCAAGAAACTGGGACTTGAAACCTGCATGACCCTGGGCATGCTGGATGAAGACAAGGCCGGGCGCCTGGCCGAAGCGGGGCTGGATTACTACAACCACAACCTCGATACCTCGCCTGAATATTACGACAAGATCATTACCACCCGCACCTATCAGGATCGCCTGGATACGCTGCACCATGTACGCGAATCCGGCATGAAGGTGTGCAGCGGCGGTATCCTGGGCATGGGCGAAACGGCCACAGACCGTATCGGCCTGCTGAGCCAGCTGGCGAATCTGCCGCACCACCCCGAGTCCGTGCCTATCAACATGCTGGTCAAGGTCAAGGGAACGCCGCTGGAAAACGCCGAGGATCTGGATCACCTCGACTTTATCCGTACCATCGCGGTCGCCCGCATCATGATGCCCGAGTCCCATGTGCGCCTGTCCGCCGGGCGTGAGAGCATGAGCGACGAAATGCAGGCCATGACCTTCTTTGCCGGCGCCAACTCGATCTTTTACGGCGAATGCCTGCTGACCACGCCGAACCCGGATACCAATAGCGACCTGCAGCTGTTCAAGCGCCTGGGCATCAATCCGGAGCAGCGGATTTCCGAATCCGACGAAACGCAGCAGGAACAGCTGATGCAGCAGGTGCAGACCAATCAGGACAGCCCGCGCTTCTACCCCGCCTGATATCCCTCGCCCGCCCCGTGGCTCCGTGTCTGTTACAGGCCGGAACCGCGGGGGTTTAGCTGGAGTGACCCATGTCCTTCGATCAGTTGCAGGCCGAGCTGGATCAGCGTGAACGTGACGCCCTGTACCGCCGCCGCCGCGTGCTCGACAGCGCCCAGGGGCCCGAGGTGCAGGTCGATGGCAAGCGCTATCTGGCGTTCTGCTCCAACGACTATCTTGGCCTGGCCAATCATCCCGAGGTGGTTCGCGCCTTGCAGCAGGGCGCCAATCGCTACGGTGTTGGTGGTGGTGCTTCCCATCTTGTGAACGGCCATGGCCGTGCCCACCATGCGCTGGAAGAAGCCCTGGCCGAATTCACCGGTCGTGAGCGGGTGCTGCTGTTCTCCACCGGCTACATGGCCAACCTTGGCGCCATCAATGGCCTGCTGGGAAAAACCGATGCAATCTTTCAGGACCGCCTTAATCATGCATCCCTGCTGGATGCGGGCCTGCTGAGTGGCGCGCGCTTTCAGCGTTATCTGCACAATGATGTCGCCAGCCTGGAACAGCGCCTGGCCAAAACCACCGGCCGGCGCAAGCTGGTGGTGACTGATGGCGTCTTCAGCATGGACGGCGACCTGGCGCCGCTGCCGGCGCTGGCGTCTGCCGCCAAGGCAGAGGGAGCCTGGTTGATGGTGGACGACGCCCACGGTTTTGGCTGTATCGGCCGCGGCGGGCGGGGCATCGTTGATCACTTTGACCTGTGCCAGGACCAGGTGCAGGTACTGGTCGGAACCCTTGGCAAGGCGTTCGGCACTTCCGGGGCCTTCGTGGCCGGCTCCAGCGCTCTGATCGAAACCCTGATCCAGTTTGCCCGAACCTATATTTATACCACCAGCATGCCGCCTGCCGTGGCCTGTGCCTCTCTTGCGAGCCTGCGCCTGCTGGAGACCGAAGACTGGCGCCGTGAGCATCTGAACGCGCTGATTGCACGCTTTCGCAGTGGTTGCCAGCAGCTGGGCCTTAACCTGATGGCATCCCCTACACCGATCCAGCCCATCCTGATCGGCGAGGCCGATGCGGCCATGGCCATCAGCGCGGCGCTGGAAGCACGGGGCATCTTTGTCGGTGCCATACGCCCGCCTACAGTGCCGGCCGGCAGTGCCCGTTTGCGTGTCACCCTCAGTGCCGGTCACAGCGAGGCCCAGGTGGATGAGCTGCTCGAGGCGCTCGGACAGGTGATCGGTGAGCAGGGGAATGGCTCTGCGGCGGGCGGAGCGCCCGGGACATGAGTCTGCATATCGAATACAGCCCCCGAACCGGGCGGCCGCTGCTGCTGTTGCTGCATGGCTGGGGCCTGCACAGCGGTGTCTGGCAGCCCGTACTGCCGGCGCTGCAGCAATATTTTGATACGGTGCTGGTGGACTTGCCGGGCCTTGGGCGCTCCGCTGCGCTGGCAGGGCCCGTCAGCCTCGAAGCGGTGGCTGCTGACATTCTGCAACAGGTGCCCGCAGGCGCCATCTGGCTGGGCTGGTCCCTGGGCGGGCTGGTGGCGGCAGAGGCTGCACGCCAGGCACCTGAGCGTGTGAGCGGCCTGGTCACCGTGGCCTCCAACCCCTGTTTTGTCGCACGCGACGACTGGGCCTGTGGCATGGCCGCCGAGACTTTTGACGGCTTTGTCAGTGCGCTGGCGACCGACCCAGACCGCACCCTGGCCAGCTTTGCACTGCTGCAAAGCCGCGGCGAGGCGGCGCGTGAAACCCTGCGGGCGCTCAAGTCGCTGCTGGCTGAGCATGAGCCAGCCGCGGTGGCCGAGAATCTGATGCTGCTGGCCGCGGATAGTCGCGCCACCCTGAGCGGGCTTGCGCTACCTACGCTGCATATCTTTGGCGACGCGGACCAGCTGGTCCCGGCGGCCATAGTGGCGCATATGCCGGCGCTGCAACCCGGCGCCCGGTTGCGCCTTTACGAGGGTGCCGGGCATCTGCCGTTTTACGCTGCCCCGGCGCGCTTTGTTGCGGACCTGGTTGAGTTCGCAGGTGACGGCCTGTGAACGCGGCGGCCCTGCTCAACAAGCACCGTATCGCCGATTCCTTCAGTCGCGCGGCCCTGACCTATGACGCGGCGGCCGAACTGCAGCGCCAGATCGGTCACCAGCTGCTGGAGAGCCTGCCTGACACCCGGCCCGACAGGGTACTGGATCTGGGCTCGGGTACCGGCTATTTCACGCCCCTGCTGCGCCAGCGCTACGGCGCCAGCAACCTGCTGAGCCTGGACCTGGCCCAGGGCATGCTGGCCTATGCGCGTCAGCACCGGCCGGATGCCAATGCCGCCTGGATCTGTGGTGATGCCGAGGCGCTGCCGCTAGCTGGCGACAGTCTGGATCTGATCTTTTCCAGCCTGGCGATTCAGTGGTGCGAACAGCCCGCGCGGCTGTTTGCAGAGGTCGCGCGGGTATTGCGACCGGGCGGGCGCTTCATGGTGGCAACCCTGGGGCCCGATACCCTGCATGAGCTGCGTGACGCCTGGGCGGCGGTGGATAGCGACATGCACGTTAACCGCTTTCTGGCACGCGAGCCGTTGCTGGCCAGTGTGCCGGCGAATCTGCAGCTGCGGGCTTTCAGCACGGAAAACCGCGTGCTGCGCTATTCCCAGCTGCGCCAGCTGACGTCCGAACTCAAGGGCATAGGGGCGCACAACATGAACCAGGGCCAGCCAACGGGCCTTACCGGCAAAGCCCGGGTACAGGGGTTCCGGGCGGCCTACGAGCAGCACCGTGACGCCCAGGGGCTGCTGCCGGCGACCTACCAGGTTTATTATCTGCACCTGCAAAAAGACTGATAAGCAAACGGGCTGCGCCCGTGCTGAACGGATTTCACCGACATGGCCAAGCACAATTTCTTTATTGCCGGCACCGATACCGATGCCGGCAAGACCCTGGTGTCCACCGGGATTCTGGTGGCCGCCAACCGGCTGGGGCTGCAGACCATCGGCCTCAAGCCGATTGCGGCCGGCTGCGAACCGACGCCCGAGGGGCTGCGCAACGATGATGCGCTCAGGCTGCAACAGGCCGCCTCGATCAAGCTGGGGTATGACGCGGTCAATCCCATTGCCCTGCCGGCGGCCGTTGCGCCCCATATAGCCGCGACCCAGGCGGGGCGTAGCCTGTCGGCGGATCGTATCGCCGCGCTTTGCCGTGGCGCCATGCTGCAGCGCGCCGATCTGCTGCTGATCGAGGGGGCGGGTGGTTGGCGGGTACCGCTGAACGGGCGGGAAATGCTGTCCCGGGTGCCGCAGCTGCTGGAAACGCCGGTGATCCTGGTCATCGGCATGAAGCTGGGGTGCATCAATCATGCGCTGCTGAGCGCTGAAGCCATAGTGCGTGATGGCCTGCAGATTGCCGCCTGGGTGGCGAATCGAATCGACCCTGAAATGTCCTGTTATGACGAGAATATCGCGACCCTGAGGGGTCTGTTCCAGGCCCCGCTGCTTGGGGAAGTGCCGTACCTGTCGAACCCGACTGCCGAGGCGGTGGCCGACTGCCTGGACCTGTCGGCGCTGCTGGCCTAGGAGCCTGTCGGGCTTAGCCGATCGTAGCGAGGGGAAGACCGTTTTGAGTCAGTTTTTGAGCTCTTTTGCGGCGATAAATCGGCAGGATTGCCGATTTACACAGCGATAGCTGCCCACGGGGCAAGCTACAGGGATGTAGCTTGTGAAAAGTGGTTCTATTTAACAAGGAAGAGGTCAAAAAATGGCCAAAATCGGCTTTTCCGCACGACTGCATGGATGCAGGAGGTAGGGCGAAGCAGGATGCCCGAGCCGAGTAGATCAGTGTTAAGTCCGACAGGCTCCGAGGGTCCGGTCTGAGGGAATGGACGCCTGACTGGCCCGACGGCCCGGTGAGCACTTTACCGGACAGCCTCCTAGCCTGCGCCGGGTTGAATCTGCGCGAACATTACCTCGGCCCGCACATTTACGCCCAGCTCCGGCCGGACAGAAACCAGGTATGGATAGCCCCGATTCCCTTGGCGTCAATCATGCCGCGCTCCTGTAGCGAAAATTGATCGCCCAGCCCGCGCCTAGTTGCATCCGTGAGCTGGATTTTCCCCGCTACGCCATGGGACTCCATCCTGCTGGCGGTATTGACGGCGTCTCCCCACAGGTCGTAGATGAACTTGCGTTTGCCTATGACGCCCGCCACCACGGGGCCACTGTGGATACCAATACGCAGTTGCAATCGATATTGATGGCGATTGTTGAATTCCGCCAGAACATCCAGCATATCCAGTGCCGCGTGCGCCGTCCGTGCTGCATGGTCGGGGACGACGACGGGCAACCCTGCGGCGGCCATATAGGTATCGCCTATGGTCTTGATTTTCTCGAGGCCGCGGCAGTCGGTGACAGCATCGAATGCGGTAAAGAGTTCGTTCAGCATGGTCACCAGTCGCTCGGGACTCATGCCCGCCGAAAAACGGGTGAAATCCACGATATCGGCGAACAGCACTGACACTTCGTGAAAACTGTCGGCGATTAAATCAGGAGCGTTCAGGTCGGGCTGATCGGACCGGGTCTTGAGGCGGTCGACAATGGCAGAGGGCAGTATATTGAGCAGTAGCTGTTCCGACACCGCCCTGGCTTTTTCCGTGGCAGCTTGAAGTCTTTGCAATTCCTTGTTCTTCCTTGCAATCTCGGCCTCGGCGCGCTTCTTCTCGGTAATGTCCCGGCCCTCGGGGAGCAGGAAAACGACCTTGCCGTTGTGATCCTTTACCGGCAACAGCGAAAAGTCGACGGTGATCTTTTCCCGGCCTGCGTCACTGCCATAGACGTCGAAGTCCTGGCGCACGAACTCCCCAAGGCCCGCTCGATGGATCAGGTTGCGCAACTGAGTGCGAGATACTTCCGAGATCGCCCACCATCGGGCTTCCCAAAACGGCTTTCCCCGTACCTCTTCCAGCTGGATACCCGCGCCCTCCAGCGCTGCCCGGTTGATCTCCAGCATGATGCCGTTGGCATCGAGCAGACCCACGAACTGATACATGGAATCCAGCACGATACGAGCCAGCTTCTCGCGTTGCGTCTGAGGGGCGTCCGTGGCGACGAGCGATACCGCGCCCACGCGAACGACCGGGGAGGCTGCAAACAGCTGATCGGGAAATGGTGGCATACGCAGTCCCTCAATGATCCGCGAACTTTCGCCTGGTTTCGCTCGGCCGTTCGCCGAACGCCTTGCGGTACTCCTGGCTGAAACGACCTGTATGGCCGAAGCCCCAACTCAGGGCGATCTCGGTGACCGAGCGGCTCTCGCCCGGTTCCTCCAGGGCGGCTTTCACTTTCCGTAACCGGACAGTGCGCAAATATTCCATCGGGCCCTGGTGGCGGAAGTCATGAAAGCCGCTATGCAGCGTCCTGACGCTGACGCCGGCGTATTCAGCCAACTGTGCCGGCGTCAAGGGTTCATCGGCATGGGCCTCGATATATTCCTCGACCTTTTTCACATGGCGCGGTGCAAGGCAGCGGTCACTGTCATGGAGTTCGTCGAAATAGTTGTGGGGCTGGACCGACAGCAGGGTGCTGATGATCAGCTGTTCGAGCTGCCCGGCGATCAGCGGTTGACTGGGTGCATCGGGGGATTCCTTCAACAGCCGGGCCAGATAGACAATCAGGTTGCTCCAGTTCGGATCGTTCAGCCACTGCAGTGCACCCTTGAAGCAAAGTGGGCTACGTAACGGATGTCCCAGGTGCTGACTGCAGGCGAGCTCCAGCGCTTTGCGCTCGATGCGCAGCATCAGCTGGTCGCAGTCCGCGCTCCAGCGCATGCTGAGCTCGGCGGTGGGATTAAGGATCGACGCCACCGTCGAAAAAGAGCTTACAGACTCTTTTTCCATCTGAATCTCGGCGCGACCACTGAGCGGCATCTGGATCAGGTAGAACTGCTCCAGCCGCTCGGGATCAATTTGCACCTCGGCGCCGTATCTCAGGCGGTTGAATGACACCTGGCCCAAGGATACCGAGTGCATGCGGGCGTCCAGAGCACCGGTTGTCTTCAGCCGGTGGGGTTTGAACACTTCGGAGACGCGCTCTTGTGTTTCGTCGGGCTCGCGGGAGCTGAACACCAGTCGTTGGCTGTCATCCAGCAGGGCGCGTCGCAGCCAGGTTGGCAATTGGTTGTCTGCTGACATGTTTTTCTTTTTATCGTTATGGACCGTCGGACATGCCGGCGGCCTATGTACAGGGATGTACTTTACCGGGCCGTGCCACTGCAGAACCGGTTCTGCCGTCGTCCATAGCGGTAATCCTGCGAGTGCACGGACGCACAGGAGCAGGTTTTTTACGCTCATCCAGCATTTATAGCACGTTCCTTGATCTGGATACTTGCAATTATTTTTCCTGCGCTGATCGGATAGTGGCCGCGCTTTCCGGAGCGTCAGCCCGCATGTGCACCTCTAGGATGAATTCTCCGATACCAAGAACAACATCAGGAGGCGAGCATGGGCACATCCATCGAGATCATGGCAAAGGATGGCAGCGGATCTTTTAACGGTTATCTGGCGCTACCCGCATCGGGCAGCGGGCCTGGTATCGTGCTGCTGCAGGAGATCTTCGGCATCAACGATACCATCCGCGGGATCGCTGACTACTACGCCGAGGAGGGCTATGTGGTGCTGGCCCCGGATCTGTTCTGGCGTCAGGAACCCGGTGTTGAGCTGGGCTACGGTCCCAACGACTGGCAGAAAGCCTTCGGTTTCTACCAGGGCTTCGACCAGGATCTTGGTATCGAGGATATCGATGCAGCCGTCGACGTGCTGCGAGCGCGTCCGGAGTGCAGCGGCCAGGTTGGCGCTTTGGGCTTCTGTCTCGGCGCGCGGCTCGCCTATCTCAGCGCCTGTCGCTGTGATGTTGATGTGGCTGTCGGCTACTACGGCATGGGTATCCAGGATCACCTCGAGGAGGCGGCCAATATCAAGGGCCGGCTGGTGCTGCACTTCGCCGAAAACGACGAGTACTGCCCGACTGAGCACCGCGAGCAGATTCATGCCGCGCTGGAAGGGCAGGACAATGTCGAGCTCTATCTCTATCCCGGTGTCGATCACGCCTTCGCCCGCGCAGGTTCTGAGCATTATCACA
>NZ_JALDYX010000148.1 GCF_024267675.1 Marinobacterium sedimentorum | reverse complement strand
AACAAGAATGTTATTTATAGTCGCAAAATTCGTGACTTTCCCCTCAAATATTATAAAGCACGATCAAAATCTCATAATAAATTTGGAACGCCTTTCACTTTTATTAGCTCCTGTCATGCTCTAGATATTTTCTGCCTACTGGTTTAATGCAAACTCAACAGCGGCTTCACTGTGAATCTGAGTTGTGTCGTATAAAGGAACATTTGTGTGTTTTTGCTCTATTAGCATCGCTATTTC
>NZ_JALDYX010000020.1 GCF_024267675.1 Marinobacterium sedimentorum | reverse complement strand
CCAAGCCGATACTGCCGGTCGATTCATCAGGTGAAACCACTTGATAATCAACCATATACTTCCGACTTGTCTTTCGTGCTGCAGCCGCTGTTGCTTGGCTGTGCCTCGAAAGTGGGGCCATTTTACTCATGAGAGATCTGGTGTCAACAGAGCTGTCACATTTATTTAATCGGGCCGTCACGCACGCCTGAATGCTAATTGAATTCGCGCCCCTGCGAAGCCCCTGTACGGGCGAAACGCTTGATCTGCCGATAGGGAAACAGGTCGACAATTTCCCCCTCCCGTACCTGCTGCTGCATCCGTTGCCAAAAGGAGGCCTCCAGCAGATCGCCGTGCAGCTCGTTGAAGAGGCGACGCACCTTGGCATTGCAGGCCGTAAGGATGGTGAACTCCTCCGGAAAGACATCATTGGGGCTTATGGAGTACCAGGGTTCACCCGACATTTCCTGCTCGGGATACATGGCCTCGGGAATACGCCTGAAGTTGCAGTCCGTCAGGTACATGATTTCATCGTAATCGTAGAACACCACCCGGCCGTGGCGTGTCACGCCAAAATTCTTGAACAGCATGTCGCCGGCAAAAATGTTCGCTGCAGCCAGCTGCTTGATCGCCTTGCCGAATTCGTTGATGGCATGGAACAGGTCCGGCTCATCATCATTCGCCAGCGCCCTGTCGATATAGATATTGAGTGGCGTCATGCGACGTTCCGCCCATAGGTGACGAATGGTAATCAGGTCACCGTCAATCTCGATGGACGATGCAGCGACCTTTTGCAACTCATCAATAAGCGCCTGCGTGAAGCGGCTACGCGGAAACAGGAAGTTGGTGAACTCCTGGGTATCAGCCATGCGTCCGGCCCGGTCGTGACGTTTTACCAACTGATACTTCTCTTTCACCGTAGCCCGTGTGACATTCTTCGACGAGGAGAAGCGGTCCTTGATCAGCTTGAACACCACCGGAAACGACGGCAGTGTAAACACCGTCATCACCATGCCCTTGATGCCAGGGGCTATGACGAACTGATCGTCGGACGCCTCCAGATGGTCCAGAAAACTGCGGTAGAACTCCGCTTTGCCCTGCTTGTAAAAGCCGATGGAGGAATACAGTTCAGCCTTCGACTTCATCGGGATCAGGGTATGCAGGAAGCCGATGAATTCGGACGGTACATTTACATCCACCATGAAATAGGAACGGGTGAAACTGAAAATCACCGAGACATCATTCTCTTCCAGTATCAGCGTGTCGACATAGACGGCGCCTGCACCGTTGTGCAGCACCGGCAGGATAAACGGCATGGCACCGCCGGCGTAATTGATACGCCCGACGATATAGGCGCCCTTGTTGCGAAAGAACATGCTGCGCATGACTTCGACTGTCACCTCCTCCTTGGCAATATCGATGAAGGGAATGTACTTGCGTGCATGGCGCGCCAGGTTTCGAATATCGCGCCGCCGGTTTTCCCAGGGAATATTGAAGGCATAGTCATCCAGCAGCTGTCCAAGCAGCGCCACCAGCCCCCGTTGCGTGGAGTACAGGCGGCAAAACTGCTCGCCGGACTTGATCGGCTTACCCTCATACGCGGAGCGAATGAACATGAGCGCATCATCCAGCTCGTGGTGTCGGAAGACTTTGAGATAGATGGAGTTATAGAAAGTCTCTGCCAGTTCCGGATCATTACGTTGCTGAATTTTCAGCGCATAGCAGCGTTTGGCGTCGTGCCAGAGTCGCGCATCGTAGACCACCTCGCCCAGCTGTTCGACAATCGCCCGCGCTGCCTCCTCGGTATTATCCTCATACAGATCGATACGCGCCGCGCCGGTTCTCTGTATGGCATGCCAGTCCGCTTTTTCAAATCGTAACTGCGCCACCGCAGTAATGTTCTGAAAACGGGTGCGGTAATCGGCAAACTTTTCCAGCACCGCATCGGCGATGCGTTCGGCGAACTGGCCGCTCATCTGTCTGGCATCCTTTATTCAATCCCCCAACGCGGACGACGATCTGCCCCTGCCCCTATGGGCTCAATGGCAAAACCCTGACAATGTAGTTTAGCCGACCTCTGGTGCAAACCTTTATGCTCAGTCCGCCTCATCTATAGTTCAAACAGATCAGACACTCAGGTGCGCCCCATGTATCAGCTACCCAGCCCCAGCGCCATTCGTTCGCTCGATGCCATTGGCGTACTTACCAGCGGTGGCGATGCGCCTGGCATGAATGCCGCCATTCGCGCCCTGGTGCGTACGGCGCTGAATCAGGGCATCAAGGTCTATGGCATTCACCGCGGTTACAGCGGTTTGCTCAGCGATGACATGCGCAGGCTTTACTCAGGTTCGGTCAGCAACATCATTCAGCGCGGCGGTACCATTCTCAAAAGCAATCGCTGCGAGGCCTTCAAGGATCCGCTCATGCGCAGTCAAGCCGCCGAGGTGTTAAAAACGAATGGCATCCAGGCACTGGTCTGCATTGGAGGTGATGGTACCCTGACCGGCGCGCACTGGCTTGCCTGCGAACATGATATTGCGGTGATCGGGGTGCCCTGCACCATCGATAACGATATCCATGGCACCGATGACAGCATCGGCTTTGACACCGCAGTCAATACGGCGCTAGGTGCCATTGATCGCATCAGGGATACAGCGCTGTCCCATGAACGGCTGTTTCTGGTTGAAGTCATGGGGCGTGACTCCGGCTTCCTTGCCACGCAGGTCGGCATCGCCTGCGGCGCCGAAATGACCCTGATTCCTGAACGCAAAGTGGATATCGGCGCCATCGCTTCCACCCTCGCCAGCGCGCGCAGGAAAGGTCATGGATCCAGTGGCATCATAGTGGTGGCCGAAGGCGCAGAGCCAGGTCTCACCGTACGCCTGGCCGATCGGCTGCGTCAGTGTGGAGAGGAGCCCCGCATCTGCATTCTCGGCCATATCCAGCGCGGTGGCAGCCCCAGCGCCCACGATCGCGTGCTGGCATCCTGCATGGGTGCGACGGCGGTGAACTACCTGCTGGCCGGTTCTAGCGACATCATGGTGGCTGCTGTCGGCCGCGATCTGATCGCGGCCCCACTGGCCGACATTATAGGCCGGCGCAAGCATGACCCCAGGCTTTACGACCTGGTGATGCAGCTGCACAAATGACCCGGCGCTGGGTTATCATCGCGGGACGTCGCACCCGAGGATGTCATGACACCCATTCAACGCTATCAGGCACAGCTCGACACACCCGGTTTTACCCTGGATAGCGCACAACAGGGTGCCATCGAACAGCTTGAGCAACTGCACCTTGAGCTGGCCCGACCCAGACCCGCCTGGCAATGGCGCAAGCCGGCACCCCGGGGGCTTTACCTCTGGGGGCCGGTGGGCCGTGGCAAGACCCTGTTGATGGATATCTTTCATGCCGCACAGCAACCGGGCACCGCGCTGCGTCTGCACTTTCACCGATTTATGGCCCACATACACCGCGAGCTGGCGCTGGAATCAGGCAAGGCCGATCCGTTGCGACATATCGCCCGTCGCCTGGCGCGGCAATATCGGGTGCTCTGTTTCGATGAAGTCCAGGTATCGGACATTGGTGATGCCATGCTGCTCGGACGCCTGTTTGAGCAGCTGCTGCACAGCGGCGTGACCCTGGTGGCCACATCCAACCGGCCACCCTGCGAGCTGTACCGCGACGGCCTGCAGCGCGAACGTTTCCTGCCGGCCATTCGCCTGCTCGAACAAAAGCTGCACGTACAGGCACTGGATGGCGGCAGGGATCACCGTCGGCGCCCCCAGCCGCAGGCGGATGTGGTGCTGCGTGCGCCCGCCGACGCACAACTGGCCAGGCACTTTGCCAACCTCACGGGCCTTGCTGCCACTGCCACTGACGGCGCGCCCGGGCAAGCGCCGGCAAGGTCGCAATTAATAACTCTGTGCAATCGCCCGGTGACAGTTCATGCCACGCACAGCGGGGTGCTGTGGCTGAATTTTTCCGCTCTGTGCCAAGGGCCACGCTCATCACTGGATTACATCGAACTGGCGCAGCGTTTTCACACCCTGCTGCTCAGCGACGTACCGGTTTTCCGAGGCCCCGTGCGCGAAGGCATCAAGGCCCGGGGCACTGAAGATGGCAGTTTCACACCCACCACGACGGGTAACCGCCAAGTGCGCTGGAGTGCCATGGATGATCCGGCACGGCGCTTTATCAGTCTGATCGACGAACTCTACGACCGCAACGTGAAGCTCTATCTGTCGGCCGAGGCAGAACCGCAAGCGCTGTACCGACAAGGCCAGCTACAGTTCGAGTTTCAGCGCACCCTGAGCCGACTGATCGAAATGCAGTCACAGGATTACCTGTTGCGCCCGCACCGCCCCTGAACCTGCGGGGGTACAAAACTACGGTCATCATTGATTCAGTCGCCGGCCGTTAGGCTGTGACATACCAAGACCTGCAGACGCCGGAACCATAGGATAAGTCGGAACTCATGATCACATATTTGATGCGCCTATTTTTCCAGGGACTGCTGCTGCTGTTGCCAGCGGTACTGACCACTTACCTGGTCTACCTGATTTTTACTGCCCTGAATAAAACCCTGTTCTACGCGGTGGGTGCGCTCACCAGCCAGCTCTTCCCGGGTGTCGAGTCCGGCTGGCTGGTGACCCTGACAGGCATCGGCGTCACCTTTGGCATCATCATGCTGACGGGACTGGTCGCCTCGAATTACCTGGGCAAATATTTGCTCGGACGCATCGATGCGCTGCTGGATCGCATCCCGCTGTTCAAGATGCTCTACAGCTCGCTGAAGGATCTGTTCGGCGCCCTGCTGGGAGATCAGAAGCGCTTCGACACGCCGGTACTGGTCAGCGTTACCGAGGACGGGGCGGTACGCCTGATGGGGTTTGTCACCCAGCACTCCATGCAAGACTTTGGGCTGGAAGACGATGTTGCAGTCTATCTGCCGCAGTCCTACAACTTTGCCGGCAACCTCATCATCGTGCCCAGCTCGCGGATACAGCGCCTGGATGTGCCCACCGCCACGGTAACGGCTTTTCTGATCAGTGGCGGTGTTTCCAACACTTCGAAGCCCTGCAACCGCACTGACTCAAGACGTCAGGGCATCGGATAACCTGAAAGATCAGGCCATGCTGCGCAGCATCCAGGCAGTTTTTTCGTGGATGCGCATGCGATCCGACACCAGCGATGCGGTGGACTCATCGTCTGCGGCCTGCGCCACTTTCAGCACGTCGCGACAGGTACGCACCACCTGCTCATGACCCTGGGTCAGCAACTGCACCATCTCGCCCGCCAGCGGAACACCATCAACTTCCCTGATGGAACTCAGGCTCGCGTAAGCCTTGTAGGTTCCCGGCGCCACCGCACCCAGGGTGCGGATGCGCTCGGCCACTTCGTCCACCGCCAGCGCCAGCTCGTTGTACTGCTCCTCGAACATCAGATGCAGTTCGCGAAACTGCGGGCCTGTCACGTTCCAGTGAAAATTGTGCGTCTGCAGATAAAGCGTGTACGAGTCGGCCAGCAGACAACTCAGGCCATCGGCAATGGCCTTGCGCTCGATTTCCGGAATGCCGATCTGAATGGTCTGGTTGCTCATGCGCTTAACTCCTTGTCTGACTGAGTGTGCTGTATTGTTAGAGCCAGTATAGGTGCCGACCTTTGATAGATAAAATTAACGATTTAAATGCAACCAATTGCCTTAGGCTATATTAGTTAGCCGTAACGCTTGTCGGAGACAAAGGGGTTGTTGCGCCGCTCTTCGCCGAAGGTGGACATGGGCCCGTGCCCCGGAATAAAGGCAACCTTATCCCCCAGCGGCAGCAACTTGTTGCGAATGGAGTCAATCAGCTGCTGATGATTGCCCTGGGGAAAGTCGGTGCGCCCGATCGAGCCCTGAAACAGGACATCCCCCACCAGCGCCAGCTCGCTGGCCTGGTGATAAAACACCACATGACCTGGCGTGTGTCCCGGGCAATGCAGTACCTGCAGCTGCTGATTGCCCACTGTCACGACATCACCGTCGTCCAGCCAGCGATCGGGCGTAAAGGACTCGACGGGCGGAAAACCAAACATCCGGCTCTGCTGATCCAGCCCCTCAATCCAGAACAGGTCACCCGGATGCGGCCCTTCGATGGGAATAGCGTGCCGGGTCGACAGTTCATGGGTGCCACCGGCGTGGTCGATATGGGCATGGGTTAGCAGGATTTTCTCCACCACCACGCCGAGCTCATCAATGCGGGCCTGTATTCGCGCCAGATCGCCACCCGGATCAACCACAGCGGCCTTGTTGGTTTCTTCGCACCAGATCAGAGTGCAGTTCTGCTGAAAGGGTGTGACCGGGATAATGCTGTATTTCATCGTGTGCCTGCCATGAGCCCCGCAGGTCTGCCCGGATTCGATTCCGATCGACCAGGAGGTTCCAAAGTACTGAAGGCCTCCAGTATACCGATCAGCGGGATCGCTGCCAGTGCTCGAAACGGGCACGGACAAAGCGTTTGGGTTTCGACGCAAAGACCTTGTCACCGTGGTGCAGGGCCCGCGTGCGCAAGGATCTGCGCCGCTGCTGCATAAGCCGGCGCAGCAACAGGCGGTCATCGAGCCAGAACAGCTCTGCCCTGGACTCAATCTGCAGTTCCAGCATGTCGAGATCGTGCAGCTCGCCCAGCCGAGCGCCGAGCTGTCGCAGGTGCTTGCGCAATTTCTCATCGCCGCTGCCTGCCAGCAGGTCGAGCTGGTACAGCAGCTGTTTTACGACCTTGCGCCATTCGTGCATAAGAATCATGGCGTCATCGGCCCGTACCTGTCGGTTCAGCCGTCTAGCGCGACCATATTGCCGCTTCAATCTGCCGCTCAGATGCCGCAGGCGCAGCGACCCGATCGGCCAGCTCCGGACCTGGTGGCGCATCAGTCTGAGTTCTTCCACCGCGGCATCCAATGGCGGATGCTTGGATACGCCAGCCGGCAAGGCGCGCTCGAAACCTGTGCTGATCCGCAGCCGCTGCTCAGGATCTGGATCGGACAGCAGCAGACCCGACAGCAGTGTCAGCCCCACGCTGGCATCGCGCGATCCGGCATAACTATCGGCCAACGCCTTGCAGCGCGCCTGCCCGGCGCGGTACGCCGGCTCCCCCATCGGCTCCCGAATGAGCAGCAGCAGCGCCCGTATCCGTTTCATGCCGACCCGCAACTGATGAATGCTTTCATCGCCATCATCCAGCGGTTTGGCGAGCTGTCTCCCGACGCGTTTCAACTCGCCACGGGCGGCTTTTGCAACCTCCTTCGGCAAGGGCCGGGAGCGCCTTATCCTGAATGCCATCACCCTTCTCCAACTATTCTTTTGCAGCCATTAAAGCTTAGCCGACAGGGCCGCTCGCGAGTGCTACCCTGTTAGCGAATAATGCCCCGGAGCAGGAGGTCATCATGAGTCGAGAAAAGCAGGAAGCCGAGCTGGTGCGAGAGGCGATCCGAGTGGGCGGACTCTACATGCAAAAACGCGGCGCCGGCGAATTTGAAGCGACCGACAGCGCCAGTGAAAAAACCCGGGCTTTGTACCGCCTGCTGGTCAAGGATCAGCTGATCCAGCCACTGGCCAGGGATCAGGAAAACGAGCGCAACATGAAACACAAACTGGCCCTCTGGATCGAACGCCAACTGCCGGCCGGACACCCGCTTAAGTCCTGAGTCACGCACTGATACAGCACATAACGCACCAAAAGGGAGCGATTTAGCTCCCTTCCTCGCGCACTCCCCCGTCCTGAAACGACTTAACTCTCTGTTTTTACTTATTTTCGTGCGATATGGCCCAATTATTGAAGGGTTAGGTTGTCCGTACTCTTGGCAATACTGGACACTCACAATCTGGCAAATAGAGCGCTAGGGTTCCGACTTCGCAAGGAGTGACTGGTCCGAGAGCACTCGACCTTTCAGCGAAAGGTTACACGGCGGGACAAAAGCCCGGGAGACTCGACTGGCGGTATTGCCAAGAAGACTCCACGAGCACGCTATGTAACCAAACTGAGAGGTACGCCATGCTGCGACTCACCGTTCTACTTCTGTCCCTCGCGCTTTCGAGCCAGAGCTTTGCCCGCGACAGTTTCAAGGTCTGCTGGTCCATCTATGTCGGCTGGATGCCCTGGGCGCAGGCGGCGGAACAGGGCATCGTCAAGAAATGGGCAGACAAGTACGACATCGATATCGAGGTCGTGCAGATCAACGATTACATCGAATCGATCAACCAGTACAGCGCCGGCGGTTTCGACGCCTGCACCATGACCAACATGGATGCGCTGACGATTCCTGCCGCCGGTGGCGTCGACAGTACCGCGCTGATCGTCGGCGACTTCTCCAATGGCAACGACGGCATTGTGCTCAAGGGCTCCGACTCCCTCGCCGCCATCAAGGGCCAGACCGTCAACCTGGTCGAGCTGAGCGTCTCCCACTACCTGCTGGCCCGCGGTCTCGACAGCGTTGGTCTGCAGGAATCCGATATACAGGTAGTCAACACCTCCGATGCCGACATGGTCGCGGCCTACAACACCGATGACGTCAAGGCCGTCGCCACCTGGAACCCGTTGCTGAGCGAGATCACCACCATGCCGGACAGTCACCAGGTGTTCGACTCCTCCCTTATTCCCGGCGAAATTATCGATCTGCTGGTGATCAACACCCACACACTCAAGGCCCATCCGGCACTGGGCAAGGCCCTGACCGGCGCCTGGTACGAAATGATGGCCACCATGAGCGGCCACGATGAGGCAGCTATCGCCGCTCGCGACGCCATGGCCACAGCCTCTGGCACGGATCTGGCCGGCTACGACGCCCAGCTCGCCAGCACCAGGATGTTCTACGCCCCGAGCGAAGCCCTGGCACTGACCGAAAGCGAAACCCTCATCAAAACCATGCAGCAGGTCGCCGAATTTTCCTTCAACCACGGGCTGCTGGGCGAAGGTGCCCCGGATGCCGGCTTTATCGGCATTGAAACCCCGGCCGGCACCTATGGCGACAGCAGCAATATCCAGCTGCGCTTCGACCCGTCCTACATGCGCATGGCCGCCGAAGGCTCCCTGTAACCACCAGGGGCGCCGTCGAGCGCCCCCAAGGACATCGCATGAAACGACTCATTAACCTGACGCCGGCCAGCCCCTGGCATCTTTTACTGGCGCTGCTGCCTTTCGCCCTGCTGCTGGTGCTCTACCTGCTGGGTTCCGATGCACGACTCGAGGCCAATCCGAACGACAAGCTGCTGCCAAGCTTCAGCCAGTTCGGCGAGGCACTCGGCCGCATGGCGCTGGAACCGAGCAAACGCAGCGGGGAATACCTGTTCTGGGCGGACACCGCCAGCAGCCTTGCACGCCTCGGTATCGGCATGTCCGTCGCCGCGGTGACGGGCCTGCTGCTGGGCCTCTTCACCGGCGCCCTGCCGCTGGTGCGTGCGCCGCTGTCGCCGCTGCTGACCGTGATTTCGCTGGTGCCGCCTCTGGCGTTGCTGCCGATCCTGTTTATCGTCTTCGGCCTCGGCGAACTGTCCAAGGTGGTACTGATTGCCGTCGGCATCACACCTTTTATCGCCCGCGATATCCAGCGTGCGACCCAGCAAATCCCATTCGAGCAGCTGGTCAAGGCCCAAACCCTCGGCGCCAGCACGCCGCAGATCCTGATCCGGGTACTGCTACCGCAACTGCTGCCCAAGCTGATTGATGCGGTACGACTCTCCCTTGGCGCCGGCTGGCTGTTCCTGATCGCCGCCGAAGCGATCGCCGCAACCGATGGCCTGGGCTATCGCATTTTTCTGGTACGGCGCTACCTCGCCATGGATGTGATATTGCCCTATGTCGCCTGGATCACGCTGCTGGCCTTTGCATTCGACAGCCTGCTCGCCTGGACAAACCGTCGCCTGTTTCCCTGGTACGCCCAAGGAGGCCAATCATGATCGAAGCCCGCAATATCTGGAAAGAGTACGGTGACCAAGTCGTTCTTGAACGCATCAACGTGAAGGTTAATGAGGGCGAGTTCATCACTCTGGTTGGCGCCTCCGGCTGTGGCAAGAGCACCTTCCTGAAGTTGCTGCTAGGCACAGAAACGCCCAGCCGCGGCCAGCTGCTGCTTGATGGCACACCGGTACGTGACGAGCCAGATGCAGACCGCGGTATCGTGTTCCAGCAATACTCGGTGTTTGCGCACATGACCGTGATCGATAACGTCCTGGCAGCCTGTGCCTTTGCTCGCCCAGGCCTCACCGGCCATCTGTTTGGCCGTGTCCGGCGCGATGCCTGCGTCCGGGCCCGGCTAATGCTGGAGCAGGTGGGCTTGAGTCATGCCCTGGACAAGTATCCTCACGAACTGTCGGGCGGCATGCGCCAGCGTCTGGCCATCGCCCAGGCACTGATCAACAAACCCCGCATCCTGCTGCTCGACGAGCCCTTCGGCGCCCTGGATCCAGGTATCCGCGCCGACATGCACCGGCTGGTCACGGACCTGTGGCGCGAACACAAACTGACGGTATTCATGGTGACCCACGATCTCAAGGAGGGTTTCTACCTGGGCACAAGGCTTTGGGTCTTCGACAAACTGCGCCACGACCCCCAGGCCCCGCAGGCATATGGCGCCAGCATCACCTATGACCTGCCCATCGATCAGCAGCAACTCAGGCCTGCGCTTTCGCACGAAGAGCCACTGCCCCAGGTACTGCACCTGGCCACCAACCCTTGACTGCGATGCAAATGGAGACATGATAATGACAACCCCCCTGTATCAGACCCGCATACCGGCCGGCAGCCACTGGTCGCTGCGCATGCGCCGGGGCACAGAGATGCGCCTGACCGATCTCGACGGCAACGCCAATATCGGCATGCTGCTCTACAATCCCGACAATCTGCTGGAGCGCTATAACGCGCCGGATACGCTGAAGTGCCAGCACACCTTCAAGCTGCAGCGCGGCAACTGCCTCTATTCCGACATGGGCCGCATCTTCTGCTCGATCACCGATGACAGCCTCGGCTGGCACGAGACCGTCTGCGGTAACAGCCGCGCCGAACAGGTCGCCGAGCGCTGGGGCCTGCGTGACTACCAGCATGACCGCAATGACTGGCACCAGAATGGCCACGACGCCTTCCTGGTGGAGCTGGCCAAGTACGGTCTCGGCCGCGCAGACCTGGCCGCCAACGTCAACTGGTTCAGCAAGGTGGCGGCCGACGCCGAAGGGCGTCTGACACTGGTCGAAAACCACAGCCGGCCAGGAAGCACCGTCACGCTGCGCTTCGACATGGACACTCTGGTGCTGCTGCACAGCTGTCCGCATCCGCTGAGCCAGGCTGCACAATATCCAACCGCCGCCGTGCAGATCGAGCTGGCCAACGCCGCCCCGGTCAGCGAGGACGATTATTGCGTCAATTTCCGTCCCGAGAACCAGCGTGGCTTTCGTAACAATGCCCTCTACCACCTTGGCCACGGCATTTAACCCAACCCTAAAGTCGATCGGAATTATGCGAAATCCCGGGGGCTCGCCTTGGCCAGAGGCCACTGACGAAGCATCCCTGCATCACATTGATTGCCGGGTATTTGCATACCGTTCCGATAAAGGAGATTCACCATGCTGACTGAAAGCCCACGCCAGCCGGAACAGGCGTCTCGGCGCACCATCGTCGGCGCCGGCGACTATTATATCGGCCTGCTGAAAGCCGGCCAGGTACTGCGCATCCTCGATCTCGAGGGCAACCAGGCCGCCGACACCCTGTTCTTCAATGCCGAGGATCCGAGCGAGCGCTACAGCGCCACGGACACCATACGCGAGCAGGCTGGCGTTTATCTCACGACCGCCAGCCAGTTGCGCTCGAATGAGAACAATGTGCTGCTCGAGATTGTCGCCGACACCTGCGGCCGCCACGACACCCTCGGCGGCGCCTGTGCCAGCGAGAGCAACACGGTACGTTACGACCTCGAAAAGCGCTGCATGCATGCCTGTCGTGACAGCTGGATGCTGGCCATCAACGAACACCCGGAATACGGCCTGCACAAGCGCGACATCAGCCACAACATCAACTTCTTCATGAACGTGCCGGTCACCGAGGAAGGTGGCCTGACATTTGAAGACGGCATTTCGGCGCCTGGCAAATATGTCGAGCTGCAGGCGCGGATGGATGTGCTGGTGCTGATATCCAACTGCCCGCAGCTGAACAATCCATGCAATGGCTACAACCCCACGCCTATCGAACTGCTGGTCTGGAATAACTGATGACGCCGACGGCGAAGAATTGCGAACAGAAACGGCCTCAACCGAGTTCAGCACGCGACGATAGAACTGTGCGTGCGGGACAGCTGATACAGACCCGCAACCGGGATTGACGACCGGCAACAGCTTCCTGCACCTCCAGCAAGCGATGCTGGAACGGCTGACCCGGGGAAACTGAGCACACAACGCCGATACCGAATCACGAACGCCTCTTCAGTGGACGACCACTGTCGTACTCACCGCACGGGACGGCCCGTGACAGGACCTGCGATGTTTACCAAAGTACTGATCGCCAACCGCGGCGCTATCGCAACGCGTATTATCCGTACCCTGAAACGCCTCAATATCGGTGCAGTCGCGGTGTACGCCGACTGCGATGCCGACAGCCTGCATGTGCGCCTGGCCGACGAAGCCTATAGCCTTGGCGAGGGCGGCGCCGCCGAAACCTACCTCAACACCGACAAGCTGCTGCAGATCGCCGCCGACAGTGGCGCCCAGGCCATCCATCCGGGTTACGGCTTTCTGAGCGAAAATTCAGGCTTCGTGCGTCGCTGCGAAGCCGCCGGCATCACCTTTGTCGGCCCCGCGCCGGAACAGATGGACACCTTTGGTCTCAAGCACCGGGCGCGCGCCCTTGCCGAAGCGGCCGGCGTACCACTGCTGCCCGGCAGCGCCCTGCTGCAAAACCTTGACGAGGCCCGCAGCGAGGCCAGCCGTATTGGCTATCCGCTGATGCTGAAAAGCACCGCTGGCGGCGGTGGCATCGGCATGCAGCTGTGCCACGGCGAGGACGATCTGGTCGCCGCCTTCGACAGCGTGCGGCGCCTGGGCGCCAACAACTTCGCCGACGACGGCGTCTTCCTGGAGAAATTCATCGAACGGGCGCGCCATATCGAAGTACAGGTGTTCGGCGATGGCGCAGGTAACGCACTGGCCCTGGGCGAACGCGACTGCTCCAGCCAGCGCCGCAACCAGAAGGTGGTCGAGGAATGCCCGGCGCCGAACCTGGCCGACAGCGCCCGGGCGACACTGCACGCCACCGCCGAACGGCTGCTGGCACAGGTAGGGTACCGCAACGCCGGCACCGTCGAGTTTATTTACGACAGCGACAGCGGCGATTTCTACTTCCTCGAGGTCAACACCCGGCTACAGGTCGAACACGGTGTCACCGAGGAAGTCTACGGCGTCGATCTGGTCGAATGGATGCTGCGCCAGGCCGCCGGCGAGGCGCTCGCACTGGATCAGCGACGTCCGACGCTGGCGCCCCGCGGCCATGCCATACAGGTGCGCGTCTATGCCGAAGATCCCAGCCAGCGTTTTCAGCCCTGTGCCGGGCTGCTGAGCGAAGTGCGGTTTCCTCAGCAACACGGGCTGCGCATCGATCACTGGATAGAAACCGGCATCGAGGTACCGCCCTTCTTCGACCCGATGCTCGCCAAGATCATCGTCCACGGCGAAGACCGCGCCGACGCGCTCAAGCGACTGGCATTGGCCCTCGACGACAGCCGCCTCTACGGCATCGAAACCAACCTTGGCTATCTGCGGGCACTGTGCCGCGATCCCGTGCTGGCGCGCGGCGAGGTGACCACCCGCTACCTCAACAACTTCCGCCATGCCCCGGCACGCATCGACGTGCTGCAGGGCGGCACCCAGACGACGATCCAGGACTGGCCGGCGCGCCAGGGCCACTGGGATGTCGGGGTGCCGCCATCAGGCCCTTTCGACAGCTACTCGTTCCGCCTCGGCAACCGCCTGCTCGGCAATCCGCAGGGCACCGCCGGCCTCGAGATCACGCTGCAAGGCCCATTGCTGCGCTTCCATAGCGACACCCGCATCCTGATCGCCGGCGCCCCGATCGATGCCCGCCTCGACGGCGAGCCGCTCGAGCCCTGGCAGCCGGTCAGGGTTGGCGCCGGCCAGCAGCTGCAGCTCGGCCGCATTGAAGGCGGCGGCGCACGCAGTTACCTGCTGATCGCCGGCGGGCTGGACTGCCCCGAGTACCTGGGCTCACGCAGCACCTTTACCCTCGGCCAGTTCGGCGGCCACAACGGCCGCGCGCTGCGCGCAGGCGATGTGCTGGCACTCGACACCCAAGTCGTTGCAGGCGCGCCTTTGCCGCTGCCGGCAGGGCTGCGGCCCGACATCGGCCACGACTGGCAGCTGCGGGTCATCTACGGCCCCCATGGCGCACCGGACTTCTTCACCGCCACCGACATTGCCACCTTCTTCGATACCGACTGGGAGATCCATTACAACTCCAGTCGCACCGGTATTCGCCTGATCGGTCCCAAACCCGACTGGGCACGGCCGGACGGTGGCGAGGCCGGCATGCACCCGTCCAACATTCACGACAACGCCTACGCCTTCGGCACCGTCGACTTCACCGGCGACATGCCGGTAATCCTCGGTCCCGACGGCCCCTCGCTCGGCGGCTTCGTCTGCCCGGCTACGGTGATCCAGGCCGACCTCTGGAAGCTCGGCCAGCTGCGCGCCGGCGACCGGGTGCGTTTCGTGCCGGTCTCGATCGACGATGCGGTGGCGCTGGAGGCGGCGCAGAACGCCAGTCTCGCCGACGGCGACAGCGCAGCCGTGGCCTGGCAGCCGATTGCGCCCGACACCCCGATCCTGGCGCGACTCGAGGCCGCAAAGTTCGGCGACGAGATCCTCTACCGCGCCGCCGGCGACCACTTCCTGCTGGTCGAGTATGGCGCGCTCGAGCTCGACATCCGGCTGCGCTTTCGCGCCCACGCACTGATGCAGTGGCTGCAGCAGAACCCGCTGCCGGGACTGCGCGAGCTGACACCGGGCATCCGCTCGCTGCAGATCCATTTCGACAGTCAGCAACTCAGCCACCACAACCTGCTGGCGCACCTGCAGCGTGGCGAAGCAATACTGGCCCGGCGCCTCGAGGCACTCAGCGTGCCGTCGCGCATTGTCCATATCCCGCTGTCCTGGGACGACGAGGCATGCCGGCTGGCGATCGAGAAATACCAGCAGTCGGTGCGACGCAACGCCCCCTGGTGCCCGAGCAATCTCGAATTCATCCGCCGCATCAACGGCCTCGACAGTATCGATGACGTCAAACGCACCATCTTCGAGGCCTCTTACCTGGTCATGGGCCTCGGCGATGTCTACCTCGGCGCACCGGTGGCCACGCCCATCGACCCGCGCCACCGCCTGGTCACCACCAAGTACAACCCGGCGCGCACCTGGACCGCCGAAAACTCGGTCGGCATCGGTGGCTCCTACCTCTGCGTCTACGGCATGGAGGGTCCCGGTGGCTACCAGTTCGTCGGCCGCACGCTGCAGATGTGGAACCGTTACCGTCGCACGGCGGATTTCGAGCAGCCCTGGCTGCTGCGCTTCTTCGATCAGATCCGCTTCTACGAAGTCAGCGCAGACGAACTCAAGCACATCCGTCGTGACTTCCCACAGGGGCGCTATCCGCTGCGCATCGAGGAGACCTGCTTCAGCCTCGCCGACTACCAAGCCTTCCTGACCGACAACCACGACGGCATCGTCGCCTTCACCGCCGCGCGACAGCGGGCCTTCGACACCGAACTGGCGCACTGGCATGCGTCGGGGCAGTTCAACTACCAACCGGAGGACGTCGCGCCCGACACCGCTGAACACCGCTGGCCGGAGGACCACATCGCCGTCGACAGCCCGGTCTCCGGCAGCCTCTGGCAGGCCGAGGTGGCCGTGGGCGATGCGGTCCGTGCCGGCCAGCCGCTGCTGATCCTTGAATCGATGAAAATGGAAATCCCGTTGCTGGCGCCCTGCGACGGCACCGTGACCCAGGTGCTGATCAGTGCCGGCGGCCGGGCACAGGCAGGCCAGCCCCTGGTCGTACTGGACGCCTCGAACGAACTGGAGCATACCGCATGATTGACATGACCCTTGCGACCCTTAGCGCCGCCTACGCAGATGGCACCACCCCGGCCGAGGTTTTCGCCGATATCCGCCGTCGCTGCGCCCAGTACCAGGACCGCAATATCTGGATTCACCTGCTGAGCGAGGCCGAGCAGCGGCCCTACCTCGAGGCACTGGCCGGCAAGAACCCGGACACCCATCCGCTCTGGGGCATTCCTTTCGCGATCAAGGACAATATCGACCTGGCCGGCATTGCGACCACCGCCGCCTGCGAAGCCTTCGCCTATACACCCGACAGATCCGCTTTCGTCGTGGCGCAACTGATCGAGGCCGGCGCCGTGCCGGTCGGCAAGACCAACCTCGACCAGTTCGCCACCGGGCTCAACGGCACCCGCTCGCCCTGGGGGCCGTGCCGCAACGCCTTTGATCCGGACTACGTCAGCGGCGGCTCCAGCGCCGGTTCCGCCGTCGCCGTGGCGCTGGGCCTGGCAAGCTTCAGCCTGGGCACCGACACCGCGGGCTCCGGTCGGGTGCCGGCCGGCTTCAACAACCTGGTTGGACTCAAGCCCAGCCGCGGCCTGCTGTCCAACAGCGGCATGGTGCGCGCCTGCCGCAGCCTCGACTGCATCAGCGTTTTCGCGCTGACCACCGATGACGCCAACGCCGTGCTGGCCGTCGCCGAAGGCATCGACACGGCGGACGAATACAGCCGCGCCAACCCCTTTGCCAACCGCGCGCGTCACTACGGCCGCCGGCAGGGGCCGGTACGCGCCGGTATCATCCCGCCCGATCAGCTCGAATTCTTTGGCGACGAGGACTATGCCCGCGCCTATGGTGAATCCCTGACGGCGCTGGCGGATCTCGGCTTCGAATTCACCGAGGTCGACTATGCACCCTTTCTGGAGGCGGCCCGGCTGCTGTACGAAGGCCCCTGGGTGGCCGAGCGCTACCTCGCCACCCGGCCGCTGATCGAAGAGCAGCCCGAGGCCATGCTCGAGGTGATCCGCGCCATCATCGAACCCGGCGGCGAGCCCCGCGCCACTGCACTCTTTGCCGCCCAGTACCGGCTCGAAGCGCTGCGCAAGGCCTGCCTTGAACAGATGCAGTCGCTGGACTGCCTGCTCACACCGACCACCAGCCGGCACTTTCGCATCGACGAGATGCTGGCCGACCCGATTCGCCACAACAGTGAACTGGGGCAGTACACCAACTTCGTCAACCTGCTGGATTTCTGCGCCCTGGCCGTTCCGACGACTTTCAGCGCCTCTGGCCTGCCGTTCGGCATCACCCTGGTCGCCGACCATTTCAGCGACCGCTCGCTGCTCTCGATCGGCAACCGCATCCAGAGCGCGCTGGGGCTGCCGCTCGGCGCCACCGATACCCCGCTGCCATCCCTGGCCTCGACACCGGTCGGCAACCGCGAGCGCATCGAGGTGGTGGTCTGCGGCGCCCATCTGGACGGTCTGCCATTGAACTGGCAGCTGACCGAGCGCGCTGCCAGCCTGCTCGAGCGCACGCAATCGGCACCACACTACCGCCTCTACGCACTGGCCGGCGGCCCGCCACTGCGTCCGGGGATGGTGCTCGCTGAAACCGGCGGAGCCGCCATCGAGGTGGAGGTTTGGTCGGTCCCGGCGGCCGAGTTCGGCAGTTTCGTCGCCGGCATCCCGGCGCCGCTCGGTATCGGCAAGGTGCAGCTGAGCGACGGCCGTTGTGTCAGCGGCTTTATCTGCGAGCCCTGCGGCCTTGAGGGGGCCGAAGACATCACCGGCTTCGGCGGCTGGCGAGCCTGGCTCGCCAGCCGCTAGCTCGGCGCGTCAAAGCAAGATGGTGGTATTGATGCCGGCAGATTCGTGTTCCGGCTCGAACCTGCGCGACCTGACGGTCTTGGTCTGGGTGCAGAACTGGATCGCCTGCTTGCCGCTGGAGCCCCGCTGCCGGCGACACCAGCGGCCCGCGGTCGGCGTCTTGCCCTGTTCTGCCGGATGAGGTCCTGCAACCGCAGCATGATGCGCATCCGCTACCCGCCGCCAGACGGCAAAGGCCGTCTTGGCGCTGGCCACCGCGCGGTCGACGTCAGCCTGGGTCGCGCAGGGCACCCGGACCACCACCCGCCGGGTGGCGGGATTGCGCACCTGGTGCCAGTCGGCGCTTGCCGAGCGCACTGCCTTGCCATCAATAAATAGGGGAATTTCTCTTATTGTCATTGCCCTGCCCCCACAATGCGAAGCGGTGGTTAGCGGCTTTCTATTGAGAGTTGCAGGTTGGAATCAGGCTTGCTCATTCCGACATCCAGCGCCCGTGCTGGCGCCTTTAGGCTCCGGCACAGCCCGCGGCAACCTCAGTTCTTCAGAAACGGCTGAGAGGGCGCGAACTCCCACTCCCGCAAGGCCAGCAGAACCCCGGTGTTATGGCGTTCCTCCAGCGGCCGGCCGGCGTCCTGGCGCTGCAACTCGGCAATTTCCTGACTCAGCGCCTCGAGGCGCCGGGTGATCAGGCGACGCGAGTGCTCACTGAGCAGACCGGTGAAAAAGCGCCGGGTGTCGCCGCCATGGCGAAAGCTGCCGCGCAAAAACTGCTGCTGTACTTCACGTTCGAAATAGCGCTCGATCGGCCCCCCCGGAATCCAGCTGAAACGCTCATCGATACGCAGCTTGATGCGGTTGTTCGGCAACAGGTCGATGATGTGCAGCCGGTCCAGCTTCGCCAGACAGCGGATACAGTCGGTCTCGCGGATATTGTATCGACCGGTGATATCGGCATAGCCCAGATGATTCTGCACGAAGACGGCCACCATCAGCAGCAGCGGATCGGCCACCAGTTCACGCTCCTGATCCTCGGTCAGCCGGGTGATATGCGAGCGCGAAGCTTCGAACAGCTGAAACAGCTCCGACAGGTCCATCTGCATCAGCTGGCATATCTGCTCGATCCGCGCCAGCGAAAAGCGCTCACTGGCGAACTGCCGCTTGACGTTGGCCTCACTCATGCCAAGACCCCGGGCCACATCGGCATAGGTCAGGCCGCTGGCGCGCAGGGTCCGTTTAAGTGTCGATATAATCGCTTCAGTTTGCGCCACTGACGTCTCCCTCCTAAAAAGTATTGATTTAGTATACCTATTGGAGACGAAATCAGTGCTTTAACCAAAGTAGTTTATTAATACGTTATTCAGGCAAAGAATGTCTCTGAACCCATAGCCGGAGCCCTGCACCATGTCATTGATCAAGCGCTTGTCCGCTACCTTTATAGCCCGCCTGGATGGCCTCGTCGGTGAAATCGAGGATCACGAAGCCGTTGTGCAAACCAGCATTGATGAAATGCGTCACAGGGTGGCGCAGGCCCGGGCACGGCTGAATCAGATGCAGCGTGAAGAGGCTCAACTGCAATCGCGCATTGCCACACTGCACGAGGATGAGCAACGCTGGGCGGAACGCGCCAAAAGCTGCGCCAGCACAGATCCGACTCGGGCCCTGGCCTGTATCGAGCGCCGCCAGCAATGCAGGGCCCAGGCCGAACATCTGGCCCAAGGGCTGATCAGCTACCGCCAGTCGGCAGCCCGTTTGTCACGGGATGTCACCGACAGCGAAACGCGCCTGCACGCACTGAGCAATCGTCACTCGATCATGCGTGCCCGTCAAAGCGGTACCGCGGCCCGCGTCGCTACCGCGCCAGACAGTGAAGGCTCCCTGCGCGACCTGGAAACCAGCTTTGAGCGCTGGGACCTGCGGCTTAGCGAGCAGGAACTTCGCATTGGCGATATCAGCCTGGAGGACAACCTTGACGATGTCTTCAGCCGCGATGAGCACGATACCCGGCTGCGCGCCGAGCTTGATGCCTTGCTGCAGCAGGAGGACGCAAAATGAACCAGCATCCCGACCCCTGGCTGCCCACCGCAGCACCCGCCATGGCAGCGCCCGATACAACAGCGCCCAATACAACTACCGATGCCCATAACCTCGCTTTTAATCAGGCCCCCGCCACTGCCACACCGCTGATGCAGCGCCTGCCCCAGCTACTGCGCCTGGCCGGCGCCACGGCATTGCTGGTCGCCATGTACAGCTTTCTGGTGCAGGGCTGGCAGGACGGCAATGATCTGCTGCGGTATAGCATGCTGCTTGGCCACAGCCTGCTGCTCTGCGGTGTCGGGCTTGCCAGCGGCCACTGGCTGCAGGAGGCCAAGGGTGCTCGCCTGCTGGTCACCCTGGCGCTGACCTCGGTGCCCGCCAACTTTGCCATTCTGGGTGCCTTTGTGTACTCGGCATTTGGCCCGCAGACCAGCCTCAGCCATCCGGACTATGCACTCTGGCAACTTGACTCCCAGAGCGCCACCGTCACAACCGTCATCCTTGCCGTTGCGGCGCTGATACCGGTGATACTGCTGGGGTTTCGTACCCTCGCCCGGGTTCTGAGCACACGCCTGAGCCTCATGTTCATACTGTCCAACGCGATGCTGCTGATTCCGCTGCGGGACCCTGCGTACATGGCGGCGCTCAGCTTGCCACTGGCCCTGCTGATGTTGCTGAACAATGAAAAAACGCAGCAACAGAGCCTTGCTGCCCGAACACCCGACGGTCTGGTCGCCCGGGCGCTCTTGTACCTGCCACTGGTCGTGCTGACCGGACGCAGCCTCTGGTTCTACGATACCGATGCCTTCTTATTTACCAGTAGCCTGGTGATATTGTTTCTGGCAGCGCGCCAGCTCAGCCTGCTGTTGCCGGGCCAGTCAATCACTCGGGGGCTGCTGGAAGTCTGCGGCGGCCTGCTCACCCCCATGATCGGCGTGGGCAGCGCGATCTTGCTGGATGGCATACTCACAGAGTCCCTCCTGCTGCAGCTGGCAGCCCTGATCAGCGCCGCCTTGCTGTACGAAGTGTCGCACCGGGCTCTGATGGCTCCAGGGCTGTACCGCGTAATGGCCATGCTGATGCTGTCTCTTGGACTGATCGTCAACTTCATCCTGTTCGAGGGGCTGGCCACCGCCTTAACGAGCCTGGCTATTGGATTGGTACTGGCCCTGATAGGCCGTCATTATCGCCAGCTTGCGCTCTATGGCACCGGCCTGGTACTGGCCGCAGTGAGCCTGATCTATCAGCTGTACCGGATGCTGCAGGTGTTCGACCTCAGTGGCTGGATCAGCCTGGCCGTGCTCGGCATGCTCGCCATTGTGATCGGCTCAGTGCTGGAGTCCGGTGGTGGGCGTATTCGTCCGCGACTGCTGCTCCTGCGCCGGCACTTTGCCCACTGGGAGCTTTGATGCAAAACCTTGCCCGGCATGGCCGCCCGGGCAAGGATTATCAAAAATGCCCCGCAAGCTCCCTGGATTTCAGTGCAGTTTCAGCGCGGTTTCACAAAGCCGCGCTATAACTGGCGGCCATGGAGAGATTATCTTGATGCTCCAGTGATCCTAATCAAAGCGAATAGCGTAACAGTTACCACAGCGACGAGCCGAACAGCCCTGGAATCGAACCCTTTAGATTAAGCGAACAAGAGGCGCGGACATGATTAGCACCCGACTGATGCAGCTAGTGCGATACCTCGGACTGATCCGTCAGTCACACCGGGCAGCACCCAAGGCATTCCTGCAGCGGGCCGTGGACCACAACGACGCCCAGATGAGTCCTGTACAGCGTGCCACCGCCAGAGCCGCCCGCAAGAACCCCTGGATTTTGGCAGGCTGACAGCCAGGTCCTTTTCAGCCACGAGGCTTTGCATACAAGGCCGACCTGAGACTTCAGTCACCGTTACAGTACCGCCGCAAATAGCCCCAGAATAATGACCGGCAGCATGAGTGACCAGCTCCCAACAGGAAATTTTCCCCGTAGAACGCACAGAGTGAAGGCCTCTTCCCACGGCAAGTCTCAGTACAACGCCCGATAGCAGGAGCGTTATTCTCATAGCCGTCAGAAAACCGGTTTGTAATCTTTGTCGGCCATTGCCGGCGCCGCCACACTAAGGTGGAAGCAACACCGCTGTGCCGCTCCAAATCCTGACAATACGACCGCTAATATAGCTATAGCCAGGCCAATAACGACCGCCTGATAAATAAATTTAATATCAGAAATATGTAGCCATAGCGCGACAAGCAGAACGCCCACTGACTCCAGCTAACAACAGCTTTTTAGAGTTAAACGCCAACAACCGTTCGGTTTGCACCCAGCTGTGAACCATATCAAAACCTATTCACACGCTTTTGAAAACACCGTGCAATATTCTCATCTTGGCGCCGGAATGACCTGAACTACGTTAATACAAGCGTTAGAAACCCGCCCACTCGTTGCAGTAAGGGATTAAGAATTCAGGGGAAACTGGGAAGCCCCGCGGTCTTGTACCCGCTCGCTTGCCGACTTCACCTGGACTTCACATTCAGGAGTCTGAGCATGGCAAGCTATCTACATCCCGGTGTCTATATCGAAGAAATTCCCAGTGGGGCAAGACCCATTGAAGGCGTTTCGACGTCTGTCACCGCCTTCGTCGGGGCCTGTTCGCGTGGCCCCTCCGGCGCCACTTTAATAGGCAAGTTTGACGACTATGTACGCGACTTCGGCGGTATCACCGGCGCCGATGACAGCATGGGGCTGGCGGTACAGGCCTTCTACCTCAACGGCGGCGGAGCCGCTTTTGTCTGCCGCCTGGCAGGTGAAGGATCCGCGGCTGCCACTGCCGGTATCAATGGCCAAGGTGCCGCTGGCGGCGCCTCACTCGCCAATGGCGGACTGGTCATCAGTGCCAAAAATGTCGGCGACTGGGGCAATGACATCTTCGTGCAGATTATCAAACCGGATGCGGATGCCGAGCTGTTCGACCTGGTGGCAGGACATCGCGAGGACGGCGAACTGGTGGTGGACGAAGGCTTCAGCAGTCTTTCGATGAACGCCGATTCGCCTGACTACGCCCTGACACGGGTCAACAGCGCATCCAATCTCCTCGCTCTTGCGCTGGGATCTGCGGTGGAAGCCAATTACCAGGCGGCCACTCTGACAGGCGGTGCACTGCCGGATCCGAATCCCTTTGCCGCTGCTAGCGGCAATCCGATGCTGATGAACCTGGCCATCAACGGGCTCCAGACCGAGCAGATCTCGGTGACCGTGTCCCCCGGTGACGATCCTGACGATGTCGCCAGCGCTATCGAGGGCGCTGTCCAGGCCCTGGGCCCGCAGGACGCTTACCAGACCTTCAGCGCAAGCTGGAGTGACGCCATGGACCGTTTCACCCTTACCGCCGCCGAGGACGACAGCCTGGCCTCGGTAGAGGTCTTCGGCGGTGGGCTTGCCGAACTGCTGCGCCTGACACCCGAGGATAGCGCCAGCATCACCGGGGCCGTCGTCGCCCCTGCTGACCTGCCTTTCGCAACCAGCGTTGCCGCTCTGGGCCTGGCCGACCTGACGCTCAGTGTCGACGGCCATGACGTCACCCTGTCGCTGGATACCGCCGCCCTTAACCTGACCGCTAACAACGATGCCTCAGGGGCCGCTATCGCTCTGGCCATTCAAAACGCGGTGCGGGCACAGGCCAATGGCCATGAATCGCTGGCCGCCTTTTCCGCGGGCTATAACGCCGGTACAACCCGGTTCAGCTTCACATCGGGCTCGTCAGCGGTGCGGGTATCGAGGATTCAGGTGACCGACGGCGCCCTCGCCGATATCCTCGGCATGAATGCCGCCGACAACCCCGTCGCCAGACTCGGGCGCCAGCGGGAACTGGGCACCGGCAACGTGACCCCCATAGAGAACCTCGGATTGCTGGATCAGGGCGTGCCATTGACCGGCGGCGTCGCCAACGCCCCCAGTGCAGCGGAATACGGCGCCTTCTATGCCAACAGCCTGCGCAAGATAAGGGACGTCAGCATTATCGTGCTGCCGGGCAACCCCTGGCCTGCGAGCGGCACCAACCCGATCATCACGCAAACGCTGGCCCACTGCGAAACCATGCGCAATCGCATGCTGATAGTGGATCCACCAGCGGGGCTGGAGCTGGACCAGGCCACCACGGTCAAGTCGCTGGGTCTGCCGACCTCCACCTACACCGTCTTCTACTATCCCTGGGTCAGCGTGGCGAACCCGGCCTATGACGCCGACCGCAATCCCACCGCGCCCAAAACCGTGGCTATTGCGCCGTCGCCCCTGGCGGCCGGTCAGTGGGCGCGCACCGATGCCCGTCGCGGAGTATGGAAAGCCCCCGCCGGTGTCGAGACGCAATTGAACGGTGTTGCCGCACTCCAGTTTGCCGCCGAAGACCTGGAGCAGGATCAGCTCAACCCGTTGGGGGTCAATGTCATTCGACGCCTGCCGGGATACAGCTCGGTGATCTGGGGCAGCCGCACCCTGGCAACCAAAGCCTCGCCGGAATGGCGCTATGTACCCGTACGCCGTACCGCAATCTTTATCGAGCAGAGCATCTACAACGGTATCCAGTGGGCGGTGTTCGAGCCCAACGACGAACCGCTCTGGGGTTCGTTGCGGGGCAATATCGGCTCGTTCATGAACGGCCTCTTCCGCGCCGGCGCTTTTCAGGGTGCCACCTCCGACCAGGCCTATTTCGTTCGCTGCAAACTCGGCGACACCATGACCCAGGGTGATATCGACCGCGGGCAGGTCATAGTGCAGGTCGGCTTTGCACCGTTAAAACCCGCCGAGTTCGTCATCATCCGCATCCAGCAGAAAGTTGGCGAACAATCCTGATTGAGCGAGGAGAGAGACCATGGCCGCACCCATTTTTCCCGTCAACACCCATCGCTACGACCCCTATCGCACCTTCATGTTCCAGGTGGTGATAGACGGCCAGGTCGTGGCGGGCCTGCGCAAGATGAGCGTATTGAAGAAAACCACGGAAGCCGTCAAATGGCGTTCGGCGGGTGACCCCGCCCACGAACGGGTCATGCCCGGCGGTACCAGTTACGAACCTGTGACCCTTGAGCAGGGGCTGACCCACGACCCGGTTTTCGAGAACTGGGCGAACCTGGTCAACAACTTCAAGGGCAACGCCGCCATGTCCCTGCTCAACTACCGCAAGGACATTACGCTCAATGTACTCAACCTGCAGGGCGTCCCTGTCATCAGTTACATGCTGCACCGCGCCTGGGTGTCGGAATACCAGGCACTGCCGGAATTCGACGCCGGCACCATGAATGCAGTGGGTATCCAGACCATCGTCCTGCAGCATGAGGGCTGGGAACGGGATTTGGCGATCACTGAACCGACGGAAAGCTGATGAACCACCAACCCTTGCCCGGCGGCCTCTATATCGACGGCACATTGCGACGGGACTACCGCTTTAACCCCCTGTGCGGCGCGCTGGAACTGTCACTGGCGGAGGCCGCCGCAGAAGAAGGCTGCACCGCAGACAAAGTGACCGCTGTGCTCGCCAGCGCCCTGGCAACACTGGCGGGGCGGGAGCCGGATACGCTCCTGGTGGCGACACTGGTGGTCGGTGATCGCCAGTTCCTGATGCGTCAACTGAGCGTCCTGCTGGACGACAGTCAGCGCTGGCTGTCGGCGCGCTGCACGGCCTGTGGCAGCATTTTTGACCTGAGCTACCGGCCCTCCATGCTGCCGGTAAAAAATGCCGGGCAAGGCTTCCCCGAAATGTCAGTGCAGATCGATGAGGTGTGTTACCGGCTAAGACTGCCCACGGGCGCCGACCAGTCCGGCCTGGATCTGGGCAAAAGCCGTGAAGAACAGCAACTGGAGTTGCTGGCCGGGCTGCTGCACCCCACCCCCGATTTATCAACACTGTCACCGCAGGATATTGAGAAACTGGACCAGGCCCTGGAATCCATGGCGCCGGAAGTCGCCCTGCAGATGCTGGCGCCCTGCCCCCACTGCCAGGCGGAAAACACCCTGGATCTGGACCCCTATCAGAGCCTGGACTCTGCGCCCGATGCCCTGCTCAGCGAGATTCATGTGCTGGCCAGCACCTATCACTGGTCCCAGCGGGAAATCCTCGATCTGCCGAGACGGCGGCGGCGTCACTATTTGCAACTGATCGACGGCAACCGGGACACTCGCGGCATGGAGACCGGACACTGATGGGCTATCTGGCAGATATTGTGGCTGATGCCCGGGAGCGGCATTTTGGTCAGTCGAACCCTGCGTATTGCGACGAGTCCGTTGAGTTAACCGTGCCAGGAGAGAGCGGCAAGGCTGCCATTCACCCAGACAGCCGCCCAGCCGAACCCCCTTTTCCGCCCAGGCCGAATAATGCCGTCACAGTGGATAGTGCCGAGACGCAAGGCCCTGATTCCCCGACCGCCCACGCAGAAAGACCTGGGCCGCCGCGCGCGAAAGACATCCCTGAAGCGGCCGCCCCGGCAAGCGCAGAACAGCCCCTTCACCAGTATTTACGTGACCTGAGCCAGCAAACCCTGGTTGCAAGATCCGAGAAAATCCTGACGCAACAGCAAAGCCCGGACGCCCCCTCAACGGCAAAGACGGACGCCAGTCCCACCAGGGCACAACAACAGGAATCGTCCTCAGACGGCCACGAAAACACACCGATTCCCGCAGCCAAAACAGCCACAGACACCCGGATGGACTCATCAGATAAATCTGCTGTTCCGCCTGTACAGGATAACGGATCCGCGCCACCCCCAACCCAAACGACTATCCAGCCGACACAGGAACATGACACCCGGACTGTGCATGATTCACAGGACCCGCAGCGGCGCCGGCCGCTCCCCCGTGACGCTGCAATAGATAACGGCAGGGATCGACGGTCACCACCCGCAGCGGCACATGCGCCTAAAAGGGAGCCGCACACATCAGCATCACCGCGCCAACCCCAGGCGCTCACCAGCGGCGTACCACAACTCAGGATTGAACAGATCAACGTGGTAGTGGAATCCACAAGACCCGATCAGGAGCGCCGCAGCGGGCTTGAGCGGGACAGCGACTCCGCCAGCCGATATTTCCTGAGGAGCCTGTAATGCCGCAGACGTCATCTTTATCAATCATCTGTCGAGAGGTCGAAAACTTCGTGCGCAACGGCCTCAATGCCGGCGGCAACGAGGTCTCGCTTAGCATAGGCGCGCCAGCGGACCTGCCAGCGGCCCCCGGCCACCGGGTCAACCTGTTTTTCTACCGCTTCGAGCCCGGCGGATTCGAGGCCGGGCTGCGACCGGGTGAGCCCTGGCGCATCCGGCTTTTTTGCCTCATTACCTCCTTTGCCATCGATGAGGACCCCATTGCCAGCGGCGAGAATGACCTCCGCTTTCTCGGCCACATCATGCAGCTGTTTCGCCAGACGCCGGTGCTGCAGCCGGTGGCCCTGGACGGTGAGGAGATTCGTCTCCAGGTCATTTTCAGCCCGGTGACGGACGAGCAGATCAACCAGGTCTGGTCTACCCAGGGCGACACCACCTACAGACCCTCGTTGATCTATGAAATGGCGCTGGCGGTGATCACACCGATAGAACCCGCCACTGAACCACCACGGGTCGCCGCCATAGGCCAGCAAGCCCTGGCCGACATGAGCGCCCGCCACGCCGGGTTTTCCGGCATTGTGGAGCATCCGGTTTTCCATCCGGTACGCATAAACGTCAACAATCCCCAGTGGCAGCCGGCGCTGTGCTGGCTCCTGGACGATATGTGCGCCCATACCCTGAGTTTCGACGTCGACAGTCCGGAATTCGCCGCCTTTACGCCCCAGGTCTGGCTGGCCGGCGTACCGGGTGAAGCGGTGCAGCTGAGCTGGAGAGTCTGGGACGGATCACTGTGGAGCGACAGCGGTGCCCCGGTAGCGGTGGCACCGAGCCACGACGCTATCACCCCTGACGCCATTCCAGCGCCGCAACCGGGCAGCTTCCCGCTGCCAGTTGCGCTGCCCTTTGCACTGGCGCCCGACCAGGACGCGGCACAGGCACTGCTGACAGCGAGCCGGGTGGTTACCCCCTTTGCGGGCGCCGCCCCCATCAGGCTGGAAAGTAATCCGCTACTGATCAACCTGTACCGGAGCAGCTGATGAACAGCCCGACGCCACAGCAAGCTCTGGAGAGCACACCGACCCTGGACGTTGAATGGCAGCGTCTGGAAGCCCTGGGGCGCTGCCTGCTCGCCACCCGATACGGTCGGGACCCCGACAGCGGCACGCTCGAACAACTGCAACAGCTGCAGGCGCAGGTGTGCACCCTGCGCGACGGGGCCTTCAGCCCCTGGCGCCGCCTGCTGCGATCCCAGGCGCCGGCCCTGGCCATGGATTTGCTGGCCTGTGTCATTGGCCCCCAGGCACATCCGCCTCTGGCCTGGATCTACCGGGATCTCAATGGCGGCCAGCACCATCACGCCAGCGCCGTGCTGATCCACGCCCTGCTTGCGTTGGATGTGGACGAGAACGAAACCCTGCACGCTTTGATCTGGAGCCTGGCCAGCGGTCCGGACCGGCTACTCACTATCAGCGAGGAGGATGTCACCGCGGCCATTCGCGCCGAACCCGGAACCCTGGCGCGGCTGCTGCAACGCCCCGAGGTAGCGTCCATTCCCGGCGCTACCCGCGTCAGTGGCAAGGCCGGGCTCGACGACCTGGTGCTGCCCCCTGACCGGATCTGCCTGTTGCGTGAATTTTCCTACCACTTCAAATACCGGGACAAAGTGGTTAACGGCTGGGGCGGGCGCGATTCGGGTGGCCCGGTGGCGCTTTTCAGCGGCGCCTCAGGCACCGGTAAAACATTCGCGGCACGGGTACTGGCAAACGAGCTGGGCTGGCCCCTGTATCGCGTCGACCTGGCCAGCCTGGTGAGCAAATATATCGGCGAAACCGAAAAAAACCTGTCACGCCTTTTCGACGCCGCCCACCAGAGACCCGTGGTTCTACTGTTTGATGAAGTAGACGCCCTGATGGGCAAGCGCGGAGAGATCAAGGATGCCCGGGATCGTTACGCCAACATGGAGGTCAGCTATCTGCTGACGCGGATGGAAACCCATGCGGGCCCCTGCATACTCACCACCAACCTGCGCTCGCAGCTGGACCAGGCGTTCCTGCGCCGCCTGCATCTGGTGGTGGAGTTCCCCAAACCCCAGGTGGCGGAACGTATCCGGCTGTGGCGCCTGCTGCTGCCGCCGCGTGCACCGCTGGCGCAGGACATCGATCTCGAACAGCTGGCGCAGGCGGTCAACCTTACCGGCGGGCAGATCCGCAACGCCGCGCTCTATGCCGCCTATCTGGCCGCCGCCGACGACAGCCCCATTGACCTGACCCACATCGCCACAGCCATCTGGCGGGAATTATCCAAAGAGCGGACACGGCTGCAACCGGGCGACCTGGGCCAGCTTGCAGCATACCTGCCCGAAGAACTGATCACGGAGGCGTCGGGATGATCGATGTCAGCATAGGCCGCATGAACCTGCGTTTGGCGCCCGTTTTCCGGGATCGCGCCAGCGCTATCGCCCGCGAAGTCGGTGTGGGCCTGCGCCACCAGTTTGCCCGTGACCTGGCGCTTGGCCTCAGGGAAACAAGCCTTGAAAACCTCGATGTGCCGCCCCTCACGCTGAATCCCGCCTTGAGCGACAAGCGCCTGGGGATGCAGATAGCCGCGGCCATCTGTCAGCAGCTGCGCGCCCGATCGGCACAGGAGATGTAGCACCATGGCAGTCAACCTCAGCCACGGCTTTCTGATGGAATACGGCTTCAACCTGCCGCCCCTGGTGCTGTACTTCGAGTTCAACCCCCAGTCCATCACCCGGACCCGCACTGTCAACATCACCATGGGCAACGCCCCGGGCGCGAAGGGGGGCTACGGCTTTAGCACACCGATGGACACCCCGCGGGTGGCCCAGGGCGTGTCCGTTGAACCGGAGAAATTCGATCTCACCATTTTGTTCGATGCCACCGACCGCATGGCGGACCCGAACGCCATCGGCCATATCAATGCCATTACCCTTGGCATAGAACCGGAACTGGACACCCTGCGCTGCATGGTGGAACCCAAATCCCAGGGCCCTGGGGGCTTTACCACCCTGGCCGCCCTGGGGCTGGGTGGCGCCCGGGCATTCCAGCGGGATACACACCCGTCTGTGCTGCTGCTTATCTGGGGCTCTCATATACTGCCGGTCTTCCTCACCAGTGTGCAGGTTGAGGAAACTGCCCACCTGCCTTCGCTGCAACCCTATCGTGCCAACGTCACCCTGAGCTTTCAGGTGATCGAAGGCGACAACCCGTTCTACAAGGTCGAGCAGGTTCGTCAGGCCGTCGGCGCGGCCCTGAACCTGGTGCCCACCATTGTGACTACGGTGATATGAATCATGTTGAGTAAAAAATCCCGTTACCGCAACACAGTCCGCTTTACGGACCCGGACATCTTTCCGGGATTGCAGACCCGCCCCATAGGCGCGGCCACCGGGGTCGTCGAACACGAAGTGGTGGAAGGCGACCGGCTGGATCAACTGGCGCAACACTACTACAAGGACTGCCGGCTGTGGTGGCGCATTGTCGATGCCAACCCGCACTTCTCCTGTCCCCGACTATTGCTCGATAAGGCCATGGTGGGCCGGGTGATCCTGATTCCCAGGGAGGGGGAATAGCCATGGCGCTCATCGACCTGCTTGGCGGCAGCACCCTGGGCCCGGCTGAATGCCGGGTGCTTATCGACAACAGCGAAGTTGACGACCTCTACCCGGCCCTGGCGCTGGTGGAGGTGGATGCCGACCGCAGCAGCTGGACCACCGCCAAACTGGAATTCGACACCCGCCGCATTGAGGACGGCAACTGGACCCTGGCCGACGACGAGCGCATCAAACCCTGGCGGGAAGTTCACATCAAAGCGGTGTTCGGCGACCAGGAGCAGTACCTGATGGCCGGCTACATCCGGCAGGTCAAACTGGAATGCCCCGAGGATCAGGGGGCCGCCAAGCTCATCGTGGAATGCCAGGACGCCTCGCTACTGATGGACAGGACCCACATCAACCAGGTATGGGCCGAGGATGACGCCACCACGGATGACAGCCAGATCGCCAGTGCCATCGCAAGGCGCAGCGGCCAGGACATCCGCTACCAGGGTCCGGTGTTTCCCATTCAGAACCTCAACCAGAACGCTACCGACCTGCGCTTCCTCAAGCAGCGGGCCGACACCAACGGCAGCGACATGATTTTCCTCGAAGACGCGCTCTACATTGGCCCCATGCGCCTCGACCTGGAGCCCCAGCCGGCGGTACTGGTCTATGCCGGCACGGATACCAACTGCATCAGCTTTGCCGTCGACGACGACGGCCACCAGCCCGACCGGGTGCTGTACCAACTGGCGGCGGAAACCGGCACCCAGCCCGAGGAAGAAACCGTCGAGCCCGACAGCACCCTGCTGGGTACGCGCCCGGCCACCAGCGAGGCCGCGGGGGACTTCACCTGGCAGGTGCCGCGGGCCGGGCGGGTATCGGACGAACAGGCGCGCGTCAGCGCACAGGCTGCCGCCAACAAGGCCGCCATGCGCATCAAGGGCTCCGGCGAACTGGATGGCAGCCGTTACGCCAATGTCCTGCGCATCGGCGAACCCGTGTTTGTCGATGGCACGGGTGAGCGCTACAGCGGCCGCTGGTACGTGGACGCCTGCACCCACCGCTTTGACAGCAACGGCTACAAAGTCAGCTTCAAATTACTGCGCAACGCCTATGGCGACGACCAGTCGGCAGCGGCCAATCCCCTGGCGGAGGTGGTGTGATGGATAACGTACTGCAGCGACTGGCAACAAATGCCCAGCACCAGGTATTCGGCAAGCACAGAGGCGTGGTGGTGGACAACCAGGATCCGGAGCACCGGGGCCGCCTGAAGCTGCAGGTGCCCTCCGTGCTCGGCAGCCAGACATCCAACTGGGCCCTGCCCTGCCTGCCCTTCGGGGGCCTCGATGGCCAGGGCTGTTACAGCATTCCCGAAGTCGACGCCCAGGTCTGGGTCGAATTCGAAGCCGGTAATATCGACCAGGCCATCTGGGTCGGCACCTTCTGGCAACCGGGCACCAGCCCCGGGAATGCGCCCCCCGAAAAACGGCTGTTCGCCACGCCCTCCGGTCATGTCATGGAATTCGATGACAGCAGCGGCGAGGAAAGCTTCCGCCTGACCCATCCGGCGGGCACCGAGTTGACCGTCACCCCGCAGGGCAGCGTCAACTGGACCGATGCCAGCGGTGCGGTTTTACATCTGGATGCACAGAACAACAGGGTGGAGTTGAACGACGCCTCCGGTAACCGGATCACCATGGACAGCAGCGGCACAGTGATCCAGGACAGCAACGGCAACAGCACCGAGATGGCGGCCGCCGGGATCACCATCAAGGGCACCACCATCAAGATCGAAGGCCAGCAGGTGGCCATTGGCGGCAGCGGCGGGGAGGCCCTGATCAAGGCCCAGACCTTCCTTTCGCTGTTTAACTCCCACACACATGCCTGCACCGCGCCGGGATCACCTTCAGGACCACCGATTCCGCCGCTCACCCCCGCCGTCATGACCCTGAAGACCACCGCATCATGAGCACGCAACTGAACAAACAGGATTTCCTGCGCTTTCCGCTCAAGATCGCGGCAGGCGGCGGCGTCAGCAGCGACCGCCGCCAGCATGTGCGGGAGCAGATCGAGCAGATACTGTTCACCAATCCCGGCGAGCGCTGGTTCAGGCCCGAATTCGGCATCGGCGTGCGGGCGCTGATCTTCGAACCCAATAATCAGTCGCTGGCGGACATCACCAACAAGCGGCTAACCGCTGCCCTGATCGATGCCCTGAAGGGCGAGGTTGTGCCACAAAGCCTGGACGTGTCCGTCGAGCCCGCCGGAGAAAAACTCGTCATCACCATCGCCTACACCCTGGCCGCCATTAACCACACCGAAAAACTGCGCTTTGCTGAAGGGGGAGCACTCTGATGGCGGACGCACCGAAACAGGCGCTGAGCTTTCACAACCACTGTGGCGACTGCGGCCGCCGCGAGGCCGTTCTGCCCGACGCCCTGCCGCGCCTGGGTGACGATTTCGACTGGCTGCAGCGGGACTACGATGGCTTTCGCCTCGCCATGCTGGAGGAACTGGCCGCCCGCTTCCCGGAACGCAGGCACTGGACGCCGGCGGATATGGAAGTGGTGCTGGTCGAAGCATTCTCGGTGCTGCTGGATCAGTACTCGGACAGCCTGGATCGCAGCCAGGCCGAGGCTTACCTGGAAACGGCGCGACGCCCGGACAGCGTCCGCAAACTGCTCGCCATGATCGGTTACGACGCCATGGCACAGGCCCCGTCCCAGGCGGCCATACCCGAACCCGTGCCCGGTTTCGACGAGAGCCCGGAGGTTCGTCTGCGCAGGATGGTGGCATTTTTACCGGCGTTTCGGGCCTTGAGACCAGAGCTCGAGGAGGCCTTGCTATCAGTCCCCCCCTCGGATCAGCAGCGGGTACTGGCATTTTTAGCGGAATCCAACACCGCCGATGCCAGTGTCATGGACAGCGTGCAGGATTTGCTGGACAGCGCACCGGACTTCGTCCGTCGATGCCGGCGCTACACCCTGGATCGCTTCTGGACCCTGTACCCCAACGCCATGGACCAGGCACGCCGCGACGGCCCCAGGCAGCTCCATCGCCAGCGGCGCATGGTGACCCTGCCGGATTACGGCAACCTCGCCGAACACCCGCTGGTACTGCGGGCGCAGGCCTCCAGCCGCTGGTCCGGCGCCTGGCAAACCATAGAGGTGGCGGTGACATTGCTTGAGGACATTCCGCTGGATCTGGAGACCCTGGCGGCCGAACTCGGGGCCGCATTTCCACGGTTTCAGTACGAGGTCGAAGCCTTTCATCGGGTCAACAAGCTACTGCCGCCCCACTGGGCGCCGGATATCAGCGCCCGCACCTTGTTAAGACCCCTGGTGGATCGCTGGCGCATGGCGGGCCAGGAGGTTTTCCTGCGGGACGCCGAACGCATTGGCATCGATATTTCCCTGGCGGTGCGCGCCGCCAGCAATTACTACCAGTCCGAAATCCGCCGCGCCCTGGAGGACTGCATTCGAGACTTTTTCGCGCCGGGCCGAATGCAGTTTGGGGAAGACATTCACGCCAGCGATATCGTGGAACGGGTGATGGCGCTCGACGGGGTCGATGCTATCTGCCTCAACCGCTTCAAGCGGGTCGGCAAACGCTGGCCGGACCAGTCCGGTGCAGGACTGATTCGGCTCGACGGCATCGAAATCGCCATCTGCGACAGCCTGCCGGGGGCGCCTGAGCGGGGCAGCCTGCGCATCACCGTACAGGGAGGGCAAAGGGGATGAAAGACCGCCTGCAGCGCAAGGATCTTACCCGCTGGAACCGCGCCGGCCTATCGCGGCTGCGCTACCTGGACGGCAATGCCATCACCCACCTCGAAACCCTGCGCCAGGGACTGGCACAGGCCTTCAATTCCGGACCTGAGGCACAGTGGCCCGAGCTGGAAATCGATGCGCCATCCGGCGCGGCAAACACTGAAGCTGAGCGCCTGCGCGAGCAATACCATGGGCCGCGGCGGGACTACGTCTGGGAGATCATGCGCTCCCTGGCCCGCTCCGCCCATGTGCTGACGGAGCATATCGATGCCAACAGCAACGAAACCTTCCTCGCCACCGCCACCGAATGGGAGAGCCTGCGCAAGCTGGTGGCCCTGCTCAATTACCGGCCGGCCCCCCAGTCATCAGCCGGCACCGCGCTGGCATTACTGGCGGCCAAAGATGTCAGCGGCACCTTTGACAAGGGCTTTGGCGTAAAAACCAAACCGGACGACGGCTCCCCACCGGTGATCTTTGAAACCCTCGAGGAGCTTGATATTGACGCCGCCCTGAACACGCTGAGGGCGGCGAACTGGAACCGCTCGACGGCAGCGCTGGCGCAAAGCGGCGATATCATCAGCTTCCCGCTGACGGCGGCCCTTAAAGGCGCGTCGGTGGGCGATGTCGGTGTCCTGGCCTGTGACAACGACCTTGTCGCGGTGAGCCTCGTCGACATGAACGCCGGCGAACTGCAGCTCCAGCTGCACAGTCCGGCTCCCGGCTGGCCCGCCGAGGCGCCGCTGGCCGACACGACATTGTGGCTGACGGCCCGCTCGCGCAGAGCACCGAAGATATCCGGTCAGAATGTGGTCAGCCTGTCCCCCGGCGGTATTCCGGTAGCGGATGGCTCCGTGCTGATCTGGATGGACGGCGGCAACTGGCAGGCCGCCCGCGTCGACCTGTCCGAGGGTTCCCGCCTGCTGCTCGACCGCAATGGCCCCCCGGCAGGCACGCAGGTCTTCCTGGCGCTGGAGGCCCAGCGCCAGCTCTACTCGCTCGCGGACGGGGACAAACACCGCATCATCCTGCCCCTTGCATCCGACCGCCAGTCCGGCGCCCTGTTTCGTACGGCATTAAATCGCATCAATGAATCCTCGGTTGCAACCCTCACCGACGTGTATGACTACCTTGAAGAACCCGCCTATACGCTGCTGTATTACACCACCGCTGAGCAGTCCCTGGGCACGGTTTCCAATGCCAGCCAGCAGTCGGTGGAGCTGAGCGGCAAGGCGGAATCCCTGAGTACCGGCGACCTGCTGGTGATCGAGGATCACGCTGGTGAGTTTTCAGCTGCACGCCTCGAATCACTGGATGCCGGCGCGGACTCGGTGTTGCTCGAACTGGCGCCATCCCCCAGCGGCGCGGCCTTGATCCACGGCAATTTCAAACATCAACTGCGCCCCGTGGGCTTTGACCGCAACACGGACCCCATCCAGGATGGGGATAACACTATCAGCCTGCACATGCTGCCCGAGGTCCTGAAACCCGGCCGCACGGTCATTGTCAGTAATGGCGAGCGCGCCCAGCAGGCCCTGGTCACCCTGGTTGATCGCGAGCATGGCAAGATACGGCTCCACCCCCCCGTCCAGGGATTTGCCGCCTGGAATACGCTGATCTATGGCAATGCCATCGCCTCGGGGCACGGCGAAACCGCCAACGAAAAGGTACTGGGCTCGGGCGACGCCAGCCTCAGCCACCAGACCTTCGAACTCAAGGTGGACGATCTCAGCCATGTTGCGGACCCCGCCTTTAATCAGGGTGTAAGAGCCGACATAGAGGTCAGGGTCGACGGACGCCGCTGGCAGCAGGTGGACAGCCTCGACCTTTCCGGCCCGGAAGAACACCACTACGCGGTAATCCAGCTTCAGAGCGGCAATGTCACCCTGTGCTTCGGCGATGGCCGCCACGGGCGCCGCCTGCCCACCGGCAATAACAATGTTCGCGCCCGCTACAGACGCGGCGCAGGCCTGTCGGGCAACATCGGCCCCGGCGCGCTCGTCAAAACAGTCAGCTCTCACCCCTGGATAGACGACTTCCTGCAACCCATAGCGGCAAGCGGTGGCAATGACAGGGAAGATACCTCAACCCTGCGGGACAACGCCCCGGCCTCCACCCTGGCACTGGGGCGGGCCGTGTCCCTGGTGGACTTCCAGCACCTGGCCACCAGCCAGGCCGGTGTCTGGCAGGCCCGGGCCTTCCGGCCACCGCCAGACGGGCGGCCCGGCGAGATTGTCCGGGTCGTCGTCCTGCCGGCAGGCGGTGGCGAGCTGGGCACCCTGCAAGGAGATTTGCAGACGTTTCTGCAGCAACGGGCGGAGCCCCAGGTTCAGGTGGACATTGCGCCCTGGCAGCCGCTGATATTTTCCGTCGACATCAGCGTGGCGGTGGACAGCCGGGCATTCCAGCCTGAACTTGTAGTCGACGCCGTGCGCGACGCCCTGCTGGAGACCTTTTCGCTGAGCCGACGCAAGCTGGGCGCGCCCCTGTTCCGCTCGCAAATCATGGCGGCCATCGAGAGCGTCGAGGGCGTCAGCAATTGCAGCCTGGTTATAAGCCCCCTGCTGGTGGATGGCGAGGGCAACGCGGCCACCGCCGCCAGAACCGTGCGGGCCGCCGATGATTCCATCCGCCGCATTAACGCGGGCCCGGGGCAATTGCTGCACCTGGACGAGGCGTTATCCCAGATCACCGTCAGCAGCCATGAGTGGAGTTTGTGATGCCGCAGAATAACCTGGAAGGCGCCGCTGCCGCCCTTTACGCCATAGTTCCGGCGCTCTACCGCAACCGGGACACCGGCGACCTGCAGAAGCTGTTTGCAGGCGCCGGTCAGCTGCTGGATCAGATCGAGCAGACCCTGCGCCAGCGCCTTGCCGATAATTTCATCGTCGAGCCGGAACAGGGCGAGCCGCCGCTGCAGGACTGGCTGATCCCCTATTTCGCCGACCTCTTCGATGTCCGCCTGGTGTCACCCACCGCCGAGGGTCGCCGCGCCGAAGTCGCCAATGCCGTTGCCTGGCGCCAGGGCAAAGGCAGCTTGCAAACCCTGGAGGCAATTGCCGAGTCCATCGCCGGCCTCGAAGTGGTGGTCCACGAAGGCTGGCAACGGGTCGCCACTACCCCGAGACTGAATAGCCCGCTGATTTCCGCCCGCTATTATGGCTACGCCCAGGATGCACCGGACGCGCCGCCCTCGTTCGCAGCGCTGCACCCCGGGCTCCCGGCGGTAACCCCCGACATCTCGCGACCGTCCGGTGCCGTCAAGGCGGAACAGGGACCCGGCAGCCAGCAAAGCACGCTAGACGGCAAGACCCATGTCTGGCGGCAGGCCAGCCGGCACGGCGCGCCCTGTCATCCCGGCGCCTTTGACGACCTGTCCCGTCGCACCGTCGATATCCGCTGTCCGGACTGGCAAACCGGGCATCACCATCCTGCCAATATCCTGCTTTACACGGCGCCGCCGCCGGGCTTTTTCCAGGCGCCTATCACTACCGTGCTGTGGCAGGAGGAACCCGGGGCGGCCTTTGTGGAAAACATTGAAATTATCGAGCAGCCGGGCCTGCGGATTTATCGTAACCGCTCCTTTGGTCGGGACGATTTCAGGCCCGTGCGCATCCGGCGGGTCATTAAACTATTGCAGCAGGACAGCGGTGTCGGACCTGCCGATGCACTCCGCGTCCGTTTCGAGGGGCTGATTCTGGACAACACCCTGGAACTCGATGGCGGTCGTGTGGAATTTGTCGACTGCGCCGTGCGACGGGTGGAAACCCACGCCATCGACCTCGACGAGCCAGTGATTTGCGCCCGCAACACCCTGTTCAAAAGCCTGCAGGGCGCGCGGGCGCTGACCCGTCTGGAATATTGCACAGTGCTGGAGACCTGTTTCACCGAACAGCTGCAGGCATCGGACTGCATCTTCACCGGGACCCTCAAGCGCGATCACGACAGCGACGAGCCCCCCAGGGCCGGCTGCCTGCGCTTTTGCGTTGTGCCCGCCGAACAGCCTAGCGGCGATCTCAGGCTGCACGCCTGCACCACCGAAGCGCCAGTATATTTCAGCGGCCGCTTCGGTGAGCGCAGCTGCGCCGTATTGCACCCGGCGAGTCCCGACGCTGTAAAACACGCCGCCGAGGATGGCACCGAGCCCGGCTGCTACCACGATTATTACCTGACCCGGTTGTTTGAAGCCGTGGTCGAGAAGCTGGACGATTTTCTACCCATGGGACGGCGCGCGGTATTGATACCCGATCCGCAACTGCTGCAACTGCCATGAATTGATGATGGAACGACTATGAAAACTCAACTGTCGCGCATTAGCTTCGATGCCACCAAACGCTACAACGGCGTCTTCCAGCAGATGGGCCGTATGCTCACAGACGCCGACTGGAATGAACTCAACCTCATTGATGGCGAACGCGTGCGACAGGCGCTGTTGCATACCGTACTCACCGGCACCCCCAGAGACACCGGCATTATCCGACGCGACGCCGCAGACCAGATCGGCCTCTATTACGGGGAGGCCGTGGTCGAGGGTATCAGTGCCCGGCTGCTGCCCGCGGTAAAGCAAGATGCACCGGCGGACGGCACCCTGGATGACCTTCAGAACCAGGCGGACTTCCCCGCCTGTCCGCTTCCCGAGGGCGACTACTGCCTCTATCTCGATGTCTGGGAGCGCACCGTCACCGCGCTTGAGGATATCGACCTTATCGACCCGGCCCTCAACGGGGCCGACACCTGCACCAGACGCCAGGTCATGTGCCAGCTCAAATGGTGCAGCACCGACATCGACCCGCAAGACCCGCAGATCAATCCCAAGACGGGCAATGCCAGGCTCAGCCTGGAACTGCGCGAAGGCAGCACCGAAAAAGACCTTTGCGATCCCTGTGCCGAGGAACTGGCGCTGCAGGAAAAGATCGGCAATTACCTGTTCCGGGTTGAAATACACCAGGTCGGCTACGACGGGAGCGGGCAGCCGTCCCGGGTCCTGCTGAAGTGGTCTTCGGAAAACGGCGCCGAGCAGCATAGCCTGGACAGCCTGCCTCCCGGGTTTGCCAAAGCCTCGTGGTGCTACGAATTTTTCAGCGGCGCAGACACAGGGTTCGCCTCGGAGAAACATCCTGGCAGGCACCTCGTGGAGGGTTTTACACCGACCTGCGGCGAACTGGTCCAGGGCTTCCCTACCGCGGGATCGGAACCCGCCAACCTGCCACTGGTGCGCCGCTGGGATGGCTTTGCCGCCTTTGACCGGGTGGCCGGCGAGTGGCAGCTCGACAGCGGTTTCGATCGCAATGTCGCACTCTCCACTGGGCTTGGCGCCAATACGCCCGGCCGGGTGAGCAACGGCGACACTGTCACCCTGGTGCTGGATGCAATCACGCTGACGCTGGCGCTGGAGGACAATGCCCTGCTTACCGGGGACTACTGGCAGGTGGCGGTGCGCGAATCGGTGCATGCCCTGGATCCACAGTTGCTGGACGGAGCCTCACCGCAGGGCATCGAGCACCACTACATGACCATCGGCTCGGTCCTGGGCGATGCACTGACACTCTACGAGAACGAACAGTGCAAGCGCTTCGAGTTTCCGCCACTGACCGATATCCGCGCAGAAGACGTCTGCTACGACAACGGCGTCTGCGACATGCCCGGCGTGGACAACGTCCAGGAGGCCCTGGATCACCTGTGCCAGCAGCGGGATCTCAAGTGGCACAACAAGCACTTGCACGGCTGGGGCATCGTCTGCGGCCTGATTGCCGAGTGCTGCCAGAACCACGGCGAAGCGGCAGACGCATCCGCCGGCAGCGCAGGCGATCGCCGCTCCATTTGCGTGACCCCGGGATACGCCCTCAGCTGCGACGGGGAGGACCTGGTGCTGAAAGGTCCAGAATCAAAAGAAGTCCCGATACTGGATATGATCAGTGCGCTGGAACAGGCGCGGGACGAGCCCTTGCTGGTGGACGGCGACGGCACCTTCTGCCTGCGCATCGAGAAAGGAGACCCAGACCCGCAGTTCGTTCTGGAGCCCTGGAGCAAGGACAACAAATACGCCTGGCTTGACGGCACCCTGCTGATCGATTTTTACCAGCACTGCCTGAAAGACCTGGTCGAGGCGCTGTCCGCGGAAGTGCGGTTTCAGGACGATGACGAACTGGAAGCAGCCGAAGCCGAACAGGGGGTTCTGATCTCCGACCAGAGACGCAAAACCATCAGCGTCTTCAATCTCATCGCCTGGTTTTTATTCGGCAATCACGGCCACTTCGTCTGGACGTCGCTGCGGGAACACCAGATTCTGCTGGCCTTCTATAACCGGTTGCGGGAACTGCTGCGCAGCCGCACCTTCTGCGCCATGTTCCAGGACGAGGAGTTTCCGCCCTACCCCTTCGAAGAGCACCGGATCGACACCATCTTCAGCCGCGGCGACCACACCCGTGTCCTCATGCACCCGGATCAAAAGCACCTCTATAGTTACGGCGGCACGGACAACAGCATTCACCGCTTTGACCTGGAATCCAAGAAACTGCTGGACGTCCTGCAGATGCCCGCGGCCAAGGGCGCCGAAATCACCGCGCTCTGTTTCAGCAACGATGGCAGCAGGCTATACGCCTGTGCGGCCGTGCGCGGCACCGACACCCTCTTCGGTGCGGCGCGCATCGGCGAAACCCACGAATGGGAACAGTCGAGCGTCCTGTGCGATATCCTGGTCACCGAAATGCTGATGGCCAACCGGGACAAGGACCTGATCTATGCCATTGGCAAGGACAAGGGCCTGTACCGTGTCGAGCCGGATGTGATCGCGGCGGACACCAAGCCCCAGCTAACGCCCTTCTATGCTTTTCATGCCAGCGGGCAGGTCGTGCTGGACCTCGACAGCCAGACCGCCTGGTGCGGCGCCACGGACGAAACCGCCAGCGACGGCCTGTATAGCAACATCGTTCAGTGCGACCTCAAGACCAGCGGGGAAAATCTCAGCCCCCAGGTCACCAGCGCGCTGCGCAATCCACTGGGACAAAGCCTGTTCGGCAGTGGCAACCTGGCCATGAGCCCGGCGGATGACAGCGGCGAACGAGGTGCACGGCTTTACTGCATTACCCAGGTTTCGGCCAGTGCCGCCAAACGGGTGTCCGCCTATCGGCTGCCCCTGAGCGCGGACGGTCTCGAGGAAACTGGCGGTACCGGGCTCGGCAACTCGGCTCTTTGGCTTCGCTGGCACGCACCCAGCGAGCGTTTGCTGGTGGCCGTGGAAAACGAATGCCGCCTCCACCCGCTGGATCGCGATGCCCTCCACACCGCCAGTTCCCGCATTCCCGTGCAGGTGGGCCCGCTGGACATGGCCGCCTCGGCGGCGACGGAATCGATCTACACGCTTAATTTCGTCAGCAAGACCATCACCGTAACGCCGGTCACCGAGCTTGCACCGACGCTCGCCTTCAACACGGCACTGGAAAACTATCGCTATGCGGTTCTGCTGGCGTTCTGGGGCCTGATTTCCAATGTTCTGCAATACCTCAAGGACTGCTTCTGCCATCACCTGCTGGTGAAGTGCCCGAGCTGCGATGATAACGACAAGCTCTGGCTGGCGACCGTAGAAGTTCGCGACGGGCAGGTCTACAAGGTGTGCAATTTCGACAAGCGCAAGACCGTAAAAAGCTTCCCCACGGTGGAATACTGGGCCTCGCTCATTCCCGTCCTGCCGCTGCTCAAACAGGGCATCGCAAAATTCTGCTGCGCGGTGCTGCCGGATCTGTTTGGCGCCTTGCGGGCCAAGGTATTGCCGCAGCCCAAAACCGGCGATCAGGGTGGAGATAAAGCGCTGGCCGATGCGGGCAGCCTCAGGAAAACCCAGAGAACCTACAACCGCACCGATATGAAAGCCCTGTGGGCACAACAGAAAACATCCCTGAACTTTTACGCCAGGACCTTCATGGACGCAGGCGTGCAGCAGGCCAGGGGCGCCCAGACCACGGAGCCCGGGGTATCCAAGCAGAGCTACATCGGCAGCGACACCCCGACAACCACGGCCGAGTTCGAAAAAAGAGGCATCGAAGTCGGTACCGTCGAGACCTATGACAAACGCTATGCCGGCAACTACGCCAGCGCCTTTGCCGGCACGCCCCAGGTGATCGAACCCGGCAGCAAGGTCACGCTGATCGAAAAAGACGGCATTGTTCAGTTCTACCACATAGAAAAAGCGCCGTCGGAGCTCAGTTTGCCCACGCAAGAAATAGCGGCGCTGGAAACGCGCAAGGCTGCACTTGCACTGGATAAAACCAGTCAGGATTTGCAGGCGCTCGAAGTGCAGAAAAGTCAGACCGAGTCTGAAATCACCGCACTGGAACAACAGCTCGAACAGGTCCGCACCGAAAGGGACCGGCAACAGGCACTGCTCACCCAGATGTCGGAACAGAATCGCGAGCTGACAAGCGGTCTCACCAGCCTGCGCACTGATCTGGAAGAGATCAAAACTCTGCGCACTGAAATAAGCCGGGAGATTGCCCGGGATCGACCGGTCAGGAGTATCGCCGACGTTTCACCCGAAGTGGATGCGTCCTTGCGCGAACTGGATATTCGCACCGTAGAGGAACTGTCAAAGATAACGACCGCGAAACTGGTCCAGGGCGGTATCGACGCCGCCACGGCGAAGAAAATAAACACCGCCGCCAAGGCCAGATTGAAGGAGGCTTGATGGCATGCGCATTCAGCGTCGTGCACCCACTGCCGTGCCGACACCACCGCTAAGCGTTCAGCAGGCACAAGCGCCCGCCAGTATCGCCCGCGCAGGTCGTGTCTCGCTGGAAATTCCGGACACCGTCAGGCAGCAGTACTTTGGCCGCGGACAGCGTCGCTACCGCTTGCCCCGATTCAGCAACCTCAGGGATATTAGCCAAAGCAAAACCCTGGGGATCGACCAGGCCGAGTTGAAGGAACTCGTAAAAACGGCCCTGATCCGCCTTAAAAAAGAAAACCGACTGAAAAGCAAGGACTCCCTGGACAGCCTTCTGGATGCCATTTTCCCCGCGCCGGGCAGCATTGATCAGAGCGCCTTTGAAGCGGCAGTCGACACCAGTGATCGCACTGTCATCTATATGTCGGTGCTGGATACCAATGCCAGAATCAAGGACAAGGACCGGCCGAAGCTGCGCTCGGCCATGAAATGGGCCATCAGGATAATCCGCCAGGCGCAGGCATCCAAAACCATGCTCACGCGTATATTTGGCGGCAAGCAGGCCGATGCCGCCAGCAATTATAAAAAGGCGGGAGACAGGCTGCAGGCGTTTGTCGACAGCACGGCGACCCTCGATAGCAGCGTCAATACCGACTACAACCGGGATGACGCCGCACTCTACCTGGGCGGCTGGGCGGATTTTGATGACCAGGTTATTCACCTGGAGCCCGATGTGGCGAAGGTGACCGACAGCAAGGAATCCGTTGCCACCCTGGTGCACGAAGCCGCCCACCTCGCCGATGGCGCCATCGAGGATCACGGCTACTACCCTCCGAGTACCGGCAAGGATGCGTTTGCCGGCATGGCGGAATCCCGCAAGCTGAATAACGCGGCCCACTACGAGGAATTCGTGCGCCGCTGGTTGAACACCGGCGCCTACAGCAACGACACCGAGTTTACCCCGGGCAAGGCGGTCAGTGGCGCGGCCTTAACCCTGGAAGATGATGTCCGGCTCGCAACGACTGAATACTTTCGCCACGGCTGGGATGCCGCCGTCGAGGTGCAATTTGCGCTGGTCAAACACCGCAAGGATCTGCTGGCATCGAAGGAGACCAAATTCAAAACGGACCTTGCGCAACTGAAAAAAATATCCAAGGTAATGGGGCTCAGCCTGCACCGCCAGACAGCCGGCAACGAAACCGTGACTCAACTGGATATTGTGCTGGCAGAAAGCATCGCCAGAGTGGTCAGTGATACAGGCACCCATTCAGCATCAGTCAAACTGGCCCTGACACCCAGGGACAAGTCCGAAATAAAGAAAGCCAGCGACCGATTGATCGACGACGCCATCCAATCCTACGGCGCTCTGCTGGGTGACAGCAAAAAGGACAGGACCCTGACCGACTGGCTGGTGGCCAACTACGGCAAGGCGTTTTACTGACATGCTTACCTACACCCAGCGTTCGCCCCACAAAACCGCTCCCGGTGGCAGCAGTAGCGCCACTCAGGCCCGTGCGGTCAAAACGCTGTTAAAGCGTTCAGTGAAAGGTCAGGCCCTGCAGACAAAAATGCAGGTTGGGGAGGCCAACGACCGCTACGAAAGAGAGGCGGATCAGGTCGCCCAGCGGGTTACGGCCGACAGACCGCAGGCGGTCAGTATCAGTGCCCTCGACACCGGCAGCGTGCAGCGAATGCCCGAGGGCACCGCCTCCACCTACGAGGAAGACGAGGAACTGCTGCAGGCCAGCGCCGATGGGCCTGTAGGCGACATCAGCAGCCCTGTGGAGCGGGATATCACGGCCGCGCGGGGTGGCGGTGAAAGCCTGTCGGCCAGCACCAGAGGCTTTTTGGAACCCCGCTTTGGCACTCGCTTTACCGACACGCGCATCCACGACTCCCCATCCGCACACCGCCTGGCCTCTGGCCTTGGCGCACGGGCATTTACCACCGGCAAGGACGTCTTTTTCGGCGACGGCGAGTATCAGCCCGATACGGCAGCAGGACGGCAGTTGCTGGCCCATGAGTTGACCCACGTAGTACAGCAACGCCGCGGCAGCGCAGCGCTGCAGCATAAACTGATCCAGCGCGATCCCACGGAATCGCAACCCCCGTCTGACCAAGCCGCAGAGCCTCTTGCGGTGGCAGGCAACAAGAATACCGGGCTGGTGGATACCGCGGCGAGCACCATCACCTGGTCCAGCATCACCATCCCGGCGTTTAAAAACAGCGGCCATCGCCGCGCCCGCTACCAGGCGCTGTCGCCCCTGCGGCGCGGACAAGGCGAACGTGTTGATCGCAGCGGCGAAAACGATCCGGCCCAACGGGACAACTGGCTGACGTCGCTGGATAAAAGCACCATTCGTGAGGCGCTTGAAAACAAGCTCAAAGCCGCCAACGCCGGCGAGATGCCCGAGGGCGACCAGCACGTTTTCGAAGTGCGCACCAGGGCCGGAAAGAATCGCTACTACGTCGGCTCCCTGGACAGCCTGGCCACCGAGTTCCTGATCCCCACCTGGGGCGGCAGGAATCCAAGGGCGCAGCCGCGCTTCTTCCATGTCGACCATATTGTCGAACTGCAGCTGGCGAACTGGCCCCACAGCCCGCAGGGCAACGCACTGGAGAACTACGAATTGCTGGAGGGCAATGCCAATACCACCTCGGGTCGAATGGTCCGTGAGGCCATCAGCGACAAGATCAGCGGCTTTATCAGCGCCACCGATGGCGTTTATGGTGACACTGAACGGGACATCAAGAGCGGCTTTACCCTGGTGTTCGAGGGCGCCCGCGGCAGCGGTGGGCCCAGTGTCGGCAACTCCGACTTCTGGATTCGATCCGATATCGAAAGCGGCGCCCACCTGCAGGCGGTGGTGGCGGCGGACCCGACGAAAATTGGCGGGCCGGGCCTTGCGCGGATATTTTCCCGCGCCAATGGTGGCGTAAGCCGGGAATTCAGCTGGAGTGGCAACACCACGGCAGAACAGGAAGTGCCCTCCAGCCTGTCGCGCGAGCGCTACTGGCTGAAGCCCCTGGTCATTACCCACAAGTACTTCCGCACGGAACCGGAATCCGTGGTGGAGACGCCGGATTTCGGCTATCTGCGCGTGCACGTCTCCCAGCGGGACAAGGTCTTTGAAAGCACGGAACCGGTGGATCTGCCCCTGAACCGCTTTATCGGTGCCCGTTACGGCGGGATACTGCAGGACTCATTGCGCACCACCATCAGCGATCTCAAGGCCAATTTCTTCAGCCCCATCACCTTCAGTAACATCGATGTGGCCGGCGACCGCGGCATTGTCGCCGAGGGTAATATCAACGTCAGCCTGCCGTTTTTCAGCGAGGCCACGACCATCGGCATCCGCCTCGCGGACGGTACCGTATCGGTGTTCAAGGAGTTCAGCGCCGAAGACATCGCCGTTCCGGCACCCTTCTCGGTGGATGAGTGCAGTCTGCGGGTCTCCTACAGCCTGGACAATGACTGGAGCCTAGAGGGCCAGGTCAACTTCGGCATCGACAATGTCGGCCAGGGCGAAATTACCGCCAGCCTGCTGCCGGACACCGGGCTCGCCGCCACGGGCGAATTCAATTTCGAGTCGACGCTGTTCAACCCGGCCACGCTAACCGTGGGGTACAGCGCCGGCGCCTGGAGTTTTGGCGGCCAGGTCGGCTTTGAGGAGGGCCTGATACCGGGCGTCAGTGACGGCACCCTGAGCGTCAACTGGGCAGAAGGCCTGCTGACCGGAAGCGGCGATGTGGGTTTCAGCTATCCCTGGCTGTCCCGCGGCAGCCTCAACCTGGCCTACGGCGAAGCGCAGGGGCTGGAGGTCAGGGGCGGCGTCGAGCTGACCGGCGAGGTTCCGGGCCTGAACAGCGCGACAGTCAATGTCCTGGTCGCCAAAAGTGCCGAGGGCATATGGGCTCTGGGCGGATCGATCGAGGCGGACCTGGACACCTCGCGAGTACCGGGGCTGACCGAAACCCGTTTCAGCGGCGCCCTGGAGAATGGCATTTTCACCGCCACCCTGCGCAGCGCCTTTGAACGCGACATCGCCAGCGGCACCGTTACCCTGGGTGTCACCAACCAGGCCATTGATGCAGACGGTAACCCGGTAGAAGGCCAGACGACCGAGGCCCTGGTATTGTACGGCAGCGGCAGCGTCACCCTGGCACTGACGCCCTGGCTGGACGCCACCGCCGGCGTGGAGTTCGCCCGCGATGGCGGTATCAGCCTGCGCGGTGCGGTGGAGGTTACCGAGGACATCGAAATTCTCAGCGACGAGCAAACACCGGACCTGGAACTGCCCCGCAGTCGCCGCCCCTCTTTCGATGTCGACATCCCCCTGGCGTCCATCGGCGTCGCCGATGTCGCCCTGCGCCTGGGGGGCTCACTCAATGCCTATGTCAGGACCAGCCCCTTCACCTTGCAGGATGTGCGACTGGACGTCTTCTACAACTTCGATAATCCAAACGATACCACCGTTGAAGGCAACGCCAGACTGCACATGGACGCGCAGGCGGGGCTCGAAGGGGCGCTGCAGGTTGGCCTCTCGGCCCGGGTGCTGGTGATACGCGGCGGGGGCGAGATCGAACTCACCGTGGGCGCCATGCTGAACGGCGAACTCGACGCCGTGGTTCATCCTTCCTGGAATGTTCGCAGCGGCTTTGCGGTCACCGCACGACTCGATGCCGTCGTGAGCCCGACTGTTTACCTCGACCTGGGCGGCAGGATCTTCGTCGAACTGGATGCACTGATAGGCTCCATCGATCTGTGGGAATCCGAACGTCTGGACATCGCCCGCAAGGAGTTGCCGCTGGATATTGAACTGGGCGCACGGGCGAGCGCCAGTTACCGGGAAAAACCGGATAACGCCTTTACCTATGAGACACCCACCTGGGTCATTCCCAGCACCCGCGATTTACAGCGGGCCTTCGTGGATGCCGTACTGGACGAGGTGTAACAGGCAGTTTAAAAGATGCCGCAACCTCCATGCATCCAGAGCCCAGATACGGCATCATACAGCCCGATGCCACGCTCCCTTCAGGTAGCCCCATGACTGTACGCAAAATTTATATCGCCGGTCCCGATGTATTCTGGCCCAATGCGCTTGAAGCCGGCGCCGCCAAGGTCGAACTCTGCACCCGCTACGGCTTCGAGGGTCTGTTTCCGCTCGATAGCGCACTGCAACTCACAGGGCTTGCGCCCCGCGAGGCTGGGATGGCGATTTATCGCGCCAACATCGGTCTGATGCAGCAGGCGGATTTGCTTGTCGCCAACATGACGCCCTTTCGCGGCCCAAGCCTGGATGCAGGTACCGCGTTTGAGCTGGGTTTTATGACCGGGCTGGGCAAGCCGGTATGGGGTTACAGCCTGGAGGGACGCCTCTACGCCGACCGGGTCGCCAAGGGCGACGCGACAACGGACACAGATCCGCAGGGCATGACGATCGAGCGCTTCGACATGGCGGACAATCTGATGCTGATCGGCGCCATAGCAGACGGCGGCGCCGAACTGCTTGCCCGCCAGGCAACACCCGAGCTGGAACAGCATCTGCACCTTTTCGAGCAGCTACTGCAGCGCATCGCCAAAGGCCGCTAAACGCGACTATTCATTCTCCTGCATGGCCTCCACCATCGCCACGCCGGATTCATCCACCCGGATATCCAGCACCATGGGACTGCAGCACACCTGGCAATCCTCCACGTATTGCTGTTCGGCTTCACTGCAGTCCACCAGAACACTGATGCGCTCGCCACAGTAGGGGCAATAAAACTCCACCTCTTCCTGTGTATTCATAGGTCCGCCTCCCGTATTTCGCGATTGAATGGGCGCCCTGTCGCCCCCACCCTGAAAGTCTAGTGCACCAGCTGAGCCCCGACAGACCGCTGCCACTGTTACCCCGTGCCGATCCAAACAGGGTAATATGACGCCTTTTGATCTGTGCAGAGAACGCTTGTGGAATATACCTTTGGCCGCGACGATATCGGTCGCTACTTTGCCGAATTCTCGATGGGCCATGAGGCCATCGGCCGCTGGCTGTGTGAAGAGCTCGGGCAGGATCAGAAACAGCTGCAGCAGCTGCTGGACACCATCGGACAATTGCAGCAACGCCAGCGAATGGAGTACCGGCTCGATGGCAGCGAGTTCAGTCTGGAACTCGATCGGGAGGAAGTACGGGTGCGGGCCCATAGTCTGGATGACACCACCGATGACACCGGCCTCGAGGACCTCGATTTCTATAACGACGAACTCGAGGCCGGTTGCGGACTGGACGATTTCAGGGACGTGCTGCACGCCTGGCGCGAACTGATCGCCGGCTGATGCAGCCGTCCCGGATCAGCGCCGCCGGATCAACGCCATAGGATCAGGGTTTTACCGGCAGCAGCGGGCACTGAAAATACACCGGCGGACCCTCGGGAAAGGAGCCGGGGGTAACCACCAGGTGTCCCAGATCCTCGTGCAGCACGATGTCCGCCTCCGACTTCAGCACCGGCACTATGCCATGGGCCAGGAAACCGGCCTCGGTCCACTCCACCGAATGGGTAAACCAGCGACCGCCATTGTAATCCCGGTTGCCAGGTGCGGCTTCCGCCACTGCCAGCTGGCCTTCAGGATTATTGGAGTTGGTGAACGCATAGAGGATATCGAAAGACTGCAGATTGGCATCGGTCGGCGCCGGCAGCCCGGTGGTACCCTTGGACCCCCAGGCCACACCGTCGGCATAGACGCCAGGACCAAAATTCGGCGCGCCTGGGCCCGCCTGCAGCAGGGGTGCCGACAGCAGCGCGGCGAGTGCGATAGCAGCCGGGATGGAGCTTTTGAGTTTCATCAGATCAACCTCCGTTTCTGTGTGAGTCGGTATCAGCATGTACCCGCGCCTATAACACAGTCCTCACCGGAAGATCACGATTTGATCACGAAGGCGTATGCCCGGTGTCGGCCGCCAGTTCGAAGGCGAAGGCGCTGCCGCCGCCCGGTCGACTCTGCGCCCTGATCACGCTGCCGTGCAGCGCCATGATCCGCTGGGCGATGGCCAGGCCAAGCCCGGCGCCGCCATCGTTGCGCGCACCGGTCGGACGGTAGAGCCGGTCAAAGATGTGGGGCAAATCTTCAGGCGCGATGCCGCAGCCGGTGTCGATCACCTCAACCTTCACCTGGGCGCCCCCATTCAGTACCGCGAGATGGATCTGCCCGTCCCGCGGCGTATGACGCAGCGCATTGGCCAGCAGATTGTCGAACACCCGCTCCATCAGCGCGATATCCCCACGCACAAAGGGCACCTGCTCAGCGCAGCGAAAACGGATCTGCACGCCCTGCTGCTGCGCCCGCAGCTCGAATTTCTGCGCCACATCCTGCACCAGTTCCGGCAATGAAAAGGGTTCCAGCAGCGGGCAAAATTCGTTGGCCTCCAGTTTGGCCAGCTCCAGCAGATCCCTGACCAGCCGCGACAGGTGCAAGCACTGCCGCAGTGCGACCCTGAGATAGCGCTGCTGCTGTTCGTCGTCAAGCGTTTGCTGCTTGAGTTGCAGGGTTTCCAGATACCCTTGCAGCGAGGCCAGCGGGGTGCGCAGATCATGGGACACATTGGCTATCAGTTCGCGTCGCTGCGCATCAGTGTCTTCGAGTCTGTGGACCTGATCGCGGATGCGTTCGGCCATGGCCTGGCAAGTGCGCGACAGCTGAGCGATTTCATCGCTGCCGCGCACGGCCGGATCCGGCAGCCGCTGGCGGAAATCGGAATGCTCCAGCGTCGCCACCTGGCGCGTAAGCTGGCGCAACGGACGAGTGATCCAGCGAAACAGGATCAGCGCGGCAAGCAGCGCAAACAGCAGCCCGACCCCCAGCGCCAGCGCGCTCAGGCGCAGCACCTCACTGCCCATCAGCGGCTGCATCATGCCAGCTTCGGCCTCGCCTGCGAGGATTACATAGAGGTAGCCACGCATCTGCTGCTGCTCGAACACCGGCGCCACCGAAAAGACCTTGCCGCCGTCGGGATTGCGGGGGTCATCACCGAGCAGCGGCAGATCCCGGGGCTGCGCCAAAAGTCGTTTGATCGGCGCCAGATCAACCTGCTCGCGCTGCACCCGGCCCCGCGGCGCCGAGTAGGCCAGGATCCGGCCGTCGGGATCCAGCAGATAAAGCTCGATGCGGGGGTTGATGACCATCAGCATATGGAAGATATGCTCCAGCGCAGCGCGATCCATCAGACCGGCCTGAAACAGCTGCCGCTCCTGCACGATCTGGCTCGCGAGATCGAGGTTAAGGCGCTGATTCGTCTCCTGGCGATAGCCTTCGGTGGTCCGGGCCAGCAGCAGCAGCGCCCCGGCCCCGAGCAGCATGAACAGCAGCGCCAGCACCAGCGCCAGCCGGCCATAGAGGGAGCGCATCAGCATTCTCCCGTTGGGTCGGTGAAGCGATAGCCGACGCCCCAGACCGTGAGAATAAAATGCGGATCAGCCGGATTGCGTTCGATCTTGGCCCGCAGCCGGTTGATATGGGAATTGACGGTATGCTCGTACCCCTCGTAGCTCGCTCCCCAGACCTCGTTCAGCAGTTGCTCACGGCGATAGACCCGACCGGGATGACGGGCGAAATGAAGCAGAAGATCGAACTCGCGCGCGGTCAGCTGCACCGGACGGCCATCCAGACTGACGCTGCGGCTGTCACAATCGATCAGCAGGCCATCGTGCTCGATGCGCAGTGGCGCTGCGCCGGTATCAGCCATCGCGGCGACGCGCCGGAAAATGGCCCTGACGCGGGCGACCAGTTCGCGAATGCTGAACGGCTTGGTGAGATAGTCGTCGGCCCCCAGCTCCAGTCCCAGTACGCGATCCATTTCGGACGAACGGGCGGTGAGCATCAGGATCGGCAGGTAATGGTCGCCACTGCGCAAACGGCGGCAGATCTCGAGGCCGTCGAGTCCCGGCAGCATGAGATCCAGAATCAGCAGGTCGTACACGCCAGCGCGGGCCATTTCCAGCCCACGGACACCGTCAGCGGCCGTATCGACCCGCAGCGACAGGTCCTGCAGATGCAGCCTGACCAGCTCGGCAATATCGCAATTGTCTTCTATCACCAGTACACGCCCGGCCATCGTAATCTCCCCTGACACCTGCCTTAAGGGTAGGTCAGCAATGGTCACAAAAGCCTCACAGGCCCCGCCGGCATCACCGTTGCAGCGAACCACGCACAGCCCGTGGTCAAGGAACCGTCAGGAACCTTTGGATGTGGTTACGCCTGTCCTGCGTGCCACTGTCTACACTGAACCGCATGACCCTGGAACCACACAGGAGCACACCCTGTTGCGAATCTTCTGCCTCTGGCTGCTGATCGCTACGCTCACCGAGGCGCCAGCAGCTGCAGCCAGCGCCGTGCGGGCTGCTGGGTCTGGCGCTGACATACGAGCTGTTCTGCGCGATGGCGAGGGGGTGGCCGAAGAACAGCTGTTGCGCGGCGAACTCGGCCGCATCCGCAGGGTACAGGTCGGCCCCGATGGCGATGTTTACCTGCTCACCGACGAAAACCGCGCACGTCTGGTAAGGCTGAAGCCAGCGCCTCAATGAAGTACCCTCTGGACAGCCCCCGGCGCTGCATGACAAGTACTTATCACCAATGGAAATCCAAAGATGCCTTACACGCATTCGTTCGATCTAAGCTCCCTTTCCGAGCGAATTATGGCCCTGCGCCCCAGCGGCATCCGCACCCTGGTCGCACTGGCCGGGGCGCCGGCGTCGGGTAAATCGACGCTGGCGCAGCAACTGACAAGGGCGATTAATGCCCAAAGCCCGTGCGCAGCGCTGGTGCCCATGGACGGCTTTCATCTTGATAATGCGATACTGCAGCAACGCGGGCTTTTGCCCCGCAAGGGCGCCCCCGAGACATTCGATGCCAGTGGTTTTCTTCACCTGATCCGGCGCCTGGCCACCGAGCCTGAGGTCATTATCCCGCTGTTTGATCGCAGCCGCGATATTGCTGTCGCCGGCGCCGCCTGTATAGGCCCCGAGCACCGCATTCTGATTGTGGAAGGCAACTATCTGCAGTTCGACGAGCACCCCTGGTCGCAACTGCCCGGCTACTGGGATCTGTCTATTTGCCTGGACGTGCCACTGTCCGTACTGGAAGCACGGCTGATCCAGCGCTGGCGCGATCAGGGTCTGACGGAAGCTGCTGCACGCAAGCGGGCGCTGGGCAATGATATCCCCAATGCACGGCGAATCATCCAGCAGGCCCTGCCCGCCGATCTCGTACTTTAGCCTCGCGCGAACCGGTTCACAGCAGCCCGAAACTGCGCGCCATGCCCATCAGGCTGACCAGAATCAGCACCGCTCCCAGCACGCGAAAGAACAGTGGCGTCTCGGCCGTGACCAGGGCCCGGTGAAAGCGCTCGCCGATCAGGTGACCGATAAAGGCGCAGGGCAGCAGCCAGAGATGATGTATCAGCTGCAGATCAACTCCGGCGATCAGGAAGGAGGTCATCTTGATGACCACCAGAATAAACCAGAGTACGAACAGCGTATCGCGTAGCTGATGCTTGGCCACATGGGTGCCATAGACCGCTACTATGAGCGGTGCACCGATCAGGGAGGTGCCGCTGACATAACCGCCGAGCATCAGAAACAGCTTGTCCACATAGGGGTTGTTACTGCGAAAGGGCCGGTCCAGCACATAGCCGACGGCATAGACGATGACGATGGCAAAAATAATGCTGGTCATGATGTCCGCCGGCAGCGTCAGCAGCCCGAAGACCCCCATCAGCTTGGGAATGATCATGACCTTGAGAGAGCTTTTCAGGTAGGCCCAGTCGATATTGCCCTGCGAGCTGTCGTCACGTTCCCCTTGCACGCGCCTGTAACCCTGCCAGGCAATCAGGCTGGAGAACACCAGCAGATGCACCGCAATCAGGGGCAGAAACACCAGGGGCTCATCCAGAATCAGCAACAGGAACGGCAGCGACAGCACCGCGCCACCAAACCCCAAGCCTGAACGCACGAAGCCGCTCCAGACAAAAATCAGCCCGATAAGGGCATACTGCCAGCCAAGTAAATCCGCCATGGGGAATCGAAATCCATATCAGCCCGAAAGCGCGCAGCCTAGCATTTCGCCCGCCGTGCTGCCCAGCGCCTCCGCACAGATTACCGCCAGGTGATGAGAATCAGGTCTGTGGACAAGTTGCCGCTCAGGGCCATAGCGCGTTCGGGAACCAGACAGCATCCCGTAAGACGCATTGCCGGAGGATTGGGAGCCTTGCAGCGGGTGGGAGTCATCTGAGTTCAAACAGGGTACGGCAGGAGCTGCCAGGGATTTAGCACAAACCGCGACATCCCTGTCGCAATCATGCAGACAATAACCGGTTTCTCCAGCAGAACCGTCGCCTCTCCCTGCGTCTTTCTCCAGCGTTTGACCATTGCTGTCCATTACAGACAGCGTAAAAATCGGCAAAGCCTGCGTTGAAATATTTCAGTTTTTACCGAATTCCCTTACCAATGGAAATATAGCAGCGGATTCCAGCCTTTCGTAATTTTTTTCGCATAGCGACTTCCAATTCAGCGCTGAGGCATGGAGTTCGCGGCTTAACCGTCCACCACCAGGCTGTAGTTCGGCGTCGGGTTCAGCGGGCAAGAATAGTGATACTCGCCGGGCTTGAGCTCAACCTCATAGTCGCGGGTCGTACCCTGGGCCAGGCCACCACCCGATACGCTGGGCAGCAGGGCACGATCCACCAGAGTTGCGCCGCGCAGCCAGAAACCCAGTTCATAGGGCACGTTCTCGTTACTGACCCTGAAGATATAATGACCCGGTTTGAGGTGCAGCGGCATGGCCCCCGCCAGGCGCTCCTCGCCGGATTTTGCATTGATCGCTTCGCAGTCGGCCATGCTGCGGGTGCTGTAACCATGATCCACACCATTTTCGCTTTCAACGAACTGGCATCCCGTCTGGGTCAGGTTGATCACCTGGGGCTCCTCGGCCTGGGCCGCAAAGGACAACACCAGCGCCAAGCCGAACAGGCCTGCACCTGGTCCCCTGGAAATTACACGCTGTTTGCTCATCGTCATCACCTCATCAAAAATTGTCTACGCCAGCCAGAACCGGTGCAGCCAGTCTAGGTGCGTTCTCTGAAAGCAGACTGAAAGGAAGGCCTGGAACCATATGCAGAACACGACAGGCGCTGACATTCATTTGCCGTACACTGGCGGTACCTTATAGCTGAGCCAGACTCTGTGGAGGATTGATCGGATGTTCAAACGCATGACCCCGGCCCTGCTGTTGCTCGTACTGCTCTGCGCCGGCCGCGCCCAGGCCACCGAGCCATTGCTGACCACCAGCTACGGCGCCCAGTACAAGGGCTTTGATCTGGCGCTGGTGCGCACCCTGACGCCGCTGGGCAACGATCGTTTTGTGTTCGAGTCCCGCGCCAGCGGTTCGATCGCCCATATCGAGGAAAGCAGCACCTTCAGCCGCGATGCCAACGGCCACTGGACCCCGGAGCTGTATCGCTACAATCAGTCGATACTGGGGATCTCGAAAAAATACGAGCTGCGCTTTGATGCCGCCGGCAAGACAGTGACCTACAGCGACAAAAAGGGCCAGCACGCCATCGGTATTACACCCGGCACCCTCGACCCCCTGCTCTATCAGCTCAAGCTGCAGCAGGACCTGGCCCGCCAGAGTGGCAACTACCGCTACCGTTTCGTCAGCCGCAGCAAACTCAAGGACTACCGTTTTGACATTGCTGGCAGGGACAGGCTGAAACTGAAAGGAAAAAGCGTCAACACGCTGCGGCTGAACAAACACGACAACGATGCCAGCCAGGAAACATTGCTCTGGTTCAGCCCCGACAACGGCTACCAGCTTATGCGCCTGCGCCATACCGAAGACGGTGACAGCTACAGCATCAGCCTGAATACACTGCAACAGAGCCCTGCTTTCACGACCTGGCTGCAGTGATTCAGGGCCTGTCACCGGGCTAGCGACACAACCCCGTCGCTGCAGGGTCGGCCAGCAGACGATCCAGCTGGCTGCGGTTGATCCAGGCAATATCCCCGGGCGTTGCATATTTGAATGCCGCCACCGCCGCCCCCTGGCGCAGCGCCTCGGAATGGGATTTGCCCGCCAGCCAGGCGCTGAGAAAGCCGGCGGCAAAGGCATCTCCGCCTCCAAGACGTTCCACTTCCTGAGCCTGGAATGCATCGGCCTGATACAGTTCGCCGGACGGCGTCAGCAAGGCTGCACCGGCACTGCCGCGGGTCATGATCAGCAGGCTGCTGGGCGCCCAGCGCTGAAAGCGGCGCAGCGTGTGCTCGTGGCAATGGGCATCCCAGGCCCCGGGCCAGAGCGCCTGAATATCCCGCTCCGCCACCAGCAGCAGTTCCAGTTGCCCCAGCAACGGCTCCAGGCACTGGCGCGCCCGCTGTGGCGACCACAGGCGCTGGCGGTAATTGATATCCAGACTGCAGGGAATGCCGGCCTCCCGGGCCAGCTGCAGCGCCTGCTGCGCCGTGGCGCAGGCCGATTCCGACAGCCCCAGGGTGATGCCCGAGGTATGAAACAGGCGTGCCCGCCCCGGCTGGAACAGCGCCGTCGGCAGTTCGGCGGGCTGCATGCGCGCCATGGCCGAATCGGCACGGTCATAGATCACCTGACTGCGATGGGGTGCCCGCCCCGGCTCGTAAAAATACAGCCCCAGCCGGTCGTCGCTCCCGGGGCTGACATGCTGCACGTCAACATTGTGCTGTCGCAGTGCCTGCCGGACCCGATCACCCAGCTCGTTCTCCGGCAGACGCGACAACCAGGCACAATTAAGCCCCAGCCGTGCCATGGCACTGAGGGTATTCGACTCGCAACCGCCCACCTGCACATCGAAGCCTGCGCTCTGATCCAGCCGCTCGAGATGGGGTGGCGTCAAACGCAGCAGCGTCTCCCCCAGAGCGATAATGTCGTAAACCTTGTTCACCATCGAGCTCCTTAACAGACCTTGCCGCGTGCCTGAACCGTCTCGGTGCGACGAAACTCGCCGTCACGGCACAAGTGCACCTCGTCAAACAGGTTGGAGACCGGGCAGGCATGGTTGGGAATGATCTGCAGCCGCTCACCCACCTCCGGCGCCTGGCTACAGGCGGAGAAATCCAGTATGCCATGCTCCTCACTGAGCCCGCTGACACGCGCCTGTGGATAACCCACCACCTGGCCGTAACCGTCCTGCCCCAGCAGGTCCGACGTCAGCGCCTTGCTGCCGGCATCCACGATCACCCGTCCCGGCACAGGCACACTGACCACAGTGGTCATGACCGTCAGCGCACAGTCCGCCTGCTGGCAAGCGCCGACGCCTACCTGGGAGCGATCCTGATACACATAGGTGCCAATGCGGTACTCATTGACGATGGGGGCTTCATGGGCGTGCAACATGCTGGGGGTGCCGCCACTGCTGAACACCTCAAGCGCAAGTCCTTGCTGCTCGCACAGCGCAGCCGCCCGGCTGAACCACTGCTGCACCACAGCTTCGCTGTAGGCCGCAGGATAGGTCATAAGCCCACGCAAACGCAGGCCCGGCAGGCGTGCGACAAGCGCCGCCAGCTGCGCCGCCTGTTGCGGGCTTTGCACACCACAGCGACCGGCGCCGGTATCACACTCCACCAGCACATCCAGCCTCTGATCGCTGCCGGCGAAGGTCGCCGAAAGCCCCTGCAGCACTGCCTCGCTGTCGGCCACCACGGCCAGCGTCCTAACCTGGCCTGCGAGCTGCAGCAGCCGGGCCAGCTTGGCGCTGCCAATAATGTTGTAGCTGATCAGGATGTCGTCAAAGCCCGCCTGCGCGAAGACCTCGGCCTCCCCCACCTTTTGACAGGTAATGCCAATAGCCCCCGCGTCCAGCTGCTTGTGCGCGACCCAGGGCAGCTTGTGGGTCTTGATATGGGGGCGCACCCGCAGCCCGTGTTCATCGCAATAGGCCTGAAAAGCGCGGATATTGGCCTCAAGTATCGCCTCGTCAATCAACACGCAGGGCGTGTCCAGCTGTGGGTACAGCATCAGCATGTCTCCCTTGCGGCGTCTATTAACTCATGCGGGTTCTCGACAATCGGCCAGATCGCGCGGGTCATCTTGCGGTAATCGTTGGTGACGGGATTACTCGGATACGGAGCGCCCGCGTCACAGTAGATAATGTGCTGGCTGATGGCGGCGAATGCATCGTAAAAGTGGTTGGTCGACTTGATCAGCAGGATCGGTTTGGCCCCAGGGTCTATGCCCAGGTTGCTGAACAGGTCCGGCGCAAAGGCCTGGGAGCGGTTGCTGTTGAGCACCACATCGATCGCGGTATCCGCCAGGCGTATGCAGACACTGTCCCCCAGCGGCACCACACTGTCGCCAAAGCTCTGCACGGCATCGCGCACCACCTTGCGGATCTCCACCCAGGCATCCATGGGCGCACCGGCGTTGTCCCCGGCCTTGCCGCCAAAGCGCAGCTTGATCTTCGCGCCCTCGCCCGCCGCCACGCAAAAGCGCACCGCCATTGGGTCCCAGATGGTGCCCACCGCCGCATCCCGCACGCCCATGTCGAGCATTTTCTGCAGCACCAGGGTTGAGTCCCCGGCCACACCACCGCCGGGATTGTCCCAGACATCGGCTATGACCACCGGCCGCAGCAAAGAGGCCTGTGCCTGTGCGATCGCCAGCTCAGGGGCGACATAGGGCGGGCGGGTCTTGCCTCGAAACGAAAACAGCTCCATGCCAAGAGACTGCGCCAGGCTGTCGGCGCGGGCCTGATCGTTGTCGGTAATCACCAGCAGCCGGGTGCCCATCTCCGGTACATCACCGGCCATAAAGCCGTGGATAACGGAAATAGACAGCACGGCCGGGTCCAGCTCCAGCTGATGCAGACGGTCCACAAAGCTGCGCATGGGTTCAAGACTGGTGGGCAGCACCTCGATCATCCGGCAGTCGAATACCGATGCAGTCGGTTTGATCTCCCCCTGCACATGGCGCACCGCCAGATCCACCAGATCCCGGGCACGATCGACGAAGTCGGTGTGGGGAAACTCCTTGAACGCCAGCAGTATATCGGCCTGCTCGACCCTTTTGGCCGTCAGGTGGCTGTGGGGGTCGAACTCTGCGGCGATGGTCGCCGTCGGCCCCACCAGGGCACGCACCCGCGCCAGCAGATCACCTTCACAGTCGTCATAACCGTCGGCCACCATGGCGCCATGCAGCCCCAGTATCACCGCATTAACCGGCAAGGCGGCGCTGAGTTGACCGAGTATTTCATCACGCAGCAGCTCGTAGGTGCTGCGGTTCACCAGGCCACCGGGTTCAGCCCAGGCGGCGGTACCTTCGATCAGCTCCCAGCCCAGCGCGGGGATTTTCTCGCGACAGGCAATAAAGGGTGCGCTGCACAGCGTCGGCGTGGCCGGATGCTCGCCGGGCGGGGCATAAAAGCTTTCCTTGAACGACGCCAGATCCGTGAATACCGGCGAAAACGTATTGGTCTCGGTGGCCAGAGAGGCTACAAAAACTCGCATAAAACACCTCGAGAGGTTGACCCCGAACACAGGTTCGGGGCCTGGGGACTTAGTTCAGGTAGAGCTTTTCGTTGGCCTGCTGCGTTTCACTCAGGAACAGGTCCAGCAGTTCAACGCCCTTGCCGTCCTGCGCCTGGCGAATATCCTCAATGACCACCGGCTGGGTCGCCTCGCGGAAACGGTCGCGCTCGGTTGCAGACAGTGCGTTGACCTTCATGGTCTTTTTAAGCCCCTCCAGACCGCGCTCCGAAGCCTCGATCACGCGGGACAGGCCTCTGCCTGCGACAATGCCCGACTGGGCTGCAAAATGGATGATCTTGCGTTCCTCGTCGGTCAGATCGTCGTAGAAGGCCTTGTTCAGCATCAGCGTATAGGGCGCAAACAGGTGGTTGGTCAGGGTCAGGTATTCCTGCACCTCGTCAAACTTGGCGAAGGTCACCGTGGGAATCGGGTTCATCTGGCCATCGATAACGCCGGTCTGCAGGGAGGAATAAACCTCGCCCCAGGCCAGTGGATAGGCCTCGCCACCGAGTGACTGAATAATTTTCTGGTGCGTCGGCAGGGTCATGGTGCGAATGCGAATACCCTTGAAGTCTTCCAGGGTGTTGATCGCCCGCTTGGAGTTGGTCACCGAGAAGAAACCACCGGTATCGGGGAAACCCAGCACCTTGACGTCGCCGAGGCTGGCGTCGATATCCTCCGCCAGCGCCTTGCCGAAACTGCCGTCCAGCACTTCATAGGTGGACGCATTGCTGTTGAACGCAAAAGGCACATCGAGCACACCTATACGGGGGTAATAGCCCGCCAGGGCGCCGGTAGACGACAGCGTGCCCTGGATCTGGCCGTCCCGCACCATCTGGATATGCTCCTTCGCCGAGCCCAGCTGATTGCTGGGGTAGATCTCGACCCTGATCTCGCCATTGCTGGCGGCTTCAACAATATTCTTGAACACGCCGGTGAAGGCATGGGCCGGGTTCTCCAGCATGTCCGCCTTGTTGTCATGGGCGAAGCGCAGCACCTTTTCGGCGTTGGCCGTCAGGGGCATGGCGACCAAAGTGGCCAGCAGGGATGTGGCGGCGATGGAGGTGATTATTTTTTTCATCGACAGTATCTCTTGGTTTCAGGTGGATAAATGGCCGTAGCCGCAGGATTCAAGCCTGCTCAGTAACCCAGCAAACGCGGGATGAAGAGCGTGACTTCAGGGGTAAAGGCAAGAAACATCAGCAGGATCAGCTGGCCTATCAGGAAGGGCATCAGCTCAGCTGAAATACGTTCCAGCTTTTCGCCGGTGACCGACGACAGCACAAACAGGCAGGCGCCCACCGGAGGCGTCATCAGCGATATATTCAGCGCCAGTACGAAGATGATGCCGGCGTGCAGCGGGTCCATGCCGATCTGCTCGGTCAGGGGTACCAGCACCGGCGCCAGGATGATGAGCATGGCGTTGATATCCATGATCATGCCCACCACCAGCAGCAGACCGATTATCAGCAGCAGGATCACGCTGGGGTTATCCGACAGCTGGCTGATAAAGGTGGCGATAAACTGCGGAATCTGGTTGAAACTCAGCCACCAGCCGAAGATCGAGGCGGCGCCAATAATCAGATAGATCACCGCCGAAATCTGCGCCGTGCTGATCAGCATGCGAAACAGGGCCGCAAAGCTCAGGTTGCGATACACCACCGAGCCAATAAAGAGTGCATAGGCCACCGCGACTGAGGCCGCTTCCGTGGGTGTGACGATGCCGCTGACAATGCCGCCCAGGATAATCAGGGGCATCAGCAGCGCCAGCAGCGAGCCTTTGAAGTGACCCAGGAGCTGGCGCAGCGATGCGCGCTGGGCTGCCTTGGGCAGATTCTTGCGCTTGGCGAAGACGGCGATAATGGCCATGCACACCAGGCAGATCAGCAGACCCGGCAGAATGCCGGTGGCGAACAGACCGCCGATGGATACCCCCATCAGGGATCCATACACCACCATCAGGCCGGATGGCGGAATGGTCGGGCCTATGATGGAACCCGCCGCCGTAACGGCACAGGCGTAAGGGCGACTGTAGCCCTGCTCCACCATCGCCGGCACCAGGGTACGACCGAAGGCGGCGGCATCGGCGGTGGCCGCCCCGGTGATACCGGAAAAGAACACCGATGCCACCATGTTGGAATGCGCCAGACCACCGCGAAAATGACCGACCAGCGCCTGGGAAAACTGCACCAGCCGGGAGGTTATGCCGGTGTGGTTCATGATTTCGCCGGCCAGAATAAAGAACGGCATGGCCAGGAAGGGAAAGATATTCAGGCCGTTGAAGACCTTGGCCGGCGCCAGCGACGCAAAATGCAGCCCGCCGATGCTAAACATGCCGGCCAGGCCCGCCAGGCCCAGCGCAACGCCTACGGGGGTACCGATAATCAGCAGTACCACCAGAATCAGGGCGATCGTCATTGCGTCACTCCTCTGTATTGTTGTTATGGGTCACTGCGGCCGCCATGGGTTGAGGCCGCAGTGCTGCACAAACTGTCTCTGCTATTGCAGCTGCAGTGCCTTTTGCGAATCAGCCGCGGGCTCCAGCGCATCCGTGCCGCAGTCCCGCAGCAGCGCCAGCAGGCTTTGCAGCGCCGCCAGACCGAAGGCCACCGGAATAGCGCCGTAGGGATAGGCCATCGGCAGCCCAAACACCGTGGAGACCTGCTGCAGACCCTTGATCACCAGTTCAGTGCCGGAGAAGGCCAGGTAGCCGAAAAACAGCAGCGACAACAGATCCACCAGGATTCTCAGGCCGCGCTGCAATGGCGCCGGCAAATGCTGCACCACCGTCGACAGGCCTATATGTTCACGCCCCGCCGTGCAGCAGGGCACCGCCAGCAGGATCGCCCAGATCATGATGTAGCGCGCCAGCTCCTCGACCCAGCTGATCTGCCAGTGCAGCAGGTAGCGGTCGAGCACCGCAATCCACACATCCAGCAGCAGCACGGCCATCAGTACACCGACAACCCTCTGATTCAGCAGATTGATTCTGCCGCTGAGCCTGCTGCTCAGCCTGTGACACCGGCTCATAAGGAGACCTCTGTTTTTGTTATTTATGAACACAATCTTCATTTTGTGATTGAAATATGACCGTGAAGAGGGTAAAAATCAACTGCAAATTTAAAAAAGAGAAGATTTTCTTCATACTTTATTCAGGAGTACATTTATGCCTATCGAACGATTCCGCCTTGCAGGTCAGGGAGCCGGTGGCCAGGAACTGCCTTTTGCCAAGGCCACCAAAGCCGGTGGCTTTCTGTTTGTCTCGGGCCAGGTCGCGCTGGAAAATGGTGAGGTGGTGGAAGGCGGCATCGTGACCCAGACCCGCAAGGCCATCGAGAATGTCAAAGCCATACTGGAAGAAGCCGGTTACGGGCTCGAAGACGTGGTCAAGGTGAATGCCTGGCTGGACGACCCGCGGGATTTCTGGAGTTTCAACGGCGTATTCAAGGAATACTTCCAGGGCCACCCGCCGGCGCGCTCCACCGTGGTGTCACCGCTGGTGGTAGATGCCAAGGTGGAAATCGACGTCACGGCCTATAAGGATCCGCAGTAATATTCGCCTCGCCTGCGCCTGGGGGGCGCGCCATGACCCAGGCGAAGGCCCCGGCTCGCGGGGGTTTGTGAAGCGGTGTTATACTCCACCGGATCGCTTTCAGACCCGGTGCGGCGGCGCGCTACTGACCCATTGCTGACTATCAAGGAAGGGTGAACCCCATCATGACGCCACCGGCAGCCCCCGACATAGTGTCCGCTCTCAAGGACAATACCAATGCCATGAGCAAGGCGGATCAGCGTCTGGCCGAGGTTATCCTGTCCGACGTCGATCGCGCAGTCCACGCCAGTACTACCGAACTGGCACAGTGGTCCGATACCAGCACGCCCACGGTGACGCGGTTCTGCCGCAAGCTGGGCTTCAAGAACCTGCGCGAGTTCAAGGTTCACCTGGCCCAGGCACGCGCCGTGGGAGTACGTTTTCTGGCCGGGCAAACCTCGTCCGGCAGCCATTCGGAAGCCGCCGAGCAGGTGGTGCGCCGCGCCCAGCAGGCACTGGAAATGCAGCTGGCGCTGCTGGACAGCGAAACAATCCAGCAGGCAGTCACTGCCCTGCAGCACGCCGGGCGCATTGCCGTATTCGGCAGCGGCGGCGGCGCCACCATAGTGGCGCAGGATGTCGAACACCGGCTGTTTCGACTCGGCCTGGCGGTCAATGCCTATCAGGACAGTCAGATGCTGCAGATGGTCGCCGCAACACTGAAGAAAGGTGATGTACTGCTCGCCATCTCCACCTCTGGGCGCTTCGCCGATCTGGCCAACGCCTGCGATATCGCCCGCGGCTATGATGCCACCGTGATCGGCATGACCCGGCCCGACGCCCCCCTCTGTGCTCATCTGGATATTCTGCTGCCGGTGGATATCCCCGAAGAGAAAAGCTTTGTGAATCAGCCTACCGCCTCGCGTTATGCCCTGCTGGCGGTAATCGACGTACTGGCATCGGAACTTGCCATCGCCATCGGCGAAGGGGCGCTGGAGAACGTGCGCCGCATCAAGCACCATCTGGTGGCGTACCGGGATCACGACGACAGCCAGCCACTGGGGGACTGATCCCCCTTTTCCAATCAGGCTGGCCCGCAGGCCCGGCAGAATCTGGGCATGGCATGCGACCGGTTTCTTTTCGGTTTTTTCCTGGGTTTATCCTGAATGCGTCGGCTCTGCCGACACCGTCATGCGGCTACAGGCTTGGCGAACAGCACAATGCTGAGCAACACCAGTGCCAGGGCTGAGTAGGAACCCAGCTGCCACTGACGGCGCCGGCCGCTGCTGACCTTGGCGGCCAGGCGGGCCGCCAGAACCGCCTGCAGCATGTAGTAGAACGCGAAGGCCCGGGACGCCAGCGCCACGATCTCGAAGATGTTGCTGATCCATATCAGCACCACCGCCAGCACGGCAATGACCGGGTAGGTGCACCGCGCGGACAGGCGTCTGCGGGTCTCGTTCTCCACCACGCCACCGGCGCCTATGGTATCGGCGATGGCGGCACTGAACTGGCTCATCGTTGCCGCCACCACCAGCATGAAGGGCAGAACCAGGGTGATGTTGCCGGACAGGTCGATGATGGCCGTTTCACTCGGCGCCATCCGTGCGAAGGGGGCCATCAGCGGCATGGCCAGCGCGACGAAGGCGATATAGATGATGCCGGCCACAACCTGTGCCAGGCGCATCGAACGGGCCCGCAGCGGCGCATCGTAGGACGATTCCAGGTATTTAGACGTCTCGAATCCCTGCACGATCAGTAGCATGCCAGCGAGTTGCTGGAGGCCTGCCCAAATGGAGGTCTGCGGCAAAGGCAGCCCGGACAGGTCGTAGCCGTTACCGACATCGTAGGTCGCCAGACCCACCAGCAGCGAGGCGATGATGGCCAGCTTGATGGTGACCGAGTACTCCTCGAGTCGCTCCAGACCATGCAGTCCGCGCCATACACCGTAGATACCGATGAACAACAGCACCAGCGTCGCCATCGCGTTCGCGTTGAAGGGGGTGTAGGTATCGACACCTGTGAGAACAAAGCCGCACATCAGGCGAATGTAGAAGGTGATCGAGATGACATAGGCGCCGGCCAGCGCCAGGTCCGACAGACGCTCCAGTGGCCGCGCAAAGGCATCCGTTTGCGCGGCAGGGTTGCGCCCATCGTGCAGGATATTGAAGCGTATGGCGGCTCCCAGCCAGAACGACAGCAGCACGATGCCGATAATGGCGAAGACGGCCAGGGTGCCGGTAATGCTGGCCAGCAGCGGAACCACAACCAGAAAGCCGCTGCCGATAATGGAGGCCAGCGGGGTTACGGTGGCCCGCCAGTAGGGCGCGTCACGGATCTCGGCCCGCAGCATGATGGCCACGATGGCCACGCAGATCACGACCAGAATGCCGTCCAGCGCGGAGAAAGTACCAACCGCCATCGTAAATGCCCCATTGAGTGTCAGTTGCGTCGACAAAGACCGGGCAGATTTACGCCCACAGGTCGAACGATAACATATTGATAATAAAGGTTCCCATGGCGTATCGGCTCGACCGGAACCAAGGTTCAGACGGGATTAACGAAAAAAGGCCGGCACCCTGTCGGGCAACCGGCCTTGTTCATTGCTCGGGCGTATCGGTTACACCTTGTGGTAGATCTCGGCGCCGGTATCGCGGAACTCTTCCGACTTCGCTTGCATGCCGGATTCCGCTTCCAGATTGATGGCCGCGATCTGGCTGTCATCCAGCTGGCGCACTTCCTGGCTGATCTTCATGGAGCAGAACTTGGGTCCGCACATGGAGCAGAAGTGTGCCACCTTGGCGGACTCCTTCGGCAGGGTCTCGTCGTGGTAGGCACGGGCTGTATCCGGGTCCAGACCGATATTGAACTGGTCTTCCCAGCGGAACTCGAAGCGCGCCTTGGACATGGCGTTGTCGCGGATCTGCGCACCCGGGTGGCCCTTGGCCAGGTCGGCGGCATGGGCGGCGATCTTGTAGGTGATGATGCCGGTCTTGACGTCATCCTTGTTCGGCAGCCCCAGATGCTCCTTGGGTGTGACGTAGCAAAGCATGGCGCAGCCGTACCAGCCGATCATGGCCGCACCGATACCGGAGGTGATGTGGTCGTAACCCGGCGCTATGTCGGTGGTCAATGGCCCCAGCGTATAGAAAGGTGCTTCATGGCACTCCTCCAGCTGCTTGTCCATGTTCTCCTTGATCATGTGCATGGGTACATGACCCGGGCCTTCGATCATCACCTGCACGTCATGCTTCCAGGCGATCTTGGTCAGTTCGCCCAGGGTTTCCAGCTCGGCAAACTGGGCTTCGTCGTTGGCATCGTAGACCGAGCCCGGACGCAGGCCATCCCCCAGGGAGAAGGACACATCGTAATCCTTGCAGATCTTGCAGATGTCTTCGAAGTGGGTGTAGAGGAAGTTTTCCTTGTGATGCGCCAGGCACCACTTGGCCATGATGGAGCCGCCGCGGGAGACGATACCGGTCATGCGCTTGGCGGTCATGGGCACGTAGCGCAGCAATACACCTGCGTGAATGGTGAAGTAGTCCACCCCCTGCTCCGCCTGTTCGATCAGGGTGTCACGGAACACTTCCCAGTTCAGGTCTTCGGCCACGCCGTTAACCTTCTCCAGCGCCTGGTAGATGGGTACGGTACCGATGGGCACCGGCGAGTTGCGCAGTATCCATTCGCGGGTTTCATGGATGTTCTTGCCGGTGGACAGATCCATGATGGTGTCGGCGCCCCAGCGGGTGCCCCAGGTCATCTTGTCGACTTCTTCCTCGATCGAGGAAGTCACCGCCGAGTTGCCGATATTGCCGTTGATCTTCACCAGGAAGTTGCGGCCGATGATCATCGGTTCCAGTTCCGGGTGGTTGATGTTGCACGGAATAATGGCGCGGCCTTCGGCCACTTCCGTACGCACGAATTCCGGCGTGATTTCCTCCGGCAGGCGGGCACCAAAGCTGTGGCCCGGGTGCTGCTGGGCGACGATATTGCCTTCGGCCCTGGACTTGGCCAGCTTCATGTTTTCGCGGATGGCGATGTATTCCATCTCCGGCGTGATGATGCCTTTGCGCGCATAGTGCAGCTGTGTGACGTTACCGGCCTGGCCGTCTTTCAAGGGGCGTGCGCGGCGCGGCTTGCGGGTCAGCTCAAAACGCAGCTCATCGAGGCTGGCATCGGCTTCGCGCATGCGGCCGTAGTCACTGGTCATGCCATCCAGCAATTCGGTATCGTTACGCTCTTCGATCCAGGCATCGCGCAGCGGATGCAGGCCCTTGCGCACGTCGATTGCCGTATCCGGGTCTGTGTAGGGACCGGACGTATCGTAGACATAGAGCGGATCATTCTTTTCGCCACCCAGACCCGTGGGGGTATCGTCCAGCGAGATTTCGCGCATGGGTACGCGAATATCCGGTCGGCTACCCTCGATGTACACCTTGCGGGACTTGGGGAACGGCTGCACTGAGGCGGCGTCAGCGACGACTCCACGACTGAAAGGCTTGTTTTGCTCGGCCATTTTATTCTCATCCTCTTGGGTCGGTTTAGCGCCGGCATCCTGCCAGCATGATTGAAAATCGTGTTTTGAGCTTAATTTGGGCATAAGCCCCCCAACCCCGCGGCTATGGCGGGTCAGGGTTAGGGTTTCACTTCAGGAATTCATTCAGGCGCTCAGATCGAGCCCCATCTGCCAGAAGGCCGCTTCCATCCGGGTTGCGGTGTGGAAGGTCTTTTTCAGCTCATCCAGACGTCGCGCCGGCATGCCGGCACAGAGTTCATCCAGCAGGCGGATTTCGGCGGCGGCGACCGCCTGATATTCCTCGCTGGCATACATTTCGATCCAGGCGCGGTAAGGGTTGCCATCCAGCACGGTGGACGGCTGATCCAGCAGCCAGCGGGCGACTTCGGCATAGCCGACGATGCAGGGCGCCAGCGCAGCATGCAGATCCGCCAGATCGCCGCATAGACCCGCGTCCAGCACATAACGGGTATAGGCCACGGTGGCGGCCGCTTCCGGCAGGCGCTGCAGTTCCGCTTCGCTGATACCCCAGTCGGCGCAGTACTGCACATGCAGACCGATCTCGATATCCAGCATGGCGTTGATACCCTGCTGGGCATAACGCATCTGCTCCAGGGTGCGGCTTTTGTATACCGCCAGTCCCCAGGCACGGCTGAACTGCAGCAGGAAGAGGTAATCCTGCTTCAGGTAATGGGCAAAGGATTCCGGCGCCAGGGTGCCATCACCCAGCCCACGCACAAATTCGTGCTGAATATAGGCATCCCAGTCGGGCTGGGCGGCGCGCTTGAGCTCTTCATAGATGGACATGATCATTTCTGCTCGGTCAGCAAGACATCAAAGAACGCCTGTTCCAGCCAGGCCATACGGGTAAAACGCTGTTCAAGGCGCTTTCGATCCGCCGCGTCCAGCTCGCCAAAACTGTCGAGCTGCGCCTGCAGCCAGGCCACGAACGCCTCGAATTCCGGCAATACATGGATATCGATCCATTCGCGCAGCCAGAAACGCGTCGGCGGCGTCTTTTTCGCCTCGCGCTGTGCCCAGCTCAGATAGACCCATTCGGCACAGGCCAGCACCACTATCATGTCGGCGTAGCCGCAGGCCTGGGCATCGCGCATTTCCCGCGCCAGCATCTGCGCCACGGGATTCAGTTCAGGCGCCCGGTACGCTGCAGGGTTTACATCAAGGGCGGCAAAGGAACGCTCGAAGTAGTCATTCTCGGCCGAGGTCAGCGCCGCCAGAAAACCCGCCAGCACACCCTTGGCCGCCATGTCGGGTGCAGCAGCAATCGCCAGCGCGGCATGATCGGCCAGGGTGCCGATAAAGGCGTAGTCCTGCAGCAGATAGCGGATATAGACCGCATCCGCCAGGGTGTCGTCACCGAGCCGAACGGTGAAAGGGTGGTCTACGGCACCGCTCCACCAGGGCTCGGCAGTGCTGCGCAGCTGTTGTGAAAATGACATCGTCATCGAGGCTCCCGCGTCTGAACTTAATTCAACTTGCCTGGGTTCAACGTCCTTGGGCCCGCCTTATTTGGGCTCAAAGGCGTAGGTCGATACCGCCGGGTTGGCCTTGGTCAGTCCCTGGGCCTGCATAAAGGCGCCCATGCGCTCGTAACGGCCGCTGTCCAGCGCCGCCGGGCGCAGTGCAAAACGGGTCAGGGTATCGGCCCAGGCACGCTTGTTCAGTTCGTTGTGCAGATCCGCCTTGTAGCTGACAAAGCTGGTCCAGGCCTCTTCCGGATGGTTGACGATAAACTGGGTCGCCTTTTCCAGCGCCCGCATGAAACGGCCATACTTGGGGTTCTTGCGATCCTTGTTGTTCACGACGAGCACCAGCTCGTCGTAGGCCGGCACGCCCAGTTCCTCGACGTAAAACGCCCGCCCCGGATGGCCCTCGATATCCATCTGGTTCAGCTCGAAGTTGCGGTAGGCGCCGATGACGGCATCGACATTGCCGGTGATCAGTGACGGCGACAGCGACCAGTTCACGTTCACCATTTCGATGTCCGACAGTTCCAGGCCTTCACGGGCCAGCATGGCCTTGAGCAGCGCATCCTCGAAACCGCCGACCGAATAGCCGACCTTCTTGCCCTTGAGGTCCTCGATCGAATGGATATCACTGCTTTCCAGCACCACCAGAGAATTCAGCGGCGTTGCCACCAGGGTACCGACGCGGCTCAACGGCAGGCCTTCATCGATCTGCACGTGCAGCTGCGGCTGATAGGATACCGCCATGTCAGCCTTGCCGGCGGCGACCAGCTTGGGCGGCATGGACGGGTCCGCCGGCTCCTGCATCACGACCTCGAGCCCCTGCTCCTTGAAGTAGCCCTGCTGCTGCGCCACGATCAGCGGGCCGTGATCCGGGTTGATAAACCAGTCGAGCAGCAGCGTGACTTTTTCCGCCGCCATGACATTCGCACTCAGCAGTGCAGTGGCCAGCATGGCGGCGACTTTTAGCTTTGTTGTTTTCATGTTTATGCCTCCCGGGCATCATCAAACAGGGTTTCAGACTGCCAGGGCATCAAGCGCCGCAGCAGCCAGTCAATCAGGAAATACAGGCTCACCGCCATCAGCGACAGCACCAGCAGGGCCGCAAACATCAGATCCACCTGCATGCGCGCATTGGCATGCAGCATCAGATAACCAAGCCCGGTGGATGAACCGACCCACTCCCCCACGACCGCGCCTATGGGCGCCACCGAAGCTGCAACCCGCAACCCCGAGCCCAGCGCCGGCAATGCCGACGGCAGGCGAATGTGCAGCAGCTGGGTACGCTTGTCAGCCCCCAGGGTTCGGGCCAGTTCCAGCCAGGCCGCCGGCGTATGCCGCAGGCCGTCGTAACAGGCCGCTGTCACCGGGAAATAGATGATCAGCGTGGCCATCGCCACCTTGGAAGCCATGCCGTATCCCAGCCAGAGCATCAGTACCGGCGCCAGTGCGAACACCGGGATCGACTGGCTGATCACCAGAATCGGCAGCATCCAGGGCCGCAGGCGACGAAACCAGATCAGTGTCAGGGCACTGCCCAGGCCCAGCAGGACACCGAGCAACAGACCCAGCAGTATCTCCGCCAGGGTCACGCCGGCATGCTGCAATATCAGGCCTATATTGCCGTACAGCGCCGCCAGCACCCGCAAGGGCCCCGGCAGGATAAAATGCGGTGCATCGGTTAACCACACCAGCAGCTGCCAGAGGCCGCAGAGCCCTGCCGCTATGCCCAAACTGCGCAGGGAATTCATGTCGACAGCTCCATCAGCTGGCGCAGCAGACGTCCCTGCAATTCCAGCACCTGGGGCTGATCCACTGCCCGGGGCGGTGCATCCTGCGGGCGCAGCGGCGCGGTGAGGCGGGCTGGGCTGCCCTGCAATACCAGCACCTGATGCCCCAGACGCAACGCCTCCAGCGGATCATGGGTAATCAGCAGCACCGTGCGATCGGCCAGCAGATGGGCCGCCAGATCCTGCAATTTCAGCCGTGTCACCGCATCCAGTGCCGAAAAGGGTTCGTCCATCAGGACCAGCGGGCGGTCTTCCATCAGCATGCGCGCCAGGGCCACTCGCTGCCGCTGGCCGCCCGACAAGGCCGCAGGGTAACGCGCATCCAGCCCCGCCAGACCCACCTGGCTCAGCAGGTAGCGGGCCTGTTCGCGCTGCGCCGGGGTAACGCGGCTGCGCCGCAGACGCGGCCCCAGCAGCACGTTATCCAGCACGCCCAGCCAGGGCAGCAGCAAATCCTGCTGCGCCATCCAGGCCACTCGTCCGTCCAGCGACTTGCCATCGCTGGCAACTATCTCGGCCCGCACCTGCATCTGCTCGGTCAGCCCTGCCAGCAGGCGCAGCAGCGAACTCTTGCCAACACCGGACTGCCCCAGCAGACAGGTCCACTCACCGGCCGGCAAATGAAAATTCAATTCGCTGAAAACGCTGTGACCCTGCCAGGCGAGGCTGGCGTTGCGTACGTCAACTCCGAGCACCCGGCCGCTCACCACCAACGGTGGAAATGGTGGACAGGCCCGTGACCGCTGCCGATCTCAAGCCTGTCCGCCGCCTCTATGGCAGCACTGATATAGGCCTTTGCACTCTCAACTGCCGCCTGTACCGACAGGCCCCTGGCCAGCTCCGCGGCTATGGCGGAGGACAGTGTGCAACCGGTACCGTGGGTATTGCGTGTATCGATGCGCCTTGCGGGCAACCAGAGCAGCTGATCGGCCGTGCAGAGCAGATCGGCGCTATCCTGCCCCTGCAGATGCCCCCCCTTGAGCAGCACAGCCTCAGGGCCGCACTCAAGCAGTGCCCGGGCGGCACGAATCATGTCATCGCGGCAGGTCGGCTCCTCGCAATCGAGCAGCACCGCCGCTTCCGGCAGGTTGGGGGTCAGAATGGTCGCCAGCGGCAGCAATTCCGTACGCAGGCTGGCAACCGCCTCCTGTGCCAGCAGCTTGTCGCCGCTCTTGGCCACCATGACCGGATCGAGCACTATATTGCGGGCCTGGTAGCGCCGCAGTTCCTCGGCCACCACAGCAATCACCGCCGGCTGACTGAGCATGCCGATCTTGACGGCGCCAATGGCCAGATCATCGAATACGGTTTGAATTTGACTGCGAATAAATTCCGGCGGCACATCCTGGATGGCGCGCACTTCCTGGGTGTTCTGGGCCGTCAGGGCAGCGATAACCGAAGCGCCATAAACGCCCAGCGCAGAAAATGCCTTGAGGTCAGCCTGAATCCCGGCACCGCCGCCAGAATCGGACCCGGCGATGGTCAGTGCTATGGGACAGGCATGCGGGGAACGCTGCTGCATGGTCGGCTCCTGATAAATTTGGCTGTCGGCCAAAGATTCACCAGAAGAACAGAGGAAAGAGTATATGGGACATATCTCGGTTTCCTACACCGGTACTAACCGGATCAGGTTCAACGGGTTTGATCTCAGCCCCTCAAATGACCGAGCAGAAGATCGGTAAACCGATACGCGCTCGGTGCTTTTTAAGGCACCCCGACAAGAAGGCATCTAGTCTATGCGTTTCACAGGGATAATGTCCACGGCCAAATTGATCTGAAGATTGGGCCAGCCAGGATTCGCCAGGCCCCGCGCCCTCCGGCGCAGCAAACTGTAAATGTTTGGTAACAGTTTCGCTTTCTCGACCAGACACTGCCGCCACTTCAAAAGTGTAAAGATAATGAAACATCTTTTAGGACTTTTTCCTATATTAATAAATTTGGCAGCGCCCATAATCAGTCTCATGGATCTCCTGTTCATGGAACGAATAGCAAGGATGGCCTCGGTTAGCGCAAAGGACGAATTGGACGCACGCAGGATGCAATTCAAGCGCACGGAAAATGGAAGCCAGACAAGAGGGCGCGATGACGGATCATCGCGCCCTTTTTATTTTATGCCCGCTTTACAATAAGTTAGCCTTTTAAAACGACACTAGCGCGCGGTCCAGCCGCCATCCACGGCAATCGCCTGGGCGGTAATATTACGTGCCGCAGAACTCATCAGAAACAGTGCCAGTCCGGCCAGTTCCTCAATACTGATAAAGACCCCCTTAGGCATGGGTTTGAGCATTATTTCGCTCACTACATCCGCTTCACTGATGCCGTTTTCCCGCGCCTGATCCTGAATCTGCTTATCAACCAGGGGCGTACGAACATAGGAGGGACAAATGGTATTGATGGTGATATCGGTATCGGCCGTCTCCAGCGCCACCACCTTGGAAAAACCCAGCAGCCCGTGCTTGGCCGCCACATAGGCGCTCTTGTACGGCGATGCCACCAGGGCATGAATGGAGCCGATATTGATAATACGTCCGTAGCCCGACGCCCGCATGGCGGGCAGCAGTGCCCGCGTAAGCATGGCGGCGCCGTTCAGCATTACCTGCACCAGCAGGTCAAAACGCTCGGGGGGAAAGGACTCCAGCGGCGCCACATGCTGCAGGCCGGCATTGTTGATCAGCACGTCCACCGTTTCGCCTTGTAACAGCGACGCCAGCTGATCGATATCCGCCTGGGCACTGACATCCAGTATCAGCGCCCGCGCCTGGCCGCCGCCGGCCAGTATCTGGTCTGCGGTATGCTGTGCCGCCGCCGCAATCAGGTCGGTAGCGATAATGCGATGCCCCTGTGCGGCCAATGCCAGCGCCACCTCCTGGCCAATACCGCTGCCGGCTCCCGTAATCAGCACCGTTCTATTCTGCATGACGCTCTCCGCTGGAATGATGTCTGACCATACTCCAGCAGCCCGCCCAGATAAAACCCGGCTGATAATTAATCGCGCTACGGCTCAGGCGCCCGCTGTTGCCCCAGCCTGGGCGGCGTGACAGGCCCACAGACGTTTGGCCAAAGACGCTGCGGGCTCGGCATGACCTCCGGCAATCCAGCGCGCCAGCGCAGTGGCCACATCCGGATAGGGCGCCGGGGACGGATTGGGCTCTTGCAGCCAGCGTTTGAGTTGCGCCAGATCGCAATCGCCTTTCACCACGCTGGCCAGCCCCAGCTGCTGCATGATTTCGGCATTGGAAAGCTGTTCCACCTGGCCGCGATAGGGCTTGCTCAGCAACTTCTTGCCGTACTGCACCGTTTCGCTGGCCAGCCCGAAGCCACTGTTGCTGATCACGCCGGCACAACTGGCCAGATCGCGCTCAAAACCATCACGGCAGAAGGGCTGGAACTGCAGGTTTTGCTGTGTTTCGGGTTCTGCGCTGTCGCAATAAACCACGAAGCGATAATTCGCAAAGCGGCTGAACCAGTCGAGCAACTGGGCGCGGCTTTCATGGGGCAGATACACCAGAATCTTGTCGGCTTCGAGCGTCACCGGATAGCGCGGCGGAGAAACAAGCGGCGGCAGTATGGGCTGGTCAAAATGATGCCAGTGCAGGCCAATGGCGGTATCCACCGGCGCCATCAGGCGAATGGCACTGCGGGTCAGGCGCCCCTGATGCCGCCCCGGCAGCTCGTAGTTGAACACATACTGGTGGGCGATACCGATGCTGGCTACACCCTGACGCCGTGCCGCCCAGGCCGAGACCGGCTCGAAGTCGCTAATCACCAGATCATAGCCACTCAGATCCAGCCCGCGTATCTCGCCCCACAGCTGCCACAGACTGTTGTTGCACAGGGTGCCGAGCGCATTCACACGCCCGCCTGCGCCGTATTGGAAGGTCAGGCCGCGGCGACAGCGATAGTCGCCAAAGGGATCCATATCAAACAGCTGCTCCGCGGGGCGGCCACTGAACAGGTAGTCCACCTCAAGCCCCTGTGCTGCCAGGGCTCCGGCCATGACCCGCGCCCGGGTAATATGTCCATTCCCTGTTGCCTGCACACCGTAGAGTATTTTCATGGTGCTTTACCCCAGACCGAACAGCAGAATGCCCAGCTGGGCACAGCAGATACCCAGCAGGGCGCCGGCGAGAATATCCGACGGAAAATGCACACCCAGCAATACGCGGGACGCCCCAATCAGGCTGGCCAGTCCGTACAGCGGCAGCATCAGGCTGGGATAGTGCGCCACCATCACAGCGGCAAAGGTAAAGGCAGCTGCCGCATGCCCGGAGGGGAAACTGAAGCGATCCGAGGGTTTTATATAGGCCGAGAAATGATCGAAGCGGTCGCAGGGACGGTCGCGCCGGATCAGGTTTTTAAGCACCAGGTAGGCCGGCAGCTCAATACCAAACGCCAGCAAGCCGGTCTGCAGGAAGCGATGCCCGTCCTCGGGCTCGAACAGCGCCAGCGCAACGCCCAGCAGGACGTAGCAGAGGCCATCCCCCAGCCTCGACACCCAGCGACTGACAGACGCCAGTTGCGGCGCCCTGGCATGACCCTGGCACCAGTGGAACGCAAGCGTATCAAGCTGAGTGATTTTCTGTTGCAGCGCATTCATCGGCATCACCTGACAGGATTGCAGTCAGGTGCATTGTCCGATACCGCCGGTGACAGCCACATGAACAGGGCATGACACCGGGATGACAGCGACTCAGGCGGAGATGGCCTGTGAGCTTTGCAGTTGCTGCTGAAACCACTGTGCCGAGCGTTGCGCCAGCACAGCGGCGTTGTCCCAGGGCAGCATGTGCCCCTCGGCCGGAATCAGCACCAGCTCAATGGGATGCACCGACTGCGCCACGACACGGCGGGCATAGTCCACATCCAGCACCTCATCCCGCGCACCCTGCATGATGGTCAGAGAAAACGGATACTCCCGTTTCAAAATGCCGGCGCTGCGACTGAACAGGCTGGCCAGGGTACGCAACGGATACTCGAACACCAGCATGGGATCAGCATTGATAAGAGGACCCGCCGGATGGCCGGCCAGCAGGGTTTCAAAGTCAATAAAGCCCTTGAGCGGCACCCGCATGCGCGGAAACATCCAGGCCGAAGCGCTGGTCCATTGCCAACCCAGACCATGCAGCAGATCTGGTGCCAGCTCGCTCAGCAGCAGAGTGCCGCACAACAGCGCCTGCACCCGGCTGTCCTTTTCGGCCAGCGCCAGGCCCGTCACCGCACCACCTGAATAGCCAAACACGCCCACAGGGCCGCTAAAGCGCTCCTGCAGGCTATCCAGCACGCACTGCAGATCCTCTACGGTGTCCTCGACGCTGTAATAGCCGCGCTCGCCGCCGGAATAACCGTGGCCACGGGGGTCAACCCCCACAACATTGAAGCCCTGATCCCGAATACCCGCCAGCAGCTCGGCGTAGAGCTCCGAATAGGTCCCAAGCCCCGGCAGAAACAGCAACACGGGGGCCTGACTGTCGAACTCGTACAATTCGCAGTGAATCGGCGGATCCCTCTCAATCTGCAGCACTTCCCTGCCCTGCAATATATCCTGAATGCCCAAACCATCCCGCAACTGCTCGCGAAAGTGGTTGCGCTGCAGCGCCTTGTCAGTCAACGCGGATTGCGCTGCGGTCATAGATTATGCACCCCTGTAATAAGCCATACTCGCCCCGAACAGCCACTCGGACTTAACACTGGTCTACTGCGAAAAAGCCGAATTTGGTTACTTTGCGTACTCTTCTTTGTTAAATAGAACCACTATTTGCCTCAAAAGAGCTCAAAAACTAACTCAAATCGGTCTTTCCCTCGCTACGACCGGCGAAGCCCGACAGGCTGCTAGCTAACGCTGACAGCGCGGGCAAAACACAGTACTGCGCTGCCCCAGACGAATTTCTTTCAGTACAGTACCACAGCAGACGCAGCTATCACCGCCCCGACCGTAAACACACAGCTCCTGTTTGAAATATCCAGGCTTGCCATCACCACCGACAAAGTCCCGCAGAGTTGTGCCGCCCTGGGCAATGGCACGCTCCAGCACCTGCTTTATTTCAGCCACCAGTCGATCCAGGCGCTGGGCAGAGATACGCCCTGCAGCCCGTTGCGGGTCAATACCGGCGGCAAAGAGTGCTTCGTTGGCGTAGATATTCCCCACCCCCACCACCACCTTGCTGTCCATGATGCGCAGCTTGATCGCGCTGCGCCGACCCTTGCAAGCCTGTTGCAACAACGGCGCATCAAACGCCTCGGACAGCGGCTCCGGCCCCAGGGACGCCAGCAGCGCATGCTCGGTGCCGGCTTCCTGCCAGAGCACGGCGCCAAAGCGCCGCGGATCTGTCAGGCGCAGGGCGAGCCCCGAATCCAGCAGAAAATCCACATGATCGTGCTTGCCGGGCAGTTGCTCGCCGGGCACCAGTCGCAGACTGCCGGACATGCCCAGATGAACCAGTACGGTGCCGGCGTCGAAGTCGATCAGCAGGTATTTGCCACGACGCGACAGGCCCCGCACCGGCTGGCCCGCAATCAGCCCGGCCAGTTCCGGCGGCACCGGCCAGCGCAGCCGCGGCTGTCGCACCACCAGAGCACGGACACTGTGATCCTGCAGATAGGGCGCCACACCTCGCCGGGTGGTTTCGACTTCAGGCAACTCAGGCATCGGTTAAAGGCTCCACGCCACACAACAAAAGGAGGCGCCATGATAGCAAAAACCGACTGAGAACCCGGCAGGCTGCAACACGGTCCTTTAGCCCGAGCCTTTCACCCCGGCCCCAGTCGCTGGTATCGCTGGCGCGGTAACGCGGGCGGGTCTGATCACCAGGTACACACCCAGCACGGCGATGGCGATACCGCCCAGTGCAACGGGGGCCAGGCTCTCGTCGAACAGCCACCAGGCTTCCAGTGCCGTCACCGGCGGCACCAGATAGAAGTAACTGGCGACCCTTGCGGCCTCACCTTCACGGATCATCAGCATCAGCAGCAGGATGGCCGACACCGACAACCCCACTACGAGCCAGAACAGCGCCAGAAACAGCTCTGGCTGCCAGTCCACTTTCTGCGTTTCAAACCCAAAGCTCAGCAACCCCATCAGCAGGGCCGTAGACAGATACTGATAGAAAGAGCCACTGAGCAGGTCCACACCCTGTCCAAAGCGCTTCTGATACAGGGTGCCGACCGAGATTCCCACCAGAGCCAGTACCAGCGCCAGCAACGCCGTCCAGACCAGCTCGCCGGAGGCGCCTGAGCCTCGCCCCGCCAGCACCAGCGCCACACCTAAAAGGCCCAGCAGCAAACCGACCCACTGCAAACTGCGCAACCGGCTGCCCAGCCACTGCCAGGCAATCAGCGCGGTGAGCAGCGGCTGCAGGCCAACCAGCAGTGAGGCAATACCGGCCGGCATCTGCCAGCTGATAGCCGCAAAGACCCCGCCCAGGTAAGCCCCGTGCACCATCAGCCCCACCACCATCTGATGCAGCGCCTGACGCGGCCCCAGTGCCCGGGCCCGGAAGATGCGCATCAGCAGTGCAAACACCACCAGGGTGAGCAGCATGCGGATAAACAGCAGGTAAAAGGGTTCTATATAAGGCAGCCCGTACTTGGCACCTATAAAACCGGTACTCCAGAGCAGAACGAAAAGCAGCGGCACCCAGCGTACCAGCCGCGCCTGAAAATCACTCATCAATAAATCCTCTGGGCGGCTGAGTCTAGCTAGCCGCCAAGTTGAACAAGAGTTCAAGCATACGGTGTTTACGCCTGGGCAAAACAGACACAAGACGACGTTATTTGGATGGGTACAGTCGCATTTAATGACCCACACAAGCCCATGTATAGCTAGACTGTATCCATGAAAATATACGAACAGACCGCCGAGCTGTTGCGCAACCAGATTCTGGAGCAGCAGCTGCGGCCCGGCGATCCACTGCCCTCGATCCGTGAGCTGTCCAGCAGGCTCAGTGTTGGGCGTAACAGCGTGATACACGCCTACATGATGCTTGAAGACGAGCAGCTGATTGAGCCTCGTCCACGCTCGGGCTACTACGTACGGGCACGTCTTCTGCCCCCCACTCCGGGCGCCGCACTGGAACCGCGCAAGGTGCAGCTTGGCGCTACGGCGCTGGAAATCATCGGTGCGGCCCAGAATGCCCGGCTGGTTCCTCTGGGTAGCGCCGACCCGGATGCCCGCTGCAGCGGCCGCGAATTCTTCTACCGCCGCCTGTCACGCCATGCCAGGGATACCGCCGCGACACCCGGCGGCAACAGCCACTATGTGGCGCCTCCCGGGCTGCATGCGCTGCGGGCGCAACTGGCCAGGCGTGTTCATTCAACCTCGCTGCCGGCCAGCGCGGACGATATCGTCATCACCAACGGCGCCCAGGAAGCCGTCACCCTGGCGCTGTTGGCCCTGGCGCGCCCCGGCGATACCATAGCGGTGGAGTCACCCTGCTTTTATGGCACCCTGCAGTGTATCGAAGCCCTGGGCATGCGGGCATTGGAAATCCCCGGTCACCCGCAGCTGGGCATGGATATGGAAGCGCTTGCTCAGGCGCTGGCGCGCTGGCCGGTCAAGGCCATACTGACCAACCCGAGCTTCAACAACCCCACCGGCGCCTGCATGCCGACGGCTGCACGCCACAGCCTGTTGCGCCTGGCGAACGAGCATGACCTGCCCATTATCGAGGACGATGTCTTCGGGGAACTGTGTCACCAGGGCAGCCGACCGCCGCCGGTCAAGGCCTTGGATACCGAAGGACGGGTACTGCTGTGCAGCTCGCTGTCCAAAACCCTGGACTCCGATATCCGTATCGGCTGGATCATGCCGGGACGCTACTATGAGCAGGTAAATTACCTCAAATATGTCACCACCCTGGCCTCCCCCGGCATACTGCAGCATGCAGCGGCCGACTTTCTGGCCGACAACCGCTATGAACGCCACCTGCGCCAGGTACGCCGGCGCTATCAGGCACGCCTCGGCCTGCTGCTCGAAGCCATCTACCAGTACTGGCCGGGCTGCGCCGTACCACTTATCCCCAAAGGCGGTTTCCTCTGCTGGATTGAACTGCCGGCGGGCTTTGACAGCGACCGCCTGTATCGGGCGGCCCAGCAGGCCGGCATCGGCATTACCCCCGGCAGCCTGTTTGCCAGCGACGGGCGCTTTAGCCACTGTATTCGACTGAACTACAGCACCTTCGAGGCCACACCCTACTACCTGCAGGCCATTCAGGTGCTGGGGGAGCTGATCCGCGAGCAGCTATAGCGCCGCACTAATCACTAATAGGCAATTCCGTGGTGTACTTCTTCTGGCGCAGTACCAGCGAGCTGTTGGTCGACTTGACGCCCTTGAGCTTGAGCAGCTTTTGCATCATGAAGCGCTCCAGCGCTTCCATATCCTCGGCGACGATACGCAGCAGGTAGTCTTCACTGCCGGTGATGGCGTAGCACTCCATCACCTCCGGCGACTGTTCGACGAACTCGTCAATGGCTGCAATGCTGGCATCACTGTGATCCAGTAACGACAGGTGAATAAAGGCCATGGTCTGCATGCCCAGCTTGTGGCTGTCCAGCAGGGCCACATAACGGTTGATAACACCACTGTCCTCGAGCTTTTTCAGCCGCCGCCAGCAGGGCGCGGTGGACAGGCTGGTGCGCTCGGCCAGCTCCTGATTGCTGATGCGCCCGTTGCGCTGCAATTCACGCAACAAACGGCGATCCGTTTTATCCAGCTTGATCCTTTCAGACATTTTATTTCTCAAAACAATATCTATAGGCAATATCCTTTCAAACACTGCGTTGTTTTGCACAACAGCGCAAGCAAATTTCCCGCGCTCTTCGTTACTCTAATGGGGCATAGAATGCTGTACAGGAGCGCACCATGAAAACAACAAGCCGCTACCAGGCGCACCAACCCGACGCCCAGGGCATGATTCCCTACAGCGCCGAGGAAGACGCGGTCTGGCAGACGCTGTTCAGCCCCCAGCAGGCCCGGGCCAAGCACTATTGCAGCCGGGTATTCACCGATGGCCTGGCACAGCTGGCACTAAGCCCGCAGCGGATTCCGCAGTGCGCCGAAGTGTCGCTACGCCTGCAGCAGGCTACGGGCTGGAGCGTAACACCGGTACCGGCACTGATCGGTTTCGACCGTTTCTACCAGCTGTTGTCCGCCCGTATCTTCCCGGCGGCCTCATTTATTCGCTCGCGCGACGAACTGGAATACCTGCAGGAGCCGGATATCTTTCACGAAATTTTCGGCCACACACCGCTGCTGGCCCATCCGCAGATCGCCGAATTTTCGCACCACATCGGCGTACTGGGCACCCAAGCCCGCCCCCAGGATCATGTCTGGCTGGCCCGGCTGTACTGGTTTACCGTGGAGTTTGGCCTGATTCGCGAACAGGGCGAGCTCAAGGCCCTGGGCGCCGGGCTCGCTTCTTCGGCCAGCGAGCTGCCCTACGCCATCAAAAGCCCGCAGGCCAAGCGCCAGCCGTTTGATTTGATGGACGTACTGCGCACGCCCTATCGCATCGATATTCACCAGCCGCTGTACTTTGTACTCGAGGGCCTCGATCAGCTATACGACCTGATCAGCACCGATGTCCTGGGCGCCATCCACCATGCCCAGGCGCTGGGGCTGCATGCACCACTTTACGCCCCCAAAGCCGCGCTAAACTGAACACAAGCAGCTGTGAGCTACTGCAATCAGCCTGAGTGGCGGCACGCCCTGCCCCAGCTAACCCATACACCAGAGGATACCCCCATGAGCGATTCAATCTGTGATCTCGCCGGTCAGAACTGCGTACCCTGCGAAGGCGGCATTCCTGCCCTCAGCCCTGCCGAAGCCCAAGCGTTAATGCACCAGCTGCACCAGGACTGGGTGCTGGCCGATGATGCCAGCTATTTAGAGCGGGATTTTCGCTTCAAGGGCTTTGCCAAGGCGGTGTATACCACCAATGCCGCCTGCTTTCTGGCCGATCAGCAAAACCATCACCCGGACATCCGCATGGGCTGGGGTTACTGTACGGTGCGCTTTTGCACCCACGCCGTGAACGGCCTGTCGGATAACGATTTTATCTGCGCCGCCAAACTGGATGCCATCGTCAATAGCTAAGACCGCAGCGCCAGACACGAAAAAGCCGGCATCAGCCGGCTTTTGGGTTTCAGGCAAGGCAATAGCTGTTAGCTGTTGTCCACCGTCAGATTACCGCTGGCAATCAGCGTATCTATATCAGTACCGCTAAGGTCGGTCAGGTTAATCACCTGATCTGCCTTGGTTGCCGCCTCGCTCGCATCGGCAGCATTCATATTGCCGCTAGTGCTGACGTACAGCGTGCTGTCGGCACCGTTGTCATCCAGATACAGGTAGGCATCCAGGGTCGCCTCGGTTTCACCAACCAGCAGATCCGACAGGTCCAACACATCACCCTCTACTGGATTGAAATCGGTCACGGTATCTTCGGTGAACAGGCCTGTACCCACTCCACCCTCGTGACCATCGCTCCAAACGAAGATATCCGCACCATCATGACCTGTGAGGATATCGTTACTGAGGGTGCCGTAGAGCAGATCACTGCCAGCACTTCCCTCGATCAGGGCCGAACCGTTATCCGTGGCGTTCACCATCACCGAGAAGCTGCTCGACGCAGAGTCTCCATCCGAATCGGTTCCGGTAAGCGTAAAGTCGAGTTCGTAGTCGTCCGGGAACTCGCTGGTCACATACTTGCCGGCCAGGCCCGTGATCTTGAAACTGGCGCCGCTGTCTCCCGGGCCCAGCTCAATGTAATCCACTTCCCGCGCGGTATCCGCAGCAACGGTCACGCTGTAGTCGGAGCCGATCTGCTCGCTGTAGCTCGACGATGTACCGTCTGTGTAGCGGATATTAATGTCTACCGGATCAGAGGTCTTCACGCCACCGGTATGGGACAGCTGAATCGTCAGTTCCGACAGCACACTGCTGCCGCTCGCCGTTGGCTGCACGTCAAAGCGCAGCACGTCACCCTTGCTGCCCTGCATGACGTTGTCACCCACACCCAGATCGGTGGCGGAGATGGTCAGTGTGCTGGCGACACCATTTTCCGTGCCGGTTACCACTATCGCGAATTCTCCGCCAAACACGGAAGACCCAAAGGTGTAGGACGACAGATTCGAGCCACCGGAAATACCGCTCAACAGGCTCGGGATCGTCTGCTCAACAACCGGATCAGGCGTAACCATAGTCACCTCGTAGGTGCCATCGGCGTTGACCTGCAGCGTAAAGAAGGTAAAGGTTTCCCCTCCTTCTTCATACACAGCGTTGTACAGCAGATGGCTGGCATCCGAGCCCGCCGCATCATACTCAAGACTGTAACCGTCCCGCGCATTGGTCCACTGCAGCGCACTGGCATCGAAGCTGTCGACAAAGGACTGCGTATCGGCACCGACATCGAACACATAGGTACCGGTATAGGTGCCGGTCTCATTGGCGATCGCCAGGTTGGTTGCCGAAAGCGACGGGCCATCATCCGCGAACTGGACGTTTCCACCCAGATCAATCGTCTTGGTGCTGGTCGCCGAATCGCCATCGCCATCGGTGATCGAATAGGTGACCTGTAGGTTCACCAGGCCATTGGCCAGCGCAAGCACATCAGTGTCGTATCCCGAAGTGCTGGCCGTAGCATGATCCAGCGCCTGATACTGAGTCAGCGTCACCTTGCCGTCACTGGCAACACTGAGACTGAAAACCGCCGTAGCATCCACACTGCCGGGATTGGTGGTCGCCGTTGAACCCAGCACGGTACCGTCCGCCAGGGTGTACAGATACACCATATCGGAACCGCAGGTCAGCTGACTGTCGGCGCCCTCGGCCGCCAGATTAAGCACATAACTGAGCCCGCTGGCCTGAACACTGTCGGCACCGGAGTTCAACGAGGCCGCGATCGTAACACCGAACGCCGCGCTGCTGGTTGCCGTATCGGGTGATCCGCCCCGCGTATCGGCGTCCTGGGTTCGCAGCGTCACTCCGCTGTCGCTACCCAGCGTCAGGGACACGCTCGGGCCATCATCCGCGAAGCTGATCGCCCCACCCAGATCGACGCTCTGGCTGCTGCTGGCGCTGTCACCGTCATTGTCGATAATCGTGGCCGTACCGGTCAGACTCACCAGATTACTGGCGAGACTCAACACATCATCGTCATAGCCACCTTCTGTCTCGGCATTGCCGTGATCCAGCGCCGCATACTGACTCAGGGTCACCACACCTGTAGTGTCCACGCCCAGACTGAACACCACTGCGTCATCGATAACCAGCGGGGCTGTTGAGCTGGTACTGCCCACGATGGTGCCGTCGGTCAGCTGGTACAGCTTGACGGCAACGCCGCCACTCTCAAAGCCGGATGCTGTGCCTGAGGCTGCACTCAGGCTTAACGCATAACTCCAGCTGATGGCGCCGGCCTGGCCGTCGGCCCCGCCAGCGCTGCTGCTGACACTGAAGACGCCGTCAAACGCCGCTGCACTGGAGGCGGTGTCCGGGCCCGCGTCATCACCGGTTTCCGCGTCCTGCGTCAGCAGGCTGACGCCGTCAAGGCTAGCCGCGGCAACACTGATGCTCGGCACGTCGTCGATGATGCTGATGGTGACATGAGCCTCCGCGCTCTCGATGCCGTCGGACACGCTGATGGTAAACGACTCGTCATAGCCAGCACCTGTGGCGCCGTCTTTACTGTCGTTGTCGACAGTCTCATTCAGGCTGTAGCTGTAGCTGAAGCTGCCGTTGCTGTAACCGGTCAGCTCGACGGTGCCGTAGCCAACATCGATGGTCTCACCCACCAGGTCGGCGAAGTCACTGAAGTCCACCCCGCGCACGTAGCTGCTGCCGCCTATGCTGAGACTCTCAATATCGTCCAGACCATCGGCATCGGACAGGGTGAAGGTGCCGGATGTTACCTCGGACTGATCGCTCTCATTGCCCGAATCACCGTCTGCAAGCTCTCCACTTCCGAGCGGAAGACCCCTTTCATTAACCTGTTTAGAGGTCGCATCAACCTGAATGGTCGGGTCATCGTTGACGTTGGTCAGACTGATGTTGACGGTGGCGCTGTCGGTGCCACCTTCGCTGTCATCCACGCTGACGCTCAGGGCGTAATCGCCCAGCTCTGCATCGTCGATGTCCTGGGTGACGCTGATCACGCCCGTCGCCGCATCGATGCTGAACAGGCCCGCGTCGTTGCCGCCGGTAATGCTGTAGGTCAGGCTGTCGCCGTCTTTATCCACGGCCGCCACGGTGCCGACGGTGCTGCCGGAGGTCGTGCCTTCGGCGGCACTGAAGGCGTAGATATCGGCATTGGCGGCGGTGTCCGCGGTGTCGGTGCCGCTGATGAACTCCGGCACGGTGTTGTTCACCGTCCAGGTGAAGTCCACATCCACGCTGCCCCCGTTGCCGTCGCTCGCGGTCACGGTGACGCTGTAGTCCTGGGTGTTGTTATTGTCATCGGTCGCATCCGAGGCATTGGCCGCGATGGTGCCGGTAATAACGCCGGCCGCCGAGATGCTCAGCCCCGCCGGCAAGCCGGTGGCGCTGAAGCTCAGGCTGTCGCCATCCAGATCCGCAAAGCTGCTGCTGACGTCCAGGTTGATGACGTCGGCGTCGGCATTGGTCTGGCCACCCAGGGTACCGGTCGGGTCATCGTTGACGTTGGTCAGGCTGATGTTGACGGTGGCGCTGTCGGTGCCACCTTCGCTGTCATCCACGCTGACGCTCAGGGCGTAATCGCCCAGTTCGGCATCGTCGATGTCCTGGGTGACGCTGATCACGCCCGTCGCCGCATCGATGCTGAACAGGCCCGCGTCGTTGCCGCCGGTAATGCTGTAGGTCAGGCTGTCGCCGTCTTTATCCACGGCCGCCACGGTGCCGACGGTGCTGCCGGAGGGGGTGCCTTCGGCGGCACTGAAGGCGTAGACATCGGCATTGGCGGCGGTGTCCGCGG
>NZ_JALDYX010000001.1 GCF_024267675.1 Marinobacterium sedimentorum | reverse complement strand
TCGTCTCATAGAAGCGCTGGATCAGGGACCGGAGTAGCCCACAGGGTAAGCGGGTAAGCGGGAGTGCAAGGGTTACAGCTGTGCCCGATTAACATTGCCCGCGGGAGCCCCTGTCACGAGGCGGATCAGCTGACCCGGGCGCATCTGCAGGATGTGGAAGCCAAGATCGCCGATCTGCAGGCCATGCGGCAGGCCTTGGAGTAAAAGATCAGTTGGCGGGTACCTGCTGCAGCAGGGCCCGGTAACCACTGCGAAAGTCCGGGTAAATAAAGCGATAGCCGCAGGCCTTGAGGCGGGTATTGCGGCAGCGTTTGCTGCCGCCGCGCCGGGTCGGGCGGGTTTCACTGATCTCCAGGCCCAGTTCGCCGGCCAGCCATTGCGTCACTTCATGCAGGGCGGCGGGCGCATCGTCACTGGCCAGATAGACGGGCTCCAGCGGCTTGTCTAGCAGATGCAGGTCGATCAGGTGCTTAAGCACGCCGGCGCAGTCGTCGCGGTGAATGCGATTGCTGTAGTGGGCTGGTGTCGCCGGTGCACCCAGGCCGCTGCGCACCTGGTTGATCAGCTGGTTACGACCCGGGCCATAAATACCGCTAAAACGTACGACTGAGGCATTAATGCCGCAGCTGAGCGCAAGCTGTTCGGCCTGCAGCATAATGCGGCCGCTGAAGCGCTCGGGTTCGGTGGGGCTGCTTTCATCGACCCAGCTGCCGTCGGCCTGATGATAAACGCCGCTGCTGGAGGTAAACAGCAGCAGGCGCGGCGCAGCCGGCAGTGCGGCCAGTACATTGGCCAGGCCGTCGACATAGGCGGCGCGGTAACCGGCCTCCTCATGGCTGCTGGCCGCGGCGCAGTACACCAGGATATCGCACTCCGGCAGGGCGCCGCTGAGGCTGGCTGGGTTGGTCAGATCTCCCGGGATACCTTGGATGCCGGCTGGCAGCTGGTTTATAGTACGGCGCAGGCCAAACACCTTGTGCCCCGCAGTGGTCAGTGCCAGGCCCAGTGTGCTGCCAACGTCGCCGCAGCCTGCGATCAGAATTTGCTGCTTGTGCATGGGCCCTTCTCCCTGTTGTGCCGGCTGCCATCATAGCAAAGGAATCTTTGGATGACGCTCACTGAGCTGCGCTACATCGTTACCCTCGCCCGGGAACAGCATTTTGGCCATGCCGCTGAGCGCTGTTATGTGAGTCAGCCAACGCTGTCCATCGCTGTCAAGAAACTGGAAGAGGAGCTGGGTATTGCCCTGTTCGAGCGCAGCAAGAACTCGGTGCGCGTGACGCCCACGGGTGAGCGCATTGTGCAGCAGGCGCAGAAGGTGCTGGAGCAGGCCGATACCATCAAGGATCTGGCCCAGCAGGGCAAGGATCAGCTGTGCAGCCCGCTACGGGTGGGCGCGATCTACACCATCGGGCCTTACCTGTTCCCCCATCTGGTGCCGGAAGTGCAGCGGCTGGCGCCGCAGATGCCGCTCTATATCGAAGAGAATTTCACCGAAACCCTGCGCGGCAAGATTCGCAACGGCGATCTGGATGCCATTATTGTGGCGCTGCCGTTCAGTGAGCCCGATGTGCTGACGCGCGCGCTCTATGATGAGCCTTTCATGATGCTGTTGCCGCGCAAGCACCCCTGGGCGAGCCTGGATGCAATCGACAGCCAGCGGCTGGATGAAACCGAGCTGCTGATGCTGGGGGAAGGTCACTGCTTCCGCGACCATGTGCTGGAGTCCTGCCCCACCCTGGCACAGGCGATGCACCAGCGTCATCATCTGACCGAAGGCAGCTCGCTGGAAACCATCCGCATGATGGTGGCTTCGGGCCTGGGCACCAGCGTATTGCCGCAGTCGGCTGTGCAGGGCCACTATCAGTCCGATCTTGTAGTCGTACGCCCGTTCCTGATGCCCCAGCCCATGCGTACTGTGGCTATCGCCTGGCGTGCCAGTTTCCCCCGCCCCAAGGCGATTGATGTGCTGATCGAGTCCCTGAGCCGCTGTCAGCTGGTGACGGCGGACGAGTCTGCATGACAGAACTGCTGTCGGATCTGCCGGTCACCCGGCTCAAGGGCGTGGGGGCGGCGCTGGAACTCAAGCTCGAGCGCCTGGGGCTGCATACGCTGCAGGATTTGCTGTTTCACCTGCCGCTGCGTTACCAGGATCGTACCCGGGTCGTGCCCATAGGCGCGCTGCGCCCAGGCGACGAGTGCGTCGTCACGGGTGAAATCAAGGTGGCGGACCTGATGCAGGGGCGCCGCCGGGCGCTGCTGTGCCGCATGCAGGACGGCACCGGCACCATCAGCCTGCGTTTTTTTCATTTCAGTGCGGCGCAGAAAAACCAGCTGCTGCCCGGGGTTCGGTTGCGTTGCTTCGGTGAAGTGCGCCCGGGGCCCGGCGGACTTGAAATGGTGCATCCCGAGTACAGCCGCATCGAAGGGGATGGCCCGGTAACTGTGGACACCACCCTGACGCCGGTGTATCCGGCGACCGAAGGCCTGCACCAGACACGGCTGCGCAGCCTTGTGACCCTGGCCATGCAATGTTTGCAGCCCGGTGCCCTGCCCGATCTTCTGCCCGAAACATTGCGTCGCCAATGGAAGCTGCCGGGGCTGGATGACTCCATCCGCTATCTGCATCAGCCGCCGGTGGATGCCAACCAGGATCTGCTGCTCGAAGGCCGCCATCCCTGCCAGCGCCGCCTCGCCTTTGAAGAGTTGCTGGCCCACCATCTGACCCTGCTGAATCTGCGCCAGCAGGCGCAACAGCAGGGGGCACCGGCGTTGCCTTACCGTGGCACTCTGGTGAAGCCGTTTCTGGCCGCCCTGGCGTTCCCGCTGACCGGTGCCCAGCAGCGGGTATGCAACGATGTTGCCAGGGATATGGCCAAGACGTTTCCAATGCTGCGCCTGATTCAGGGCGATGTTGGCTCCGGCAAGACCCTGGTGGCGGCGTTGGCCGCCTTGCAGGCGGTGGAGAATGGCGTCCAGGCAGCGATCATGGCGCCGACCGAAATTCTGGCCGAGCAGCACCGTAACAACTTCACCCAGTGGCTGGAGCCACTGGGTATCGAAGTGGCCTGGCTGGCCGGTAAAGTGAAAGGCAAGGCGCGGCAGAAGCAGCTGGCGGCCATTCAGGATGGCAGTGCCCGGCTGGTGGTGGGTACGCACGCGCTGTTTCAGGATGAAGTGCAGTTTCAGGATCTAGGTCTGGTCGTGGTCGATGAACAGCACCGCTTCGGTGTGCACCAGCGTCTCAGCCTGCGTGAAAAGGGGCGCAACGGCGAGCGCGCCCCCCATCAGCTGATCATGACGGCAACGCCCATCCCCCGCACCCTGACCATGAGCGCCTACGCGGATCTGGATTGTTCAATCATCGACGAACTTCCGCCGGGGCGCACGCCGGTGAATACGGTGGTAATTGCCGATGGGCGCCGGCAGGAAGTGGTGCAGCGCGTGAGTCTGGCCTGCGCCCAGGGGCGCCAGGCCTATTGGGTCTGCACCCTGATCGACGAGTCCGAAGCGCTGCAGTGCCAGGCCGCCGAGGTGACCTGTGAAAAGTTGCGCGAAGCCTTGCCGGATCTGCGTATCGGCCTGGTACACGGGCGCATGAAGGCAACCGAAAAGGCCAGCGTGATGGCGCAGTTCAAGGCGGCCGAGCTGGATCTGCTGGTGGCCACCACCGTCATCGAGGTCGGTGTGGATGTACCCAATGCCAGCCTGATGATTATCGAAAATCCGGAGCGTCTGGGGCTGGCGCAGCTGCATCAGCTGCGCGGGCGGGTCGGGCGTGGCAGCCAGGAGAGTTTCTGCGTGCTGATGTATCAGGTGCCGCTGTCGAAGCAGGGCCGCGAGCGCCTGGCGGTCATGCGTGAAACCACCGATGGTTTTCGTATCGCTGAAAAGGACCTTGAACTGCGTGGCCCGGGCGAGGTGCTGGGGACGCGCCAGACCGGCATGATGCAGTTTCGCATTGCCGATCTGAGCCGCGATGCCGACCTGTTGCCAGGGGTGCGCGAGGTCGCGCTGCAGATCCAGCAGGATGCCTCGCTCGGCAGCGCCGTGATAAGGCGCTGGCTGGGTCAGGGCGAGGAATACGGCCACGTCTGAGCCTGGCAGCCTGTCGGACTTAACACTGATCTACTGCGGAAAAGTCGAATTTGATTATTTTATGTACTCTTTCTTGTTAAATAGAACCACTATTCACAAGCTACATCCGTGTAGCTTGCCCGGTGGGCAGCTTACGCTGTGTAAATCGGCTATCCTGCCGATTTATTGCCTTAAAAGAGCTCAAAAACTAACTCAAATCGGTCTTTCCCTCGTGACGACCGGCCAAGCCCGACAGGCTGCAACGGCAGACAATTCAAAGCCGCGGGCTGCTAAACTGATCAGCAGATGCATGCAGTGAGTGACCATGAATAGCCCATCTTCCCTCGCAGGTTCCGAGCTCAGGCTCGAGCTGCCAACGCTGGATCTGTTGCCGCTTGATCTTGGCGCCTATAGACACGGCAATACCGGTGTCGACTATTGCCACCGCTTCGAGTCTGACCGCAGCGGTCCTGATGTCGTCATCATCGGCCTGACCCATGGCAACGAATTTTGTGGCGCCCATGCGTTGTGCGAATTGCTGGAGCAGGACGTACGACCGCTGCGTGGCAGCCTGACGCTGATGTTCAACAATGTGACGGCCTACCAGCGGTTTGATCCGCAGCGCCCCTATGCCAGCCGCTGCGTAGATGAGGACGGCAACAGGGTCTGGTTGCCGGCGCGCCTCAAGCACCCCGACAGCGAAGAAAGCCGCCGCGCCGCCCGCCTGGCGCCACTGCTGCGCGAAGCGGATCTGGTGCTGGATCTGCATTCCACCAGCAATCCGGTGGCACCGATGCTGATCTACCCCGAGTTGCCCGACTGCAGCGCACTGGTTGCCACCCTGGGCTTTCCCTTTGCGCAGCTGCTCTACAAGCTCGGTGGCTATCACCCCGGCATGCTGATTTCCTATGCCATGCAGCACGGCCGCAAAGGCTGTCATGGTCTGGTGGCCGAGTGCGGCTCACACTTTGAGCTCGACAGTGCCCAGCAGGCACATGCGATAACGCGCCGAGTGCTGTATCGTGCCGGCCTGCTGGAGCAGGATGCCCTGATACCGCCCTGGGGCTACGAGCCCGACCACCGCGCCGGGCACTACCGGATTCGGGAAGTCATTGAGGCGCGCACCGAACACTTTCGCTTCAGCCAGCCGTACCGGGGTTTTGAGCGTATTGCGCGGGGCGAAGTATATGCACAGGATACGGGCCCGCTGACGGCGCCTTTCGATAATTGCACGTTGATCATGCCCGCACGCATTCCGGTGTGCGGTGCTGAAGCCGTGACCTTAGCCGAGTTTCTGGGATGATAACGACACTGACGCCAACACAGCTGGACATGATTGCCCGCCAGTTAGGACGCAAACCGCGCGGCCTGGTAGGCATCGCCCATCAGACGGCCGATGGCATCCCCACGGTGCTGCAAATTCGTTCCCTGGTGGACAACCGCCCCTTTCCGACCCTGTTCTGGCTGTGTTCGAAGGATCTGTACCGCGCCATTGCCGAAATAGAGACCTCGGGCTGGGTGAAACAGATTGAACAGGAAATACAGCAGGACGAGACGCTGCGTGAAGCCTTTCGGCTGAATCATGTCAGCTATGTGGCACAACGCTGGCAGCTGATGGATCCGAAGGACCGGGAGCAGATAGAACAACTGGGCTTTACCCACCTGTTCGAGCAGTACGGCATTGGCGGGATTTCGCAGTGGGACAAGGTGCGCTGCCTGCATATGCAGTACGCCCATCACCTCTGTGGCGAGAATGTCATCGGCCAGCGCATGGATGCAGAATTCGGTCTGAATAACCTGAAAATTCGCATCTGAGCTCGGGGACTTCCGGGGCGAACAGCAGGCAACAAAAAATCCGCAGGCCATAGCATGGGCTGCGGATTTTTGTTGCCTGATCAACAGCTGATCAGTTCCTCGGGGAAGGATCTAACCGGCTTTCAGGCGGCGTGCCTATGGCTTACTTGCCCGTCAGGACGCTGTACTTGATCATCAGCTGATCCTGCGTTTCCACATGATCCGGATCCTTTGGAATACAGTCGACGGGGCAGACTTCAACGCACTGCGGTGTGTCGTAGTGGCCTACGCACTCGGTGCATTTGCCCGGGTCGATTTCATAGATTTCATCACCCGGAGTGATTGCCTCGTTCGGGCATTCTGGCTCGCATACATCACAGTTGATGCATTCGTCGGTAATCATCAATGCCATGGTCGGCTACCTCACTCACTGCGTAAATAAGAAACGTTATAGTCCCAGACTTTCCTGCATGGCTTTTGAGACAGCAGGATGAACAAATTTGCTCACATCACCGCCCAGACTCGCGATCTCGCGAATCAGAGTGGAGGATATGTAGGAAAGATGTTCCGCCGGGGTCAGAAACATGCTTTCAGCCTGCGGTGCAAGCTTGCGATTCATGTTGGCCAGCTGGAATTCGTATTCGAAATCCGATACGGCCCGCAATCCTCGCAGTATTATATTGGCGCTCTGTTGTTCCACCAGATCGGCCAGCAGGCAGTTGAAGCCAATGACTTCAACATTGGGCAAGTGCTGCAGTACTTCCCTTGCCAGCTCAACGCGCTGTTCAAGTGGCAGCATCGGTGCTTTTTTCGGGCTTGCCGCCACTGAAACCACGACCCGGTCAAAGATGCGCGCGGCACGTTGAACGAGGTCGGTGTGACCATTGGTAATAGGATCAAAGGTGCCGGGATAGACAGCCGTATTCATAAAGCTCTCGCTGATGGTTATGCTGCTGCCGGGAGTATATCGCGAAAGCGGCATGTTAGCCGAATTGGCAGGAGCGTACAAATACATTAATGGAATGTGGTTATGTGTCTGAGTTATTAAAAAATATTTTTATATTCTATATGGGCATATGATGAAGAGGTCTAAATGAAGCACAAAATGTCGTGTTCCGGGCTCCGGATGATACTTCCGGTATCCTTACTACTGCTGTCGGGCTGTATGTCCCTGCAGGCGGTCGACGCGGGTATTTACAATGTGGTGGGCGTGGTCAGTGAACAGGACAGGGTTACCGGTGAACGCAGCCTCTCGCTGGCCGGACGCAGTGCGCAGATTCGCCAGGGCAACGCTGCGGTCGAGCAGCTGCTGCGCACCGAAAGCAACATCAACGGTCAGCTGGATGAGGCCCAGTATGCCCGCCTGACGCGCCTGTTTGATCGGGTGCTGCGTATTAGTCATCTCAAATCCGAACGCTGGCAGCCGGTCCTGATTGATCGCCCGGATTTCAACGCCTTCACCACCGGTGGCACCTATATAGTGGTGCACCTGGGGCTGATGCAGCAGTTGCAGGATGACGATGAACTGGCGGCGGTGATTGCCCATGAGGTGGCGCACACAGTCGCCAATCATGCCTTTGAGAGCCAGGGCTTCCAGACACTGGCGACGCTGACGGGCTCCAGCTCCGCTGGCCGCAATGGCTATCAGGCGGCCTTTACCCATGAAAATGAGCGCGAAGCGGATCGTATAGCGGTGCTCTATGCCGCACTGGCCGGTTTTGATCCCATGGCCGCCAGTCGCATCTGGGCCCGGCAGTACCGTGAAAAGGGCAACGCCGGCGGGCTCTTCTTCCATACCCACCCGGTAAACCGCGCACGGGCCGAGGAAACGGCGGCAACGGCGCGCCTGGTACAGGGGTATTACCGCAAGGGGCGGGAGAACCCGGACGCCGCGGTCCTGCTGGAGAACAATGTGCTCTGGCAGAAGCGCAACGATACCATGGCCGCCGGTCAGGGGGGCGGCGTCGCCGCACTGCTGGGCACAACGCTGGGCACCTATGTGAAGCATCAGGGCGTCAAGCAGGAGGAATCCCGCCAGTCGCAGCAGCAGGCTCAGCTCGCCGCGCTGATGCAGCAGATGCAGTCCTTGGGCGAGACCGTAATTGACCAGAACAGCTGGCAGGTGCGCTGGCGCTACACTGGTGTGAGCGCGCTGGATAATCTGGTGATGGGTGTGCTGATCAAGGATCAGGAGGGCAAGGTGCAGCGCTATATCGCGCAGATTCCAGGCACTGTGCAGCCCGGACAGGCGTTCGAGGCTCAGTTCAGTTCGTCGCAGCTGAGCGTCGGAGCCTTGGCATCCATGCAGCTCAAATACTATGTGGATGATGCCAGCCCGCGTTAGCCTGCGGCTGCACACTACCGCTCGTCTTAACAGCTGGCGGACATAACCCCCTCTCCCGCCCCGCACGCAACCTGCCTGTGCGGGGTTCTTTTCTGGCATTGCACTCTGAATGTATAGCCAATGCCCTTAGCTGCGCCTGCTAGACGTGCGTCTGTCACCCTACTGTCATCTATCAGCGATACATTGACCTGCACATGTAAGGCCCGTATCGGGCCTTTGCGTATTCAGGGACTGGAAGGCGAATGGCAAGGCGTACACCGCAGGAAGCAGAACAAACCCGGCAGGCGTTGCTGATGGCGGCACTGGAGGTATTCAGTCAGCGAGGCGCGGCCACGGCAACGCTCAAGGATGTGGCGGCCCATGCCGGTGTGACCCATGGCGCCCTCTACTGGCACTTCAAAAATCGTGAGGCCCTGCTGGAGGCACTGTTTCAGCGGGTCTCACTCCCCTTTGACCGGCATTATCTGGAGCAGCTGCAGGCGTCGCGGCAGCAGGCGCTGAATGCATTGGAAGGCTATCTGCTGGGGTTGATGCGGGACATTACCGGGGATGCGCAGGCGCAGCGGGTCTATCAGCTGTTTTACGCCGGCAACGACAGCTGCGCCGGTGTTGCCGCATTGGCGCAGCAACGTCAGCGTGCGCTGAATCAGGGTGTGGGGCATATCCAGTATTTTCTCAAGCAGGCGCGCAAGCAGCAGCTGGTCGGGCTGAAAAAGTCCCAGCTCGAACCCATGGCCAAATCCATCTGCTGTCTGGTGCTGGGCCTGGTGCAGTCACTGTTGCTGGCACCAGAGCTGTTCTCCTGCCGTGAGCAGGGGGCGCTGTTGGTGCGCAGCTGTTTGCGCGGTCTGTAAGCGAGTTGCCGATAAGGCCGCCCTGAAGCGAATGTCAGGCCGGGTCGGTATCGGTGGCTGGGTCGCGGATATAAAGACCGTAGGTGACCTTGCCTGCGGTTTTGCTGCGCAGTTGGCGCCAGTTGTCCGGCAGTTGCGGTGTGCCGAGCTGGGATTCCGATTCGATGTAGATCAGCGCCTGGCTGGCCAGCAGGTTGCGGGACTCCAGCAGTTCGCAGGCCTGGGGCAGCAGATCGCAGTGAAACGGCGGATCCAGAAACACCAGGTCATAGCCGGGCGTTGTCCCCAGTTCATGGCGCTGGAGCCAGTCCATGGCGGCGGCTGTCTGCACTTCGGCATTATCCGCCTTGAGCAGTTGCAGGTTGTCTCGCAGCTGGCGCACGGCCTGGGTTGCGTTGTCGATAAAGGTCACCGAGCCTGCACCCCGTGACAGGGCTTCGAGCCCCAGGGCGCCACTGCCGGCAAACAGATCCAGACAGCGTGATCCCTGTACCGACGCCTGCACCCAGTTAAACAGCGTCTCGCGAACCCGGTTGGGCGTTGGGCGCAGGCCGGTCAGGGCGGGGAACTTGAGTTTGCGACCGCGCCAGCTGCCGGCAATGATGCGCAGCTCGCCGCTGGCGGGTTCCGGCACGCGGGGAGACCGGTTTGACTTGGTAGGCTTGGGCATGCGGCGGTTTCACTGTCCGTTTAGGGTGATAAGAATCTGGGTCTCGGGGGCGAGATAGTGCGCGATTCTCGGGCCAATGTCATCCCCGGGCACGGCCTGGAGCTGATCCAGAATAGTGTCCAGGCGTTGCCCGGGCAGATTATTGAACGCCAGGGTGGCGAGCTGATCCAGCTGGCCCTGGGGTGTCTGCAGTTGTTCGCGCAGCTGCAGCAACAGCTGCTGGCGGGTGTCATCAATCAGCTGTGCACTAATCACTGCTGTATCAATCAGGGCGCTGTCAAACACGGCGCTATCAATTACGGAAGACCCCGCCACCCTTTCATCAGCGGGAGGTGCAGCGGTTCGCTGCGCCTCTGCTGGCAGGGTCTGCGCCCTGGTGGGCTGACCGGCGAGAATCAGTGCCCGGTAGCCACTGTCGCGGGACTGTTGCCACACCAGCCGATAGTACCCTGCTGTATCCGGGCGCAGTTCCAGCGCCCGCTGCAGGCTGCGGATGGCCAGCAGCTGGGCGGCATAATCCTTGGCATCACGGCCCGGCATGCTGGCTCCCAGCAGGTACATGGCGGGCAGTCGGGCATCGCTCAGCTGCAGTTTGACAGGTTGCGGCGGCGTGGCGTCGTGTCGCTCGGGCTGGTGCCCGGGCTCTGAGTGCTCGGCGGTAACAGCACTGGCAAACATGCCGGCGCCATCCCTTGTTCCTGGCGCGGCGGCGTCCAGTTGTTCGGCAAGCTTCGCGGCGTCCGGGCCGCCCAGTATCTGCAAGGGTGGCTGGCTGAACAGACGGTGGTACTGCTGCAATACATCAGCGGCCGATATTGCGCTGGTCCTGGCCCGCTGCGTTGGCTGCTGTAGCTGTTGTTGCAGCCGGTTCAGCAGTCGCTGCGCCGGGTCCTGGCCATCGAGATAGGCCTGCGCCCGGATGCGCGCCAGGGTGGCGGCTGCGGAATCTGATTCGGGAGTCTGCTGCAGTGCCTGCAGGACGGCGTCCAGTTCCGGCAGTTTTTCACCGGCTGGCCAGCGCAGGCTGATCTGCAGGTGATCCGGCAGCGCAGTGACCTGAGTGTGCGGCACCGGTGTGAGCAGGGACTGGAGCGCGGGCTGGTGCAGGCGCTGCTGCAGCAGCATGGCCAGTGTCTGTTGCAGAATGCGCTGTTCCGGATCCAATGCCACTGCAGCGGGCAGCAGCAGGCGCAGTTCGTTGTCGGGTCTGTCGGGCTGTTCGATCCAGTAAAGGGGGTGTGTTTCGCTGTGCTCTATGTCGGGATAGCTGACAGCTTTGGGCCCAAGGGATGCCAGCAATACGATCAGTATCGGCAGGATCAGGATCAGCGCCTTGAGGTAGAGCGGATTGAACAGCGGCTTGTGCTCGGTGGCCATGACTGCAGGATTCCATTTGCGGGTGTCGGTGGCTTGGCAAGCTGTGCACGGCAGATCCGCGATCTGTAATGCGTGGGGCTTAATAACTTGCGTGGCGCCTATGATAAGATATTGCGCTCGAAAGTTAAGCCTTTCGCAGGCTTGGAGCATGTCGATGGAAGCTTTGTTCAGGTGGCTGGTGGAAAACGAGTGGGATTACTCGATCGTTACCTATACAGGCGCGGCCATATTCACAGTAGCGATGCTCGCGATATATTTTTACATCAGGGGCGATGACCCGTCCTGAGGCTTTTCAAGGCGCCCAAATCCGGGTGCTGGTGCCCGTTGTTAGCAGATCTGAGGACATTCGATGTTCAAGAAATTAAAATCCCTGTTCGGCACTTCCGGCAGCAAGGAGCAGATGCCGCCGGTCGTTGAGGCGGATGAGGCACAGCCACCCGTTGAACAGGCTGCGCCCGCTGAACAGGTTGAATCAGAGCCGGATGCAGCTGCACCGGATCTGGTTGAAGTAACAGTTGTCGAGGCGGATATGGCTTCGGCGGACAGCGCCCCGCCTGACAATGCCAGGCAGGAAAGAGCCGAGCAGGACGCCGTAGCGGTAGAGGACACTGTGGCAGAGAAACCAGCGGCTGTTAATGCGGTTGTTGATGCAGTGGTGTCCGAGATGCCCGCTGAACCGGTGGAACCTGGACTCGTGGAACCCGAAGTGGTTGCGCCTGTGGCAGCACCGGTTGCGGTGCTGGACACGCCGGCGAAAAAACAGGGCATGCTGGCCCGTATCAAGGCGGGCCTGAGTAGAACCAAGGCCAACCTGTCGGCCCAGCTGGGCAACCTGTTCCTCGGCGCCAAGGAAATCGACGACGAGCTGCTGGAAGATATCGAAACCCTGCTGCTGACCGCCGATGTGGGCGTGGAGGCAACCAGCGAAATCATCAGCCGCCTGACCGACAAGGTCGCACGCAATCAGCTGGCCGATGCCCAGGCGCTGCAGCAGGCGTTGCAGCAGGAACTGGCCGCGCTGCTGCATCAGGCCGAGCAGCCGCTGCAGATCGATGCCGCCGGCAAGCAGCCCTACGTTATTTTGATGGTGGGCGTTAACGGTGTGGGCAAAACCACGACTATTGGCAAGCTGGCCAAGCGCTTTCAGTCCGAAGGCCGCTCCGTGATGCTGGCCGCCGGCGATACCTTCCGTGCCGCCGCGGTGGAACAGCTGCAGGTCTGGGGTGAGCGCAATCAGGTGCCCGTGGTGGCGCAGCACACGGGGGCGGATTCAGCGTCGGTGCTCTTCGATGCGCTGCAGTCGGCCAAGGCACGCAATGTTGATGTGCTGATTGCCGATACTGCCGGGCGCCTGCAGAACAAGGACCACCTGATGCAGGAGTTGCAGAAGGTGGTGCGGGTTATGAAGAAGCTGGATATGGACGCACCCCACGAGGTGATGCTGGTGCTGGATGCCGGCACCGGACAGAATGCCATGAGCCAGGCGCGTATCTTCAAGGAAGCGGTCGGCGTGACCGGTATCACCCTGACCAAGCTCGATGGTACCGCCAAGGGCGGCATCATCTTTGCCATCGCCAAACAGCTGAAGCTGCCGATTCGCTATATTGGGGTCGGTGAACAGGTGGACGATCTGCGTCCGTTCAGTGCCGACGAGTTCGTTCAGGCCCTGTTTGATTGAAAGGAGCTCGATTAACGAGCCCGGCTACACCGCACGGCGGAAAATAGACGGGTCGGCGTTGTAGCGTCGGCCCCGTAACAGGGATTCATTTTCACGCCTTCGGGCGGGTGCGGACAACAGCATGGCATTGATCAGTTTCGAAAACGTCAGCAAGCGCTACCTCAGTGGTCAGGAGGCCCTGAGCAATGTCTCTTTCACGCTGCGTGAAGGGGAAATGGCCTTCCTTACGGGGCATTCCGGCGCCGGCAAAAGTACCCTGCTGCGCATGATCATGCTGATGGAACGGCCGTCCCAGGGGCAGGTGGTGGTGGGCGAGCAGAACCTGGCGCAGCTGGGCCGGCATGAGCTGCCCTACCATCGCCGGCGTATCGGCGTGGTGTTTCAGAACCACCACCTGCTGTTTGATCGCACCGTATTCGAGAACATAGCGCTGCCGCTGCAGATCTGTGGCTATGAGCCCGAAGATGCGGCCCGGCGGGTACGGGCGGCACTGAACAAGGTCGGCCTGCTGGAAAAGGAAAACCAGAGCCCGATCAGCCTCTCCAGTGGCGAGCAGCAGCGCGTCGGTATCGCCCGGGCCATCGTCCACAAACCCCGGGTGCTGCTGGCGGATGAGCCCACCGGTAACCTGGATCCGGAGTTGTCCGAAGAAATCATGAAGCTGTTTCAGCAGTTCAATCGGGTGGGCACCACTGTGCTGATCGCCAGCCATGACCTTTCACTGATTGAGCGCATGCGCCACCGCACTCTGGTGCTGCGTAACGGGAGGTTGATCGCCGATGGCCGTGGATGAAAAAAATACCCCGCGGCGCGGGGCGCAACAGGATCGTATCGACAGGCGCAGCCGCCACCGCAACTGGCGTCGCCACCATGCCTTGATGGCGCGCCAGAGCTGGAGCCGGCTCTTTGCCACGCCCTTGCCGACGTTGATCACGCTGGCGGTATTGGCTATCGCCCTGGCCCTGCCCGGTTTTTTGCTCACCGGCCTTAAAAATGTGCAGCAGCTCAGCGAGGGCTGGGACCACGAACCCCGCATCAGCCTGTATCTGAGCCCTGGGCTGGATGATGCCGCCGCCGATCGCTTCAGTCGTGAGTTGCTGCTGCGGGATGATCTGGCGGCGGTGGATCTGATTAGCCGTGCCCAGGGCCTGCTGGAATTCCGGGAGCTGTCACGCTTTGGCAATATCGTGGATTTGCTGGATGAAAACCCGCTGCCGGCGGTGATTACGGTACAGCCGCTGGATCGCAGTCTGGCGGCCTTGCCGGTGCTCAAGGCCAAGCTGCAGGCGCTGGAGGAAGTGGATGAGGCGGCGCTGGATCTGGAGTGGCTGCAACGCCTGAGCGCTTTTGTGCAGCTGACCCAGCGTGCGGTAATGGTGCTGGGCCTGCTGCTGGCCATGGCGGTGCTGCTGGTGGTGGGCAATACCATCCGGGTATCGATTGAAAGTCGGCGCGACGAGATCATCGTCGCCAAGCTGGTGGGTGGTACCGATGCCTGGGTGCGGCGTCCCTTCCTTTATACGGGTGCCTGGTATGGCCTGCTGGGTGCCGCCCTGGCCTGGTGCCTGATTCAGTTCAGTCTGCTGATGCTCAAGGAGCCGGTGGCGGAGCTGGCTCGACTCTACCTGAGTGATTTTGAACCCATGGGGCTGGGGCTGAGCGGCAGTCTGATTCTGCTGCTGACCAGCCTGATGCTGGGCTGGCTCGGCGCCTGGCTGGCGGTAGGGCATCATCTGCGGCAAATTGAGCCCAGTTGAGGCGCTCTCAACTGCTGTACGCATGACATGAAGGCGTCACACTTGCGGTTTAGGCTGGATATCGCTATTTTTACCGGTCCGCAGGCAATTCTGGCTTGTTGTGGCCTTGGGAACTTCACTGCCCGGGGCCTGTCATATGAGCGGATTCAGGATAGACAAGCTGAAAGTAACACTGAGGTAACACTGTATGGGCAAGAGCTTGCAAGTCGTCGACATCCTCTCTCCGGGTTGTAACCTGGAAGCCTACATGCGCTCGGTCAGTGCGATCGCCGTGCTGACGGCAGAGGAAGAGCGCGAACTGGCAGAGCGCCTGTTTTACCAGAACGACCTTGAAGCGGCCCGCCGTCTGGTTATGTCGCATCTGCGTTTTGTGGTACATATCGCCAAATCCTACTCCGGCTACGGGCTGCAGCTGGGAGACCTGGTGCAGGAAGGCAATGTCGGCCTCATGAAGGCCGTAAAGCGTTTTGATCCCAGTATGGGCGTGCGTCTGGTGTCCTTTGCGGTGCACTGGATCAAGGCTGAAATGCACGAATTCATTCTGCGTAACTGGCGCATCGTCAAGGTCGCCACCACCAAGGCGCAGCGCAAACTGTTCTTCAACCTGCGGTCGCAGAAAAAACGCCTGGGCTGGATGAACAACGCCGAAGTCGATGCCATCGCAGAAGACCTGGGTGTTGATTCGGCTGTAGTTCGACAGATGGAAGGCCGTCTGGCATCCAGCGATACCGCCTTTGATGCCCCGGCCGATGAAGACGAAGACCGTGCCTACCTGGCGCCGGCCAGTTTTCTGGAAGACGATCAGGCCGACCCCGCGCTGCAGGTTGAAAACTCCAACTGGGAAGAAAATTCCCAGGCCAATCTGCTGAGTGCGATGAAACAGCTCGATGAGCGCAGCCAGGACATTCTGGCCCAGCGCTGGCTGATGGATGAAAAAGCCACGCTGCACGAACTGGCCGCCAAGTATCAGGTCTCCGCGGAACGTATTCGCCAGCTTGAAAAGAACGCCATGAAGAAGATCAAGGGCGCGCTGCTGCAGGCCTGATCCGCCCACTACTCCGTCTTTATGACTGCCAACAAAGCCGCCTGCGGGCGGCTTTGTCATGTTCGGACACTGCGGGCCACCCGTCATCGCAACACTGGGGTATAATGCGCTTCATTTTGCGGGGGCCTTGATGAATACAGCGATCAGCCTGCGCCTGGTGGCACTGAGCGGCTTTTGTGCCGTGGCACTGGGGGCCTTTGGCAGTCACGGTCTGCGCGGGCGTCTGACGCCGGATATGCTCGATGTGTTCCAGACCGCCGTGAGCTATCAGTTCTACCACAGTCTGGCCTGGCTGGTGGTGCTGCTGTTGGGCCTGCACTGCCCGTCGCGATGGCTGCGCCTGAGCGGCGCCTGTTTTGGCGCAGGCATCCTGCTGTTCTGTGGCAGTCTTTATATACTGGCGCTCAGCGGTATCCACTGGCTGGGCGCGGTGACGCCGCTGGGTGGCCTGGCTTTTCTGGCCGGCTGGCTGATGCTGGGTCTGGCCGCGTGCCGGTTCAGCACCTCAAAACAATAATGTCGGCAGCAGCCCAACTCGGCTGGCCGAAAAAAAGTTCGGAATTGGATCAATGCGAATAGTGCTAAACGGTGACACCATGGAGCTGCGGGATGACAGCAGTCTTGCCGACCTGGTTGAACAGCTGGGGCTGGGCGACAAGCGCATCGCGGCCGAGGTCAATATGGAAATCGTTCCGCGTAGCCAGCATGCGGCGCTGCGCCTGAACGACGGCGACCAGATAGAAATCGTGCATGCCATTGGCGGCGGCTGAGTATCGCTGCGAAGATCCCTTAATACACTACGAACGGTGGAGACGGAATGTCAGAGCAATTACGCCATGACCCGCTGATTATCGCGGGCAAAGAGTACAGTTCCAGGCTGCTGGTAGGTACCGGCAAATACCGGGACCTTGATGAAACCCGCCGGGCGATCGAAGCCAGTGGTGCGCAGATTGTCACGGTTGCCGTGCGCCGCACCAACATCGGTCAGAACCGCGACGAGCCTAATCTGCTCGACGCCGTTTCGCCGGAAAAGTACACCATCCTGCCCAACACGGCGGGTTGCTATACAGCTGAAGATGCGGTGCGTACCTGCAAGCTGGCGCGTGAGCTGATGGACGGCCACGACCTGGTGAAGCTGGAAGTGCTGGGCGACCAGAAAACCCTGTACCCCAACATCGTCGAGACCCTCAAGGGTGCCGAAATGCTGGTCAAGGATGGCTTCAAGGTCATGGTATACACCAATGACGACCCCATCGTCGCCAAGCAGCTCGAAGAGATGGGCTGTGTCGCCGTGATGCCGCTGGGCTCCCTCATCGGCTCGGGACTCGGTATCCTGAACCCACACAACATTCGCCTTATCATGGAAGCGGCCAATGTGCCGATTCTGGTGGATGCCGGTGTCGGTACTGCCTCTGATGCCGCGCTGGCCATGGAAATGGGCTGCGCAGGCGTACTGATGAACACCGCCATCGCCGGTGCTCGTGATCCACTGCTGATGGCGTCTGCCATGCGCAAGGCCATCGAAGCCGGCCGCGAAGCCTATCTGGCTGGCCGTATGCCGCGCAAGAAGTACGCCAGTGCGTCTTCCCCCATGGAAGGCATTATCTGATGCTGCTGTTAACACCGGGCGTCCAGGTGATTTCTGGCCCGCCCGGCGTTAGCCGACACGCAAACCTGTAACCCGAAAATCCAAGTAAGCCGAGAATGACTGAAGAGCAGAAACCGATGCGCACAGTGCGCAGCTTTGTCCTGCGCGCAGGGCGCATGACCGAAGGCCAGCAGCGTGGGCTGGACGAAGCCTGGCCCGAATTGGGGCTGGAAATCGCCGCCGGCATGATAGAGCCGGCTACTCTTTTTGGGCGTGAAGCGCCGCTGGTGCTGGAGATTGGTTTTGGCATGGGTGATTCCCTGTTGCAGATGGCGCGCCAGATGCCGGAGAAAAACTACATCGGTATCGAAGTGCATCGCCCCGGTGTGGGGCGCCTGCTGAACAATGCCCGCACCGAAGGGCTCACGAACATCCGTGTCTATGCCGAAGATGCTGTGGAAGTGCTGGCACAGTGCATCCCCGATGGCAGCCTGGACTGCCTGCAGCTGTTCTTCCCTGATCCCTGGCACAAGAAAAAGCACAACAAGCGCCGCATCCTGCAGTCGGCCTTTGCCCAGACCGTGCGCAGCAAGCTGAAAATTGGCGGTCAGTTCCATATGGCGACCGACTGGGAAAATTATGCCGAGCACATGATGGAAGTCATGTCGGCGGCCGATGGCTATCGTAACAGCGCCGGCGCCGGCGAGTTCTCGCCGCAGCCAGATTTCCGCCCGGTGACCAAGTTCCAGAACCGTGGCGAGAAACTCGGCCACGGCGTCTGGGATCTGATCTTCGAGCGCATCGACTGATCTTGAATCAGTCGGCAGCGAAACAGAAATGCGGACAGAGATGTCCGCATTTTTTTGCCTGTCGTTTGGGAATTCAGGCCGTATTGTAGGTCCGCATTATTCTCTGGTGTCTATGACTGCAAGGCGTACCGGGCTGCTCAGGTCGCGTTTCTGTCCAGCTCTCCGAACAGCCAGTCCTGAAAGGCGCGGATCTTTGGCAGTCCGGCCTGGTTTTTCAGGATGTTGAACGTATAACCCTGGACCTTGGGGCCGTCGAAGCCCAGCGGTGCGACCAGACGCCCGCTCGCGAGCTCGCGCTGCACCAGCAGCAGACTGTCCAGCAGTATGCCCATGCCGTCGACCGCCGCGCTGATGGCCATGAAGGAGCGGTCGAAGCGCGGACCCCGGGAGATATCGAGTTGCACCTTGCGGTGCTCGCGCAACCAGTCGCGCCAGCTGACCAGGCAGATCTCGCTGTGTATCAGGGAGTGGTGCTGCAGGTCCGCCACTGTGCGGATGGGATGCTCGCCCTCGGCCAGCTCGGGCGCGCACATCGGCACAATGGTTTCCGGCGGAAAGGGCAGTACCATGGTGCCGGCCGGCTGCAGCCGTCGCAGGCCATAGCGGATGTCGATGTCCACACCCTGCGTCAGCAGATCCGGCGGTACCGGGTAGGAGGCATTCAGTCTAACGTCTATATCAGGGTGGCTGGCACTGAAGCGCGCCAGCCGTGGCATCAGCCACTGGGAGGCAAAACTCGGTGTCGAGTGCACCGTCAGGATATCGCTTCGCGCGGTGCGTCCGAGTTCCCGTGTCGCCAGATCGATGCGGCTGAAGGCCCCCGTCACTTCTTCTGCATAGCGCCGGCCGGCGTCGGTCAGGATCACCGCCCGGTGCACCCGGTGAAACAGTTTCACCCCGAACTGCTCTTCCAACTGTTTGATTTGATGGCTGATGGCCGACGGTGTGACGAACAGCTCTTCAGCCGCCAGCGCGAAGGAAGAAAGCCGTGCAGCTGCTTCAAATGCCTGTACCGCCTTGATTGGAACCCTGCTTAGCATGGCACTTTTCACCTGAGCTCAGATCATCTGTAAGCCATATTAATTCGTTTGAGCGCAAGTTACCAAGCGCATAACCTAAACAGGACTCATCGGAGAGCAGAAACAGCATCCGCTACGAGTACTGACAAGGACTGCTCCTGAACACGAATACAGATTTTTCGGACGCCTCCGACAGGTGGCGCTTTAAAACGAGGAGAACCGCGTGGATACAAGCATAAAACCCACCCGCGCCGACTTGGCAAAGCTCATGGACCATGCCTACCGCATCCGGCGCTACGCGCTGCTGATGGGTGAAGTCCAGGGTCAAGGCTATGTCGGTCAGGCACTTGATATCGCCGACGTACTGGCAGTGGCCTACTGCCATGCCATGACGTACCGCCCCGAAGACCCAAAATGGGACGGCCGCGACCGCTTCCTGCTGTCCAATGGCCACTATGCGATCGCGCTGTATGCCGCGCTGATCGAAGGGGGCATCATCTCCGAAGCGGAACTCGAAACCTACGGTAGTGACGACAGCCGGCTGCCGATGTCCGGCATGGCCAGCTACACCCCGGGCATGGAAATGTCGGGTGGCTCCCTCGGCCAGGGCCTGACCATTGCCGTCGGCCATTGCCTGGGCCTCAAGCGCAAGGAGTCGGATGCCTTCGTCTACACGCTGTTTTCCGATGGCGAACTCGACGAGGGCGCCATCTGGGAAGGCCTGATGTCGGCCGCCCACTGGAAGCTCGACAACCTGATCGCCATCGTCGACGTCAATAACCAGCAGGCTGACGGTCCTTCCAGCCAGATCATGGCCTTCGAGCCGCTGGTCGACAAGATGGAAGCCTTCGGCTGGTTCACACAGCGTGTCGACGGCAACGATATCGAGGCTGTCGCCAATGCCTTTGATGCCGCACGCAATCACCCCGAACCGAAACCGCGGATGATCATTGCTGATACCCGCATGGGCTGCGGCGTGCCGTTTCTTGAAGCCCGCGAAAAGAACCACTTTATCCGCGTCGACGAGCACGAATGGCAGCTCGCCCTGCAAGCGCTGGAAGCCGGGAGGACAGCATGAGCACCACAACCCAGAAACCCAAGCTCAAGACCTCGGCAATGATCGCCTCGATCGCGTCTGAAGGTCAGAAGACCCAGTCTGCACCCTTCGGACATGCGCTGGTCGAACTTGCCGCAGAGCGTCCCGAGATCGTCGGCATGACGGCGGACCTTGGCAAGTACACCGATCTGCACATCTTTGCCAAGGCCTTTCCTGAGCGCTTCTACCAGATGGGCATGGCCGAACAGTTGCTGATGGGCGCGGCCGCCGGCTTCGCGCATGAAGGCGCGATGCCGTTCGTCACCACCTACTCGGTATTCGCCACCCGTCGCGCTTACGATTTTATGCACCAGGCGATCGCCGAGGACAAGCTGAACGTCAAGATTGCCGGCGCGCTGCCGGGTCTGACCACCGGCTATGGCCCCAGTCATCAGGCGGCGGAAGACCTGGCCCTGATGCGGGCCATGCCGGGCATGACCGTCATCGATCCCTGTGATGCGCTCGATATCGAGCAGATGGTGCCGGCGGTGGCGGATCACAACGGGCCGGTCTACATGCGCCTGCTGCGGGGCCATGTGCCGCTGGTGCTGGACGAGTACAACTACAAGTTCGAACTCGGCAAGGCCAAGCTGGTGCGTGACGGTCGCGATGTGCTGGTGATCTCATCCGGCATCATGACCATGCGGGCTCTCGAGGTCGCCAAGGAACTTGCGCGCGACAACGTCGATGTGGCGGTACTGCATGTCGCGACGATCAAGCCCCTGGACACCTCGACCATCCTGCGCGAGGCAGGCCGTTCCGGCCGTCTGGTGGTGGTGGCCGAGAACCACACCTCGATCGGCGGTCTCGGCGAGGCGATCGGCACCGAGCTGCTGCGCGCCGGTGTTACGCCTCAATTCCGCCATATCGCGCTGCCCGATGCGTTCCTCGATGCCGGTGCGCTGCCGACGCTGCACGATCGCTACGGCATTTCGACCAACGTGATGGCCGAGACCATCAAGAGCTGGATCAGCTGAACGCAAATCACCGATACGTATCCACAAAAACACAATAACGGGATTACATCATGAGCAACTCGCTTCTTCTTCAGGACAAGGTCGCGATGATTTCCGGCGCAGCATCTGCGCGTGGTATCGGCCTGGCTACTGCCCGCCTGTTCGCCAGCCACGGTGCCAACGTCATCATTCTCGACCTCGACGAACAGGCTGCGGCCGAAGCTGCTGCTGCGATCGGCCCTCAGCATCGTGGCTATGCCTGCAATGTCACCGACAAGGACGCGTGTGTGAAAGCTGCAGAGCGTGCGGTCGAGGAATTCGGCCGGATCGACATCCTGATCAACAATGCCGGCATCACCCAGCCGGTGAAAACGCTCGAAATTGACCCGGCTAGCTGGGACCGCATTCTCGACGTCAACCTGCGCGGTGTGCTGTACCTGTCGCAGGCCGTTATCCCGCAGATGCAGAAGCAGCAGTCGGGCTCGATCGCCTGCATGTCCTCCGTCTCGGCCCAGCGCGGCGGCGGCATCCTCGGTGGTCCGCACTACTCGGCGGCCAAGGCCGGCGTGCTGGGTCTGGCAAAGGCAATGGCGCGGGAATTCGGCCCCGAAAACATTCGCGTCAACTGCGTTACCCCGGGCCTGATTCAGACCGATATCAGTGCCGGTAAACTGAGTGACCAGCAGAAAAGTGACATCGCCGCGAGTATTCCGTTGAATCGCCTGGGCAATGCCGGCGAAGTCGCTAGTGCCTACCTGTTCCTGGCGTCCGACCTGTCGTCCTACATCACCGGCGCCGTGATCGATGTCAACGGCGGCATGCTGATTCACGGTTGATACCGTACCGCCACGGACGGCGTAACTTTTTGAAAAACAGTGGAAAATTGTCGACATCAAGCCCATCTCTGCCGCACTACGGACGACAGGAGGGCGCAGTCGCAATAGAATCGATTTCAATCTGCGTGGCGTCGCCACGATATCCTGAACTATCACAAAAACAATAGAAGGAAACAGTCATGAAAAAGACACTGATCGCACTTGCAGCGGGCCTGGCGCTCACGGCGTCCTCAAGCTGGGCGGAACAGGTACTGCGTCTGTCGCACAACGCGGCGCCGGGCAACCCCAAGGCCGAGGCGTCGCTGAAATTTGCCGAGCTGGTTGAGCAGAAGACTGACGGGCGCGTCAAGGTAGAGGTTGGCGGCAGCGCACAGTATGGCGACGATGCCGAATCCATCACCAACATGCGCCTGGGCACCTTGGCCTTTAGTGCCAACTCGCAGGGCACCACGTCCAGCGTTGTGCCTGAATTCGGGGTGCTTGGGCTGCCGTTCCTGTTCCGTGATCTGCCCCATGCCTACAAGGTTGTCGACGGTCCCGTCGGCGACAAGCTCAACGAGCTGGCGCAGGACAAGGGCCTGGTGCTGCTGGCGCTGTGGGACAACGGCATCCGCCAGGTCAGCAACAATGTGCGTCCGATCACCAAGCCGGAAGACCTCGCGGGTATCAAGCTGCGTACTCCGCCCGATCCAGTGACCCTGGACATCTTCAACTCGCTGGGCGCCAACCCGGCCCCGCTGGCATTCTCCGAGCTCTACATCGCGCTGCAGCAAGGCGTGTTCGACGGTCAGGAGAATCCGCTGATGAACATCTATTCGTCCAAGCTCTACGAAGTCCAGAAGTACATCTCCCTCACCGGCCACAAGTACGAGACCACGCCGCTGCTGGCGAGCAAGATGATCATGAGCCAGCTGTCGCCGGAAGATCAGCAGGCGGTGAAGGAAGCCGCCGTTGAGGCCGGCACACTCAACCGCGAGATGTCGCTGGCGGCCGACGCCGATCTGCGCCAGAAACTGACCGACGCCGGCGTGATCATCAACAAGGTGGATCAGGCGCCGTTCATCGAGAAGACCCAGTCCGTTTACGCCAAGTGGGAGAAGCAATACCCGGAACTGGTCAAGCTGGTTGTGTCGGAGGCTGCCAAACAATGAATACTACCCACTCCCCCAATACTGTGATGGCGAACGGCCTCACGGGCTCGGTGGTGAAGTGGGTGGACTCCTCGATCGTGGTCGCCGGCTCGGTGATCGCGATCTCGGCCCTCGTCATCATGTTTGTGTCACTGATGGCCGAGGTGATCGTCCGCTACTTAACCAATCAGGGCATGGGATGGCCCACCGAGATGCCCAATATCCTGTTCCCATGGCTGGTCATGAGCGGCGTCGTGCTGGCCGCCCAGCGCGGGCAGCATATCGCTGTCTGCGCCATCAATACCCTGCTGGGAACCGCCGGCAACCGCATCCTGATGCTCGCGTTGCAGGCGCTGGTGGCGGCGACCTTTTTCTACCTCGCCTGGGTCGGCCTTGATGTCATCGAGATCACCGGCAGCGAAGTGTATCCGGTCACCGGTATCTCGTCGCGCTGGGCCTACATGGCGCTGATCGTCGGTTTCGTCGGCCTGGGTATAACGGCGCTGAGTACCTTCGTACGCCTGCTGCTGGCCAGCGACCCGCTGAGTGTGCGCGTGCATCATGTTGAGGAGGACGTATGACTATTGCAATGATCCTCGTGTTTGGCGTCCTGCTGATGCTGGCCATGCCGGTGGGCTATGCGCTTGTCATCAGCTCCGGCCTGGCCGCTATCACCGTCGGCGGCATACCGGCCGTGGCCGCGGTGGTGAAAATCTTTCAGCCGACGCAGAGCTTCCCGCTACTGGCGATTCCGTTCTTCATGCTGTCCGGCAGCCTGATGATGGGGGGCGAGCTGGGCAAGCGACTGATCCATTTCGCCACCTCGCTGGTGGGACGTTTCCACGGCGGGCTCGGGCAGGTGACGGTGGTTGGGTCGACCGTATTCGGCGGCGTCTCCGGCTCGGCAGTGGCCGAAGCCTCGGCACTCGGCGCCATGCTGATCCCCTGGCAAAAGCGCGAAGGCTATCCGGCCGCGTTTGCCGCCTCGGCCACGGCGTCGTCGTCGGTCATCGCCGGCCTGATTCCGCCGTCGATTCCACTGATCCTGTTCGCGACCGTCTCCAACCAGTCGATCGCTGCACTGTTCCTGGCCGGGGTGCTACCGGGCCTGCTGCTGTGCTCAGGATTCATGCTGGTCTGTTACCTGTCCGGGCGTCTGCGTGGCTTCAAGCGTCTGACCGCCAAGGTGACGCCACGCGATATCCTGCGCGCGACGCTTAATGCAGCGCCGGCGCTGGCCATGCCGGCCTTTATCGTGGTGTTGCTGCGTGCCGGTATCGCGACCCCCACCGAGGTGAGCGTGCTCGCTGTCGCCTATGGGCTGTTCGTCAGCTCGGTCATCTACCGTGACCTGACGGTCCGTCGCCTGTATGAGGCGCTGTCCCATACCGCTGTTACCACCGGGGTGGTGATGCTGGTCATTGCGGCGTCGAACCTGGTGGGCTACGTGCTGACGGTGGAAGCGATCCCGACCCATGTCGCCGAATGGGCGCTGGAGACGCTCAAGTCGCCGGTGATGATCATTCTGATGATGAACCTGATCATGCTGATGGTCGGCATGTTCCTCGACCTGCCGGCGGCGATCCTGCTGCTCGGCCCGACCTTCGTCGCCATCGGCAACGCCATCGGTCTGGACCTGGTGCAGCTTGGCGTCATGATGGCGGTCAACCTGAGTATCGGTCTGTTCACGCCGCCGGTCGGCACCACCCTGTTCATTGCCGCAGCCATTTCGCGCGAGCCGGTCGGCAAGATCGCCCGTGAACTCTGGCCATTCTATCTGGTGGCGATCTCGGTTCTGGGACTGATCTCCTTCGTACCGGGCTTCACCCTGTACTGATATGGGCCGGCCCCGTGATCACCGGGGCCGCCCGTCCAATACACGACTGATACGGACAACAACAATGAAGACGATTGCATTCGCCGGCCTCGGCGCGATGGGGCTGCCTATGGCCAAAAATCTGCTTGCCGGCGGCTTTCGCCTGCGCGGCATCGACCTTAACCCCAACGCACTGGCGGCACTGGCCGAGGCCGGAGCCGAGCCTGCAGCCTCGGCCGTCGAGGCGGCCACCGGTGCCGATGTGCTGATTTTGATGGTCGTCAATGCCGCCCAGGCGGAACAGGTGCTGTTTGCCAACGGCGCACTGGCGGCGCTGAACGACGGTGGCACGGTCTGCCTGATGGCTACCTGTCCGCCTGGCGGTGTCGAGCGTATCGCCGAACAGGTGGCCGCTTCCGGCCGGCGCTTTGTCGACGCACCGGTGTCGGGGGGCGTCGCCGGGGCTGTCGCGGGTTCGCTGACCATCATGGCCGCGTGCGAGGCCACCACCTATGCCGACGTGCTGCCGGTATTCCAGGCTATCGGCCAGCGCATCTTCCATGTCGGCGACAAGCCCGGACAGGGCGCGGTGGTCAAGACGGTGAACCAGCTGCTGTGTGGCGTGCACATTGCGGTCGTTGCCGAAGCCTTTGCACTGGCGGCAAAGGTCGGTGTGGATCTTGAGGTGCTGCTTGAGATCATGGGCGGTTCGTCGGCCTCGAGCTGGATGCTCCGGGATCGCGGGCCGCGGATGCTCGAAGCCGATCCGCTGGTCACCAGCGCGGTGGACATCTTCGTCAAGGATCTTGGCATCGTGCTGCAAACCGGACGCGAGACCCAGGTGGCACTGCCGCTGGCGGCGGTCGCGCATCAGCTGTTCCTCGCGACGTCCGGTCGCGGCGACGGACGCGCAGATGACAGCCAGGTGATCCGAAGTTATCAGGTGCTGAACGGCACGGGCTGAATCCGGCCCCCGTTTTATCGCATCCAGTCAGTTATTTTCAGTAGCGCCTCCCCAGCAGCCTGTCGGACTTGACCGAGCGTAGCGAGGGAATGGCCGTTTTGAGGCAGTTTTTGGGCTCTTTTGAGGCGAATAGTGGTTCTATTTAACGAAAAAGAGTACGAAAAATGGCCAAAATCGGCGTTTCCGCAGTAGGTCAGTGTTAAGTCCGACAGGCTGCTAAGGGAAAGGTGCAGAGGATATTTTTGCCATGACCACTGACGATCTGAAGCCGTTGGCCAATGCCATCCGTTTTCTTTCCATCGACGCCATCGTGCGCGCCGGTGAAGGCCACCAGGGTGTGCCGCTGGGGATGGCCGAAATCGCCACGGCGCTCTTTGCGCAACACCTGAAGTTCAACCCCCAGGATCCGACCTGGGTCGATCGCGACCGCTTCGTGCTGTCGAACGGCCATGGCTCCATGCTGCTTTATTCGCTGCTGTATCTGACCGGATACGAGGCCATCAGCCTGGATCAGATCAAGCGTTTCCGCGAGATGGGGTCCCACTGTTCCGGCCATCCCGAGATTGATCCGGCCTGTGGCGTCGAAGTGACCACCGGTCCGCTGGGCCAGGGCATCGCCAATGCGCTGGGCATGGCCGTCGCTGAGGCGTTTCTCGGTGCCCGCTTCGGTAGCGGGCTTGTCGATCACTACACCTATGCCTTCGTGGGTGATGGCTGTCTGCAGGAGGGGATCGGGCAGGAGATGATTTCGCTCGCGGGGCATCTGCGCCTTGGCAAGCTGATGCTGTTCTGGGACGACAACCGCATTACCGACGATGGCAGCACCGAGCTCTCGATCAGCGAGAATGTTGCCGACCGTTTCCGCGTCGCCGACTGGCACGTTATCGAGGTCGATGGCCACGACATCGAGGCGGTTGCGGCCGCGATCACGCTGGCGAAACGGGACCCGCGTCCGTCGCTGGTCGCCTGTCGTACCGTCATCGGGTGCGGTATTCCAAGGGTTCAGGGGCAGCGCGGCGGTCACAGCGCGCGTCTGTTCAACGAGGATGCGGCCGAGGCCCGTAATCTGCTGAACTGGCCGCACGAACCCTTCAGCGTCCCGGACGATATCCTCGCCACCTGGCGAGAAGCCGGCCGTCGCAGCCGTCCGGACTATGCTGCCTGGCAGACCCGCTATGCGGCGTTGTCTGCCTCCGAGCGCGCCGAATTCGACCGTATTCAGGCGGGTGAGCTGCCGCAGGGCTGGCGGCAAACGCTGCTGGACTACAAACAGCGGGTGGCGGGCGAAACCGAACCCAAGCCCGGCATTTACGCTTCCGCCGAAATCAATGACCTGCTGGTGGATATCCTGCCCGAGCGTCTTGTCGGCTGTGCCGACCTGGAGGCGCCGACTTCGCACAAGCGCAATCTGGCGGCCTTTACCGCCGATGAGCGGGGTGGCGGTTACGTTCACTGCGGCGTGCGTGAGCATCTGATGGCGGCGATGGCCAACGGCATGGCGGCCCACGGCGGGGTGATTCCGCTGGCCGTTACTTATCTGGCGTTCTCTGATTACGAGCGACCGGCGATGCGCATGGCCGCGCTGATGGGGTTGCCGGTGCAGTTCGTTTTCAGTCACGACTCCATCGGCGTCGGTAAGAACGGCCCGACGCACCAGCCGGTGGAGATTCTGGCGTCGCTGCGCGCGATGCCCAACATGCTGGTGCTGCGCCCGGCCGACGCGGTCGAGGCCGCCGAGTGCTGGGAAGTCGCGCTCGAACATCGCACCGGCCCGAGCAGCCTGATATTCGCCCGCCAGGCCCTGCCCGTGGTTCGTCAGTCTGTGAACGACGAGAACCTGTGCCGTCGTGGTGCCTATGTGCTCGCCGAAGCGCAAGGCGGCGAGCGGACGGTGACCCTGCTGGCCACCGGGTCCGAGGTTGCGCTGGCGGTGGAGGCGCGCCGGCTGCTGCAGGCGGACGGCGTGCCGACGGCGGTCGTCTCGATGCCCAGCTGGGAGCTTTTCGATGAGCAGGACGCGGCATACCGCCGCGAGGTACTCGGGGTGGGTACGGTACGCATTGGCATCGAAGCGGCGCTGCGTTTTGGCTGGGACCAGTATCTCGGGGAGCGCGGCGGTTTCATCGGCATGCGCGGTTTCGGGCTCTGTGCGTCGGCCGAACGTCTGTATGAGCATTTCGGCATCACGCCGGCCGCGATTGTCGCCGAAGCGAAACGTCACCTCTGAAGTCAACGCAGGAGAACGATAACAATGCACAAGATGGTATTTCTCGACCGTTCCACCATCGCCCCGCAGATTCGCCTGCGCAGCCCGGCCTTCGAGCATGGGCTGATTCAGCACGCGAGCACCCGACCCGATGAGGTGGTGGAGCGGCTTGCCGGCGCCACGATCGCCATCACCAACAAGGTGCCGTTGCGGGCCGAGACGCTGCGACAGCTTCCTGAGCTGCGGCTGATCGCCGTTGCTGCGACCGGCACCGACTGCGTCGACAAGGCGTTCTGTCAGCAGCGGGGTATTGCCGTCGTCAATATCCGCGGTTATTCGGTCAATACCGTGCCGGAGCACACCTTCGCGCTGATGCTCGCCTTGCGTCGCAATATCGTCGCCTACCGCGATGATGTGCTCGCCGGTGAATGGCAGAAATCCGGGCAGTTCTGTTTCTTTAACCATTCGATCCACGACCTGGCCGGCGCCCGTCTCGGGATTATCGGCGAAGGGGCGCTGGGGCAGCGTGTGGCCGACATTGCACGTGCCTTTGGCATGCTTCCGCTGTTCGCGACGCACAAGGGCAAGAGCGGCTACGGCCGGCTCTACACGCCCTGGGACGAGGTGCTGGCGACGAGCAACATCATCACGCTGCACAGCCCGCTGACCCCTGCAACCCGCGGCATGATTGGGCTGGACGAATTCCGCGCGATGCAACGCCGACCGCTGATTATCAATACCGCCCGGGGCGGCCTCGTGGTGGAGGAAGACCTGGTCACCGCGCTCGATGAAGGCTTTATCAGCGGTGCCGGCTTCGATGTCACCGAGAGTGAACCCCCGGCCGTGGACAGTCCGCTGATGCTCATCGCCGGGCGTCCCAACGTGATTCTAACACCGCACGTTGCCTGGGCCTCCGACGAGGCCCAGCAGGCACTCGCCGATCAGCTGATGGACAATATCGACAATTTCGTGCGAGGTGAGCCGACAAACCTGGTGGGAGGATCCTACTAAACAGTCTGTTTTTGGTACGGAATGGAGTGCGCTCAGGCCAGCCCTTCAAAATGCCAGGCGCTGGTCTGTCGGTAGACATCGCCCGGGGCCAGCGCAATGGACGGGAAGGCCTCATGGTGCGGCGCGTCGGGCCAGCGCTGGGCTTCCAGGGCCAGGCCGGCATGGGGGCCGTAGGGCGCCTTGCTGAGCGTGTGCTGTGCCGGTGCGCTGATGTGACCGCCATCATAGAGCTGCAGGCCGGGTTCGGTGCTGTGCAGCTCCAGGCTGACCCCGGATTTGGGGCTGAACAGGCTGGCGATACGGCGCAGTGGCTGCACCTGCCGGGCCAGGCAGAAGTTGTGGTCATAGCCTGGGTGCGGCTCTGCGCTGCGTAGCGGTCGTGCGGTACGAAAATCAAAGCGCGTGCCCTGGACGGGGGCGATCTCGCCGCTGGGAATCAGCTCGGCATCGACCGGCAGGTAATGGTCGGCATCGATCTGCAGCTGGTGATCCAGTATGTCGGCGCTGCCATCGAGATTGAAATAGCTGTGGTGGGCGATATTGCACAGGGTTGGCGCGTCGGTGACGGCCTCGATGTCCAGCTGCAGTGTCGCCGGCGCACTGATGCGATAGGTCAGGCGTACATCCAGGTTGCCAGGAAAGCCCATATGGCCATCGGCCAGGCTCAGGCCGAGCGTGATCTGCGCCTCGTCCGCCTCAATGATGTGCCACAGCAGGGTGTCCATGCCGTTGGCACCGCCGTGCAGCAGGTGTTTTTCGGCGCCCTGCAGCGCAAATGCATGGTCGCTGCCATTGATGCTGGCGCGGCCACCGGCGATGCGGTTGGCCACGCGCCCGACATTGGCGCCGAAGCAGCGCATGCTGTCCTGGTAGGGGGCAAACCGGTCGGCGCCCAGCACCAGCGGGTGCGCAATGCCGTCCAGTCGCAGATCCTGCACGCTGGCGCCGTAGGTCAGAATGGCTGCGCGCAGGCGGCCGGATCGCAGCCAGTGGCGATGCACTGGCTGGCCGGTTTTCAGGTAACCAAAAATTTCTGTTTTCACCACATTCGCCACCGTTGCGAGGGATCTTGCAGGGGATGAGCCCGGCATTTCGACAGTGCGCTGCGGGCACTACGACTGTAATTCCGGGAACTGCCAGAGGTCGGCCTGTTCACCGATTCTGCGGGCCGTTTCGAGCAGGTCCGGCTTGAATTTTTCCAGTGTCTGCAGCGTATAGCGTTGCGTGGAGGTCGCAATGGACAGGCCCCCGAGCACCCTGTTGCCGCCGGAAAGTATGGGAGCGGCAATGCAGATGATATTGGGCTCGTGCTCCTCGCGGTCGAATGCCACGCCTTCCCTGCGTATGGTGTCCAGTTCGGCGCCCAGCGCTGCGGCAGAAGTGAGCGTGTGGGCTGTGTAGGCATGGTAGGCCTGCTGTGACAGGCACTGTGCACGACGGGCATCGTCCAGAAAGGCCAGCATGGCCTTGCCCACCCCGGTGCAATAGCCCGGTCCTATCTTGCCGGCATCGGAAAACATGCGCAGCGGCGCGGCCGGGTTGCGCTTGTCGACATAGAGCACCTGGCCGTGATCGAGCTGGGCCAGATGCACGGTCTCGCCGACCCGCTGCGACAGCGCATCCAGCAGCGGCCGTGCTATGGGCGCCAGGGATGACTGCTGCCAGGCGGCATGGGCCAGCTTTACCAGCCGTACACCCAGACTGTAGACCTGGCGGTCCGTATCGTAGCTGAGCATGCCCTGGCTGGTCAGGGTCTGCAGCAGGCGGTAGAGCGTGGCCTTGGGGTGTTCGCTGTCGGCCAGCAAGTCGCTGAAGCGTACCGGGTGACCGATAGCGGCTACCTGATCCAGCAAATCCAGCGCCTTACCGACCGTGCCATCACTGTTTTTAGCGGCTGTCATCCAGGCGTCCTCATTTTTTCATTGTGCCAAACTGTGTAATCAGCGTTGACAAACATAGGCTGAATCCCGCATATTTTCAATAGTTGGTACGTTGTTCCAATATATGGAACCAATATCAGGTCTAAACGACACAAGAATAGGGTGATGTGACGGCCGTTTACAGGCATTTGGCCGCTAGTGTCCGGGTAAATCGCATTCCCAGCGGCCCGCAGGGGTCTTGAAGGTAAAAAATTATGACAACCAAGAAAATGCGCCGCTCCCAGGCCTGGTACGGCAAACTCGACCGTGACGGCTTCATGTGCCTTAAAGAGCACCTGGTACCGCTGGACATCGTGGACGCCACGCTGTTTCTGGCCTCCAAAGCCAGCCGGATGATGACCGGTCAGACCCGGGTCGTCGACGGCGCCCTAGTGGTGACCGGATGAGCATCACCGATAAAAGCACCGATAGCACTACCGATAAAAGAGCAGACTGGATCGCCGTTGACTGGGGTACCAGCCGGATGCGCGCCTGGGCCATGACGGACGGCGGTGAAACCCTCGCCAGCGCCAGCAGCGACAAGGGCATGGGCAGCCTGGCGCCGCACCAGTTTGAAGCGGCCCTGCTGGCCGACATCGGCGACTGGCTGAGCGCGGGCCGCACCACCCCGGTGGTTGCCTGTGGCATGGTGGGTGCCCGTCAGGGCTGGAAGGAAGCGGCTTACAGGGCGGTGCCCTGTAAGCCGGCCCCAGAGCTGATGAGTGTGCCCGTGACTGACGACCGCATCGCGGTGTACCTGTGTCCCGGGCTCAAGCAGCAGGTGCCCGCCGATGTGATGCGCGGCGAAGAAACCCAGGTGGCCGGCCTGCTGGCCGCTCACCCCGGTTTTGAAGGGGTCGTCTGCCTGCCGGGGACCCATAGCAAGTGGGCGCGGGTGATTGACGGCCAGCTAAGCAGGTTCCAGACCTTCATGACCGGCGAGCTCTATGCGCTGCTGGCAACCCAGTCGGTGTTGCGCCACTCCGTTGGCGCCGAGGGCTGGGATGATGTCGCCTTTGCCAGCGCGATTGCAATCGCGCTGCAGAGCCCGGCTGCGGTTTCGGGGCGGCTATTCTCGCTGCGCGCCGAAGCCCTGCTGGCCGACCTTGCGCCCGAGTCCGCCCGGGCGCGGCTGTCCGGGTACCTGATCGGGCTCGAGCTGGCGGCAGCCAGAGCCTACTGGGGCGGGCAGTCGGTGGCCATCATAGGCGCGTCGGCGCTGGGACGGCACTATGCAACGGCGTTGCAGCTGCTGGATGCACGCAGTGAGATTCACGATGGCGAGGCACTGACCCTCAAGGGACTGCACGCCGCCTATCAGCAGATCACCGGAGTTTAAGATGCCAGAACGCGAACTGATTGCAATATTACGGGGTATTCAGCCCCATGAAGCCGAGGCCATTGCCGGCGCCCTGATCGAGGTTGGTATTACCAAGATTGAAGTGCCGCTCAACTCGCCGCAGCCGCTGGACAGTATTTCCCGCATGGTGCGCGCCTTTAAGGGCCTGGCGACATTCGGGGCCGGTACTGTGCTGAGCTGTGATGATGTTGATGCCGTGGCACAGACTGGTGCCCAAATGATCATTTCCCCCAACTGTAATCTGGATGTTATCCGCGCCACCAAGGAGAAGGGCATGCTGTCCTATCCCGGCGTATTTACGCCCAGCGAGTGCTTCGCGGCTCTGGCCTGCGGTGCCGATGGTCTGAAATTTTTCCCGGCCTCGATCATAGGCCCGTCCGGTGTGGCGGCGATGCGGGCGGTGCTGCCGGCGGCGGTACCGGTGTATGCCGTGGGCGGCGCCAGCGCCGACAACTTTGCCCAGTGGATCGCTGCCGGCGCCCAGGGCTTTGGCATAGGGTCGGCGCTCTACAAGCCAGGTCGCAGTGTCGCGAAGGTGCGGGCGCTGGCGCTGGAAATGGTCGAAGCCTATGACCGGGCAATCGCGTCATGATGCAGGTCTATGACAATACCGTCTGCGGTCTGGGTGAAGGGCTCCTGTGGCATCCGCTGCGCGGGCAGCTGTTCTGGTTTGATATCACCGGCAGGACGCTCTATTGCCGCGATGGAATAGAGTTGCAGCAGTGGCATTTTGACGAGTGTGTCTCGGCGGCAGGCTGGGTCGATCGCGATACGCTGCTGATCGCCAGTGAAACGGCGCTGTTGCGCTTTGATCTTGTGAGTGGCGCCCGGACACCGCTGGTAGCGCTGGACGCCGACAACGGGCTGACACGTTCCAATGATGGTCGCGCAGACCCCTTCGGCGGCTTCTGGATCGGTACCATGGGCAAGCAGGGTGAGCGAGGGGCCGGCGCCATCTACCGCTATTACCGCGGCGAACTGCGCTTGCTGGTCGATAATGTCTCCATCACCAATGCCATCTGCTTTGCGCCGGACAAGAGCTGTGCCTACTACGCCGATACGGCGGAGCAGATTGTCTGGCGTCAGCCGCTGGAGCCGCTGCATGGCTGGCCTGTGGGCGAGCGGCAGCTGCTGCTTGATCTGCGCGGGGAGGATCTGAATCCAGACGGCGCTGTCTGTGATGCCGCTGGCAATCTGTGGATCGCCCAGTGGGGCGCTGCGCGTGTTGCCCAGTATTCCCCGGCAGGCGAGTTTCTCCAGGCGGTTGCGGCGCCCACGCAGCATGTCACCTGCCCCGCCTTCGCCGGCCCCGGCCTGAACCGGCTCTATGTCACCTCGGCGACCCAGGGCCTCTCGGCGGCTCAGATCGTCGCAGAGCCTGCCGGCCAGACACTGTTTATTGATACCGATACCAGGGGCCTGGCTGAATACCCCGTCATTTTGGAGTAGCAGCCTGAGGCGCATCCGCGGCGTTGATGTTTGATGACAAATCGGTCTGGTGCTGGTGGATCCAGCCCCTGAGTTGGGTGCCGCTCTTGCGGTTAAATCAAATGGGGTTAAAGCCAGACGCGCTCGGGGGCTTGCAGCGGCTGCGGGCTGTGATTCTGCGGTGGCACCAGCTCGGGTGGGCAGGCGCTGGACTGGGGCAGGAGCGGGCTGGACTCGGTCCCGGGACTGGACTGCCGTCTGTCCGTTGTGCTCCAGTCGCTCAGAGCCCGATTGTGTGATTCTTGCGTTGGCATCAGATACTGCATGCGCAACAAGGCTCCGTGATCGGAATTGACCGGATCACGACTGTCGTGACCCGGTGAATCCAGCGGGTCGCAAACGAACGTATTGGCCTGTGCGACGGCGCTGAGCGCGAGGCTCAGAAGCAGCAGTGCCGGAGTCAGGTATCTTTTCATCACTCTGTTCATGGCGTTGCAGGTTTTAACCCTGTTCTTGCAGTCTAGACGCGATGCCCCAGGTTCAGGCGGCCTGTTGCCAGCGGTCGGCTCTCGGCGAAATGCAGGCGCCTGCTGCAGGTCGCTGCAGCGGCAGGGCTCTGACACGCAGCAGAACATGCAGTTTTTTCAGTAATGTTGCAAACATATTAGGGTCCCGGTCGTCCTGATGCGAGGGGTGAGCACGGTTTTAGCCGGCCCTCGCGAGGGATTGGCGAATCAAAAAAAAACGGCCCGGCGGGGCCGTAAAGGAATGTTCGTCTGGGGCTATCAGCTCTTGTCGCGCTCGCCGCCGTGGTGACCATGGTGTTCCATCTTGTCCATGCGTTTTTGGGTTATTTCTGCGAGTTTCTTTTCCTGTTCATCGGTGAGGATGTCCTGCATGGCCTGGTGTTTGGCCTGGCGTTCACGAATCTGCTCGCCGAGCTGCTGCTGTGCCTGTTCGATCAGGCCGTCGAGGCGCTGATTGTAGTCGGCAGCGGTTGTGTCCAGTTCGCGGATCTGACGCTGCAGATCACGTTTCTCGTCCCTGCTGGCCCTGCGCTCGGCGGGTTCGTCCATCAGTTCCTTCACCTGGGCGCGCTGTTCGTCACTCAGTCCGAGTTCTTCGCTCATGTGTTCAAAGCGTTTCTCCTGGTGGCGCTGCTGCCGCTCGCCATTGTCGTCGCCCTTGCCGTGGGCCATTGCCAGTCCGCTTGCGGTGCCGGCCAGAGCCAGGGTGGTCAGAACTATCATCATGGGCTTGCGCATGGGGTCTCTCCTGCTGTGTTTGATATGACGCGTTTTGATGAGTCCAGTATCCGGTATTGGCCTGCAAACTTGGGTTACGGCACTGTAAAGTTAGGTAAAGGCTCAGTGCGTATCGGGTGGCGGCGGTATCATGGGGCCTGAATAACGGGGGCCGGAATGAAAGAACGACTGCTGCTGGTGGATGACGACGTTGAGCTGTGCGAGCTGCTGGGCGACTATCTGCGTCACGAAGGGTATGAAATTGACTGTGCCCATAACGCGCGTGAAGCGCTGGTACGGCTGGAGGGGAATCACCCTTATAGCCTGATGGTGCTGGATGTAATGATGCCGGGCCAGAGTGGTCTTGAGCTGCTGCAGCAGATGCGCCCGCGGGTGCAGCTGCCGGTGATCATGCTGACGGGCCGGGGTGAGGAGATCGACCGTATTCTGGGCCTCGAAATGGGCGCCGATGATTATCTGGGGAAACCCTGCAATCCGCGCGAGCTGCTGGCGCGCATCCGGGCCATTCGCCGGCGCAGTGAAGTGCCGGCGCAGCAGACGGAGTTCCCGCAGCGGCCGATCGAACTGCACGGGATCCGCCTGGACCCGGGCCAGCGGGAAGTGCGGGTGGCGGGCGAAGTGGTGGAATTGACCTCCGCCGAATTCAACGTGCTGGCCTATCTGCTGCATAACGCCGGTCGGGTGATGTCAAAGGCGGAGCTGACCGAGCGGGTACTGCACCGTCCGCTCACGGCCTATGATCGCGCCATCGATGTGCACGTGAGCCGCTTGCGGCAAAAACTGCAGCGTGGCGGCGATAGCCAGGAGCTGATCAAGACATTGCGCGGTGAAGGTTACCTGCTGGTGCTGGAGGCCGGATGAAGTGGTATCGCAGTCTGTACTGGAAGATCTTCCTGGCCATCTGGCTCAGCAGCGTGCTGGTGATCCTGGCCACGGTGGTGATTGTCGGCAGCATGTCGCACCATGAACGTGATGCTGAGGTGCAGGAGACCCGTGCCCGGGCCCTGGCCGAGCGCATGCTGGAGCGCTACGAGGAAGGTCATGAACTGGAGCGGCTGCGGCGCAAGTTATCCCGCGGCGGTCCCGGCATGCGCATTGTTGAGCTGAGCAGCAATGAGCGGGTATTTGATTCCCTGCCCAAGCGCGGACCCGGTGCCAAGCCTGTTCTGAACTTCGAGCTGGTGTCCGAGTCCGGGCGCAGCTACCGCGTGCAGGTTGGCGCCTGGCCGCAGCGGGAGCAGTTCGGTCGTTTCCTCGGCTTGCTGGTGTCGGTGCAGATAGTGCTGATACTGCTGGTGTCGGCGCTGACCAGCCTGGTGTTGACCTGGCTGGTGGTGCGGCCGCTAAAACGCCTGCGGCTGCATACAAGGGCCTTGGCCCAGGGTGATCTGGCGGTACGCAGTGATCAGAAACTGAGCACCCGGGGTGATGAGATCGGCGAACTGGCGCGGGAGTTCGATACCATGGCGGACTATGTCGAGCGCACCCTGGGAGCCAGTCAGCGGCTGATGCAGGATGTATCCCACGAACTGCGTGCGCCCCTGGCGCGCCTGCAGGCCGCGGCCGGGCTGTTGGAGCAGCGCCTGGGCGAGACGGATCCCCTGTTACAGCGGCTTAATCGTGAGTGCGGTCGAATCGATCGCCTGATTACCGAAATTCTCTCGCTGTCGCGCCTCGAGGCGCTGGAGCCGGGGACCGATGCCTTCAGCGTGCAGCAGCTGGTGACGGAACTGAGGGAGGATATCCACTTTCAGCAGCCTGAACGCAGACTGTCCTTTGATGTGCCGAGAAGCTGCCGGGTGCGGGGCAATCGCCAATTGCTGGAACGTGCGCTCAGCAATGTATTCAATAACGCCCTCAAGCATACGCCCGCGGGTACGGCGATTGAACTGAATCACGCCGTCGTTGGCGGCCTGCACGAGCTGCGGATTCGGGATCATGGCCCGGGTGTGCCGTCTGATTCCCTGGAGCAGCTGTTTGATCCATTCTTCCGTCAGCGTAGCGGCGTCGATGCCGAAGCTGATGGCTATGGCCTGGGGCTGAGCATTGCGCGCCGTGCGCTGCGCATTCTGGGGGGCAGCATCGAAGCGCGCAATCACCCCGGGGGCGGGCTGGAGCTGCTGATTCGCCTGCCCCAGGCTTGAGCCGTCAGAGGTTCAGGCCGGGCGGCAGAGTGGCCGGCATATCGAGCTGCTCCGCCTCCTGGGACGCTACCGGATAGGCGCAGTAGTCTGCCGCATACCAGGCGCTGGGCCTGTGATTGCCACTGCGGCCTATGCCTCCAAAGGGCAGGCCGCTGCTGGCGCCGGTGAGCGGGCGATTCCAGTTGACGATACCGGCGCGGATGCGCTGCAAAAACCGCTGATACTGCTGTGCGTCGCTGCTGAACAGGCCCGCGCTCAGGCCGAAGGCCGTGGCATTGGCCAGATCCAGCGCCTGATCGAAGCTGTCGTAGCGGATGATCTGCAGCAGCGGGCCGAAATATTCCCTGTCTGGCAGGTCGCGTACGGCGCTGACATCAATCAGCCCCGGCGACAGCAGGCCGGTACGGGGGCGCAGCTGGCTCATGGACACAAGCACCCGGGCGCCGAGCTGCACCAGCTCGTGCTGGGCCTGCAACAGCTGCTGTGCCGCCTGCTCACTGATCAGCGCACCCATAAAGGGCTGTGGCTGCTGGTTGTAGGGCCCCACCTGAATATCCAGCACGGCCAGGCGCAACTGTTCGATAAAGGCATCGCCGCTGCGCCCCCTTGGCACCAGCAGCTTGCGGGCACAGGTACAGCGCTGGCCCGCGCTCAGATAGGCCGACTGAATGGTCATCAGCACTGCGGCGCGCAGGTCCGGGGTGTCGGCCACGATCAGCGGATTGTTGCCACCCATCTCCAGCGCCAGAATCTTTTCCGGATGGCCTGCGAACTGCTGGTGCAGGTAACTGCCGGTATCGGCGCTGCCGGTAAAGAACAGGCCATCGAGCCCGGGGTGAGCGGCCAGGGCCTGGCCGGTGCTGCGCCCGCCCTGCAGCAGGTTGAGCACGCCATCCGGCAGGTCGGCCTTCTGCCAGAAGTGCATGCAGAGTTCCGCCACCCGGGGCGTCAGCTCGCTGGGTTTGAACAGCAGGGTGTTGCCCGCCAGCAGCGCCGGAATGATGTGCCCGTTGGGCAGGTGGCCGGGGAAGTTGTACGGGCCAAACACCGCCACCACGCCGTGGGGATGATGCCGCAGCGTTGAGGTGATGCCATTGCCGTGCTGGCGCTTTTCGCCGCTGCGTTCCAGCGCCGCCTGAATCGAGATGTCGGCCTTACCGATCATGGCGGCCACTTCGGTGGCGGCTTCCCATTGCGGCTTGCCGGTTTCCTGGCCAATGGTGTCGGTGAGCAGGTCGCGGTGCTGTTGCAGCTGGCTGACGAATCGGCGCACCAGGGTGGCGCGCTGCTCAAAGGTCATCAGGCGCCAATGCTCAAAGGCGTCGCGGGCCGCCACAACCGCGTCGTTAACCTGTTCATTGCTGGCGGCGCGCCCGCGCCAGATGCGCTGGCCGTTTCCCGGGTTGAAGGATTCCATGTCGGCGTCGTCACCACGACACCACTGGCCATTGATAAACAGGGAGGCGGGTTCGCTCATTCGGACTGTCTCGCTTTGATGGGGACTATGCGCAGCGGATCACCGTTTGAGACCCGCAGTGCTTCAGCCAGCTGGTGGCTGATCTGGGCAGCACTGCCCTCGGGTTGCAGGGGCGCGACTGTGCAGCGAAAGTCTTCCAGCAGGGTGTTGCTTATCAGGTAGAGGTGGTCACTCCTGGATGGGGTGTCGCTGATCCTTGCCTTGACGTAACGGCTGTCGCGTACGCTGCGAATGTCGTTGAGGCGGGTCGCGACTGTGGGGCCGGCGTCGAAGATGTCGATATAGCCCTCAAAGCGAAAGCCTTCGTTTTCCAGCATGCGCTTGGCAGGCTCCGTATTACGGTGCACCTGGCCGATCACCCGTTGCGCATCCTTTGGTAGCAGATGCAGATAGATGGTGTGCTTGGGCATGAGCTCGGCGATAAAGACCTTGTTGCCGGAGCCTGTGAGGTAATCCGCCTGGGAATATTCCATGGAAAAAAAGTGCCGTCCCAGGCCGTCCCAGAAGGGCGAACGGCCCCTGTCATCGGAGTAGCCGCGCATCTCGGCGATGACCCGCTCGGAAAAGCGTTCCGGGTACTCGGCCATGAACATGAAACGGCTCTTGGAGAGCAGATTGCCGTTGCTGCCCTTGCGAAAGTCGGGTTTCAGGTACAGGGTGCAGACCTCGGCGCAACCTGTGTAGTCGTTGCACAGATCCAGGGTGCGGAAATTGTTGTAAACGTTCAGCTCGCGGGAAGCATGGACGACGGTGCCGATACGGTAGTGATACCAGGGCTCGTTCAGGCCGACGGCGGTTTCGATGCCGCTGGTGCCGATCACCTGGCCGCTGGCAAGGTCCTCCATGACGAACAGGTAGCCCTGGCTGCCGTCCAGGGCGGGTTCCTGTTGCAGCGTCTGGCGGGTACGTTCGATCTTGGCCTGCAACAGTTCGCGGTTGTCCGGCAGAGAGGTAAAGCCGGGCCCGGACTCCCTGGCGATGTCACACAACACATCCAGATCGCTCTCGCGGATCGGCCTCATTATGATCATGCAACTCTCCTTGCCATGGGGTCAGCGGTATTGTGGGTAAGACGCCGATGACGCGGCGGATGTTCTGATAAAGCCCTGGTAGAGCCTGCCATCGCTGCCGGGGTAGCGGCGGATAAAGGCGCAATGACTGCCTGGCACCTGTGCCTGCTTGTCGCTGAATTCTACCTCCGTGCTGGCAGGGACTGTGGCGGACTGTTCGAGGTACTCATCGGCAGATCCCTGCACCAGACCAAAGCGACTGTCGAGACGAAAGCCCTGCTCCAGCAGATAGTCATTCAGCTCATCAATGCCGTCGTCGTGACTTAAGCTATTGATCAGTAAAGCATAGTGGTGGACACAGAAGCCAAAAGCGGCGATCCAGGCGGCATGCTCGGAACTGCGCTGCAACTGCTGATAGCTGTCGAAATCGATCTTCCAGTGCCGGCCTGATATGCAGAAGTCGTCCTGCTGCGGTGCCGCAGACGGAATCTGACTGATCAGCTGGTGCAGAATATTGCGCACCTCATCGCCGAGAGAATCGACATTCAGCTCGGTGAACAGCAGTTTCGGCAGTGTGGTGTCGGGGTGTTGATAGTGGCGGGCAAACAGGCGGGTGCCGCTAATGTCGAATTCGCCGCAGGCCTGGTAACCGGCGCGCTCGAATGGTTTGGCCAGCTGGGTAATATTAACCCTTGGCAGTGCCAGGGTGTGCAGGCTCAGGTGGTCAATGCGCAGCTGAGGATTATCGTTCAGCAGCAGGCTGTGAATGCGGCGGGCATCGGGGGTTCGTGTAAGGAAGTCTTGCCAGAGCATCTCCAGCATATGATCCAGCTGCTCGCGTCTCATAACGCACCCCCTCAGGATTGGTTGCACCGCTATTATCCCGCAGTGTGTTACAGCGCAGTGGTCACACCATTGCAAATGTCAGTTTAGACGCTCTGCCATCAATTAGGCGCCGCGAGGGCTGCGGTGTCTGCTGTGAGTGTCACGCGCATTGGCCGGCTAATCGCCAGGCGAACCGGCATGGAAAAAACAGGAAAGCGGGGGTAATGCGAGGGAGCCTAAATTGGGGGTAACTTTTCAGGGCTCTGTTTTAGCGTGCTGTGCATAAATAGGTATAAGTAGTTTAATGTCTAACTATTTCAATATAAAACAGCATGTTAGCGTTTATTTTTTGAGCAGGGCACAGGCTTGAAACAGGTTGTTCACAGCTTTTGTTTTGTGAATATCTTGTGGGCTATTTGTCGACAGAAAATATCCACATTCGGTTTAACGCTTTGATGGGCACAAAAAAAAGCACCTGACAGGTGCTTTTTGGTGCCTGAAGTTATCCACAGATGGGCAGAATCGAGCGCCGTCGGTGGAAAATGTCTGTGCTCAGAGTGCGTCCGGGCCGGTTTCGCCGGTGCGGATACGGATAACCTGTTCGAGCGGGGTGACGAAGATTTTGCCGTCGCCAATCTTGCCTGTGTTGGCTGTCTTGGTGATGGCTTCAATGACCTGGTCAATCATGTCGTTGTCCACAGCCACTTCAATCTTGACCTTGGGCAGAAAGTCGACCACATACTCGGCGCCACGGTACAGCTCGGTGTGGCCTTTCTGGCGACCGAAGCCTTTGACTTCGGTTACCGTAACACCCTGGATGCCGATTTCGGACAGGGCTTCGCGAACATCATCAAGTTTGAATGGTTTGATAACCGCAGTAATCAACTTCATAGCGTGCTCCCTATGCGATCCTGTGCCAGATACGGCGCTGGACGCTGTAATGGAAAGTAAAATCCGTGTTCTCGCCCGGCTTTGCAAGCCCGGTGCCGGGGCTGTCTGATGCCCCCAGAACCTGAATGCTCGAAAAATTCACGTCAGTATACCCGTAAAATCAGCCTGGCGCCTACGCTGCACTCTGTGCAGATCAGAGTGGTCGCCGCTGTGTCGGGGGAACGAAAAGGGCGCCCTGCGGCGCCCTTGAGTTCCAATTACCTCAGCACTATTTTTTGCTGGAGCTGAATTCCGGGTAGGCTTCCATGCCGCATTCGGCAAGGTCGACACCTTCGTATTCTTCTTCTTCGGTGACACGGATACCCATGACAGCCTTGAGCAGCAGCCATACCAGCAGGCTGGCGAGGAAGACCCAACCGAAGATGGAAATGATACCCAGCAGCTGACCACCGAAGGTCGCATCAGCATTGTTGAGCGGTACCGCCAGCAGACCCCAGACACCGGCGATGCCGTGTACAGAGATGGCACCAACAGGATCATCAATCTTGATCTTGTCCAGGGTGACGATGGAGAACACCACCAGCACGCCACCCACACCACCGATCAGGGTTGATACCAGGGCACTGGGAGACAGCGGATCGGCAGTGATGGCAACCAGGCCTGCCAGAGCGCCGTTGAGTGCCATGGTAAGGTCAGCTTTTTTGAACCACAGACGCGCTACGATCAGGGCGGCGATGACGCCACCGGCTGCAGCGGCGTTGGTGTTCACGAAGACCTGAGCGACCGCATTGGCTTCACCGACGTCGGACAGTTTCAGCTCGGAACCACCGTTGAAGCCGAACCAGCCCAGCCACAGGATGAAGGTACCCAGGGTTGCCAGCGGCAGGTTGGCACCCGGAATGGCATTGATTTCGCCATTCTTGCCGTACTTGCCTTTGCGGGCACCCAGTACCAGTACACCGGCCAGGGCTGCAGAAGCACCTGCCATGTGGACGATACCCGAACCTGCAAAGTCAGAGAAACCCGCTTCGCTGAGGAAACCGCCGCCCCAGGTCCAGTAGCCTTCAACCGGGTAGATAACACCGGTCATGACTACTGCGAAGGCCAGGAAAGCCCAGAGTTTCATGCGCTCGGCAACGGCACCGGACACGATGGACATCGCCGTGGCCACGAATACAACCTGGAAGAAGAAGTCCGAACGGGACGAGTAGTAGGGGGCGTCATCGCCACCGGCCAGCACCGCATCGACGCCGTTTTCATCGCCGATCAGGGCGCCGAAGCTCGGCAGTACGCCACCGGCATCGGAGCTGTACATGATGTAGTAGCCGCAGAGCAGATACATGGTACAGGCGATGGCGTAGAGCGCGATGTTCTTGGTCAGGATTTCGGTCGTGTTCTTGGCGCGCACCAGGCCCGCTTCGAGCATGGCGAAACCTGCCGCCATCCACATTACCAGAGCGCCGCATACCAGGAAGTAAAAGGTATCCACGGCGTATTTGAGCTGGGATAAATCCGCAGCGGTTGTTTTAAGAAGCTCTTCCATCTCGACAGCCCTCCGTTCAGGCGCGATTGGTGAATTTAAAGTGCGTCGTTACCGGTTTCGCCGGTGCGGATTCGGATAACCTGCTCCAGCGGTGTGACAAAAATCTTGCCGTCGCCGATTTTCCCGGTGTGGGCCGCCTTGCTGATGGCTTCCACCACCTGGTCCACGAGATTAGCCGACACGGCCGCATCAACGCGGACCTTTGGCAGAAAGTCGACGACATATTCGGCGCCGCGGTAAAGTTCGGTATGACCCTTCTGGCGACCAAAGCCTTTTACTTCGGTCACGGTAATGCCCTGAACACCAATTTCGGACAGCGCTTCACGGACATCGTCCAGTTTGAAGGGCTTGATGATCGCCGATATAAGTTTCATGTGTCTGTCCCTCATCTTTGGACTGGTTCCTTTTACGTGCCGCCCGGCTGCGAGTGACCCGTAACGGTTGATTACCTCTAAGCGAAACTTGTGCCATATTTAATAAGTTTATAAATAACAATGAATTGCAGAGATATTGGCGTGCAGGGTAGGAAAATGACGCCGAATTGGGCATTGCCGGGTGATTATTGCGTGCACGATTTGGGTGCGCGCACCAATTTGGTGCCAAATAGGCGCAGCCTCGGCCCAGGCCCGCGCCAGCACCTGGGCTCAGCTGCTCCGTAGAGGCGAAAAATGCTAAGCTTGCGCGAAATTACCGGAGATTGTGCAATGCTTAATCAAAAGATTATTGAGACGCTTTCGGCCCAGCTGAGCGAGTTGTTTGAAGGTGGGCGTGGTCTGCCTGGGCAGGAAGCGATGCGCCAGCAGGTACGCGCGGTGCTGCAGAGCAGTTTTGCCCGCCTGGACCTGGTAACGCGGGACGAGTTTGATGCCCAGGCCGCCGTGCTGGGGCGTACCCGCGAGAAGGTCGATCAGCTGGAACGCAAGCTCAGCGAAATTGAACAGCGGCTGGATAACGGTAACGGCGCGTAAAAGATGCTATACAGCCAGGCGCACGACGATAGCCCGTAAAGCTGGCTAAAAAATGCACAAGGATGGTGCAAAAACGCGTAACACCCGACAGCACCGTTTGGGAGCAGCCGCAAACCAGGGATGGTATCTATGTCACTTGCAGTGGTTCATGCCCGCGCCATGCTGGGAATTAGTGCACCGGCAGTTACGGTGGAAGTGCACCTTTCCGGTGGCCTGCCGTCGCTGTCCATCGTCGGCCTGCCTGAAGCCGCGGTACGTGAAAGCAAGGATCGGGTGCGCAGCGCCCTGATCAACTCCGGTTTCGATTATCCGCAACGTCGCATCACCATCAATCTGGCACCCGCCGACCTGCCCAAGGAAGGTGGACGTTATGATCTGGCGATTGCACTGGGCATTCTGGCGGCTTCAAAACAGCTGCCACCTGAGTCCCTGGCCGGCTGGGAAGTGCTGGGCGAGCTGACCCTGGCGGGGGAGATCAGGCCGGTACGGGGCGTGCTGCCGGCGGCCATAGTGTGTCGCGATCTGGGCCGCGCCCTGCTGGTGCCCCGCCTCAATGGTGCAGAGGCTGCCCTGGTGCAGGGCTGCGATGTGCGGGTCGCCGATCACCTGCTGCAGGTCTGTTCGGCCTTGCGCGGCGACAGCACTCTGGAGCTCGCCCTGGCAGTACCGCCGCCTGCCGTATCAGGCCTGCCCGACCTGATGGAGGTGAAGGGGCAGTATCAGGCACGCCGGGCGCTCGAGGTCGCTGCCGCCGGCAGCCATAATCTGTTGTTCAGCGGCCCGCCCGGCAGTGGCAAGAGCATGCTGGCGGCGCGCTTGCCGGGGCTGCTGCCGGTATTGGGTGAGCGGGAACGGCTGGAAGTGGCGGCGGTGTATTCGGTGGCGGGCTGTGCCATTGATACCGTGGGTCACGGCAACCGGCCCTTTCGCAATCCGCACCATACGGCGTCGGCGGTGGCGCTGGTGGGCGGCGGCAGTCAGCCGCGCCCCGGCGAGATCTCCCTGGCGCACCAGGGCGTTCTCTTTCTGGATGAGCTGCCGGAGTTTCCCCGCGCCGTGCTGGATGTGCTGCGCGAGCCGCTGGAGACCGGTGAAATTCTTATTTCCCGCGCCGCCAGTCAGATGCTTTTCCCCGCGCGCTTCCAGTTGCTGGCCGCCATGAATCCCTGCCCCTGTGGCTATTTCGGTGATCCGTCGGGCCGCTGTCGCTGTACGCCGGACCAGATTCAGCGCTATCAGGGACGTATCTCGGGTCCGTTGCTGGATCGTTTCGACATGCAGCTGAATGTGAAGGCGCTGGACCCTGCCCAGCTGCTGGATCCCGCTCGCGGCCAGGGGGAAGCCAGTGGCGTGGTGGCCCAGCGCGTGGCCGCCGCCATGAGCCTGCAGCAGGCGCGCCAGGGACGGCCCAATCGGGATCTCGGGGCGGCGGAGCTGGATCAGGTCTGTGGGCTGGCGGCTGCGCAGCGGGATTTGCTGGTGAATGCTGCAACAAAACTGGGGCTGTCGGCCCGCGCCTGCCATCGCATACTGCGAGTAGCGCGCACCCTGTCGGACCTGGCCGCAGAGGAGCGGGTCGGCGAGGCGCAGTTACTGGAAGCGCTGAGCTTTCGCCAGGGGTTGCTGCGCCAGGGTGGCTCGGGTTCGCGCTAGTCCACATGACCCTCAGAGTTTCCGGCTGGCTGCAGCGGTGGCTCAGTTACCGCGCAACATGCGCATGAAGTCTTCGATGGGGACCGGGGGACTGAAGAAATACCCCTGTACCTGATCACAGTCGTGACGGATCAGAAATTCCAGCTGGGTCTTGTTTTCGACGCCTTCGGCAATGACCTTTTTCTGCAGGTTGTGGGCCAGATTAATGATGGCGCGCACGATCTCCTCATCATCCTTGTTCTGGTTCACACCGGCGACGAAGGACTTGTCGATCTTGAGGGTGCTGATCGGCAGCTTTTGCAGCAGAGCAAAGGACGAGTAGCCGGTGCCGAAGTCGTCCAGCGAGAAGTCGATGCCCAGCGCGCTGAGTTCTTTCAGGCAGCTCTGCACATGGGCTTCGTCGGAGAAGAGTGCGGTTTCGGTGAGTTCGAACTCCAGTCGGTGCGGATCTATCTGGTTCTTGTCGATGATGCGCCGGATTGTCTTGGCGAGGAAGTCATCCTTGAATTGTCGAAAGGACAGGTTGACGCCGATGCTGCCGTAGCGAAAACCCGCTTCCTTGAACTTGAGCATGTCCTGGCCGGCCTGGTGAATCGCCCAGTATCCCATGGGAACGATGAGGCCGGTTTTCTCGGCGATGGGGATGAACTCATCCGGCTGTACCAGGCCGCGTTCGGGGTGGTTCCAGCGCATCAGGGCTTCGGCGCCGATGATCTTGCCGGTGCGCAGGTCGATGCGGGGCTGGTAGTAAAGTACGAACTGCTCCTGGCGCAGGCCGGTCCAGAGTTCCGGTTCCAGGGTGATCTGGGTGGCGGGGTCTGTGTCCTTGTCGGCTTCGAATATGGCGTAGCTGCAGCCGTGTAGCTGTTTGGCGCGCTGCCGCGCCTGGGAGGCCTGGCGGATCAGCGAGTCCAGCTCGCGGCTGTGCTCAGGCGCAAAGGCCACGCCTATACTGCTGGGCAGCATGATTTCCCGTTCGCTGCACTGGTAGGGGTGGCTGACATACTGCATCAGCCGGGTAATCAGCCCAAGGGTGCTGGCGCGCAGGTCGGTGTCCGGCTCGGCTTCCAGAATGATGGCGAACTCGTCGCCGCCAATGCGGCACAGCTGTTCGTCCTGCAGACAGCTTTGCAGTCGCTGGCTCAGCTGGCGTACCACATCGTCGCCGGCGGAATGGCCAATGCTGTTGTTAAACTTGCGAAAGCCATCAAGGTCCACAGTGATCAGCGCCACACCGTGCTGATGGCTGTCGATGCGCGCCAGGGCTTCGAGCAGCTGGCGGTAGAAAAACTGCCGGTTGCCGATGGCGGTGAGCGGATCGGCATGGCGCAGGTAATCGATCTGGGCGTGCTGTTGCTGGCTGCCCAGCACATAGCGAATGGCGCGCTGCAGGGTGTCGGCCGCCAGTGTCCGCAGTGGCAGATAGTCGGCCACTGCCTGATTCAGCAGCTTGCGCCCGGTCAGATCATTGATGTCGTCATCCAGCACTATGATGGGAATGGTGCTGTTGCAGCGCTGGAACGTCAGCAGGGTGGCATTGTCGAGCAAATACTTTGCCGGCAGGCAGAGAAACAGCAGGTCGACCTTCTCGCAGCCGATCAGAATCAGTGCCTGGGACACATCTGCACAATGCTGTATGTCGTATGCATGTTCAGTATTGAGCAGGGTGCCGATCTTGTCCGATGTCTGGAGGTCATCTGCGACGATCAGTAGCTTGATTACTGACTCGCTGGTTTGCCGCTGGGCAGACTGCATCAGGTTAATACCTCACAAATGGACAGCAATACACAGGTGCGTGCGTTGGACTGCCGTCGCCGGTTGGTGAGGGATCCTTTGTGCTTGTGTGGCCCCGTTCGTGGCATAATACGCCGTCCTGCGCGCTTGCAGGACAAACTTAGCACGAGGCGCCAACAATATAAATGACAGCGAAGGCCCGTTTAATCAGGCAGTTGTTGCTGTTATTTCAGTCAATCCTTGAATGTATCCGGAACCTACCCAGTCCCGGATTCCCCTTCCGATATTGACCGTTAGCGGCCGTGTTTCCCGCGGCTTTAGTACTTTTTCGAATACTGACTCATGAGCAAGCTCAATCCCAGACAGAAAGAAGCGGTGGAGTATGTGGGTGGCCCGCTGCTGGTTTTGGCCGGCGCAGGCTCCGGCAAGACCAGCGTTATCACGCGCAAGATCGCCTATCTGATTCAGAAATGCGGTGTTGAAGGGCGTCATATCGCCGCCGTAACCTTCACCAACAAGGCATCCCGCGAGATGAAGGAGCGGGTCGGCCAGCTGGTGAAAGGCAAGGAAGCCCGTGGCCTGACGGTGTCGACCTTCCACAACCTGGGTCTCAATATTATCCGCCGGGAGCACCGTACCCTGGGGTTGAAGCCTGCGTTTTCGCTCTTCGATGATCAGGACAGCAAGGCGTTGCTGCGCGACCTGATGCTGCAGCAGGACGAGGATGCCGAGCAGGTCGACAGCGTGCGCAACCAGATCTCGAACTGGAAAAACGACATGCTGGAGCCTGGCCAGGCGCTGGCCCTGGCCGCGGGCCCGGACGAGCTTCTGGCGGCCCGTGCCTATGAGTCCTACGAAATCCATCTGCGCGCCTATAACGCGGTGGATTTTGACGACCTGATCCTGATTCCGGTGCGGCTGTTCCAGAACAATCCCGAGGTACTGCAGCGCTGGCAGGGGCGTATCCGCTACCTGCTGGTGGATGAGTATCAGGACACCAACCTGTCGCAGTACCGTCTGGTGCGCCAGCTGGTGGGGCACCGCGGCGCCCTGACGGTGGTCGGCGACGACGACCAGTCGATCTATGCCTGGCGCGGCGCGCGGCCCGAGAACCTGATTCAGCTCAATGAGGACTTCCCGAGCCTGAAGGTGGTCAAGCTGGAGCAGAACTACCGTTCTACCCGCTTGATTCTGAAGGCTGCCAACACCCTGATCGCCAACAACCCCCACGTGTTCGAAAAGACGCTGTGGAGCGATATGGGCTATGGCGATCCTATCCGGGTGATCTACAACCGCAACGAAGAAACCGAGTGCGAGCGCATCGCCACCGAAATACTCGACCGGCACCTGCGCAAGGCCGTGCCCTTCAAGGATTTCGCCATCCTCTACCGCGGCAACTTCCAGGCCCGTCTGCTGGAGGTCAAGCTGCAGGCGTATCAGGTGCCCTATAAGCTCAGTGGCGGAACTTCCTTTTTCTCCCGCGCTGAGATCAAGGATGTGATGGCCTACCTCAAGGTGCTGATCAACCCGGATGATGACAACGCCTTCCTGCGCATCATCAATACGCCCAGGCGCGAAATCGGCCCCAGTACGCTGCAAAAGCTCGGCACCTACGCGTCCGAGCGCCAGGTAAGCATGTTTGCCGCCTGTGATGAAATGGGGCTCGAGCAGATGCTGCCGGCGCAGGCGATCGATCGTCTGCGCCGTTTCCGCGACTGGATGCAGCGCATCTATCGCCAGTGCCAGGAAGTCGATCCCGTGGATGCCATTCGCGAAATGGTGCGCGATATCGACTACGAAGGCTGGATACGGCAGAACACCGCCAGTGAAGCGGCGGCTGACAAGCGGGTACAGAACGTCTGGTTTCTGCTGGACTCCATCCGCTCGACCCTCGATAGGCTGCGCGAAGACGACCCCGATGCCGGTATCGAGGAAACCATCACCCGCCTGATCCTGCTTGACCTGCTGGACCGCCAGGAAGAAGAGGATGACTCCGACCGGGTGCAGCTCATGACGCTGCACGCATCCAAGGGGCTGGAGTTCCCCCATGTGTTCATGATGGGGATGGAAGAAGAGTTGCTGCCACACCGCAACAGCATCGAAACCGGCACCATCGAGGAAGAACGCCGGCTGGCCTACGTCGGCATCACCCGGGCGCGGGAAACCCTGACCATGACCCTGGCGCGCCAACGCAAGCAGTACGGCGAGATGGTGGACTGCCTGCCGAGCCGCTTTATCGACGAAGTGCCGCAGGAAGATCTGGTGATCGAGGGGCTGGAGCGCAACCAGGATCAGAACAAGGCACGCGGAAAGGCCACGCTGAACAGCCTCAAAAGCCTGCTCGACAGTTTTTAGTTGGTCTTTTCAAGGAATTGCAGATGAATGCCGCACGGGAAAAATGGAATCGACGTTACGAGGCCCGCTCGCAAGCAGCTCCCGCAACCCCCGCCTTTGTGACCCAGGTGGCGCCCGGGCTTTTGCCGGGTTCAGTGCTGGATCTGGCCGCCGGCGATGGTGCCGCCAGCCTGGCACTGGCACGGCTGGGCTTTGCGGTAACTGCGGTGGATATTGCCGAGGTTGGTTTGGCTCGCCTGGTGGGCTTTGCCACCGCCGAACAGCTGGCAATCCAGACCCACTGCCGTGATTTGGCTCAGCCGGACTGCCTGCAGGGCCTCGGTCCCTTCGATAACATCCTGGTCTGCCGCTACAAGCCCGAAGCTGCGCTCTGGCCGCAACTGGCTGCCGCCCTGGTGCCCGGCGGTCTGCTGGCGTTCAGTACCTTCAACCTGCAGCAGAATGAGCGGCACGGCTTCCCTGCCCGCTTCTGCGTAGCGCCCGGGGAACTGGACGCCATTGATCCTGGGCTTGAGCTGCTGAGCTGGGGGAGTGTCATGCGCGGCGACGACTGCTTCGATGATTACCTGTTTCGCCGCCGCTGATCCGAACGCGCACTGTATTGCGCGGGCTCAGGCCTCGAACAGCGATTCAATCGCCGGCGAGATATAGGGCCGGCCGCGTTCGTTCAGTGCCGTGCCTGTCACCAGACCGTCGAGCATGACCTTGTCGTCGGCCAGACGAATGACCCGCTGGCGAAAGCCGAAGCGTACCTTGCCCAGGCGCTCGGTCGTGACCTCGACCACAAAACGGTCGCCGCTTTTCAGTGGCGCCTTGTAATCCAGTTCACTGCGAATCACCACCAGATGGATACCATCCTGGGCCAGGGCGGCGAAATCCACGCCTTTGGCCAGCAGGTACTCGTGACGGGCGTGCTCCAGGTAGTTGAAATAGACGCCGTTATTGACGATGCCCTGGATATCCAGTTCGTAGTCCCGTACCTGGAATTCAAGGCGAAATGGCTGTGTCATGGGGTTTCCCGTGTCGTTGAGTGAATCGTTTAATGTTGCTGGCGGATCCAGGCGTGCGCTTCTGTCAGGTTGTCCAGGATGATGCTGGCAGCGGAAAAGTCATGGCTTTGCGCCTCTGGGCTGCGGATGGCGACCACGCGCAAGCCCGCGGCACAAGCGGCGGTAACGCCCACTTCGGTATCCTCCACCGCGATGCAGTTATCGGCCTCGAGCTGCATCAGTGACAGTGCCTGCAGATAGCCATCCGGGGCCGGCTTGTTTCGGGCAACATCGTCGCCGGTGACCACATGCTCGAACAACGGCTCCCAGGCGTGGCCGCGCAGGGATGCCTGCACGCAGTTACGCTGAGAGCCGCTGACCAGTGCCAGGCGCAGTTCGCCTGCGAGGGCACGCACCACCGTATCGGCGCCCGGCATCTGTGGAAAGTAGGCGTGGGCGAGATAGGCTGCATTGGCGGCAAGCTTGGCGGCCGTCAGTTGTTCGATGCTGGCATCGGGCCTGTACAGCGCCAGAATATCGGCGGCGTTTTGCCGGATCGGCACGCCCAGCATGCGGCTCCAGTAAAGCTCGTCGCTGATCGTCAGCCCCCAGGGCTCGAGCGCCTGGCGCCAGAGCTGCAGGTTGACCGCCTCGGAGTCCACCAGGGTGCCGTCGTGATCAAACAGAATTGCGTGCAGTGCCATCCAGATGCTTCCTGTCGCTGATGTTGATTGATGCGCACTCTAGCATATTCCCCGTTACGCGCTCAGCAGCAGGTGGTTCCCTGGGCTGTCATGCGATGGTCATGTTCACTGACTAGCATGCACGCCATTCTTGCAGGAGGAAATTCCATGAAACCCACACAGTCTGACGTTAATGCCCAGGATACCGATAGCCTGGTAGGCACCGATTTTGATGCTCTGGTCGACAAGGCCCTGAGCCGTCGCAGCCTGCTCAAAGGCGGCATGGCGGCCGGCATGCTCGGATTTTTCAGCCTGTCGCCCATGGCCCAGGCAGTTGCCGCCGCCATGGAGCCGTCCCGCCTGCTGGGCTTCAAGGCGATCAAGGCGTCCACCGACGATGCCATAGTGCTGCCCAGCGGCTATCGCTCCTCGATTCTGATGTCCTGGGGTGATCCGGTACTGCCCGGTGCGCCGGAATTTGACCACCAGGGTGGCAACAGCGCTGCCGATCAGGCGCTGCAGTTTGGCGACAACACCGATGGCATGGCGCTGTTCCATTTCAAGCGGGCCGACGGTTCCGTCGATCCGGACCGTGCGGTGCTGGCAGTCAACAACGAATACTGCAACTACGAGTACCTGCTGAAAAACGGCACGGTTGAATCGCGCGAGGATGTGGAAAAGGCCAAGGCCGCGCACGGCAACACGGTCGTGGAGCTGGCGCGCGACGGCGAGGGTCACTGGCGCTATCTGCGCGACTCGAAGCTGAACCGCCGTATCCACCTGGAAACCGAAATGACGCTGACGGGGCCGGTCGCCGGGCACGAGCTGGTCAAAACCGCCGCCGATCCCAGCGGTCGCAAGGTTTTGGGTACTGTGAACAACTGTGCCAACGGCCGCACGCCCTGGGGCACCTACCTGACCTGCGAAGAGAACTTCCAGAACGTGTTCGGCGCCGACCGTGACGAGGACGTGCCAGCGGATCAGGCCCTTTATGGCGTCAAGGCGGCGGAAGACCGCTACGGCTGGTGGCGGCATGACGAACGCTTCAATCTGAGCCGCACGCCGAACGAACCCAACCGTTTCGGCTGGATCGTCGAGTACGATCCGTTCGACCCGCAGTCGACACCGATGAAACGCACGGCCCTGGGCCGCGTGAAGCACGAGAACGCCGAACTGGTGCTCAATGCCGATGGTCATGCCGTGGTTTACATGGGCGACGACGAGCGCGGCGAACACATCTACCGCTTCGTCTCGAAGGGCAAGTACGATCCGGCCAATGAAGCCGCCAACCGTGCCCTGCTGCAGGACGGCACTCTCTATGTGGCGCAGTTCAACGGTGGCGAGGGTGACAAGCACGCCGGTACCGGTCGCTGGATCGAGCTGACCCATGGCAAGAATGGCCTGACCGTCGAAAACGGCTTTGCCGACCAGGCGACACTGCTGGTGCACACCCGCAAGGCGGCCAAACAGGTCGGCGCCACCAGCATGGACCGCCCGGAATGGGTCAGCGCCAACCCGCTGAACGGCCAGGTCTACTGCACCCTGACCAACAACAAGAACCGCGGCAAGAAGGACGACCAGCCGCTGAACGGCCCGAACCCGCGCGCCGCCAACCACTATGGCCAGATTATCCGCTGGGAAGCCAAGGGCGGCGACCATACCGCAGAAGAGTTCGTCTGGGATCTGTACCTGATTGCCGGCAATCCGGCACAGCACCAGGATGCCTACGCCGGCTCGTCCAACATCACTGCCGATAACATGTTCAACAGCCCGGATGGCCTGGGTTTTGACAAGGACGGGCGGCTGTGGATCCTGACCGACGGCGAGGACTCCAACGAGGGCGATTTCGCCGGCATGGGCAACAACCAGATGCTCTGTGGCGACCCGGCCAGCGGCGAGATCCGTCGCTTCATGGTCGGTCCGACCGGCTGTGAAGTCACAGGTCTGACCTTTAGTGAAGACTACAAGACCATGTTCGTCGGCATCCAGCATCCCACCGGTGGCTTCCCGGACTACCAGGATGGCGGCAAGCCGCGCTCCAGCATAGTGATGGTTACGCGGGAAGACGGCGGCGTGATCGGCGCTGCCTGAACCTGACGCCCGGAGGCTGGGCTCCTGCGACTCACCACTTACAATTCATTCGCCTTGCGATAGCGCCCGCTATAGTCGAACAGCCGCTCGCGCACCCGCCAGTGGGGGCCGGCCTTGCGGGCCACGACAAAGTCCGGTGCGCTGAAAGCGTCGGCCACGGCCAGCACCTCGGCCAGGGTTTTGAAGTGGCGGGGTTCGGTGGCGGCATTGAAACGGCGGCCGAACAGGCGGTTGAAGACCGCCCGCTGGCCAGGCTGCCTCAGATCAAAACGTTCGTGCAGTTCCTCGCCCTGTTCATCGTGGTAGCTGATGCGCAGGGCTTCCCTGTGTTCGCTGAAACTGACACCGGCGCAGCGGATCACGCGGGCATCCCTGAGCTGCAGGGCGCGCTTGAGCAGGTCGTCAGGATCTATGATGGCTTCGCTGCACTGGTGGCACTGGCGTGCCGCTATATCATTCTCAGCGCCACAGTGCGGACATTCCTTGAAACGAAAACGGTAGTCGCACTGCTCCTTGTGGCCAGTGTCATCCTCGAGCAGGCCCTGACAGCGGCGGCCATAGTGCTCGGTTACAGTGCCGGCGCCATCGGTCTTGCCCCAGAAAATATTGGCAAAGCCGCAGCCCGGGCAGAACACCTGCACCGGCTCGCTGTCGCTATCGGGTTTCTTGCTGCCGACTTCAGGGGCGAACAGGTTGAAGCCGTTGCCGGCGTAGTCGATCACCAGGCAGTCGGTCTTGCCGGGGGCCAGACGCAGGCCGCGGCCGACGATCTGCTGATAGAGGCTGACCGACTGTGTGGGTCTGAGGATGGCAATCAGATCCACATGGGGTGCATCGAAGCCGGTGGTCAGCACCGCCACGTTCACCAGGTACTTGAGCTCCCGCGCCTTGAAACCTGTGATCAGGGATTCGCGCTCAGCTGCAGGGGTGGTACCGGTCACCAGGGCAGTGCAGTCGCCGGGCAGGTAACCGGTAATTTCCTGTGCATGCTTGATGGTGGCGGCGAAAATCATTACGCCGGCACGCTCGCAGGCCAGTTCCTGTATCTGTTCGCAGATGGCCCGGGTTACGCGCGGGTACTGGCTCAGCAGGCTGTTGAGCTCAGACTCGCTGTAGTGGCCGGCAGCATTGGCCTGCAACGCTGAAAAGTCGTAATGGGCGATGCTCGCATCCACCAGCTCTGGCCGGGTGAGAAAACCATCGCGGATCAGCTGCGACAGCGGCAGTTCGTAGATGCAGTGGCGAAAGGGACGGCTGTCTTCAGCCCGGACAAAGCCGCGGTAGTGGTACTGGTAGATCCAGCCCTGACCCAGGCGATAGGGCGTGGCGGTAAGGCCCAGTACCTTGAGGTTGACGTTCTGCTCGCGCAGCGTCGCGACCACCTGCTGATACTGGCTGTCATCACTGTCACTCACACGGTGACATTCGTCGATGATGAGCAGCGAATAGGCGTTACGAAACAGCTCCAGGTTGCGTGCCACGGACTGCACGCTGGCGAAGGTCACCTGGTGCCCGCTATCCCTGAGCCCCAGACCTGCCGAGAAGACACCGGCGCTGAGGCCGAAGGCGGCGTATTTGGCGTGATTCTGCTCCACCAGCTCGCGCACATGGGCCAGCACCAGAATACGGCGCCGCGCCAGGCGGGCCAGCTCGGCGATGACCAGGCTCTTGCCGGCGCCGGTGGGCAGTACGATCACGGCAGGTTCGTCGCCGCCACGAAAGTGGCGCAGCGTCGCATCGACGGCGTCCTGCTGGTAGGGGCGCAGCTTGATGCTGGGAGACCCGGACGCCATCAGTGCTCGCCCGTGCGTTCGCTGCGAAGGCTTTCGGCGGCGCTGAACAGGTGTCCCGAGACGGTGCGCAGCAGGTGCATGGCCACGGCGGCGTCATTTTCCACGATCTCGAGTAGCTCGCGACGCTCGATGCGCAGGGCCAGCACGGGCTTGATGGCCTGCAGGTCCATGTTGCGTGGCTGATCGACAATCACCGAGAGGTCACCGATCAGGCGGCCCGGTCCCACCGCGGTTATGGGTTCGTCGGCAGCTGTGGCGTCGGGCCAGCGCAGCTCGGCCAGGCCTTCTACGACTATGTAGGCGCCATCGGGCAGGTCGCCGCTGCGAAACAGGTGCTCGTCGGCCTCGACCCTTATCCAGCGCGACGCATAGGCCAGCAGGCGCACATGGGCGGGGCTGAGTTTGGCGAAGGCTTCAGTGCTGGCAATCACCTTGCGCTTGTTCTCGAAGTCTTCGATGGTTTCTGACGGCGGCTCCGCCGGCGCCTGGGTGTCGCCACCCTGCGGGACCTGGCCGTCCTGCAGATTGATCGACTGGTCGAACTGCTCAATGTTATGGAAGCTGGGTTCCAGCACAAAAATGGTGGCTTCAGGCAGCAGGCGCCTGATCTTGCGCAGGGCCTCGCTGCGCTGGGCGACCGAGTGGCTCGCCAGCGCCTGATCCAGCACCAGAATATCCGGCTTCTTGATGGTTGCGCGCAGGAAGGCAAAGCGCTCCTGGGCGATGGGCGGTATTTCGGAACCGCCCAGCCCCACCGGTATGCTGCGGATCAGCATGGACAGGGGCCCGTGCAGCCCCGCCTGCAGCAGCTCTTCGGCGACGATGCTGCGAATATTGCGTTCGTTGGTTTCGCCGGCACGGGCCAGCTTGCCGAAAATCAGGTTCTCCAGCACGCTGATGCCGGGGTTGACGAGTTTTTCATCCAGAGGCCGGTAACGGCTCTGGAACAGCGCTTCGTGCAGCGGGATACATGCATCGCGCATGGCCAGCACGGCGGCGCAGATCGACCGCGGCAGCGGCATGTCCAGTTGCTCGGGGGTCACCATAAAGGGCAGAGACAGGCGCAACTCGGCTTCGGCGTTGGTCAGCGGGCGGCCGGTGTCCTGTTTCTGGTGTACCTCCTGCAGCGCCCGGAATATTTCCGGGGTCAGTCCGCCGAGGCGTTTGAACATCGGGTGATTGGCGCCGATGGAAGCAAAGGTGTGTACCAGGGTTTCCAGCAGACCCCGGGCGAAGTGCTCAAGCTCAGGCCCAAAGCCCGCCGCACTGAAGCGCTTGATCAGCTGACGGGTGGTGGCGGCATGCTCGTCGCGGCTGGAATGCAGATGCACCGCGAACAGCAGGTTTTCGGTCAGTGTAAGGCTCGGATTCAGGCCATCACGTTCGAAAGGATGAATAAAGCGGGCCAGGTTTTCCTCTGCCAGCCGGCGCGCCAGACGGGGACGAAACTCAATCATTTTTTCGGCCAGGGAGGGCCTATCCGAGGGCTCAAAGCGGGCATCCAGAGCGCGTTGCGACAGGTAGTCCTCGCTGCCCATGGAGTCGACGATCATGAGCCACCACTGATTCAGCTCGTCCAGCTTGCTGAAGCGGGCGATATCCAGATCCAGCCATTCGGCATTGACCGGATAGGTACTGTTGCCCGAGGCCAGGGATTCCTGCAGCTCGGGGTCATCCAGCTCCTGAACGCCGAGGTCTGCGCGCGGGTTGCGGCGCAGCGGCATGTAGATGTTTTCACCCACAGAGGCGTTAAACAGATAGGGCGTTGAGGTGGCAATGCCGATACGGGCGGAGATGACCGCCTGATTCAGCCGTCCCAGGTTGTGCGTGCCGATATTTACCTGGCCGGACGACAGGCTGATGCTGCGTGACAGGACCTGGGAGAAGGCCTTGCGTACCGTGCTGTTACTACTCTGGACGGCCACCATGGCGCCCGCCGGTACACTCAGGCTTATATTCGACAGTACCCGGCTGCCGTTGGGGTCGGTAATGCAGACCTGGTCAAAACTGATAGCGCCGTTGAGGCGCGGCAGTTCATCGCCGGATTCCTCGAACAGCTCGGCGTCGAGAATGTCGTCGGGCTGGAACTGGTCGCGCAGGCTTTTATAGCGGTCGCTGGTTTCCTGAATCTGGCTGATGTAATTGAGCAGTTCGCGCCAGGGCGTGACTATGTCCTTGTAGGCGGTGATGGCGGCGACCAGGGCACCGATGGAGAGCGAGCCCTGAATCACCAGGTAGCCGCCCACGGCGTAAAACAGGAAGGGGGGCAGATTATTGATGAAGTTGTTGAGGAACTTCATGAAGAATTTCTTGCGGAAAATATCGCCGCGGATATGGAAAATGCCCCCCAGTCGATGGCTGAAAATCGCCAGCGCATAGGGAGTGCCACCGTTGCTGCGCAGGTCATCCAGCCCCTGCACGCATTCGCCGATCAGCTCGGACAGCTTGCGTACCCGGCGTACCCGTTCGCGGTGCAGTCGGTTGATGCGTCGCTGCAACAAGGGCGTAATGATGGCCTGTAGCGGCACCAGCGCCACGGCGGCGAGGCCAAACCAGGGATTCTGGATAAACAGGAAGGTCAGGATGGTGAGCATCTGGCCGGCCTGGAACAGCGGCAGCGCCAGGGCATCGCCCATGATGCCGCTCAGGGGCTCGACCTCGGCCGTGACCATGGATACCACTTCGCCCTGGGACGTGCGTCTGAAGCGGGCGGCGGGGAAACGCAGCACCTGGGTGATCAGACGGTAGCGCAGGCGCCGCAGCAGGCGTTCGCCGACGATGCCCTTGTAGATGTTCAGCCGCATCTTGATCAGACCGCCACAGAGCACCATGAACAGAAAGGTAAAGCTGAGCAGCAGCAAAAAGGGCAGTTGCAGGAAAGCAACGCCCATAATATGCACCGGAAATTCGGTACCGCCGATGGCCTCATTGAGGATGCGCTTGGGCAGCTCGAGACTGGCATAGAGTACGGGAAACGACAGCAGCGTAATGGCCAGCAGCGCAAACTGATGGCGGGAACTGTAGCGCCAGATAAAGCTCAGCAGTGTGGGCTCTAGCCGATCCGGGGGAGTGCTGGACTGGCCTGGTCGCCACTTCATGCCGATAAATCTTCCTGAGATTCGTACAAGGCTGTCGCCTTAAGTGTAGCCCTGACACAGCCTGTCGCTGCCGGGGATCGCCGCTGCCTGGGAACCGATGCGGATATCCCGCTGCGGGGGAGGGATTCTAGCAGATTGTATTCTCTGCTATCACATGGATATCAATCTGGTAAAATTGGCGTCCTGCGTCCGGGTTTCCAGTACCGAGCCTGTCGCAGGGACTGGCCACGCTGCTATGATGCTTTGAGCGTGTTCGCAGGAATCCCCGGATTGGTTTCATCCGCTGATTCTGTGGTGTGAATGGTGTGCTGTCGGGGCGGAATCGCTCGTGCAGTGGCGCCGCGCACTTCCCCTACTCACCTGTTTTTACCGAGTGACTGGCCCCACATGAAATTTCGCTTTCCTGTAGTCATCATTGATGAAGACTTCCGTTCTGAAAATATCTCGGGTTCCGGTATTCGCGACCTTGCCGAAGCCATCGGCCAGGAAGGCGTTGAGGTTATCGGCTTTACCAGTTACGGCGACCTGACCGCCTTTGCACAGCAGGCCAGCCGTGCCTCCAGCTTTATCGTCTCGATCGACGATGAAGAGTTTGGTGATGGCAGCGATGCCGATGTCGAGAAGGCGCTGGCGGGTATTCGCGGCTTTATTCGGGAAGTGCGCAAGCGCAACACCGACATTCCGATTTTCCTGTATGGCGAGACCCGCACGTCACGCCATATACCCAATGAAATTCTGCGTGAGCTGCATGGTTTCATTCACATGTTTGAAGATACGCCCGAGTTCGTGGCGCGGCATATCATCCGTGAAGCCAGGAAGTACCTCGATTCCCTGGCGCCGCCCTTCTTCGATGCCCTGATGGATTACGCCAGCGACAGTTCCTATTCCTGGCACTGCCCCGGCCATTCCGGCGGCGTGGCCTTTCTGAAAAGCCCGGTCGGGCAGATGTTCCACCAGTTCTTTGGCGAGAACCTGCTGCGCGCAGACGTCTGCAACGCCGTGGACGAACTCGGCCAGCTGCTGGATCACACGGGCCCCGTGGCTGCCAGCGAGCGCAATGCGGCACGCATTTTCGGCTGCGATCACCTGTTCTTCGTCACCAACGGCACCTCGACCTCCAACAAGGTGGTCTGGCACTCCACGGTGGCGCCCGGCGATATAGTGGTGGTGGATCGCAACTGTCACAAATCGATCCTGCATTCCATCATCATGACAGGCGCGATTCCGGTGTTCCTGATGCCGACCCGCAACCACTACGGCATTATCGGGCCTATTCCCAAGAGTGAGTTTGCCCCCGAGACCATTCGCCAGAAGATCGCCGACAACCCCTTTGCCCGCAATGCGGTCAACAAGAAACCGCGTATTCTGACCATTACCCAGAGCACCTACGACGGTGTGCTCTACAACGTCGAAACCATCAAGGACATCCTGGGCGGCACCATCGATACGCTGCACTTCGACGAAGCCTGGCTGCCCCACGCGGCCTTCCACAGCTTCTACCGCGACATGCACGCCATCGGTTCCGGCCGTCCCCGTTCGGACGACACCCTGGTGTTCGCCACCCAGTCGACCCACAAGCTGCTGGCGGGCCTGTCCCAGGCGTCGCAGATCCTGGTGCAGGACAGCAAGAACCGCAAGCTCGATACGCATCGCTTCAACGAATCCTACCTGATGCATTCGTCCACCAGTCCGCAGTACGCCATTATCGCTTCCTGCGACGTGGCGGCGGCGATGATGGAAGCGCCGGGCGGCACCGCGCTGGTGGAAGAATCCATTCTGGAAGCGCTGGATTTCCGCCGCGCCATGCGCAAGGTGGATGACGAGTTCGGCGCCGATGACTGGTGGTTCCAGGTCTGGGGACCGGACCGCCTGGCCGACGAAGGCATGGGGGATCGTGACGACTGGGTGATTCATTCCGGCGATCGCTGGCATGGTTTTGGCGAGATCGAGTCGGGCTTCAATATGCTGGACCCGATCAAGGCCACCATCATCACCCCGGGGCTGGACGTGGACGGCAGCTTCGACGACGTCGGCATCCCCGCGGCTATCGTCAGCAAGTACCTGGCCGAGCACGGTATTATCATCGAAAAAACCGGACTCTACTCTTTCTTCATCATGTTCACCATCGGCATCACCAAGGGCCGCTGGAACTCGATGGTGACGGAACTGCAGCAGTTCAAGGATGACTTCGACAACAACGAGCCGCTGTGGCGCGTCATGCCGGAATTCGCCAAGCGTTTTCCCAAGTACGAGCGTGTCGGCCTGCGCGACCTGTGCAGCGAGATCCACGAGGTCTACCGCCAGTACGATGTGGCCCGCATCACCACCGACATGTATCTGTCCAAGATACAGCCGGCCATGACCCCGGCCGATGCCTGGGCCAAGATGGCGCATCGCCAGGTAGAGCGCGTGGCGATCGACGATCTGGAAGGTCGCATTACCGCCATGCTGGTAACGCCCTATCCGCCGGGTATTCCGCTGCTGATTCCGGGCGAGTGCTACAACAAGATCATCGTCAGTTACCTGCAGTTTGTGCGTGACTTCAATGGCCGCTTCCCGGGCTTCGAGACCGACGTACACGGTCTGGTGCGCGAGAAGGTCAACGGCGAAGATCACTACTTCGTGGATGTGGTGAAAAGCTGATTCGTAACGGATACCGGGCTGCTGACGCAGCCCGGCCCGACAGCAACACCCTTCTCCCTGCCGCTCTGCACGCAGGAATTGTTTCGCCGTACCTATAACCGCTGTCGCCGAAGGCACCTACTTGCCTTTGCCTTTGCCTTTGCCTGCGCCTTGGCTTCCGCCTCCCCCCTTGAACCTGCTATTGCCCCCGATCAGCACCCTTTGCAGCCAATGGATAGTCATTGCAGGCTGCGTCATTTAGATCCCTGTCAATTGCTTGATACTGCAGCTATGGCTCTGGACTGTACACAAGTTAACCAAAGCCGCGTGCGTTTGCTTCAGCCCCCGCGTGGGCCGGGCGACATAAGAATAAGGTTGGCTGACGGGAGAATGCTGTGAAAACGGTAGATGTGCATAAAATTATCGATGAAGCTCGATTCAACAAATTTCACTGGCTGGTGCTGTTCTGGACTGGTCTGATCATTATCTTTGATGGCTATGACCTGATCATTTACGGTGTGGTACTGCCCAAGCTGATGGCCGAGTGGAATCTGTCTCCGGTGGATGCCGGCACCCTGGGGAGCACGGCGCTCTTTGGCATGATGTTCGGTGCCCTGTTTTTCGGTCCGCTGTCGGACAAGATAGGGCGCAAGAAAACCATTATGATCTGTGTCGCCCTGTTCAGTGGCGTCACCTTCCTCAACGGCTTTGCCCGTGATCCGCTGGAGTTTGGACTCTGCCGTTTCATTGCCGGTCTTGGTATTGGCGGTGTCATGCCCAACGCCGTCGCCCTGATGACCGAATATGCGCCAAAGAAGATGCGCAGTACCCTGGTCGCCATCATGTTCAGCGGCTACTCCATCGGTGGCATGGCTTCGGCTTTTATCGGCATGAACCTGATTCCGGCCTATGGCTGGCCTTCGGTCTTTTTCGTCGCAGGCATACCGCTTCTGCTGCTGCCGCTGATCTGGCTGCTGTTGCCGGAATCTGTCGGCTACCTGCTGCAGTCTGGCCGCAAGGCAGAGGCGGTAAAGATGCTCAACCGGCTTGATCCAGGCTGCAATGCACAACTCGGGGACGATCTGCAGATGCCAACCGGGAAGGAGCCCGGCAGCGTACCGCTGCTGTCTCTTTTCACCCACGGCCGTCTGCTGTCTACGCTGATGTTCTGGGTCAGCTTCTTCTGCTGCCTGATGATGGTCTACGCTCTGGCCTCCTGGCTGCCGAAGATCATGGAAGCCGCCGGCTACGAAGTGAAGAAGGGGCTGCTGTTCCTGCTGGTGCTGAATTTTGGCGCCATGTTCGGGGCCATCGGTGGCGGCTTGATGTCTGACCGCTTTCACCTGCGTCGTGTGATCACCATCATGTTCCTGCTTGCCGCTCTGTCCATCGGGCTGCTGGGCTTCCTTAAAGGTTCGATGACCGTTCAGTATCTGCTGATTGCCATCGCCGGTGCCTGCACCATTGGTACCCAGATTCTGCTGTACGCCTACGTGGCACAGTACTATTCGGTGTCCAACCGCTCCACCGGTATCGGCTGGGCCTCCGGGGTGGGCCGACTTGGCGCTATCCTGGGCCCGATCCTCGGTGGTGTACTGATGGCAGCGGAGCTGAACGTCGAGATGAATTTTGTTGCCGTCGGTGTGCCGGCGCTTGTCGCCGCGCTGGCCATTTTCCTGGTGGGGCGTGAGCCCCGGCAGGCTCCGGTCGTCGCCGCGGCATCGCTCGCCACCCAGGCGGCCAGGTCATAGACCGGCGGTGAAACAGGGCTGCCGTCTGGCGGCCTGACGAACTGTGCGGCCCGGAGCCCGCTGGGCATTGACAGGCCGCACGCATAAAAAAGCCGCTCCTCTGGGGGAGCGGCTTTTCTGTCGCCGGCTGATCCTGCGGATCAGGGGCTGAGGGTTTTCTCGCCGCGGGCGATACCCGAAACACCCGAACGCACCACTTCCATGATGTTGGCGGTGCCCAGTGCGCTGATAAAGGCATCGAGCTTGTCGCTCGCACCGATCAGCTGCACTGTGTAGGTACTGGGTGTCACATCGATGATCTGGCCACGGAAGATATCCGCGGTGCGCTTGATCTCGGCGCGGGCAGCGCCAGAGGCCTTGAGCTTGATCATCATCAGCTCGCGCTCGATGTGCTCGCCTTCGGTCAAATCGACCACCTTCACAACGTCAATCAGCTTGTTCAGGTGCTTGGTGATCTGTTCGATAACACGGTCATCCCCGATGGTGGTGACGGTCAGACGCGACAGGGTCGCATCGTCCGTCGGCGCCACGGTGAGGGATTCGATGTTGTAATTACGCTGGGAGAACAGGCCGACCACGCGAGACAGGGCACCCGGTTCGTTTTCCAACAGAACTGAAATGATATGTCGCATGCTCAAGTTCTCTCCGTTTTGGTCAGCCACATGTCACGCATTGAGCCACGCGGTACCTGCATGGGGTACACGTGCTCGAACTGATCCACATAGATATCCATGAACACCAGACGATCCTTCATGGCGAAGGCTTCGCGCATGGCGGCTTCAAGGTCGGAATACTTCTCGACCTTCATGCCGACATGGCCATAGGCCTCGGCCAGCTTGACGAAGTCGGGCAGGGATTTCATGTACGAGTGTGAATGACGCGACTCGTAGTTCATATCCTGCCACTGGCGCACCATGCCCAGCGACTGGTTATTCAGGTTGATGATTTTCACCGGCAGGTCGTACTGCTTGCAGGTGGAAAGCTCCTGAATGTTCATCTGGATGCTGCCCTCGCCGGTGACGCAGGCGACGTCGGCATCGGGGAAGCTCATCTGCACGCCCATGGCCGCCGGCAGACCGAAGCCCATGGTGCCAAGACCGCCCGAATTGATCCAGCGGTTGGGCTTGTTGAACTTGTAGTACTGCGCCGCGAACATCTGGTGCTGGCCCACATCGGAACACACATAGGCGTCGCCGTTGGTGACCTTGCTCAGCATTTCGATGACCTGCTGCGGCTTCATCTTGTCGGAGTCGTCGGTGCGGTAGCGCCCGCCGTGGCGCGTGCGCCATTCGTCGATCTGTTCCCACCAGGTCTTGATCGCCGCCGCATCGGGCTGCTTCTTGGACGCGCCTACCAGTTCGATCATTTCCGCCAGAACCGCCTGAGCCGGGCCCACGATGGGGATATCGGCCTTGACGGTCTTGGAAATGGACGCAGGGTCTATATCGATATGGATAATCTTGGCGGTGGGGCAGAACTTGTCCAGACCGTTGGTAACACGGTCGTCAAAGCGCGCGCCCACGGCCAGAATCAGGTCCGAATGGTGCATCGCCATGTTGGCTTCGTAGCTGCCGTGCATGCCCAGCATGCCGATAAACTGACGATCCGTACCCGGGAAGCCGCCCAGACCCATCAGGGTATTGGTGACCGGGTAGTTGAGCATGCGCGCAAGCTGAATCAGCTCAGCACTGGCATTGCCCATAATGACGCCGCCGCCGGTGTAGAGCACCGGGCGCTTGGCCGCCAGCAGCAGATCGGTCGCTTTCTTGATCTGGCCGCTGTGACCGCGGTTAACCGGGCTGTAAGAGCGCAGCTTGACCGACTTGGGATATTCGTACTCGTAGCGTTCGGTTGGCGATGTCATATCCTTGGGGATATCCACGACCACAGGCCCCGGGCGACCGGTCTGGGCAATGTGGAACGCCTTCTTGATAATGGCCGGAATATCTTCCGGACGGGACACGCTGAAGCTGTGTTTCACGATCGGACGGGAAATGCCCATCATGTCGGTTTCCTGAAACGCATCTTCGCCGATCAGATGGCTCATGACCTGACCGGTGATCACCACCATGGGGATCGAGTCCATATAGGCCGTCGCAATGCCGGTAACAGCATTGGTCGCGCCTGGGCCTGATGTCACCAGCGCCACGCCGGCCTTGCCGGTCGCGCGGGCATAGGCATCGGCCATGTGCGTTGCCGCCTGTTCATGGCGCACCAGTATATGTTGCACATCTTCCTGACGGAAAAGGGCATCATAGACGTGCAGCAAGGCACCGCCCGGATAGCCATAGATGTACTTCACACCCTCGTCATGAAGGGCACGAACAACCATTTCTGCGCCTGATAATAATTCCACAGTATTCACCCTCTGATGCACCAGTTCCCGGCAAGGAAAAGGCGCGTAACAGTTTTTGTTTCTGCAACGTTGAACGTGACCCACCCACTTAAGCGGCGTTGATGCTTTGGTGGCAAAATTCTCAACCATTCCAGGGCAGAGACGTGGCGGCTCATGTTCGGGTGCTTACCGGTGCTGAGGATTGCTCAGCCGGCAGACCAGCGGGAGACGATACTGGAGATCGACTCGCCAGAGCTTCGGGGTTACCTACTCGCTCAAGGCCTCTAAAATCGAGCTGCACATTCTCTCATCGGGTCAGGTTTCGATCAACCGATGGCGGCCTAATCGACCCAAAAAGCCGGCATGGGGAGCGATTTACACGCATTTAGGCCGTAAAATTGCAAAAATCGGCGCCGTTTTCCCGAGTTCCAGGCTATTGAGCGCTAATCTTTGGGGGTGCGGTGCAGGTGCAGGTGCAGCTGTTGATGTGGCAAAAGAGGCTGCCAGGGGGCCTAGCGTCGCCAGCTACGACGGCTGCAACGCGGCCTGAAAACAGGTTATAGTGCGGGAAAATGCTGAGCGGAGTTACGCCATGAATGTGTCTGAAATCAAGAACAAGGATCGGGTCATCAATGAGCTGTTGCTGTTCATCCGCAAGGTGCTGGTTGAGCCCGATATCAACACCAGGGCGCTGGATATTGCCCGCAAGTATATCAACGAGAAAAACGCCGATGTGCTGATTGCCGATGAGCTGTCCTCGACCACTAACGTGAAGATCCCGGTTGAGCACAGTGATGCCGACAAGCTGTTCCTCAAGCTGCTGCGTGATGTGGTGCGCGACGAAAAGGCGCTTTACTGATTTAGCCGCAAGTAGCAAGTAGTTCGTAGCCGGAATGAGCGAAGCGATTTCCGGGAAATGAGCCCCCGGCGAGCTTCGAGGATGTGCCTGCGAATTCCGGGAAATTAGCTGCCGGCCTCAGGCAGTCCGGGAAGTCTCGCTGCGGGCCTCAGTGTCCTCGCATGTCCCTGCACGCTGCAGCAGCCAGTGGCGAAACTGCTCCACGCCGGGCTTGCGGCGCATGGGCTCCTGGGGCTCCAGCATGTAAAAGCGGGCGGTGGTGTTCAGCTCCATCGCCACGGGCCTCACCAGCAGGCCGCTTTGCAGGTAATCCGCGACCAGTTGCTCCCATCCCAGGGCAATGCCCTGACCATTGAGCGCCGCCTGCACCAGCATGGCGTAGTTGTTCAGGTTCAGGCGGCGGCGTGGTTCCTGCGGTGCAATGCCTGCGGCGCTGAACCACTGACTCCAGTTAAGCCAGTCCTCCCCCGAATCCAGCCACAGCTGGGTGGTGCCCAGAATATCCTCGTCGTTCAGCCCTTCGATGCCGGCGGCGGTGTTGTTACTGCGACAGCGTTCCAGAAAGGCCGGGCTGCAAACGGGGAACACCCTTTCGTTGAACAGCGGTGTCGCCACCAGACCCGCCGGCGGTGTGCGGCAGTAAAAGAGCGCGACATCGAATTCGGAGCTGCGCAGCCCCAGCAGGGAGTCGGTGGCCAGAATACGCACATCGATATCCGGGTGCAGATCCTGGAATTCCGGCAACCGTGGCAGCAGCCAGAGCGAGGCCATGGCATTGGAGGTGACCACAGTGAGCTGCTGGTTACCCTGCCACTGCACTATGGCCCCGGTGGCGCTGGATATCAGCAGCAGGGACTGCTGCACGCTGTCGTAGTATTCGGCGCCGGTCTGGGTGAGGCTCAGCTGGCGTTTGTCCCGCACGAAGAGGCTGCGTCCGAGGTATTCCTCCAGATGGCGGATCTGGCGGCTGACGGCGCCCTGGGTCACGCTCAGTTCAAGCGCGGCCTGGGTAAAGCTCAGATGCCGGGCGGCGGACTCGAAGGCAACCAGGCTGTTCAGAGGCGGTAACGGCTTGATCTTCAACCAGGTTTCTCCTTTTCTTATTGTCATGGCGGGCCAGCGGGCGCTAGGGTTAAGTGTCCCCCGCGGCTGGCGGTTTGCCGGCAGTGTAGCAGCTGCGTTCTTTGGCCAGGTGCCCAGATTGTACCCCTGCAAACAAAAACACCGGCGTTCGCCAGAAGCGAAGGCCGGTGTTTTTATCCAAAGCCTGAATCAGCGTTCGCCGCTGGCGCGCAACATGGCAGGCTGGGCCTCAAAGGGCTGGGTCGCAACATCGCTCTGGGTGGCGCTGTGGACGGCCTGGGGTTTGCTGCCCCGCTGGGGTCCGAGGGGAATGGGCAGCAGGCCCGCTTCGGCGCGCAGCGCCTTCATCAGGCTGACGGACATCAGCAGGGTCAGCACCGCAATTGGCAGGCCGGCGATGATGGAGGCGGTCTGCACCGCTTTCAGACCGCCGGCATAGAGCAGGCCTCCGGCGATAAAGGCCTGCATGGCGCCCCAGATAATGCGCAGCCGAAGCGGTGGCTCCATGCTGCCCCGCGTACTGAGGGTGCAGAGCACCAGGGTGCCCGAGTCCGCCGAGGTGATGAAGTAGGTGGCCAGCAGCAAGGTCACCAGTATCATCAGCGCCTGTCCCAGAGTGCCGGAATCAAGCTTCTCGAACAGGGTGAAGATCGCCGAGGTGGTTTCGGCCTTGGTTGCCAGCAGGATCTCGCCGCCGTTGAATTCAGCGGCCTCGCCGGTCAGGGCGGCGGCTTCAACCAGTTCCTGGTGGGCAACGCGATCCTGCTGTTCCATCTTTAGCGCTGAGCCGCCAAATACCGACATCCAGATAAAGGTCACCAGGGTGGGTACCAACAGGGCGCCGATGATCAGCTCGCGAATAGTACGGCCACGGGAGATGCGTGCGATGAACATGCCGACGAAGGGTGACCAGGTCATCCACCAGGGCCAGTAAAAGGCGGTCCACCAGTTCTGCCAGCCCGAATCCGCCTGGGTGTCGCTCCAGGTGCTCAGCATAATCAGGTTGCTGGCGTAGTCGCCGGTGCTTTCGATGAAGGTGTGCAGAATGTAGCGGGTGGGGCCGATCAGCAGCACGGCGATCACCAGAATGATCGACAGCAGCATGTTCCACTCGGACAGCAGGCGGATGCCGCGGCCGACACCTGAGACCACCGACAGTATCGCCAGGAAGCTGATGACGGCAATCATTATCAGCTGGTTGCCGATACTGATATCCATGCCGAAGACGTTGTTGAGGCCGGTATTCATCTGAATGACACCCAGCCCCAGGGACTGGGACACGCCGAAGGCGGTGATCGCCACTGTGAGGATGTCCACCGTATGGCCGATGGGGCCATAGATGCGATCGCCGATCAGCGGGTAGAGCACCGAGCGCATGGTCAGCGGCAGGCCCTTGCGATAGGCAAAATACGCCATCGTCAGGGCGACGATAATAAAGATGGCCCAGGGGTGAAGGCCCCAGTGGAAGAAGGTAATGCGCATTGCGGTGGCGGCGGCCTCATCGCTGAGGCCGGCGGCGGCAAAGGGGTTGCCGGCATAATGCCACATGGGTTCGGCCACCGACCAGAAGATCAGGCCAATGCCCATGCCGCCGCTGAACAGCATGGCGAGCCAGGAGCGGTAGCTGAATTCGGGTCTTTCATCGTCCCGGCCGAGGCGGATATTCCCGTAGCGGCTGAACATCAGGTAGATCAGCAGCCCGAGTACACCGGTGACGACGCTCAGGTAGAACCATTTGAAGTTGGTGAGAATGTTGTCGGACACTTGCTGGAAGAAGGCGCCTGCGGCTTCGGCCTGCAGACCGCAATAAATTACGAAACCAATCACCACCATCATGGAAATGAGGGTGACGATTGGGTCCACGCCTCGCACAAGTCCGCTGTCGGCTCTCATCGCTTTGTCCACCTTGCTTATTATATAAAGTCATGCCCGCCGCTCGATTGCAGAACCGGATACGGGCAGTGAGGGGGCTGCCTGTAGGGCAGCAGCGAACCGGAATTCGCAATGGCGCCATCTTGTGTAAAAGCTTGATCCAGATCAAACGACTTTTTCACTCAAGCTCATGAGTTTTTGTAATGAAACGGTGAGATTCTCTGAGGTGGTGGCACAACATTGCCGCCAGCGTTCAGGGTTGAGACAGCCAGCATGACTGGCGTGCAGGTGCGGGCATGATCAAAAAACACACAGTCATGTTCGCCTCGCCAGCGTGAACACAAGCCGCTGCCCTGAGTCATGGTATTACCTTTTATCATGTTTTATGCACGGCGTCTGGCGTGATGGCAGCGGCTGTCCGCGACCTTCGTAGCCGAATTTCAGCCTGTTAAAGCCTCATGAATCGCCCCGTCCATCTGCATGTCCCTGTGCTTGAAGGGAAATTTCTTCATAAACTCAGGCGCTTGCAAACCTGTGAGTTTTTATCATGACGTCGGGGCTGAAAAGTCGTTTGTCCGGGCGATTTTGTATTCAGTACTATGCACTCAAACAGAGTATCGACAGGTGATGTACCTGTCGGTCTATAAGAGAAACCAGCAGCCTTCCCAAGTGCAGGCCGTGACGTGGAGATAAGCGCGATGACAATCAAGTCTCAGATGATTCCGATGGCAGCCCTGGACAGCGTGCGCAAGCCGATTGCCGATGCCTCCGGCATGCCGAATGCCGTCTATGACGATCCCGCCTACTTCGAGTTTGAGCGTGACGAAGTGCTGGGCAAGACCTGGGCCGCCGTCGGCTACACCAGCGACCTGCCGCGTAACGGTTTCGCCAAGCCGGTGGACTTCATGGGTCTGCCGCTGGCGATCATGCGTAATCGCGATGGCGAGTTCAATGTCTTCCACAACGTCTGCAGCCACCGCGGCATGATTCTGCTGAGCGAGGAAACTGAAGTCGAAGGCATGGTGCGCTGCCCGTACCATTCCTGGACCTACGACCTGAACGGCAACCTCAAGGGCACCCCGCATATCGGTGGCGTCGGCGTTCACAAGGCCGAGGGCTTTGTGTGTGAAAAGCACGGCCTGCGCACTGTGCGCTCCCACGTCTGGATGGGGATGGTGTTTATTAACCTGTCCGGTGATGCACAGTCGTTCGACGACTTTATCGCACCGCTGACGCAGCGCTGGAACGAGTTCTGCGGCAAGGATGGCTGGAACAACCTGCACATTGCGCAGACCGGCAGCCAGATGCAGCTGGAAGTGAACTGCAACTACAAGCTGGCCATCGAGAACTATTGCGAAGCCTATCACCTGCCCTGGGTACACCCGAGCCTGAACACCTACTCGCCGCTGGATCAGCACTACAACCTGGAGGTCAGCGAGGGCATGTCCGGCCAGGGCAGCTACACCTATAACCTGTCCGACGTTGCCGGCACCCACCTGCCGCGCTTCGCCGACTGGCCGCAGGACAAGCTGCGCCAGGCTGAATATGTGTCCCTGTACCCCAACGTACTGCTGGGCATTCAGGCCGACCACTTCTTCACCATCATTCTGGAGCCCCGTGCCCATAACCGCACGCTGGAAAATCTGCGCCTGTTCTACGTCGGCGAAGAAGCCTGCGGCGACGAATTCTCCGCCTGCCGCCAGGCCGTTCTGGAAGCCTGGAAAGTAGTCTTTGGTGAAGACGTCTTTGCAGTCGAAGGCATGCAGGCCGGTCGCAAGTCGCCGGGCTATGCCGGTGGCGTCTTCTCGCCGGTACTGGATGGCCCGACCCACCATTTCCACACCTGGGTTGCCAACAGGTACGCCGAATCAGCCCAGGGCTGATTCTACCCTCGAGCACCTGAAGCCGGTCGCCAGGTTATTAAACCTGCGCGGCTGGCCTCATTTCAGGGCTTCTTCTGCCACAAGCAGTCTGTCGGGCTATGCCGCAGCAGATCAGTGTTAAGTGCTACAGACTGCAAGACTCACGGGTAGCTTTCCCATGCTGAATTCCAACACCAACCACTGGCTCAACTTTATCGCCGGCGACTGGGTCGATAGCGATAGCGCCATTGAAGTGCGTGATCCGTCCACCAATGAAGTGTTCGCCACCATCGCCAGCGCCACCCTGGACGACGCCGAGCGCGCCATTGCAGCGGCGCGTGAATGCGTGCGCGAGGGTCGCCTGACCCGTCAGCGTCCGGCCCAGCGGGCCGAGCTGATGTACCGCATTGGCGCCGAAATTCGCGCCCTGGTGGAAGACGCGGCGGTACTGGCATCGCGTGAGAACGGCAAGTCGATCAACGATGCCCGCGACGAAGTCAGCGAAGCAGCACGGTATTTCGAATACTACGCCGGCATGGCGGACAAGATCGAAGGCAAGTCCATCCCGCTGGGGGAAGACTATATCGATTTCACCAGCTATGAACCCCAGGGTATCTCGGTGCAGATCGTGCCCTGGAACTTCCCGGTTTCCATCTGTGCCCGCTCCCTGGCACCGGCACTGGCGGCCGGCAATGCCGTTATCGTCAAATCCCCCGAGCTGTCGCCGCTGGCGATTACCGTGCTGGCTAAGGCCTGCGAGCGTGCAGGACTTCCCAAGGGGGCGTTGAGCATTCTCGCAGGTCCCGGGCGTGAAGTCGGTGCCGCCCTGGTGGCGCACAAGGAAACCAACCAGATCGTCTTCACAGGCTCAGTACCGACCGGGCGCGCCATCATGCGCTCTGCCGCTGAAAACGCCGTGCCCTGTGTGATGGAACTCGGCGGCAAGTCCGCGGCGGTGGTGTTCCCGGATGCGGATCTGGATCAGCTGGTCAGCAGTGTGCGCTGGGGCATTTTCTTCAATGCAGGTCAGGTGTGTTCCGCCATGTCCCGCCTGCTGGTGCAGCGCGATATCTATGACGAGGTCGTGGCCCGCGTGGCGGAACTGGCCTCCAGCCTGAGCATAGGCGCCGGCAGGGACAACCCGGACATGACGCCGGTGGTCTCGATGGGCCAGCGAGACGGCATTCTGGAAATCTGCCAGCAGGCGGTCGAAGACGGTGCCCGCCTGGTGTGTGGCGGCAAGGCCGCGCCCGGTCTGCCCGGTGCCTTCGTGCAGCCGACGGTATTCGCCGATGTCAGCACCGACATGCGTCTGTTCGGTGATGAGGTCTTTGGTCCGGTGGTGGCTATTACCCCCTTCGATACCGAAGAGGAAGCCTACGCTCTGGCGAACAACACCGACTACGGACTGGTCGCCGGTGTTTTCACCCAGGACATCAGCCGCGCCTTGCGTGCCTCCCGTGCGCTGGATGCCGGTCAGGTGTTCGTCAACGAATGGTTTGCCGGTGGCATCGAAACGCCGTTCGGTGGCAATGGCCTGTCCGGCTATGGTCGCGAGAAGGGCCAGGAAGCGCTGTACAGCTATGTACGTACCAAGAACGTGGCAATTCGCGTCGCCCGTTAATAATAAAATAAGGCGCCTGCGGGGGCCGGGCACTGCGCCCGGCGCCACCGGCACCAGACCCGCTGCTAGTTAATGCCGCGGGCGGATAGAGGACTGAAGAATGAAAAAGTGGCTGTGCATCATCTGTGGATTGATTTACGACGAAGCCAAGGGCTGGCCCTCGGATGGCATCCTTGCCGGTACCCGCTGGGAAGACGTGCCTGAAGACTGGATCTGCCCGGATTGTGGCGTCGGCAAGGCGGATTTTGAAATGATCGAAATCTCGGCGGCCGCGAAACCGGTGGATGCGGTTGCGGCTGCGGTCATCAGCAATGAGCCAGCGGTGGTCATTATCGGCAGCGGCTACGCCGGCTACGGTATGGCCGAGGCGCTGCGCCAGCGCAGCCCCGAAAAGCCGATCGTGCTGTTCACCACGGATGATGGTCACCACTACTCCAAGCCTGCGCTGTCCAATGCCCTGGCGCGGGCAAAGTCGGCGACGGACCTGGTCAGTGAAACGCCGCTGCAGATCGAAGCGCGCCTGAATATCCGCATCTATAGCCGTTGCCGCGTAAAGAGTATCGATGTGCAGAAACACCTGCTGCAAACCGATGTTGGTGAGCAGGTTTACAGCAAGCTGGTACTGGCCCTGGGGGCCGAGCCCATTCGACTGCCCTTTGCAGGCTCCGGCGCCGCCGATGTGCTGAGCGTTAACGACCTGCAGGATTACCGCCTGATGCGGGATCAGCTGGAAGGCTGCAAGCGGATTACCATTATCGGCAACGGCCTGATCGGCTGCGAGTTTGCCAATGACCTGGCAGCGGCCGGTTACAGTGTGGATGTGGTGGGTCTCACCGCCTGGCCGATGGATCGGCTGGTGCCGTTCGCGGTCGGTGAACAGCTGCAGCAGAAGCTGTCGGCACAGGGTGTCAGCTGGTATCTGGAAAATACCGTTGAACGCATCGAGCGCGACGGCGATGCCTATCGCCTGCAGTTGCGTGACGGTACTGAACTGGCGACTGATCTGGTGATTTCCGCCGTGGGTCTGCGTCCGCGCATGGCGCTGGCGGCAGCGGCTGGCATCAAGGTTAATCGCGGCATTGTCATCAATGGTGGCATGCGTACCAGCGCGCCGGACATCTTTGCCCTGGGTGACTGCGCCGAGATCAACGGACAGCTGCTGCCCTATATAGCGCCGATCAACTACGGCATGCGGGCGCTGGCGGACACCCTGCTGGGGCGCCCGACCATGGCGCAGTACCCGCTGATGCCGGTGATCGTGAAGACGCCCGCCCTGCCCCTGACGCTCCTGCCGCCGGCGGCGGGTATCGAGGGTGAATGGCAGGTGGAAACGCTGGACAGCGGTATGCGTGCCTTCTTCGTACAGGCCTGCGGCACCCTGCGCGGCTTTGTACTGGCGGGTGATCAGACCACAGAGCGCCAGCAGTGGCTGGATCGCTGTGGCCAGCTGCTGGAGCAGTCTGTCGCCTGAGTTCTGTCCTGATTCGGGCATGCAGGGGCTGTGCTAGCCGTCATCTGCGTGCCCGCAAGCGAGTCGTAAGTAGTCCTTTGCCCGCCCTGTGCGGGCTTTTTTGGGCTCTTCGTGCTTTGGCGGAAATCCGCAGGATGGGTGAAGTGGCGTAATCTGCCGTATGCAAACGGATACTCTGGGCCGGCACGCCGCCGAACCCATCAGGATTTCCGGGTGGAGGCTGCTGCTCTTGATGGGTTGCACCGGCTTGAACCCCGGTGCGAGCCGGTCACGCAAGCAGCCTTGGCGGTTTCACTCATCCTGGACTCAGCAACAGCGGCCGCCCACAGGCGCAAGGGGCGCAAGAGTCAGTCCTGCAGGCGCGGGTCTATCTTGGTGAGTTCCGTCGGCACCTGGTGGCGGTAATGCTGGTAGCGGTTGAGGCGTTTCTCCAGCAGGCGGAAGCAGCCGATAAAGACACCACTGATCAGCAGATAGATGACACCGGCGGCGAGGAATATTTCCAGCGGCGTGTAGGTGCGGGCGATGATGGTGCGGGCCATGCCGGTGAGGTCGAGCAGCGTGATGGTGGATGCCAGTGAGCTGCCCTTGAGCATCAGGATAAGCTCGTTGCCATAGGCCGGCAGTACTATGCCAAAGGCCCGCGGCAGCACGATGCGGCGTACCTGCAGGGGCCGGCTCATGCCGAGCGCCTCGGCGGCCTCGATTTCGCCCCTGGGAATGGCCTGAATGGCACCACGAATCAGTTCTGCACTGTAGGCCGCGGTATTCATCGAGAAGGCGATGATGGCGCACCAGTAAGGCTGGCGCAGAATCTCCCAGAACACCGATTGCTTGACGGCTTCAAACTGCGATGCGCCGTAGTAAATCAGGAATATCTGTACCAGCAGAGGGGTGCCGCGGAAAAAGAATATATAGGCAAAGGGAAAGGCCCGTACCCAGGGGCTGGTCGAAACCCGCATCAGCGCCAGTGGCACCGCCAGGGCGATGCCGATCAGGCCCGAGATGGCCACCAGCTCCAGCGTCAGCCAGGTGCCTTCCAGCAATCTTGGCAGATATTTCAGTATGACGCTCCAGTCCCAGTTCATCGGGGAACCTCTTGCATGTTAAGGCGGGTGAACGGCTGATTCATGCGCGTGATCCGCGGGACACGGGATTGCTGGCACGCTCCATCAGCATGGTGGAGGCGGTGGCGATGGCGGTGAGGCCCAGATAGATAAAGGCCGCAGCCATGTAGAAGGTGAACGGCTCCTTGGTCGAGCCGGATGCCACGTAGGCCTGGCGCATCAGCTCATCGAGGCCGACGACCGAGACCAGCGCTGTGTCCTTGAGCAGCACCTGGAACAGGTTGCCCAGGCCCGGCAGCGCCAGGCGCCAGACCTGGGGCAGGATAATGCGAAAGAAGGTCTGCGGGCCTGTCATGCCCAGCGCATAGGCCGACTCCCACTGCCCCTTGGGCAGCTCTATCAGGGCGGCACGGAACACCTCGGTGGCATAGGCGCCAAAGGCGATGGACAGCGCCGCGACACCGGCGGCAAAGGCGCTGATCTCGATATAGTCGGTATAGCCGAAGAAGCTCGCCAGCCACATCAGCAGCATTGAGCCGCCAAAGTAGATGCTCAGTACCAGCAGCAGTTCCGGAATGCCCCGCACCAGGGTGGTATAGAGGGTGCCCAGAATGCGGGCGAAGCGAAACTTCGACAGCTTCGCCGCCGCGCCTATAAGGCCAAACAGCAGGCCGAAGGCTAGGCTCGTCAGGGCCAGCTTCACTGTGACCCAGGCGCCGGAAAGCAGCAGATGACCGAAACCCTGAAGATCCATTTGTGAAGTGTCCTGTGGCAGAGGGGGATGCAGGTACGGCGCTCAGAGAGCGCCGTACCCTGGCAGATCAGTAGATCGAGAACGGAAAGTACGCTTCGTTGATCTTCGCATAGGTACCATTGTCCACAATGGCCTTGATCGCGGCGTTGAATTTTTCTTTCAGCGGGTCGTTCTTGCGCACGGCAATGCCGATCTTGTCGTCAATGTCGATATCGGCACCCTTGAACTCGAAGCCCTGGCCTGCCTCGCTGGCCATCCAGTCGTAGGCGGGAAACTTGTCAGACAACAGGCCATCCAGACGGCCGGCGGCCAGATCGAGGTAGGCGTTGTCCTGGGTGTCGTAGAGCTTCACTTCCACGGTATCAGCGAGGTTGTCTTCAAGGTAGAGGCCTGCGATGGTCGCTCGCTGGGCTCCTATGACCTTGCCTTTCAGGCTGTCTTTGTCGGTCTTGAAGTCGCTGCCCTTGGCGGCGGCGAAGGCCAGTACGTTGGAGTAGTAGCGTTCGGTAAAGTCCACTACCCGCAGGCGCTCTTCGGTGATGGACATGGAGGCGACAATCGCATCGTACTTGCGTGTCAGCAGGCCAGGAATAATGCCATCCCAGTCCTGTGCCACGAGTTCGCAGTCGGCGTTCATTTCGGCACAGAGCGCATTGGCAATGTCGACGTCAAAACCCTGGAGGTCGCCCTTGGCGTCGATCATGTTGAAAGGGGCGTAAGCGCCTTCAGTGGCGATACGAATTTTTTCAGCCTGGGCGGCGCTGGCGGCCAGGGCGGTGCCTGCTATCAGGCTCAGGGTCACAATGAGTTTGCGCAGATTCATAGAGGTCGTTTCTCTTGCTGAGGGGCTTTCTTATTGTAGGCCGCTTGTAGGCCCGCGTGTCAGGACAGGTGGCTTGACATGAAATCCCGCACCCGTGCGGATTTGGGATTGTCGAACACCTGTTCCGGTGAGCCGATCTCCTCGATCTGTCCCTGGTGCAGGAATACAACCTGGCTCGATACTTCGCGCGCAAAGCGCATCTCGTGGGTGACGATCAGCATGGTTCTGCCTTCGTCCGCCAGTGAGTGCATCACGCTGAGTACTTCGTTGACCAGCTCCGGATCCAGTGCCGAGGTGGGTTCATCAAACAGCAGCACCTGCGGGTCCATGGCCAGGGCGCGGGCGATGGCAATGCGCTGCTGCTGGCCGCCGGACAGGTTGCCGGGGTAGGCATTGCGCTTGTCCGCCAGGCCGACGCGGGCCAGCAGTTCTTCTGCGCGGGCAACGGCCTGGGCACGGGGCTGTTTCAGCACGCGCATGGGGGCTTCGATAATGTTGTCCAGGATGGTCTTGTGGGGCCAGAGATTGAAACTCTGGAACACAAAGCCGATGCGCGAGCGCATGGATTCCAGCTGTGGGCGGCTGGCGGCGTCGAGGTAGCCATCCTTTGCAGGCTTGAGTTCCAGTTCCTCGCCGGCAACGATAATGCGCCCGGCGTTGGGGTGTTCCAGCAGGTTGATGCAGCGCAGCAAGGTGCTCTTGCCGGAGCCGCTGGAGCCCAGAATCGAGATGACATCGCCATCATTGGCCTTGAGGGAAATCCCCTTCAAAACTTCAAGGTTGCCATAGGACTTGTATATGTCGACCAGTTCAAGTGCCGGTTGAGCTTGGGACATCTTGTAGATTCCGTTATCGCCTGAATTTAAGGCGGATTCAGGCAGGATCTCTGCGTGACCAGCCCGGTGATCTGACTGTTGGCGCCAGGTTTCCCCTGTTGCTCGACGTGTCGCGGACGGGAAAGGGGCGCTATTGTCCGCAAAAATCGGCAAAAGGCAAATTTTTGCCACTGACAACGCCGGGAAAGAGCTGACAGCTTGAACAGGAAGTGTAGCGGCGGCGGGAGCCGGAGGGAAGCAGCACCGACAAATTGCCGATGCTGCAGGCGGGAACCCGGATAGTTAGCTGGCGTATTCGCTGAGCAGTTGCTGCTGGGCGCTAAAGGGCTCTTCGCCTTCGGCGGGCTGGCGCAAGGTATAACTGCCATCCGAGGCCAGCACCCAGCTGTGGGTGTTGTCGCGCAGGTAGTAGTCGAGCTCGCGCTTGATGCGCTCGGCATGCTTGCCGGACAGCTGGAAGCCGGTTTCAACCCGGTGCAGCATATTGCGCTCCATCCAGTCGGCGCTGGCGCAGAATACATCGGGTTTATTATCGGCGTTCTCGAAGTAGTACACCCGGGTGTGCTCCAGGAAGCGGCCGACAATGGACACCACCCGGATATTGTCCGAAATGCCCTCGATGCCGGGGCGCAGACGGCAGGTGCCGCGTATGACCAGATCCACCTGTACGCCAGCCTGGGAGGCTTCATACAGGCCGCGGATCAACTTGGGCTCGGTGAGACCATTGACCTTGACGATAATGTGCGCAGGCTTGCCGGCGCGGGCATGCTTGATTTCACGCTGGATCAGCTCAAGCATCTTGGCGTGCAGGGTAAAGGGCGCGTTATAGAGCTTTTTCAGGCGCTGAATCTTGCCCATGCCGGTGAGCTGCTGGAACACCTTGTGCACGTCCTCGCCCATCTCCGGATCGGCGGTCATAAAGCTGTAGTCGGTGTACAGCCGTGCGGTGCCGGAATGATAGTTGCCGGTTCCCAGGTGGCAATAGCGCACCAGCCGGGTACCTTCCTGGCGCACGATCAGCATCAGCTTGGCGTGGCACTTGTAGCCCACCACGCCGTACACCACCAGGCAGCCGGCTTCCTGCAGCCGGCTCGCCAGGTTGAGGTTGCTCTCCTCGTCAAAGCGGGCGCGCAACTCGATCACCACCGTGACTTCCTTGCCGTTGCGCGCAGCCTCCACCAGGGCGTTGACGATGTCGGACTTGACGCCGGTACGGTACAGCGTCTGCTTGATGGCCAGTACCTTGGGGTCCTTGGCGGCCTGGCGCAGCAGGTCCACTACCGGTGAAAACGACTGCCAGGGATGCAGCAGCAGCTGTTCGCTCGCGGTGAGGCTTTCAAAGACGATCTTTTCATCCTTGAGCTTGTTCGGAATGCCGGGAGAAAACGGCTTCCAGCGCAGATCGGTGCGCTCCACCATGTCGCGCACCGCCATCAGGCGGGTCAGGTTGACCGGGCCATCGACGCGGTAAACCTGGCTGTCACTGATGGTGAATTCGTGCTGCAGGAAGCGGATGTACTTTTCTGGCGTGCGGTTGTCGATTTCGAGCCGTACCGCGTCGCCGTATTTGCGCGAATGCAGCTCCCCCTTGAGTGTGCGGGCCAGATCTTCGATTTCCTCGAAGTCGAAGGTCAAATCCGCATTGCGGGTAATGCGGAACTGGTAGCAACCCTCGACCTTCATGCCGGGGAAGAGGTCTTCGGCGAATTCGTGAATCATCGATGACAGGAAAACCAGGTTGTCGCCACCCTCGCACAGCTCGTCCGGCAGGCGCACCAGGCGTGGCAAGGGGCGCGGCGCCGGGATAATGGCCAGGCCCGTTTCGCGGCCGAAGGCATCCTTGCCATCCAGCTGGACGATGAAGTTGAGGCTCTTGTTGACCAGGCGCGGGAAAGGATGGGAGGGGTCGAGCCCGATGGGGCTGATAACCGGCACCACGTTCTGTTCGAACCAGTTCTTGACCCAGGCGCGCTGCTCCTTGTTCCAGTCGCCACGGCGCACGAAGTGGATGCCCTGCTGGGCCAGTTCGGGGAAGATGGTCTCGTTCAGGATCTTGTACTGACGGGTGACGTTGATGCCGCAGATTTCGCTGATGCGCTCGAGCATTTTCTGCGGGTGCATGGCGTCGGGGCCCACGGCCTCGCGGCCGTACTTGAGCTGACGCAGCTGCTCGGCGACGCGAATCTCGAAGAATTCGTCCAGATTGCTGGAGAATATCAGCAGGAACATTAGCCGTTCCAGCAGCGGGTAGCTGGGATCCAGTGCCTGCTCCAGTACCCGCACGTTGAATTGCAGGTGGCTGAGTTCCTGGTTTATATAGAGCTCCGGGGCCTTGAGGTCCAGCGGTGTCTGCTCCACCGGCTCGGTAATGGCCAGGCTCTCGCGGCTTTCCAGCAGGGCCTGCGCCGCCTCCGCGGCTTCCAGCTCGGCCTGGTCGACAACCGGTTCGATGACCGGCTCTGCTATCTGAGTATTCATTCCCTGTGCTCCTGATCTTTGCTGTCCATTGCCCCGGTGACCCACTGGCAATGGCCCTGTTATTCGTTGAGCGCCCGCGCTGCGCGCTTGGCAAAATAGGTCAGCACGCCGTCGGCGCCGGCGCGCTTGAATGCCAGCAGGGATTCAAGTGTTACCGAGCGCTCGTCCAGCCAGCCGTTCTGGAACGCCGCCATGTGCATGGCGTACTCGCCACTGACCTGATAGACGAAGGTGGGTACCTTGAACTCGTCTTTGACCCTGCGCACGATATCGAGGTACGGCATGCCGGGTTTGACCATGACCATGTCGGCGCCTTCAGCCAGATCCATGGCGACTTCGTGCAGCGCCTCGTTGCTGTTGGCCGGATCCATCTGGTAGCTGGACTTGTTGCTCTTGCCCAGGTTCGCAGCCGAGCCCACGGCATCACGGAAAGGGCCGTAGTAGGCGCTCGCATACTTGGCAGAGTACGCCATGATGCGGGTATTCACATGGCTATCGGCTTCCAGTATTTCGCGGATGGCGGCAATGCGACCGTCCATCATGTCACTCGGTGCCACCACATCGGCGCCCGCTTGGGCGTGGGACAGCGCCTGGCGCACCAGGGTTTCGACGGTGCGGTCATTCAGCACGTAGCCGCGCTCGTCGATAATGCCGTCCTGGCCGTGGGTGGTGAAAGGGTCCAGTGCCACATCGGTGATGACGCCCAGATCCGGGCAGGCATCCTTTACCGCACGCACTGCACGCTGGGCCAGGCCATCCGGATTCCAGGATTCTTCTGCCAGCTCGGATTTTGCGCTGGCCGGTGTCACCGGAAACAGGGCGATGGCGGGAATGCCGAGGGCTTGTACCTCGCGGGCATCCTGCACCAGGCGGTCGATGGTCATGCGCTCGATACCCGGCATGGACGCGATGGTTTCGGTCTGCCCCGTGCCTTCTATCACGAACACCGGGTAGATGAGGTCATGCGGCGTCAGCTGGTTCTCGCACATCAGGCGGCGGGAAAAGCTGTCGGCACGCATGCGTCTCAGGCGGGTTTCGGGATAAATTCGCTGGCTGTCGTTAAAGGCCACGGGTAAATACCTCTTGTCTTATCAATAATTAGAAAGCGTTTGTGTGACAGCCGGATAACCTGTGCCAAAACAGATTGGCATCGGGCGGCTGGCAACAGCAGGATTAGCCCAATGATACGCCGAGCACCCGTTGGCGGAAACTGCGTGCGGGCTTCTGACTCCGCGGTATTAGGCTTGTGCCGTGGCCTTTAGTGCTTTGTGTGGGTGTATTTGGGCGTGCGAGTAGGCTCCGAAGCTGTGTTGGGGTCTTTTGTTTCCCAATAGTTTCAAGTACTTTGGTGTCATGACCAACCTATAATATGAAAACAAGATGTTGTCACGACTGATACTGTTAATGCTGGGGCTGGTGCTTTTCTCCGCGGTCGAAGCTCGGGTGCTGGTATTGGGTCAAGTCAGTGACAGGCCCAGCAAGGACTACGAGCAACTGCGCCCGATGGCGGATTATGCCGCGCAACAGCTGGCTCCCCTGGGCATCAGTTCTGCTGAGGTGCGACTGTTTCCGCAGGCGGCCGACCTGGTGGCGGCGATGCGCCGGGGTGAGGTGGACTGGGTGACCGAAACCCCCTTTACCGCGGCGCGCCTGGTACATGAGGCCGATGCCCGCCTGCTGTTACGCAAGTGGAAGCGCGGCCAGCGGGAATATCAAAGCATTATTTATACCCGGCTGGACTCCCCGGTGCGCAGCCTGGATGACCTGGTAGGCCAGACGATTACCTTCGAACATGCGGACTCATTCAGCAGCTACTATCTGCCCCGACGGTTGCTGGAGCAGCGAGGTATGATACTGAGCCCGATGAAAGACCTGCAGCAGCCGTCTGTTGCGGGGCGCGTCAGCTACATGTTTAGCCGTAACGAGCGCAACAATGCACTCTGGGTGCACAAGTCGCTCATCGTTGCCGGTGCGCTGAGTAGTAGTGACTGGGATGATTCGGCCCGGGTGCCGCCGGCGCTGCGAGACGAATTGCGGATCATTTTTCGCTCGCCTTCCTACCCGCGGGCACTGGAACTGGTCTCCGCCGGGCTGGCGCCTGAGCTGGTGGCGGCGCTGCGAGATCTGTTGCTGCGCATGACGCCCGCGAATGCCCCCGAGCTGATGGCAGCTTACGAAAAAACGACCGGCTTTGAGCCGATCCTGCCGGATGACCTGCCATTGCTGAATGATATCTACCGAAGTAGCCGCGCGTGGTAGGCCTGATGCGACGTTCCATCGCCACCCGCTACGGCGCCATTCTGATGCTGATAACCCTGGGTGCCAGCAGTGCGCTGCTGGTGTTTTCGCTCTATGTCCTGCAGGGCGCGTACAGCCGCATCAGTGTCGCCGGTCAGGATGCGATCGAGACCAGTATCGTGCGCCAGGTCAGCCGCGATGCCCTGCTGCTCGGCGAAACCCTGGCCAATAGCCTGTCGGGTCCTTTGTATCTGCGGGACTTCAGTGAAATTCAGGGCATTCTGTCGCAGCTAAAAGAGCGCGCCGAGATCGGTTATATCTATGTCTACGGTACGGATCGACGGATTTTGCACGATGGTACCGCTGACCTGCTGTCCTATGGCGAGCTTCTGGGAGGTCGTGTCCCGGCGGGGCTGGGGAACCATTTCCAGCCGGGCGCACGGCCTCTGGGGCAGTATCTGCATGTGGTCTACCCCATCACGGCAGGCTCTGCCACCCTGGGCGCGGTACGTTTTTCGATGTCCTACCGTGCCGCCCAGACCGATATCGACAATGTTTCCCGGCAGCTGACGACTACGCTGGGAGGCCTGCGCCAGGAGGTCAAGCTGGTGCTGCTGTTTGGCTTTGTCGTGCTGGTGCTGTTTACGCTGGTGCTGTCGGTGGCGGTGAGTCGCTGCCTGACGCGACCGCTGAAGGAGCTGGCTGCCCGCAGCCGCAAGTTCCGTGGCCATGACGACTGCATCAGTTTCACTCTGGGGCGTGACGATGAAGTCGGTGAGCTGGCGGATGCGCTGGAGCAGATGCGCCTGCGGGTGCGGAGCAGCCATGGTGAGGTATCGCGCCTTGCGTTCCATGATCCCCTGACAGGCCTGGCCAATCGTCGTTTGCTGCAGCAGGAGCTCGAACAGATGCTGCTGGACTGCAAGGACCGGGGGGAATCCCTGGCCATGATGTTTATCGACCTGGATCACTTCAAGCAGGTCAACGACGGTGCCGGCCATGATATTGGCGATCAGGTATTGAAGGTGGTGGCGGCGCGCTTGCAGCAGCTGGTGCTTGATGCAACGCTGGATGGCTTGGCTGGCGGGACCAAACCGCTGATTGCGCGTCTGGGCGGGGATGAGTTCACGCTGGTGCTTCCCCTCTGTGATAGCGCCTGCACCGATACTCTGGCGCAGCACGTCAGTGACCTCTTTGTCGAGCCGGTAAGCCTCGAGGGGCAGCGCTTCAGCGTGTCGGCCAGTATCGGTATTACTCTTTTCCCCGACGATGGCGAAACGGCCCAGGACATGATGCGCCACGCCGATATCGCCATGTATGCCGCCAAGCACGCCGGGCGTCACCAGTACTGTTTTTTTCGCCAGGAGTTGAAGTCCCAGCTGCAGGATCACCTGATGGTGTTGCAGGGGATAGACGCGGCCATCAGCGAATCGCAGCTGTTTCTGGAATATCAGCCGATATTCGATCTGCAGACCAACCAGATCAGCGGTGCCGAGGCGCTGATTCGCTGGAATCACCCCGAACATGGGCTGATACCACCGGGGCGCTTTATCCCAGTAGTGGAGGATTCCGACCGTATAGAGGCGCTGACGTTCTGGGTCATGGAGTGCAGCTGCCGGGCTCTGCGCCAGCATATTCTGCCGCAGATGCCGGACTTCAAGCTGTCGCTGAACGTATCCGGTGTGGCACTGCAGTCCGATCGGCTGCGTGACGGCATTCTCGAAATTCTGCTGCGCGAGCGGGTGCCGCCGGGCAATCTGCGTATCGAAATTACCGAAACCACCATGATGCGCAACGTCGAGAAATGCGCCGAGACGCTGCGCCACTGGCAGCACGCGGGCTTGCGCGTACTGATCGATGATTTCGGCACTGGCTACTCGTCGCTGAGCTACCTGACCACCCTGCCGATCGACGGCCTCAAGGTTGACCGCAGTTTCATCAGCAACCAGTTGCCAGGCAGCTACTGCCCGGTGGTGGAAGCGATACTGGCGCTGTCCAAGTCGCTGGGTATTCAGTCCATTGCCGAAGGCGTGGAAACAGAGTTTCAGTTGCAGGCGCTGCGGGAAATGAAGGCCACCCATGCCCAGGGTTACTTGCTTGGGCGCCCGATGGCACTGGAGACGCTGCTGGAACGGCTGGGGGAAGTAGAGGTTGGCTAGCAGCCTGTGCGTGAAGCTGTAAGACGAGTGACGCCAGGAGGCTGTCACTCGCAGGTGGCGCTTTTTTCAGAGTCGCACTTCGATACCGCGTTCGCGCATATAGGCCTTGGCCTGGGGAATACTGTATTCATTGAAGTGGAAAATGGACGCCGCCAGTACCGCATCGGCCTTGCCTTCGATACAGCCGGCCACCAGATGATCCAGGTTGCCAACGCCACCGGAGGCGATAACCGGCACATGCACCGATTCGGAAATGGCCCGGGTGACACCCAGATCAAAACCGTTTTTGGTGCCATCGCGATCCATGGAGGTCAGCAGGATCTCGCCGGCGCCATACTCCACCATCTTGCGTGACCACTCCACCGCATCCAGCCCGGTGGGCTTGCGTCCGCCGTGGGTGAAAATCTCCCAGCGATCGGTCTCGCCCTGCAGCGAGACCTTCTTGGCGTCGATGGCCACAACGATACACTGGGAGCCGAAGCGCTGGGCGGCCTCGCGCACGAACTCCGGGTTGAAGACCGCGGCGGTGTTGATGGACACCTTGTCGGCGCCGGCATTGAGCATGCGGCGGATATCGTCACAGGTACGAATGCCGCCACCGACGGTGAGCGGGATAAAGACCTGTGAGGCCATTTTCTCGACCGTGTGCACCATGGTGTCACGGCCTTCATGGCTGGCGGTAATATCCAGGAAAGTGATCTCGTCGGCACCCTGCTCATCGTACTTGCGGGCAATTTCGACCGGGTCACCGGCGTCGCGGATATCGAGGAACTGCACGCCCTTGACGACACGGCCGTTCTCGACATCAAGACAGGGAATGATACGTTTGGCCAATGCCATGGCGGTACTTCCTTCAGTTGCCGAGTTGGTCGCAGAGCTGCTGGGCCTGGGCCACATTCAGCGTGCCTTCGTAAATGGCGCGTCCGGTGATGGCTCCCAGAATGCCCTGATCCGCCACGGCGGCCAGAGCATGGATATCGTTGATATCGGTGACGCCGCCAGAGGCGATAACCGGCAGGCCGCATTCGCGTGCCAGTTCCGCCGTGGCCTCGACGTTGACGCCCTGCATCATGCCATCACGGCTGATATCGGTGTAGACAATGGAAGAGACGCCGTCATCGCGAAAACGCCTGGCCAGATCCACAGCCTTGACGCTGGAAATCTCGGCCCAGCCATCGGTGGCCACGTAGCCGTCCTGGGCATCGATACCGACGATGATGTGGCCCGGGAAACGGCGGCACATTTCGGTCACGAATTCGGGTTCCTTTACCGCCTTGGTGCCGATAATCACGTATTCAACACCGGCCTTTAGGTAGGCTTCGATGGTTTCGGCGCTGCGAATACCGCCGCCGATCTGGATCGGCAGGTCGGGGTAAGCTTTGGCGATGGCGCTGACGATCTCGCCATTGACCGGTGTGCCGGCAAAGGCGCCGTTCAGGTCTACCAGGTGCAGCCTGCGGCAGCCGGCATCAACCCACTTGGCGGCCGTTTCGACCGGGTTGTCGGAGAAGACGGTGGAGTCGTCCATCCGGCCCTGACGCAGGCGCACGCATTTACCGTCTTTCAGATCAATCGCAGGGATAATAAGCATAATGGTCTCGCTGATCGTTTGATGCCGGTGGCAGCCTCCTGTTCAGAGACCGCCACCGTCGTTCAGGGTGGGACGCAGACGCGCCTGGCTACAGGGTGCCGTCCCAGTTCAGGAAATTCTTCAGTAGCTGCAGCCCGGCCTTCTGACTCTTCTCCGGGTGAAACTGGGTGGCGAACACGTTCTTGTGCTGCAGCGCGACGTCAAACTGGGTGCCGTATTCGCAGGTGGCGGCAACCTGGTCGCGCTGGCCCAGCTGTACATGGTAGCTGTGCACGAAGTAGAAACGGCTGCCGTTGTCGATCTCGGCCCAGAGCGGGTGATCGCGGGTCTGTTCGACGCAATTCCAGCCCATGTGCGGCACCTTGAGTCTTTCACCGGCGCTGTCTTTCAGGTCGTCGCCGAAAAAACGCACCTGGCCATCAAACTGGCCCAGACAGTCAACGCCGCCATTTTCTTCCGAGTGCTGCATCAGCGCCTGATAGCCGACGCAGATGCCCAGAAACGGCTTGCCCGAGGCAATGGCCTCGGCCACTTCGCGGTCGACGCCCAGACGGCGAATTTCCGCCATGCAGTCGCGGATGGCGCCTACGCCCGGCAGCAGTACCCGGTCGGCGCTGCGCACCTGCTCGGGATCGGCGGTAACGCGCACCTCGACACCCGGCTGCACGAACTCCAGTGCCTTGGCCACGGAGTGCAGATTCCCCATGCCATAATCGATAACCGCAATACTCGACATTTACAGGCTTCCCTTGGTCGAAGGCACCTGATTGGCGGCGCGTTCGTCGATCTGCAGCGCAAAGCGGACCGCGCGGCCGAAGGCCTTGAAGATGGTTTCGGCCTGGTGGTGGGCGTTAAAGCCTTTCAGGTTGTCGATATGCAGCGTGACGCCGGCATGGTTGACGAATCCCTGGAAGAACTCCCAGAACAGCTGGGTATCGAGCCGGCCGATGGAGGCGCGGGTGAATTCGACGTCCATGTGCAGGCCGGGGCGTCCGGAGAAGTCGATGGTCACGCGGGACAGGGCTTCATCCAGCGGTACATAGGCGTGGCCGTAGCGCATGATGCCTTTCTTGTCGCCGACGGCCTTGGCCATCGCCTGACCCAGGGTGATGCCGATATCTTCAACGGTGTGGTGATCGTCGATATGGATGTCACCGACACAGTGAATATCCAGATCCAGCAGGCCGTGACGGGCTATCTGCTCAAGCATGTGTTCGAGGAACGGAACCCCGGTATCAGCATTCAGTTTGCCACTGCCGTCGAGATTGACCGAGACGGTGATTTTCGTCTCCAGTGTATTGCGGGTGACCGTGGCGGTACGCTCTGCCATGGGGGGCTCCAGATAGCTTGATCAAGGCGGCGATTATACAACTAACTCAGGGGCGGCGCACGACCCGCCAGCGGCGATGCAGCTGCTGCCTTCAAGGATGCTCCGCAAGCGTGCGGACGGGCGCTAAAGCATTGCTTCCTGACGGGATCCTATTATGCTGGCGCACTGACATATGAATGGAGGCAGCCATGAAAGGCTTGACGAAACTGGTACTGGGTCTGGCGGCTCTGCTCGTCATCCTGATTGCGAGCGCAGGGATTCTGCTTGGCGTTTTTTTCGAACCCAATGATTACAAGGCCGATATCGAACAGCTGGCGCTCGAAAAAGCCGGGCTGGAGCTGAGTATTGACGGCGATATCGGCTGGTCAGTCTTCCCATGGCTGGGGCTGGAGATCAGCCAGGTCAAGCTACAGTATCCGCAGCAGCCGGCTCTGGCGAGTCTGGAACAGGCGCATGTGTCAGTGAAACTGTTGCCACTGCTGTCCAGCAAGGTCGAGATGAGCAGCATCACTGTCGAGGGACTGGATCTCAATCTGGTGCAGGCGGTCGATGGCAGCAACAACTGGAGCGCCCCCGGCGGCGCCCCGGCGCAGTCCGAAGGCAGCGGCGATGCAGGCACCGACAGCGACGGCAGCGCGAAACTTGCGCTGGATATCGAGAGCATTGCCGTCAGCAATGGCCGTATCGCCTACGCCGACCTCAAGGCCGGCACCCGCGTGCAGCTGCAGGAGCTGGCGCTGACCTCGGGCCGTATCCGCCAGGCCGAGTATTTCCCGATCGAGCTGAGCTTCAAGCTGGATCGGTCCGCCACTGATGCAGCGCCGACACTGAGCGCCGACACCAGCCTCAAGGCCGAGGTTCAGCTCGACCCGCTGACACAGCAGTATCGCCTGCGCGGACTGGACAGCAGTGTGCAGCTGCGCCTGGCCGCGTTCGGTGACAAGCCGGTGGATCTGAAACTCAGCGGCGATGTAGCCGCCGACCTGGTCGCACAGCTGGCCCGCATCGACAATCTGAACCTGAGCGTTGCCAGCCTCAAGGCCAGCGGTTCACTGTCGCTACAGGGTTTTGCCGAACCCCTGTTGGGCGGCGAGCTTAAACTGGCCGAATTCAATCCGCGCAGTCTGCTTCAGCTGCTCGGTCAGCCATTGCCTGCGATGCAGGACGACAGGGCGCTGACCAAGCTGTCTCTTAGCGCCGTGCTGGGTGGGTCGACCAGCCAGATCAGCCTCAAGCCGCTGACGCTGACGCTGGATGACACCCACTTCAATGGTGCCCTGGCCTACAGCCTGGCCGACGGTGCCATCAGCCTGGATCTGAATGGCGATACCTTCAATGCCGATCGTTACCTGGCGCCAAAGAGCGAGAGCTCCAAGGGGGCGGATAAGGCGTCGGCCGGCAAAGCCGCCAGCGGCGAGCGTTACTCCAAAGAAGAGGTAATTCCGGTGGCGCCGCTGCAGGCGCTGTTGCTGGATGCCCAGTTCAAGCTGCAGGCGCTGCAGGTGTCGGGCATTGCCCTGAGCGATGTTGACCTGGCGGTCAATGCCCGCAACGGTCTGATCAATGCGTCGCGTATCAATGCCAACCTGTTTGGCGGCACGGTGCGCAACAGCGCAGTACTGGATGTACGGGGCACACCGGTGAAGCTAAAATCGAGCAAAAATGTCAGTGGTCTGCAGGTCGGTGACCTGCTGCAGGCGTTCAATAGCGCCGAAAAGCCCGCCATGACCGGCACCCTGAGCAGCCAGGCTGAAGTCAGTGCCCAGGGTCGCTCCGTGCATGCCATCGTCAACAGCCTCAACGGCACGGCCAGGTTTAATGTGACGGATGGCACCATCAGCGGCATCGACATGGCACAGACCGTCTGCCAGGGCTTCAACAACCTTGCGAGCCTGGGCGTCAATGCCGAGCAGGTGGATGGCTCCACGCCCTTTGCCAATCTGGGCGGCAACTTCACCCTGCGCAATGGTGTGGTGCGCAATGAGGATCTGCAGGCGTCGCTGGATGCCGTCGGCCTCAAGGGCCGTGGATCGGTGGACCTGCCCAGGGCGCTGATTGATTACCGCCTGGGGCTGACGATTCAGGAAAATCTGTTCAAGCAGAGTTGCTCGGTCAACAACAAGATTCAGGGTGTCGAATGGCCGGTGAACTGCAAGGGCTCCTTCGATACGCCGCCGGCCCAGCTGTGCCGCCCGGACCTCAGCCTGTTCGAAAACCTGATCAAGCAGCAGCTCAAAGAGAAAGTGCAGCAGAAAGTTGAGGAAAAAGTGGAGAAAAAACTGCAGGAGAAGCTTGGTGACGGAGCCAAGGGGCTGCTTAAAGGGTTGTTCGGAAACTGATGACGCCAGAACAATTCCATAATGCCGTCCTGAGCTGGTTTGACCAGCACGGCCGCCATGACCTGCCCTGGCAGGCCGACAAGAGCAGCTATCACACCTGGGTCTCCGAGATCATGCTGCAGCAGACCCAGGTGACGACGGTGATCCCGTACTTCGAGCGCTTTATCGCGCGCTTCCCCGACGTAGAGACGCTGGCGGCGGCGGACCAGGACGAGGTGCTGCATCTCTGGACGGGTCTGGGTTACTACGCCCGGGCCCGTAACCTGCACAAGACAGCGGCTATAGTCGCACGCGAGTTCGATGGCTGCTTTCCCCAGAGCGTTGAGGGGCTGGAGGCGCTGCCCGGTATTGGCCGCTCCACCGCAGGTGCCATTCTGTCGATCTCGACCGGCAAGCGCGCCGCCATTCTGGATGGCAACGTCAAGCGGGTGCTGGCGCGCTTTTACGCCCTCGAAGGCTGGACGGGCAGCACGGCGGTGATGCAGGAACTCTGGGGCTATGCCGAGCGCAATACGCCCTGGCAGCGCGCCGGTGACTATACCCAGGCCATGATGGACCTGGGCGCAACCCTCTGCAGCCGCAGCAAGCCTGCCTGCGGGCGCTGTCCGCTGCAGGGTGATTGTGCGGCCCATGCCCAGGGGCGCACGGCCGAACTGCCGATGCCAAGGCCGAAGAAGGTTCTGCCGGTACGCCAGACGCTGATGCTGATGGTTCAGAACGAAGCCGGCGAAATACTGCTGCAGCAGCGCCCGCCGAGCGGCCTCTGGGGCGGTCTCTGGAGCCTGCCCCAGGCGGCGGACCTGCGCGACGCCGAACGTGAAACCGGCCTTGCGCTGGATCTCGACAGCGCCCGGGTGCTGGCGCCGCTACGCCATACTTTCAGTCACTTTCATCTGGATATAACGCCGGTACTGGTGCGACCCAGTGACGCAGAGGCTGTCATGGAAGGGGCACCGTTACTCTGGTATAACATAGAGCGGCCCGCCAGCGTGGGCCTTGCCGCGCCGGTCAAACGGCTGCTGGCGGCCTGTCAGGCGTTTTAAGCCGACAGCCGGTGTAAGCCCGAGGGCTTCACCGCTGGAGACACTATCAACCCGACGGGTTAATACATGATGCATGGATGCTGCATCACTGGCCGCTGGCCAGTGCGAGCGCCAGGTTAATGGCGGCCATGCTTATGATGGATCAAAGAGCCTTTGGCGTGACGGTCGACTCCGAGCCTGAGTCGGTTTGTCCGCAAGGTTAAAAAGTAATTTATTCGGAGACACCGATGACCCGTACCGTATTCTGCCGCAAGTACCAACAGGAGCTGGAAGGTCTAGCGCGTCCGCCCTATCCCGGCCCAAAGGGCATGGATATCTACGAGCATATTTCCCAGCAGGCCTGGACCGAATGGACCGCCCATCAGACGCTGCTGATCAACGAGAAGCACCTGAACATGATGGATCCCTCGACCCGCGAATTTTTGCAGAAGGAAATGGATAAATTCATGCGCGGTGATGATTACGCCCAGGCCGAAGGCTACGTTCCGCCTAGCGACGCCTCCTGATCCCTGCTAGCAGCCTGTCGGACTTGGCCGGTCGTAGCGAGAGAGCGACCGATTTGAAGCAGTTTTTGAGCTCTTTTGCGGCAAATAGTGGTGCTATTTAACAAAAAAGAGTACGGAAAATGACCAAATTCGGCCTTTCCGCAGTAGATCAGTGTTAAGTCCTACAGGCTGCCAGGGCGCTTTTTCGGACAGCCTGCAGGGCCCTGCTTACATGGGCCTTGGCTTGCACCGGAGTGAAGTGGCCAGTCTCGTTGCCATGCTTTCGGGCCCTGGGATTTTGGCCCGCTCACCATCAATTTTGCCTGGAACAGGAATGAACACGGCATGATTCTCATGTGGATACCCCTGCTGCCACTGTTGGGGGCGCTCGTCCCCATTCTGGCGTCGGGCCTGGGACGCACGGCCTGTGCCTGGGCCACGGCGGTACTGCCGGCACTGGCACTGCTGCTGACGCTAAGCCTTATTCCCCAGCTTGAGGGCAGCAATTCGATTCAGGCGCAGCTGGAGTGGCTGCCGGCGCTGGGGCTGAATATCAGCTTTCGCTTTGATGGCCTGGCGCTGCTGTTTTCCATTCTGATTCTGGGCATTGGCCTGCTGGTTATCCTCTACGCGCGCTATTACCTGTCGGCGCAGGATTCCATGGCACGGCTGTACGCCTATCTGATGCTGTTCATGACGGCGATGCTGGGCATAGTGTTGTCGGGCAACCTGCTGCAGCTGTGGATGTTTTGGGAGCTGACCAGTATCAGCTCCTTTCTGCTGATCGGCTACTGGTGGCACAAGAGCGAGGCCCGCCGGGGGGCTCGCATGGCGGTGACCGTAACCGGCGCAGGCGGCCTGGCACTGCTGGGCGGTATTCTGCTGCTGGGCAAGATCACCGGCAGCTACGAGCTGGATGTGATTCTGGCCAGCGGCGATCTGATTCGCGCGCATGCCTGGTACCCGGTCACTTTGGTGCTGGTGCTGCTGGGTGTCTTTACCAAGTCGGCGCAGTTTCCGTTCCATTTCTGGCTGCCTCATGCCATGGCGGCGCCAACGCCTGTCAGCGCCTATCTGCACTCGGCCACCATGGTCAAGGCCGGGCTCTTTTTGCTGGCCAGGCTTTATCCTGCGCTGTCCGGCACCGATCTCTGGTTTGCGCTGGTCAGCCTGACGGGCCTTACAACGATGCTAGTGGGCGCTTACTTCGCCCTGTTCAAGCATGACCTGAAGGGTCTGCTGGCCTACTCCACGGTCAGCCATCTGGGTCTGATTACGATGCTGTTTGGCCTGGGCACCAAGCTCGGTGCTGTGGCGGCGGTGTTCCATATTATCAACCATGCCACCTTCAAGGCCTCGCTGTTCATGGCCGCCGGCATCATCGACCACGAGTGCGGCACGCGGGACATGCGCCGTATCAACGGCATGTGGAAATACATGCCCTATACCGCGGCCCTGGCCATGGTGGCGGCCCTGGCGATGGCCGGCGTGCCGCTGATGAACGGCTTCCTGTCCAAGGAAATGTTCTTTGCCGAAACCCTGCAGCAGGATTTCCTGGGCTCCCTGTCGTGGATTATTCCGGTGCTGGCAACCCTGGCCGGGATCTTCTCGGTAGCCTATTCGACACGCTTTATTCACGATGTCTTTTTCAACGGCGAGCCGATCAACCTGCCCCGGACACCCCATGAACCCCCGCGCTACATGAAAGTGCCGGTGGAAATTCTGGTGGCGCTCTGTCTGCTGGTGGGTATATTCCCGAGCCTGGTGGTGGGTCCGCTGCTGGCGCTGGCTTCGTCCGCGGTGCTGGGCGGTGCGCTGCCCGAGTACAGTCTGGCGATCTGGCATGGCATCAATACGCCACTGATCATGAGCCTGGTGGCCATGTGCGGCGGTTTGCTGGTGTATTTCAATCGCCGCAATATCTATGCGTTTCAGAAGCAGTTCCCGGAGTTCAATGCCAATGAGGCCTTTGAACGCCTGGTTCGGCGTCTGGTTGCGGCCGCGAGCTGGCTGCTGGAGTGGCTCGATAACGGCTCGCTGCAGCGCTACCTGGTGCTGATGCTGCTGTTGTGGGTACTGCTGGCGGGACAGTCGATGCTGGATCTGGTGAGCCTGACCGGCAGCCGGCCTCAGCTGCCGCTGGATGGGGTTGCCGTGGCCATGGCGCTGCTGCTGTGCATCGGTGCCGTTGCCACGGTGATTTACAACCGCAACCGGGTCGTGGCCTTGCTGATGCTGTCTGTTGTGGGGCTGGTGGTGTCGCTGGTGTTTGCGCGCTTTTCAGCACCGGATCTGGCCCTGACGCAGCTGGTGGTGGAGGTGGTGACCCTGATCCTGCTGATGCTGGCGCTGTTTTTCCTGCCGCAGCGCACGCCGCGGGAATCACGCCCGAGTCACATACTGCGAGACCTGTCGCTGTCGATTATGATCGGTGGCCTGATGGGCTCGATCAGCTACGCGATGCTGACACGCAGCTTCAATCCGATTTCGGACTTCTTTCTGCAGAACAGCAAAACCGGCGGCGGTGGCGACAATGTCGTCAACGTCATCCTGGTGGACTTCCGAGGCTTCGATACCCTGGGTGAAATCACCGTACTGGGGATAGCGGCGCTGGGCATTTACAACCTGTTGGCGGGGCTGCGGCTGTTCATGCCCTCGGGGGATGCTGATGGCCGTAGCTGGGCCCGGGACCGTTATCCACTGGTGCTGGCTACCATTTCCCAGAGCGTGCTGCCGCTGGCGTTGCTGGTGTCGGCGTTTATTTTCCTGCGCGGCCACAATATGCCGGGCGGCGGCTTTATCGCCGGACTGGTGACGGCGGTGGCGTTGATTCTGCAGTACATGGCCCAGGGCGTGGACTGGATGAAGGCGCGGGTACGGGTGACCTATCCGCGCCTGATTGGTTGTGGTGTGCTGTTGTCGACCCTGACCGGTGCGGCCAGCTGGCTGTTTGGCCGACCCTTCCTGACGTCCTGGTTCGGTCACTTCGAGCTGCCGCTGGTGGGCGAGTTCGAACTGGCCAGCGCCATGGCCTTTGATCTGGGGGTTTACATGACCGTGGTGGGATCCACGCTGCTGATTCTTGCCAATCTCGGTCAGATGACTACCAGTGAAAGACCTGTGACCAAGGAGCAAGATTGATGGAAGCCCTGTATGCCGTTTGTGTCGGCGTTCTGACCGCTGCAGGTGTGTTCCTGCTGCTGCGCGGACGCACCTTTCCCGTGGTGGTGGGTCTGACCCTGCTGTCTTATGGTGTGAACCTGTTTCTGTTCTCTTCCGGGCGCCTGAATGACAGTGCCGCCGCGGTGCTGGGTGCCGGCAGCAATCATGCCGATCCGCTGCCCCAGGCGCTGGTGCTGACTGCGATAGTGATTGGTTTTGCCATGACAGCCTTTGTCGTCATTCTGGCCATGCGTGCCCGGGGAGACCTTGGCAACGACCATGTGGACGGCCGCGTGCCGGAAATAGTGCTGGATTCAGAGGAGCGCAGCTGAGATGCAGCATCTGATCCTGTTACCGCTTATTCTGCCGCTGCTCGGCGGCCTGCTGATGTTGCTGCCCCCCCTGACCGAGAGCCGCGTGCGCCAGCGCAACTTTGCCCTGGTGCTGTCGGCTGCCACTATGCTGATCAGTGTTCTGCTGGTGCAGCAGGCACAGCAGGGGGAGACAGGGGTTTATGCGGTGGGAGACTGGGCCGCGCCCTTTGGCATTGTGATGGTGGCCGATCGCCTCAGTACCCTGTTGCTGCTGCTGACCTCGGTGCTGGCTTTCTGTTCGCTGCTCTATACCTTCGGCCCCCGGGATGAGGAGGGCTCCTTTTTCCAGCCGCTGCTGCAGTTCCAGATTCTGGGTATCAACGGCGCCTTCCTGACCGGCGACCTGTTCAACCTGTTCGTATTCTTCGAGATTCTGCTCATCGCCTCCTATGGCCTGCTGATGTTCGGCGGTGGCAAGACGCGTACGCGGGCCGGACTGCACTATGTGATTTTGAATCTGGCGGGTTCGGCCATCTTCCTGTTTGCGCTGGGCATTCTGTACGGCACCCTGGGGACGCTGAACATCGCTGATCTGGCGCTCAAGGTGCAGCAGCTGGACCCCGCTGAAGCGCCCCTGGTACGTGCCGGAGGCCTGATGCTGCTGATCGTGTTCGGACTCAAGGCCGCCATGTTGCCGCTGCAGTTCTGGCTGCCAGCGGCCTACGCGGCCTCGACACCGGCGGTGGCAGCGCTCTTTGCGATCATGACCAAGGTGGGCATCTACGCCATCCTGCGGGTGTTCACGGTGGTTTTCGGTGACGCAGCCGGGCCGCTGAGTCATATTGCCGGCCCCTGGCTCTGGCCTCTGGGCCTGATGACAATTCTGATCGGTTCCATCGGTGTATTGGCCTCGCAGGACCTGCGCCGGCTGATTGCCAACCTGATTATCGTCTCGGTTGGCACATTGCTGGCGGTCATTGCAATGCAGCGTGAAAATGCCACGGCGGCGGCGCTCTATTACCTGCTGCACAGCACCCTGATCAGTGGCGGTCTTTTCCTGCTGGCCGACCTGATTGCACGTCAGCGCGGCAAGGTAGGCGATCGGCTGGTGCCGGGGCGTGGCGTGGGGCAGGGTCGACTGCTGGGGTCGCTGTTCTTTATCGGCGCCATTGCGGTTATCGGCATGCCGCCGCTGGCGGGCTTTGTCGGCAAGGTGCTGATGCTCAGTGCCGCCAGCAGCGTAGCTGAAATGAGCTGGCTCTGGCCGCTGCTGCTGGGCAGCAGTCTGGTGACGCTGATTATGCTGTCCCGCGCAGGCAGTACCCTGTTCTGGAATCCGGCGGGCAAGCCTGTCGAGATTCTGCGGGCCCATCCGGTGCAGCTGCTGGCAACAGTAATGCTGCTTGCCATGCCTCTGCTGCTGTCGGTTTTTGCCGGGCCTGTGACGCAAATGGTGGCCGCCACGGCGCAGCAGCTGCATGATGTTCAGGGCCAGATCGGCAGCGTTTTGCCGCCGATGACTCAGTTGGTGGAGGTCAAATAAGATGCGTACCTGGCTGCCATTACCCTATACCAGTTTGCTGTTGCTGCTGGTCTGGCTGTTGCTGAATCAGACGGTCGCGCCCGGCCATCTGCTGCTGGGGTCCGTGCTGGCGGTGATGATTCCGCTGCTGACAAAGCATCTGCGCAACCCCCAGCCCGCCATCCGCCACCCGCTCAAGGCGCTGATGTTCCTGTTTCGGGTGCTTTGGGACATTCTGGTGGCCAATATGGAAGTGGCGCAGCTGATGCTGCGGCCACAGCTGAAGCTGCGCCCGGCCTTTGTTGAAGTGCCGCTGGATATTACCCGGGACTTTCCCATCACGGTGCTGGCCAGCACCATTTCACTGACGCCGGGTACCCTGAGCGCCGATGTGTCGGCGGATCGCAGCCGCTTGTTGTTGCATGTACTTGATCTGGAAGACGAGGCGCAGTTGATCGCAACCATCAAGCACCGTTACGAGACACCGCTGCGGGAGATTTTCGAATGTTGAGCTGGGTCATACCCCTGGTGTTCGCCATGCTGTGTCTGGCGATGCTGATGAACCTGTGGAGCCTGCACACCCGTTCGGGGCTGCCGGACCGGGTGCTGGCGCTGGATACGCTGTACATCAACAGCAGCGCACTGATCATTCTGTTCGGGCTCTGGAAGGCGACAGAGCTTTATTTTGAGGCCGCACTGCTGATCGCCCTGCTGGGCTTTGTCAGCACAGTGGCGGTGTGCAAGTACATGCTGCGTGGCGACATTATCGAATAGGACACTGGCATTGGCGCTCTGTCTGCGCCTTGCCAGGTCATGAATACGCAATAAGGAGGCTGGCCTATGCCATTCTGGTTTGAACTGATTGTCTCGTTGCTGCTGCTAGGTGGTGGCACCTTTATACTGCTGGGCTCGCTGGGGCTGGTGCGCATGCCGGACTTCTATACGCGCATGCACGCGCCCACCAAGGCTACGACCCTGGGAATGTGGGGGCTGCTGATCGGCGCCCTGCTGTTGTCTTCCTGGAACAGCGGTGTACTGAGCATGAATCAGCTGCTTATCGCTGTATTTCTGCTGCTCACCACGCCCGTCAGTACCCATATGCTGGCCAAGAGTGCGCTGCATCATCGCCTTGAGTGGGAGGATAATACCCAGGGTCAGGAGTATGCGAAGCGCTTTATGGATGATCACTGACCAGCCGTTAACCTGGCTCTGTGGTGTTCTGGTATTTATCACAAAACCCATGAAATTTATGGAAATATAGCGTTGACATGAGGGCTCCCAAAGAGAATAATACGCGCCTCTTGAGTTGCCCGGATAGCTCAGTCGGTAGAGCAGAGGATTGAAAATCCTCGTGTCGGTGGTTCGATTCCGCCTCCGGGCACCAAGTAATGCTTAGAAGCCTCGCTAGCAATAGTGGGGCTTTTTTGTGTCTGATCGCTCAGTGGGTGAGACTGCATCGAACCGCTGCGGCTTTCGGTCTTTATGCACAGGGCCGCGTTGCTGCTGTAATGGCGATCGGACGGGGGCTTAGCGGCCTTCGGAAACGTATCTGGCGTAGAGTGCGCACTGGCGCCGGGACTCCTTGTCGGTGGTGTCGCTCGGACGTTGCCGGTGCATCTGCTGCCAGTCCTGGCAGGAGCGCGCCAGGGCGCGGCCCCGGCGATCGTTGCTGCGTTGAGCGCGTGCAGCCTCGTTCTGTTGCTGCTGTTGTGCACTCAGGCGGTTGCTGATGGCCTCGGTGGCGCGTTGCAGCTGATAGGTCGCGTACTGGGCAGAGATATAGTTGGACAGCAGGTTGCCTGCGCAAACTCCAAGGCTGATCACCAGGAACAGAGCGAGATAGTTGAAGCTTTTCACTGCGGTACTCCCTGTGGTGCAGTTGGTTCCAAACGCCTGCAGGCGCTAGTGTACTGCTTCGCCCTAATGGGTGCTTATAGAGCCCGCCAATTCGTGTCCGGCAAGGCGCCGTTCGCAGGTAATAGTGGGGCTCTTGCCAAGAGCGGCAACGCAGCAGGGCGCGAATTGGCGAGCTCCCTGCGGGCGAGCCGCCAGGAGGCCGTCCGCGGTGTTGCATTTCCTCGAAATAGGCCCACTATGGCTTCGAAAATGCGCCGTGCGGTCAACCTCCTGGCGACTCGCTAAAAGCGCCTCTAAGAGCGAAGCAGTACACTAGTCACCGGTACCTTCGAACATGCGGGTCTTGGCATTGGTCAGGTGGGCCCGCATGGCGGATTCGGCGCGCGGGCCGTCGCCGGCTACGATGGCCTCCAGAATCTCGTCGTGCTCTTCTTGTACCATCTTCAGGCGCTTTTCCGAGGCCTGCAGCGACAGTGTGTGGGTGATGTTCATACCCTCTTTTATATTATCCTGCAGCGACTTCAACGCGGTTGAGTAGTAGCTGTTATTGGCCGCTTCGGCAATGGCAATATGAAACTCGAAGTCTGCATCGGTGGATACAGCATGGTGCTTGCTGGCCTCCGTCATGGCCGTGACGGCACTGATAACTCTGTCCAGCTGCTCTTTGGCATGGCGCACGGCCGCAAGGCCGGCGGCGCCGCTCTCAATGTTGGTTCTGAATTCAAAGCAGCGCTGGATGTCCGAGATGCTGGATATTCTGGAAAACTGCAGCACGGTGCTGTCGGGGCGCTTTATCACGAAGCTGCCGGAGCCCCGTCTGGAGACCACCAGGTTGTCTTCCTTGAGCCGGGTTAAGGATTCTCTGATCACCGGGCGCGAAACGTTGTAGATATCGCATAGCTGGGCTTCGGTGGGCAGCTTTTTATTAACGCTGTATTCGCCATTGGTGATCGCGGCAAGGATCTTTTCATAGACCAGCGATGACAGGGATTCCGGCGATTTGATTCTTTGAGTGTTCATGGTCTGGGCCAGATAAATTTTACAAATGGTATTTAGGCAGGTCAGTGTTGTCAACGAAGGCCCGTCCGGGCCAGGTGCGGCTAGGGGGAGACGGGCGCTAGTACGTGCAAAATAGAGCTGTGCAGAGGTAAAACAGCATGGTCTGCGGCGAGACAATTACTGTCTGGACGATGCCTGTCTGTAGCACGCAGCAGTTAACAAGGGCTCTGTGTTGAGGGCGGATATTTGTAACAAGTTATTTTATTTGTACGTTTGTGTTCCAATTGACTCTACTTTCAACCCATCCGTAACGGTAAGCGTCCAATGCGCGAATAAAATAACCGTCAGGCGTTGGATCCGCGGATCAAGCAGTTGCTAACGTAATTGTCCACAGCGACAGTGCAGCGCGCGCCACATGGGTATGCCTGTTTTATGTGCCACCTGTGATACGCGCAGCATCTCAGTCGCAAGCGTCGCAATCCAGCGTTACCTGTGTCCGGTGTGCTATTAGAACCTGTCCCGGGCGTTTTGCACTGCACGATGAAAACCACCCCGGTTGCTCCGGCCTGATGGAGGTTAAAAGGGGGCTTTAACAGGCTGTTTTAATACCTTTTTAACGCTCTGATCGCTATGCCCACGCCAGACTCTGCCCGAGTATGACGCTTTGCGATCCTGTGGGGACATCTTATTCGTAATCAGATCCGTGCTTTTTAATATCCTCTATGGCACGCAAACTGTTTTTTAATTGACGCCGATTTTCGATGCTGTATTTTTGCGTGGGTATCCTTGAGGGCGTCTGCCCCGAATACTAAATGGATAAATGGATTTACTTGCCCTGGAGGGGCCCTTCCTGATGAACATCAAGCACAGCCTGTTATCCCTGGTGCTCGCCGGCACCACCCTGAGCATGTCTGCCGCCACCCTGGCAGAAACCAAGCCTGTGGGCTCAGGCCCCAACCCCTATGTGAACTGCGGCATAGGTGCGGCACTGTTCCCGACGACTCACTGGGCGGCCGTTACCTCCAACATCATTTGGGATCTGGGTACCACGGCGGTCACCTCTGCGACCTCCAGCCCGGAGACCTGCAGCAAGCGTAACGTCGCAGTGGCACAGTTCATTCTGGATACCTATGACAACCTTGCCGAAGAAACCGCGCAGGGCCAGGGTGAACACCTGAGCGCCATGCTCGAGATCATGGATTGCCAGCAAGGCGCCCAGCCTTCAGTCATCAGCGCCGTGCGCAGCCAGATGGGCCAGCAGATTGGTGTTGCCGGCTATGCAGAGCAGACTAAAATCGAAAAAGCCGCCATCTATTACGATGTGGTGAATGCGGCCGCTGCCAACTGCGCAGCCTGAGCCTGACCCGGGCTTGCCGGCTTTCTGTGCCGGCAAGCTCTCCCCGCTGAAAGTCCGAACTCCCATGCTGATACGTTCTCTCCTGCTGCTCGGTACCCTGGCAGCGGCGCTGCTGTTGTCGTTTATTGCCCAGGCTAGCCCTGTCATGGCGGCAGGCACATCAAGTCCGTGGCAAGAGCCGGCCTGGCTCAAACTGTTGCACTACGAGCCGGATCGCAGTTCAGCCAGTGGCTATCGCAGTGCCATTCATGACGCTGCGTTTTTCCTGAGCCCGAGCGGCGCCACGGACCCGCAGGCAGAGTTTGAGGCGACGCGCCAGGCCTTTGCACGGGCCCCCGGTGCCAATGTCGATGAGCATGCCCAGTGCCTGTTCCCGGCGCGCTTTATCTGGATCAGCCAGGGTGCAGGGCCGAGCGCGTTCAAGGCGCTGGAGTGTACGGCATTCAATGCCTGGAACCGGGGTAATCGCATTGACTCCATCAGTCTGGTATACGCCACCGGTTATCTGGGCAACCCGGCCTCCTTCTATGGCCATACCCTGCTCAAGTTCAACTCCGCCAGCGAGAGCGGACAATCGAAGTTGCTGGACAACAGCCTCAATTACGGTGCCGTGGTACCGCCGAACGAAAATCCGCTACGCTATATGTATAAAGGCGTTTTCGGCGGATATGTCGGTGGTTTCAGCGAAGTTGAATACTATTTCCATAGCGGCGTTTATGGCGAGGTGGAGTTGCGTGACCTGTGGGAATACGAGCTGAATCTCAGCCGCGAGCAGGTCGATTTTGTTGTCGCACACGGCTGGGAACTGTTGCGGCGTGAGTATACCTATTACTTTTTTCGCAAGAACTGCGCCTATCGTGTGGCCGAGCTGCTGGAGATCATAGACGGGCTGGACATTATTCCCGCCGCCCGCTTTGCCACCATCCCCCAGGCGGTTATACAGAAGATGGCGCGCGGCACCCTGCAGGGACAACCACTGATCCGCACTCTGCGTTATCACCCGTCCAGGCAGACCCGTCTTTACAACCGCTTCTTTGCCCTTGATGCCGATGAGCGCGCCGCGGTGCGCACTGCCGCCGAACAGCCTGAACGGTTACAGGAGGTGCTGGGCGGCGCGCCGGGCCTGGCGCCTCGACAGCGCATTCTCGACACCCTGCTGGATTATTACCAGTATGTACGCGAGCCCGACCAGGGCATGGCTGATATCAACAACAGCCATTACCAGCAGGTGCTGCAGGCCCGCTTCAGTTTGCCGCCGGGGGCGACCGAGTTGCCGCCAAGCCGCCAGCCTGCGCCGCACCAGGGGCGCAATCCGAGTCTGGTGCGCATTGGCGGGCTGCATAACAGCGCACGGGGCACTGGGCTGCAGCTGAGTCTGCGCCCGGCCTATTATGATGTGCTGGATTCGGGCAATGGCCATATCAAGAACTCGGTGCTGGCGATGGGCGAGATCAGCGCCGTGCACTTCGACGGCCGCACAGAGCTGCGTGCAATCAATCTGGTCAATCTGGAGAGCCTGAACGATTCCGTTACCGGCCTGCCGGGCGACAACGGTCGTTACTGGAAGCTCAAGCTGGGTGCCGAGGTGGACAACCTGGCCTGCAGCCGCTGTCTGGTGGCGCAGGCGGAAGGTGCGATCGGCACCGCGAGGCGCATCAATCGCCACCTTCTGCTGGGCGTAAGCGCTGCTGGCATGGCGCAGGAAAATTATCAGAACAGTGGTCATATGGCGGCAAAAGTAGCTTTCTTCGCTAATATGAACCTGGGTTCAAGCTACAGTGGGCGCCTGCAGTTGAACCAGCACCGGGCGCTGGACGGCGACCAGCGCTCGCGCTCCGGCGTGACGCTGGAGCTGAGAAAGGCGCTGGATACCCATCTCGACCTGCGCCTGGGGTATCGCCGGGATCGCGCCGAGGAAGCGATGCTGTCGCTGGGCTACTATTTCTGACGCGGCCTCGCTTCAGTGTCGTTTTTCAGCTGTATGAGGACGCAGTCAGTTGTGGCAGTCCAATTGAGAGCCGGGAACTTAACTGCGATAATTTCGGGCCCGATGCCCTTCTCTCCCGACCGCCGCTGTGGTCACTATGGAAATCAGACATATGCGCACTCCAGTCAAACTGCTGAGCATTTTCGTCGCCTTTGCCTGTCTGCTGCTGGCCATCAACTTTGGTCTGCGCTCGTCCATGGGTTTTTTCATGGCGCCCATTTCCGAGGAGTTCGGCTATGGCCGCGAGATCTTTGCCTTCTCGCTGGCATTGCAGAACCTGTGCTGGGGCCTGTTCCAGCCGTTCGCAGGTGCCGTGGCTGATCGTTTTGGCACCGCCCGAACCCTGATCGGGGGGGCGATTGTGTATGCGCTGGGGCTCTATATTACCTCGACCGCCGACAGTATCTGGTCGTTGCACATCGGCGCCGGCGTGCTGATTGGCATGGGCATCGCCGGTACCGGCTTTGGGGTGGTGCTGCCGGCGCTGGCCAGAATGGTGGCGCCCGAGAAGCGCGCCTTTGCGCTGGGTCTGGGTACCGCGGCGGGGTCCGCCGGTCAGCTGCTGGTGATACCGGTGGCGCAGAGCTTTATTACCAGCTACGGCTGGCAGACGGCGCTGCTGTTGCTGGCGGGTGGTGCGCTTAGCATGCTGCTGCTGGCCGCGCCCTTTAGCGGCGATGGCGCCAAGGGCCGTCCCGGCAACGAGGCTGAGCCCGAACAGACGCTGCCCGCGGCGTTGAAGGAGGCGACCAGTCATGTACATTACTGGCTGCTGATTGCGGGTTTCTTTGTCTGCGGCTTCCAGCTGGCCTTTATTACCGTGCATATGCCGGCCTTTCTGGCTGACAGCGGTTTTGATCCCCAGGTGGCCGTAATCAGCCTGTCGCTGATCGGGCTGTTCAATATCTTTGGCTGCCTGCTGTTTGGGTCCTGGTCGGGCAAGTACTCGAAAAAGAACCTGCTGGGTATTATCTATGCGCTGCGCGCAATTGCCATTGCCCTGTTCATGCTGGTGCCCATCAGTACCGCCAGCGTGTATCTGTTCTCCATCGCCACCGGTTTTCTGTGGCTGGCGACGGTGCCTGCGACCTCCGGTCTGGTGGCACAGATGTTCGGACTGCGCCATATGGGCACCCTCTATGGCCTAGTGTTTCTTAACCACCAGCTGGGGTCTTTCCTCGGCGTCTGGCTGGGTGGCTATCTGTACGATGCCACCGGCACCTACAACATTGTCTGGTGGTCTGCCGCGGCTATAGCCCTGCTGACCGCCGTGATACATATCTTCATTGATGAGCGCCCGGTTGCGCGCCTGCGCCGCGCCGCCGTCGCGGCCTGAGCGCGGCCTGAGCGCGGCAATTCCATAGCCGGCTTGCCTGTCCAGGATGGGTTTCAGGCGCTACGCTGAAGCTGTAAGTGACGGGCAACAGGGTGGCGCTGCGGCATGAAAGATCTGGATCAACACAAGAAAATTGCTGTGCTTATCGATGCTGATAATGCACAGCGTTCCAAGACCAAACACATTCTGGACGAGCTGTCCGGACACGGCCATATAGTGGTCAAGCGTGCCTACGGTGACTGGTCGTCGGAAAACCTCAAGAACTGGCGCACTACGCTTAACGAGTTGGCTATCCAGCCCTGTCAGCAGTTTGCCTACACCACCGGCAAGAACTCCACCGATGGCGCCATGATTATCGACGCCATGGATCTGCTCTATTCCCAGCGCTTCGATGCCTTTGCCATCGTCAGTAGCGACAGTGATTTCACCAGCCTGGCGTCCCGGCTCAAGCAGTCGGAGATCTATGTCTTCGGCTTTGGCGAGAAAAAGACCCCCATCTCGTTTCGCAATGCCTGTGACGACTTTATCTTTACCGAAATTATCGGCGATGCTCCGGCCGAGAGTCTGCCCGGCAATCCGGATCTGGATCAGATCAAGCGCCTGCTGATCAAGGCCTGGCGCGAACATTCCGATGAGGAGGGCTGGATGAACATGGGCCATGCCGGCAGTCTGCTGAAGCGGCAGCGGCCGGATTTTGACCCCCGTACTTTCGGTGCCGCCAGCTTCAAGGAGTTCCTGCAGCTGTTCGCACCGGATATTACGGTGGAGCAGAAGCAGCGTGGTAATGGCCGGCCCTACATGTATCAGGTCGCAGGTTAGGCACCGGGGAGCGCTTATTCGTTTGCTGTGGGTAACTTTTCTTATGCACAGCGGCGCCGCCAACGGTCAGGCTGCCTTCATCTGTGTATAACTGATCTGTGCGTAACTATTCGGTAGTAGGCTCAAAAAACTGTGCACAAAATACCTGAGTAACTCTGTGCATAAGCTCCGCACAAGCTCATCACAGTTAGCTATAGCCCCCGCGTTGGCAAGCCCTGAAAAAGTTGATCAGGGATTAATCCACAGCGTGGAGAAGGCGATTGTGGAAAACTTACGAGTCTGACGATCTGGATGATATGCACATCTTATGCACAGCTTTAGCTTCGACCTGGTGTGCAATGCTCAGGCGGGCAGGGTTGAATACTGTTCGCCAAGGGCAGGCTTTGGCCGCTGCAGCCCGGTCGATCTGCGGGTGTCTAGCAAGCCAATCCGGCAGAAGTTTCTTAGACTGAAGGAGATCATCAGCCTGGCAGCCTGTCGGGCTTTTCCGCAGCAGATCAGTGTTAAGCCCGACAGGCTGCTAGTACGGGCAGCGCCTGGCCGACCCGGCCCCGGCGGATTCCGACGACGAGGAAGAGCCATGAGCAGAGTACGGGGGCTTGGCGCAGGCTTGCGGAACACCCTGATGCGACGGATGGGTATCCTGTTGCTGGTGTTCGGTCTGCTGCCGGGCTGCGGTCAGGATGCGCAGCAGCGGGCCCCGGTACTGAAACCGTCCCAGGTATTGGCAGACAATATTGCCAGTAGCGATTCCAGCCGCAATCCGTTTGGCCCGAATGTCAGTATCAAGGCCCGACATCCCTGGCGTATCGCCTTCCTGATGAAGAATTTTTCCTGGGCCAATCCTTACTGGCGCCGTGCCAACAGAGGTGCCGATCTTGCGCGCGAAAGCATGGCTGTGTCCCTGCGGGCACTGGGGGTCCAGGAGTACGGTATCGAGGCCCAGATCAAGAGTCTTGATAATCTGATTCGCGAGGGGCGTACCGACGGTCTCATCATCGCGCCTGTGGATAGCAACCGCCTGTCTCCGGTGGTGGAGAAGGCTGTTGCTGCCGGGATACCGGTCATCGTCTACGACACACCTTTGAATGCCGATGGCATCCTGACCTTCGTTGGCTTCGACAATTTCAAGGCCGGAACCCTGTTGGGCCGCTGGGTGGTCGAGCAGCTGGAGGGTCAGGGTAATGTGCTGATTCTGGAAGGCCCGGCGGGTAATCAGAATGCGCTGGACAGGCGTAACGGCATGATGGCCGGGCTGCGCGAGGGGGACATCAATGTGCTGGGCCTGAAATCCGGAGGCTGGCGACGCGATCAGGCACGTCATATCAGCGCCGCCTGGCTGGAGCGCTATCAGCATATCGATGCCATTCTGGCGGCGGACGATGAGATGGCGCTGGGCGCTGCCGATGCGGTCGAGGCCGCCGCGCGCCAGGGCATTATCATCACCGGCTTCGATGCCAACGCCGATGCATTGCTGGCGATTCGGGGCGGCACACTTCACGCCACCATAGACCAGCAGCCTGAATTGCAGGCTCGCAGCGCGATGCAGCTGATGGTGCGGCATCTCGAATCGGGGGGCTCCTATCCGCCTGTGCAGCTGTGGGACAAGATTCAACTGATTACCGCCGAGAATGTCGTTAGTTTCCAGAAGTAGGGGCCAGGCCGTGACTGCGATGGGCATCAAGAACAGGCTATTCGCTAAAACGGGCTCCATCGGGCGCCGCCTGCACCAGCTTGTGCTGCTGCTGGCCTCCATCGCCATGCTGGGGCTGGCAGTGGCCATTCTGATCAGTTTGCTGGGAGTCCGGGACCGGCTGGAGGGCCAGTTTAGTGTCGCCGGCATGACGGCCACCCACGCCTTCGATTCCTACCTGCTGGATGTCAGAAGCGATCTGATCGCGACCGCTGCGGCCCTTGGGCCGTCCGTGGACCAGAGCGACCTGTTGCGTCAGCTGATTGCGCGCCGCCCGACTCTGTTCGAGCTCGAGCTGATCGATACCCAGGGTCGCATTCTGCTGCAGCGTAACCGGGTAGGAAGGCCCAACAAGGCCGCACGCGGCGAACAGCCCTGGCTGGACAGCGTGCGCAGCGGACAAAGTTATCTGGGGCCGGTGGGCTTTGGCGAATTCAGCGTGCCGACGGTTACCCTGGCGGCCCCGGTGAGCAATGAGCTGGGTGTATTTTCGGCCACGTTGGTGGCCAGGTTCGATTTGACCACGCTGTGGAACATTGCCATCAGCCTGTCGGTGGGCAATAGCGGCTATATCTATATCGCCGATCAGAATGGCCACCTGGTCGCCCATCGCAATCTGCGGCTGCTGTACAGCGAGGACTCGATGGAACAAAGGCTGGGGCTGTCGCCCCAGAGACTTGCCGATGGCAGCCTGCATCTTTACTCCAGCCTGTATGGCCGCTGGGTCATCGGTTTTGGCAGCGCCATGGAACTGGCCCCCTGGTTCGCCATCGTCGAACAGCCGCTGGCCGAGGCGCTGGGGCCTTCACTGATCCGCGTTCTCATCATGCTGCTGGCGCTGGTGCTGGCGTGGCTGCTGGTAGGCAGTATCCTGCGCTTCACCCGGCAGCAGATTCTGCGGCCTCTGGCGCTGTTGCGTGAAGGCGTCGAGCGCTTGCAGGCCGGTGACCTCAGGGCCCGCACCGGACTGGAGCCCGGGCGCGGCGAACTGAACCAGCTGGGGGCTGCGTTTGACCATATGGCGGCGCAGCTGCAGGGGCGCGAACAGCAGTTGCGCCAGTCGCTGACCGAGACCACGGAGCTGAAAAACCTGCTCGACAACGTATTTTCATCCATCGTCAGTGGCGTCATGACCACCGATATGGACGGTCGCATATCATTGTGCAACCTGGCGGCGCTGCGCATCCTCGGCTACGGCGATAGAAAGGCGCTGATCGGGCAGACAGTGGCCGAGCTGGTCGCGCCACTCGGGCGCATCCTGCTGCCCCATGTGGAGACGGTCAGTCGCTTGCACCGGCCGGTCATCGGCCTGGATATCAGCGCTGACCTGTCCGAACGCGGTGCGGTACATCTGCGTGTCAACCTGTCGGAATTACGCAGCGCCGAACGGCCCCAGGGCATTGCCATCGTGATCGATGATGTGACAGAGATGAAGCAGATGGAGGCGCAGCGCCGGCTGCTGGAGCACATGGTATCGCCGGCCATCCTGAGCCAGATTGACCCTGACCGGCTGCAGCTTGGCGGTCAGCGACAGGTGATTACCGCGCTCTTTGCCGATATCCACGGCTTTACCAGTATCAGCGAACAGCTGACACCGGAAAAGCTGGTGGGCCTGCTGAACCGCTACCTGGGCGCCATGGCCGATGCCGTGCTGGCGGAGGAAGGCACCATCGACAAGTTTCTCGGCGACGCCATCATGGCCTGGTTCAATGCGCCGCTGACGCAGGCCGATCATGCCCTGCGGGCGGTACGCACGGGGCTGCAGATTCGCGATGCCTTTGTGCAGTTGCATAAAGAGCTGCCCGAGGAACTGCAGCTGTCATTTGGCATCGGCATCCACACGGGGGATGCCGTGCTCGGGTTGATCGGCAGCCAGGATCGCATCGAATACACCGCCATCGGCGATGATGTGAACACCGCCAAACGCATCCAGGAACACAGCGGCATCAACCAGATTCTGATCAGCGCGCAGATCTACCAGGCGGTGCAGGCGGACGTGGAGGTACGGCCGCTGCAGCGTATTCAGGTGAAGGGCAAGCAGAAACCGCTGGAGGTGTATGAGGTCGTGGGTCTGAAGTGCGGGCCTAAAAATATGGTTTAAAAACAAAGGCCCCGTCGAATTCGACGGGGCCTTGAGCATTTCAGGGATACCACTGCAGGGCTATACTCTCAACGCAGCGGTTGCAGAATCGCGATCACGGGCGCTCGATGCTTACCGGGCGGTAGCTTCCATTACGGCCTGCAGGTGCTGACCGATCTCAGTATGGTGCAGCAGACCAGACAGTGGACGGGTTGCTGCGTCCGGCCCCCAGGCAATCACGTTAACCGGGGTGCTTGTGTGGGTGCCTGTGCCCCAGACCACGTTCTGTGCCTGCGCCAGTTCTCGCCCAATCAGATCGTACTGAATCTCATCGCCATAGACGTAAAATGCCTGGAAATCCTGCACCTTGGGCAGCTTTTCTGCAGACAGATAACTGTGATCCGGTGTCAGGTAGGGGTTGTCGTTCATCGCCAGAATCCGCGTAGCCTGCTCTTCGGTGATTGTGTAGGCATTATTGGCAGTGATAATACCGGCCAGTGCGCTGGCGGTACGATCGGCTTCAGCCAGTTCCGCGAATTCGCTCATCATGTCCGGAAAGCTTTTCCGCTGGGCATAGATGTCATCGAGCTGGCTGGTCGCGCCGAAGTTAAAGTTGGGCTGGTACTGGCGGGATTCAAACGCAGGCCCCGGCAACGAAGATGCATCTGGCAGGTTGGCGGCTGAATAACTGAAGCCGAAGGAGCCGGTTTCGTGATCGGCCGTTACAATGATCAGGGTATCGTCGCGTCCCTGGGCCCACTGCTGTACATAACCGATGGCCTCATCGAATTTGAGCATCTCGTGCAGCATGGTGCCGGTATCGTTGTTGTGTCCCGCCCAGTCAATTTGCCCGCCTTCCACCATCAGAAAGAATCCGTCTTCATCCTTGCTCAGCACATCCAGTGCGCTCGCGGTCATCTCGGTTAGGGTCGGCTCGCTGCGTGCTTCATCTTCGCGTGTCTGGCTGTAGCGAATACCGTCCATCATGCCGGAGTAGGCGAACAGCCCCAGCAATTTTCCGGAACTGTCTGCGGCGTCAAGCTGTGCTCGGTTGAAGGCCAGTTGATAGCCCTGTGCCTGGGCTTCAGTCAGCAAATTGCGACTGTCCTTGCGCTTGGATTTGAGTTGGATAGCGTCGCCTGTCATGGCCTGAAGCTGTTGATAAACCTCGCCCTTGTCGTTAACTTCCTGCGGAATCCAGTGTCGCAGCCCCCCTGACAGCATCACATCAGGGCCGGTTTCAAGCATCTGTACTGCAATCTCGTTTTCCAGCGATCGATGCGGCTGATGGGCGGCGAAGGCGGCGGGGGTTGCATGGGTCAGGCGAGTATCGGAAACAAGGCCGGTGGCCTTGCCAAGGCGTTTGGCCTTTTCAAGTACCGTCTCCTGTGGATAACCCCGGTCATCGATGCCGATAACCTCGGACGCTGCACTGCGCCCCAGGGCCAGCTGCGTGGCGGAACAGGCCGAGTCGACGACGATAGCATCCTTGGGATAGGTCATCGAAAAGCCGGTAATACCCTCGCTGGCCAGACTATGGAGGGCGGTATCACGGCCCTGATAGATTGACATGGGCGCGAGCTGAGCATAACTCTCCAGCAGGCCAATCTGTTGTGGTCCCATCCCGTCGCCAATCATGAGAATGACGTTCTTGATGGGGGCCGCCAGCACCGTGCCCGATACCCACAGGCTGCATAGCGCAGCAAGTCCCAGGGTCTTGATTGGTTTCATGCAAACTTCCTTATTTTTGTTGTGGTTTTGTGTGATCGCGGCGCAGTACAGCGCCAGAGTCTGCAAGACTAATGCAGGTTTGGCGCCGAACATATTGCGGTTAAAAACGACTGATGTTGCACTATTAACGAATTCGATAGTGGGTCGAATTCAGGCCGGATCGGTGCCGAAGTGCTTGCCCAGCAGGGCGTGGTAGAAATCGCGGTCGCGCAGCACGCCGACCAGGCCGCTGGCTTCGCGCAGCAGTACCGGCAGGCCGGTCTGGTAGCGGATTTCCAGCGCTTCGCGCATCGAGATATCGGGGCTGGCCACCACCAGGGTACCCTCGTTAAGGTCGTTCAAGGTGCTGCTGCTTTCCCACTGGTGCAACTGCAGAGCCGTTTCCTGGCGGCTGGCGGACAGCAGCTGTCCCTGCGCATCCATCTTGAACCAGCTGTTTTCCTCGCGGTTGAGAACCAGCATTTCGTCGAGTCGCTCCAGCTGATCCAGCCCGGTCATCAGCGAGCGGCCCTTGAGCACGTTCAGCGGGTTGGTGTGGGCGACGAAGTTGCGCACGTATTCGTTGCAGGGGTTGAGGACTATATCCTCGGGCCGGCCGTGCTGAATGATGCGCGCCGACTCCATGATGGCGATATGGGTGCCAATCTTGAGGGCTTCGTCCAGGTCATGGCTGACGAAGATGATGGTCTTGTTGAGCTTGCGCTGCAGCTCCAGCAGCTCGTCCTGCAGCTGGTTGCGGATCAGCGGATCCAGCGCCGAGAAGGGTTCGTCCATCAGCAGGATATCGCTGTCCATGGCGAAGGCACGGGCCAGGCCTACACGCTGCTGCATACCGCCCGACAGTTCGTGGGGCAGCTTTCTGGCCCATTTGTCCAGACCCACCATTTCGAGCTTTTCCATGGCGCGGCGCCGGCGCTCGGCCTTGCCGATGCCCTGCATCTCGAGGCCGAAGGCGACGTTATCCAGCACGCTAAGCCAGGGCATGAGGGCGAACTTCTGGAACACCATGGAGACGCGCTTGCTGCGCATATGGCGCAGGGTGTTGGCGTCACAGTTGGCCATATTGACCATCTCGTCGCCATCCTGCACCAGCAGCTCGCCGCGGCTGATGGGGTTGAGCCCGTTTACGGCGCGCAGCAGGCTGGACTTGCCGGAGCCCGACAGCCCCATCAGTACGCAGATTTCGCCACGCTGCACCTCGATGCTGGCGTCCTGCACACCGACGACCTGGCCGGTGGCTTCAATGATTTCCTGGCGGGTTTTACCCTGCGCAAGCAGCTCCAGGGCAGGTTTTACCTTCTTGCCAAACACCACATCGAGATTCTTGATACTGACGGCAACGGACATGTTCAAGCCTCCTCTTTGGCGTTGGGTGCCTTGCAGATTCGATCCAGGATGATAGCGACCAGCACTATGGCCAGACCTGCTTCAAAGCCCTGGGAAATGTTCACGGTGTTAAGTGCCCGCACCACCGGCTTGCCCAGGCCATCGGCCCCGACCAGGGCGGCGATAACCACCATGGACAGCGATAGCATAATGCATTGGGTGATACCCGCCATGATATTGGGCATGGCCGCCGGCAGCTCCACCTTGAGCAGCAGCTTCATCGGCGTGGCGCCAAAGGCCTTGCCGGCTTCGATCAGCTCTTCGGGCACCTTGCTGATGCCCAGATAGGTGAGGCGAATGGGGGCGGCGATGGCGAAGATGATGGTGGAAATCAGCCCCGGCACCACGCCAAGACCAAAGAGCACCAGCGTCGGAATCAGGTAAACAAAGGTGGGGATGGTCTGCATCAGGTCGAGAATCGGGCGCAGTATGGTGTAGACCCAGGGCTTGTGCGCGGCCAGCACGCCTATGGGCAGGCCCAGCACCACCGACAGGGTTGTGGCGGCGAGCACCAGCACGAAGGTTTCCAGCATTTCCTGCCAGTACCCCAGATTGAGGATCAGCAGCAGTGCGGCGACCACAAAGATCACCAGACCAAGGCTGCGGTGCAGCAGCCAGGCGAGCGCGGCGGTCATAAGGATGGGCACATAGACCGGAAACCACTGGAAGATCGCGACCATATTCAGGATCAGCCATTCCAGCGAGATGGCAATGGTGTCAAAGAAGCCGGCGGCATGGGTGGTCAGCCAGTCGACGAAAAGCTCCATCCAGCTGCCAAGGGGTATCTTGTGGTCTGTAAACCAGTTCATGAGCGCTTTCCTCCGGGTGTGCGGGACCGTCCACCGCGCCAGCAGGCGCGGCAGCCATTATTTCAGGGTGCTAAACGACATCTTGAACGGGCGATCAGAGGCCCAGGCTGGTGCGAACGGCGGCCAGACCAGGCTGGCCGTCCTTGGTCTGGACGCCATCCAGCCAGGCGTCCAGCACTGCAGGATTTTTCTGCAGCCAGCTGCGGGCGGCGTCACGGGGCTTCTGGTTGTCGTCCAGAATGGCGCCCATGACTTCATTTTCCATGGCCAGGGAGAATTCCAGATTGGTCAGCAGCTTGCCGATATTGGCGCACTCCTGCACATAGCCCTTGCGTACATTGGTATAGACGGTCGCACCGCCGAAATCCGGGCCGAACCAGTCGTCACCGCCGCTAAGGTATTCCATCTCGAAGTTGGCGTTCATCGGGTGGGGCGCCCAGCCGAGGAAGGCGATCCACTTGTTGCGTCTTTCCGAACGGCTGACCTGCGCCATCATGCCGGCTTCGGAGGACTCCACCAGCTTGAAGCTGCCCAGTTCAAAGGCGTTTTCATCGAGCATTTTCTGGATCAGGCGGTTGCCGTCGTTGCCCGGCTCGATGCCGTAGATGCTGCCGCCGAGCTCGTCGCTGAATTTCGCCAGATCCGCAAAGGATTTTACGCCACCGTCGTAGGCGGCCTTGGAAACCGCCAGGGTGTACTTGGCTCCCTTGAGGTTGGCGCGCACGGTTTCGACCGAGCCCTCGTCACGGTACTTGGCGATATCGCCTTCCATGGTGGGCATCCAGTTACCCAGGAAAACATCAATATCACTGGCCGCCAGGGAGTTGTAGGTCACAGGTACCGACAGCAGGTCGGTGCGGCTCTCGTAACCCAGGGCTTCCACCAGCTCGGAGGTGACAGCGGTGGTGGAGGTGATGTCGGTCCAGCCGACGTCGGCGAAACGCACAACATCGCAGCTGCCAGCGGCCAGTGCGGTGGTGCTAATACCCGCGGCGCACATCAGAGTGAAAAGGCCGTTGCGTACATGCTTGATCGTGGGGGTCATAGTCAGTCCTGTTTAGTTATCATTATTCTGTACCTCCAGGGCAACCCGAAGCGCGTGCGGGCTGGCGTGGAGCCACAGCGGCGCGGACACAAGGCCCGCGCACCTGTTGGTTTATCGTTTCGCTTTTGCTCTTTCTACCTTGCTACTTGCCTTGCGTCACTTGCCCCAGCTCTCAAGCGTAGGGATTTTCCAGTTCGCCCAGTTCCACATAAACGCTCTTGGTCTGGGTGTACTGATACAGGCTTTCAATGCCATTTTCGCGGCCAATACCGGACTCCTTGTAGCCGCCCACCGGCATTTCGGCCGGCGACGCGCCCCAGGTGTTGATCCAGCAGATACCGGCCTGCAGCCTGGCGATGACCCTGTGGGCGCGGCTGAAATCGCGGGTGAAGACCCCGGCGGCAAGGCCGAAAGGGGTATCGTTGGCGCGGCGGATCACTTCCTCCTCGTCGTTGAAGCGCAGTACCGACATCACCGGGCCAAAGATTTCTTCACGCACGTTGGGCATGTCGTCGGTGCAGTCGGCAAAGACCGTCGGCTCAACGAAGTTGCCCTGATCAAGCCCGGGCCCGGTGGCGCGCTTGCCACCGCACACCAGACGGGCGCCGGCCTGCCGGGCGGCCTCGATAAAGCCCAATACCTTTTCCATGTGCTGGCTGGAGATCAGCGCACCAATCTGGGTCGACGGGTCCATCGGATCACCGATGCGCAGTGCGCGGGTGCGAACTTCCAGCTCGGCAACGAATTCATCGTAGATGGCATCATGCACGAACACGCGGGTGCCGTGGGTGCAGACTTCGCCCTGGGTATAGAAGTTGGCCAGCAGTGCGCCGGACACGGCCGTTTCCACCTTGGTATCGGGGAAGACAATCATCGGCGACTTGCCGCCCAGCTCCATGGTGACGGATTTCAGCGAGCCCGCCGCGGCGCCCATGACCTTCTTGCCGGTACCGCATTCGCCGGTAAAGGACACCTTGGCGATATCGGGGTGATTAGTCAGCATGGCGCCGGTGCGGCCATCGCCCTGCACGACGTTGAAAACACCGTCCGGCAGGCCGGCTTCAGTAAAGATTTCCGCCAGCTTCATCACGCTCAGCGGGGTTTCCTCAGAGGGCTTGAAGATCATGGCATTGCCGGCGGCCAGTGCCGGGGCTGCCTTCCAGCAGGCGATCTGGATCGGGTAGTTCCAGGCGCCGATACCGGCGCAGACGCCCAGGGGCTCGCGGCGGCTGTAAAAAAAGTTGCCATTGCCAAGATCCTGATACTCGCCCTGAATCTTGGACGCGAGACCGGCGTAATACTCGATGACGTCGGCGCCGGTATGGATGTCCACCAGATCGGCTTCCTGCAGCGGCTTGCCGGTATCCTGTACTTCGAGGCGGGCCAGCTCGTCATTGCGCTCGCGCAACAGTTCCACGGCGCGCAGCAGGATGCGGCTGCGCTCGGTGCCGGTCATGGCTGACCAGATGGCAAAGCCTTCTCGCGCCGATGCCAGGGCCGCTTCAACATCGGCTTCGTTGGCCTGCTGCACCTGGGCCAGCAGTTCGCCGGTGGCCGGGTTGCGGGTTTCAAAGGTTTCGCCGCTGCTGGCGTCGCGGTAAGCACCGTGAATGTAGAGAGAGATAGTATTCATTGTTACCTTGCAGTCCGGGTTAAGCGATCTCTGGGGATCGCGGTCGGCGGCAGCTGCCGCTCCAGATAATCGGTGATGATGCGCTGAGCCAGTTCGCTGTTGATGCCACCTGGGGTCAGCGCACCCCGCAGCCAGATACCATCGATCAGGGCGGCGATGCCCTGGGCGACAAACTGGGCCCGCTCGGGCTCCAGGACACGCTTGAGCTCGCGCCGCAGGTGCGATAGCAGCCGTTGTTCATTGACCCGCTGCAGCCTGAAGAGCGTGGGGTGATGCATGGCCTGGGACCAGAACGTCAGCCAGGTTTTGACCACCTTGGAGTCGAGCTGGCGGCTGTCGAAGTTACCGCCCACGATCGCCTTGATGCGGGCGACCACATCGTTGGGGTCTGTATCGCCCAGGCGTTCGCGCACTGCATTCGACAGATCCCGCAGTACCGAGCGCATGGTGGCCTCAAGCAGGCCATCCTTGCCACCGAAGTAGTGGTTGATAATGGCCGGGGACACGCCAGCGTAACGGCTGATCATGGCAACGCTGGCTTTCTGCAGCCCAGCGGAATCAATGGCCTGCATGGTGGCCTTGATCAGCTGAGGTTTTCGGATTTCGGGCATCCCGACCTTGGGCATAAGCGCGTCGCACTCTTTTTTAATTAAATAGTCGTTTAACAAAAGATTGGCGTTTTAGCCGCGTACTGTCAACCCGCACTTGGGCGCCTTGGCGCAAACTGGTACGAAAAGCCACGAATTACGGCGAAAGTGTCGCAAATGAAATTGTGAAGGTCGTTATTAGGAATGGCTTGGGTGAGTTTTACGCGTTATTGCAGTGGTCGTTTTTGGCGCGTCAGGCAGCTAAATCGCACCCTGGTGGTGCGTTTATGGGCCGAAAAAAGACAGCAGTTTGGCCTCAAGGGCTGGCAGCTGAGAGAGAATCAGTGGTCATTGCTAGATGGTGACTTGTAATTGGCCATTGGCGACGCGGGCGGATCACGAATCACGAATCACGGATCACGGATCACGAATCACGAATCACGAATTTTACGTCTTGTGCCAGATCAGCAGCTGATTGTTGGCCGGCATGGCGATATCCCGTTCGAGTGCGAGGCCCTGAGCAAGCGCCTGCGCGTTTACCGCCTCGAAGTCACGGATGCCGCTCTGGGGATCGCGCTGTTGCAGCCAGTGGTCAAACTCGGCGTTGCTGGCACTGGTGTACTGGCCCTGGTAGCGGAACGGGCCATAAATGCACAGCAGCCCGCCACACTTCAGCAGCCGGCCGGTTCCCTGTAGCAGGGCGACAACCTGGGGCCAGCCCATGATATGCAGGGTGTTGGCGCTGTAGACCGCGTTGGCAGCGCTAACAGGCCAGCGCTCGGCAGTAACATCCAGAACCAGCGGCGGGTCTATATTGTCGCTGCCAAAATGCAGCAGGTTGGCGCCCAGCGCCGGCAGGTTGGTGGCCAGGTCCGTCGGCTGCCAGCGCAGCTGGGGCAGCGTCGCGGCAAAGTGTATGACGTGCTGGCCCGAGCCGCTGCCGATCTCCAGCAGGGTGCCTGTCGTTGGCAGCAGCGGCGCCAGTTGTTCCAGAATCACCGCCTGATTGCGGGCGCAGGCTTCGCTGTAGTTAAGCCAGTTCACGGCGGTTCCTGGGTGGGTTAGAAAGACAGGTCAATAGAGAAAGGTTAAAGCAGAGGGGATAATTGTAAAAGCAAAAATGTACCCCGCAATGACACGCCCTCAGTCTTGCCCGGTTTCCAAATTGGCCCCTTACCCGGCGGCGGTTTTCGGCGCATCTTCCTGGCTGCGGCTCTGTTTGCGCAGATACATCTGGCGGTCGGCCAGGCCGAGCAGGCCTTCGGCGTCGTCGGCATCTTCGGGACAGATGGCGAGGCCGAAACTACCGCTTTGGTGCAGCACTATGTCACCCACCTTGAAGGGGCGCTCGAACAGGGTTTCCAGCTTGCCGCGAATCCTGTTGAGCTGACGTTCGCCGCTGAACACTGGAATCAGAATGACGAACTCGTCCCCGTGGATGCGGGCCACGGTATCTTCACCGCGCATGGATTCACGCAGGCGCACGCCGATCTGGATCAGCAGCTGATCGCCAACATCGTGTCCCCAGGCATCGTTGACCTGTTTGAAATCATCCAGATCGAGAAAGAATACCGCCACCCGGCTGGAGGTGCGCTGGGCCGAGCGAATGGCCTGTTCGAGCCTGTCCAGCAGCAGGTTGGTGTTGGGCAGGCCGGTGAGGTGGTCAAAGTGGGCCTTGTTGTAGAGGCTACGTTGTTGTTCAAACAGGTGCTGGCGGGTGCGCCAGACGCGCCTCAGTACCCAGCCGACCTGCAGCATCAGCAGAAAGAGGCTGCCCAGCAAGCCGGCCAGCTGCCACAGATCCAGCGCCTGCCAGTGGGGCTGATACTGAATATTGAGCACGAGGTCGGCGGATGTGCCCGCAAAGCGATGGCTGCGGGTCATGGACGGTATAGGCAGTGCGAATTCTGGCGTGGGCTGGCTTTCAAACAGGGTCACGGGGCTGTCGGTGGATTCCTGGAAGATCAGGCGCAGGCCCAGGCCGGGTTCATCGACCATCCCAGGTGCAAACAGGCCCTCGGCACTGACCGCCAGCAGGGCGTAATCGGAAAACTGCGCGGGCAACTGGTGGCTCTGTGCATCGAGCTGCGTGTCTATGGCGTGGTAGATCAGATACCCGGGCCCGTTACCCAGCAGAATGGGTTTGGACATGCCGCTGGGCAGCACAACCCCCGACAACCGGCCGCTGAGTGCAGACGGCTCGCTGGCCAGGTCCAGCCCCAATAGTGACCGGGCTTCGGGACGCTCGGGCACCAGCAATACAACTGGGTAGAGATCCTGCGCGCTGCTGCCAGTGACGTTACTGGCGGAGGTCTGGATGCGAAAGCCGCGGGACTGCAACGCGGCCATGCGTTGTTCAAATGCTTCGCGCTGGTTTGGTTCAACCCGGCTGGCGATGGCAAACATGTAGAGATCGGGGGAGTGTTGCAACAGGCTTTGTGCGATGTTTTGTGCCTGGAGATAGGCAAATTCGGGTTGGCTGGACAGGCCGTGGGCGAAGCTTTCAAGTGCCAGCTGCTGTTCTCTGAGCTGGTATTCGACCTGACGAGTGATGTTCTGGGAGAGAGTATCGAAGCGTGATTCCAGCAGGCGGTACTCGAGCGCGACAATGCTGCCGGCCATCAGCACAAAGGCGACAATCCAGGTCGCGACATAGCCAATGACCTGTGATCTGGGCAGCAGATCAACGGGGGAGCGCTCCATGCTGTACATCCGGGCGTCGAAGGAACTTGAATGATGTCTCCAAAACTCGCTTCAATCAAGAAAAATCGGTAAATCTGCGCGCGGCGAGCTTCCGATTTGGCTGGAATGGCAGGGTCGCAGAGAGCTGGAAAAATGGGCAAGGCGCAGGGAACAAGGTTAAAAAATCCGGTGTTCGCCGGTATTGGTGATTTGCTGTTTTGTGATTAGTTAGTCATTCGTAGCCCAGCCCCGATTCACCCATCAATCCGTAGTCTGGAATGAGCCTGCGAATTCCAGGACACAGGTGAAGCCTCACTGAGTTCGAGCAGGCGACCTAAGTATCCACTTTGGTGGGGCCGCATCACATATTGTTCGTGGTTCTTTCCACCATTCATTTTTTACCCTGCATCTGTTTGCAAACAGCAAAAAACCCGCCGTGGCGGGTTTTTTTGTCAGTCAGCTCAATGGCCGCGCTTACTTGGCGCTGTCCATCATGTGCTCGATAGCACCTTTGAGCTCGTCATCGGAGCAGCTGGCGCAGGTGCCGCGCGGCGGCATGGAGTTGATGCCGCTGATGGCGTTGGCTAGCAGGGTTTCGATGCCCTTGGCGCCGCGATCGGCCCAGTCGCTGGTGCCGAACTTCGGTGCACCCAGCACACCGGTGCCGTGGCAGGCGGAGCAGCTGGTGGTATAAACGTCTTCACCGCTGCGTCCAGCGCTGCCGGTGCTTGCCGCGGCGGCGCCGCCACAGCTATCGTCACCGACCACGCATACGGAACCTACCGGCTTGATGCGCTCGATGATCTTGTCGTTGTCGGTTGCCGCCTGAACAGACGTAGCCAGTACGGCACCCAGACCCAGTGCGCAAAGCGCAGAAACAAATTTATTCACACTCAGGACCCTCATTACTTTTAAAAAATTCAGCGTATCCGCCCGTCTGCTACAGACGGCCCTGCAAAGCTACGTGAGCACAGAGCCAGGGACAGACGCGACAACGCAATGAGCAACAGGCGCGGAATTATAACGGCAAAACTCCGATACCGATACGCCATGCAGTGGGAAAGGCTTGTACCCCAGCTGAATGCTGGCAGATAAGTTGCAGTCAAACGGCCGCGCCTGCCGGAACAGCCAGGGCACCATAGAGAAAACTCGACTAGGAGGCTGTCCGACAATACTCAACCTACTGCGAACTACCTGAGTTTGGCTGTTTTTTGTGCTGTTTTTCGTTAAATAGAACCACTATTCGCCTTAAAACACCGCGAAAAACCAGCTCAAATCAGCCGGCTCTCGCTATGGCCAGCATTCTCGGACAGCCTCCTGGAGGGAATGAAAGGGAAGCGCCATCCTTGGCTGGTCCCTGCCGATACGTATCCTGATCAGCTAGCCAATCCTAACCCGCGACTGTGACGCCACCATGACGGCGCGGCACCGAAATCACAGGCGCATGAAAATGCTTGGCAAACACCTTAGTTATCCGTAACATACCGGCCTGCAAACAACTTCTTTTGCGCGCCTGTAGCTCAGCTGGATAGAGTAGCAGGTTCCGATCCTGTTGGTCGGGGGTTCGAATCCCTCCAGGCGCGCCATCTTTTCCCGTTTCGCTATCCTTCCAGACTATTCGACCCTGTCGAATAGAACGTTTACGCCTGGAGGGTGAGAATCCCCGATGGGGTTCGAGTCGAGCGCAGCGAGACAACGTTGCCGCAGGCAACGGCCCGCAGGGCGAGGCGAAGCCGAATCATCCCTCCAGGCGCGCCATCTTTTCCAGTTTGCACCTCTTTGCTTTATCGTCATTCGCCATGCGTTCGTCCTCATTGGTCTGTATAGAACCCGGAATTCCCACGTTCATTCCAGGCCTCGGTGGGCCATCACAAGCTTCGTTATTCGTTATTCGTTATTCGTGACGTAACCATCACTCACGAGTCACGACTCACGCCCCGCCTTCGACCATGGTCCAGTGCCGATCTTGCACTTTCGGCCTGTCAGGGGCGAGCCGGATTCGATTGTCGGTGGTATGATTAGGCCGCTATATGACCAGCCAAGGCTTGGCGGCGCTCAGGCCCGCCCTGTTCCAGGCCTTGTGCATTGCGTGATCATCGGTGTATCAGGCCCGATCATGGTCGTGCGCACAGGGTGTTGGGCCAGTAATGGCGGGTTGATATGGCACCCTGAACCGTCGGAGCGGTCGGGCGGCCCTGGCAGGCAGGCGTACATGTACCTGATGACAAGCGTCATTTCTGCCACCGGTGTCGATAAGTGATCAAGCAGGCGAAGACCCGCGATCCAGCAACCTGCGTCAGGTGCCGGCATGAATATTGCTTGCAAAAGAGCCCTTGCGCAGGTTCAACACTATCTTTCGCATAACGGAGTCTCCGGTACGGCATCAGCCACAAGCCGTTGCACGCAGCCGGAACATACAGAGTGATACTATGACCAAACAGACTATTTACTACACGCTCACCGACGAAGCGCCTTCTCTGGCGACCTGCTCGTTGCTGCCGATCGTTCGTACCTTTACCAGCGCTGCCGGCATTGATGTTCAGATCACCGACATCTCCCTGGCGGGCCGTATCCTGTCTGCGTTCCCGGACTTTCTGACCGATGATCAGCGCGTGACCGATGGTCTGGCGTTTCTGGGTGCGCTGACGCAGGACCCGAATGCGAACATCGTCAAGTTGCCGAACATCAGCGCCTCAGTGCCGCAGCTCAAGGCGTGCATCGCCGAGCTGCAGTCCCAGGGCTACAAGATCCCGAATTTCCCCGAAGTGGCGCAGAACGATGCCGAACAGGAAATCCGCGGGCGTTACTCCAAGCTGCTGGGCAGCGCGGTAAACCCGGTGCTGCGTGAAGGCAACTCCGACCGTCGCGCGCCGGCGGCCGTGAAGCAGTTCGTGCGCAAGTTCCCGCACAGCATGGGCAAATGGAGCATGGCGTCGCAAACCCATGCCGACTACATGCGTGGTGGTGACTTCTATTCCAGCGAACAGTCTGTGACCGTTGATGAGCCCACCGACGTGCGCATCGAGTTTGTTGGCAAAGACGGCGCCGTCAGCCTGAAGAAGGAACTGAGCCTGGAAGCCGGCGAAATTCTGGATGGCATGTTCATGAGCGCCAGGGCGCTGCGTCAGTTCTTTGAAGACTCCCTCAACGATGCCAAAGAATCCAACGTCATGTGGTCGCTGCACGTCAAGGCCACCATGATGAAGGTGTCTCACCCCATAGTGTTCGGCCATGCCGTTACCGTGTTCTACAAGGATCTGTTCGAGAAGCACGGCGAGCTGTTTGCAGAGCTGGGTGTTAACCCCAACAACGGCCTGAGCAGCGTTTACGAGAACATCGAATCCCTGCCGCGCTCCAAGCGTGAAGAGATTCTGGAAGACATACACGCCTGCTACGAAAATCGCCCGGAAATGGCGATGGTGGATTCCGTCAAGGGCATCACCAACCTGCACGTACCGAGCGATGTCATCGTTGATGCCTCCATGCCCGCCATGATCCGTAACGGCGGCAAGATGTGGGGTCCCGATGGCAAGGCCAAGGACACCAAGGCCGTGATGCCGGAAAGCACCTACTCCACCATCTATCAGGAGATGATCAACTTCTGCAAGACCAACGGTGCTTTTGATCCCACCACCATGGGTACAGTGCCGAACGTTGGCTTGATGGCGAAGAAAGCCGAAGAATACGGTTCCCACGACAAGACCTTCGAAATGATGGCAGACGGCACCATGCGTGTGGTCAAGAGCGATGACACCGTGCTGATGCAGCATGAAGTCGAGCAGGGTGACATCTGGCGCGCCTGCCAGACCAAGGACGAGCCCGTGCGTGACTGGGTCAAGCTGGCGGTAACCCGTTCGCGTCAGTCCGACACCCCGGCCATCTTCTGGCTGGACCGCAACCGCGCCCACGATATCCAGCTGATCAAGAAGGTTAACAAGTACCTGCAGGATCACGACACCAGCGGTCTGGACATCCGTATCATGACCTATGTTGAGGCGATCCGCCGCAGCATGGAGCGCATGGTGCGCGGCCGCGATACCATCTCCGTGACCGGCAACGTACTGCGTGATTACCTCACCGACCTGTTCCCGATCATGGAGCTGGGCACTTCTGCCAAGATGCTGTCCATAGTGCCGATGCTCAAGGGCGGCGGCATGTACGAAACCGGTGCCGGCGGCTCCGCGCCCAAGCACGTGCAGCAGGTTGAAGAAGAAAACCACCTGCGCTGGGACTCCCTCGGCGAATTCATGGCCCTGGCCGTGTCGCTGGAAGAGATGGGCATCAAGCAGAACAACCCGCGCGCCAAGATCCTGGCCAAAACCCTGGATGCAGCCACCGGTACACTGCTGGAAAACAACAAGTCGCCGTCGCGTCGCACCGGTGAGCTGGACAACCGTGGCAGCCACTTCTATCTGGGTATGTACTGGGCCCAGGCCGTTGCCGCCCAGACCGAAGATCCGGAACTGGCAGCGATGTTTGCACCGCTGGCTGAAGCCATGACCACCAATGAAGACAAGATCATTGGCGAGCTGGCCGCAGCCCAGGGCAAACCGGCGGAGCTGGGTGGCTACTACCACGCCCTGCGCACCAACGTGAAGAAAGTCATGCGCCCAAGCGCCACGCTGAACGCCTTGCTGGCGGATGCCAACAGCCAGCGTTAATCTAAGCTTCGCAAGACCCAAGCCCGGTGCAGGTAACTGCTCCGGGCTTTTTAGTGCGGCGATGTTGGGATGCGTAATTAGGTATTCGAGGTTACCCATCACACTTCGTCATTTGCAGCGCATATGGCGACCACAAATCAATCCCTGTGCCCTTTCACCTCAATCGGAATATCGAGGCTGAAGGTGGTGCCTGTCTTGTCTGACTCGACGCTCAGAGACCCTTCAAGTAGCTGATAAACCCACTGGTGCACCAGATGCAGGCCGAGGCCCGTATGTCCTTCGCTGCGCCTGGATGTCACGAAGGGGTCGAACAGAGCGTCGCGTACCTGCGGGTCTATGCCCTGGCCGTTATCACTCACGCTCAGCTGCAGCCGTTCGCCGCTGACCGTGGCGCAGACGTGAATTTCGCCTGCCTGCCCGGGTTTAAAACCATGGCTGAGCGCATTGTCGACCAGATTTTGCAGCACCTGGGACAGAATGCCGGGGTAGCCTGTGAGCTGCAGCGGTTCGTAGACCTCCATTACCAGGCTGACCGGGGACTTTTTCAGGCGGTGGCTGAGGGAGTTTCTCAGGTCACGTATCAGCTCTGCGAGGTCAAATTGGCTGATCTCGTTGTGGCTGCGATCCACCGCCATGCGTTTGAAGCTGCGTATCAGGTCGGCTGCGCGGCGCAGGTTGTGATGCGCCAGTTGCAGCCCGCTTTCGGTGTGGCTGAGGAAGCTTTCCAGCGCGGTACGGGTCATGCCATCGTGCATACTGTTCTGCAGTTTCAGCAGTTGTGCCTGCAGCGTGGAAATGGCCATCAGGGCGCCGCCCGTGGGGGTATTGAGCTCGTGGGCAACGCCTGCGACCATCATCCCCAGGGAGGACAGCCGGCGTGACTCCACCAGTTCGTCCTGCAGTTCCTGCAATTTAATATGGGACTGTTCGAGATTGCTGTAGGCGCGCACCAGTTGCTGCTGTTCCTGTTCCAGCGCCTCTGTGAGCCGGGACCGCTCCCGGTGGGCCCGGTGGAGGTGATAGAGCGCTGCAAGCCCGAGGGACAGCAGTACGAGGCCCGCCAGGGTGATGGCCGTGAGCAGGCGGTTGCGGATCGTTGCGATGGCTCCCGGGATGCTGGCAACCAGCACTAAGGCATGTGCGGGCGATCCCTTGCCGGTAGCATCAAGATCATAGTACAGGCGCGCAGAACTCCAGAGCCTGCCGTCCTGCAGCAGATTGTCGCCGATTTGAGGCCCCGTCAGTGATTGCCACAGGGCTGGCGAGAGTCGGCCAAGGTTCTGGTCGCGGCGGTTCAGTTGCAGGCCCCATTCCCGCTCCCGCTCAGGGTGGAGCAGCCAATAGCCCTGCTCATCCACCAGCTCGAGTGTCATACGGGAGTCGGCCATGGATCGCAGCTGCTTGAAAAACGTCGCCAGGTTGATGTTGATGATCAGCACGCCGGGATGCAGGCCGTCATGTGTTCCCGTGAGTATGGTGGCCCGCAGGCTGGGTTCCAGTGGCTGTACGATGAGGTTGTGTTCCAGGTTGAGGTCGAGTCTCGACAGGTACACCTGCCCGGGCGCGGTGCGCTGCGCTTCCTGGAAGTAGTAGCGCTGCGCCTTGTTCTGAAGCTCTGCCTCGCCAACGCGGTAGGGGCGTCCGGCGCTCAGGTTAACGCGTACCTTTTCCTCGCCATTGGGGTCGAGCCAGCGGACCTGGGAGATGGTCGGCACAGCGCGGGCGAATTGCATGAAGCTGGCGGCGAGCGCGTCCAGGTCTGCCGGCCGGCCGGCGTCCAGAGCCTGCTGCACCGCGGAACTGTTTTGCAGCACGCTGGTCAGGTTGCGGATATGCCCAAGCTCGCGGCTGAACGCAGAGACCACCCGCTCGACGCGCAGGTTTTGCCTGGTTTCAAAAGTATTTAGCTGCAGCCCCAAGATCCCGATATAGGCGAAGGTGCCCCCTGTGCCCAGCAGGATCAGCAGGAGTAGCAGCATCGCCGTCAGGGTGGCGATAAAGCGGTGGTCGTTGCTGAATGCTCTCTGCTGCACCGGTGGCTCTCGCCTCGCGGTCATGAGGCTTGTGCTCTGGCCCATTCAATTGCCTTGAGCAGTGACATCGGGCGGGCGAACAGATATCCCTGTCCCAGCTGGCAGCCCAGGCCCTGCAACGCCAGGTGCTGCTCTGCGGTTTCAATGCCCTCGGCAATGATGCTGAAGCCGAAGCATTCACCCAGGCGCAATATCATGTCCACCACCTGTTCGTCGGCGCGGGAGTGACCAAGCCGGTCGATAAAGGATTTGTCGATTTTAAGGGTGGTGGCGGCCAGGTCCGTGATGTGGCTCAGGGAGGAGTAGCCGATGCCAAAGTCATCGATACTGACGCCCATTCCCAGTGCTATCAGCTTGCGCAGGTGGGGTGAGACACGGCTGTAATCCTTGACGGCCTGGGTTTCGGTAATTTCGAGTTCGAGCTGGCCGGGGCTTATGCCGGCCTCCTGGATCAGGCTCAGCATGCGGTTGAAAAATCTGGGCTCTATCAGGTCCGGGGAGGAGACATTGAAGGCAATGGGCACCTCGATGCCGGCGGCCTTGAGTTCGTGCAGGGCGCTGCAGGTCTGTTGCAGGATAAGCTGATCCAGTCTGCCGATCAGGCCGGAGGTCTCAGCCAGCGAAATAAACTGGTAGGGGGGAATCTGTTGGCCGTTGGGATGCTTCCAGCGGGCCAGGGCCTCAAACCCCAGTAGTTTGCCGTCGGACAGGCGCACCTTGGGCTGCAGCTCCAGATACAGCTGCTCCTGGGACAGCGCGCTGCGCAGCTCGCTCAGCAGGGCGTAACGGCTGGCGATATCCTGTTCAAATTCGGGGTTGTAGGCCAGGTAGGCCAGCTTTTGCCTGTGGGCTGTTTCGACGGTACTTTCGGCCAGGCGCAGAATCTGGTCCGGCTTGCGGTTGGCCTGCAGGCGCAATGAAACTACGGTAACCGTCGCCGCGATGCGGTGTTCTGCGTCGGCGATGATCAGTGGCTGGTTCAGAAACTGGGTGAAAAAAGACTGATCGAGGCTCTGGCTGGCACAGGTCAGCAGTGCAAAGCTGTTGCGGTCAATGCGGGCGATAGTCACATTCTTGGAGAGCGCCGCGACCAGCTGGCGATACAGGCAGTACAGCAACTCATTGCAGAAGGGTTCGCCAAAGGCGATGCCGATGTCGGTGAAGTCATTAATCTCCAGCACGACCAGTTCGGCCTGCTCGCGCTGGGTCTGTGACATGTTGCCAAGCTCGCGCAGCAGCCAGTTGCGGTTGGGGATGCCGAGCAAGGGGTCGCTGTAGGCCAGTTCGGTCAGCTGACTGTAGAGCGCGACATTGGTAAAGCCGGTGCTGATGTTTTCGCTGAAAACCTGCAGCAGGTTCAATTCGCTATCGAGCAGCGGGCGCTGCGTCTTGATCAGCACCAGGTATTCCTGTGTGTCGACCACAGAACTGCTGAAATAGAACAGTGAATAGCCATTGATGAAGCAATGGTCGCGACGGCTGGCGGCTTCGTGAAAGGCCTGTCTCAGCTCGCTGGACTCGATGGACTTTACGGTGTGGCCCACGAGGCTGCTGAAATCAGCGGTTGCCGCCAGAATGGCGGCGTTGTCGGCCGCCCGTTCGGCCGGCAGCAGGGTACAGAGGATGCCGCCCTTTTCGACCCCGAGGATGTGGCCAATCTCGGTCAGCACGGCGTGGGTAAAACTGCTGAGGTCCCGTTTCGAGCTGATGGCTTCGCTGGCATCTATCACCATCTGCAAGCCCTGGCGGGCCTGGGTCAGCTGGGTCAGATGATCCCAGGTGCGGATATTGCTGGTAATGATGGTCAGCAGATGGTCGTTGGTCAGCTCGGACTTGCACCAGTAATCGTCGATATCGTAGCGCTGCATAACATCATCGCGCGGTGCCATGCCGGGCTGGCCGGTCAGCAGAATGATGCGTACTTCGGAGTTGCCGATAACATCCCGGATGGTGCCGACCAGGCGTAAGCCGGCTTCGTCGTCCTCCATGACAACATCCAGCAGAATAACGCTGATATCGGGGTTCTGGGCGATGATCTGGGTTGCCTCGAACGCCGATCCTGCTGACAGCAGCTGCGCCTTGCGGCCTAGTACCTCCAGGGATTCCAGCGCGAAAAGCAGCGATGCCTGATAACCGGCATCGTCTTCGACACTGAGGATTTTCCACGGTTTTTGCGCAGGTGCAGCATTGGCTTCGACTTCAGGCTTGAAGGCGAACAATGGTCCATCGATCGACATATCTGTACTCCCTTACAGATGATACCCCGGGCTCTGAGGCCTGAATCTGAGTATCCGCCAAATAAGTGTAGTTGTCGTGCCATTAAACGGCCTAATTTGTGGTGCTGCTGCACCTGCTTGCGCGGCCAGGGCATCATTGTTTGGTAACGATGGCAGGGTAAAATATATATGAAAAATCGTATATACGAATTAACCTATATCAAGTGTTCCGAACAAGCCTCAAGCCTGGGGCGCTGAAGCATCACAGGAGCAAAAAATGAGCGCCAAGCTGACACCGACCCAGGTCTTCAAGTGTCTGGCCGACGATACCCGGGCCCGCGTGCTGCTGCTGATTCAGCGCGAGCAGGAGCTCTGTGTGTGCGAGCTGATCTGCGCGCTGGATGAAAGTCAGCCCAAGATATCGCGCCATCTGGCTCAGCTGCGCAAGTGTGGCCTGCTGCAGGATCGCCGTCAGGGGCAGTGGATTTACTACCGCCTGCATCCGGAGCTGGCTGCTTGGGTGCGGGAGGTTCTGGCCGCGACCCTTGCGGCTAATCGCCTGTGGCTTGAAGCCAGCCAGCAGCGTCTGGATGCCATGGGGCATCGCCCGGTTTGTGGGTAAAGCTGGGTGAAAGGGGGCGAAGGGCACGCCCGTAGGAGCCGCGTCTCGCGGCGAAGCTGTTAGTGGCGCACGTAGCAACCACGGCTCACGACTTACGAATCACGGCATCCTATTAGTTACAAAACTCAAGGTAATCAATGTTATGGCTATCAAGATTGGTATCAACGGCTTTGGCCGCATGGGGCGGCTGGCACTGCGGGCAGCCTGGGGTTGGCCTGAAGTGGAGTTTGTTCAGATCAACGATCCTGCGGGGGATGCTGCGACCCTGGCGCATCTGCTGAGCTTCGATTCGATTCACGGCCGCTGGCAGCATCAAGCCGGCAGCGAGGGTGATGACATTCTGGTGGGCGCGCAACGCATCCGCACCAGCCGCAACAGCGCGATTGGCGAGACCGACTGGTCGGGCTGCGATCTGGTGATCGAGGCATCCGGCAGGATGAAAACCCGCACACTGCTACAGGCCTATCTGGATCAGGGTGTGAAGCGGGTGCTGGTGACGGCGCCGGTGAAGGAGTCGGGCATACTGAATATGGTGATGGGCGTGAACCATGATCTTTACGATCCGGCGCAGCACCGCATTGTCACGGCGGCCTCCTGCACCACCAACTGTCTGGCGCCGGTGGTAAAGGTGATTCAGCAGGGGCTGGGCATTCGCCATGGTTCCATTACCACCATCCATGATCTGACCAACACTCAGACCATACTCGATGCCCCCCACAAGGATCTGCGCCGCGCCCGTGCCTGCGGCACCAGCCTGATCCCGACCACCACGGGCTCCGCCACGGCCATTACCGAGATCTTTCCCGAACTCAAGGGGCGGCTGAACGGCCACGCCATCCGGGTGCCGCTGGCCAATGCCTCTATCACCGACTGCGTATTCGAGGTCGAGCGTGCCACCACGGCAGAGGAGGTCAACGCGCTGCTCAAACAGGCTGCCGAGCAGGAGCTCAAGGGTATTCTCGGCTATGAGGAGCGCCCGCTGGTGTCGGTGGACTACAAGACGGATCCGCGCTCCAGCATTATTGATGCCCTCTCGACCCTGGTGATAAACGGCACCCAGGTGAAACTCTATGCCTGGTACGACAACGAATGGGGTTACGCCAACCGGGTGGCGGAGCTGGCGCGCATGCTGGGTCTGCGGGATCAGATCGCCTGATGTGGTTGGCACAGCTGTCTGAGGGGGTGCGTCAGTACCTGCTGGTGACGGCCAATTACTGGGCCTTCACGCTCACCGACGGCGCCCTGCGCATGCTGGTGGTGCTGCATTTCCACGCCCTGGGTTACAGCCCGCTGCAGATCGCGCTGCTGTTTCTGTTCTACGAGCTATTCGGCGTGGTGACCAACCTGCTGGGAGGCTGGCTGGGTGCGCGCCTGGGCCTGAATCGCACCATGAATCTGGGCCTGGCGCTGCAGGTGGTGGCGCTGGCCATGCTGTTGCTGCCGGCGCCGAGCCTGACGGTGGCCTGGGTGATGGCGGCCCAGGCGCTGTCGGGCATCGCCAAGGATCTCAACAAGATGAGCGCCAAGAGCGCCATCAAGCTGCTGCTGCCGGGGGAGGCCCAGGGAGCGCTCTATCGCTGGGTGGCACTGCTGACCGGCTCCAAGAATGCGCTCAAGGGCGTGGGTTTCTTTCTCGGCGGCGCCCTGCTCAGCCTGCTGGGCTTCCAGCTGGCGGTGGGCGTGATGGCGGCGTTGCTGGCGCTGGTCTGGCTCGGCAGTGTTGTACTGCTTAAAAAGGATTTGGGGCGGGCCAGGGTCAAACCGAAATTTCGCGATCTGTTCTCCAAGAGCGCGGCGATCAACCGACTGTCGGCGGCCAGACTGTTTCTGTTCGGCGCCCGGGATGTCTGGTTTGTGGTGGCGCTGCCGGTGTTTCTGGCGACCTCGCTGGGCTGGGATTACTGGTCGGTGGGCAGCTTTCTGGCGCTGTGGATTATTGGCTACGGGGTGGTGCAGTCCGCCGCGCCCTGGCTGACCGGCCGCAGATCCGGGCGGGTGCCGGACGGTCGCAGTGCCTTTGTCTGGGCGCTGGCGCTGTCTGTGCTGCCGGCGGCCATCGCGCTGGGGCTCGATACCGGGCTGGATACCGCCACGGTGCTGCTCGGGGGTTTGATGCTGTTTGGCGTGGTCTTCGCGATCAACTCGTCCCTGCACAGCTATCTGATCGTCAGTTACGCCAGTCGCGATGGCGTCTCGCTGGATGTGGGCTTTTACTACATGGCCAACGCCATGGGGCGCCTGGTCGGCACCCTGCTGTCGGGCTGGCTGTACCAGAGCGCGGGGCTTGAAGCCTGCCTGTGGGTGTCGAGTCTGTTTATTGGTCTCGCGGCTCTGTTGTCTGTCAGCCTGCCGCGGCGTGAGAAAGCAGTGGCAGGGTGAAAGCAGGTTCAAGGGGCAAGGTTAAAAAAGCGGCAAGATTGACGATCTTCGGCCACCTGCGATGAAAAGCGCTGCAGTTATCGTAGGGGCCGCGTCCCGCAGCGAAGCTGGCAAGGGGCAAGGGGCAAGGCGTGATTGGTGATTGGCCCTGCACGCTGATCACGACTCACGACTCACGACTCACGACTCACGACTCACGACTCACGCGGATGTCGCTCTGAGTCAGGCGCGGATGGGCCGGCGTGGTATAACAGGCGTTTTGGCGTAACAGGAGAGCGTTTCGATGACGGGCAGCGCCGGGCAGGTCGATCCCTTGCAGAACAACTCAAGCGCGGGCGGAACCGTGCAGGTCAAGGTCATCCGTGGTGCTGATATCGGGCCCTATGTGGCGGATCTGGCGCGGCTGCGGATCAGCGTGTTTCGTGCCTTTCCGTACCTTTACGATGGCGATCTGGACTACGAGCGCGGCTATATCAGCCGCTATTCGGCGTCGCTGCGCAGCCTCTTTGTACTGGCGCTGGATGGCGAGCGCGTGGTGGGCGTGGCTACAGGGGTGCCGCTGGCGGATGAAGCTGAGTCGTTTCGGCGTCCATTTGAGGCGGCCGGACAGACCATCGACGATATTTTCTATTTCGGCGAGTCGGTGTTGTTGCCGGAGTATCGCGGGCGGGGGCTGGGTGTGCGCTTTTTTGCCGAACGCGAGTGCCATGCCAAGGCGCTGGGGCTGCGCATTTGTGCCTTTTGCGCCGTGGAGCGGGGCAAGGATCACCCGCGCCGACCGGTGGATTATGTGCCGCTGGATGGGTTCTGGCACAAGCGGGGCTATCGCCAGGCACCGCAGCTGCGCACCCAGCTGAGCTGGAAGGATATGGGTGAGGCGAGCGAGTCGCTCAAGTCGCTGTCGTTCTGGCTGAGGGAGCTGCCATGAGCCGCATAACCTTGGCGGCCTGCCAATATGCCATCGAATTGCTGCCGGACTGGAACAGTTACGAGTCCCATCTGAGGGCGCTGGTGGCCGATGCGGTGGGCCAGGGCGCGACCCTGCTGCTGTTGCCAGAGTACGCCGGTATGGCGCTGAGTGGCCAGTTGCCTGAGGCGGTGCGCACTGATCTGCAGGCCTCCATCGCCGAGCTGCAGCCCCTGATTCCGCGCTGGCTGGCGCTGTGCGAGTCGCTGGCGCGGGAGCACCGGATCTGGCTGTGCCCGGGCTCGGTGGCGGCGCTGGATACGGATGGCATCTACCGTAACCGCTGCTGGCTGTTTGGCCCCGAAGGTATGGCAGGGCATCAGGACAAGCTGATCATGACGCGTTTTGAGCGTGAGCAATGGCTGATAGGGGCTGGCTCCGGCCTGCGTGTGTTTGAAACAGCCTTTGGTCGCGTCGGCATTCTGATCTGTTACGACAACGAATTTCCGTTGCTGGGGCGCACCCTCGCCGAGGCCGGCGTCGATCTGATTCTGGCACCGAGCTGCACCGATACCCGCGCAGGCTTTCATCGTGTGCGTATTGGTTGCCAGGCGCGGGCGCTGGAGGGGCAGGTCGCGGTGCTGCAGGCGCCGACTGCGGGTCTGGCGCCCTGGTCGCCGGCGCTGGATATCAATACCGGCCGGGCGGCGCTCTATCTGCCGCCGGATTACGGCCTGCCGGACGATGGCGTGCTGGCGCAGAGCGTTGCGCAAAACAGCGCGCAATCGAACTGGCTGCTGTGCGAGCTGGATTTTGCCGCCTTGCATGACGTGCGCCTGCGTGGCCAGGTCATGACCCGGCGCGACTGGCCCGAGCAGCTGGACGGGCGCGCTGCGTTGTTGACATGACAACTTACTGAAAAATGCTCAGATCCAGTGACAGCATCGTGCCCATCCAGATAGCGTGGTCGGTGTGATCCCGGAGGTCATCGCCGGTCACCAGGTGACTGAAAACGGTAAGGCCGTTACGGTGCTGCGCCAGCCAGGCAAGGGTGGCGCCGAAGTTGTCGATGTTGTCGGACAGCTGGCAGCTCCAGCGCGGGTGCGGGCCGACCCGTTTGCAATGCACGCGGCCGACCTTCAGGCCCAGCGCCGTACCGGCCTGCTGGCACAGTTCGGTTGCCTGTTGCTGGGTCTGGGCATCGAAATAGACATGGGCATGGAAGGCTTTGGCGGGGGGCATGGGGTTTCCTCTGGAATTAAAGGTGGCGCTTGGCAGCCTGTCAGGTGTCGGGCGCCAGCATCCGGGTGAGTGTCCCGGCGGGATCTGGCGGCAACTGGGCCGGCAGGCTCAGAAGCGGTATTCTCAATCGTCGCAGTTCCCCGAGTATGGCTTCATCAAGGGCCGGTCTTGTTGTTGCCTCCACCTCGGTCACTGCACAGGCTCGGTGCTTGTGCACCAGCGCCAGCAGTTCGCTGGGGTATCTGACCTGGGCTGCGCCGATGCAGGTGCGATGATTCCAGGGTTCGTCGTCAATAAAGGCGCTGATCCGAAATTGATTTCCCGCGGTGAGGGCACCGTGCCACTGGTGACAGCCGTAATCGATGCCAAGCATGATCAGCGTGCGGGGCTCGCGTTTGCGAAATCGGCTCAGGAGCTGCTGCCAGCGGGATGTGCCGGTGTTCATGCGGGGGCCTCCCACGCTCAGCAGCCCTGGTTCGTAACCGCGTCGGTAATATGCTGGCGCTGAACGGCACGCCAGGGGCTGCCCTTGCCACCCAGGCGTTCCCGTCTGTCCAGATACCACCAGAACAGCCGTACCTGACGTCCGCGCAAAAACGGCAATGACCAGAGATCGAGCCCCAGCCAGGGCAGGAAGGGGTTGCGTCGCGCATAGGCCCAGATTTCAACCCGCACTGAGGCCTTCAGGCTTCGGCCGCGAGCATGGAACCCGGACGTATCGCCCACCACCAGGGTATTGCCGGGCACGACCATCGGACGCGCCTGGGGCAAGCCAAGTTCGGCGAGTTCCTGCGGGTGAATGCGCATGGATCCACGGGCCGAGAGGCTGTTGTCGCCCTGGCCAAGACTAATACTTTGACGTTTTTCCCAGGCCAGCCGGGCGATGGTCGCCCTGTGAGAGCCGGGTACATAGGTAAAGGGTCCCTGGTCGGCTTCGACGGCGTCCATGAACAGCCAGGCTTTCATGGAGGGATGAAAGGCATCCATATGCAATGCGGTCTGGGGGTCGTCGGGCGCGTCACCGACCTGGGTCAGGATCGCCTGGATGTAATACACCGGCTCCATGCGATAGCTGCTGACGTAGTGCATCAGTCCCTGCCAGCTGGAGCTGCGAAGCAGGCGCGCCAGGGTCGGCATCTGTTCAAGGGTGCGTTTATCGAGCAGCACCCGGCGGGTTACCGCATTGCCCTGCGTCATTTCGCGCATTTCGCCGCTGTAGCCGTAGACTTCCTGGCGCAGGGCCGCAAATTCAGTCTCGGGTAGCAGGTCATGCTTGAGGATAAATCCGTTGGCGTTAAACGCCTCGCGTTCCTGTGGCAGTATCGCGCTGGCCAGGCGTGAACGGCGCCAGTCCGCCAGGTCGCAGGCGACTTTTTTGCGCCAGACATGCAGGCCATATCGGTTCAGAGTCACACTGCCGAGAATGGGGTTGGCTTTGAAGGATTTGGCAGAGGTGGCTATTTCAGCTAGCCAGATGGGCAGCTTCAGCCATCGCAATACGCGCATGGTGTTTCCCTGAAAGGCAAGGTGTAAGCAATGTGACGGTTTCTACCGACAGCACACTATCGCGCTCTCTTGTTGATGACAAGTCCTGGCCGGGGTGTCCCGGTTGTAGATAAGTTTGCTGTGTATACTGTGGCCTGGTTTGTTTAAGCGATGGGAAGGACACATGGGCATTTTGATTTTTCTGCTGATCGGCGGTATTGCGGGCTGGCTGGCCGGCACCATCATCAAGGGTCGCGGTTTTGGGCTGGTGGGGAATATAGTGGTGGGTATCGTTGGCGCGGTGGTCGGCGGCCTGCTGTTTGATTTTCTGGGTGTGCGCAGTGGCGGCATTCTGGGCTCGATCATCACCGCTACCCTGGGCGCGGTGATTCTGCTGTATGGCGCCCGGCTGCTCAACCGGCGCTGAGGTAGCGGCAGGCGCAGGGAGCAAGGCGAAAAGAGCGTTTTTCGCCATTCACCTTGCGCCTTGCATGGGCACCTCAATAACTGATTTTGATCTTGGCGGCGGCACTCAGCGCGGCGCTAATGGCGTTGTCGATGCTGTCGGCCCTGGCCAGGGCCACGCCCAGGCGGCGCTGACCGTCGATGAAGGGTTTGGCGAACAGGCGCAGCTGGGTGCCCGGCACACTGAGGGCATCGGCGATGCCGTCAAAGCGCAGGTTGTCCGAGCGGCCATGGCCGAGGATCACCGCCGAAGCGCTCGGCCCCTGCTGGCTGATCTGGCCAATGGGCAGACCCAGAATGGCACGTACATGCAGCGCAAATTCCGACAGATCCTGGGATATCAGCGTGACCAGCCCGGTATCGTGCGGACGCGGCGATACTTCGCTGAAAAATACGTTATCGCCCTTGATAAACAGCTCCACGCCGTAAATTCCCCAGCCTGCCAGGTTTTCAACCAGGCGGCGGGCCAGCTGCTGTGCCCGTTCCAGCGCCAGTGGCGACATGGCCTGGGGCTGCCAGGACTCGCGGTAGTCGCCATCTTCCTGCCGGTGACCGATGGGCGCGCAGAAATGGATACCGTCCACGGCGTTGACTGTCAGCAGCGTGATTTCGTAATCAAAGTCCACAAAGCCCTCGACGATGACGCGGCCCCTGCCGGCGCGGCCGCCCTGCTGGGCGTAGTCCCAGGCGGCATCGATATCGGCGGCGCTGCGCACCAGACTCTGGCCCTTGCCGGATGAGCTCATCACCGGCTTGATAACGCAGGGAATGCCGATGGCGGCGATGGCGTCGCGGTATTCCTCCTGCGTATCGGCAAAACGATAGGCCGAGGTGGGCAGCGCCAGCTCTTCGGCGGCCAGGCGGCGAATGCCTTCCCGGTCCATGGTCAGACGGGCGGCCCGGGCCGTGGGCACCACGGTGTAGCCTTCCCGTTCCAGCTGCAGCAGGGTCTCGGTGGCCAGGGCTTCGATCTCCGGCACGATCAGATCCGGTTTTTCCTGCTCGATCACCGCCCGCAGGGCATCACCATCCAGCATGTTGATGGTGTGGCTGCGGTGCGCCACCTGCATGGCCGGGGCGTTGTCGTAACGATCGACGGCAATCACCTCTATTCCAAGGCGTTGCAGTTCGATAACCACTTCTTTGCCGAGTTCGCCGCAGCCACAGAGTAATACTCGGGTGGCGCAAGGGGTAAGTGCTGTGCCTAACATGGGATTACGTCCAAACGGTTAAAAATTGGACGCTATTGTAGGGGCGCGCCGGCCGATCGGCCAGCGTTGCAGGAGCGGCGCCCCGTCGCGTATGGTCCGCCGCGCGGTTGCGGTTCGCTGCGAGGCGCAGCTCCTGCGGTTTCTGGGAGAAGACTCAGTGACGCGCCATTTCGTCCAGTGTGATCTCGAACTGCCTGGCACCCGCATCGTAACGGATACCGTAACTGGCCGGATAGGCAAAGTCAGGGTGATAGGCCTGCGGCTGTTTGACCGGGGTGGACGTGTTCGGTCGCGATTGCAGGAAGGCGAGGGTTATCATTGGCTCCGTGAAAATCACCTGGCCATCGTAAAAGCCGTAGATAAAGGTCTGCGTAAAGGGCTGATGCTGGAATTCGGCGCTGCCAGGATCAATGGCATGGGCGCCCATTTTCGGCACCTCGGTGCCGGGTGGCAGCACGTAGTCCGCCGGCATATGGGAAGGCTCAGGTGCCTTGTGAGCGCGCTCCAGGTCTTCGCCCATGGCCGTGATCGCGTTGCGCGCGGTGCTGTCGATGGCATAGAAGTGGAAATCAAAATGGGGCACGTTGTAGACCCCCTCGGGAATATGCCCTGCCGGATTCCAGCCCACGACGACATGCTTGTATCCGGTGCCGGCAGCCTCGGTCGGCAGGGCCAGCTCGTACTCCCACTCGCCGTGGGGCGGAACCTGCTGGGGCAGGTCGGACAGGGCCGCTTCGCTCAGCCTGATACCCAGCGTCTGGGAGTGTCCTTGTGCATCCAGCGTGACGAAAGTTCTTGCCTTCCCCTGGCCGATGGCGACAGCCGGACCTTCATAGGTGCCGGCCATGGAAACCTCTTTCTGATGCATGGAGCAGCCCGTGAAAAGCACTGTTCCAAGCGCAAGCAGTAGTGTGCGCAACCGCTGTGGATCCATTCGACTGACACTCATCATTGGGAACCCTCTTGTTCGCTTTCCTGATAGACCGGCGGGCGGCACTGTCCGTCGGCGTGCCCGACAAGCATGGCCCCAGTACCGGCCAAACGCCAGTGGCTATCGATACGCTTCGGTGCATCCGGAATCATCCAAGCAAAAAGGGCCCGCTGCGGTGGCAGCGGGCCCTTTTCAGCCAGGCGGCCTGGCGTATTGTATTACCGGAACACGAACTCCCCGGCTTCCACATCCACGGCGATTTCGTGGCCCGGCGGGTAGGCGCCGGCGAGGATGCTCTGGGCCAGCGGGTTTTCGATCCAGCGCTGGATGGCGCGTTTCAGCGGCCGGGCACCGTAAATGGGCTCGAAACCCACCTCTACCAGCTTGTCCATCGCGGTGCTGGTGAGCGTGAGGGTCAGATCGCGTTCGGCCAGGCGCTTGCGCAGCCTGTCCAGCTGAACTTCGGCGATGCCGGCCACCTGTTCGCGGCGCAGGCTGTGGAAGACCACCACTTCGTCAATGCGGTTGATCACCTCGGGGCGAAAATGCGCGCTGACCGACTCCATGACGGCAGCCTGCATCAGGCTGTAATCGTCATCGTCGCTGAAGTTCTGGATCAGGTCTGACCCCAGGTTGGACGTCATTACCACTATGGTATTGCGGAAATCCACCGTGCGGCCCTGGCCATCGGTCAGGCGACCGTCCTCCAGCACCTGCAGCAGGATGTTGAAGACATCAGGGTGGGCCTTTTCCACCTCGTCGAGCAGCAGCACCGAGTAAGGACGACGTCGCACGGCCTCGGTCAGGTAACCGCCCTCTTCGTAGCCGACGTAGCCGGGGGGCGCGCCTATCAGCCGTGCCACGGAGTGTTTTTCCATGAACTCGGACATGTCGATGCGCACCATGGCGTCATCGGTGTCGAACAGGAAGCTGGCGAGGGCTTTGCACAGTTCGGTCTTGCCGACCCCGGTGGGGCCCAGGAACAGGAAGCTGCCGTTGGGCCTGTTGGGGTCCGCAAGCCCTGCGCGGGAGCGGCGCACCGCGTTGGCGACGGCTACCACGGCTTCGTTCTGACCGATCACGCGCTGGTGCAGGGCGTCTTCCATGCGCAGCAGTTTTTCCCGCTCGCCCTCCAGCATCTTGCTGATCGGGATGCCGGTCCAGCGCGAGACCACCTCTGCGACCTCTTCTTCGGTCACCTTGTTGCGCAGCAGGGTGGTTTCCCTGGGTTCCTGCTGGTCGGCGGCGGCGAGCTGTTTTTCAAGCTCGGGTATGTGGCCGTACTGCAGTTCGGACATGCGCGTCAGGTCGCCGGCGCGTTTGGCCTGCTCCATTTCAACCCGCGCCTGATCCAGCTGCTCCTTGATGTGCTGGGAGCCCTGCAGGGTGGCCTTTTCGGCTTTCCAGATTTCCTCGAAATCGGCGTATTCCCGCTCCAGCTTGTCGATGTTCTGCACCAGCTCGGCCAGGCGCTTGCCGGACGCCTCGTCGGTTTCCTTTTTCAGCGCTTCGCGCTCCATCTTCAACTGGATCAGGCGCCGATCCAGCCGGTCCATGTCCTCGGGTTTGGAATCCATTTCCATGCGGATGCGTGAGCCCGCCTCGTCGATCAGGTCGATGGCCTTGTCGGGCAGCTGGCGGTCGGTGATGTAGCGCTGGCTGAGGCGGGCCGCGGCGATAATGGCCGAATCGGTGATGTCGACGCCGTGGTGGATTTCGTAGCGCTCTTTCAGGCCGCGCAGAATTGCGATGGTGTCTTCTTCACTGGGTTCATCGACGATGATTTTCTGGAAGCGGCGTTCCAGCGCGGCGTCCTTTTCGACGTACTGGCGGTATTCGTTCAGGGTGGTGGCGCCCACGCAGTGCAGCTCGCCCCGGGCCAGGGCGGGTTTGAGCATGTTGCCGGCATCCATGGCACCTTCGCCCTTGCCGGCACCGACCATGGTATGCAGTTCGTCGATGAACAGGATGATCTGGCCTTCCTGCTTCGACAGCTCATTGAGCAGGGCCTTGAGGCGTTCCTCGAACTCGCCGCGGAACTTGGCACCGGCGATCAGGGCGCCCATATCCAGTGCCAGCACGCGTTTGTGCTTGAGGCCTTCGGGCACCTCGCCGTTGACGATGCGCTGAGCCAGGCCCTCGGCGATGGCGGTCTTGCCGACGCCGGGCTCGCCAATCAGCACCGGGTTGTTCTTGGTGCGGCGCTGCAGCACCTGGATGGTGCGACGGATTTCCTCGTCGCGGCCGATCACCGGATCCAGCTTGCCGGACTCGGCCCGCTCCGTCAGGTCGATGCAGTATTTGTCCAGCGCCTGGCGGGATTCCTCGGCATTGGGGTCCTGTACGCTTTCGCCACCGCGCATTTTATTGATTGCCTCTTCCAGTTGGGGTTTGGTGACACCGGCTTCGCGCAGCAGCTTGCCGGCGTCGCCCTTGTCGTCGAGCATGGCCAGCAGTATCAGTTCGCTGGCGATGTACTGATCGCCGCGCTGCTGGGCCAGCTTGTCGGTAAGGTTGAACAGCCGCGCCATGTTCTGGGACAGGCGAATTTCACCATCCGGGCTCTGCACGCTGGGCAGACGCTCCAGCGCCTCGCCAAGCTTGTGGGTGAGGGTCTGGAGGTTGGCGCCGGCACGGCCGAGCAGGGGCCGGATGGCACCGTCGCGCTGTTCGATAAAGGCCGCCAGCAGGTGCAGCGGTTCCATCGTGTTGTGGTCCCGGCCAACGGCGAGTGATTGCGCGTCGGACAGGGCTTCCTGCAATTTGGAGGTGAATTTGTCGGGTCGCATCGGGCGCTCCTCGGGGTTACTGTTCGTCTAACCTCCGGGGCGGACTGCGCGCCCCGTCATTGGCAAAGATATTGTGGCATTCCCTTAGAGGTTCAAGGGTTATTGAATGGTAAATTAGAAAAAACTTAATAAAGAGGGTTGCCGAAACTCCGGACGGAGGCCGGGTAGAGCGATGCATCGGTATCGAGGGTGACGCGCCTTGCGCGGCATGGGTATCGCGAAACCCGCCATATCGATCGCAGTACAGGTCGATTGGCTGCGGTTGGCACGCATTATGTTGGGTTGCGGTCGTTCCGACCTACACCCTACCTACAAAGCTTATACCCAACTACCGGATTGGAAAATCGAAGCACGAATGGGGGTAAGGTTCGTCGTGCAGGGTGAAGTGCCACCATTCGTGGTGAAAGGGGATAAAGCCTGCACGGGTCATTAGTTGTTGCAGCAACAGGCGATTGGCGCGTGCCTGGAGGGGCAGGCGGTCGCAGTCGAGCCAGGACTCAGGGCCGAAAAAGTCAAATATTGTGCCCATATCCAGTTCTTCTCTGCGATCTTCGGCGTTGTTCAGCGATACGATGGTCAAGTCGATGGTGCTGCCGCGGCTGTGGCTGGAGCTTTTGCTCAGATAGCCTTCGCTGAACAGTTCGGCCTTTTCCAGGCCGGGGTAGTAACGTGCCTTTAACGCGGCCTCGCAGGGGCTGTCGCACCAGCGGATAAAGTGGTCCACCGCGCGCTGTGGCCGGTAGGCATCGAATATCTTGAGTCCCAGATCGAAGCGCGCCAGGGCCCGCTGCACGCCGCCGAGTGCAAGGGCTGCGGGCTCGGTAAGCCAGGCTTTGGGGGCCTCGTAACCGTCCACCGGGGTGCCCATGAAATTGTCGCTGGTGCAATATTTCATGTCCAGTACAAGATCTGGCACGTAATCGGTCAGTTCGACAAGCAATGGATGTGTGCTCAAACCTGTTTCCTTTCGCAGCAGTGGATAGTTGAGTGTTCTCGGACAGCCTCCTGCAGGGCAGGCGCCGCGGGCTTTGGCAGTCCGCATGGTTGCGTCACGGTGTTGGGATGGTTTGCCGCGCTATAGTTGTGTATTGTCGATGCGATAACGGATCTCTGCATAGAGGCGAGCAGCCATGGAACTCCACAGCACTTCCAGTGAAATGATGGACGGCGCAGTAAAATCAAATATTACCGAACAAACGCTGGCCGAACAGCTAAAGATTACAGAACGCGAAATTGAGGAAAGAAAGCAGCTGATCGGGTTTTCCAGCGCCGATGTGACAGCACTGCTGCAGTGGAAACCCATTGTTCAGCGTGATATCGAACTGATCGTTGACGAGTTCTATCGGCGTCAGCGGTCGATCTCCGAAGTAGCCCTGCTTATCGGTGATGCGGAAACCTTTCGTCGGCTGCATCACTCCATGCGCCGTTACGTGCTGGAGCTTTTTGATGGTTTCTACGATTCCGAGTACGTTAACAAGCGGTTGCGCATCGGCAAGGTTCACAAACAGATTGGAGTTTCCCCCAAACTCTATATCGCTGCGATCGTGACCCTGCAGGAAGTCTTGCGCCAGCATTTGGAGGCGGTGGTGCAGAACGAGCCGCAGCAGCATGAGCCTCCCCCCCTGCAGTCGCTGCATCGGCTGATGATGTTCGATGTGCAGTTTGTATTCGATACCTACATCCACAGTCTGGTGTCGGAAGTCGAATCGATCCGTCATCGCGTAGAAAATTACGCGTCCAGCCTTGAAACCACCATTGCCGAGCGTACCCGCGAGCTTGAACGTCTGTCCCAAACGGATCCGCTGACGGGACTGCAAAACCAGCGTTCATATTATGAACATCTGCGCCGGGAAGTCGCCCGTGCCGAGCGTCAGGGAGCTCTGCTGAGCCTGCTCTACATCGATTTGAATCAGTTCAAGGAATTGAACGATCAGGCGGGGCATCGGGCTGGCGATGAGCTGTTGGTGCTCTTCAGTCAGGCGCTGCAGAACGTAAGCCGTGTCTCGGATATCGCCTGCCGCTATGGCGGTGACGAGTTTGTGATGATTCTGCCAGAGACCGGGCCTGAACAGGCTGAAAAGGTTGCGCAGCGCCTGATCCAGCTGTTTTCGCAAGGCGACACCCAGGGCATCACGCTGAGCATTGGTATTGCCCACACGTCCCCCGACAATCTGCTGGACCCGGAAAATCTGACCCATCTGGCCGACAAGGCCATGTACAGCGCCAAGCAGCACAGCCGTGTCAGGCTGGATAACTATATTCATCAGCTGGAGCGAGATAGGGCCGAAGATGGCGCAGAGGCGGCGACTGAGGTCCGAACACCACAGGATCGTGAAAGCGAGAGCTGATACGACCTTTTACAGGCGGCTGGCCGGCGTTTCGATGCTGTCGCCAGCGTGGCGATACCAGACATTCTTCGTTGGCGGCAGGGTTCTGAAGGCTGCGGGCTTGAATGACTGCCCGGTCTGAGCCTTCAGTCGTGTTTGTCGCCGTCTACGGATGAGCGCGCCAGGTCACCGATATCAAACACCGGGGCGGCATCGATATCCAGCGCATTGATGATGCCCGCCACGCGTTCCAGCGACGTTATCACCATGGACTGCTCCCATTCCTCCATGGCCTCGAACTTTCCAACAAACAGATCCTGAACCGAGGTTGGGGCCGCTGCCAGCAGGCGCGTGCCGGTCTCCGACAGGCAGGCCCATACCTTTCGCTTGTCGTGGCTGTCGCGCAGGCGTTCCACCAGCTGCTTCTTTTCCAGCCGGTCCAGGATGCTGGTGACGGTGGCCTGGGCCAGGTTCATTTCCCGTGCCAGCAGGCCAATGGTCATGGAGCCGCCTTCCTGCAGTGTCTGCATGGCCAACAATTGCGGCAATGTGAGCCCGCTGACGCGGCTGAGCTGCTTGTCGTGCAGGTCGGTAGCGCGAATGATCTGGCGGATCAGAATAAGGGCGGACTGGCTTTTGCTCATGTGGGCTCGGGCGCTGGATCTGTGGTGAGGGCTAGTGCCGTCTTTTTACGGCCTTGCCAATAATAAAGCAACGACTGCCGAGGGGTCTGCTGTGCTGGATGGGGCTATCTGTATCGTAATGCTATGTAATTTTCTGCACGATTGACGGACTGTTCAATAAAAACATTTCGTGTTGCGAACTATATTATCTATCTGTTTTGCGCGAAATCATACTGTAACTTTTTGTATTAGCCTACTTTTTAATCATATCCTGCGGTTGATGTTATGGTGCGGATATGTTTTATAATAAAAAGCATCGTAATACGAAAAGTTATCTACACTATGGAAGTTGATTTAATAAAGTTTCGCAAACCCAGTGGCCTTGATGGCCATGGGCTCCACCAGCTGATCTCCCGTTGTGCTCCGCTGGATACCAATTCCGTTTATTGCAATCTGCTGCAATGCACCGATTTCGCCGATACGGCGATCGCAGCCCAGGGGCCCGATGGGCAACTGCTGGGCTTTATTTCGGGATACCGCCCACCGGGGCGGGAAGACACCCTCTTCGTCTGGCAGGTGGCCGTCGACGAATCCGCCCGCGGACTGGGCCTAGGCAGTCGCATGCTGCTGGCGCTGATCCGACGGCTTGCACCCCAGGGTGTACGCCATATAGAAACCACGATTTCACCCGGTAATGATGCGTCCGAAGCCCTGTTCCGCAAGGTTTTCGGTGTGCTCAATGCTCCCTGGGACAGGCAGCTGCTGTTTTCCCGCGAGGCCCACTTTGCCGGTCAGCATGATGACGAAATGCTGTACCGCGCCGGCCCCTTCGCGCTGCCCATCCCCTCACAGGCTTAATTGGAGAAACAATGAATATTTTTGAACAGAATGAATCCGCTATCCGCAGCTATTGCCGGTCTTTTCCGGTGGTTTTCAAGCAGGCCAAAGGCGCCGAGCTGATACTGCGTGACGGTGAGCGCTACATCGATTTCCTCGCCGGTGCCGGTACTCTGAACTACGGTCACAACAACCCGGTTCTGAAGCAGGCGCTGATCGATTACATCGAGTCTGACGGCGTGACCCACGGCCTGGATATGCACACGGACGCCAAGGAAAGCTTTCTGGAAGTGTTCAACCGCGTCATCCTCGAGCCGCGTGACATGGGTGACTGTGTGGTGCAGTTCACAGGCCCCACCGGCTCCAACTCGGTTGAGGCTGCGCTCAAGCTGGCCCGCAAGGTGAAGGGGCGTCGCAACATCATCAGTTTCACTAATGGTTTCCACGGCGTGACCACCGGCGCCCTGGCCTGCACCGGCAATCAGCATCACCGCGGGGCGGCTGGCGTGACCCTGGGGGATGTGACGCGCATGCCGTTTGACGGCTATATGGGCGACAAGATGAACACCCTGGCCTATATGGACAAACTGCTGAGTGATCCGAGCAGCGGCATTGACCATCCGGCGGCGGTGATTGTGGAAACCGTGCAGGGCGAAGGCGGCCTGAATGTGGCTTCAGCCGACTGGATGCGCCGGCTCGAGCGTCTGTGCCGCAAGCACGACATGCTGCTGATTGTGGATGATATCCAGGCCGGTTGTGGCCGCACCGGCTCCTTCTTCAGCTTTGAAGATATGGGCATCAAGCCCGATATGGTCACGCTGTCCAAGTCACTCAGTGGCTATGGCCTGCCGCTGGCGGTACTGGTGCTGCGCAAGGAACTGGATCAGTGGGAACCGGGTGAGCATAACGGTACTTTCCGTGGCAACAATCACGCCTTCATCACGGCTACCGCGGCCATCGAATCGTTCTGGAGCGACAGCCGCTTCGCCGAGGACGTGCAGCGCAAGGCCAAACTGGTACGCGAGCGTCTGCAGTCGATTGTGCAGCGTCAGGGGCCCAATTCACTGCGCGTGAAAGGCCGTGGCCTGATGATTGGTATCGAGTGTCCGAACGGTGAAATTGCCGCCAGTGTCTGCAGTCGGTCCTTTGCCCGTAATCTGGTGATCGAAACCAGTGGCGCCCAGAATCAGGTGGTGAAATGCCTCTGTCCGCTCACCATCACCGATGAGCAGATCACCACGGCACTGGATATTCTGGAAGGTGCCTTCGCCGGCGCCATGGCTGAACAGATCAACACCGCGGCTTCCTGAGGAGACTGAACATGATCGTACGTACACTGCAGCAAGCCGAACAGAGCGAACGCCGCGTGGTTTCCGACAACTGGGAAAGTACCCGCATGCTGCTCAAGCAGGACAACATGGGCTACTCTTTCCATATCACCACCATCTACGCTGGCACCGAGACGCATATCTGGTATCAGAACCATTTCGAATCGGTGTACTGCATCAGCGGTGAAGGCGAGATCGAAACCCTGGCCGACGGCAAGGTGTACCCGATTCGTCCGGGTACGCTCTACAACCTGGATCAGCACGATGAACACCTTCTGCGGGCCTCGTCCGAGCTCAAGCTTGCCTGCGTCTTCAATCCGCCGCTGAACGGGCTGGAAGTGCATGACGAAAACGGTGTTTACCCGCTGGAAGCGGATGCCGTTGCCTGATTGACGCCGGCGGCCCGGGGCTGACTATCCCCGGGCGCTGGTGGTCGTCCCCTAATTTGTTTGCCGGAGAATTCATGAGTTCGCGTCAAGATCTGTACCCGTCCCGTCAGCAGGCTGAGCCTGTCTGGCTGGAACGTCAGGACCCTGTGGTGTATGCGCAGGACAGGGCGGAGGCACCGCTGGCGCCCGAGCTGATTGCCCAGTTCGAGCGTGACGGTTACATGGTGATTCCCGAACTCTTTTCAGCGGCAGAAGTGGCGGCCATGAGCGCGGAGCTTGAGCGCCTGCGCAGCGATCCGGCCGTGCTGGCCTCGGATGAGGCCATTCGTGAACCCGGGAGTGGAGTGCTGCGCTCCCTGTTTGAGATTCACCGCCATGACGGGCTCTTTGCGCGTCTGGCGTCGGATGTGCGCCTGGCAGGCCTGGCGCGCTTTATCCTTGGCGGCGATGTGTATATCCATCAGTCGCGCATGAACCTCAAGCCGGGGTTTGTCGGCAAGGAGTTCTACTGGCACTCCGATTTTGAAACCTGGCATGTGGAAGACGGCATGCCGCGCATGCGTGCGCTCAGCGCCTCTATCCTGCTGACCGACAATGACAGCAACAACGGGCCGCTGATGCTGGTGCCGGGCTCCCACCGCCATTACATCGGCTGTGTTGGCAAGACGCCGCAAAGCCATTACCAGTACTCCCTGCGCCGGCAGGAGTTCGGGGTGCCGGATGATGCCAGCCTGACGCGTATGGTGGGCCGTTACGGCATCGATACCGCCACCGGGCCTGCGGGATCCGTGGTGTTTTTTGACTGCAATACGCTGCACGGTTCCAACAGCAATATAACGCCGGCACCGCGTAGCAATCTGTTCTTCGTGTTCAATCACGTCGAGAACCGCCTGCAGGCCCCGTTTTGTGACCAGCCGCCGCGCCCGGGCTTTGTCGCGGACCGCGGCCCTGTGCAGCCGTTGGCCCCCCAGTCACTGGATATAGCCGCGACTGCAGGCGCCTGACTCCGCATCTAACTTCTTTTTCTGCTGTCGCAGCTGCTGCGCTGGCACCCCATTTCAAGGAACTTTCCATATCAGTATGCATACGGTAGAGAAAATCGGCGGCACGTCCATGAGCCGCTTTGATGAAGTCATGGACAACATCCTGCTGGGTGGTCGCACTGACGACGCCCTTTATAACCGCATCTTTGTGGTTTCAGCCTACGCCGGCATGACCAACCTGCTGCTGGAGCACAAGAAGACCGGCGAGCCTGGCGTCTATGCCCGCTTTGCCGATGCCCACAGTGAAGATGCCTGGCTGGATGCACTGGAAGGCGTGCGCAGCCGCATGGTGCAGAAGAACGCCGAGCTGTTCGACAGCGACTATGAGCGCAGCGCCGCGGATCACTTTGTGCAGGAACGCATCGACGATGCCCGTGACTGCATGCAGAGCCTGCAGCGCCTGTGCACCTATGGTCACTTTCAGCTGGAAGAGCATCTGATGAAGGTACGCGAAATGCTGGCGGCCATCGGCGAGGCGCACAGTGCGCACAATACCGTGCTGGCACTGCGCAGCCGCGGCGTCAATGCCCGCATGGTGGATCTGACCGGCTGGCATCAGGATGCGCCCATGTCGTTCGAAGACATGGTGCGCAACGGTTTCGAAAACATCGATCCTGCCACGGAACTGGCGGTCGCGACGGGTTACACCCATTGCAAGGCAGGCCTGATGAACACCTATGATCGTGGCTACAGCGAGATTACATTCGCTGAAATCGCCACCGTCACTTCGGCCCGCGAAGCCATTATCCACAAGGAATACCACCTTAGCAGTGCCGATCCGATGCTGGTCGGCACCGATAAGGTGGTGACCATCGGGCGCACCAACTACGACGTGGCTGATCAGCTGTCGAACCTCGGTATGGAGGCGATTCATCCCAAGGCGGCCAAGTCGCTGCGCCGTGCCGGTGTTGAGCTGCGCATCAAGAATGCGTTTGAGCCCGAGCATGACGGCACCCTGATCAGCCAGTCCTACGTCAGCGACCGGCCCTGTGTCGAGATCGTCGCCGGGCGCAAGGATGTGTTCGGGCTGGAGGTGTTTGATCAGGAAATGCTCGGCGATGTCGGTTATGACATTGAGCTGACCCGTCTGCTCAAGCAGCTCAAGCTCTATGTGGTGAACAAGGATTCGGACGCCAACAGCATCACCTACTATGTGTCGGGCTCGCGCAAGATGGTCAACCGCGCGGCCCGGCTGGTGGAAGAGCGCTACAAGGATGCCGAGGTCACGGTGCACAACGTGGCCATCGTTTCCGCTATAGGTTCGGACCTCAAGGTGAAGGGGATGCTGGCGCGCATGATGTCCGCCATGGCCGAGGCGGGAATCAGTGTGCAGGGCGCGCACCAGTCGATTCGCCAGGTGCAGATGCAGTGTATCGTCAGGGAGGAGGACTACGCCCAGACGGTGGCCGTGTTGCACCGGGCGCTGGTGGAACGTGAAGGTTACGAGGACGTGATCTCCGCCGCCTGATAGCCCTGCCGGCAGCTGGCGCAGGGGTTGTCCTGCATTGGTGACAGCTCCCCGAAAGCGCCGGGGAAGTGCATGGCTGCGTATTGAAAACCCGGGCACCGCGTCCGGGTTTTTGCTGTGTGGCGGCCGGTGCCGGAGGCGGTACTCGCAGGATCGGCTGCCGGCCTGGCCTGAATTCGATTTTACCGCGTGTTAGTGTCATTATGGGCCCAGTTTTCTACCAGAACGACTGTGAAACATGGAGAGCCGAGTCGTGAGCGCAGTGCTGAAATCCCTGAATGACACAGACCAACTGCCCGTGCTGCTGGCGCGGCAGCCCATTTATACCAAGAATCAGGATGTGGTCGCGTTTGAGCTGCTGTTTCGCAGTCAAACCGGCGAGGTCGATCACTCGATTACTGATGATGCCGCGACCCTGGCGGTCATCACCAATAGCTATGCCAGTGTCTGCAGCGATGGCGAGATCCGTACCCTGCCGTGCTACCTCAAGCTTACCGACAAGGTGTTGCTGAACAGTAACTTCCCGGAGCTTCCCAAGGAAAGCTTCGCGCTCGAACTGCTCGGTCACACCGAGGTGACGCCCGAGCTGCTGGAGCGCCTTAAGCAGCTGGCCAGGACAGGTTATCGACTGGTATTGGCGGATTACGACCCAAGCGACCCCAAGTTCGAACCCCTGCTGTCCATCGTGCATGTACTTAAACTGGATATTCTCAAGCTGGGGCTGCACGATCTGCCGGAGATAATACGCAAGCTCAAACCCCATAATCTGGAGTTGCTGGCCGACAAGGTCGAAAACAAGGAGCAGTTCAGGCAGTGTCTTGAAATGGGCTTCTCGCTCTATCAGGGGTATTTCCTGAGCAAGCCAATCCCGGTGCGGGGCAAGAAAATTTCCGGCAACAAGGTTGTGCTGCTACAGCTGCTGGCTGAATTGCAGAACCCCGACACCACGGCGGCAGCGCTGGAGCAGATCGCGGTCAATGATGCGGCTCTGACATTCAAGATACTCAAGGTGGTGAACTCGGCGGCGTTCAGCCTGAGACGCGAAGTTGAATCCCTGTCCCATGCCATTACGCTGCTGGGGCTGGATCAGATCCGCCGCTGGGTGACCCTGTTCCTCGCCGGTGCCGAACCGGGCAAGCCGGATGAACTGACCCGCAACATGCTGCTGCGCGGGCGCATGTGCGAACTGCTGGCGGAACTGATGGGGCGGCCCCATACGATGAACTACTTTATTGTCGGTCTGCTGTCGCAGCTGGATGTTCTGCTGGACATCGAGATGAGCGAGCTGATGGAGCAGGTGCCGCTGCAGCAGGATATCAAGGCGGCGCTGCTGACCCGCGCAGGCATGCTGGGAGAAGTACTGCAGGATGTGGAAGTATACGAACGGGGCGAGTTCGCTGCGCTGAAAAAGCTCGTGGATCCCTCCTTCTACGAGGTGTCCTATCGCCACAGCCTGCTATGGGCGCAGCATGTCATGCAGGCCATGTCTGAAAGCTAGAAATAGAATGCAGTCGGGAAAGACAGGTGACAGGGGGAAAAGTCACCTGTCACTTGTCACCTGCTAGCTGGCGCTTTCCATCTGGGATTGCAGATAGTTCTGCAGGCCGACCTTGTTGATCAGCTCCAGCTGGGTTTCCAGATAGTCGATGTGTTCCTCTTCCGATTCTAGGATATCCTCCAGCAGCTCACGGCTGGTGTAGTCCTGTACCTTCTCACAGTATTTGATGCCTTCACGCAGGTCTGGCAGCGCATCCAGCTCCAGTGCCAGATCGCATTGCAGCATCTCCTTTGTGTCTTCGCCGATGCGCAGCTTGCCGAGATTTTGCAGGTTGGGCAGGCCTTCCAGGAACAGAATGCGCTCGATCAGCCGGTCGGCATGTTTCATTTCATCGATGGATTCGTGGTATTCGTGATCGGCCAGGGCCTTGAGCCCCCAGTCTTTCCACATGCGTGAGTGCAGGAAGTACTGATTGATGGCAACCAGTTCGTTGTACAGGGCCTTGTTGAGATACTCGAGGGCTTTCTTGTCGCCTTTCATGCCGCTGTCTCCCCGTTGGGTAAACAGAAAACAGTATTGGAGGCAGGCGGGGATCTGTCAAAGACGATGGGGAGTGGAAGTGCAAAGGCCAGGAGGCTGTCCGACAATACTCAAGCTACTGCGATCTCGCTACGGTCAGCATTCTCGGGCAGCCTCCTGGCGGTATGGGCATGGAGCGGGTCCGCGGGAATCAGGCCGCAATCACCTCATTCGCCAGATGCAGAAAAGGGTGCTCGGCGATAATTTCGCGCGTGGCGCAAATGCATTTGCCGCATTCAGAGCCGACGCCTAGCTCACGGTAAACGTCACGCAGGGTACGGGCACCCTGATCGAGGGCTTCGCGAATCTGGCGGTCACTGACATTTTTGCAGATACAGACTTTCATGGCTCGGCCCGCTGGTGTCTTGATACGGAATGGTAATGATAATAGTTATCATCACTTTCTTTGGCAAGACCTAATACCAGACTGAACTTGAAAGTTATTTAATACGCTTTGGCTATTAACTTTAAATAATCGGTAGTTATTGGTTATTCGTCATTCGTCATTCGTCATTAGTGAATCGTAATGCGCAGTGCCACCATCATTCAGGATTCACCGCAGCTGAGGGCAGGGCACAAGGGGGCAAGGTGAAAGGAAAAGCAAAGTGGCACAGCTTCGCTGTGGATGTCGGAATTCGCTGCGCGCATATTTCCAACCTGCATAAGGCAGATTTTGCGGCGGGTTTTGAGCGGGAACGGCAGGCCCCGTAGCCTGAATGAGTTTACGAATTCCGGGGATGATTCTGCAAATTCCGGGGCTTAGCTTAAATCAAGCTCCGGGATTTACTGTGCATTTAATCAATCACCAGAAACGCAAAAGGCAGCCGAAGCTGCCTTTAAGGTCACTGCTCAGGCCCCGGCTGCAGTGCAGCCGGGGCCTGACGCCTAGTCCTCCAGCTTGGAGAGATCGCGTACCGCACCCTTGTCGGCGCTGGTGGCCAGCAGGGCGTAGGCCTTGAGTGCCGCCGAAACCTTGCGCGGACGTGGCTCTGCCGGCTTCCAGCCATCCTTGCCTTTCTTGTCCATTACCGCGCGGCGGTGCGCCAGCTCTTCCATCGGCAGCTTCACGTCTATGCTGCGGTTGGGGATGTCGATGCGGATGATGTCACCGTTTTCCACCAGACCAATAGCGCCACCGGCGCCGGCTTCGGGCGATACGTGTCCGATGGACAGGCCCGAGGTGCCGCCGGAGAAGCGACCGTCGGTCAGCAGGGCGCAGGCCTTGCCCAATCCCTTGGACTTGAGGTAGGACGTCGGGTAGAGCATTTCCTGCATGCCGGGGCCGCCTTTGGGGCCTTCGTAACGCACTATCACCACGTGGCCGGGTTTGACCCGGTCTTCCAGGATATGGCGTACCGCTTCGTCCTGGGACTCGGTGATATGCGCCGGGCCTTCGAATACCAGGTTGTCGTCGTCAACACCGGCAGTTTTCACCACGCAGCCATCTTCGGCGATGTTGCCGTACAGGACGGCCAGGCCGCCTTCCAGCGAGAAAGCGTGTTCAATGGAACGGATGCAGCCGTTTTCACGGTCGCCGTCCAGCGTGGGCCAGCGGGTCGACTGGCTGAAGGCCGTCTGGGTCGGGATGCCGGCGGGGCCAGCCTTGAAAAATTCCACCACGGCGGGAGACGGGTTGCGCATGATGTCCCACTTATCCAGCGCCGCCTTCATGCTGGGGCTGTGGACGGTGGGGATGTCGCTGTGCAGCTTGCCGGCACGGTCCAGTTCACCAAGGATGGCCATGATGCCACCGGCGCGGTGCACGTCTTCGACATGGTACTTGGGCGTGTTCGGCGCCACCTTGCACAGCTGGGGCACCACGTGAGACAGGCGGTCGATATCCTTGAGGGTGAAGTCGATTTCGGCTTCAAGGGCGATGGCCAGCAGGTGCAGGATGGTGTTGGTGGAACCGCCCATGGCGATATCCAGCGTCATGGCGTTTTCGAATGCCTTGAAATTGCCGATGCTGCGCGGCAGGGCGCTGTCGTCATCCTGCTCGTAGTAGCGCTTGGACAGTTCGACGATGGTACGACCGGCTTGGAGGAACAGCTCTTCGCGGTCGGCATGGGTGGCCAGCACGGTACCGTTGCCCGGCAGGGACAGGCCCAGGGCTTCGGTCAGGCAGTTCATGGAGTTGGCGGTGAACATGCCGGAGCAGGAGCCGCAGGTCGGGCAGGCGGATCTTTCGTACTCGGCGACCTTTTCGTCGGAGGCGCTGTCGTCAGCCGCAATCACCATGGCGTCGACCAGGTCCAGCTTGTGCTCGGACAGTTTGGTCTTGCCGGCTTCCATAGGGCCGCCGGAGACGAAGATCACCGGAATGTTGAGGCGCATGGCGGCCATCAGCATTCCCGGGGTGATCTTGTCGCAGTTGGATATGCACACCAGCGCATCGGCGCAGTGTGCATTGACCATGTATTCCACCGAGTCGGCAATGATGTCGCGACTCGGCAGCGAATACAGCATGCCGTCGTGACCCATGGCGATACCGTCATCGACGGCGATGGTGTTGAATTCCTTGGCGACACCGCCGGCTTTCTCGATTTCACGCGCCACCAGCTGGCCCATGTCCTTGAGGTGGACGTGGCCGGGAACGAACTGGGTAAAGGAGTTGGCGATGGCGATAATCGGCTTGTGGAAATCCTCGTCAGTCATTCCGGTTGCGCGCCAGAGCGCGCGGGCGCCGGCCATGTTGCGACCGGCTGTCGAGGTCTTGGAACGATATTGCGGCATGACCTTGTGTCCTCGGCTGCTGCGGCGCGCCAGCATGGCTGGCGACACGCCTGTATTGGGAAACGGCGAGTATAACAGAAGCCAACTAGGGTGCAGTACTGCCGCCGGATGTGGTGTTGCTGCGGGGCTGGGGAGTTAATGCCGGATTCAGGCGCTCCTGTCTAAAGTAGGTGTCAGAGTAAAGCATTCCTGAGATCAAGGAGGCAGATAATGTCACGCATACTATGCACAGGATTAATTGCGATCTGGCTACTGGCGCCCCTGGCCCAGGCCGGTTCCCGGGACGGTGACGACTGGCACGAATCCAGACATCATGGCCGCTACGACTACGCCAAGGTGGTCGACGTTGATCCCATTATTCAGCGCGAGCGGATAAGGGTTGAGCGAGAGGTTTGCTGGAATGAGCAGGTACGGGTCAGGGCCGATGGCTACCGCCGCGGCGATGCCGTCGGTGGCGCGCTGGTAGGCGGTGTTATCGGTGGTGTCGTCGGCCATGAGCTGGGACGCGACCGTCACCAGCATCAGGCAGGGACCGCCGTGGGGGTGGCCGTAGGTGCCACTCTGGGGCACGAGCTGGCCGGCCGCCGGCATGAACGCTACGACACGGTGACCGAACGGCGCTGTGCCGTAAAACCGGATGTGGAGTATCATGAAACCGTTTCCGGATATCGCGTCAGTTACCGTTATCGAGGTCAGGTGTATCACACCACGACGGCGGATCATCCCGGCAAGCGCATTCGCGTCAAGGTGGATGTGGCACCCGTACACAGGCATGGCTGAAGGGCCGGACAAGAATAGAATCAGGAGCGGACCTTGATGTTGCGAACCTATAGTCTTCGGCGCCTGTCGGGCATCAGCTTTACCTCGTGTGCGCTGATGCTGTGCCTGGCGCTGGTCCCGATTGCCCGGGCTGAAAATGTCACCGGGGGCCTGTTAATGCAAGCCCCGCTGCTGCAAGTGGCGGAGCGGGGCATCAGCGTGCAGCAGGCGGTCGAGCTGGTTCGCAGCCAATACAAGGGTCAGGTGGTCAAGGCGACCGAAATTGAATTTCAGGGACGCCCGGCTTATCGCATCCGTCTGGTCAATGCCGGACGGGTGCGGGATGTGCTGGTGGATGTCCAGTCGGGTCAGATAATCAATGCCAGGGGTAACGACGGATGAAAGTACTGATCGTCGAAGATGACAAGGATTTGCGCCGCCAGTTAAAAACGGCGCTTGAGAGTCGCGGTTACACCGTGGAAGAAAGTGCCGACGGTGAAGATGCCGCCTTTATGGGGGTGGAATATCCCTACGATCTTGCGGTGGTGGATCTGGGGCTGCCCAAACTGTCCGGGGTCGAAGTGATTCGCCGCTGGCGGGCAGAACAGAAGCTGTTTCCAGTGCTGATCCTGACTGCGCGCGGCGATTGGCAGGACAAGGTCGAGGGGCTGGAAGCCGGCGCCGACGACTATCTGGTGAAGCCGTTTCATGTCGAAGAGCTGATGGCGCGTCTCAATGCGCTGGTGCGCCGGGCTGCAGGTCATGCGACTCCGGTGATGCGCTTCGGGCCCATAGCACTGGATACCTCGGGCCGGGTGGTGACGCTGGAGGACCGGCCGGTGAAGCTCACCAGCTACGAGTTCCGCACCCTGGAATACCTGATCCTGAATGCCGGCAAGACCATTTCCAAGACCGAGCTGACCGAGCACCTGTACCACCAGGACTTTGACCGTGACAGCAACGTGCTGGAGGTGTTTATACGCCGCCTGCGCCAGAAGCTGGATCCGGACCAGACCCTGCAACCCATTACGACCGTGCGCGGCCTGGGTTATCGCTTTGATCTGGCGCAGGTTACCCAGGACTGATGCTGCGACTGCTCCGCCCCCGGGTACGCTCTCTCAGGGCGCGCCTGCTGTTTTTTTCCTGCAGTCTGCTGCCGGTGGTTTTCTTCAGTGCCTGGTTTGCACTGCAAAATGCATTTCTGCACAGCCTTGAAACCGCCGAGCGTGAACGCCTCAAGCTGCAGGTATACCTGCTGCTGGGCGCCGCTGAATTTCAGGAGGGGCGGCTGAGTATTCCCCAGGCGCTGCGCGAGCCGCGCTTCGGACAGGTAGAGTCCGGTCTCTATGGTGTGATTGAAAGCCGCAGCGGCGCGCTGCAATGGCGCTCCGAATCCAGCATGCTGCTGTCGGCGTCCCTGCTGCTGGCGTTGCACGATACGCCCCTGGCCCCCGGGGACGTCCTGTTTACCCATTTGCCCGAACACGGCCTCTATCTGTACCAGTACCCGGTGGTGTGGGAAAGCGCCGGCCGGGAGCATCAGTACCTGATCAACGTGCTGGAAACTGACCGGCCGCTGCAGGCCGAGTTGCGGGCCTATCGCAATCAGCTGGTGAGCTGGCTCAGCCTGCTGTTTTTGCTGGCCATTCTGGTGCAGTACGTGATTCTGCGTTGGAGTCTCAAACCGCTGGACGCCCTGGCGCTGGATCTCAAGCGTATTGAGAGCGGCGACGCCCGCAAGCTGGAAGGCGCCTATCCGCTGGAAGTGCAGCCGGTGACCGAAAATCTCAATCTGCTGCTCGACAGCGAACGGCGTCAGCGCGAGCGCTACCGTAATACTCTGGGGGATCTGGCGCACAGTCTCAAGACGCCGCTGGCGGTGATTCGCGGGCTGGCTGAGGAAGCCCTGCCCTATGATGAGTACCAGCACATCGTCAATGACCAGACCGAGCGCATGGGGCAGATAGTGCAGTATCAGCTGGCCCGGGCGGTGAAGAGTCAGGGCCGGCAGATTGCCGCCGGCGTGGATGTGGCGCCCATAGTGCAGCGTATCTCCCAGGCGTTGATCAAAGTTTACCGTGACAAGGACGTGCAGATTGAACACCAGCTGGCCGAAGGGCTGCGCTTTGCCGGCGATGAACGGGATCTGATGGAGCTGCTGGGCAATCTGCTGGAAAACGCCTGCAAGTATGGTCAGCAGAAGGTGCGCGTGGTTGCCAGGCTGCAGGATGCCGACAACCTGCAGATCTATATAGACGACGATGGTGCCGGAGTGTCGCCCGAGCGCCGTGATGTGGTGCTGCAGCGCGGCGAGCGGCTTGATACCTCGGCGCCGGGGCAGGGCATTGGTCTGGCGGTGGCGGTGGATATTCTCAGCAGCTACAACGGCGAGCTCAGTATCCATGAGTCGCCGCTCGGCGGTGCCCGTTTTCGCATCCTGCTGCCGGCCGTCTCCGTCTGAAGAGCGGCCGCCAGCGTGGCCTGAGCTGTCGCCTGATCCGCAGTGCGGACGCTCAGATCGGCTTGATAAAGACCTTGCACGAATCGTTGCTGGGTTGTTGCCGAGTGTCAGATAGGTTTGATAAAGACCTTGGAGTTACGCTGGTAGTTGTAGAGTTCCTTGCGCTTGCCGGGCAGCTGTTCCAGCGGCGCCTCGACAAAACCGCGCTCGACAAACCAGTGCGCCGTGCGCGTGGTCAGCACAAATAACTGCGATAACCCCATTTCCCGGGCCACATCCTCGATGGCGCCGAGCAGCATGTCTCCGCGCTCGCCGCCGCGATAGAGGTTGGACACCGCCACACAGGCCAGCTCCCCCATACCTTCATTGCTGAACGGATAAAGTGCCGCGCAGGCGATAATGGCGCCATCGCGCTCCACTATGGTGAACTGTTCGATCTCCGCTTCCAGCAGTTCGCGTGAACGCCGCACCAGAATGCCGGCCTGTTCCAGCGGGGCTATGAGTTCCAGAATGCCACCGACATCCTCAATAGACGCCTGGCGCACCTGTTCGTAGGATTCGCGTACCACCATGGTGCCGGCGCCGTCGCGGGTAAACAGCTCGCTCAGCAGGGCTCCGTTCTCCTGGTAGCTGATCAGGTGGCAACGGGGGATGCCGTGGTTGCAGGCGATCACGGCGGCGTCGAGCTGGCGCGACAGTTCGGTATATTCCTGATCCGGCGCTTCGGACTCCATACGGGTGAGGTACTGCTTGACCATGCGCTCGGCGGTGCGGGTCAGCAGTTCGCTGCGCAGCACGCCGCTGCTGTCGAACACACCTTTAGTGGAGCCAAACAGGATCAGCTTTTCGGCGCCCAGCGCCTTGGCGGCTTCAGTCGCGACCTCCTCGATGGCCAGGTTGAACATTTCCCCGGTGGGGGAGTAGCCAATATTGGACAGCAGGATGATTTCGCCCTGATCCAGGTGGCGCGCGATGGCGGTCTTGTCTACCCGGCGCACTTCACCGGTATGCATCAGGTCCATACCCTCATGGATGCCGTAGGGGCGTGCTGTTACAAAGTTGCCGGAGCAGACGCGAATGCGCGCACCGTGCATAGGCGTGTTGGCCAGTCCCATCGACAGCCGGGCCTCGATAAGGCAGCGCTGATAACCACAGGCATCGATAACGCAGTTCAGGGTCTCGCTGTCGGTCACGCGCATGTCGTGGTGCAGGCGTGACTGCAGGCCCCGTTCCGCCAGGCGCTGTTCGATCTGCAGGCGCGATCCGTATACCAGCACCAGGCGTACGCCCAGGCTGTTGAGCAGCACTATGTCATGCACGATATTGGCGAAATTGGCGTCCACCACCGCATCACCCCCGAGCATCAGTACGAACGTCTTGCCGCGGTGAGCGTTGATGTAGGGCGATGACTGGCGGAACCAGTTTACGTATTGCTGGATGTCGTTTGTCACGTCAGGAGTCCGTTGCGCCGTGCAGGCAGTATTTCTGAATCAGTTGTTCAAGCACCGCAACCATGGGGTTGATCTGGTCGTGGTCGAGGTATTCGTCGGGCTGGTGCGCCTGGGCAATACTGCCGGGTCCCATGACGATGGTATCCATCCCCAGGCCCTGCAGGAAGGGTGCCTCGGTACCGAATGCAACCGCTTCGGCCTGGTGGCCGGTCAGTTGTTCTGCGGTGCGTACCAGTTCCGATGTACGCGAATTCTGGAACGGCGGTATGCCCGGGAACAGCTCCTCGACATCGATGGTTACGCCGAAGGGCTGCTGCAGGGGTGCCAGACGCTTGTGGATGGATTCGCGCAGTACATCGATACTCATGCCCGGGAGCGGGCGCAGGTCGAACTCCAGCTCGCAGCGGCCACAGATGCGGTTGGGGTTGTCGCCACCGTGGATGCAGCCCAGATTCAGGGTCGGTACCGAGACGGTGAAATCGCTCTGCCGATACTGCTGCTGCAGCTCGCGGCGAAAGGCGATCAGCTCCCCCATAACGCTGTGCATGGCTTCAAGCGCGCTGGCACCCAGGCTTGGGTCCGAGGAATGGCCGGAGCGGCCGCGGACCCGCACCACATCCATCATGATGCCCTTGTGCATGTAAATGGGCTTGATACTGGTTGGCTCGCCAATGACGGCATAACGGGCCTTGGGGCGGCCGGCTTCGGCCAAAGCGCGGGCGCCGCTCATGGAACTTTCCTCATCGGCGGTCGCCAGGATGATCAGCGGCTGCTTAAGGGGCTGACCCACGAAGCGCCGTGCCGCTTCAATGGCAATCGGGAAGAAGCCCTTCATGTCGCAGGTGCCAAGGCCGTAGAAGCGGTTGTCCCGTTCATCGAGGCGAAACGGATCGCTTTTCCACAGCTCGCTGTTGCAGGGAACGGTATCGGTATGGCCGGACAGCACCAGTCCGCCGGGCCCTGTCCCCAGGGTGGCGATCAGGTTGGATTTGCCGGGCTGGCCGGGCACGGGCATCACCTCGGTGCTAAAGCCCAGATCCGACAGCCAGCTTTCAAGCTTGGTGATAACGCCGTGGTTGCTTTGGTCCCAGTCGGGGGACGAGCAGCTGATTGACGGAACCGCGATCAGTTCGCGCAACATGGTGGCCAGATCGGGAATGGCGGCGGGCATGACAGACCTCGAAGGCAGATGACATGCGCTCTATTGTGCAGGCTTTACGGACACTGGTCTATGTTGTGTCCTGGCAGATTTGCAGCCTGTCGGACTTACCACTGATCTACTGCGGAAAAGCCGAATTTGATTATTTTTTGTACTCTTTCTTGTTAAATAGAACCACTATTTGCCTCAAAAGAGCTCAAAAACTAACTCAAATCGGTCTTTCCCTCGCTACGATCGGCCAAGTCCGACAGGCTGCTAGAGGGCACTGAAAACAGAAATGGCGCCTTCGGATGAAGGCGCCATTTGCGTAGAGCGGGTTTGGATTGCTAGCTGAACATGCCCTTGAACATGAAGAAGAACATGATGGCCAGCAGTGCGCCGGCCGGCAGGGTAATGATCCAGGATATAAAGATGGTGCCAACCACGCGCAAGTTTAGTGCCGCCAGGCCTCGGGCCATGCCCACGCCCAGTACGGCGCCCACCAGGGTGTGGGTGGTGGAAATCGGCAGACCGGTACCCGATGCGATTACCACGGTGGTGGCTGCCGCCAGGGTCGCGGCAAAACCGCGACTCGGTGTGAGTTCCGTGATGTTGTTGCCCACGGTCGCGATAACCTTGTGGCCATACATCATCAGGCCGGCAACGATACCTGCGCCACCGAGCAGCAGAATCCAGGTGGGCATTGAGGTTTTCTGTGCCACGGCACCGCCTGCGCTGACAACGCCGACGATGGCGGCCAGCGGACCAACGGCATTGGCCACGTCATTGGAACCGTGGGCAAAGGCCATGGCGCAGGCTGTGAACATCATCAGGATGGCAAAAATCTTCTCGACGCTGGCAAAGTGGTAGTCACGATCCGCCACTGGGTTGGGCTGGATGTTGCGCTGCAGCATCACACCCACCAGCAGGGTGAAAATACCAAAGCCGACGGAGTAGAGCACACTTTCGGTCCAGCTAAGGTGCAGGCCAATATGCTTGAGGCCCTTGGTGAAGGTCACCATGGCAATGATGAAACCGACCAGAAAGATGTAGGCAGGCACATATTTTTTGGCGTTCTTGAACGGATCTGCCGTATCCAGGATCAGCGCCTGCACCGTACGGAACAGGAAGAAGGCGATAAATCCGGCCATCAGTGGCGACACTACCCAGCTGGCAACAATGCTGGTGACCTTGCCCCACTGTACCGCCTCCGGCGATATGCCCACGGCGGCAAAGCCGACAATGGCACCCACGATGGAGTGGGTAGTGGATACCGGCCAGCCGTAATGGGTGGCAATCAGCAGCCAGAGGCCCGCGGCCAGCAAGGCGGCGAGCATGCCGTAAATCAGCAGATCCGGTGAGCCTGCGAGCAGGTCCGGATCAATAATACCCTTGCGGATAGTGTCTGTGACTGCGCCGCCGGCCAGGTAGGCGCCGGCAAACTCGAACAGAATGGCGATCATGATCGCCTGTTTCAGGGTCAGGGCACGGGAGCCGACTGAGGTGCCCATGGCATTGGCAACGTCATTGGCGCCTACGCCCCAGGCCATGAAGAAACCGAAGATGCAGGCAAGGATGACGATCATATCGCCGTGCTGTGCAATCATGTTCATGTGGAAATCCTTGGTACGAAAGGCTTAGCGTGCGAGCAGCAATTGCAGGCGCGCGCCTACTTGCTGGGCGCGGTCGGCGAGGTCGCCGATCCAGTTGATGACCTTGTACAGGAACATCGCATCGATCGGGTGCATGTCTTTTTCCACGGCGAACAAGGCGCTGCGGATTTCGCGCTCCAGGTCGTCGGCATCGTGTTCGAGGTCGTCAATGCTGTTGATCATCCCTTCAACAGACTTGACTTCATGACCACCGAAACCCGAGCTGATCAGTTCGTCCAGTTCGTTCAGCGCTGTCAGGGCCTGGGCGGATGTCTGCAGCGCACTGCGGACAAAGAGGCTCATCTGTGGCTGGATCGCAGCGGGTACGGCCATTTTGCGCCCGAGCATCAGGCCGGCGATGTCCTTGGAACGGTTCGCGATCTTGTCCTGCATGCGCAGCAGTTCAAGCAGATCGGCCCTGGGGACGGGCAGAAAAATGCTGTTGGGCAGGTGCGTACGAACCTCCTTTTTCATCGCATCCGCTTCATGCTCCAGTACAGCAATCCGCTGCTGGACGGCCGCAGCTGCTTCCCAGTCATTAGCCATTACGGCATCAAAGAATGGAATCAGCTGAAGGGCGCAAGACTGAGCCTTGGCAATGTGTTCCTGCATGGGTTTGAACGGCGAGCGTGCAAACATCTGCAGAATCGGATTATTGGTTACCATGGGGTATCCCTGTTGGTTGTCACGACTTCGGGCGCAAGTATAAGTGGGCATAAAGCGCTGGTGTAGTAAAAGTGGAATATTTTTTTAACACTTTTATGCCCAGGCAGCCGTGGTGTTAGTCCCGTTCCGATCTTACGCAGGGCGCTGCCGGGCGGTTAAACTCCTTATTCAACCCTTCTAGACGGAAGCATTCATGGCGCGGGAAATTGAGTTAAAGCTGAGTATCGATCCGCAGCAGGCGGCTGCATTCATGGCTCTGCCGCTACTGGCAGAGTCTGATTCGGGTGCCTGTCAGCGCCTGAGTAACCAGTATTTCGACACCCCCGATCGGCTGCTGGCGCAGCACCGTGTGGCGCTGCGTATTCGCGAGCAGGGTGAGCGCTATATCCAGACCCTGAAAACCCGGGGGTCGAGCCGCGGCGGTTTGCATCAGCGTAACGAATGGGAATGGGATCTGCCGACGCCCGAACTGGATTACAGCCTTTTGGCGACGGCGGACTGGCCCGAGGCGCTGCAGGGGAGCGAGGTGCAGCGGCGCATTGTACCGGCCTTTAGCACCGATTTTGAGCGCACCAGCTGGATGCTGCGGCCACAGAGCACCGGCGGTGAGCAGGCACTGATCGAGCTGGTGCTGGATCGGGGCCTGGTGAGCGCGACAGCGGCCGGCGCCGCTGCGGTGACCACGGCGCTGTGTGAGCTGGAGCTTGAACTCAAGCAGGGCTCGGCGGCGGATCTGTATAGCGTTGCCATGATACTGGCCGAGGCAGTTCCGGTGTTGCTGAGCGATATCAGCAAGGCCGAGCGGGGTTATCGCCTGCTGGGGGCTATGGACGAGCGCCCCGAGGCCCCCTTGCACCCCGCCGAGCTGAATTCAGAGGATACTTTTACAGCTCTCGCCCAGCGCGCGCTGACCCGCGCCAGCCGTGGTCTTGATGGCTGGCGCGGTTCTCTCAGCCTGGACCCAGGCATGGCGCAATGCATGGCCCGTGACTGGTCGGGCGCTGAAAGCGCCGCCGCTGCCTGCCTGGAGTTGCAGACCCTGCTGCATTGCTTTTCGGCCCTGCTGCCGTTAACGGCCGAGTTGCAGGCACCCCTGGCGCAACTATGCCAGGCGCTTGAGCGGGCGCTGGGTTGGCGTCGGCTGCAGCCCAGGTTCGATAAGGCAGCAGGAGAGGTCTGGGCAAGGGCGCAGGCACCGGTTGCCGCGGGCCAGCTGGATGCGCTGCTGAAGGATCCCGCAACCGGGCGGGTACTGCTCGGCTTCGGCGCTCTGTTGCAGCGCCTGTGATACCGGACCTGGGGTGAGCCGCGCAGGTCGGCCTCCTGCGTCGACTCTGGTAAGCTCTGCAGGTATATCAAGCTAAAAATATGGCAGCTTCAGGGAGTAGGAAACGCATGCTTGCACCGCAACTTGATCTGATACCGCAGCCGCTGCACGGGCTGGTTGAACAGCACTGGCAGGCGCTGGCCGATGTGCTGGAGCCGCTGGAATTCGCATCCGGCCCGTTGACGGCCCAAGAGTTTGCGCGCCAGCTCAGTTGCGTGCTGGTGGGCAGTGACTATGTCGCCACCCAGCTGCGGCAGAGGCCCGATTTGCTGCAGGAGCTGCTGGAACGGGGGGATCTTGCACGGGATTATTCCGCCAATCACTACCGCGAGCAGCTGGCGGCATTGCTGGCACAGGTGAGCGATGAAGCCGGTTTGCACCGCTGTCTGCGCCAGTTTCGCCAGCGCGAGATGGTGCGCATCATCTGGCGCGACCTGACCCGCCAGGCCGACATGCGCCGCACAACGCTCGAACTGTCCTGGCTGGCCGATACCTGCATCGACCTGGCGCTGGAAAAACTGTACCAGGACGCCTGCGACAAATGGGGCACGCCGCACTCCCGTCCCGATGCCCGGGGGCAAACGCAGCCGCAGCGCATGGTGGTGCTGGGCATGGGCAAACTGGGTGCCTTCGAGCTGAACCTGTCGTCGGATGTCGACCTGATCTTCAGTTTCCCGCACAACGGCGAAACCCAGGGGGCGCGGCGCAGCCTGGAAAACCAGGATTTCTTTATTCGCCTGGGGCAGAAGCTGATTCAGGCGCTGGACAATGTCACTATTGATGGTTTCGTGTTCCGCGTCGACATGCGGCTGCGGCCCTTTGGCTCGGCCGGCCCTATGGCGTGCAGCTTCGGCGCACTGGAGGGTTATTACCAGGATCATGGGCGCGAATGGGAACGCTACGCCATGATCAAGGCCCGGGTCGTGGCCGGTGACATCAAGGCCGGTGCCCGGCTGCAGGAACTGCTGCGCCCCTTTGTCTACCGCAAGTACATCGATTTTGGCGCCTTCGAATCGCTGCGTGAAATGAAGGACATGATCAACCGTGAGGTCCGGCGCAAGGGACTGGAGCAGAACATCAAGCTGGGCTCGGGCGGCATTCGTGAGGTGGAGTTTATCGCCCAGGCGTTTCAGCTTATTCGCGGCGGGCGCGATTCCAGGCTGCAACAGCGCGAGCTGCTCAACATACTGCCGCTGCTGACGGAGTTTGGCATGCCCCAGGGTGCGATCGATGAACTGCAGGTGGCCTATACCTACCTGCGCAACGTCGAACACGCGCTTCAGGCCCGGGCAGACAGGCAAACCCAGGAGTTGCCCGCGGATGACATGGACCGTCTGCGTCTGGCCTGGAGTATGGGCGCGGCCGACTGGGACAGTTTCAGTGTCGAGCTGGAGCTGCATCGCGCCCATGTGCGGCAGCATTTTGCCGATGTGATTGCACCGAGCAAGAGTGCCAATGCCGAGGTGCTGGAAGATGTGGCCGAGTGGCGGGCGCTCTGGGATGACGCCCTGGAGCCGGAGGCGGCCTCGCAGTATCTGGCTGAGCAGGGCTTTGATGACCCCGCTCGCAGCCTGCAGCAGCTGAATGATCTGCGCAGCTCCCGTACCCTGGCCACCCTGCAGACCGTGGCGCTGGAACGGTTGCGCATCGTGATGCCGCGGTTGCTGATGGATGTAGCGACGGTGGATAACGCCAGCGAAACCCTGGCGCGGGTACTGCAACTGATTCAGGCGGTGCTGCGCCGCTCCGCCTATCTGGTGCTGCTGGCCGAGAATCCCGGGGCCCTGCGCCAGCTGGTCAGGCTCTGTTCCGGCAGCAGCTGGTTTTCCGACAAGCTGACGCGCCTGCCCATACTGCTGGATGAGCTGATTGATCCGCGTACGCTCTATGCGCCGCCCGACAAGCAGGTGCTGCAGCGCGAATTGCACCAGCATCTGCTGCGTATCCCGCAGGAGGATGTCGAGCAGCAGATGGAGGCACTGCGCTACTTCAAGAATGCCCATGTACTGCGGGTGGCAGCCTCCGATATTACTGGCGCCCTGCCGTTGATGAAGGTCAGTGACTACCTGACCTGGACCGCCGAAAGCATTCTGGAGGCGGTGTTCGATATTGCCTGGCGCCTGCTGGTGGAAAAGCATGGTGTGCCACAGAAAGCGCCCGGGGAGCCCTGTGATCCTGACTTTGTCATTGTGGGCTATGGCAAGCTGGGCGGGATTGAACTGTCCTACGGTTCGGATCTGGATCTGGTGTTCCTGCACGATGCGGACCCCAATCTGTCCACCACAGGGGAGAAGCCGGTGTTCAATAACGTGTTTTTTACCCGCCTGGGACAGCGCATCATTCATATTCTCAGCACCTTCACCGCCGGTGGCTTGCTGTATGAAGTGGACATGCGGCTGCGGCCGTCAGGCAATGCCGGGCTGCTGGTCAGTTCGCTCAAGGCCTTTGCCGAGTATCAGCACAAGGAAGCCTGGACCTGGGAGCATCAGGCGCTGTCGCGGGCACGGGTGGTGGCCGGTTGTCCGCGCCTGGCGCGGGCCTTTGAGCAGGTGCGGGCCGAGATTCTGTCCCAGCCGCGGGACCAGGCCCAGTTGCGTCAGGAGGTGTGTGATATGCGCATCAAGATGCGCGATCACCTGGGCAGCAAGCCTGTGACCGATGATGCACAGGGCGTCTTCAACCTTAAGCAGGACAGGGGCGGGATCGTCGATATCGAGTTCCTGGTGCAGTACTGCGTGCTGGCCCATGGCGGCCGCTATCCGCAGCTGCTGGAGTTTACCGACAATATCCGCATTCTGGATGCGGCTGAGCAGGTCGGCCTGCTTTCGGCCGCGGATGCCGAGAGTTTGCGCGAGGCCTACAAGGCGTACCGTTCGGCGGGGCACCGCCTGAGCATGCAGGAACAATCGAGTGTGATTGCCGCCTCGGAGATGGGGGACTACCGCGCGGCGGTGAGCCGCATCTGGGCACAGCTGATGGAGCCTGGGGCTGCATGATGGAACGCCGCGCCCGTACCTGGAATGAGCTTGCGAATTCCGGGAAATGAGCCCCAGGCGAACTTCGAGGTATCGTAGGAGCCGCGTCTCGCGGCGAAGCTTTTGGGATGCAGGTTCAAGGGGCAAGGAGCAAAAAGCGCCAGACATCACTGTCTGGCGCTTTTTCTTTTATTACGGAGATTGCCCGTGGTCGTGTAACGCTGATCAGATGCTGGTGAGCCAGCCGTGCCTGTCTTCGGCCTTGCCCCACTGGATATCATTCAGTGCCTGGCGCAGTTTGACCGTGGTGGCGCCAACGCCGCCGTTGCCAACCGGGTATTCCTTGCCGTGGTAAATCAGGGTGCCGACCGGCGCCAGTACCGCTGCGGTGCCGGACAGCGCCGCTTCGCAACCCGGTTTGGCGGCGCGCTCAAGCAGCTCGTCGATGCTGAGCGCACGCTCCGAGACCTTCATGCCCCGGTCCCGCGCCAGCGTCAGAATGGAGTCGCGGGTAACGCCGTGCAGGAAGCTTTCGTCCAGCGCCTTGGTGATGATCTCGTCGCCGTCGATCAGCAGGAAGTTGGCGGCGCCGGTTTCCTGGACATCACCACCGGGGCAGAAGAGTACCTGGTCGGCCTGGGCTTCAGCGCGGGCCTTCATGATCGGGCGCAGGGCACCGGCGTAGTTGCCGCCACTCTTGACCATGCCCATGTGCGGCGGGCAGCGCATGCCCTGGTCATCGATCAGCAGGCGCAGTGCCTTGTCGCCACCGGCGAAGTAGTCACCCACCGGCGACAACAGCACGTACTGGCATGACGTCAGGGAGGGGACGGCGGCCTTGCCAATGGCAGGCTCGGTGCCAAAGTGTGTCGGACGGATATACATGGATCCCGGAGGCGCCGGCACTTCGTCAGCAAAGCGTGCCACGATCTCGGTAATCATGCGGGTGGTCTGGGCGGCGTCGATCCTTGGCAGCGCCAGCAGCTCGGCGCTCTGGGCAAAACGGGCAATGTTCTGGTCCATGCGGAAAATCTTGATGGAACCGTCTGCATGGCGAAATGCCTTCAGGCCTTCAAAACAGGTGCTGGAGTAGTGCAGGACATGAGCGCCAGGGTGCAGCTGGATGCTGTCGCTCGATACCACCTGACTCTCACTCCAGCTAGAGCCATCAAACCAGGAAATCGCCATTTCTGGCATAAAAAGTGAGCCGAAAGCCGCCATACTGACCATCCTAAAAACAAGTGCGGAAAAATAGAGTCCTCGCGGAGGCAGGAGTGATAGAGCCATCGCAGATCTATAATACAGGACGCTAGATTGTAAGCATCCTCAGAAAAAATGGAATTGTCTGGCGCGTAAAAAATGGGTCAGAACCGATATTTCGCGCTCGCCGGGTGCCGCTGTTGCCGGGCTCGGGCCAATTTCGGCGCCTGTGACGTGGGTCTTTGACGGGAATTTGATTATCATGGTCAGCCGGCTGTGCAGGCGCAAGCCTCGCCCGCGTGGGCAAAGGGCCATGCATAGTCGCCACGCCCGTAACTTTCGCCCTTAAAGACAGGCTCGCAACAGGATGCTCAGTGACCCATATCTGCATTATCAGCGACGGCAAGCCTGGGCACCTCAACCAGTCGTTGGGACTGGCCCGTGCGGTGCAGGCGTTGCAGCCCGACGCCGTGATCGAAACCCGATCACCACTGTCGGGCTCGCAGCTGATGCAGGCGTTTCTGGGGCGACTGAAATGGCCAACCTCCAAACCCTCGCTGCTGATAGGTGCCGGTCACGGCACTCATCTGAGTCTGCTGGCGCTGCGCAGGATCTGCGGTGCGCCAGCCGTGGTGCTGATGCGCCCAAGCCTGCCGCTGGGCTGGTTTGATCTGTGTCTTATTCCGGAACACGACTGTCCGCCTGTGCGCGGCAATGTGATCAGCACCCAGGGTGCGCTCAATCGGATGCAGCCTGGTTCCAAGGCCCCCGGCTATGGCTTGATTCTGCTGGGTGGGCCGTCGAAACATTTTCAGTGGAATGATGAACAGATACTGGCGCAGCTGCGTATTCTGCTGGCGCGCGATCCGCGTCACTGGCGGGTCGTGACCTCCAGACGCACGCCGCTATCCATGCAGCAGGCGCTGGCCGCCATCCCGGGTATTGAACTGGTCTTGCCCGAACAGACCGACGCCGACTGGCTGCCGGCGCAGCTGGGTGCGGCAGAGTGTTGCTGGGTCAGTGCTGATAGCGTGTCGATGATCTACGAAGCACTCAGCGCCGGTTGTGCGGTGGGCCTGCTGGATCTTGAGCCCGCTGCCGACAGTCGAGTGGCGCGGGGTGTCGCGAGTCTGTTGCAGCGCGCCCAGGTGTGCTCGCTGGCGCAATGGCAGGGCCAGCCGTTAGAGGCGCCGGCACAGGGATTCAATGAAGCGGGACGCTGTGCCCAGGAGCTACAGGAGCGGTTTCTTTTATGAAGGTCGTGCAATTGTTACCGGCCCTGCAGGGCGGCGGTGTCGAGAAGGGCACGCTGGAAGTGGCCCGCGCGCTGGTGGAACAGGGCCATGAGTCTATTGTGATTTCTGCCGGCGGCCGCATGGTAGAACCGCTGGAGCGCGACGGCAGCCGTCATCTGTGCTGGGACCTGGGGCGCAAGTCTCCCTGGACGCTGCGCAACATCTGGGCCCTCAGGCAATGGCTGAAGCAGGAGCAGCCGGACATTCTGCATCTGCGCTCGCGCATGCCGGCCTGGGTGGCCTGGCATGCGTGGAAAGGCCTGCCGAAAAACACCCGTCCAGGCCTGGTGACAACTGTGCATGGCCTGTATTCGGTGTCTGGTTACAGTGGCATCATGTGCCGGGGTGAGCGGGTGATCGCGGTATCGAAAACGGTTGAAGCCTACATTCGAGACAACTACCCGCAGACCGACATGTCGCGGCTAAGGCGCATCTATCGCGGCATCGACCCGCTGGAGTTCCCCCATGGCTACAGACCGGAGTCGGCCTGGCTTGAACGTTGGAAATCTGAATATCCGGCGCTTGTCGGTAAGCGGGTGCTTACTCTTCCCGGTCGCCTGACGAGGCTCAAGGGGCATAATGACTTTATCGACCTGATACTGGCGCTGAAAACCGCCGGTAGTCCGGTACATGGTCTGATCGTCGGCGGTGAAGATCCCAAGCGCCAGGCCTATGCCCAGGAAATCCGCACACGCATCAAGGCGCTGGATCTGGGCGCCGACATCACCCTGACCGGTGGGCGCGATGATATCCGTGATATCTACGCCATATCCGACCTGGTGCTGTCGCTGTCGACCAAGCCCGAGTCCTTTGGCCGCACCGTGGCCGAGGCACTGAGCATGGGTGTGCCGGTGGCCGGTTATGCCCACGGTGGCGTGGGAGAAATACTGGCCGCACTCTATCCCGCAGGTGCCGTGCCGCTGGGTGACAAGGAGGCTCTGGCAGGTACCGTTAGAGCGCTGCTGGGCGGTGGTGAGCGCCCGAGCGGGAATTCGGTTTTCCTGCAAAGCACTATGCTGGAACAGACCCTGGCGGTGTACCGGGAGCTCTGTCCTTGATCTGGCTAGGCGTGACACTGTTGCTGGCCAGTGCTGTTTTCAGCCACCGCTATGCCTGGTGGCGCCCCGCTGTGGATAACTCGCACCCCCGCATCCTGATGTACCACATGGTGAGTGAGCATCGCCCGAGGGCCAGGTTCAACAAGTTGCGCGTGCCGCCGGCGATGTTCGAGTATCAGGTGCGCTGGTTGAAGCAGAACGGCTGGCACTTTGCCTTGATGTCGGAACTGGCCGATCCCGCCGCGCTGCCGGCTAAAACCGTGCTGCTGACCTTCGATGACGGCTTTGAGGACAATTATCGCAACGCTCATCCGATACTGCAGAAGTACGGCGCCTGTGCGACCCTCTATCTGGTGGTGGATCGGTTTGACCGGGACTGGTCGACGTCCAAGAAGGCCCACCACGACAGCGGCGAGCTGATGCACGAGCCCAAGCTCAGTGACGACCAGGTCCGGGCGATGCTCGCATCCGGCTGCTGGGAGCTCGGCGGCCACACGCGGACCCATGCCAACCTCGCCCGGCTAGACGCGATTGGCAAAAAGGCGGAAATCGCCGACGGGCGTGAGCAGCTTGAGCAACGCTTCGACGCACCGGTACGATCGTTCGCCTACCCCTTTGGGATCTATGATGCACAAGATGTGCGATTGACCGAAGCTGCAGGGTTCGACAACGCCGTGACCACCGTCGAGGGCATCGACGCGGATATTTGCGCGCGGCGCTTCGAGCTGAGCCGAGTGAAGGTCTCGGGCAAGGACAGCCGGTTGGCGTTCCGGCTGCGCATGCGCACCGGGCGAAGGAGTTGAGGACGGCGTGAAGGTCTTGATGTTTATGGGGGGCGATGAAGAAGGCGGTCTTGAGAAGCACTTCGTCGAGCTGGCAAACGGGCTGGCCGAGCGCTGTGAGCTGATCGCTGTGGGCCACGGGAAATATGCTGATCGCTTCAGCGCGCAGGTGCGTTTTCATGCGATCGACCTGAGCCGCGGGCGTCTGGATCCGCGTTCGCTGTGGCGGCTTGTCCGACTGATTCGCCGGGAAGTTCCCGATGTGGTGCATGCGCAGGCCAGCAAGGCGGCGCAGATGCTGGCATTGCTGCAGCGCTGGCTGCCGGGGCGCAAGGTGGCCACCATTCACAATCTGAAAACGCCAAGGGCCTTCTACGGTGGCTTTGATCGCTGCATCTGCGTCAGCCGCAATGCCGGCGAGCACCTCGGTTTGTCCCGCTATTCAGTCATCTATAACGGCGTCCGTGCCCGGCCAGCAAGCCTGCCACCGCCGGTGGCGGGCCGCCCCCGGGTACTGGCCGTGGGCCGTCTGGTCGAGGCCAAGGGCTTCGATACCCTGATTAATGCCTGGCAAGCGGTGAACGCAGAGCTTCGCATCGCCGGCAGTGGGCCGCTCGAAGCGTCCCTGCGGCGGCAGATCGCGGACCTGGGGCTCGAGGGCCGGGTTCAGCTGCTCGGTCACCGCAGTGATGTGGAGGATCTGCTCGAACAGAGCCAGCTGACCGTTATCAGCTCCCGCTGGGAGGGCTTTTCCTACGTCTTCGCCGAAAGCCTGCTGGCCGGTCGGGCCGTGATCGCCACCGATGTGCCGGTAGCCAACGAGGTGCTGCATCGGTCGCTGATCGTTCCACGGGAGGATCCCGAGGCGCTGGCGGCGATGGTCAATGCCGCGCTGCTGGATCTTGAAGGCTTCTATCGGCGATATAAGCCTTACTTCGACTTTGCCCGGGCGAATTTTACGCTCGAGCGGATGGTCGATCATACCTACGAACTCTATCGGGAGCTGCTCAATGGCTGAGTCAGACAGGCGCCGGCCGCTGCAGGTACTGCTGCTGAGCGATGGCTTGCCGGGGCATGGTAATCAGGCACGAGGCCTGGTCAACTGGCTGCGCAGCCGTTACCAACTGGAATGCCACGAACAGGAGGTCCGGCTGCGGCTGAGGCCCCTGGCGCGCCTGCTGATGCCCTGGCTGCTGCGCCTGGGACGGCCCGGCGCCGGGCTGGTCCGGTGTTTCTACCGGCTGGATTCGACCCCGGTTGGCGTGCCGGACCTGATCGTATCGGCCGGCGGCAATACCTCCTTCCTCAACGTGGCGCTGGCCCGCTTGAAAGGCGTGCCGAATGTTTTCCTCGGTTCCAAACGGCGCCTGAGGTCGGATGACTTTTCTGCTCACCTGACCCTGCAACCGACAGGCGAACCGCATAATATCGTCATGGAGCTGGTGCCAACCTTGACTGACGTCGAGGCGCAGCGCGAGGCCGGCGATGCACTGCGCCGCGAGCTGGGTGTCGAGGCTGGTGAAAAGCTTTATGCTCTGGTCATCGGGGGCAATGGCGCCGGCTTCGCCTATGACGAGGCCTCCTGGCAGCAGCTTACTCGGTTGGCTACGGAGCTGGCGCAGCGGGACCGCTGTCGCTGGCTGCTGACCACCTCGCGGCGTACCGGTAGCGCCGGCGAAGCCGTACTGCGGACGAGTCTGGACGGGCAACTGCTGGCCGCCGCCGTCTGGTGGCACGAGGCGCCCCGCAAGGTCATGAACGCCTACCTCGGGGCGGCTGATGCAGTACTGGTGACGGCCGACAGCATGTCGATGATCAACGAATGCATCGCCAGCGGCAAACCCACCCTGCTGCTCGAACCGCCCGGGGCGCAGCCCGATGCCCGCTACCGTGGAGCACTGGAGCGCTTCGTTGCGGCCGACTACTGCCGCCACCACCGGCTGGGCGAGCCACTCCCTGCACTCGGCTGGCAGGCGCCTGCGAATCAGGCCATCAGGAGCCGGCTGCTGGATGTACTCGAGCAACAGCTTGCACTGGATTCATAGTAAACTGTTGACCCAGCGGGTAACGCCGCTGCAGATCTTCGGGAACGGAACGGACGACAGGCCATGAATACAAATACACCAATTAGAGTCGCGCAGGTATTGGCGGGCGCCGCTGTGGGCGGCGCAGAGAACTTCTTCGTGCGCCTGGTGGCCGGCCTGAACGAGCGGCCCGAACTCGATACCCATGCCTTTATTCGCGGTCATGCCCATCGTCTGGAAGCGTTGAGGAGCAGCGGCGTGACGACGCAGGGATTCCGCTTCGGCGGCAAGCTGGACATACTGGGGCGGCGGAGCTTCCGTCAGGCGCTGAACGCCTTCGAGCCCGAAGTCGTCATGACCTGGATGAACCGCGCCAGCATTAGCACGCCGAAGTCCAGCCGGTACCGGCTCGTGGCGCGTCTGGGCCACTACTACAACCTCAAGTATTATCGCCACGCCGATTACTGGGTCGGGAACAGCAAGGGCATCTGCAAACACCTGATCGACGGCGGCATGCCGGCTGATCGGGTGGTGCACATACCGAACTTCGCCGACGAAACACGGGTCGAACCGTTGCCGCGCGACAGCTTCGATACGCCGAGCGATCGCCCGCTGATTCTGGCTGCTGGCCGGCTGCACGTGAACAAGGCCTTCGATGTGCTGCTGCACGCCCTGGTGGACCTGCCCGGTGTCACCCTGTGGCTGGCGGGGTCCGGGCCGGAGGAAGCCAACCTCAGGGCGTTGTGCAGCAAACTGGGTCTGGACGAGCGCGTACGCTTTCTGGGCTGGCGCAATGATGTCACCGCACTGATGCGCACCGCTGATCTTTTCGTCTGCCCGTCGCGCCACGAGGGGCTCGGCTCCATCGTGATGGAGTCCTGGGTTCATGGCTGCCCGATTGTCGCCACCAATTCCCAGGGCCCCGGTGAAGTCATCACCGACGGCCTCAGCGGACTCATTACGCCGGTCGACGATGCGCGAGCGCTGACCGCGGCGATTCGCTCGGTTTTGGAGAGTGACGATTTGCGGCGGAGCCTGATAGAAGGTGCCAGTCAGGTGTATGCCCAAGGTTACAGCCGGGAATACATCGTCAATGAATACGCGGAGTTCTACCGCAGGGTCACGGGGCGCTAGCTCGATCGTCGAGTGGGGCTCGGCAGCGGACCCTGTTACAGCAATTTTCCGGACAGATCCTGAATGAAAGTGATTCTGAGCGAATTCTCCGATCCCGCCTGGGTGCGGGCCGTCGAACGGATGCAGCAGGCGCGGGCCTGGCAGCCCGTGCTCTGGGTGGCCGAACAAAACGTCAAAATGGCGGTCGAGTCCGCCTTCCCCGAGTGTCGTTTTCTTAATCGCGTCGATGCGATCCGCATGGCGCCGCCGGCCGGCGTCGACACCGGGCGCGCCGTCGTCGGACCCGAGCTGCTCAATGCCACGGCGTATTACCAGTTGCAGGCGATCAAGATGATGGCCCGGATGGATAATGACGGCGCCTCCTTCACGGCTGAACAGCGGATGGACTATTTTCACAATCTGCTGTCGTTCTGGCAGGTCGTGCTGGATGAGCTGCAGCCGGATCTGGTGGTGTTCCTGGAATCGCCCCATGTGATTTACGACTATGCCCTCTATGCGCTGTGCTGTTTCAGAAACATCGAAACACGGATGTTTGTCCGTACCAAGATCGGTGACTATGTGGCCCCCACTGCGAGATTTGAGCACGGGCCTGAAAGCATCAGCCGGGCCATGGCCGAGATTAATGCGGCCGGGTACGACACTGCGTTGCTGCAGCGCAGCCTGCCGGATGCCATGGTCGCGGAGGTGGAACGGATTAAAGGTGATTTCGCCTCCGGCATGGAAACAACGGCCAAGGGGCAGATTGACCATTACAACAAGCGCGCCGAACGCCTGGTGTTAAAACACTACGGCAATCTGCTGAAGGATATTGTCCGGCTGAAGCTCGACTGGCTGAGAAAAACCCTGAGCGGCGATACCCTCCACAAGAGTACCTATCTGAAATCCCCGCAAGCAGCTTCGCCCCGGGAGTGGATGACAAAATACCAGTATAAAAAGGCAAAGGTGCAGGGACGGCGGCTGCGTTATGGCAATGAACAGAGTTACAGCCGCTACGCCATCATGCCGGATCTCGCTGCGCCCTATATCTATTTTCCACTGCATTTTCAGCCGGAACGCTCCACCTGCCCGGACGGCGGCTGGTTCGTCGATCAGCGTCTGGCGATAGCTAACCTGTCGGCTGTGCTGCCCGCTGGATGGAAAATCTATGTGCGTGAGCATCCTGCCTCCTTCATCGCCACGTCCCATGCTGGCAGAGGCCATATGTTAAGGCCCAAGGGCTTTTACGATGATCTGGTGGCGCTGGGCAATGTTGAGCTGGTAGGCATGGGAGTCGATCCTTTCTCGCTGACCGACAATGCCAAGGCCGTGGCGACGGTCACCGGCACCGCCGGCTGGGAGTCGGTGGTGCGGGGACGCCCGGCGCTGGTGTTCGGTGCGCCCTGGTATCGCGATTGCCCGGGTGTTTATCACGCCGATGTGGGTGCCGAGGAGCTGAGCCGGATTATTGAGAATATTGCCGATGGCAACTGCGTCGCCGAGGACGAAATTTACCGCTTTCTGCTGGCGGTGCATCGCTCCTGCATTGCCTGTCGCATCAGCACGCGCATACGCACTCAACCACTGGATACGCCGGATAATGTGGAAAAGCTGGTTGCGCTGCTAACCGGCAGCGAAGCGGTCTGCGATGCTTGAGCACAGCGGGAGCGGCGTGGTGTTCCCGCGTGACAACAATCATTCCCTGTGTCCGGGTGGAGGTCTATGAAGGGTCCGGTGTTCGTAATTGGTTTTCCGCGTTCAGGTACCACGCTGGCCCGCGCGGTCGTGGGCGCTCATCCCGAGATCGGGATGGTGAACGAGCCTGAACTGATATATGCGCTTTTTCGGGATGGCTCGCTGAAACCGCACTTCGACCCATCGGAGATTGAGTCCTTACTGAGCCGGATGGATGTGGTTGGCCTGTGCGGTGCGCACCTGGCAGGTTTGCCGGCGGAGACTGCGCAGAATCTGTCGCAACAGCAGGGCACACTGGAGCTGCAAGCTCTGTATGAGTCACTGCTGCCCAAGCCCGATACCCCGGTCTGGGGTGAAAAAAGTCTGAACAACAATTTTTTCGTCGCGCAGCTGCTGGAACTCTACCCTGATGCCGTGTTCGTTTCGGTGGTACGGGACCCGCGGGCGGTGCTGTTGTCTTTGGCGATAAAACGGGGCCTGGCCGAGGAAACCGACGAGGATCTGAAAATCCTGCATCCGGTCGAGTTGCTCAAGATGCTGGAAATTGAGAGTTACAAATGGCAGCTGTGGAACCGGATTGCGCTGCAGAACGAGCGGCAGGTCAAAACGGGAAAGTGGCTGTCTCTGCGCTACGAAGATCTGGTCGCAGATCCAGAGTCGGGGATGAAAAAACTGTGCGCAATGCTGGGTCTTGCATTTGACGAGCAGATGCTGAGCCACCGGCAGCGTGCGCAGGATCCTGTGCTTAAGACGCGCTCCGGTTACGCGCATCAGCGACTGAGCGCTGAACTGGACAGCACGCGCATCAGTGCCTACCGCAAGTGGCCCGATTGGGCGCTGGCGGTCATAGAGCAGCACTGTGGGCAGACCATGGAAGCCTTTGACTACCCAGTATCCGACCCGGGTATGTGCCGCTCGACTCTGGTTGCCCGACTGGCGGCGCGAGTGGCTGGGCTGGTCAATGCGCGCAAGAAACGCAAGTTCCGCCGTCAGCGCGGCATCTGATGCCTACCCGGGTCGGGAGACTTCCGGCCCTGGCGCAGCCCAGTGTTTATGCCGGTTCAGCTCTGGCCCTAAGGCGCCAGCAGGTGATCGAGGGCGCCCTGGCGGTAGTGGTAGTCCAGCATCAGAAGATCCTGCGGCTGGTCGATATTGACGAACTGTGTCGACTCGATGGCGGCGGTTCCGGCGGGCACGAAACCGCGGTGTTGCAACAGGGCCTCCTTGCGTATTGCATACACCGCGCCTGTCAGTTGATAGGCCGGCGGCAGGGACTGGCGCGGAACATCGCTGCGCGCGCCTTCGATGAAGGGGGCGAGCCTGTCCTGCTCCAGCCGGAACAGTTTGTAGGGGTGGGGTTCTTCCAGTCGACACACGGTGACGGCCGCCGGGTGATCGGCCAGCGCGGCGATCGCGCGATCAATCAGTTCGCCGTCCCGTATGGGGGAGGTCGGTTGCAACAGCACGATCTGCTCGCACTCGGGCAACTGTTCGAGCAAGGCCTCAATCACCTCGAAGGTGGTGGTCCTGTCGCCAGCCAGCAAGGTCGGACGCAGGCCGAGGCTGTCAGCCCCGGCCTGTCGCGCTATGTCTTCGTACTTGCTGCTGTCCGTCGAGATCAATATGCGGTCCAGTCGGCTGGACTGACGTCCGGCCCGCACCGCCAGCTCCAGCAGGCTGACGCCACCCACCGCGTGGATGTTTTTGTCCGCAATCCCCTTGGAGCCTGCCCGAGCCGGAATGACAGCGATAGTGCTCATCAGTAGCTGTTGCCTTTCTCGAAGTTCAGCTCAATCTGCGCCAGCATCCCGGCAATTTTCTTGCCGGCATCCCCGTGACCGAAGAGGCTGTCATGTTCGTAGGCCCTGGCCTGCAATTGCCTCGTAACTGCGGCCTGAACTGACGCCTGGGTGTAGTCGGCGAAGGTGACATTGGAGCCGTGTTCGCGGTTGCGCTGACGGTCTCCCACCACCACGGCGGGTACGCCCAGGAAACTGCCTTCGCGAATAAAGGACGACGAGTTGCCGATGCATACGCTGGCGTTCGCCAGTACCCGTACATAGTCTTCCGGGGAAAAGTTGCGGTAAAAGTGGAAGCCGGCGGATTCGCCCCGCTCGCGAAAGCTTCGGATTCCCTTGGCGACGTCTTCGCTGCCGGCGTCCGAGTTTGGCCAGAGTACAACCTTCTGATGATCCGGGAATTCGCACAGCGCATGCAGAGTCTCCATGACCTGCTGCATGCCATTGCCAAAACTGGTGGTGACCGGGTGCTGCACCATCAGCATATAAGGCTTGGTCCAGTCGATGGCGCTGCCCACACCACCGTATCCTGCCATGACTTCGTTATCGATGGCGGTGTCTTCATTGGCGATGACATCCATGGCCGGACAGCCATAGTTAAAGACACGATCCTCGTCTTCACCCATGCGAATCAGGCGCTCGCGCGACTGTTCGGTGCAGGGGAAGTGGATATCGGCCAGCTTGGTGATGGCATGACGCACGCGGTCATCAATATTGCCGCTGACTTCACCGCCTTGCACATGCACCAGCGGAATGTTCATGTAGCTGGCGGCAATGGCGGTGGCCATGGTCTCGTAGCGATCCGCTACCGTGACCACCATGTCGGGCTGCAGATCCTGGAAGGCGGTGGACAGTTCGACGATGCCCAGGCCGGTTGATTTCGCCTGGGTCAGGGGGGTCTCGCCTTCAACGACGTAAAAAATGCTGCGATCCGGCTCAAAGCCTTCCTTGCGAATGATATCGACAGCCCGTCCGTAGCGTTCCAGCAGTGTGGAGGCACCGACAATGAGCTGCAGCTCCAGCTCAGGGTGCTCCTGAACCGCCCTCATGACGTACTTGATCCGACCGTAGTTGGCGCGGCTCGCGACCACAACACATACTTTTCTTTTCATGCCTGTTCCAAATCTTCTGAGTTGAGGAATGCCCACTGCGACAAAGGCTGTTTCAAGGGCTGCCCGATCACCTGTTGCCAGTCACGGGCGGCAATGCCCTGCCCAGCCGGCTTTTTGGCTTCCAGATCCCCAAAACTGAGGCGGTGGCCTGCGGGTAAATCCTTGTTAACCGCCAGCGACTTTTCGAAGATGCCTTTCAGTTCCCGGTAGGGCGTCAGGTCATCCTTGTCGATGGGGTTGGCCAGGCTGGTGTCGATCATGCGAATACCCTCTACCATCTGGCTGAGCTGGTCAAGGCTGAGGGATGAGCGACTGTCGGGGCCGAACATGCGCTTGTCGAAAACAGCATGGACTTCCACCAGTTCGGCGCCCAGTGCTGCAGCGGCAATCGCCGGGTGGGGCGTGCCTGAATGATCCGACAGGCCTGTGGGCAGTCCGTAACGCTGTTTCAGTTCGCCGATTATATTGAGGCCCAGGCGTTCGGCCGGCGTCGGGTAACTGGTGGTGCACTGCATGACGGACAGCTGAATGTCGCGCGCCTGCAGGTAGCTGACGGCGGCGTCGAGCTCGTCAAAGCTGCTCATGCCCGATGACAGTATGACCGGCTTGCCGGTCTGGCTGAGGCGTTCGAGCAGGAGGAAATTACTGACTTCTCCGGAGCCCACCTTGTAGCGTTCGATGCCTATATCTTCCAGCAGGTCCACCGCGGCATTGGAAAAGGGCGAACTCATGAACTCGAGACCGACTGAATCGCAGTGTGCCTTTATCTCGGCCCACTGGGCGGCATCGAAGGACATCCGCTGCCAGTAGTCGTACCGGGTCTTGTCGACATAAGAGAATTTCACCCGAAAGGGCTCGTGGATACTGCTTTCCGCGGCCGCTATATGGGTTTGAAACTTGATGGCATCGACACCGGTCTGGGCAACAGCATCAATATAGGAGTGCAGAATACCCAGGCTGCCGTCATGGGCCTGGCCTATTTCGGCAATGACAAACGTGGGGTGTTTCATGGTGTCATGTGTCCCTTGTCGCGGATAAAGCGCGGATGGCGGCTGGCGAGCTCCTGGTACAGCTGGCGCCATTTGTCCTTGTTTGAGTTCGGGCCCAGCCTGTTCTGCGCAATTTCAAAAATGGTGACCGGCAGGCCATAGAGTAACTGCAGCGTGTCTGCGGCAGACGAGTTGAAGGTCGCGACTTCGCCTGGCAGCCAGCCCTGTACCAGAGGTTCGCACTCCAGAATATTGGCAAATCTGACCACCTCGAAGCCCAGAGGCTCGGCCAGGGGCTTGACCCGCTCTGCATCCTCGTATCGATGCAGCACATAGAGGAGTTTGCGCCCTGCGTAATGGGAGCTCACCCGTTCCAGTAGTTCGGTAAACAGGGCGGGGTCCTGGATATGTTTTGGGTGAGTATTGGAGCCAATGAACAGCACCAGATCCCGTTGTTCAAGCCCCTGACCTTTTTCGCGCAGGCAGCGGTAGTCATTTAATATATGCCGTTCGCGTGCCACCCAGGGGAGTTCATAGAGCGAAAAATACTCGGGTTTGACGTCCTTGGTGACAGTTCTTCTGCGGCGCAGCAAGCGGTCGGTGAACCGCCTCCGGGGTTCGCCCGGCGACTCGCCGTTTTCGATCCGGGACGAGAGTATGAGTATTTCATTGCCATCATCAATCAGGCAGGTGCGGTCAGGCTGCCAGGTGTTGTAAATGTGCGCATGCAGGTGTTTCAGCCAGGCGGTATAAAGGCAGTGTATCTGAGTCTGGCTGCCCAGTTTCAGCCACAGCAGCAGTGGGTAGAAGTAGCGGCTGAACAGGTTGAGTCGCAGCGGGATGACGCGATCCCAGTTGTCATCCAGCAGCGGCTTGCAGAGGTTCAGGTCGGCAGGCTTGCGATAGGTGAGCAGCAGAACATTCTGCTCCGGCCCATCCCGGTGAAAGCGGTCCCGGGCCTCAATGCAGTTAAGTAGCTGCAAGGGTGTGCGCGAGATGAACAGGTTGATGCTGCCGCTGACGACGCTCATTGGGAATCGCTCTGATGAACATCCACAGCGTCCGCGGCCTGGCGGTATAAAAAATTCTTGCCCCTGGGGTGTGTCTTGAAGCGCTTGTGCACCCACATGTACTGCGCCGGATCCTTGCGGATGGCGCGCTCAAGCTCTGCATTGATGCGTGTAGCATCGGCTTCCTCATTCCCGCTGGGAAACGGCTCGATTACCGGCAGCAATTCGAGTTCGTAGCTGTCGTCGGGCAGGCGGTGCTGGGCGAGCATCAGAATGGGGGAGTCATTTAGCTTCACCAGGCGGGTAGTGGCCGTGATGGTGGCCGCCGGGACACCGAAGAAGGGCGCATATACGGATTGCTTGATACCGAAATCCTGGTCGGGGGCGTACCAGATAATATGGTTTTTTCTGAGGGCCCGAATTACCGAACGAATGTCCGAGCGCTCGATGGCCTGGCCAAAATAGCGGCCGCGGCTGCGGGTGATAATCTCTTCCATCAGCGGGTTGTTGTGGCGTCGGTACATGGCATCCACCGGATAAAACTCCGAGAACAATAGCCCTCCGAGATCCAGCGTCGAAAAATGGGCGCCCAGCAGTATTACACCCTTACCCCGGGCAAGGGCGGCGTCCAGGTGTTCGCGCCCTTTCAGCACAGTGCGGTGGCGGAACCACTGTTTCGGTGACCACCAGGCCATCGCCGTTTCGAATACGCCGATGCCATTGTTGATAAATATTTCCCGGGTCAGATGGCGCTGTTTTTCAGCGTCGAGTTCAGGAAAGCACAGCCGGACATTGACCTCGACGACATGGCGCCGGCCGCGTGCGACCAGGTAGAGGATTTTCCCGAAGGTACGGCCCAGAGTCAGCTGGCCTGCGTAGGGCAGTCGGTTGAGTAGCCATAGCAGCCCCATGCCAAGCCAGGTCAGTCCGAATCGGGGGTGCCAGTAAGGCGGCTGTGATTGGTCTTTGCGCGCCATGTGCTTACCATACTTTTCGCCGGGTGAAGGGCTGCATTTTACGGCTGCGCGGTCCGATCGGCAAACAGCGTGTTCAGGCGTTGACTGAGGCTACGCCCTCTAATGCAAAAACACCATGGCTATTCGATGGCCTTGGCAGCCTGTGGGACTTAACACTGACCTACTCGGCTCGGGCATCCTGCTTCGCCCTAGCTCCTGCATCCATGCAGTCGTGCGGAAAAGCCGATTCTCTCCGGCAAAGAGGGGGTTATTTTATGTACTCTTTTATAACGCCACTATGCACAAGCTACATCCCTGTAGCTTGCCCGGTGGGCAGCTAACGCTGTGTGAATCGGCTATCCTGCCGATTTATCATCTCACAAGAGTTCAAAAGCTGCCTCGTTCAATCGTCAGGAGCGATAGAATGTGCAAACCCCGAAGGGGTGAAGCACATGGATGTGCTGAACAAAACGGACTTACCCTCGCTACGATTGGCCAAGCCCGACAGCCTCCTAGCAATCTCCCCCGAACAGGTCGCGTGTGTAAACCTTGGCTTCTACATTACGGAGTTCGTCGGTCATGCGGTTGGCGACGATTAAATCGGCGCGGGCCTTGAATGCGTCCAGGTCAGCGATCACTTCGGAATGGAAGAATACGCTCTCCTGCAGCACCGGTTCGTAGATGACGACCTCGATTCCCTTGGCCTTGAGCCGTTTCATCACGCCCTGAATCGCCGAAGCACGGAAGTTGTCGGAATCAGCTTTCATTACCAGGCGGTACAGGCCGACGATTTTAGGCTCGCGGCGCAGAATCGACTCGGCAATGAAGTCTTTGCGCGTAGTGTTGGAGTCGACGATGGCGCGGATCAGGTTGCTCGGCACGTCGGCGTAGTTAGCCAGCAGCTGCTTGGTGTCTTTGGGCAGGCAGTAGCCGCCATAGCCAAATGACGGGTTGTTGTAGTGGCTGCCTATGCGCGGATCCAGGCTCACGCCTTCGATGATCTGTCGGCTGTCCAGGCCGCGGGATTCGGCGTAAGTGTCCAGTTCGTTGAAGTAGGCGACGCGCATCGCCAGAAAGGTGTTGGCGAACAGTTTGATGGCTTCGGCTTCGGTGCTGTCCGTGAACAGCGTTGCCACGTCCTGTTTGATCGCGCCCTGTTGTAACAGGGCGGCAAAGGTATTCGCACGCTCACTGCGCTCACCGACGATAATCCGTGATGGGTACAGGTTGTCGTGCAGTGCCTTGCCTTCTCGCAGGAATTCCGGTGAGAAGATCAGATTGTCGGTGCCGAAGGTCTGTTTTAGCTCAACAGTGTGGCCGACCGGGATGGTGGATTTTATCACCATTACGGCATGCGGGTTGATCGCCATTACATCGCGGATAACGGCTTCGACGCTGGATGTGTTGAAGTAGTTGGTCTGCGGGTCGTAGTCGGTTGGCGTGGCGATTATGACGAACTCGGCGTCCTTGTAGGCTTCTGTCTTGTCCAGCGTTGCGCGCAGGTTGAGCGGTTTTTCCTGCAGGTAGGCTTCGATCTCGGTATCGACAATCGGCGAGCGTCGCGCGTTGATCAATTTGATCTTCTCTTCAATGAGATCAAGGGCGACCACTTCGTTGTGCTGTGCCAGCAGCACGGCGTTCGATAGGCCGACATAGCCGGTTCCGGCAACTGCAATTTTCATACGCTATGGTACCTGTTTGTAAGCTTGTTTGGCCTGAATGGTACCACCGAGGTACGCTTGTCGCGCATAGAGGCACGAGTTAGATGTCACGAAAATCAGTCGGTATTCTGGTAGAGAAAAATTTTCCCTTCGGGTGCGTCTTGAATCGTTTGTGTACCCACAGGTACTGGGCCGGGTGCTAGCGGATGGCGCGCTCAAGTTCTGCATGGATGCGAGCTGCATCGGCGGCTTCATCGCCGCTGGAAAAGGGGTCTATAGCCGACAGCAGCTCGAGCTCAAAACTGTTATCAGACAGGCGGTGCTGGGCCAGCATCAGGAAGGGGGAATCATTTAGCTTCACCATGCGCGTGGTGGCCGTGATTGTCGTCTGGTCCGCAGCTTTGCCTCAGTGTCAATTGAACGCCGTATGGCTGGCGTTTGAGCAGTCATGGCAGCCCCCATGGCAAACCAGGTCAGCCAGAATCACGGATGCCAGTAATGTGCCTCAGTTTGGTTTTTGTTTGCCATGAAAGTCGCCCAACCCTGGGTCTCCAGTGAAGAACAGAATTTTACGGCTGCAAGGCAGGATCGGCAAACCCGCTGCCGGTGGCTTTGATCCGTTACAAATTTCTGCGGGTTAAGGTGTTGATCTTGCTCCGCTTGCCCAGGGGCATCCATGTATAATGAGCGTCGAAAATAACGGAACCGGTGCGGTCATTGATGAGTAAGCAACAGACACCCACAACCGAGTTGAGCAGCTGGATGATTTACCAACGGCTGCTGGTCTATGTAAAACCCTACTGGTTCGCGTTTGTCGTCAGTTTTATTGCTTTTGGCCTTTACGGTGCATCCCAGGCGCTGTCGGCCAAGTGGCTGGAGCATGTGGTGGATGCGGTTGAAAAAGGCGCTCTGGACCAGCGTGGGGTGCTGGCGCTGGCAGTGCTGGGAATTTTTGCCCTGCGCGGCATTGGCACCTTCGTGGGTACTTACAGTATCAGTCATGTTGCACGCCAGGTGGTGCATGGTCTGCGTACGGATCTGTTCGATTGCATGCTGGCGTTGCCCAGCAGTTACTATCAGCACAGTACCAGTGGAGAGTTGCTGGCCAAGCTGACCTATAACGTCGAACAGGTGACCGGCGCCGTTACCGAGGCAATCAAGACGCTGTTGCGAGAAGGCCTGACCGTGATAGGCCTGTTCGGTTATCTGTTTTACCTTAACTGGAAACTGACGCTGATCTTTATAGCGGCGGCCCCGCTGATTGCAGTGGTGGTCACTGTGGCCTCCAGGCGCATGCGCAAGCTGAGCCGGCGACTGCAGAAATCGGTGGGTGATATTACCAGTGCCGCGTCCGAAGCCATCAAGGGCTATCAGATCGTGCGGATCTTCGGCGGTACGAAATTCGAGCGCCAGCGTTTTCACGACGCCAGCGACCACAATCGCCGCCAGTTCATGAAGATGGTGGTGACCCAGTCGCTCAATACCCCCGTCGTGCAGTTTCTGATCGCACTGGCGCTGGCCGGGCTGCTGTATACGGCGATGCATCCGGACGTCATGGGCGGCATGAGTACCGGTCAGTTTGTGGCCTTTCTGACGGCGGCCGGCTTGATTACCAAGCCGTTGCGGCAACTGACGGACATCAGTACGCAGGTACAAAAGGGTATTGCCGCGGCAGAGTCGGTGTTTGCGGTCATGGACGAGGCGCCCGAGAAGGACGCTGGGCAGCATCAGGTGAGCCGGGTGCATGGCGAGCTTGGCTTTGACAAGGTCGGTTTTCGCTACCCGGGCGCAGATGGCGTGGTGCTGCACGAACTGGACCTGCAGGTCAGGCCGGGGCAGACAGTTGCGCTGGTCGGGCGCTCGGGCAGTGGCAAGTCGACCCTGGCGTCCCTGATTCCCCGTTTCAATGACGGCTGGACGGGGCGCATACTGCTCGACGGTACGCCATTGCAGGACTATCAGCTGGCTAACCTGCGCGAGCAGATTGCGTTGGTGAATCAGCAGGTGGTGCTGTTTAACGGCACTATTGCACAGAATATTGCCTATGGTGCCATGGCCGATTGCAGCGAAGCCGAGATCGAGGCGGCGGCCGAAGCTGCCCATGTGATGGAGTTTGCCGCCCGCCTGCCCAAGCGGCTTCACACCCCCGTGGGTGAAAGCGGCCTGCTGCTCTCCGGTGGACAGCGACAGCGCATTGCCATTGCCCGGGCCATCCTCAAAAATGCCCCCATCCTTATTCTGGACGAAGCCACCTCGGCTCTGGATACGGAATCCGAACGGCATATTCAGGATGCGCTGGATCAGGTCATCAAGGGACGCACAACCCTGGTCATTGCCCACAGGCTTTCCACGGTCGAAAAGGCTGACCTGATTCTGGTGCTGGATCAGGGGCGTATCGTTGAGCAGGGCTCCCATGCGCAGCTGATCGAGTGCGATGGCGCCTACGCCCAGCTGCATCGCATGCAGTTCGCGGACAGCTGATTGATGGCGCGTCTGCTGTATACGGTATTGCTGTATCTGGCTTTGCCCATCATCCTGCTACGGTTGTGGTGGCGCGGGAGAAAGGCGCCCGCCTATCGCAGCCGCTGGCGCGAGCGCCTCGGTTTTGTGACGCCCTGTGACAACCGTCCCTTGTGGATTCATGCCGTGTCCGTGGGCGAAACCGTAGCCATTGCCCCGCTGGTGGAGCTGCTGCTGGCGCGCAGGCCCGATCTGCCACTGTTGCTGACCACCACGACGCCGACCGGTTCGGCGCGTGTCAGCGCCCTGTTTGGCGATCGGGTGCAGCATGCCTACTGTCCCTGGGATCTACCCGATGCGCTTGCGCGTTTTCTGCATCGCACCCGGCCACGTGGCTGCATCATCGTTGAAACTGAACTCTGGCCCAATCTGGTACAGGGTTGCCATGCTGCCGATGTGCCGGTATTGCTGGCGAATGCGAGGCTGTCGGCCCGCTCGGCCCGGGGTTATAAACGCTTTGCGGCGCTCACGAAGCCGATGCTGCAGTGTCTGAGTCAGGTGGTGGCGCAGCATCAGGATGACGGGGCGCGCTTTGTCGAGCTGGGCCTGCCGGCACGGCAACTGAGGGTAAGCGGCAGCATCAAGTTTGATATTGAAACCCGGCCGCAATGGCTTGAAGCCGGTGCCCAGCTGCGTAAGTGTTGGGGCGAACGCCCGGTGCTGGTGGCGGGCAGCACCCATGATGGGGAGGATGCCGCGCTGTTGCGCGTGCTGGAGCAGTTGCGCAGCGAATTCCCGACGCTGTTACTGGTGCTGGTGCCGCGTCATCCTGAGCGTTTTGAATCGGTGTACCGGCTCTGTCTGGAGGCCGGCTGGTCGGTTGCACGGCATTCGGGACATGGCGAGTCGGCGTCGCAGGCGGGGGCAGTCGATGTTTACCTCGGCGATACCATGGGTGAGCTGATGGGATTCTATGCCGCGGCGGATATTGCCTTTGTCGGCGGTAGCCTGGTGCCCCGTGGCGGACACAATCCGCTGGAGCCCGCAGCCTTGGGCAAGCCCGTGCTGATGGGGCAGCAGGTGTTCAACTTTCAGGCCATCTGCGATGCGCTGGATAACGCCGGCGGGCTGATCCGGGTGGCCGATGAAACGGCACTGGCCCGGGTCGTGCGGGAATTACTGGCGGATCCTTTGCAGTGCCAGCAGCAGGGCGCTGCGGCCCAGGCCTTCGTGGCGCAAAACCGCGGGGCCCTGGAGCGGCTGTACCAGCAGGTCGAGGAGACGCTGCTGAGGCCTTAGAAGTTCAATGCTCAGCGATTAGCCGCTTTTGTTTGGCTGTGCGCCAGTGCGTTCCAAGCGGCTGATTCGGGAAGGCTGTTCAAAATGGGAACCTCAGATCCTCATCCGCCTGCAGGCGGAAAATCTCGTTAAGAACCTCGGCCAGCGGTGCCTTGTCGGTATCGCGTATCCAGCGCTCCAGCGACTCATCAAAGTCAAAATGATAGCCGCCGTTGCGCGCCGCGACCCAGAGCTGCTTGACCGGCGGCTGGCGGGTAAAGATCACCTGGCTGCCATTTTCGCAGACGATGGTGAGCATGCCGCCATGGCTCTCGACGTCCAGATCGCTGTCGACATCCTCCAGCAGGTCTTCGAGGGTGATGAGGGTTTCATCGACGCGGTCGTTGAATTCTGATTCGGTCATCGGTCTGTGGTTCCGCAGTGCTTGGAGCCCGGCAGTATATCCGAGTTTCTGCCGCTACTCATCCCGGGTATAATCGCTGCTTTGGAATCGCCGGAATAGGGGCTGCAATCGTGAAACGCTGTTACTGGATGCTCTTCGTAACCTTTGCGCTGCTGTCTGGCTGTGGCAACAAGGGCGCGCTCTATATGCCGGATCAGGTTGATCCCGCCGCCCCCGTCTCGCAGACATCGGCCCAGCCGCCGGCTCCCGCACAGAACTGATAACGGACAGATTGATGGATAACTTTGAGTACCGCGATGGGCGCCTGCACTGCGAGGACATGAACCTCGAGCGCATCGCTGAAGAATACGGCACACCGCTGTACGTTTATTCCCGTGATGCGCTGGAACGGGCCTATCTGGATTACGCCCAGGCCCTGGAAGGACGTGATGCGCTGGTGTGCTTTGCGGTAAAGGCCAACAGCAATATCGCGGTGCTGAATGTACTGGCGCGCCTGGGCGCGGGCTTTGATGTCGTGTCACTGGGCGAGATTGAGCGTGTGGTCAGGGCCGGTGGCGATCCCGCCAAGGTGGTTTTTTCCGGCGTGGGCAAGCAGGCGCACGAAATTCGCCGCGCACTGGAACTGGGTATCCACTGCTTCAATATCGAGTCGGAAGCCGAGCTTGAGCGTGTCAACGAAGTTGCCGCAGCGATGGGCATGACGGCGAAAGTATCCTTCCGGGTCAATCCGGACGTGGACGCCGGCACCCACCCCTATATCTCCACCGGCCTCAAAGAGAACAAGTTTGGCATCGCCATCGAGCGCGCCCGCGGCGTTTATCGCCGTGCGGCGCAGCTGGCCAGTATCGAGATCGTCGGCATGGACTGTCATATCGGCAGCCAGCTGACTGAGCTTCGGCCCTTCCTTGATGCGCTGGATCGTCTGCTGGTACTGGTGGACGAACTGGCCGAAGACGGCATCCAGATCAAGCATCTGGATCTGGGGGGGGGTCTGGGCGTGTGCTATACCGACGAGCAGCCGCCCTCTGCGGCCGACTACATTGCCGCCGTGCTCGACAAGCTGGGTGATCGTCCGTTGAGCCTGATTTTTGAGCCGGGCCGCTCCATTGCCGCCAATGCCGGTGTCCTGCTGACGCGGGTTGAGTTCCTCAAGAGCAACGGTGACAAGAACTTTGCCATTATCGATGGCGCCATGAACGATCTGATCCGTCCGGCGCTGTACAGTGCCTATCAGGAAATTGTACCGCTGACGTTGCGTGAAGAGGGTGAAAGCAAAACCTACGATCTGGTGGGCCCGGTGTGCGAAACCGGTGATTTCCTCGGCAAGGATAGAGACCTCAATCTGCAGCCCGGCGACCTGCTGGCGGTGTGCTCGGCCGGTGCCTATGGCTTTGTCATGAGCTCGAATTACAACACCAGGCCCCGTCCGGCCGAAGTCATGGTCAGCGACAATCAGGCTCACCTGGTGCGCAAGCGCGAAAGCATCGGTGACCTGTTGCATGGTGAGCAGTTGCTGCCCAAAGATCATTACTGAGAAGCGAAACAGCTATGTTGGTACGTTTTACCAAGATGCACGGCCTGGGTAACGACTTCATGGTGGTCGATCTTGTCACGCAGCGTGCCAAGATCACCCCCGCGCTGGTGAGCCGTCTGGCGGACCGCAATTGCGGCGTCGGCTTTGACCAGATGCTGCTGGTGGAACCGCCGACGGACCCGAAGATGGACTTTCGCTACCGTATTTATAATGCAGATGGCTCAGAGGTGGAGCACTGCGGCAACGGCGCGCGTTGCTTTGCCAAGTTTGTGCGTGACAAGCGCCTGACCATCAAGCCGGTGATCTGCGTTGAAACGGCCAAGGGCAAGGCGGTACTGCGGGTGCTGGAAGACCGCCAGGTGGAAGTGGATATGGGCGCGCCCGAGCGGCTGCCGGCCGAGATCCCTTTTGTGGCGGATGGCGTTGAGGTCAGTTATCCCATCGAGGTGGCCGGTCAGTGGCTGGATATCAGCGCGGTCTCCATGGGCAACCCCCACGGCGTGCTGCTGGTGGATGATGTCAGCACCGCCGCGGTGGATACCCTGGGGCCTCTGCTGGAGCGGCACGAGCGCTTCCCGGCACGGGCCAATATCGGCTTTATGCAGGTTCTGTCCGAAAATGAAATTCGCCTGCGGGTGTACGAGCGCGGTGCCGGCGAAACCCGTGCCTGCGGTACCGGTGCCTGCGCGGCCGTTGTGGCCGGGCGTCTGCGCGGCCTGCTGGGGGATGATGTACGCGTGCATCTGCCAGGCGGTGAGCTGCATATTCGCTGGGCGGGCGAGGGTACATCCGTATTGATGACCGGCCCTGCGACAACTGTTTACGAAGGGCAGATTTTCATATGACCGATCAGGCCAAAGAGCAGCCTAGCGGGCTGGACGAGCAGCAGGTGGCGGAATATCTGGCGCAGAACCCTGATTATTTTTCCCGTCATACAGGCTTGCTGGAAAAACTCTACGTGCCCCACGAAACCGGCACTGCCGTGTCGCTGGTGGCACGCCAGACCGGTGTGCTGCGGGAAAAGAACCAGCAACTGCGCACCCATCTGTCCGATCTGATCGACGTGGCGCGTCACAACGATGTGCAGTTCGAAAAAACCAAGCGCATGGTGCTGGCGCTGCTGGGCTGTGAAACCCTGGATGATGTCGCCATCGCCATAGACGAGAGTCTGTGTCGTGATTTTCAGGGAGATATCACGACGCTGATGCTGCTCGGTGAGGGCGAAGAAAGTGGTGCCGAGCGCTGGCTGAGTGAGGCCGATGCCCAGGCGCTGGAGCCGCTGCTGGGAACCAACCTGCCCAGCTGCGGGCGACTGCCGGAACCGCAGCATCTGTTTGTGTTTCAGGAGCAGGCGTTCCGGATTCAGTCGGCGGCGGTGATTCCGCTGGTGCAGGGCGAAACCCTGGGTCTGCTGGCCATTGGCAGTTACGATCCGCATTACTTTCAGAGCAGCCAGGGCACCCTCTTCCTGTGTTATGTCGGCGAAGTGCTGAGCCGGGTGCTGTCCCGCATACTGAGCCGGCGCTGATGTCGCCTGATCCGGATGTGCTGGATGCATTTGTGCGCTATCTGCGTACCGAACGCCAGTACTCCGGGCACACGCTGGACAACTACAGACGCGATATCGAGCGGCTGCTGCGCTACGCCGTGGCGAACAGCCTGAGTGACTGGAACTGCATCAGGCCGCGGGATCTGCGTGCCTTTATTGCCGAAACGCACCGCGAGGGCCTGGCCGGCAAAAGCATTCAGCGGCTGCTCTCAGCTATCCGCTCCTTCTATCGCTATCTCAATCGCGAAGGCCTGAGCCAGCAGAATCCTGCGCTGGGCATCAGTGCCCCCCGCTCACCCCGGCGTCTGCCAAAAACACTGGATACCGATCAGGCGGCTCATCTGATGCAGATCCCGGTGACCGATGCGGTATCTGCCCGCGATTGTGCCATGATGGAACTTATCTACTCGTCCGGTCTGCGTCTGGCGGAGCTCGTCAGTCTGGATCTGGGGGATATCGATTTTCGCGACGCCAGCCTGGTCGTGACTGGCAAGGGGCGCAAGACCCGCATGCTGCCGGTCGGCAGCAAGGCACTGACGGCGCTGGACGTCTGGCTGGGGCAGCGCGGCAGTTTGTTGCGCGGCGAGCAGCCGGCGCTCTTTATCAGCAAGCGCGGCAACCGTATCAGTACCCGCGCCGTGCAGCAGCGGCTCGAACACTGGGGCCTGCACCAGGCCACCGATGGCAAGGTGCATCCGCACCGGCTGCGCCACAGTTTTGCCAGTCACCTGCTGGAGTCCAGCGGTGATCTGCGCGCGGTGCAGGAACTGCTGGGGCACGCCGATATCGCCACGACCCAGATCTACACGCATCTGGATTTTCAGCATCTGGCCGATGTTTACGACAGGGCCCATCCAAGAGCGCGCAAGAAAGATGATTAAGTGTGTCACCTTCGATCTGGACGATACTCTCTGGGCCATTGACCCTGTGATCGAGATTGCAAACAACTCGCTGTTCGACTGGCTGCAGCGCAATGCGCAGCTCTTTGTGCGTCAGTTCAGCATTGCCGATCTGCCGCGTCTGCGCGATGACATACTGGCGCGCTACCCCGAGATCTCCCACAGCGTCACCCAGATTCGCCTGCGTCTGCTGCAGGAGGGCATGCGCACGGCCGGATACGGGCCAGAACAGGCCGAGGCGCTGGCGCTGCAGGCGTTCGAGGTGTATCTGGAAGGACGCCATCAGGTGGAGTTCTTCGAGCATGCGCTGACCATGCTGAAGGTGCTGCGTGAGCGCAATCTGCAGCTCGGTGCCCTGAGCAACGGCAACGCCGATGTAAGGCGGGTGGGGCTGGGGGACTATTTCGACTTCCAGTTCAACGCCGAGAGCACGGGCCACGAAAAGCCCCATCCGCTGATGTTCCAGCAGGCGCTGGCGCATGCCGGGCTGCGTCCCGAGCAGGTGGTGCATGTGGGTGATAATCCGGTGGCCGATATCGAGGGCGCGCACAACGCAGGCCTCTGGACCATCTGGGTCAATCTCAACGACCAGGCCTGGCCCGGCGGTCCTGCGCCGACGCAAACCGTGCGGGCGCTGAATGAAATCCCCCAGGCGCTGATCGATATCGCAGAGCAGGCCGCAGGTCGCGTCACTCTCTAATCGTTCAGCGACGCGCCGCTCAGCGCTGAGCTTACAGAAACATTTCCAGCAGGTTGTTCAGGAACAGTCGGCCCTGATGGGTCGGCCGTATGTGGGCCGGATCATCCTGCAGCAGCCCCTGCTGTATGGCTCGGTCGAGCTGTACGCGGATGCTGTCCGGGCTGATGCCGGCACGGGCCTGCAGCAGCTGCAGCGGCACGCCGTCCACCAGTCGCAGTGCATTGAGCATGAATTCGAAGGCCAGTTCGTCCTGGGCAATGGCGTTCTCAGCCCCCAGACGTTTGGTCACATCCATATAGGCGGCCGGTTGACGCTGCTTCCAGCGTCGCATGATGCGGTTGTCCGCAGGGCGGGTCAGCTTGCCGTGGGCGCCGGCGCCGATGCCGATATAGTCGCCAAAGGCCCAGTAATTGAGGTTGTGCGCCGCCTTGCGACCGTCGCGGGCATAGGCTGAAACCTCGTACTGGGCAAAGCCCGCTGCGGCCAGCTTGTCCTGCCCATGCTCCTGAATTTCCCAGAGTACTTCATCCACCGGCAGATTGGGCGGGCGGGCATTGAACTCGGTGTTGGGCTCGATGGTGAGCTGGTACCAGGACAGGTGATCGGGTTGCAGTGACAGGGCTGTATCCAGATCCAGCATGGCGCCGGCCAGATCCTGCTGCGGCAGGCCGTGCATCAGATCCAGGTTGATGTTGTCGAATCCAATGGCTCGGGCACTGGCGACGGCGCGGTAGGCTTCATCGGCGTTGTGAATGCGCCCCAGCGCCTTGAGCTGGGCATCGCTGAAACTCTGGATACCAATGGACAGGCGGTTGACGCCGGCGGCCCTAAAGCCTGCGAAACGTTCCTGCTCGAAGGTACCGGGGTTGGCTTCCATGGTGATTTCGGCCTGGGCGGACAACGGCGTGCGTGCGGCGACGCCGGCCAGAATCTGCTGGATTGCCGTGGCGGAAAACAGGCTGGGGGTGCCGCCGCCGATAAAGATGGTGTCGATGTTGCGGCCCTGTACATCGTGCAGCTCTGTGTCCAGGTCCTCCAGCAGTGCCGCAACATAGTCCGCTTCCGGCAGTTCGCCCCGGGCGGCGTGGGAGTTGAAGTCGCAATAGGGGCACTTGCGTACGCACCAGGGAATATGAATATAGAGCGACAGAGGTGGCAGCTGCAGGGACATGGGGTCAGGGCTTCAATAGGAGGAAAAACACCGGTGCTCGATTCCCCCTAAGGTGAACGCGGGAGCCGAATTCCGCTGTCCAACAAGAGCTGGGGCGGAATCCGGATTATCCCATGAGTTGCGGGCAAAGTCCGTCAATTATTCAGGTAGGGCCCGATCTGCTCGGCCAGGCGGGCCACGGCCTGACCGCGGTGGCTGAGGCTGTTTTTCTGCTCGCGGGGCAGCTCGGCGGAGCTCAGGCCGAGTTCCGGCAGCAGAAACAGTGGGTCATAGCCGAATCCCTGCTCCCCCCTGGGCGCATGCAGGATATGGCCTTCCCAGGTGCCGATACTGATCAGCGGACTCGGGTCTTCGGCGTGGCGCATAAAGGCGAGCACGCAGCGAAAACGCGCGCTGCGCCGGGCGTCTGGCACGTCCTTGAGCTGGTGCAGCAGGCGGCTGTTGTTTTCGGCATCGGTGGCGCCGGGGCCCGCGAAGCGCGCCGAGTAGATGCCGGGGGCGCCGTCGAGGGCGTCCACCTCGAGGCCCGAGTCATCGGCCAGTGCCGGCAAGCCGGTGCTGCGACAGGCATGACGCGCCTTGAGGATGGCATTCTCGATAAAGCTGAGGCCCGTTTCGTCGGCGTCGCTGACATTAAAGGCGGATTGCGGCAGCACCTCGATGTTCAGGGGGGCGAGCACCTGGCTGAATTCGCGCAGTTTTCCAGCGTTGCCGCTGGCCAGAATGATACGGGGGTATTTGAGAGTGGTCATTCGGCGTAGAAGGTCTGTTCAAGCTGGATGCTGTAGGCGGGCTGGTTCGGGTCCGGCTGGACGTCGAGCACGATACGCATTAGTTGCTCGTTGGAAAAGGGCAGGCCGCCGATGTAATAAAGCGCGCCCGTTTCTTCTATTTTTTTGAAACTGATGTCGCTGCTCTGGCCGATCAGGTTGCTGGCGCTCCCCTTGACGATGGCGGTCACGGGGGTCTTGCTGCCATCACTGGCTTTTTGCAGTACCGATACATTGATCAGGGCCAGGGTTTTGCTGCGGGTCAGACCATAGCTCTGGGCTACCTGCGGCTCGACAAAGGTGCTGTTGAAGGCGTTGTAGTGCACTTCATAGTCGCCATAGGCGACGAACTGGTCAGCCTGGGCGAGGCTTGCGCTGAGTGCAAGGCCTGCCAGCAAGCCCTGCACAGCATGGCGTACGGTGGGTGTTAACGCGTTCATGGGGGCTCCTGATGTTATCGGGTGATGCGGTAGATGGCGATTTCGCCCAGCATGTTGGGCCAAAGTCGCAGCCACCAGCGATCACGGTGTTCATTGTCCACGACGGTACGATCCAGGATATGAATGTTGCGTTCAACACACAGACGCTCAAAGTCCTTAAAGGTACAAAAGTGGATGTTCGGGGTGTTGTACCAAGTATAGGGCAGGAATTTTGACACCGGCATCTTGCCGCGCAGTGCCAGATAGCTGCGCGCACGCCAGTGGCCAAAGTTCGGGAAGGTGATGATGCATTCCTTGCCGATACGCAGCATCTCGTCAATGATCTGATCGGGACGGTGCATGACCTGCAGCGCCTGGGTCATGATTACGGCATCAAAGCTGGCATTGCGCAGCGTCGCCAGGCCCTCATCGATGTCCTTCTCGATCACATTGACGCCAGCCTCCAGGCAGGCGGTAATGTTGTCGTGGTCTATCTCCAGGCCGTAACCCTCGACCTGCTTGTGTGTGGCAAGGTAGCTCAGCAGTTCGCCGTCGCCACAGCCGAGATCCAGTACCCGGGTGCCGGGCCTGATCCAGTTCTGAATGATGTCCAGGTCTACGCGCATCTCAGCGGCTCTCCTGCACAGCGCAAGGGATGTCGGCGACGACCTGGCCCATGCAGGCGCCGAACACTTCCATATAACGCGGTATGGGAATCAGGAAGGCGTCATGGCCCTGGGGGGAGTCGATTTCGGCATAACTGACGGCCTTGCCGGCATCGATCAGGGCATCGACAATCTCCCGCGAGCGCTCGGGTGAAAAGCGCCAGTCGGTAGTGAAGGAAATGACCTTGAACTTGCACTGCGCGCCGCGCACCGCTTCGCTCAGGCTGTCGCCAAAGCTGGCGGCCGGGTCGAAGTAATCCAGTGCCCTCGTCATCAGCAGATAGGTGTTGGCATCGAAGGCGGTGGAAAAACGTTCGCCCTGATACTGCAGGTAGGACTCGATTTCGAATTGCGGGCTCAGATCAAAGCTCAGCTTGCCGCTTTTCATGTCGCGGCCGAATTTCTCCCGCATGCCGTCGTCCGACAGGTAGGTGATATGGCCCACCATGCGCGCCAGCATCAGGCCGGTCTTGGGGATGGCCTGTTCGGCGTAGTAGTGGCCGTCGTGGAACTGCGGATCCCGCGTAATGGCCTGGCGTGCCACCTCGTTGAAGGCGATATTCTGCGCCGAGAGTCGGGCGGCGGCAGCGATGATAATGCAGTGGCGCAGGCGCTGCGGGTAGTCGATCGCCCACTGCAGTGCCTGCATGCCGCCCAGGCTGCCCCCGATCACGGCGGCCCATTGCTGGATACCGAGATGGTCTGCAAGACGAGCCTGGCTTTCGACCCAGTCGGGCACAGTGACGATGGGAAAATCCGGGCCATAGGGCACACCTGTTTCCGGGTTGAGCTGATTGGGCCCACTGGAGCCGTGACAGCCCCCCAGATTGTTCAGTCCGACGACAAAGAACCGTTTGGTATCAATGATCTTGCCAGGGCCGATGGCCGAATCCCACCAGCCGGGCTTGCGGTCGTCCATGCTGTGATAACCGGCCAGGTGATGATTGCCGGAGAGGGCATGGCAGATCAGAATCGCATTGGATCGGTCGGCGTTCAGCGTGCCGTAGGTTTCGACCGTCAGGCTGTAGCTGTCCAGCTGGCGTCCGCAGGCAAGCTCCAGTGGCTGGTCAAAGTGGAATTGTTGTGGCTGGACCAGACCGACCGAGTCTGCGGGGATGGACGTTGGCATGTGCTGATATCCAGGTGCTGAAGTAATCGGGGGCAGGCCGTGCGAAGGACCTGTAACCGGGAGTAAAAAACGGCATGGGCGGGTTAGGGCCAGCCACTATTCCCCTGTCCGGTGATGTCCGGGCCAGGGGCCAGATGTGTACAGGCTTTTGCCGGCCCGGCCTTTGATGGGCACCGCCTAGATGCATAAGTTCAGACTGTCAGCCTTGCTGACGGCCACAGAACTTGCCCTTTGAGACTACTCCGGGTTACAGGCGGCTGTTGTGTGTCAGGTCATTTCCCTGTCACTGAATGGCAGCTCGCCATCCTACATTACCAGGCGGCTGACCTGGGACTGCATGATCTGAATGGCCAGAAAAATCAGGATCGGCGACAGGTCCAAGCCGCCAATGGGCGGAATCACCTTGCGGGCCAGGGCAAACAGCGGTTCGGTCAGCTGAAGGATCAACTGGGGTGCTGGGTGATAATTGTTGGGCGCTATCCAGCTGATTATTACCGCACCGATGACGGCCCAGAAGGCGATGGTCAGCAGGGTATTCAGCAGGCCTGCGAGGGCAAACAGCAGCAGGCTGGCGATGGGCACGCTTTGTCCCGCGGCCAGCACCAGCAGGAAGAGTGTAAGCAGCTTGACGCCATAGGCCAGCACCAGCGCAGACAGGTCTACCGAGCCCGCCCGGGGAATGATCCGCTGCAGAGGTCGCAGTGGGGTGCTGGTCAGCCGTGCAACGGCCTGGCTGATGGGGTTGTAGAAATCCACCTTGGCCAGCTGCAGTAAGAAACGCAAGACGACGATAAACGCATAGAGCTCGCCGATTGTGCGGATGATCAGAAGGATCGGATCCTGTCCCATGGCTGTTTCGCCGCCTTAGATTCAAGCTGTTGATTTGCTGGCAAGTATAGAGCCTTTCAGGCGCTGAATGAACCGCTGCTAGTCTTTCAGAAGCTCTGCGAGTTCCTTGGAACGATTGGCGCAGGCCTGCATGGCATCGTCCACCAGGGTTTCAAGTTGTGCGCCCTGAAATGTCAGTATGGCCTGCTCTGTGGTGCCCTTGGGAGAGGTGACACCCTGGCGTAGCTGGGTTGGGCTGAGCGCGCTGTCGCTCGCCATGCGCGCAGCACCAAGGGCCGTCTGCAGTGTGAGCGCGGTAGCGGTTTCAGGAGCCAGCCCCAGCTTTTCTCCGGCAGCGATCATGGCTTCCATAAACAGGAAATAATAGGCGGGCCCGGAGCCTGATACGGCGGTTACTGCATGAATCAGTTCTTCGCGTTCAACCCAGAGCGCCAGCCCGACGTGCTCCAGCAAGCCTTCGGTCTGCTGTTTCTGCAGCTGCGAGACCCTCGCGTTGGCGAACAGGCCGCTGGCACCGGTTTGCACCTGGGAGGGGGTATTGGGCATGCAGCGCACTACGGCGTTATCGCCGCCCAGCCAGAGATCCAGACTGTCACAGGCGATGCCGGCGGCCACCGAAACGATCAGCGGACGCCGCTGCATGACTGTATCGCGCAGCGGTGTGCAGACCTGTTTCATCATCTGCGGCTTGACCGCCAGAATAAGGATATCCGCGGCGGCCGCGGCGGCATTGTTGTCGGTGCCTGTGTGAATGCCCAGGGTGCTGAGATCGGCCAGTTTGTCTGCCTGAGTGCCAGTGGCCCAGATGCGGGTGGCCGGATAGCCGTTGTGCAGCAGTCCTGCGATGATGGCGCGGGCCATGTTGCCAGCGCCGATAAAGGCAACAGTCGGTTGTGTGCTCATAGTGAATTTTCCTGGGTATTTGCGGGCGAGGTGCGGGGGCCGAAAATGGATGTGCCAATACGCACTATACTGGCCCCTTCGGCGATGGCGGCGTCCATGTCACCGGACATGCCCATCGACAGGGTATCCAGCTGTGGCAGTTCGGTTTGCAATTGCTGCAGCAGGGTGCGCAGGGCAGCAAAGGCCTGCTGCTGCAGTTGCGCATCCTGGCTGGCAGCGGGAATGGCCATCAGCCCGCGTAGCTGCAGGCGGGGCAGCTGCGCGACCTGTAGTGCCAGATCCATAACGGTATCGGGCAGGCAGCCCGATTTGCTGGCCTCGGCGCTGATATTGACCTGCAGGCAGACGTTCAGGGGCGGCAAGTTAGGGGGGCGTTGCTCGGACAGCCGGCGAGCCACCTTGAGGCGGTCGACACTGTGCACCCAGTGAAAGTGCTCGGCAAGCTGGCGGGTTTTATTGGACTGGATGGGACCAATAAAATGCCATTCGATGGCAAGGTCGGCCAGTGCCGCTATCTTGTCCAGACCTTCCTGCAGGTAGTTCTCGCCGAACGCGTGCTGGCCGGCGGTGAACGCCTGGCGCAGTTCATCGGCCTGGCGTGTCTTGCTGACAGCCAGCAACTGTATGCTCTGGGGAGACCGTCCGGTAAGATGCGCCGCGCGGGAGATTTGTGCGCGCACAGCGCAAATATTGTCTACTATATTTTTCATACCCTGCTTTTAGCGCCGTTGGCCATTGGATTGACTGGACTATTCTGCTAGAAATAGGGGCTCCAATGGAAGTGGTACCGGGTGCCGAACGCTATGGATATAACCGAACTACTCTCGTTTGCGGTGCAGCAAGGGGCTTCCGACCTGCATATCACGGCCGGTATGCCACCGGTTATTCGTGTCGACGGCGACATACGCCGTATCAAACTGCCGCCACTGGATCAAAAGGCCGTTCAGTCGCTTATTTATGACATTATGAACGACAAGGTCCGCAAGGCCTTCGAGGATACCTTCGAGGCCGATTTCTCGATTGATGTCCCCTCGCTGGCGCGTTTTCGTGTCAACGTATTCAACCAGAACCGCGGCGCGGCGGCGGTTTTTCGTACCATCCCCAGTCGTGTGCTGACACTGGAAGATCTCGGGATGGGCAAGGTGTTTCAGGATCTTGCGTCCCTGCCCCGGGGGCTGGTACTGGTGACCGGGCCTACCGGTTCCGGTAAAAGTACCAGCCTGGCGGCCATGATCGATTACGTCAATGATACTCGACCCGATCACATTCTCACCATCGAGGATCCGATCGAGTTTGTGCACGAAAGCAAGAAGTGTCTGATCAACCAGCGCGAGGTGCACCGCGATACGCAGAGCTTTTCAAACGCACTGCGTTCGGCGTTGCGTGAAGACCCCGACGTTATCTTGGTGGGTGAGATGCGAGACCTTGAAACCATTCGTCTGGCACTTACGGCGGCGGAAACCGGTCATCTGGTGTTCGGCACATTGCATACCACCTCGGCGGCCAAGACTATCGACCGTGTGATCGATGTTTTCCCGGCGGCCGAAAAATCGATGGTGCGCTCGATGCTTTCGGAGTCGCTGCAAGGCGTTATTTCCCAGACGCTGCTCAAAAAGACTAACGGCGGCCGTGTGGCGGCGCATGAAATCATGATAGGCACACCGGCCATACGCAATCTGATCCGTGAAGACAAGATTGCACAGATGTATTCATCCATTCAGACTGGCGCGGCTTTTGGCATGAAGACGCTGGATCAGGCGTTGCTGGAATTGTTGAAAAAAGGACTGATTTCGCGCGACATTGCGCGGGAAAAAGCAAAGAATCCGCAGGGTTTCTGACGGGTACATGGCTCGGGGTAACAGGCAGTGGACTTTACACAACTTTTAAAAGTAGTCATCGACCGCGACGCATCGGATTTATTCGTGACCGCGGGCGCTCGTCCGAGCATCAAGGTAGACGGGACCATAAAGCCGCTCACCAAGGAGCCGCTTACCCAGTCGCAGGTGCGCTCCCTGGTGTACAGCACCATGAACGACAAGCAGCTGGCCGAGTTCGAAGGCACTAGTGAGTGCAACTTCGCCATCAGTGCCCGAGGCATGGGGCGCTTTCGAGTCAGTGCCTTTATGCAGCGCAACTCGCCGGGCATGGTGCTGCGCCGTATCGCGACGCATATCCCCTCGATGGAGGAGCTGAATCTGCCTCCGGTGCTGAAAGATCTGGCCATGACCAAGCGCGGGCTGATCCTGTTTGTCGGCGGCACCTCGACAGGTAAGTCCACCTCGCTGGCATCCATGATTGACTATCGCAACAAGCATAGCCGCGGTCACATCATCACCATCGAGGATCCGATCGAGTACATCCACGATCACAAGGAGAGCATCATTACCCAGCGTGAAGTGGGTATCGATACGGAAAGCTTTGATGTGGCGTTGAAGAACACACTGCGCCAGGCGCCGGATGTGATTCTGATGGGGGAAATTCGCTCCAAGGAAACCATGCAGCACGGCCTGGCCTTTGCGGAAACCGGCCATCTGTGTATGGCTACACTGCACGCCAACAATGCCAACCAGGCGCTGGATCGCATCATCAGCTTCTTTGGGCCGGAGCACCACAGTCAGATATGGATGGATATGTCGCTCAACCTCAAGGCCATAGTGGCACAGCAGCTGCTGCCCACCACTGATGGCAAGGGGCGGCGCGCCGCGATTGAGGTCATGATCAATACACCGCTGATTCAGGATCTGATTCGCAAGGCCGAAGTGCATGAGATCAAGGAAGTCATCAAGAAATCCACCAACCTCGGCATGCAGACCTTTGACCAGGCGCTGTTCGAGATGTACAGGCAGGGCACCATTACCTACGATGCCGCGCTTGCCCATGCCGACTCGGCCAACGACCTGCGTCTGATGATCAAGCTGAGTGCGGATACCAACCCGGACCTGGCGGCAGCGCCGGAAGACAATTCCTTCCTGTTGCAGGAAGAAGATGACTATCTGAACGAAAAAGGCGATATCGACATAAAAACCATGTAGCCCTCTCGCCCGTTTGGAACCGTCGTATTGACGACCCCACAGAAATGGAGCCGCAGGGCTCCATTTCTGTTTTTGACCAGCAACCCCTTGCGGGCTGGAAGTCGCACAGTTTTAGTGTAAATTACTGTAATAACAGCGTTTTGCGCCTGACTCTACAGCTGTACGGGTAGCTGAGAGTCCGGCAATGCAGTGGCGTATGATTATAATAATAAGCTATGGATCAGTATGGTTTTGCAACGAAGCATTGAAAGCCGGTCGTCCTGTCGGTCGGCGTTTTCATCCCGCATATTCTGTCTCTATTTCGGAGGCAGCGCCTTTCTGACGCTGGCGACCTGGATTACCCGATTTTTGATTGGCTGGAGTACCTGGGATCTGACGCAGTCGCCGCTCTGGGTGGGTGCGGTCAGCGCCGCCATGCTGCTGCCTACTTTCTTTTTGTCGCCGGTGTTTGGGGTACTGGCGGATCGCCTTGATCCGCGCAAGGGCATGCTGGTGGCTTATCTGAGTGAGGCTGTAATCAGCATCAGCGCTGCGGTGGCCAATTTTCAGGGCGTATTTTCGCTGAACTGGATATTGTGCCTGGCCTTTATGCTCGGTGTGGTTTCTGCCGCTCAGCACCCTATGCGCCTTGTGCTGTTACCGCACCTGGTGGCGCGGCCATCGCTGCCCAGTGCCGTCGGACTGGCATCCATCACTTACAACCTTTCACGCATTGTGGGGCCGGCGCTGGGCGCCTGGCTGCTGCTATCCGTCTCCACCGCAGCGGCATTCCTGCTGGTATCGGCCCTGTTTGGGGTGGGTTCGCTGTTTTTGCTGCGCATCCGGGTGCATGTCCCTCGCTCGCAACATCATGCCGAGTCCATTTTAACGGCCATGTCACAGGGGCTGGTGGTGATTCGCAACTCCCCGCTGATACGGCTGGTACTGATTCTGACCATGGTGGATGGCATGATCGGGCGCAGCATCATGGAGCTTTTGCCGGCAATTTCGGGCCGCCTTATCAATGGTGACGCCAGTACGCTGGCGAGTCTGAGTGCTCTTGCGGGTCTTGGCTCTGTACTGGGCGGGGTCATAGTGTCGCGCATGCGTGGACGGGAACGCACGCTGTTGCAGCTGGTATTTGCTTCCCTGCTGTTGAGCTCTGTGGTGGTGCTGATGGTGGCCTGGGTGCGTGACTTGGCGGGGCTGGGGCTCATGATCATGCTGGTGAGCATGGCTGTTACCATGATTGGCACGGGGTGTCAGGCGCTGATTCAGGTCTGTGTGGCGGATGCCTACCGCGGTCGAGTGTTGAGTATCTGGACGGTGGTGAGCCTTGGTGTACCGGCACTGGGGGCCTTTTTTATGGGCTCGGTCGCTGAACTGGTGGGTTTTGTGGTGGTGCTCATCGCCTGCGCTCTGGCTACGGCTGCGCTGGTCGTGCTGCTGTGGCAGCGGTGTCAGGTTGCAGCCGTGCTCAAAGGCGTAACGGCATAATGTTTATCGGTTGAAAGCGTGCATTCGTACCGCGATGAAAGCGGCTGGGGCGAGGATCCAGAGGCTCGTACCTGAAGTGCGATCCCTCTGTCACGGCCCTGATTCATAAAAACAAGGCGCCCTGGTTGGGCAGGGAATGAGGCTATATGTATTACTATCTGTCGGTTGGCTCCAATATCGATCCTGAGGCGAATATTGCGAGGTGCCTGGAAATTTTACTGGAGCATTTCACCACGGCCTTCGTATACCCCTGCACCTATACCAAACCTGAGTGCATGGTTACCGACAAGGTCTTTATCAATACGCTGGCAGTGATTGAAAGTGATATGGCTCAGGATTCACTCAAGGCATTCTTTTGCAGCGTGGAAGAAATTCTCGGGCGGGACCGCACAGACAAAAATCGCAGTATCAAGGACCGTACCTGCGATATTGATATCATTCTGTGCAGCAGTGAGTTCTCGCTGAATGTTTTCAGCGGCTGTCGTGAAAGCTATTTGCAGCAGGTACTGTGTGAATCATCTGACAAGGCTCGCGTGGCGCTCTTTGGGTCATATTTTTCCGATCGACCGGCCGCCATCTATTTTAACGCTGCTGCCCGTAACAAACTGGTTATCGACTATAAATCCTATTCCCTGAAAAATGGGTTCGAATCCGGATTCTCCCGCTAACAGGGTTTCATCGAGCACCGCTTTCTTTTCATCGTCCTTGTGGCTCGGCAGGAACATGAGCGGGCCAGGAGCTATGCTGTTGACCCTGATGCCGGGGGCATACTTTTTGGCGAAGGATTTTGTCAGGTTTTCAAGTGCCGCCTTGGTACTGCAATAGAGGCCAAACTCCCGATTGGGGTTGTCGGCGTAAATATCCGTGATATGAATGATACATCCGGGCTGCGCTTTGTTGTACAGCAGTGACTGGAGCGCTTCATTGAGGTAGGCGGGCAGGCGCATGTGTACCCGGTAGAGTTCGTCGTAAAAACCGCACAGGTCATCCTTGTGGGTCGCGTCCTTTTCGAACAGTGATGCATTGTGGACCAGCAGCGAGAGTGCGTCATTCTGACTGCGAATGCTGTTGACGGCCGCTGCGAGGGAGGTTTCGCAGCTGTAGTCGGCCAGTACGACCTGCAGGTTTTGCGTACCCAGTGCATCAAGTTCTGCGCTGGCCTTGCGGGTAAGGGCAATCACCTTGCAGCCCTGTGCAAGGAAAGCCTGAGTCAGATACAGGCCGAGCCTGCGGCTCGCGCCGGTAATCAGTACTGTGTTCACTCGGTGTCTCTCGATAGTGTTTATGCTGTCGGCATGGTATGGGAAGTTTGCCAGGCCTGGTTATCCCAGGTCCTGGACCTGGACGCTCAGGGTGTGGGCTTCGAACAGTTTTTCGAAGGCTGCTGCCGAGACTGGGTGAGAGAACAGGTATCCCTGCCCGAAGTCGCAGCCCATGGCCTGGAGCAGTTTTTGCTGTTCGTTCGTCTCGATACCTTCGGCAATGACCATAATACCCAGCTTCTGGGCCATTACGAGAACTGCTTCGCAGATGGCCAGATCGCTTGCGCCCTGTTGCAAGTTTGCAACAAAGGACTTGTGTATCTTGAGGTAGTCGATGTCGAATTTCTTCAGATAGGACATGGACGAGTAGCCGGTGCCGAAGTCGTCCAGTGACACCTCAATCCCCATGTCGTGAATGGCAACGAGGCGCTTGGTAAAGCTGGCATCCATCAGCAGGCTTTCGGTGATCTCGATGGCAATGGCATTGCCGGGCAGCCCAACGGACTCGAGACTTCTGCGCCAGTGCTCCAGACTGTTTGTCTCGGACCTAAGCTGCAGTGGCGAGGTGTTTATACTCACCTGGAAAGCGGGCTGGTACTGCTGGCGCCATCGCTGCGTCTGACGGGCGGCCTCATGGAATACCCAGTTGCCTATGTCGATGATCAGGCCCGTCTCCTCGGCGATGGGGATAAACTCCAGTGGGTAGATGATGCCGCGCAGCGGGTGCTTCCATCGCAGCAGTGCTTCTGCCTTATGCACCGTGCCGGTGGCCAGTTCGATGATGGGATGATAGTACAGCTGAAATTCTTCATTCGCCAAGGCGTTGCGCAGGTCATTGACCAGATGCATCTTGGTCTGAGCCGCTTGCTGCATGGAGGCGGTGAAGTAGTGGAAGCGGTTACGACCCTGTTCCTTGGCAACGTACATGGCTTGGTCGGCGTTCTTTAGCAGCGCATTTACATCGTTGGCATCGTCGGGGTAGAACGTAATGCCAATGCTGGCGGAAACGAAGCCTTCCCGGCCATCGAGTTCAAACGGGTCGCTGAGGGTTTTTAAAATCGCCTGGCTTATACTGGCGACATGTTCGGTGTCGTCCAGATCGCTCAGAATAATGGTGAACTCGTCGCCGCCCAGGCGTGCGACTGTATCGGACTCACGCACACATTCGCCGAGCCGTCGTGCGGCTTCCTGCAGCAACAGGTCACCGACTTCGTGTCCCAGGGTATCGTTAATATCCTTGAAGTTGTCCAGGTCGAGGAATAACAGTGCCAGGCGGTCTTTGGTGCGGTGTGCTTTGCGGATCTCCTGCCCCAGTCGGTCAAGGAACAGGCGCCGGTTGGGCAGGCTCGTCAGGGGGTCGTAGTTGGCCAGCTGGCTCAGGTCTTCCCGACTGGCCTGCAGCTGTTTGATCTGCCGAATAACGATATAGAAAAATAGTAGCGTCAGTAGCAGCTGAAACACGATCAGCCCGGTGCTTATGGCAATCTGGCGCTGCACTTCAGATGCACGGTGTTCGGCATGGATGCCAGACTGATGCACGGAGGCCAGCGAGAGGTCATTCAGGCTCGCCTGCAGGGGCTCGAGCTGTTTCAGGATGGACTCTATAACTGCCTGATCCAGTGGCTGTTGGGAGTCTTGGGTGAAATAGCCCTCGTTGTTACGCAGGAAGGCATCAATGCGCTGAAAGATTGGCGCATAATCGGTCCCCTCAAGCAGCTGTTCTGTGGCCGGATTTTGTCTGACTGTATCGACACGGCTGTAAAAAAGATCATACCGCAAGCTCAGGTAATCCATATCCATGGAGGATGGATCCAGCACCGCCGTATAGAGGGCATTGTTGAAGCGCAATGCTTCGGATTGCAGCTGAAAAACGTTCCAGCTGACATTGCTTTCACTGTACTGGACGGTGCTGCTGAGCAGCCGGCTATGGTGAAATTGCAGATACAGCACACCGGTAAACACCAGCAGCAGTGCGGCGCTTATGAGGATTAGCCAGTATGTGACTCTCTTGTTCGACTGCATGTGTGCTCGTCTTAGTAGCTCAGGCTGTTCTAGTCGATGTGGATAGCCTTAAGCTGCCATATAGATTGGTCGTAGTATACCTGCGACTGGGTTTCACTATCACTATCAAAGGGATAGATCACAAAGAGCGGCCCTTTCTCGCGTACTGACATACGCTTGTCGTCTTTGTGTGTCGCCACAATCAGGTTGAAACGGGTGCTGTTGTCCATAGGTATGCTGACTTTGTAGTCATTCAGCGCGATCGCCGTAAGGGTTTCGCCCTGGGCGCCGACCTTGGTCAGGATATCTCGCATGAGCGGGCCGGAAAACTTGTGCGGCTCCGGGAACCAGGGGGTGGAGGTGGTAAAGCTGTACTGTGGCAGTTGCTCAAGCATAGCCATGTCAAACTCATAGCCACTGTCACTGTTGGTCTGACTGATGGCGCCGCTGAGGGTCAGAATTGGCTTTTTCGCGCGCACTGCGTCCTCGGCGTGGCTTGGTAATGCGGCGAAAAACAACAGACCCAGTGAAATTATCATTCGACGGAAAGCAAACATTTCAGTAGTCCTTCTTGGCTGAGGCTTGTGCCAGTGCGAGTGGTCGCGGCAGGCTGCGAAAGCACCGGTGTTCCGAATGGCCTGCGGTTGCAGGTTAAGGGGCGGTAACGAATATCTGGAAGGGCGCTGCCCTGGCGGGGTATAGAGTTTTATTGGGTGCATCTGGCCATGATCATCCCTGAGTTAGGCAAGCCGCTTAAGCCTAGAACATTAAAGGAGAAAATCAATTTTCAGGCGGCAGGTTTAGGAGCTCGTGGGTAGGGGTGAAAGGCGGTGCCACAGGGCTGCGGTACCGCCTTGGGGCGCTAGCGCTGAAACACCATAGTGCCGCCCAGCAATGTATGGGTCACCTGGCCACGCAGTTCGATGCCCATAAAGGGGCTGTTAGCCCCACCGGAGCGGGTGGTGGCCGCCAACGGAGTCCAGCGCGCTGCCGGGTCGAAGATGCAGACATCCGCCAGGGCGCCTGTTGCGAGTGTGCCGGCCCGAATGCCGAGAACCTGTGCGGGTTCCCAGGTGAGCTTGGCGATGAGCTGCGGCAGTTCCAGTACATCCTGATCAACCAGCATCAGGCTCAGTGACAGCAGGGTTTCGAGTCCGGCAATACCGGGCTCGGTGGCCGCAAAGGGGGCCTGCTTGGCAATGGGGTCATGGGGCTGGTGGTCGGAGCAGATGGCCTGGATGCCATCTGCCAGCAGCACCTGACGCAAGCCGGCACGATCCAGCTGGCTGCGCAGCGGCGGAATCACATGGAAGTTGCTGTCAAAACCATTGACGTTGCTGTCGCTGAGCAGCAGATGGTGCACCGCGATATCGGCGCTCACCTGCAGTCCCCGTTCGCGCGCCTCCATGATCATGCGGGCCGAGCGTTCACAGGATATCTGGCCGAAATGGGCCCGCGCGCCTGTCTGTTCGATCAGCATCAGACAGCGGGCCACCTCCACCGTTTCGGCCGCTTCCGGGATGCCCGCGAGACCCAGTCGGGTGCTGGTCGTATCATCATGCATGCAGCCGGTGGCCAGCTCCGCATCCTGGGCCTGAAACAGCACCAGAAAATCATGGGTGGCGGCGTATTCAAGGCAGCGCATCAGCACCAGGCTGCTGCGAATGGGGCGGCGGCCGTTAGTGAAGGCGATGCAGCCGGAACTTGCCAGGGCGTGCATCGGCGAAAGCTGCTCGCCTGCCAGACCCTGGGTCAGGGCGCCCATGGGCAGCACACGGGCCTTGCCGGCGGCACGGGCCTTGTCCTGGATCAACTGCGCGACCGCCGGGGTGTCGACAATCGGACTGGTGGTCGGCATCGCCACCAGAGTCGTGATGCCGCCTGCGGCCGCGGCCCGGCTTTCCTGAGCGATGCTGCCCTTGTGGGTGGCTCCGGGTTCGCGCAGGTGGGTACAGAGGTCGATCAGCCCCGGGCAGACCACCTGTCCGGTCGCATCCAGGGTGCTGTCCGGCACAAAGCCCGCCGGCGCGTCGCCAAGTGCTGCGATAAGGCCGTTACTGATATACAGGTCGCAGATCTTGTCCAGTGACTGGCTCGGGTCGATCACACGGCCACCGGCTATCTTGATGTTCATCGAGTGGTTTCCTGTTGTGGTCAGTTGGCGGGCGGAGCCGGCTGCTGCAGCTGTTTTTCGACCAGCTGGCCGCTCATGGCCATGGACATCACGGCCATGCGCACGGCGATGCCGTTGGTGACCTGATCAAGAATCAGGGAGCGGGGGCCGTCGGCGATGGCGGATTCTATTTCGACGCCGCGGTTGATAGGGCCAGGATGCATCACGACGGCATCGGGGTGGGCGTAGGCCAGCTTTTCGGTGGTCATGCCATAGAGCTTGTAGAACTCGGATTCGCTCGGCAGCAGGGCGCTGGTCATGCGTTCCTTTTGCAGGCGTAGCATCATGATGACATCGACATCCTTAAGCCCCTGGCGCATGTCGGTGAAGACCTTGACGCCCATGGCTTCGATATGGCGCGGCAGCAGTGTCTTGGGGGCTATGACGCGGATTTCGCTGGCGCCCAGAGTACGCAGTGCATGGATCTGCGAGCGCGCTACGCGCGAATGCAGAATATCGCCGACGATGGCGAATTTCAGCGGCTCGAAGCTGCCCTTGTGGCGGCGAATGGTGAGCATGTCGAGCATGGCCTGGGTCGGGTGCGCATGGCGGCCATCGCCGGCGTTGATCACCGCGACATGGGGCGTCACCTGGCTGGCGATAAAGTGGGCTGCGCCGCTGTCGGCATGGCGTACCACAAACATGTCCGAATGCATGGCTTCCAGCGTCATCAGCGTATCTTTCAGGGTTTCACCCTTGGAGGTGGACGAGGTGCTGATGTTGAGGTTCAGCACATCGGCGGACAGACGCTTGGCGGCGAGTTCAAAGGTGCTGAGGGTGCGGGTACTGGCTTCGAAGAACAGGTTGACCACGGTGCGGCCACGCAGCAGCGGCATTTTCTTGATCTGCTTGGCGCCCATGTCGACGAAGGAGTCGGCGGTGTCGAGAATTTCGGTCAGCAGCTCGCGGGACAGGCCTTCGGTGGTCAGAAAGTGTCGCAGCTGACCGTTGCTGTTGAGCTGTATCCGGTTGGGATCGTTGTGTTCAAACATGATATCGGCCCGAATCAGGTACGTTGGCGAATGGTGAGTTCCAGCGGCTGTGGGCCACTGAGCTTGACGACCTGATTGGGGCCCAGCACCAGGGTGGCGCCCACAACGTCGGCCTGCACCGGTAGTTCGCGGCGCTGCAGGTCCAGCAGTGTCACCAGGATGACCGAGGCGGGTCGGCCGAAGTCGAACAGTTCGTTGAGGGCCGCGCGCACGGTACGCCCGGACATGATGACATCGTCCACCAGAATAATGTGCCGATCTTCGGTGTCGCCCTGCAGCTGGGATGGCTGCACGCTGGGGTTGAGGCCCTTTTGGGTGAAATCGTCGCGGTAAAATGAAATATCCAGGATGCCAATGGGGTCCTGCAGGGCGAGCCGGTGCTGCAGCCGTTCAGCCAGCCAGACGCCGCCGGTGCGGATGCCCACGATCAGCGGGTTGCTGATCTGGCGCTGTTCCAAAATGGATTTGAGCTGCATGCCCATATTGTCGAGCAAGGCGTCGACACTAAGATTGTCCGATGTCATAGAGGTCCTCCAGTCGTGAATGGCTGGGAATGCGTTGCTCGCTGGAAAACCAGCCTTCAAGAATCAGTTGTGCTGCGATGCCGTCCACTGATTCCTTCTTGTAGTTGGTGCCGCCACCGGCGGCGCGGTGAATCGCCTTGGCCTCCCGTGTGCTCAGGCGCTCATCCATCAGAAAGCTCGGCAGCTGATAGCGTTCATGCAGGCGGTTGGCGAACTTGCGCGCGCGGCGGGCCATGTCGCTGATACTGCCATCCATGTTCAGGGGGATGCCGACCACCAGGGCATCGGGCGACCATTCCTGCACTATGCGGTCGATCTGATCCCAGTCGGGAATGCCGTCGCGTGCACTGATCGGTGCGATTGCGGTGGCGGTGGCGGTAAGGGTCTGGCCGACGGCAACGCCAATACGGCTGGTTCCGAAGTCGAAGGCTAATGCTTGTAGGCAGTCTGCGCTCATTCAATCCGCAATCTGTGGTGGCCCGGGGAGGCGGTGAGAAGGTCCGGCGCCCACAGGGGATGCGGGGTCAGAATCGCGCACCATTATAGCCAAGTTGGCGTCACAACTTAACAGCTGGTTGGCTGTTCACCGGTATAGGGTCAGAGGCAGGGAGGCGCTATTCAGGTATGGCCGACCTGGGCGGTGAGCAGATCCAGATTAATACCCAGGATGGAGGCGGCGGCATGCAGGCGCTGTTCGGCCGGCAGCCTGAACAGGATGTCGAGATTGGCGGGGCAGCTGAGCCAGGCGTTGTCGCTTATTTCGCGTTCCAGTTGTCCGGCCCCCCAGCCGGCGTAACCCAGAGCGATCAGGGCGTCCGGCGTCCCAGTGCCGGCGGCGATGTCTTCGAGAATATCGATGGAGGTCGTCAGGCAGACCTCATCGGTCACCTGGTAGGTCGCCAGCCAGGGACTGTCCTGGCTGGCGTGCAACACGAAGCCGCGCTCGCCCTGAACTGGCCCGCCGGCGTAGATCTGGCGGTTATCCTTTATCTGCAGACTGTCTGCGGTGTTCAGATGCTCGAGCAATGCGTCCAGGCGCAGGTCGAGGGGGCGGTTAATGACGATGCCCATGGCGCCGTATTCGCTGTGGTCACAGATGTACGTCACGGTATGCTCGAAATGGGCATCGTGCATGTGTGGCATCGAGATCAGAAACTGGTCGCGCAGACTGCTGGTCTTGATAGACATCGGCGTACACCGCTGGGGAGGTTCACCTAAGGCTTAGTACAGCCGGGTCTGATTCTCAAACTTCCAGGTTCGAATTATTTCAAGTTCATCGGTCGTTTTGCGCATGTCCACCGGGAAGGCCTGAAAGGGCGCGGCCAGCTGTACTATCTGCTTGGCCGCATCATCGAGCACCTTGTAGCCCGAAGACTGTAGCACTTCTATCTTGCGGATACTGCCATCCGGCAGTATGGATACCAGCAGGCGCAGGCTGCCGTGAATACCCTGCTTGCGGGCTTCGGCGGGGTAGTTGTCGTTGCCGGTGCGCTCGATTTCGCGACGCCAGTTATCCAGATAGGCCGCATCATTGCCCTTGAGCGTGGCGGCGGCGGTGAGACGGCGCACCCTGGGTTTCTTGGCAAACTGCTCCTGTTGCAGGTCAAGCTGCGCCTGCAGGCTGGCAATTTCCAGGCTGCGGGCCAGCAGCGAGGTGGATGCCCCCGGTGTCGGCGGCGGAGAAAGGGACTTTGCCGCCGCAGGCTGGCTGCTCTGCTTCTGTTTGGCAGGCGCAGTGGTGGTGACCACTTTCTGTGGCTTGGGGGCGGCCTTGACGGGCTTGGGCTCGGCGATTTCAGGCGCCTGCGCCGGCGTCGGTACAGGTTGGGGTGCAACCTCCTGGGCCTTGGGTTGTGGCAGGCTTTGCTGTCGGGCCTGTTGCTGTTGTTCGTTGCTGTGAAAGGGGGCGTCTTCTAGCGTCGAGGGCGCATGCTTGGTCTCGGCGGTGCCGCTGCCCAGCTGATTGGCCTGGGCGATAAAGTCGGCTTCTTTTGGGGCCTCTGGCGACGCGAAGCGGGCCAGGGTGATATCCAGAGTCTTGCGTGGCGGCTTGTATTCCGCCGTCGAGAAACTGATGCCCAGCAGCAGAATGGCGTGCACCGTAATGGCGACGAAGAGGGTAAAGCCAAAACGGTCCATAATGCCCACCGCCGGCGCAGGGCCGGTGGTGGCAGGGATCGCAGTGGTGAGCCTGTTCACGCGGCGCCTCAGGACTGCAGCTTGCGCTCGATGGCATCCATCAGCTGCATGCCGATGTCGAGCCCGAACTGGTTGTCCAGCTCGCGGATGCAGGTCGGGCTGGTGACATTGATTTCAGTGAGATAGTCACCAATGACATCCAGCCCGACAAACAGCAAGCCCTGTTCGCGCAGCGTGGGGCCTACCTGGGCGCAGATCCAGCGATCGCGCTCGGTCAGCTCGCGGCCCTCGCCGGAACCTCCTGCGGCCAGGTTGCCGCGGGTTTCGCCGGCCATGGGAATGCGGGCAAGGGCATAGGGCACGGGCTCGCCGTTCACCATCAGGATGCGCTTGTCGCCCTGGGCGATTTCGGGCAGGTATTTCTGCGCCATGATGGTTTCGGTGCCGTATTTGGTCAGGGTCTCGATGATGACACCGAGGTTGACGCCCTCGGGCTGGATGCGAAAGATCTGGCTGCCACCCATGCCGTCCAGCGGCTTGAAGATGACATCGCCGTGCTCGGCGTGAAACTGGCGCAGCAGGTCATCGCGCCTGGTCACCAGTACCGGCGGGCAGCACTGCGGAAAGTGGGTGGCAAACAGCTTTTCGTTGAAGTCCCGCAGCCGCTGTGACGGGTTGACCACCAGGGTGCCCTGCTTCTCGGCCTGTTCCAGCAGGTAGGTGCTGTAGACAAACTCATTGTTGAACGGCGGGTCCTTGCGCATCAGGATCACATCCAGATCCGCCAGTGGGGTGGTGGCGTAGGCGCCACGGGTGAACCAGTTGTCCGGATCCATGGCCACGCGCAACGGTGCCATGTCGGCCAGGGCCTGCCCATCGCGGGAGTAAAGGTGCTGCTGTTCCATGTAGTACAGCTCCCAGCCTTTCTGCTGGGCGGCCCAGAGCATGGCCAGGGAGCTGTCTTTCTTGAAATTGATGGACTCGATGGGGTCCATGACGATGCCAACCTTGATGGACATGCGCGGGTGCATCCTGTGTAAGCCTGATGATAGGGCAAGTGTACCGATGGATGGCGGTGGCAGCCAGCACCGCCGACGATTCAGCCTGCGCTCAAATCACCCCAGTAACTTTGCAGAATGGCCTGGGCCACCACAGGCGCGGTTTCGGTGCGCAGTACCCGAGGCCCCAGCGCCACTGGCTGAAAGCCTGCGGCTATGGCGAGCTGGACTTCGGCTTCGGTCAGGCCACCCTCCGGGCCTATCAGCAGCGCGATGGACGACGGGCGGGGCAGATCGCCCAGGGGGCGGGCGCTGTGGTGATGCAGCACCAGTTTCAGATCCGCCTCGACGCTGCCGACCCAGTGTTCCAGAGGCTCGGGGGCATCCAGTTGTGGCAGGGTGCAGCGCAGGCTCTGTTCGCAGGCGCTGATGGCCACCTGCTGCCAGTGGCGCAGGCGCTTGTCCTGGCGCTCGCTGTTGAGTTTGACTTCGCAGCGCTCCGAGAACAACGGCGTCATGCGCGCCATGCCAAGCTCTGTTGCTTTCTGCACTGCATAATCCATGCGCTCGCCACGGGACAGGGTCTGGCCGATATGTATCTGCAGCGGGCTGTCGCGGCCGGGTCTTTCCTGGCTTTCAATGCGGACCTGCAGGCTGCGCTTGTCCACCTCGGTCGCGGTGGCGAGACACTCGCTGCCATCGCCATTGAACAGCATAACCTGGTCGCCGGCACGCATGCGCAGCGTACGGGCCAGATGCTGCACGTTGTTGTCGCTCAGCAGCAGGGTGTCGCCGGGGTTCATGGGCTGGGGTTCATGACAACGCGGAATACGCATCCGGCAGGGCTCCGTGGGGATTGGAAAACGGCCATTATGCCACAAGGTGTCAGTGCTGCTGTCCCGAATCCACGCTGCCGGCTTGAGAGCGGCGGGCCGCGTGGGGGGGGGGGCGCTTTTGCGACAGGCGCGAAAGCGCGTGCAGGCGGAGGTGACTATTGCTCCGTGGCGCATCGGCGGAGCTGTTGGCAACCGCCATATCCGGTGCGGCCCTGGCACATGGCCCGCTGAGGGTCGGCTTCGTCTATAGCGGCTCTGGCGGGTGTACGGGCTATACCTATGCCCATGACAAGGGGCGTTAATGGATGGAGGGGAAACTGGGCAACCAGGTGACGTCCACATGTGTCGAGAATGTCGCCGAGAGGCCGACGCCGAGCGAGTGATTCATCTGGCAGCCCTTTTTCGTGCTGGCAGCCTGTCGGACTTGACCGGTCGTAGCGAGGAAATGGCCGTTTTGAGTCAGTTTTTGGGCTCTTTTAAGGCGAATAGTGGTTCTATTTAACGAAAAAGAGTACGAAAACTGGCCAGAATCGGCGTTTCCGCAGTAGATCAGTGTTAAGTCCGACAGGCTGCTAGTCCGAGAGTGCCTCTTCGGCGCTCTGGTAGCGGTAGCCCAGCGCCTGGGCCACCGCTTCGCAGGTGACCTGGCCGCGATGGACATTGAGACCGTTGCGCAGGTGGACGTCGTCCTGCAGTGCCTGCTTGTAGCCCTTGCCGGCCAGCGCGATCACGTAGGGCAGGGTGGCATTGGTCAGGGCGAAGGTGGCAGTGCGGGCGACGCCGCCGGGCATGTTGGCGACGCAGTAATGCACCACGCCGTCGACCTCGTAGGTCGGTTCCTGGTGGGTGGTGGCTTTGGAGGTTTCAAAGCAGCCACCCTGGTCGATGGCGACATCGACCAGCACCGCGCCGGGGCGCATCAGCTTGAGCATCTGGCGGGTCACCAGCTTGGGTGCGGCCGCGCCCGGAATCAGTACTGCACCGATCACCAGGTCCGCTTCGCGCACGCAGGCTTCGAGGGCATCGGTGGTCGAGTAGAGGGTCTTCAGCGCCGGCCCATAGAGGTTGTCCAGCTCCTTGAGGCGGGGCAGGGAGCGGTCCAGCACTGTGACTTCGGCGCCCAGGCCGATTGCCATGCGTGCGGCATGGGTGCCGACCACGCCACCGCCAATTACCACCACCCTGGCCGGGGTAACGCCCGGCACGCCGCCGAGCAGGGTGCCATTGCCGCCCTGGGCTTTCTCCAGTGCATGGGCACCGGCCTGGATCGACATGCGTCCGGCGACTTCGCTCATCGGCGCCAGCAGCGGCAGGCCGCCCCGGGCATCGGTAACGGTTTCGTAGGCGATGGCGATGGCGTTGGACTCGACCAGCAGTTCGGTCTGCTGCGGGTCCGGTGCCAGGTGCAGGTAGGTAAAGAGCACCTGGCCGTCACGCAGCATGCGGCACTCTTGCGGCTGGGGCTCCTTGACCTTGACGATCATCTCGGCCGTTTCGAAGATCTCCGCAGCGCTGTCGACGATGCGGGCACCGGCGGCTTGGTACAGCTCGTTGGTCAGGCCGATCGCCTTGCCACCATCCTTCTGGATCAGTACCTGATGGCCCAGCCCGACCAACTCGCGTACGCCCGCCGGGGTCATGCCGATGCGGTATTCGTGGTTCTTGATTTCCTTGGGTACGCCAATAATCATTTTTATTCTCCTGCGTCCTATGGGTGTTTATTCGATGCTAGGGGAATAAGGTCAGAAAATGTCTTTGAACTTCGGTTTTTGGCGAGATTATTTTCTGTAAAAGCTGCGTTGTGCGGGGAAATGACTTATGCGCCGCCATGGTGGTGAGGGAAATCAAGGCGTTGGACGTGGCGGCTGATGCGGGGGCTTGAAGATTGGCAAAGGGTGTTGTGCGGCCCCGCCCAGTCTGTAAAACGCAAAAGGGCTGCCCGAAGGCAGCCCTTTTCAGGCGGTTGTGGACTCCACTCAGAGTCCGGCGTCGGCGCGCAGCGCTTCGGCCTTGTCAGTACGTTCCCAGGTGAAAGCGGTGAAGGTATCGTTGCCCACCGTCATTTCGTAGGGATCGCGACCGAAGTGACCGTAGGCCGCTGTGGCCAGGTACATCGGGTGCAGCAGGTCGAGCATGCGGGTGATGGCGAACGGACGCAGGTCGAAGTGCGCGTTTATCAGCTGAATGATCTTGTCGTCGGAGATCTTGCCGGTGCCGAAGGTGTTGATGGCGACAGAGGTCGGCTCTGCCACGCCTATGGCGTAGGACACCTGAATCTCGCAGCGATCCGCCAGGCCGGCGGCCACAATGTTCTTGGCGACGTAACGGCCGGCGTAGGCGGCGGAACGGTCGACCTTGGACGGGTCCTTGCCGGAGAAAGCGCCACCACCATGACGGGCCATGCCGCCGTAGGTATCAACGATGATCTTGCGTCCGGTCAGGCCGCAATCGCCCACTGGGCCGCCGATGACGAATTTGCCGGTCGGGTTGATGTGGAACTTGGTGTCCTTGCTGATCCATTCGGCCGGCAGAACGTGCTTGATGATCAGTTCCATCACAGCTTCACGCAGGTCGTTCTGGTGAACTTCCGGGTTGTGCTGGGTCGACAGTACCACCGCATCGATACCGCAGGGCTTGCCGTTTTCGTAACGGAAAGTGACCTGGGACTTGGCATCCGGGCGCAGCCAGGGCAGCAGACCCGAGCGGCGGGCTTCAGCCTGACGCTCAACCAGACGGTGGGCGTAGGTGATGGGTGCCGGCATCAGCACGTCGGTGTCATTGGAGGCATAGCCGAACATCAGACCCTGGTCGCCGGCGCCCTGATCTTCGGGGCGTGAGCGGTCAACGCCCTGGGCGATATCGATGGACTGCTTGCCGATGATGTTGATAACACCACAGGTCTCGCCGTCGTAGCCGACATCGGAGGAGGTGTAGCCGATCTTGCAGATCACGTCACGGACGAGGTTCTCCAGGTCGATCCAGGCATTGGTGCTGATCTCGCCGGACACGATGGCAACGCCGGTCTTGACCATGGTTTCGCAGGCCACACGGGCGTACTTGTCTTCGGCAATGATGGCATCAAGTACTGCGTCGGAAATCTGGTCCGCAATCTTGTCTGGATGGCCTTCAGACACGGATTCGGAAGTGAACAAGCCGTATTCGCTCATCTGCGCTATGCATCCTCTTTTCAGGGGTATAACTAATAAGGAACCCGGGCCGGACCGGCCAGGCGATTTCATAATTGCGCGCATTTTACCGGCGATGGATGCAAAATGCATGACGAATGCCGGCGTTTTTAATGAAATTTTCCCTAATTCATATGAAATTACCTCATTCAGGTGCAAAAAAGATCGATTCCCATTTGAAGCCGGAGGGCAACTAAGCGAAAATTACGCCTTTCAAATTTTCAGTCCTCCACACTCTTACTAGTTCGGGTCAAAATCCCAGGAGTTGTTTTAATGTCCTCTCGCAGAGAACTTGCCAACGCCATTCGTGCGCTGAGTATGGATGCCGTCCAGAAAGCGAAGTCCGGCCACCCCGGAGCGCCCATGGGCATGGCGGATATCGCCGAAGTGCTTTGGAACGACTTCCTGAAACATAACCCTACCAACCCGCAGTGGTTCGACCGCGACCGCTTCGTGCTGTCCAACGGTCACGGCTCCATGCTGGTGTACTCGCTGCTGCACCTGAGCGGCTATGACGTCAGCATCGACGACATTAAAAACTTTCGTCAGCTGCATTCCAAAACCGCCGGTCACCCCGAGTATGGTTACTGTCCGGGTGTCGAAACCACCACAGGCCCGCTGGGTCAGGGCGTGTCCAATGCCGTGGGCTTTGCCATCGCCGAAAAGACACTGGCGGCGCAGTTCAACCGTGACGGTCACGACATCATCAATCACTACACCTACACCTTCATGGGCGATGGCTGCATGATGGAAGGGATCTCCCACGAATCCTGCGCCCTGGCCGGTACCCTGGGACTGGGCAAGCTGATTGCGTTCTGGGATGACAACGGCATCTCCATCGACGGTGAAGTGGAAGGCTGGTTTACCGACGACACGCCCAAGCGTTTCGAATCCTACGGCTGGCAGGTAATTGCCGGTGTGGATGGTCATGACGCGGATCAGATCCGTGCCGCCATCGAACAGGCCCAGGCCAACAGCACCCAGCCGACCCTGATCTGCTGCAAGACCATCATCGGTTTCGGTTCCCCTAACAAGGAAGGCAAGGAAGACTGCCACGGCGCGCCGCTGGGCGACGACGAGATCGCCCTGACCCGGGCACGTCTGGGCTGGACCCATGGCCCGTTCGAAGTGCCGCAGGACATCTATGACGACTGGGATGCCCGCGCGTCCGGCAGCCAGGACGAAAACGAGTGGAATGCGCGCTTTGCCAGCTATCGCGCCGAGTTCCCGGAACTGGCCGACCAGCTGCTGCGTCGCATCAGCGGCGACCTGCCGGCGGATTTCGCTGCCAAGGCTGATGCCTGGATTCAGGCAGTGGCCGACAAGGGCGACACCATTGCCTCGCGCAAGGCGTCCCAGAATGCCCTCAATGCATTTGGTCCCATGCTGCCTGAACTGCTCGGCGGCTCGGCGGATCTGGCTGGCTCCAACCTGACCCTCTGGTCCGGCGCCAAGGGCATCGGCCGTGACGACGCCAGCGGCAACTACCTGTTCTACGGCGTGCGCGAATTCGGCATGTCGGCCATCATGAATGGCCTGGCCCTGCACGGCGGCTTTATTCCCTACGGCGCCACCTTCCTGGTGTTCATGGAATATGCCCGTAATGCCCTGCGCATGGCGGCCCTGATGAAGCAGCGTGTGATCCACGTCTATACCCACGACTCTATCGGTCTGGGTGAAGACGGCCCGACGCACCAGCCAGTGGAGCAGATCTCCAACCTGCGCCATACCCCCAACATGAGCCTGTGGCGCCCCTGTGATGCGGTTGAATCCGCGGTGGCCTGGAAGTCCGCGCTGGAGCGTACCGATGGCCCGAGCGCGCTGATCTTCTCGCGTCAGAACCTGCCGCACCAGGTCCGCAGCGCCGAGCAGCTGGCCAACATTGCCAAGGGTGGCTACATTCTGCGCGACTGCGCCGGCCAGCCCGACGTCATCCTGATCGCCACCGGCTCCGAAGTGGGTCTGGTGATGGACGCCGCCGAGATCCTGAGCAAGGAAGGCAAGCAGGTACGGGTGGTTTCCATGCCCTCGACCGATCGTTTTGAAGCCCAGGATGCCGCCTACCGTGAGTCGGTTCTGCCGGCCCAGGTCAGCGCCCGTGTGGCGGTGGAAGCAGCCCAGGCGGACTACTGGTACAAGTACGTGGGTCTTAATGGCGCTATCGTCGGCATGCGCAGCTTCGGCGAATCGGCCCCGGCCGGTGAGCTGTTCAAGTACTTCGGCTTTACCGTCGAAAATGTCGTCGACACCGTAAAATCGATTCTTTAATGGTTCCAGGGCCGGCTTTTGCCGGCCTTGCCTTTGGTGTCGGATGTCGATGAAATATCGCGTTGCAATCAACGGTTACGGCCGAATCGGGCAGTGTGTACTGCGTGCCATCTATGAGTGCGGCTTTCGCCGTGACTTCGAGGTGGTGGCGCTGAACGAACTGGCGGATATCGAGACGGTCAGTTACCTGACGCGCTACGACACCACCCATGGGCGTTTTCCGTTGCCGGTGTCCCATGATGGTAACGACCTGCTGATCGATGGCGACCGCATTCGCGTGCTGAATGAGCCGGATCCGCGCAATCTGCCCTGGCGCGAGCTCAAGGTGGATCTGGTGCTGGAGTGTTCCGGTGCCTTCAAGGATCGCCACAGTGCCGAGCTGCACCTGGCCAAGGGCGCGGCTAGGCTGCTGTTTTCACAGCCGGCGACGCCTGAGGTGGATGCCACCATCGTCTATGGGCTGAATCAGCAGTTGCTGCGGGCCTCCCATACAATAGTGTCGGCGGCCTCCTGCACCACCAACTGCGTGGTGCCGGTGCTTGATCTGCTGGATCGCGAATTTGGCATTGTGAATGGTGTCACCACGACCATTCACTCGGCCATGAACGACCAGCCGGTGATCGACAGTTATCATCAGACGGATCTGCGCCTGACGCGCAGCGCGCTGCAGTCGATTATCCCGGTGGATACGGGCCTTGGGCGCGGCATTGACCGTCTTTTGCCACATCTGGCGGGGCGTTTTGAGTGTCTGCACCTGCGCGTGCCGACCATTAACGTCTCGGCCATGGATCTGACCGTCAATGTGCGGCGTGAAACCTCGGTTGAAGAGGTCAATGGCCTGATGCGTGCCAGCGCCAGCGGTGCCCTGCAGGGGCTGCTGGGGTACACCAACGAGCCCCATGCCTCGGTGGACTTCAACCGTGACCCGCGCTCCGGCGTGTTTGATGCCACCCAGACTCGGGTCAGCGGCGGCACCATGCTGAAGATGCTGTGCTGGTTCGACAACGAATGGGGCTTTGCCAATCGGATGATGGATGTCGCACGATACTGGCTCAATATTCGGGACTAGGTTACGGGTTTACCGCTTTTTAATTTCACAAGCATAGGTAGGACACTCAATGAGCGTACTGAAAATGACGGAGCTTGATCTGGCCGGTAAAAGCGTCCTGATCAGGGAAGATCTCAATGTACCGATCAAGGACGGCCAGGTCACTTCGGATGCGCGCATCCGTGCGGCCCTGCCGACGCTGGAGCTGGCGCTCAAGGCCGGCGCCAAAGTCATGGTGATGTCTCACCTGGGCCGCCCGACCGAAGGCGAATTTGACGAGCAGTACTCCCTGGCACCGGTTGCGGCTCACCTGGGCAAGCTGCTGGGTCGCGAGATTCCGCTGATCAAGGACTGGACCGAGGGTGGCTTCAGCGTTGGCGAAGGCCAGCTGGTGCTGCTTGAGAACGTGCGCTTCAATGCCGGTGAGAAGAAGGACGATGAAGCCCTGTCGCGCAAGATGGCGGCGCTGTGCGATGTCTACGTCATGGACGCCTTCGGCACCGCGCACCGCGCCCAGGCCTCGACCCACGGTGTTGCCCGCTTTGCCCCCCAGGCCTGCGCCGGCCCGCTGCTGGCGGGTGAACTGGATGCGCTGGGCAAGGCACTGCTGAACCCCGCGCGCCCGCTGGCGGCCATCGTTGGGGGCTCCAAGGTGTCCACCAAGCTGGAAGTACTGAATTCGCTGTCTGATAAGGTCGATCAGCTGATCGTCGGTGGTGGCATCGCCAATACCTTCCTGGCCGCGGCCGGCAAGCCGGTGGGCAAGTCGCTGTGCGAGCACGATCTGATTCCGGTGGCCAAGGCGCTGATGGAGCGGGTTTCCATTCCGCTGCCGGTGGATGTGGTGGTGGCGACCGAGTTCGCCGAAACCGCCACGGCGACGGTCAAGCTGGTGGACGATGTGGCCGCCGATGACATGATTCTGGACATAGGCCCGCAGTCCGCTGCGGCCCTGGCCGAGTTGCTCAAGAGTGCCGGCACCATCATCTGGAACGGTCCGGTCGGTGTGTTTGAATTCGACCAGTTCGGCGAAGGCACCAAAACCCTGTCGCTGGCGATTGCGCAAAGCCCGGGCTTCTCCATTGCCGGTGGGGGTGACACCCTGGCGGCGGTCGACAAGTACGGTATCGCCGATCAGGTATCCTACATCTCTACCGGTGGCGGTGCTTTCCTCGAGTTCGTCGAAGGCAAGGTACTGCCGGCCGTGGCGATGCTGGAATCGCGCAGCTGAGTTAACTGAGCGGGCTGATGCACTGGTGTGTCAGCCACAGACCCGGCGCAGGCCGGGCATTGAACTGAATCCGGGTTGCCGCCACAGGCGACAGCCCTCTGAACTGAAACTAAGGGTGACCTAATGGCTCTCATCTCCATGCGTCAGCTGCTGGATCATGCTGCCGAATTCGGCTATGGCATTCCAGCCTTTAACGTCAACAACCTGGAACAGATGCGCGCCATCATGGAAGCGGCTGCCAAGACCGACTCTCCGGTGATCGTGCAGGCCTCTGCCGGTGCCCGCAAATACGCCGGCTCCAATTTCCTGCGCCACATGATTCTGGCCGCGATTGAGGAATTCCCCCATGTCCCGGTGTGCATGCACCAGGATCACGGCACCTCGCCGGCCGTGTGCCAGCGCTCCATTGCCATGGGCTTTTCGTCCGTGATGATGGACGGCTCCCTGGGCGAAGACGGCAAAACGCCGACCAGCTACGAGTACAACGTCGATGTGACCCGTCGTACCGTCGAGATGGCCCACGCCTGTGGCGTTTCGGTTGAAGGTGAACTCGGCTGCCTGGGCTCGCTGGAAACCGGCCAGGCCGGCGAAGAAGACGGCATAGGCGCTGAAGGCATTCTGACCCACGATCAGATGCTGACCGATCCGGATGAAGCGGCTGATTTCGTCAGCAAGACCCATGTGGATGCCCTGGCGATTGCCTGCGGCACCTCCCACGGCGCCTACAAGTTCAGCCGTCCGCCCACCGGCGACATCCTGGCCATCGACCGCATCAAGGCGATCCATCAGCGCATTCCGGGTACCCACCTGGTCATGCACGGCTCTTCGTCTGTGCCACAGGAGTGGCTGGCGGTGATCAACGAGTTCGGTGGCGAGATTCCGGAAACCTACGGTGTGCCGGTCGAGCAGATCGTTGAAGGCATCAAGTATGGCGTACGCAAGGTCAATATCGATACCGACCTGCGTCTGGCGTCCACCGGTGCAGTGCGTCGCTTCCTGGCGCAGAACCCGTCCGAGTTCGATCCGCGCAAATTCCTCAAGGCCACCATGACCGCCATGAGCGACATCTGTGTCGCCCGCTATGAAGCCTTCGGCACCGCCGGCAATGCCAGCAAGCTGCGCGCGATTTCGCTGGAAGACATGGCCACGCGCTATGACCGCGGCGAGCTGAATGCCAAGGTGAACTAAGCCGTGGGGTAATGAAAAAAGGCGACCTTCGGGTCGCCTTTTTGCGTTTATAGTCCTTCGGAACACCGTTGCAGGCTGGGCTCAGCCGGCCTGGCTGACCTGCTCCAGCGTGACGGCAACGCCCTGGTGCTGAAGTTGCTGCAGGGCGCGATCGAGGGCGGTGATAAAGTCGACACAGTGCAGCAGCTGTTCGCCGAAGATGTCTTTGAGGCCGAGAAACCGACGGCTGAGCCCAACGGATTCTGCCGTAGCGCTGAGTAGCTGGTCGGCCAGCGGATCTTCCACCTTGTCGTCAGCGCCGGGCTGCTGGGCTCCGTGCAGATAGAGCGCCCAGCTGGCCAGGATCAGCGCAAAGCGGTGGACTGGTGCGCCTGTGTCAAGGCGTTCTTCCAGCGTGGCCAGAATAAACTTGGGTATCTTGCTGGAGCCGTCCATACACAGGCGGCTCAGCTGGTCGCCGATACGCGGATTGGAGAAGCGCTTGATGAGGGTATCCTTGTACTGACTGAGGTTGATACCCTCCACCGGCTCCAGCGTCGGTGTGACATCCAGGTCCATGAAGTTGCGGATAAAGCCGCTCAGGCGGGCATCCTGCATGACTTCGTGGCTGTAGCGGTAACCCGCCAGGTAACCCAGATAGCTCATGGCCGAGTGACTGGCATTGAGCAGTCGCATTTTCATTTGCTCATAGGGTGCTACATCCCGGGTGAACTGGACACCGACCTTTTCCCAGGCCGGGCGGCCGTTACAGAAATTATCTTCCATGACCCACTGAAGAAACGGTTCGCAGACCACCGGCCAGGCATCGTCAATGGCAGCATAGTCCTGCAGTAGCTGCTTGTGTGCGGCGGTGGTCATGGGCGTAATGCGATCGACCATGCTGTTGGGGAAGCTGGCATTTTCGGCAATCCAGTCGGCCAGTGCCGGATCCTGGCGGGCGGCAAAGCTGAGCAGGGCGTGGCGGGCCTTGTCGCCATTGTGGGGCAGGTTGTCGCAGGACATCAGCGTGAAGGCCGGCAGGTTGCGCGCCCGTCGCATCGCCAGGGCGGCGCTAAGGTAGCCGAATACGCTGCGTGGAGACTCAGGCTGCGCCAGGTCATGCACGATATCGGCATTCGAAAAGTCGAACTCGCCACTGTGGTCATCCAGCAGGTAGCCGCCCTCGGTAATGGTCAGCGATACGATACGGGTGTCCGCTGCAGCCAGTTTTTCCACCACGGCGGCGGGGTTGTCAGGCGCAAACAGATAGTCGCTGATGACGCCGATCACCTCTACGCTCGGCTGCTCGGCCTGGCCCAGTGCCATCAGGCTGTAGAGGTAATCCTGTTCGTTCAGCACCTGCGCCATGGCACGGTCGCTTTCGCGCAGGCCGATGCCGCAGATGCCCCAGTGCAGGTCTCCCCCCAGGCGCAGCAGGTGCTCGGTGTAGACGGCCTCGTGGGCACGGTGAAAGCCACCCACGCCTATATGCACGATGCCGTGGCGCAGGTCCTGGCGGGAATAGGTGGGGTGCGTTATGCGTTCGCCCAGTTGAGCGATCGTGTCATTGTTCAGTTTCACAAGGATCACCAGGGAGTCATCGGAGCCTAAGGGTCCGCGGCAGCAAAGGCGGCGGCCAACGAATCTCGATTGGTTGTTATAAAAAACCGCTGTGCCTGGCGTGCCAGGCGCAGCGGGTGGCTGACGCCAAACCTGTTACTTTAACCGCGGCTTTATGCGGCCTGGGCCGGGGGGCGCGGGCGCGGGATTGTCTTGCCGCTGGCATCGAACAGGTGCGCCTGGGACAGGTCCGGCAGCAGGCCGGCGTTCTGGCCGTAATCGGCCATAAAATCCCCCGGCGCGCGCACGGTCATCATTTCGCCATTGGCCAGCTTGATGTAGCAGTAGGTGTCGGCACCCAGGTGCTCGGTGACATCCAGGCGCACCTTGAACGGGCTCTGATCGGCGGCGACCACTTCGATGTTTTCCGGCCGGATGCCGAAGGTGATGTCATCCCCTGGCTTGAGACTGGTGCTCTGGTGCGGCAGCTGGTAGTGCGGGCCGCAGTCCAGCGCCACGGTGACGCCGGCGTTGCTGACCGCCTTGACGGTGCCCTTGAGGAAGGCCATTTTCGGCGTGCCGATAAAGCCGGCCACGAACTGGTTCACCGGGTGGTGATACAACTCCAGCGGCGAGCCGACCTGTTCCACGCGCCCGGCATTGAGTACGACTACCTTGTCGGCCAGGGTCATGGCCTCGACCTGGTCGTGGGTGACGTAGATCATGGTGGCGTTGAGTTCCTTGTGCAGCCGCGCCAGTTCCAGGCGCATCAGCACGCGCAGCGCCGCATCGAGGTTGGACAGGGGTTCGTCGAACAGGAAGATCTTGGGATTGCGCACGATGGAACGGCCGATGGCCACGCGCTGGCGCTGCCCGCCGGACAGGGCCTTGGGCTTGCGCTCCAGCAAGGGGCCAAGTTCCAGCACCTTGGCGGCGTCCTCGACCTTGCGCTGGATTTCGGCCTTGTCGATGCCGGCCAGGTCCAGGGCAAAGGACATGTTCTTGCGCACCGTCATGTGCGGATAGAGGGCGTAGGACTGGAATACCATGGCCAGGTCGCGCTTGGCCGGCGCCACGTCGGTGATGTCGCGCTCATCCAGCTGGATGCTGCCGCTGGTGACTTCTTCGAGCCCGGCGATCAGGCGCAGCAGGGTCGACTTGCCGCAGCCGGAGGGGCCGACAAACACCACGAATTCGTGATCCTTTATATCCAGGTCGATGCCCTTGATGATGTGGATGTCTTCGAAGCTTTTTTTCAGGTTGCGAATGGTCAGATCGGACATGGGGAAAACCTCTTTCTTATTGAGCGCCGCCGGTCAGGTCACGGCAGCGTTAGTCAGCGTGTTGTTGTTATTTATTTCACGGCGCCGAAGGACAGACCGCGCACCAGCTGCTTCTGGCTCAGCCAGCCGAAGATCAGGATTGGGGCACAGGCGAGCGTCGATACGGCCGACAGCTTGGCCCAGAAGAGCCCTTCGGGACTGGAGTAGGAGGCCACCAGCGCGGTCAGCGGCGCGGCGGACGAGGCGGTCAGGTTGAGCGACCAGAAGGCTTCGTTCCAGCTCAGGATCAGGGAGAGCAGCACCGTCGAGGCCAGACCGCCCTTGCTGATGGGCAGCAGTACCCGGTAGATCTCCTGCAGCGCGGTGGCACCGTCCAGGCGGGCCGCTTCGAGAATGTCCTTGGGGATTTCCTTGAAGTAGGTGTACACCATCCAGACCATGATCGGCAGGTTGATCAGGGTGTAGATCAGCACCAGGCCGAATTTGGTATCCAGCAGGCCAAAGTCCTTGAAGATCAGGTAGATGGGCACCAGCACGCCGACCGGCGGCAGCATCTTGGTGGACAGCATCCACAGCAGCGTCGACTTGGTGCGCTTGGTCTCGAAGAACGCCATCGAGTAGGCCGCCGGCACCGCCAGCAGCATGCCCAGCAGGGTCGAGCCAAAGGACACCACCACCGAGTTCCAGGCGAAGTGGAAGTAGTCGCTACGCGCATCGATATGCAGGTAGTTCTCCAGCGTCGGCGTGAAGAACAGCTGCGGCGGCGTGGCGAAGGCGTCGATTTCGGTCTTGAAGCTGGTCAGTATCATCCAGAAGATCGGGAAGAAGATGGTCAGCGCCACCAGCCAGGCCAGGGTGCCGAGCAGTACGGTCTGCAGTTGGCGGCCTTGTTTGAGTGTCAGCATGGTGTGGCCTCCCAGGCTTTGTCTGTCAGCGTGTTGTTCAGATGAGCGCCGATCATCCGGATGAGGATGGATGGCACTGTGCGATATTGTTTTAATGTCAGCATCACGGCCTCCTAGCCTTTATCTGTAAGGTTCTTGCCGATCATCCGGATGAGGATGAACGCCGCTATGTTGGCGAGCAGTACCGCCACCAGGCCACCGGCCGAGGCCAGGCCGACATCGAACTGCAGCAGTGCCTGGCTGTAAATCAGGTAGGCCAGGTTGGTGGTCTCGTAGCCCGGGCCACCGCCGGTGGTGGTAAATATCTCGGCGAAGATCGACAGCAGGAAGATGGTCTCGATCATCACCACCACGGCGATCGGCCGCGCCAGGTGTGGCAGGGTGATGTGCCAGAAGATGGCGACGGGCCCGGCGCCATCGAGGCGGGCCGCATCCTTCTGTTCCTGGTCCAGCGACTGCATGGCGGTCATCAGCAGCAGGACGGCGAAGGGCACCCACTGCCAGGACACGATCAGGATGATGGCTTCCATCGGATAGGTGGCGAACCAGTCGATAGGCTCGGCACCAAAGAAGCGCCAGACGGCGGCGAACACGCCGGACACCGGGTGCAGCAGCAGGTTCTTCCACACCAGCGCACTTACGGTGGGCATGATGAAGAACGGCGAAATCAGCAGTACCCGCACGATGCCGCGGCCCCAGAAGGAGGTATCCACCAGCACCGCAATCAGTACCCCGACGACGACACTGATCAGCAGTACCGAGCACACCAGCAACAGAGTGTTCGTCATGCCGGCGGTAAAGCCTTCGTCGGTCAGAAAGAAGTAAAAATTCTCCAGGCCGACAAAGTCGTTATCGCCCGGGTACAGCAGGTTGTAGCGAATCAGGGAAAAATAAATGGTCATGGCCAGTGGAACCGCCATCCAGACCAGCAGTACTGCCACTGAGGGTGACACCATGGCCAGGCTGAGGCGGCTCTGTCGCTGACGCTCTTCATGCACGGTTACGGGGGGGGTCGAGGCGTGCGCCGTCCCCTCGGCTGGCAGACTTGAGATGCTCATGGGAAGTGCTCTTTTTGTGTTATTAGAAGGGCCGACACGGCTGTGTCGGACGGACAGGCACCGAACGGTGCCTGTCCGCAGCGGTTTACTGGTAGTAGCGGGCGCGCTTCATCTCGCGCTCGGTGATGGACTGTGAGCTGGACAGGGCTTCGTCCACCGTCATGCTGCCGGCCAGGGCACCGGACACCAGCTTGCCCACCTGGGTGGCAATGGACTGGAACTCCGGAATGGCCGCAAACTGAATGCCGGTATAGGGCGAGGGCTTGAGGGTAGAGTCATCGGGATCGGCGCGATCCATGGACTCCAGCGTTTTGGCGGCAAAGGGCGCAGCCGCCATGTAGTCGGCATTGGCATAGGTGGAGGCGCGGCTGCCCGGCGGCATGGCGGCAATGCCGAACTTCTCGGCCACCAGCTGGCTGTACTCCTTGGAGGTGGCCCAGGTCACAAACTCGGTGGCGGCATCTCCGGCATCAGAGCTGGCCGGAATCGCCAGACCCCAGGACCAGAGCCAGCCGGCGCCCTTGGTGGTGACCTGCTGCGGCGCCAGTGCAAAACCGACCTTGTCGGTCACGTTGCTCTGGGACGTATCGGTGACGAAGGAGCCGGCCACGGTGGAATCGACCCAGATGGCGCACTTGCCGGAGCCGAACAGCGCCAGAGTCTCGTTGAAGCCATTGGACGATACGCCCGGAGGTCCGTACTTGTTCAGGGCATCGACATAGAACTCGATGGTGTCTTTCCAGGCGCTGCCGTTGAACTCCGGCTTCCATTGCTCATCGAACCAGCGTGCGCCAAAGGCATTGGCCATGGTCGAGACGATCGCCATGTTCTCGCCCCAGCCCGCCTTGCCGCGCAGGCAGAGGCCATACTGGCCCTCAGCCGGCTTGTGCAGCGCCTTGGCGAAGTCGCGTATCTGATCCCAGCTCGGCTGGTTCGGCATGCTCAGGCCCGCGGCCTCGAACAGGTCGGTACGGTAGTAGGTCATGGAGCTTTCGGAATAGAACGGCAGCCCATAAAGGCTGCCCTCGGACGACAGGCCTTTGCGCACCGACGGGAAAATATCTTCCAGATCGTAGTCGGCCGGCAGGTTTTCCACTGGCTTGAGCCAGCCTTTCTTGCCCCAGATGGGGGCTTCATACATGCCGATGGTCATGACGTCGAACTGGCCGCCATTGGTGGCGATATCGGTGGTCAGACGCTGGCGCAGCACGTTCTCCTCCAGTACCACCCATTCCAGCTTGATATCGGGATGGGCCTGTTCAAAGGCGCCGGACAGTTCCTGCATGCGGATCATGTCGCCGTTGTTGACGGTACCTATGGTGACGGTGGTACTGGCAAGTGAGGCGCCTGAAACTGCTGCCAGGGTGGCGACAAACAGGGCGGAGCGTATCGGTGAATTATTCACGTGACGAACCTCTATTATCATTATGGTGTTGGTCGGTGTTGCGGTAATGCCGGTTCCGGGGTTTCAGGTCGACGCACGGCAGTGCGCATCACCAGGCCCTCAGGACAGGACTATTACACTGCGAACAGGGCGGGCGGCACAAATACCCTGTGGAGCCGAATCTATACTTTTTTGCCATTTGTCATGATTGAAACATGGCTAAGCCGCCGTATTTGGCGGTTTGAGTGTGTTTTAACAGCGCTAAATTCACAGTGAAAGTCATAAAAGTACTTATTTGGCGGATTGCCTGGCAATGTCATGCAGCAGGCTGGGCAACCTGCTGCGCGATCTGGCGAGCCAGGCGGTGGGTTTTGGTTCGGCCGCCGCAACCCCTGGAATGCATCTGCTGAGACCGTCAGTGATGGCGGTCAGATGCCGGTTTCTTTATTCGAAACTGATCTGTACCTTGATGTCACCGGGTTCGGCCCGGGCGGCCCTTTCGAATGCCTCGATACCCTTTTCAAACGGAAATACGCCGGAAATCATGGGCTTGATATCCAGCTTGCCGGAGCCGAGCAGCGCTAGCGCGCGGGGAAACTGATTGGCATAGCGAAACACGGATTCGATCCTGATTTCCTTGGCCTGCATGGCCACGATATCCAGGGTCACAGGCTGGGGTGGCATGCCGACCAGCACCACACAGCCACCGGGGCACGCCAGGTCAAACAGGTTTGCATAGGCTTTGGGGCTGCCGGAGGCTTCAAACACAACCTGGGCACCCCAGCCGTCGGTCAGGCTTGCAACCGACTCTGCCAGATTGTCGTGGGCTATGTTGACCGCCGTGACGGCGTCGTAACGGGCGGCGATATCCAGCTTTTCCTGCACCAGATCGGCGATGATCACACGGCTGCAACCGCCGGCCAGCGCGGCTATGGCCGTGAGCATGCCAATGGTGCCGGCACCGATGACCACGGCAACATCACCCGGCCGGATGCGGGCCTTGTCGGCGGCCTGCATGCCCGTGGCCAGAGGCTCGATGAGTGCGCCTTCTGCGAAACTGACGTTATCCGGCAGCTTGAAGGTGAAGTTGGCAGGATGCACCACTTCGGGCATCAGGCAGCCGTGGATCGGCGGAGTGGCCCAGAAACTGACCGCCGGATCCAGGTTGTATTTGCCTTCCAGGGTCGCCCTGGATTTCAGGTCCGGTATGCCGGGCTCCATGCAGACCCGGTCACCGGGCTGCAGATGCGTAACGTTGTCACCCACAGCGGTGACGATGCCCGAGGCTTCGTGGCCCAGCACCATGGGTTCCCTGACCACAAAGGGGCCTATGGCGCCGTGCTTGTAATAGTGCACATCGCTGCCACAAACCCCCACATTGCGAATGGCAATCTTTACGTCGTAGCGGCCCAGCGTCTGCTTGATGGCAATGTCGCGAATGGCCAGTTTTCCTGCTTTTTCCAGAATCAGCGCTTGCATGAGTGCACCCTTGTTTTATTGTTTGCCACAAGCCCGGGCGCCGGTGCGACCGAGTGTCGGCTGGAAGGGCCATTAGATGTCTTTTGAGGCAGCAGTAAAAATACGTGACGGCCACGCGGCTGTATTATTTTGCCGCCGATGCCGCCGATGCCGCCGATGCCGCTAGGTTATCCGTCCAGCGACTGTTTTGCGGTACTCGCTGGGGGTCATGTCCTTGAGTTCCAGAAAGCGGCGATTGAAGTTGGCAATGTTGTTATAGCCGACGTCGAAGCAGATTTCGGTGATGGGGGTGTCGCTGTGCGCGAGCAAGTCCGATGCCCTGTTAATGCGCAGCAGATTCACGAAATCGACGAATTTGTGACCCGACACGCGCTTGAAGCGTTTCGAAAACTGGGTCTGACTCAGTTCCATCTGCTGCGCGACCTCGTCCAGGGGTAATTCGCGCTGGTAGTGCTGCAGGATGTAGTCAATGGCGCTGTTGAGCCAGTCGAGGTGCTTGCTGTCGGTCAGGGGCTGGTGCCAGGCGCTGGACAGGGTGCGGTAGTGCTCGGTGCCGGTCAGCAGCTCCAGCAGTGTCAGGAAGCGGACCAGGCGCCTGAGTCCGTGGGACCGGGCGATCTCGTCGAACAGGGCGGTAGCCTGCGCAATCGTATCCGGATGGAAGAACTCCAGGCCCTGTTTTGCCCGCTCAAGCAGGGGCTCGAAGGCGAGCATTTCCGGAAAGGTGGCCTGCGTATTGCGCAGCAGAGCGGCGGGAAAGTGAATCACCTGGTCCCGCAGTGGCACCGTTTCGGCGTCGGCCAGGTCGCTGATCCAGTTGTGGGGCAGCTCAGGTGCGACGAGCACCAGGTTGCCTGGCCGAAAGTTGCCGATGTAGTCGCCAACAAACAGCTTGCCCGAGGTCGAACGCACCAGGTGCAGTTCAAATTCCTTGTGCTGATGCCAGCGGATGAGCGGGCTGGGGACGCCGTGCTGGATGTAGTGGATGGATTCGCAGGCGGGCTGTTCGACCCATTCGTAGTCCGGTTGGCGCGGCAGTTTGTCAGTATGCATGTGATCGGTCCGTTAGCGTTTGAGACGCAAAGGGGCGGGCGTGTATGGGTATTATAGAACCGGGAGGGGGCAGTGCCGGGGGCTGTCGCGCGGATGAAAAGCGCCATTGAACGCCAGCAGCGGTTTCCCGGCAAATACTCAGCGGCGTACCCGCTGTATTTATGTGCCATCCGGCGTCAGCCGCGGTAGAGGGCATCGGCCGAGGTGCGGCGGTATTCGGAGGGGGTCATGCCCTTGACCGCATGGAAACGACGATTGAAATTGGCGATGTTGTTGAAGCCGGCGGCAAAACAGATCTCGGTAATGGGCTCGTCGCTGTGTGCCAGCCGCTCGCAGGCGCGGTTGATGCGCAGGCCGTTGACGAAGTCGATAAAGCGCCGGCCGGTGGCCTTCTTGAAAAACTTCGAGAAGTAGCTTGGGCCCATGTCCAGCCGGCTGGCGACATCCTCCAGCATCAGGTCCTGGTTGTAATGCTCGACAATGTACTGCACCGCCTCGTTGACCTTCTCGAGGGTTTTCTTGTCGGCGATGGGAATGTAGTTGGTGGATGAAAGCACCCGGTAGTCCGACGTCGAGGCGAGCAGGTCAAGCAGCATCCAGAAGCGGGTCAGGCGGCGAAAACCGCGGACACTGGCCAGGTTTTCGAACAGGGCGTCGGCCTGGCGAATCATGTCGGCATCCAGAAACTCGATGCCGTATTGCGCACGCTCCCAGAAGGGGGCCAGGGATTGCATCTCCGGGAAGCTGGCGCTGCAGGTTTCAATCAGTGCGTGGGAAAAGTTGATGACCCTGTCTCGCAGCTGCACGGACTCGCCTTCGGGCAGCTGGCTGATCCAGTTATGGGGCAGGTTGGGACCCACCAGAATCAGCTGGTTGGCGTTGAAGTTGCCAATATAGTCGCCGACGAACACCTTGCCGCTGGTGGCCTTGATCAGGTGCAGCTCGTATTCCGAGTGATAGTGCCAGCGTACCAGTTCGCAGGGGTAACCGTGCTGCAGGTAGCGGATGGACTCGTCCTCCTGCTGGTCTACCCGTTCAAACTCTGGCTGAAGACGTGCTTTGTCTGTCATGGTTTCAGGTTTCGTTGCGGTGCCCAGGGGCCGCCGATGCTGTGTGTGAACCGGTTTCAGATCCCGTAGTGCAGTCTGCTGCACCAACAAGAGTCAGCCTCTTTTGATGCGCGCCTGTGCCTTATTCTCGCCTGAAGCGCACCCAGAGTGCCACCGAATTCCCCGTGGCGGACAAGTTTGCCCATTGTTTGGGCACCGCGTATTACCTATGCTGAGGGCAACGGTCAGGTATCAGTGGGGAGTGGACGCGAGCGTGAAAATCTGTGGCTGGGGTGTGCAGTGGCTTTTGGCCGCATGGCTCTGGGTATGCCTGACAGGCACCGCTGGCGCTGAGGTCTGGTTGCAGGTGGATACCCGGGCGCAGACCCTGAAGGTGCTTGCGGGCGACCAGGTCATGGAATCGTTTGATCGCGTTGCCCTGGGTGTAGCCGGCGCCGGACAGAAGCTGCGTCGCGGCGATGACAAAACCCCGCTGGGCAGTTTTCGGGTGGGCTGGTTTAACAGCCACAGCCGCTTCGGGCTCTTTATTGGCCTGGATTATCCGAACCGGGATTATGCCGAGGCGGCACTGGCTGACGGACGTATTGACAGTCGGACCCATGACCGCATTCTTGCGGCACTGGATGCCGGGCACAGGCCGCCGCAGGATACGCCCCTGGGCGGCCAGATTGGTATTCATGGCCTGGGCGCCGGCAATCCCGATGTGCATGCACTGTTTAACTGGACCAATGGCTGCGTGGCTCTGACCGATGCCGAGATGCAGCGCCTGAAAAAATGGGTTGAGCCGGGTACCCGGGTAGAAATCCACTAGGCACGCGGTCTGCGGCCGACTGGTCTATGCTGTGCATACAACCCCACCGGTTGCTACCCTTCCCCGTGATTCAGGAGTGTTTTAAATGAGGACCCGTGATGTGTTGAAAGTGTCTGCCCTTGTCGCCTTTGCGGCGCTGTTTTTTGGCTGTGCCAGCTCCGGTGAGATGCACAGCATGAAACAGATGCATGAGCAGGAAATGCAGCGTAGCCAGTCGACCGCGGACAGCGCCAAGGCGACTTCCGATGACGCTCTGCGTGTAGCCAATGAAGCCAGGGCCATGGCCGCCGAAGCCAATGCCCGCAGTATGGCGACCGAGGAAAAACTCAACCGTATGTTCCAGAAGTCCATGATGAAATAAGCCACAGGGCAGCGAACGAAAAGTCGGACAACCTGTTTAGCGGGGAAGGCGCCTCAACGCCTTCCCCGCTTTATGTTCAGGACGAACGGTATGCCGCGGGTGCATGGATGCACAGGAGCGGCGATGTTCAGGACGAACGGTCCCTGAAAACCGCATCCTGCGTTTTTGCATTTCCGCCGTCCCTGGCGGTCCACAAAAAACTGCTCCTGCGTTTTTGCATTTCCGCCGTCCCTGGCGGTGCACAAAAAACTGCTCTTGCGCTTTTGCACTCCTGCCATCCCTGGCGGTTCCTCGACAGGGACTAGCGACTGATGCGTTGCGGGATGCCGTCGGACTGTTCCAATACCAGCTCAACGGCGGAGGGAATCACGTCGGTCTGCCGCTGTTCGGCGGTGGCGGCGATCGTCAGCAGGGTCATGGCCTGCGGGTTTTGACCGTTGTCTGACAGTTCTGCCAGCGCCGGGTGGGATTCGATGTAGAGCGCGTCGAAGTGACGACCGATCTTGACCGGCTGGTTGACGATATACACCGGTGTGCCTACCGGTACCAGCTCGTAGAGTCGTTCGATATCTTCCGGGTAGAGACGCACACAGCCGTGGGTCACCTGCATGCCGATGCCGTATTCCTTGTCGGTGCCATGAATCAGGTAGCCGGGAATCCCCAGGCGCAGCGCAAAGCGCCCCAGTGGGTTACCGGGCCCGCCGGGAACCACATCGGGCAGTATGTCGCCGTTGGCGGCGTGTTCGGCCTTGATGGAAGCGGGCGGATACCAGGGCGGGTCAGCCTGTTTCTGAATCACGCTGGTTTTGCCCAGCGGGGTTTTCCAGTCCATGCGGCCGACGCTGACGGGGTGAGTGATCACCACCGGCACCTCGCCCTGTGCAGGTTTGGGATAATAGTACAGGCGCATTTCCGGCACATTGAGCACAATGCCGTCACGCGGGGCGTCGGGGAGAATCAGCAGATTGGGCAATACCACGTCGGTGCCAGGCCCTGGCAGCCAGCGGTCCACGCCGGGGTTGGCCCGCACGATTTCCTCGTAACCGAGGTTGAAGGCGCGGGCTATGTCCAGCAGGGTATCGGCCTGGCGGGCCCGGGTGATGCGTACTTCACCGACGAGGTCCTGATCGGGCGGAGGCAGCACAAATGTCTCGGCGCTGGTGAGTGTACAGGCGAGCGCGCTGACCAGGGCCAGTATAGCCCTCAGCACTCTGTGGCAAGCTCGGCCTGCTCGGGAATAAGTCATCGGTGAATCCGCAGTTCGCAACCGGTAGATACCTGGAGTATATGCTCTTGCACCCTGAGGGCACAGGGTGCAAGGGCATGGCAGCGGCTGGATCAGATGCGGCTGACAGCGATCATCTCGCCGTTGGCGGGCGTTGCGCACTCCCGGAATATACGCGCACTGCAGTTGTCGCAAACATCCTGATCCAGTGCCACGACCGAGTCGGCCAGTGCCGCCTCGGGGGAGTCGAAGAACAGCTCCTCGCCGATCTTCTCCAGATATCCATTGGCGCGCAGTTCATCCATCAGGGTGCCTTTGATCGAGCTGAACATCAGCTTGCCGCCGCGCTGCTGCAGACGTCTGGCCTCCTGGATCAGCATCTCGGCACCGGCGATATCGATAAAATTAATACCCTTTCCGATGATCAGTACCCGCTTGGTGCCGCTGCCTTCATGGGTCAGGGCCCGGATGCGCTGCTGGATATGATCGATGGCGCCAAAGAACAGCGAGCCGTCGATGCGGATGATCTTCAGCTGCGGGCACTGCTGCAGTGCATACCGCTGGATATTCTTGATCTGCCGGCGCGGGTGATCCTGAATGGGCGCCACCTCCATCACCGTCGGCCGCGATGTACGCCGCAGATAGATCCCCAGCGACAGGAACACGCCGATATAGATGGCAAATTCCAGTTCAATAAAGAGCGTCGACATGAAGGTCACCAGCAGCACTATGGCTTCGTTGCGGCTGGATTTGATGATCTGGCGAATATGGTGGAAATCGATCAGATTCCAGGCGATCAGCAGCACCGCGCCCGCCATGGCTGGCAGTGGCAGGTAGGCGGTCAGGCCGGGGGCCAGCAGCAGCACGCAAACCTGGATACTCGCCGCAAAGACGGCCGCCAGGGGCGTCCGGGCGCCGGCATCATAGTTGGCGCCAGAACGGGTAAAGGAGCCTGAGCCGACGAAGCAGGAAAAAAAACTGCCGAGGGTATTGGCCAGGCCCTGGCCGATAAATTCCTGATTGCCGTTGATCTGCTGATGTGAGCGCAACGCGATGGCCCGTGCGATGGAGACGGCTTCGATCAGCCCGAGCAGCGCCAGCGCAAAAGCGCCCGAGGCCAGTGACTGTATGGTGTGGGCAGACAGATCCGGCATGGACAGCGGCGGCAGCGTGCCGGGCAGCGCACCCACCAGTGCGACGTCATGCGCCTGACCGTCCAGCAGCGCACAGACCAGGCTACCGGTTGCCATGCCGATCAGCAGATGCGGCCAGCGGCGGTTAAGCCGGCGCACCAGCAGGGCCGACAACAGCGTAATGGCGCCGATCGCCAGGGAGAAGGTATTGACGGCACCGGTCTGGTCAATCAGCGCGGACACACCATCGATAAAGGACAGCCCGCCGGGCACGGCGACCCCCAGTACATGCTTGAGCTGACTGGTACCAATCAGGATGGCGGCGCCGGCGGTAAAGCCGATGACCACGGTGTGGGAGATGAAGTTGACCAGGGTTCCGAGGCGCAGCAGACCCATGCCGAACTGCATCAGGCCCACCAGCAGCGTCAGCGTCAGTACAGCGCTGAGGTACTGGGCGGGGTCCAGTTCGCCAATACCGCTGACGACACTTAAAACGACGATCGAAATCGCCGCAGCGGGCCCGGAAACCATATGCCAGGACGAGCCAAACAGCGCGGCGATCACCGAAATGATAATTGCGGAGTAGAGGCCATACTCGGGGGGTAGGCCGGCAATAAAGGCATAGGCCACCGCCTGCGGCAGGGCGATGACGGCACCGGTGATGCCGGCGATCAGGTCATCGGCCAGTGTGTTTTTGTTGAGGGAGCCACCCCAGCTGAAGAAGGGTAATCTCAATGGCAGCCGGCGCTTCATGATCTCTCCGTTAAACGTCTTGAGTTGGCAGGGTAGAGATTTTTTAACATCCTGAAAAACGAAAAAAACTGGAAGTTATGAACAATAAAATCGAAGATTGAGGCGTGCCGGTCGGAGGGCCTTATCCATGGATACCCTGTTGCTTAAAACCTTTCTGGAAGTGAGTCGCACACGAAATTTCGGCCGGGCGTCGGAAAACCTCTGCGTATCTGCGTCCACCGTCAGCGCCCGTATTCGCCAGCTGGAAGAGCATCTGGGGCTGTCGCTGTTTACGCGTCATCATCACCGTATTGGCCTGACGCCTGCGGGTGAGCGCATGGAACGCCATGCCCGCTTTATTCTCGGCGCCTGGGAACGGGCCTTTGAAGATACGGCATTGAGTGAGCGCCACCAGCGTCGGTTGGTGGTGGCCGGTGTATCCAGTCTGTGGGATATTTTTCTGCAGGACTGGCTCAGCGGTATTTACCGGGATTTTCCGAGCCTGGGATTGCGTGCAGAGGAAAGCACACCACTGCGCGTGGTGGAAAAACTGGAACAGGGCATGATCGATGTCGGTTTTATGTACGAGCCGCCGCGCATTCAGAATGTGGCGGTCGAAGAGGTCGCCAGCGTCCCCTTGCTGCTGGTGTCGAGCCGGGCGGGGCAGTCGGTGGAAGCGGTCATTGGCGAGGGCTACATCCGAGTGGAGTGGGGCACGACCTTTGCCAGCCTGCACGAAAGCCATTTTCCGCAACGTCTGCTGGCCCGGGGGCGGGTTAACAGTGGCCGGCTGGCGCTCAATCTGATTCTGCAATGCGGCGGGGCGGCCTATCTGCCGCAGGATATTGTTATGCCGTTGATCGCTGCACAGCGCCTGTTCGAGGTGCCCGGGGCGCCGCCGATCGAAATGAAAGCCTACGCCGCCTACGGCCTGCACGGTGAACATCACAAGCTGGTCGCAGAGCTGCTCCAACGTCTATCCTGAAACAGGGCTTCCCGGGTGCAGGACTCCCTTCGAGAAGTAGTCAGGTTGCGCCGGCCGATCCTCGGGGCGCTTCCGAGCCGGTAGCCTTGGCGGTATCGGTGCCATCGGATGCCGTCGGATAAGCTCTCAGCTGGAGAAAATCATGTCGGATCAGGACGTATTTCAGGATGCCTTGACGCGCATCAGGACGCTGGGCGAAAACGCCGGCATCATGCCCGATGTGGTGGAGTCTCTGTTGCACCCCGTTGCGACTCTGGAGGCGACTTTACCGGTGCGCATGGACGACGGCTCGATGCGTTACTTCCGTGGTTTTCGCTGCCACTACAATGATGTACTGGGCCCGACCAAGGGGGGTATCCGTTATCACCCACAGGTGACCCGGGCGGAGGTGCAGGCGCTTGCCCTCTGGATGACGATCAAGTGTGCCGTGCTGGGTCTGCCTTTTGGGGGGGCCAAGGGTGGAGTCGTGGTGCAGCCTAAAGAATTGTCGCCGATGGAGCTCGAGCGACTGTCCCGGGCTTATATACGCGCCATGGCGGATTTTATCGGACCCGACACCGATATCCCTGCACCCGACGTTTACACGAATTCGATGGTGATGGGCTGGATGGCGGATGAATATGAAGCCATCAAGCGTGTCCGTGCGCCCGCCGTCATTACCGGTAAGCCCATACCCCTGGGGGGTAGCCAGGGGCGGGAGGAAGCGGCAGGCCGCGGTGCTTACCTGTGCATCCGGGAACTGGCGGCCAGGCACGCCTGGCAGCCCGGCAAGATGCGGGTGGCTATTCAGGGATTCGGTAACGCGGCCTATCACGTTGCCCGCCTGCTGCAAACTGATGGCTACAACATCGTTGCCATCAGCGACTCCAAAGGCGGCATCTATTCGGAAAAGGGCTTCAGTATTGAAAGCCTCTGGGAAGAGAAGCAAAACAGAAAAAAAGTCCGGGCTGTGTACTGTGAGCAGTCAGTGTGTCAACTGGTGGAGCACGAGGAAATCAGCAATGACGAGCTGCTGGCGCTGGATGTCGATCTGTTGATTCCCGCCGCGCTTGAAGGCGTGATTGGTCGGCATAACTGCGACAGCATTCAGGCCAGAACCATTGTTGAGGTTGCCAATGGCCCTATTCGGTCTGAAGTCGAAGCCGGGCTGGAAGAGCGCGGTTTGACCATCGTCCCCGATGTGCTGGTCAACGCCGGCGGTGTCACCGTCAGCTATTTCGAGTGGGTTCAGAATCGCTCCGGTTACCCCTGGAGCCTTGATAAGGTACGTGACGAGCTTGAAACGCTGATGACTGCAGCCTTCAACGAAACCATGCATATCGCAGAAACGGAACAGCGAACCCTGCGAAATGCCGCCTACGTATTGGCCTTGCGCCGCATCGGAGAGGCGGTCAAGGCCCATGGCACCAAGGAGTATTTTCAAAATGGAGGCCCTGATGGCACCTCCTGACACAGGATGAGGACCTGCACCTATGTCCAGGTTTTTTGTCGTGTCCGGGCTTAGCAGGCTCGCAGATCACTGATCCAGCGCTGGGTATCGATTGCCAGGTAGCCGGTGATTTCCAGCTCCCGGTCTTCCAGCACATCCCGTTCGGGGTGGGCTTTTTGCCAGGCCGCAATAACCCGGTCCCGATGCTGCAGCAGCGCCGCAACCTGCGGGCGATACAGGCGCATGAACTGGGTCAGCCACTGATTAACCGCAAGATTGGGTCGGGCATGATCCACCGCAAAGGCATCCAGCAGGCGGATGCTGTCCTCGGCGCTGTACCAGGTCTGGTCGGTGACCCAGCGGTTGGTGGCAAAGAGCCCCACCGGCAGTCCCCAGCTGTCCATGGAGATGCAGATCAGGTGGGCCAGCTCGTCATCGCCTTCGGGCCAGGGCTCGGAACGGGCAAAGCCTGGCGCCGGTTGTATGTCCGCCGGCATGACCGGACGGCGGACAAAGGTATGAAAGTGGCCATGTTCACCGTCTTCCCGGTGGGCATGGTAGTAATACTGGCAGTGGCTCTGGTTATCGAACACATCTCCTTCGGGGAAATGGTTCATTTCATAGAAGGTACCCTGGCCTTTCAGAATCTCGGCCACCACATTGGTACCGCCGCGACTCAGGGCCAGCAGCGCCGTTTGCGCCTGTTGGGCGGCCTCCTGCAGGGCGCTGTGTTCTGTTGAAGCCAGTGCCGCAGCGGGTGCAGGCGGTAGCAGGGGAATTCGGGGCAACGCAGACCAGTCTGACGACATCGGTGTTTCCTGTACGGCATCTAGTTTGATAGATAGTAACGAATCACGCCGGCAAAAACGCCGCCTGATCGGTGTTGCCCAGATGCTGACTGCGGCTGGGCCACAGCGCAGCGCAGGCCGTTACATCTGTGCTTTGGCGGCGCAGGGGTTTTTCACGGCACAGGGATTTTTTGCGGCGCACGGATTTTTCGCAGCACAGGGATTGGCCGCACAGGGATTAGGTTTGAACCCTTGCTGGATTGCCGACGTGTAAGCCACCAGGGCCGCCAGTTCCTCGCCATCCCATGCCAGCGGCTTGGCGGCCATGGGCTGTACCATACAGAGCTGAATCATCTCGTCGAGCTGAATCGTCTTCATGCCATAGAGGTTGTCCGCCATGGCGACCCGGTGCGGGAAGGCATCGGCGAAGCCCGCCTGAAAGGATGCATTGCCATTGTGGCAAGTACCGCAGGACATGCCATTAGTGCTGAGGCTGGTGTCTTGGTAAAGCTCGGCGCCGCGCTCAATCAGGGCTGTCTGATCACCCTGGTAGGGGCGGTAATTGGCCGGTCGCTGTATCTGTTTTGCAGCACAGGGATTGGCCGCGGCGCAGGGATTCTTTGCGGCACAAGGATTTGCTGCACAGGGCTTAGCTGTACAGGGAGAGGACACTGCGCAGGGGTTTTTAACCGCACCAGGGTTGGCCGCACAGGGAGTGCTCTGTGCCTTTAGGGCGCAGGGGTTGGCGGAACAGCCGTTTTGAGCCGCCTGGCTAATGGGCACTGTTGAGAGCAACGCTGCCAGCAGGCCCGAAGAAATATATGCCATGGGCCGGTTCTGACGCGCAATGGCCGCGCTCAGTGCGTGCATATGGAATATTGGTTTCATTATTATCTCCTCGGGCTCAGGGCCGCTGCGTTTATTTAGTGGCGCAGGGGTTCTTGGCGGCACAAGGGTTGGCCGCGCAGGGGTTTTTCACCGCACAGGGGTTGGCTGCACAGGGGTTTTTGGCGGCGCAGGGGTTAGCGGCAGCGCAGGGGTTCTTCGCAGCACAGGGATTGGCTGCTGCGCAAGGATTAGCCGCGCAGGGGTTGGCAGCCAGGGGCTTTTTCAGTGCGCAGGGGTTCTTGGCCGCGCAGGGGTTGGTCTGGCTTTTGGCCGCACAGGGATTGGCGGCACAGGGGTTGGCCGCGCAGGATGCCTGGGCGACGGGGGCGGTGCTCAGCACGGCGGCCAGCAGCGCCGACGACACATAGACCATGGCACTTTTCTGTGGCGCTATGGCCTGGGTCAGAGTGCGGACGCGGAATGCATTTTTCATTGTTTTCTCCTGTACCCGTTCGGTACTTTTCCCGGTTGCTGCCAACAGTGGCAGCAGCGTTAAAACAGCCGATACGGGCATGATCTGGACTGAAGGTCATGGCGTCCCGCAGGGCGCGCCAAACTGTTCGCTCGTAAACATTAAGGTCTGCGGCGAAGCTGGAAATCACCTTAGTCCCTGAAACTGAATTGCATCTGAAAGCGATACGAGCTGCTGGCGCGCTGTTGCATGGGCCCCCGCAGCAGCCTCGGTTGGCAGCAACGGTGCACTGGCGACCCTGACAGTATGAGCAGTTTTGAAGCGGGCCTTCTATAGTTAGGGCGTTGTCTCCTGCAAGGTCACTGCTCATGTCCGCGACCGATCTGATATCCCAGGACACCTGGACGTTGCTCGCCTACGCGCTGGCTGTGCTGCTTCTTGTGGCCATCATGCTCGGGGTCTCGCATTTGTTTGGACCGCGTCACTATGACCGGGCAACGGACGAACCTTTCGAATCGGGCATTGTGGCGGTGGGTTCGGCGCGCCTGCGGCTGTCGATTTCCTATTTTGTGGTCGCGATCCTGTTCGTGATCTTCGATCTGGAAGTGATCTTTCTGTATGCCTGGGCCCTGGCCTTTGATGCCGTGGGGCTGGCCGGCTTTGTCGAGGCGCTGATTTTCATGCTGATACTGTTTGCCGCGCTGCTGTATCTCTGGCGCGAGGGTGCGCTGGACTGGGGGCCGCGTCAGCGCAGTTTAAAGGGCAGGGAGCGCAGCCCATGAGCTGGCATCTGACAAAGGCCGATACCATTGCCACGGACCGTGACAGCGCCTATGAGGACATGGTCCGCCAGAGCGTGCTGACGGCTAAACTGGAAGAGCTGTTGTCCTGGGGGCGCAAGCACTCGGTATGGCCATTCAACTTCGGCCTGTCCTGCTGTTATGTGGAAATGGCGACGGCCTTCACGCCGCGCCACGACATTGCCCGCTTCGGCTCCGAGGTTATTCGGGCCACGCCGCGCCAGGCCGACCTGATGGTGATCTCCGGCACGGTGTTTCTGAAAATGGCGCCGGTGATACAGCGGCTGTATGAGCAAATGCTGGAGCCCCGCTGGGTCATTTCCATGGGATCCTGCGCCAACTCCGGCGGCATGTACGATATCTACAGTGTGGTGCAGGGCGTCGACCGTTTCCTGCCGGTGGATGTCTATGTGCCGGGTTGCCCGCCGCGCCCCGAAGCCCTGCTGCAGGGGCTGATGCTGCTGCAGGATTCGATCGGCAAGGAGCGGCGTCCGCTGAGCTGGGTTGTTGAGGGGCATGCCGTGTACCGGGCCCCGCAGGACAGCCAGCGTGACCGCCTGAGAGAGCAGCGCCAGCAGGCGACAACATTGCGATCACCGGACAGCGTGTGATGGATCAAGCCCATGTCCACTCAGCCTGAAGATGCAAGCCTGGCTCCGAATGGGGCAGACCGTTCACCCCTGCAGCCGGCGCTGCAAACCCGATTCGGCGGGGGCGACACGCATGCGCAATCTACTGTCGACAGTATCGAGACTCTCTGGGTTGATCGCGACCGGCTCAGATCGCTACTGCAGCATCTGCAGCAGAGTCAGGGATTCGAGATGCTGTTCGATCTCACAGCCATCGACGAGCGCCAGCGCGAGCATCGCGACGGTCAGCCGCCGGCGGATTTCACGGTCGTTTACCAGCTGCTCTCGGTCAGCCGTAATCGGGATATCCGCATCAAGGTGGCCCTGTTGCAGCCGGCGCTGTCGCTGCCGAGCATTTGCGATATCTGGCCCAACGCCAACTGGTACGAATGTGAAGTCTGGGACCTGTTCGGCATCCGCTTTGACGGCCACCCGCACCTGCGCCGCATTTTACTGCCGCCCACCTGGGAAGGGCATCCGCTGCGCAAGGACCATTACGCCCGCGCCACCGAGGTGGAGCCCTTCAGCCTGAGCGAAGCACGCCAGGATACCGAGCAGGACGCGCTGCGTTTCCGGCCCGAGGACTGGGGCATGCAGCGCCAGAGCGAGGACAGTGATTTCATGTTCCTCAACCTGGGACCCAACCATCCCAGCGTGCACGGGGTCTTTCGTGTGGCGCTGCAGCTCGATGGCGAGGAAATCGTCCAGGCGGTGCCCGATATCGGCTATCACCATCGTGGCGCCGAAAAGATGGGCGAACGCCAGGCCTGGCACAGCTATATCCCCTATACCGACCGCATCGATTACCTTGGCGGCGTGATGAACAACCTGCCCTATGTGCTGGCCGTCGAACAGCTGGCCGGCATTCAGGTACCGCCACGGGCCCAGGTGATCCGCGTGATGATGGCCGAGCTGTTCCGCATCGCCAGTCATCTGGTGTTCTATGGCACCTTTGCCCAGGACGTGGGCCAGATGTCGCCGGTGTTCTACATGTTTGCCGATCGCGAAAAGCTGTTCGGCATTGTCGAGGCCATTACCGGCGGGCGCATGCATCCGGCCTGGTTTCGCATCGGCGGCGTGGCCCAGGATTTGCCCCGCGGCTGGGACCGGATGATTCGGGAGTTCATCGATTACCTGCCCGGCCGGCTGGCCGAGTACGATGTCATGGTGCTGGGCAACGGTACGTTGCAACGCCGTACCCGGGGTATCGGCGTCTACAATACGGCCGAAGGCCTTGCCTGGGGCGCCAGCGGACCGGGCCTGCGGGCTACAGGCCTGGACTGGGACCTGCGCAAAAAAAGGCCCTACAGCGGCTACGAACAGTTCGATTTCGAGGTCGTCACCGCCAGCCATGGCGACTGTTACGACCGCTGCCTGGTGCGGGTCGGGGAGATTCGCCAGAGCCTGCGCATCATCCGCCAGTGCCTGGAAAACATGCCAGAGGGGCTATACAAGGCGCAGCATCCGCTGACCACGCCACCGGTCAAGGACCGTACCCTGGCTGACATCGAGACGCTGATCCAGCATTTCCTCAACAGCAGCTGGGGGCCGGTCATCCCGCCCGGTGAGGCGATGGTGGCGATCGAGGCGACCAAGGGCATGAACGCCTATTATCTGGTCAGTGACGGCTCAACCCAGTCGTATCGGACCCGCATCCGCACGCCGTCTTTTGCCCACCTGCAGATGATTCCGCTGCTGAGCCGGGGGCTCTATGTCAGCGATCTGATTGCCATTATCGCCAGTATCGATTTCGTCATGGCCGATGTGGATCGGTAAACAGAGGGGAGGTTGGACATGAGCGCAATCTTTGCCCGCGACCGGGGCTGGTCCAACAGCTATCTCAGCCAGGCCGAGCGCGAGAGCATCGAGCAGGAAGCGCAGGCCTATCCGCAGCGCGATGCCTTGTGCATCGAGGCATTGCGGATCGTGCAGCAGCATCGTGGCTGGGTGTCCGACGACAGCGTGGCGGCGATTGCCGACTACCTGGGTCTGGGGGCGGCGCAGGTCGATGCGGTGGCGACCTTCTACAACCTGATTTTTCGCCAGCCGGTGGGGCGCCAGGTGATTTACCTGTGCAACAGCGTGACCTGCTGGATGCTGGGCTGCGATGCCCTCAGGGCCCGGATTGGCGAGGAGCTGGGCATCGACTTTGGCCAGACCAGCGACGACGGCGAATACACGCTGCTGCCCATTACCTGTCTGGGTGACTGCGACCATGCGCCGGCGCTGATGATCGGTGACCGGCACCACCATGACCTGGAACCCGATAGCCTGGCCGTGCTGTTGCGCCGGCCAGCGCCCGACCAGGCGACGGAGTAGCCGATGGAACGCCCGCTGACCCAGCATCTGAAACCGGACGGTTCGGCCCTGACTCTGGCGGAATACCGGGACCTGGGCGGCTACGAGGCCCTGAAAGCGGCCCTTGGCGGCATGAGCCCCGACGAGGTCGTTGCCCGGGTCAAGGACGCCAACCTGCGCGGACGTGGCGGGGCGGGTTTTCCCACCGGCGTGAAATGGAGCCTGGTACCGCGCGGCGATGGCGCGCCCCATCCCAAATACCTGGTCGCCAATGCCGATGAAATGGAGCCCGGTGCCTTCAAGGACCGACTGCTGCTTGAACGCCATCCGCACCAGCTGCTCGAGGGCATGATGCTGGCCGCCTATGCCATCGAGGCCGACGTGGCCTATGTCTTTCTACGCGGCGAGTATGTCGATGCCGCGAAGCGGTTACGCGCTGCCATCAGGGAAGCCTATGCGGCGGGCCTGCTGGGCGAACATATCCAGGGCAGCGGTTACAGTCTGCAGCTGTATCTGCATATCAGCGCCGGACGCTATATCTGCGGCGAGGAAACCGCACTGATCAATGCGCTGGAAGGCAAGCGCGCAACGCCCAGGGCCAAGCCGCCCTTTCCGCAGATCAGTGGCGCCTGGGGCCAGCCTACGGTGGTCAATAACGTTGAGACACTGTGCAATGTACCGCACATCATCCGCCATGGCAGCGCGTGGTATCAGGGGCTGGGCCTGGGCGAGGAAAGTGGCACCAAGCTGTTTGGCGTCAGTGGCCGGGTATGTCGGCCCGGCGCCTGGGAGCTGCCGATGGGCACGTCGATACGGGACATCTTCGAGGGTTGTGCCGGAGGCATGCGCGCGGGTTATCAATTGAAGGGCTTTCTGCCCGGCGGCGGATCCACCGATTTCCTGCTGCCGGAGCACCTGGACCTGCCGATGACCTACGAGAGTATCGGCAAGGCCGGCAGCCGCATGGGCACCGGGACCCTGATCGTGCTTGACGACAGGACCTGCCCGGTGGGCATGGTATTGAACCTCGAACGCTTCTTTGCCCAGGAATCCTGCGGCTGGTGCACGCCCTGCCGCGACGGCCTGCCCTGGACCCGCCAGCTGCTGGAGGCGATCGAGTCCGGCCAGGGACGGCCCGAGGATCTGGATACGCTGGCGGAGCACTGCCGTTTCATGGGACCGGGCAAAACCTTCTGTGCGCTGGCACCGGGTGCCATGGAGCCGCTGCAAAGTGCGCTGAAGCATTTTCGCAGCGATTTTGAACGTCATATCGAAGAGCACAGCTGCCCCTATCGGAGCTCGTTGTAGGAGCGGCGCCCCGCCGCGAACAGGTGCGGCACCCTCAGACCATTCGCCGCGAGGCGCGGCTCCTACGAATAGCCAGACCTTTGACTAAGCTTAGGGGCAAGCGCTTTTCGCCACCATTGAGGTCGCCATGAGCCGGATCCTGATCGACGACAGGGAGTACGAAGTTAACCCGCAGCACAATCTGCTGCAGGGGATTCTGTCGCTGGGTCTGAATCTGCCCTATTTCTGCTGGCATCCGGCACTGGGGTCGGTGGGCTCCTGTCGCCAGTGCGCGGTGACCCAGTATATGGACGACAACGACAGCCGCGGTCGCCTGGTCGTGGCCTGCATGACGCCCATCCAGGAAGGCATGCGCATCGGCCTGCACGAAGCCCAGGCCAGTGCCTTTCGCGCTTCGGTCATCGAAACCCTGATGACCAACCACCCGCACGACTGCCCGGTCTGCGAGGAAGGCGGCGAGTGCCATCTGCAGGACATGACCGAAATGAGCGGCCATAACCTGCGTCGCTACCGGGGGCTGAAGCGCACCCACCGCAACCAGTATCTGGGCCCGTTCATCAACCATGAAATGAACCGCTGCATCGCCTGCTACCGCTGTGTGCGGTTTTATCAGGACTATGCCGGTGGCCGGGATCTCAGTGCCCAGGCCTCGCACAATCATGTCTATTTCGGGCGTGAACAGGACGGTGTGCTGGACAGCCCGTTCAGCGGCAACCTGGTCGAAGTCTGCCCGACCGGCGTCTTTACCGATCGCACCTACAGCCGTCATTACAGCCGCAAGTGGGATCTGCAGAGCGCGCCTTCCATCTGTGCGCACTGTGCGGTGGGCTGTAATACCACACCGGCACAGCGCTATGACCGCATCCTGCGCATCACCAACCGTTATCAGCATCAGCTCAATGGCTATTTTCTGTGTGATCGGGGCCGCTTCGGTTATGACTACAGCAATGCCCCCGAGCGCCTGACCCAGGGCTACAGGCGCAGCGCCACCGGTACAGATGGCGCCGATGCAGGCCTGCTGCTGGCCGAGCTGCTGGAGCGGATCCGGGACCCCGCGCAGGCGGTGTTCGCCATCGGCTCGCCGCGTGCTTCGCTGGAGAACAACTTCGCCCTCAGTACCCTGGTCGGGCAGGCACACTTTTTCGCCGGCATCGCGGCGGGGGAATGGCAGTGTCTGCGGCGCTACCTGCGTATCGCCAACCGCCGCGATACGGGCTTTGCAACCCTGCGGGATATCGAGCAGGCCGATGCGGCCCTGATTATCGGCGAGGACATTGCCGCGACCGCGCCGCGCGTGGCCCTGTCACTGCGCCAGCTGATCCGCAACCGCAGCCTCGCCCGGGCGCAGGCGCAGAAAATAGCCCCCTGGCAGGATGCCGCGGTACGCAACCTGGGCCATGAGCAACGCAGCCCGCTGTGGCAGCTGGTGCCCTGCGGCACGGCGCTGGACGATATCACCGAGCGGCTGTTCTGCGTACCCGTGGACGACATTACCCGCCTGACCCGGGCCCTGGCGCGTCACGTTGCCGGCGAAGAGGCGGACAGCGGCCTGAGCGCTGCGCAGCGGGCCTGGGTCGAGGATGCCGCCGCGATGCTGTGCCAGGCCCGCCAGCCACTGCTGCTGGCCGGCTGCGGTCTGGGGGCCTGGGCCCAGCTCGATGCCCTGGCCGAACTCGAGCAGGCCCTGCGTGACCGGGGGCGCGAGCCGCTGCTCTATGTGGGCGCCATGGAAAGCAACAGCGTGGGGCTGGCCGCACTGGCACAGCAGGGGCTGGATGAGCTGATGGCGGCGCTCGAACGGGCACGGGAGCAGGGCCGGGCCGGCAGCCTGGTGATCCTGGAAAACGACCTGCAGCGCCGCCTCGCGCCCGAAGCCCTGGCGCGGTTGCGCCGCCTTGCCGCGCACTGGCTGGTGCTGGAGTGTCTCGATACTGACACGGTGCAGCGGGCGGATGCCCTGGTGCCGGTGCCGACGCAGTTTGAGCAGCAGGGAACCCTGGTCAATGCCTCAGGTATGGCCCAGCGCTTTCAGGCGGTGCAATCTACCGATTGCCAACCGCCCTGGCAGCAGCTGGCCCAGGCTGTCGTGCACCAGCAGCGCACGACGCAGGCCAGCCTGGATGCCCGCTGGGCACTGCTGGCGGGCTGGCACAACAGTGATGCGGTGCGGCACAGCCTGGCGGCAACGCATCCGGTTTTCGCCGATATCGAGCGGGCCGGCCCCACAGCCGACCTGCGTATCCGGGGATCCAGGCTGCAGCGCCAGAGTGCCCGCTACAGCGGTCGTACCGCGATGCATGCGCAGCAGCAGGTGCGCGAATTCCCGCCGCCGGCGGATACGGATTCACCGTACAGCTTCTCGATGGAGGGCGTACCGGGCCCCGGGGCTGCGCGGGCGAGTGTCTGGGCGCCGGGCTGGAACTCCGGCCAGGCGCTGAACCGTTTTCAGCAGGAGGTGGGCGGGGACTGGCGTGATGCACCGGCGCTGGTGCGGCTGGCTTTCAGGGTGCTCGATTCGCAGCAAGCCGCTCCTGCGCCCGTCGCGAACCGGACACCGCAGTGGCAGCTGATACCGCGTTACGAGGTGTTCGCCGCCGAGGAATTGAGTGGCTATGCACCCGCCGTGGCGGAGCGGGCCGGACCTGCGGTACTGGGTATCGATAGCCAGAGTGCCCGCCGGCTGGAACTGAACAGCTGGGATAGCCTGGAGCTGCACTACGGCGACTGCAGCCAGACGCTCTATGTCCAGGTGGACAGCAGCCTGCCAGCCGACAGTCTTGTCATACCGCAACGGCCCGGACTCTGGCTGGCCGGCACCGATCCGTCACCGGCGCTGAGCCTCAAACCGGCGCTACGGCCACTGCCACCGCCGCTGCGGCTGATCGCCAGCGACCGGGACGTTGATCAGGGACGCGATCTGGGAGGTGACCATGGCTGAACTGGGCGTTATTGGTTTGCGGGTCCTGTCGCTGCTGGAACTGCTGGTGATTTCGGCGGCTCTGCTTGCCTGGCGAGTGCGAAGGCGCCTGAGTGGGGAGTGCGGCGATGGCTGAACTGGGCGTTATTGGTTTGCGGGTCCTGTCGCTACTGGGACTGCTGATCGTGTCGGCGGCGCTGCTCACCTGGCTGGAGCGACGACTGCTGGGGCTCTGGCAGGACAGGCCTAAGAGGCGCCAAATCGGGCGGGGATTAACGGACTCTATCGAAGCAGGAGGACGGCGATGGCTGATGTCGGCGTAATCGTTGCGCGAGTGCTGTCGCTGCTGGGACTGCTGATCGTTTCGGCAGCGCTGCTCACCTGGCTGGAGCGACGACTGCTGGGGCTCTGGCAGGACAGGTACGGTCCCAACCGGGTCGGGCCCTTCGGTATACTTCAGGTCGTCGCGGACATGCTCAAGCTACTTGGCAAGCACGAATTCGTACCGCACTTTGCCGACCGGCCGGTGTTCGTGCTGGCACCGGCCATTGTCCTGGTGACGGTGCTGCTGACCTTTGTCATCATTCCGTTCACCCCCGCCTTTCCGCTGGTGGACATGAATATCGGCCTGCTGTTTTTTCTCGCCATGACCTCGCTGGCCGTTTACGGCATCCTGCTCGGCGGTTACGCCTCCAACAACAAGTACGCGTTGCTCGGAGCCCTGCGATCGGCCGCCCAGACGCTCAGTTATGAAGTCTTTATGGGGCTGTCGTTGCTCGGGGTCGTGCTGCAGGCGGGGTCCTTCAGTCTGGGCCGGATCGTCGAGGCGCAGCAGGGCCTCTGGTTCTGTGTGCCGCAGTTTCTCGGCATGCTGCTGTTCCTGTTCGCCGGTATTGCCCAGAGTCACCGTCTGCCGTTCGATCTGCCGGAGGCCGAGCATGAACTGACGGCGGGTTTTCATACCGAGTATTCGGGCATGAAGTTCGGCATGTTTTTCCTGGCCGAGTATCTCGGCGTGATTCTGGTGTCGTCACTGATGACGGCGCTGTTTTTTGGCGGCTGGCTCGGGCCCGTGCTGCCAGGCTGGCTCTGGTTTGTGCTGAAAACCGGCGTCTTTGTCGTGCTGTTCGTACTGATGCGGGCGGCTTTGCCGCGGCCGCGCTACGACCAGCTGATGCGTTTTGGCTGGAAATGCCTGCTGCCGCTGGCGTTGCTCAATCTGATCGTCACCGGCTGGGTACTGCTCTGATAACTGCGTCTGCAGACTGCGGAGGTAATCATCATGTTTAGTGAGCTGAGATCGCTCTGGAAGGTGCTGCAGCATACGGTTCGGCCGCGTGAAACGGTGCAGTATCCGGAGGAACAGCCGTATCTGGCGCCCCGCTACCGCGGTCGCATCGTGCTGACCCGGGACCCGGACGGTGAAGAACGCTGCGTTGCCTGCAACCTCTGTGCGGTGGCCTGCCCGGTGGACTGTATAGCCCTGCAAAAGACCGAGGATGATCAGGGCCGCTGGTATCCCGAGTTCTTTCGCATCAATTTTTCGCGCTGCATCTTCTGTGGCCTCTGTGAAGAAGCCTGCCCGACGCTGGCGATTCAGCTGACACCGGATTTTGAAATGTGTGAATACGACCGGCAGAACATGGTGTACGAAAAAGAGGATCTGCTGATCAGTGGCCCGGGAAAGTACCCCGAATACAACTTCTATCGCGTGGCCGGCAAGGCCATCGGGTGCAAGGACAAGGGGCAGGCTGCCCACGAAGCCGATCCAATTAACGTCAAGAGCCTGCTGCCATAGGAGAGTGTGATGCCATTCCTTTTTTACCTGTGTGCCCTCATCGCCCTGCTGGCCGCCTGGCAGGTGATTCGTGGCGTCAACGCGATGCATGCGCTGCTGTACCTGATCGTTGTGCTGCTGGCCATTGCGCTGATGTTCTTCATGCTCGGCGCCCCCTTCGCAGCAGCGCTGGAGGTGATCATCTATGCCGGTGCCATCATGGTGCTGATGGTGTTTGTGATCATGATGCTGAATCAGGGCGACAGTGCCGTCGGGCAGGAGCGGGCCTGGCGCGCAGGCCGGATCTGGCGGGGACCTGCGCTGCTCTGTGCAGTGCTGCTGGCACAGCTGGGCTATCTGCTGCTGCCGGCAGTTGTCAGCGCAGATGCGGCCGCTGTCGACGCCGTGGCGGTGGGGCGCGCGCTCTACGGCCCTTATCTGTTGCTGGTGGAACTGGCATCCATGCTGTTGCTGGCCGCGCTCGTCGGTGCCTGGCACCTGACCCGCGTCCTGAAGCATCGACCAGGGGAGGAGGTATAAATGGAGAGCCAGGGACTGCTGATTCCCATTGAGCATGGCCTGCTGTTTGCGGCGGCGCTGTTCTGCATCGGGCTGGCCGGCGTGCTGACGCGGCGCAATCTGCTGTTCATGCTCATGTCGCTGGAGCTGATGCTTAACGCCGCGGCCTTTGTCTTCGTGCTGGCGGGTGCGGTGCATGGCAATGCCGATGGCCAGGTGATGTTCATCCTGATCCTGACGCTGGCGGCCGCCGAGGTGGCCCTTGCGCTGGCGCTGGTGGTACAGCTTTATCGGCGGCGCCGCAGCCTTGATATCGACAGTCTTGACGGCATGCGAGGCTAGCATGAAGCACCGGAGCGGGATCGAGCATGTCAGCGCTGACAGCCCTTTTCGGGGCAGGGAGTTAGCATGACGGCATGGCTGGGCTGGATACCTGCGTTGCCGCTGTTCAGCAGTCTGGTGCTGTTGCTGGTCGGCGGTCGCCTGGGTCAGCGGCTGGTGACCCTGCTGGGCGTGGGTTCGGTGTTGGGCTCGGCGCTGCTGTCCGGCCTGCTGATTGCAGACTTCCTGGCAGAGGGTGCGGCGGTGACGACCCGGCAGCTGCCCTGGCTCAGCAGCATGGGGCTGGAGGTCGCATTCGGGCTCTATTTCGATGGTCTCAGTGCGGTGATGCTGGGCGTGATCACCGGGGTTGGGCTGCTGATTCACCTGTATTCCGCTGCTTATATGGCCGGCGACGAGGGTTATGCCCGCTTCTTCGGCTATTTAAACCTCTTCGTGGGGGCCATGCTGCTGCTGGTGCTGGCGGACGATTTCCTGCTGCTGTACCTCGGCTGGGAGGGCGTGGGGCTGTGCAGTTTTCTGCTGATTGGCTTCTGGTACCGGGAGCCGGCCAATGGTTATGCCGCGCGCAAGGCATTCGTTGTGACGCGGGTGGGGGATATCGCCCTGGCCGTGGCCCTGCTGATCATGATCCAGCAGTTCGGTACCCTGCATATACAGACGGTCATTGAGCGTGCACAGCTGCAGTGGCTGGGGTCGGACTGGTCATTCTGGGTGGCATTGCTGCTGCTGGGCGGGGCGGTGGGAAAATCCGCCCAGCTGCCGCTGCAGACCTGGCTGCCCGATGCCATGGCCGGCCCGACGCCGGTCAGCGCGCTGATCCATGCCGCGACCATGGTGACCGCAGGCGTCTATCTGATCGCCAGGACCCAGGGCATCTTCCTGCTGGCGCCCAGGATTATGGAGCTGGTGGCGCTGGTCGGTGCCCTGACCCTGTTTCTGGCCGCCTGCAGTGCGCTGGTGCAGCATGACCTGAAGCGGGTGCTGGCCTATTCCACCATCAGCCAGATTGGTTACATGTTTTTTGCCCTTGGCGCTGGCGCTTTTTCGGCGGCGATCTTCCATCTGATGACCCATGCCTTCTTCAAGGCGCTGCTGTTCCTGGCCGCGGGCCAGGTGATCCTGAGCCTGCACCATGAGCAGGACCTGCGCCGCATGGGCGGACTGCTGCGCCGGCTGCCTTTCAGCGCGCTCTGTTTTGCCATCGGCTGTGCAGCGCTGGCCGCATTGCCGCTGACCTCCGGTTTTTACAGCAAGGATGCGATCCTGCTGCAGGCCTATGGGCTGCACGGGGGCAGTCTGGCCTGGTGGCTGGCGCTGGCCGGTGCCGCTGTCACGGCGCTCTACAGCCTGCGGCTGTTCCTGAAACTGTTCTTCGGCGAGGCGGTCACCGAGCCCAGCCCCGACATGCGGCCGACGCTGGTGGTTCCGCTGGCGCTGCTCTGCCTGCTGGCACTCTTTGGGGCGCTGATCCCGCAACCGCTGGGGGCTGTCTTTGCGCCGCTGGCCGCGACCGAGGTGCCGGCGGCCGTGCATGGCGCCATCCTGATCATGCCCTGGCTGGGGCTGGTGACGGGCGTTCTGCTGTGGCGCTATGGCCGTGGTTTTCGACAGCGCTGGAGCGACAGTGCGCTGGCGCGCAGCTGGCGTGCGGGCTGGGGCTTTGATGCCCTCTATGACGGACTGCTGGTCCAGCCGCTGTTGTTGCTGGCACGCCTCAATCGCAAGGATCTGGCTGATCGGCCGGTGCAGTTTGTGGCCTGGCTCAGCGCTCGCGGCCACGCCTGGCTCTCGGTCACCCAGAACGGGCGTCTGCGTCGCTATGCCGCCGGTATTGCCCTGGGGGCGGTGCTGGTGCTGACGGTGGTGACGCTATGAGCCTGGTGCTGCTGATCCTGATCCCGCTGCTGGGGGCGCTGCTGGTGTGGCTGGCAGAGCGCTGGCGTACCGGTTTCAGCCGGGTCTTGAGCCTTGCGGTGCTGGGGCTGGATGCACTGCTGCTGTTGCCGTTGCCCCATCAAGCCCCGGCGGGCGAACTCTGGTGGCTGCAGTTCCGGGCCGACTGGCTGCCGAACCTGGGTATTGGCTGGCATTTCGCCCTGGATGGTCTCAGTGCGCTGTTGCTGTGGCTGACCCTGTTTATCGGCGCCTTATCTGTACTGGTGTCCTGGCGCGAGATCGACCAGCGGGTCGGATTCTTCCACTGCAACCTGCTGTTGTCGGTGGCCGGGATCATCGGCGTGTTCACGGCCCTGGACCTGTTTGTATTCTTTGTGTTCTGGGAGCTGATGCTGATTCCCATGGTGTTGCTGATCGCCATCTGGGGCCATGAAAACCGTCGCTACGCCGCCATCAAGTTCTTCATCTTCACCCAGGCCAGCAGTCTGCTGATGCTGGTGGCCATCCTGGGCCTGGTGTTTATGCAGTATGGGCAGACCGGGGTCATGAGCTTTGACTACGAAGACCTGTTGCGGCTGCAGCTGGCACCAACGCCGGCCTTCTGGCTGATGCTGGGCTTTTTTGTCGCCTTCGCCGTCAAACTGCCCATGGTGCCGCTGCATACCTGGCTGCCGGACGCCCATACGGAAGCGCCGACGGCAGGCAGCGTGCTGCTGGCGGCGATCCTGCTGAAGACCGGCGCCTATGGTCTGCTGCGCTTTGCACTGCCGCTGTTCCCCGCCGCCAGCGCCGACTTTGCACCCCTGGCCATGGGGCTCGGAGCCCTGGGGGTGCTGTACGGCGCCAAGCTGGCCTTTGCCCAGCACGACATAAAGCGGCTGGTGGCCTATACCAGCGTCAGTCACATGGGGTTCGTGCTGCTGGGCATCTACGCGATGAACGACCTGGCACTGCAGGGCGCCCTGATGCAGATGCTGGCCCACGGTCTGAGCACGGCGGCGCTCTTTATTATCGTCGGCATGCTGTACGCGCGCTGGCATACCCGCGACCTGCGTCAGCTGGGCGGGCTCTGGTCGCTGTTGCCGCGCCTGTCTGGCTTTACCCTGCTGTTTGCGCTGGCGTCCCTGGGACTGCCGGGTCTGGCAAACTTCATGGCCGAGTTCCTGATCCTGGCCGGTGCCTTCCAGCGCGACTGGCCCATTACGCTGGTGGCCATGCTGGGGCTGGTGGGGGCCGCGCTCTATGCGCTGTTGCTGGTACAGCGCAGCCTCTGGGGTGCGACGGTGCCGGATGCCAAAGTGCATGACTGTTCGCCCCGGGAGTGGAGCGTACTGGCGAGTCTGGCGGTGCTGCTGCTGCTGTTCGGCCTGCATCCGCAACCGGTGCTGGATCTGGTGCAGCGGCCGGTCGCGGCCATTCTGGCCGAACCGCCGGCACCGAACCCTGGCGGCACTGAGCCGCTGTTGCAACGGGCATCGATGGAGCGGCTACCATGACCCTGCTCGAATTGCGGGCGCTGCTGCCGCTGCTGCTGGTGGCGCTGACCATCCTGGCAGCCATGCTGCTGGCGGCTTTCTGCCGGCATCGTCGCTTGCTGTTCTGGGTTTATCAGCTGGGCCTGCTGGCTGCACTGCTGTCGCTCGGTGGCAACCTGGGCATCCAGGCGCAGGGACTGGAGGTGACGCCGCTGTTGCGCGTTGATGCTTTCTTCGGTTTCTTTGCTGCACTCTTCATTCTGGTGGCCATGCTGGTCGGTCTGATGGCGGCACAGTATTTCGGGCGGCGCGAACACCTGGCGGTGCCGCTGGAGGAGTCCTATGTGCTGCTGGCGCTGTGTCTGCTGGGGGCGCTGGTGCTGGCGGCGGCGCAGCATCTGGCGGCCCTGTTTATCGGTCTGGAACTGATGAGTGTGGCGAGCTTTGCGCTGGTAGCCTATCCCTGCGGTGGCGCCCCGGCGTCGGACCGGCTGCAGCTGCCAAGCCTCGAGGCCGGGCTGAAATACCTGCTGCTCTCGTCGGTGGCGTCGGCCTTCCTGCTGTTCGGCATGGCCTGCCTGTATCTGCAAACGGGCACGCTGGCATTTGCGCGTTTGTCGCTGCCGCCGGACAGTACGGCATCGGGCTTGCTGCCACTGGCGGGACTGGCAATGCTGCTGATCGGTGTTGCCTTCAAGCTGGCGCTGGCGCCTTTTCACATGTGGTCACCGGATGTGTACCAGGGGGCGCCGACACCTTTCACGGCGCTGATTGCGACCCTGTCCAAAGGGGCACTGGTGGTGGTTCTGCTGCGCTATCTGCTGCTGAGCCAGGCGCTGCAGATTGAGCAGATCGCCACCCTGCTGATGGCGCTGGCGACCCTGTCCATCCTGGTGGGCAACCTGCTGGCGCTGCGCCAGGACGATATGAAGCGACTGCTGGCCTATTCCTCGATCGCCCATCTGGGCTACCTGCTGGTGGTGGTCCTGGCCGCCGGGCAGACCGTTTCCAGCGAGTTCGCGCTGCAGGCTGGTGCCTTCTATCTGCTGGCCTACAGCCTCACGACCCTGGCGGCGTTCGCCATGATCAGCGCGCTGTCCGGCGGTGGCGACGAAAACCGGGACTACCGGCTGCATTGCTACCGCGGCCTGTGCTGGCGGGCGCCCTGCCTGGGCGGCTGTTTCATGCTGATTCTGCTGTCGCTGGCGGGTATCCCGCTAACGGTTGGTTTTATCGGCAAGTTCTACATCTTTGCCGCCGGCGCCCAGGCCGGGCTCTGGTGGCTGCTGGGTGTGGTGGTATTGGGCAGTGCCCTGGGCCTCTACTATTATCTGCGCATCATTCTGATCCTGTTACAGCAGGACGATGAGGTCAGCGACCTGGTTTTTCACAACGGGCGCTGGCTGGTGTATGGCCTTACGCTGTTGCTGCTGCTGCTGGGCATTTATCCGCTGCCGGTGATGCAGTGGCTGCCACTGTTATAGGCAATACTGCTTATAGTTAAGATGTCCCTGGCCACTGCACCAGGCTATTTCCGAGGGGTATGCATTATGAAAAGTTTCGAAACCGTGGCTGATCTGGTCAATAACGCCATTAGCATGCATTGCGAGGCGGCGGGGTTGTACCGGGAACTCGATCAACGCAGCGAGAGTGCCCGGGCCAGGCTTGTGCTGGAGTACATGATCAAGCATGAGCAACAGATGGAAATCAGCCTGAAAAGCCGCCTCAAGGCTGGCACGACGGGCATTTTGGCGACCTATATTCAGTACACTTTCGAGGACGCGCCCGAATCTTTCCTGGCGGCGCTGGCGAAGGAGTATCCGAACCCGAATGCCGATCAGGTCTGTGAAATGGCCCTGCGCGTGGATGGGTATCTGGTAGATTTGTTTGAAGGGGCCTGCAAGGAAATCGAGGCGGCCCATGTGAACGAATACCTCAGCGACCTCATGCAGCTGGAAGCGCTGGAACGTCGCAAGTTCACCCAGACACTCAATTCGCTGCACGATATTTAGTCTGCCTTGTGCCTGCCAGCGCGATTCCCGTACCCCGAGCGCTTTGCTTTTCAACAGTCGGTGCAGCGGCATGGCATCGATGGACGCGGCACCGTCAGTCGGGTTTCCGGCTAAGGCCCCTGCCTGTGCGGGTGACGGACGCCAGCCGGTGTTCGTAAGCATGGCGGCATTAACCCGCAACAGCGAAGTCCTCTGGCTGCGTGCCAGTCTCTGTATCAGTTCCACCTAGGCCGCAAAACACCGATCGTCGTTGTCACAGGGATGTGCCGGGGCCCTTTCCTTTTCTCGCAAAGCTGCCGGAGCTACTCTGTGGCACGGCGTTATCATTCAGACAATACAGCTTGGGACGGGCATCTGCGAATCCGGACTCCCATCACATGATGGCACTGCCAAGGTGGCCTGCGTGCGGTCTTATCTGTCATTTATAACGCTATAATATTTGTTTAACTTATTGTTACTGTTAAATAAATTATCACCATTAAAAATAATGATACTGGTATATCGGGTACCTTTATTCTGTCTAGGTGCCTGGAGCCCGGCGGGCTAGAGTAGCTGTGTACCCGCTTTGCCGGGCTGGCCCCTGGCCTGCTCCGAGCGAATCAAACAATAACAACAGGCAGACCCGGATTCCGGGATCGCAGAGGGTTTTTCAGATGACCGAGATGACGACCACTTCGGTGGGGTACGAGTCCGTTTCCAGCGACTACCTGGACAAGCGCCAGCTTAAAAAGGGCGCCGCCGGCTGGATATTGCTGGCGAGCCTTGGGGTGTCCTATGTGATTTCCGGCGACTTTGCCGGCTGGAACTTCGGCCTGGGGCAGGGTGGCTTTGGCGGCATGCTGATCGCCACCATCCTGATGGCGCTGATGTACAGCTGCAAGGTGCTGGCACTGGCCGAGCTGTCGGCCTCGCTGCCCACCGCAGGGGGTGGCTACAGCTTTGCCCGCCGGGCCCTGGGCCCCTGGGGCGGCTACCTGACCGGCACCGCGATTCTGCTGGAATACGCCATAGCACCGGCCGCCATCGCGATCTTTATCGGCGGCTATGTGAATGAGCTGTTCGGACTCGACGGCCCGCTGGTCTATGCGGCCTTCTATACAGTCTTTATCGGTATTCACCTCTGGGGCGCCGGTGAGGCGCTGAAAATCATGATGGTGATTACCGGCCTGGCCGTGGCCGCCATTCTGGTGTTTATCATCGGCACCCTGCCGTATTTCAGCGTCGATAACCTGTTTGATGTCAGCGTTAATACGGCGGCGGCCGGTGCCAGCAGCTTTCTGCCCGAGGGCTATATCGGTATCTGGGCGGCACTGCCCTTTGCCATGTGGCTGTTCCTGGCGGTCGAGGGTGTGCCCCTGGCGGCGGAGGAATGCAAGAACCCGGCGAAGGATATGCCCCGCGGCATCATCACTGCCATGGCGGTGCTGCTGGTGTTCGGCATACTGGTGCTGTTTCTGGCGCCGGGTGTGGCCGGCGCGGATCTGATGAAGGATCACGGTGCCCCGCTGGTGGGCGCGCTCCAGGCGGTTTACGGTGAAAACTCAGGGGCGGCCACCTTCGTCAATGTGGTGGGTCTGTTTGGCCTGATCGCATCCTTCTTTTCCATTATCTATGCTTATTCGCGTCAGGTGTTCGCACTGTCCCGTGCCGGTTATCTGCCGCGCTGGCTGTCGGTGACCGGCAGGAACAAGGTGCCGACCATGGCGCTGGTGGTACCGGGGCTGATCGGTTTCGGACTGTCGCTGACCGGCGAGGGGGATCTGATGATCACCATGGCGGTGTTCGGCGCGACCATTTCCTATGCCCTGATGACGCTGTCGCACATGATTCTGCGTCGCAAGGAGCCGGATCTGGAACGCCCCTACCGGACGCCGGGCGGCTCAGTGACCTCAGGCATTGCCTTTGTGCTGTCTATCGCGGCCTTCGCCTCCACCTTCCTGGTGAGCACGGAAGCGGCCATCTGGAGCGGTGTCTTTTATGCGGTGATGGTGGCCTATTTCGCCTTTTACAGTCGTCATCGACTGGTGGCCCGGGCGCCGGAAGAAGAGTTCGAAGCCATTGCACGGGCTGAATCCGAACTGAGCTGAGCGGAACCGCCGCGCGGGCTGCACCGGCCTGCGGACATGACAATAACAAACGGGGGCCGATGCGGTCGGCCTTCCCCGAGGACAATCGAGATGATGAATCCCAGAGAAGTAAAAACGATCGCCGATGCCAAGCGAATCGTGGAAGAACGTGGTCTGCGCGACGTCAAGGTGGGTCTCTATGATGTTGATGGCATCATGCGCGGCAAGTACATGTGCAAGGACAAGTTCTTCAGTGCGCTGGAGGGCGGCTTTGCCTTCTGCGATGTGGTGCTGGGCTGGGACTCCAATGATCAGCTGTACGAGAATGTCGGCGTCAAATACACCGGCTGGCACACCGCCTACCCGGATGCACCGGTGCGGGTGCTGCCCCACACCTGCCGCGAGCTGCCGTTTGAAAAGGACATGCTGCTGTTCATCTGCGAGTTCGATACACCGGCCGACAGCATCTGCCCGCGTAACCTGCTGCAGCGGGTGCTCAAGCGGGCCGACAAGCTGGGTTTTGATGCTTATGCGGCCTTCGAGTACGAATTCTTTCTGTTCAACGAGACGCCGGACTCGATCCGCGAAAAAGGCTACCGCGACCTGAAACCCATTACGCCGGGCTTTCACGGTTACTCGATGCTGCGCAACTCCGTGCACGCCGAGCTGTATCATGACCTGCTGGAGTTTTCGCGGCAGATGGATTTCCCGATCGAGGGCCTGCATACCGAAACCGGCCCAGGGGTACTGGAAGCTGCACTGATAGTGGATAACGCCAGTGATGCGGCGGACAAGGCGGCGCTGTTCAAGACCTTCACCAAGGTCTGGGCGCAGCGCAATAACATGATGGCCACCTTCATGGCCAAGTGGTCCAACGATTACCCGGGGCAGTCGGGGCATATTCACATGTCGCTGCGACACAAGGACGGTTCGGGCTCGGTGTTCCATGATCCGAGTCAGGCGCACAACATCAGCCGGCAGCAGCGCCATTTTATCGGCGGGCAGCAGAAGCTGATGCCGCAACTGCTGGCCATGATGGCGCAGACGGTGAACGCCTACTCCCGCCTGATCCCCGGTTTCTGGGCGCCGACCGATGCCACCTGGGCGGTGGAAAACCGGACCACGGCGCTGCGGGTGATTCCGGGCTCCGAGAAGTCCCAGCGGGTGGAATTCCGCCTCGGCTCGGCCGATGCCAACCCTTATATCGCCCTGGCGGCGGCGCTGGGCGCCGGGCTCTGGGGTATCGAGAACGAGATCGAGCCCGAGCCCGAAGTGGTGGGCAATGCCTACACTCAGCCGCATCCCGACAGTCTGGCGCTGCCGCTGTCCCTGCATGAGGCCGCCGTGGCACTGCGCGGCTCCGAGGCGGCGAAGGAGCTGTTTGGCGAGGCCTTTGTCGAGCACTATGCCGCCACCCGTGTGTGGGAGTGCCAGGAGTTCCGCAAGCATGTGACCGACTGGGAACTGCAGCGTTACTTCGAAATTATCTAAGCCTGACATTATCCGATGAACCACCCTGCATGACGGGTGCATGAATTGAGACGAGTACTGCAATGAGCAAACAGCTGAAAACCCTGTCACCGATCGATGGCTCAGAATACCTGGTGCGCGACTACGCCACCGCAGCCGAGATAGCTGCGACGCTTGCCCGCGCCGCTGCGGCCCAGAAAGCCTGGAAGCGCACCCCGCTGGAAGAGCGCATGGCGCTGTGCAGCCGCATGGTGGATGCCTTCGTGGCCCGCAAGGACGAGATCGCGCTGGAACTGTGCTGGCAGATGGGCCGGCCCATCCGTTACGCCGCCGGCGAAGTGGGCGGCCTCGAGGAACGGGCCCGCTACATGATTTCGGTGGCAAGCGATGCGCTGCAGCCCATTCAGCTGCCGGAAAAGCCGGGCTTCAGCCGCTATATCACCCGTGAAGCTGTGGGCGTGGTATTCGTGATTGCGCCCTGGAACTTCCCCTACATGACGGCAGTGAATGCCATCATTCCGGCGATCCTGGCGGGCAACAGCGTGATCCTGAAACATTCCGCCCAGACACCGCTCTGTGCCGAGCGCTTTGCCGAAGCCTTTGCCGCCGCCGGCCTGCCGGAGGGCGTGTTCCAGTACCTGCACCTGGCCCATGCCGATACCGAAGGCCTGATCCGGGATGAGCGCGTCAATCATGTCTGCTTCACCGGTTCAGTGCCGGGTGGCGCCATGGTCGAGCGGGCCGCCGCCGGACGCTTTATCGGCGTCGGGCTGGAGCTCGGCGGCAAGGACCCCGCCTATGTACGGGCCGATGCGGATCTGGCTCATGCGGTGGAAACCACGGTCGATGGCGCTTTTTTCAACTCCGGCCAGTCCTGCTGCGGCATCGAACGCATCTATGTGCACGAGTCCGTCTATGACCGCTTCGTCGAGCAGGCCGTGGCGCTGGTAAAACAGTACAAACTGGGCCGCTCCGACGATCCAGACACCACCCTGGGGCCGGTGGTGCGCGCCAGTGCCGCCGACTTCATCCGCGCTCAGGTGGCCGAGGCGGTTGCCGCCGGCGCCCTGGCCCATATAGACCCGGCCGACTTCCCGCTGGATGCCCCCGGCAGCGCCTATCTGGCACCCCAGGTGCTGACCCAGGTGAATCACGGCATGCGGGTCATGACCGAAGAGACCTTCGGCCCGGTGGTCGGGATTCAGAAAGTCAGCTCCGACGAGGAGGCCATAGCGCTGATGAATGACTCCGAGTTCGGCCTTACCGCCGCGGTGTTTACCCGCGACATTGAAGCAGGTGTGGCCATCGGCGAGCAGCTCGATACCGGTACCTTCTTTATCAATCGCTGCGACTATCTGGATCCGGCCCTGGCCTGGACCGGTGTAAAGAACTCCGGCCGTGGCTGCACCCTGTCGAGTGTAGGTTTCGAACATCTGACAAGGCCCAAGTCGTTCCATCTCAAGACCGGGATCTGAACGCCAAGCGCATAATGATTACAGCTGAGCAGCCGCGGGGCCGCTCAGCGCAGCAGAGACTATGACCATGAACTACGAAAACCTGAGCGGTAACTGGAACTACCCCAACAGCATTCGTGCCGGCGCCGGCCGCATCAGCGAACTGGCCGACAGCTGCAAGGCACTGGGCATGCAGGCGCCGCTGCTGATCACCGATCCGGGTCTGGCGGCACTGCCGATGGTGGCCGAGGCCGAGGCGCTCTGCCGCAGGGCGGGACTGCGCATCGGCCTGTTCAGCGATATCAAGGGCAACCCTACCGGCAAGAATGTCAGTGATGGCCTGGCGGCCTACCGGGCTGGCGAGCACGATGGCGTGATTGCCTTTGGCGGCGGCTCGGCACTGGATGCTGCCAAGGCGGTTGCACTGATGGCCGGCCAGACGCTGCAACTCTGGGATTTCGAGGATGTCGGCGACAACTGGACCCGCGTCAACGCCGACGCCGTGGCGCCCATAGTCGCGGTGCCGACCACCGCCGGCACCGGCTCCGAAGTAGGCCGTGCCTCGGTGATTACCGATGACGAAGAGCACATCAAGAAGATCATCTTCCATCCCAAAATGCTGCCGGGCATTGTGATTCTGGACCCTGTGCTGACGGTCGGCCTGCCGCCCAAAGTGACCGCCGCCACCGGCATGGACGCGCTGTCCCATAATCTGGAGGCGCTCTGCTCGCCGTTCTGGCACCCCATGGCCGAGGGCATTGCCATCGAAGGCATCCGCCTGGTGCGTGAATATTTGCCCCGCGCCGTGGCGGATGGCCAGGACCTGGAAGCGCGCATGCAGATGATAGTTGCATCCTCCATGGGGGCGACAGCCTTCCAGAAAGGCCTGGGTGGCATGCACGCACTGGCGCATCCGCTGGGAGCCCTGTTCGATGCGCATCACGGCCTGCTCAACGCCATCCTGATGCCCTATGTACTCAAGGCCAACCGCGAAGTGATCAGCGAGCGCATCGAGCGCAGCGCGCGCTATATCGGCCTGGCCGATACGAGCTTCGACGGCTTCCTCAGCTGGGTGCTGGAGCTGCGCGCCCAGGTCGGCATTCCCCACAGCCTGGGCGAGATCGGCATCGATGAGAGTGCGCTTGAGAAAATCGGCCGTATGGCGGTTGCCGATCCGTCCGCCGGCGGCAACCCGATTCAGTTCAGCGCCGAGCAGTACAGCGCACTCTGTGGCCGTGCCGTTCGTGGCGAGCTCTGAATACCCTGATGTAGGAGCGCCCAAGCCAGCTATTAACCCGGCGGGTTAATACATGAAGCAGGGATGCTTCATCATTGGCCGCAGGCCAATGCGAACGCCATAAAAACCAGCATGTTTGCGTACCTGCGCTCGTTTTTATGGCGTGACGGACAAATAGGGAGGGAACCTATTTGTACAGATTAAACAAACAGGAGAGTGCAATGAAAATTGGCATTCTGCAGTGCGACGATGTGCAGGAGCAGCTGCAGCCGCAGTTTGGCAACTACCCGCAGATGTTCCGGGACCTGATGCTTAAGGTCGACCCGGATCTTGAGTTTGCGGTCTATGATGCCAGGCTCGGTGAGCTGCCGGCCGATATTGATGACTGTGATGCCTATATCACCTCCGGCAGTCGTCACGGCGTGCTTGATGGTCTGGCCTGGGTGGCGGAGCTGGAAGGTTTTATCCGCCGCCTGGATGCCGGCAAGAAGAAGTTCGCCGGCATCTGCTTTGGTCATCAGCTACTGGCCAGGGCGCTCGGCGGCGAGGTCGAAAAATCGGACCGGGGCTGGGGCGTGGGGGTGTCCTTCAATCAGATCGATGAACGCAAAGCCTGGATGGAGCCGTTCAAGCCCGCTATCGATTTGGTGGTCAGCCATCAGGATCAGGTGAGCGCACTGCCTGCGGGGTTTGAGGTGTTGGCCAGCAGTGCCTTCTGCCCCTATTACATGCTGCAGTATCAGAATCATCTGCTCAGTGTGCAGGGGCACCCGGAATTTTCCAGAGACTATTCCCGCGCACTTACCCTGAGCCGGCAGAACCGGATTCCACCCAGTCGGGTGCGTGAGGCGCTGCATTCACTCAGCGCCGAGGTCGACGATCTGCTGGTGATGCGCTGGATCATCAACTTTTTCTACGACCGCTAGCCTGACTCTTGTGGGAGCCCACTCTGTGGGCGAACATCGGCGGAGCCAACCCTGTTGGCCCGAAGACCAGGCTCCCACAAGCCTCCTTGTTTCGATTCACACTTTGATCTGCGGCAGCAGCCAGCCGTATTCGGCGCCGATTTCGGCCACAAAGCTGTCCTGCAGAATGCGGCGGCAGTCGCGGGCGATCATGCCGGGCAGGTCACCCAGCTCGCCCTTGCGGGTGGTGAGGGTGATTTCGCGGGCAAAACCGTGGCCCAGCGGCAGTAGCGTCACCTGATGCTGGCGGATGCCGCTCTGGAACAGGCACAAGGGTGTGGTGATGGTGCAGCCGATAGCGCTGGCCACGGCGGATACCACGGCGAAGGAGTTATCGAGCTGCAGGCGCAGTGGGGGTTCCTGGCGCGCCAGGCGCAGAAAACGCTCCACGTCCTGGCCGATCAGTGAGCTGGTGCTGTAGCGAATAAAGTCCAGTCGCTGCAGGACTTCGGCCAGGGTCTTGGGGCCTGTGTAGTCGTTGGGTACCGCCAGCACAAAGGGTTCCTTCAGAATGCGATGGCGATCCAGATCCGAGTGATCGGCCAGGGGATCATCGGAAATGATAATGTCCGCCTGGCGTGACAGCAGCATATGGGCGTGCAGGTGCGACTGGCCGGTGATGGCGGCCCAGCTCTGGGTACGCTGGCGCAGTACATCGATCAGGGGTTTGCCCACGGCGGTGATAATGGAATCCACCAGAGCAATTTTCACATGGCGCAGCAGCTTGTAGTCGGCCTTGCGCATTTTCTGGCTGGTGAGGCGCGCCTCCTGCAGCAGGCTCTGGGCGCGGTCGTACAGGTAGCGCCCGGCGGTGGTGATTTCCATGGGCCTGACACTGCGGTCCATCAGCTCGACGCGCATCTCGGCTTCCAGATTGGTGAGAATCTGCGACAGCGACGACTGGCTCATGCCCAGGCGCTGGCCGGCCAGGGTCAGGTTGCCGGTTTCGGCGATCTGAACGAAAGCCTCCAGAGTACGCAGGTCAAAACCGAAGGAAGACGACATGAAAGCCCTTGTGTGGTGAGGTCAGGCAACGGGATCAGGCTTTCATTATCGTTCTGTGCAAGCGTCTGGCAACCATTGGCAAAATACTTTCCTATTATTTTCAAACTATTGCATCGGGATGGAGCAGACTCCGGGCGCGCAGGGTACCGTGGGGATCTTCGCCTGCGGGAGATAGGTAAATGGCGATAAAAATCACTTTGTTGGTGATTAAAGTATGGTCTTTAATTTTTTGTCGCATTAAATATCTATAAATTAACGAATTGTTGGTTTTAAACATCAATATCATCGGTTATTGATGTTGCCTTTGCACACATTCACCCCCGGCCCCTCTATACAATGGCTCTACGAAATCGCTGATCCCCTCAGCGGTGCCGGCAACCGGAACTCATATCAGGAGAACCGGCCCCCGCAGCTCCCTACACGAGAGCCGGTCCTGCCCGCACCGCCTGGGTCCCACAAGGGCTTTAGGTTCAGGGCTAACAGGCCCGGTGTAGGTGTTCAGCGTTTCACTCCCATTTTTCCGTGATCGGGGCTATACCGTGCACTATTTCAGGATGCTATCGATACGACTTTGACGCGGTTGCCGGGCCAGGAATTTCTGTGGCGCCCGGTAGCCTGGCCTCTGCCACCTTCGCGACCTGTATCGATACCTGGAGAAAACCGCATGAGTTCGTTTGACCACCGCAAGTACCGCCCCTTTGCTCCCATTCGCAAGACCGACCGCCGCTGGCCGGACCAGATCATTGATCGCGCGCCCCGCTGGTGCAGCGTCGATCTGCGCGATGGCAACCAGGCCCTGATCGAGCCCATGAACGTGGTGCAGAAGCGTCGCATGTTCGAGTTGCTGGTGAAGCTGGGCTTCAAGGAAATCGAGGTCGGTTTCCCCGCGGCGTCCCAGCCGGATTTCGATTTTGTCCGCTCCCTGATCACCGATAATGTGATTCCCGAGGATGTCACTATTCAGGTGCTGACCCAGGCACGGGACGAGCTGATTGCGCGCACTTTCGAATCCCTGCGTGGCGCTCGCCGGGCCATAGTGCACCTGTACAATTCCACCTCCACAGTGCAGCGCGAACAGGTGTTCGGGCTGGATAGAGAGGGGATCAAGGCGATTGCCGTCAAGGGGGCCCGGACAGTGGCTCGGCTGGCGGCGGATAACCCCGAGACCCAGTGGGTGTTCCAGTATTCCCCCGAGAGCTTTACCGGTACCGAGATGGATTACGCGGTGGAAGTCTGCAATGCGGTCACCGCCGTGTGGCAGCCGACGCCGGACAACAAGGTCATTATCAATCTGCCGGCCACGGTGGAAATGTCGACGCCCAATGTCTTCGCCGACCAGATCGAGTGGGTCTGCGATCATATAGCCAGGCGCGATGCGCTGATTATCAGCCTGCACACCCATAACGATCGCGGCTGCGGTGTGGCGGCGGCGGAGCTGGGTGTCATGGCCGGGGCTGACCGGATCGAGGGCACGCTGCTGGGTAACGGCGAGCGTACCGGCAACATGGATATCGTCACCATGGCGCTGAACCTGTATAGCCAGGGGGTGGACCCACAGCTGGATCTGGTCAACATGGACGAGATCGTCGAGTGTGTGAAGGCCTGCACCCAGTTGCCGGTGCATCCGCGTCACCCCTATGCCGGCGAGCTGGTCTTTACGGCGTTTTCGGGCAGCCATCAGGACGCCATCCGCAAGTGCCTGGCCCGGCGCCAGGGCGATGAGCCCTGGGAGGTGGCCTACCTGCCGATCGACCCCGAAGATCTGGGGCGTGACTATCAGGCCGTGATACGCATCAACAGCCAGTCCGGCAAGGGCGGTGTGGCCTATGTGCTGGAGCGCGAGTACGGTATTCAGATGCCGCGCTGGCTGCAGATCGAATTCAGCGCCCGGGTACAGCAGGCCACCGAAGCCTCGGCCACGGAGCTGAATGGCGAGCAGATCTGGAACATTTTCAATGAGACCTACCTGCGCCCGGCCGACAGCGGCGCCCGTATTCTGGGCTACCAGCTCAGCCGTGATAACGGCCAGGACAGCCTGAGTGCCACTATCCACTGGCAGGGTGAGACCCGCTCGGTGACCGGCACCGGCACCGGCGTGGTCGGCGCCTTTGTCGATGCGCTGAACCGGGAAATGAGAGAATCCGTGGTGCTGGTGGAATACAGTGAACATGCCCTGGGCGACACCCACGGTGAAGGGGCCGAAGCGATCAGCTTCGTGCAGATGGGCATTAATGGCAGTCGTTACAGCGGCGTGGCAGTGAGCGAGGATATCGTGACCGCATCGCTGAATGCGATCCTCGATGCGCTGGCCCGGGGTGGCAGCGAGGCGCGGGTAGCCGCGGCCTGAGCCAGAGCCGCCAGCTGAGAACATCATCTGAAAAAAAATCCCATGCATCGCTGCACGGGATTTTTTATTTATGGCGTGTCGGTGGCTGTCAGAAAACGCTTCTGCGCCTGGCGCGGGAAATCAGTATCAAGCCGGTCAGCAGTACCATGGCCGCGGAAAAAACCAGCAGGACTTCGGCCATGGTGAAGCCAAAGGGCATCTCCGGCGTATAGCCGCAGGGTTCCCAGATTTCGAACACCTGGGGCAGCCATTTTTCCGGTGTCAGCCAGGCGGGCAGGCCCGACTCCATGCTGCAGCTGCCTTCTATCCAGCCGCGCTCAACGCCGAGCGTTGCCCAGCTGCGCTCCAGCATCCCCAGCATGCTGACAAAGCCCAGCAGCTGCGCCAGTTTGCGGGTAAAGGTCCAGCCGCAGCCGAGCAGGCCCAGTACGCAGGCCAGAATAAAGCCCGCCAGCCACAGCCTGATATGCACGCAAAGTACACAGGGACCGTAGCCCAGTTCGTACTGATAATAGAGCGCGATACCTTCGACGGTCAGGCCGATCAGAATCATCGCCAGCCAGTACCAGGCGCTGCGCCCGAGAGTCGATAGCTGGTTGAGCATGGGGACGTCCTTAAGCAAAGTGGTTGCGCTATCTGAACACAAAACTGCAGTAGGATTCCAGCGCTCTTGCCGTTGCAATGACGCCCATTGGCGACATCACCGGAAGCCTGTCGAATAGCCTCGCATCACTGTGCTCTGTAGCACGTTAAGTTGCTCAGATGTGTCAGGCCATCCGGGTCTTTTCCGGTGCTCTGCGTAATGCCAGCCAGGTGTTGACGCTGATGGCGCCAAGAATCGCAGTGCCGCCCAGCAGCGTATGTATCGAAGTGGTCTCGCCCAGCGCGAACCAGACCCAGACAGGCCCCAGCACCGTTTCCAGCAGCATGAAGAGGCTGACCTCGGTGGAGGGCAGATAGCGCGGTGCCGTCATGACCAGGATGGTCGCCAGCGGAATCTGCACCAGCCCCATCAATGCAAGCCAGCCGTAACTGACAGGTTCCAGTGTGAGCGGGGTCGCCAGCGGCCAGCTGATTAACGCGGCAATGGCACCGGCCAGGGCGATGATCGGCAGGCGCGGCAGGCCCTGAAAACGGCGCAGCAGGGTGAACATCGCGCCCATGCTGGCCGCCAGTACCAGGGCGGCAATATCGCCCAGCCCCTGGCTGTTGGCGCTGTCTGAACCGGCAAACACCACCATCACGCCGAGCACTGACACACCTATGGCGACCAGGGTACGGCGCAAAACCCGTTCGCCCAGCAGCAGGCGGGAAAAGAGCGCCGCGAACAGCGGCGAGCTCGCCAGAATTACCACCGTATTGGCGGTGCTGGTATGGCTGATGGAAAACACAAACAGCCAGGTATTCACGCCGTAGAGGCTGGCAATGGCGATGCCTGCGAGCCAGAGCGCGGGGCTTGAGGGCCAGCGCTGGCGCCAGACAATGCACAACAGGGCGGTGGTGAGGCAGGTCAGGGCACCGCGCCAGAAAGTCACGTTATAGGCTGTGCTGTCGGCCAGGCGGATCAGCAGGGCATCAAAGCTCAGCACCAGTACGCCACAGGCGGCAATCAGCATGCCCTTGGCATGATTATCGTAGTGTCCCAGCGGAGCACTGGCAGTTTTGCTTGTTACTGACATGGTAAAAACTCTCATCGGTCCGGGGCTGCAAGCGCAGCCCCGGGCGTTATTACGAACTATAAAATCAGCCGAGCAGGCCTGAGCCGGTGGCCCCAGAAGAAGATGGCCAGGCCTGCCATGATGACGGCGGTTCCACTCCAGACACTCAGGCCCACATTCTCGTGATTCAGCAGGCTGCCCAGCAGCAGCGCGAACACCGGTGTGATCAGGGTAACCAGCGCCACGGTGCTTGGCGGCAGCTTGCTGAGAATATGGTAATAACTGACAAAACCGATCAGCGAGCCGAACACCGCCAGATAAAGAATGGCCCAGGGCGAGTGGCTGCTGAAGTCGAATGTCGGTGCCGTGCCATCCAGTAGCAGCCACAGCAGGCCGTAGCAGGGCAGGCTCAGCAGCAGCGCACCCACGGTATGGGGCAGCGGATGAATCGTCAGCGCCTCGCGCTTTACCATCACCGCGCTGAGACTGAACAGCAGTACCGCCAGCAGTAAGAGCGCAATGCCAGGCCAGGTCTCAAGGCTCAGGGTGGCATCATCCATAAAGATCCAGCCCAGACCCGACAGCGCGATTACGCAGGCCAGCCAGCGGTGCGGCGCCATCGGGGCCTCGCGCAGCAGTGCCTGGGCGAGCAGGGCCGAGAGCACCGGCGACAGCCCGAAAATCACCGAAATAAGGCCTGAAGGCACGAAACGCACCGCCAGGTAGGTGGAACTCATGGCGCCGAATATCCCCAGGGTCGCGAAGGCGTAGGATCTGAGTGCGCGGCGGTGCCAGGGCATGTCCAGGCGCAGTGTTCGCACCAGCAGCCAGCCCAGCAGGGCGGCGATACCCATACGCAGCCAGGCGGCCATAAGGGGGTTGACGGTTTCGCTGCTCCAGGCAATCCCCAGCGGGGTGGTGGCCCAGATCGCCAGCACGGCCAGATAGGCGCTTGGCACGGACATCGTTTTTACTCCTTTTCAGTGATGGGCGGAAACGTCCTGTTTCCGGTGGCTCTGGATCCTGCATCAATCTGCAAGCCCTGCTCTCGCGCATCCATGCGCACGCAGGATAAGTACGTCCATGTACAAACCCTGCTCAAGCGCATCCATGCGCACGCAGGATAAGTACGTCCATGTACAAAAAAGGCCGCAGGCGTTGAGCGCTGCGGCCTTGGGAAAACCGAACCTTGCAGGACCGGCTAACGTTCGACCGCACCTGGCCACATCCAGCGGGCCGGGATGGCCTGTCGGTTGCGGTGCGCGTTGATGAGGGTCGGGACGTTCATGCTGCTGATCCGGCGGGGTGAGCCGACATCTTGCGCCATTTTTGATCATTCGGTCAACCCTGGAAACGCCTCTGTGCACCAAAGCTGTGCATCACTGTGTGGCGCCAGCATAGCGCACGAATGTCGTGCCCGGTGATGCCCTGCACGACACTGGCGAAGGTGTTCGCGCCTGTTGATCGCCTGTGCTCCACCGGGCGCTGTGGCAAAGGAGGCGCTTAACGCCCATGCTTGAGTGCAGTGGGGCGGAGTAGCCGCCTGTTGGCGACGTCGAAGGAGGTCTGGATGTTGCGTGTTGTCTTCAGCCTGGCGCTGTTGGCTCTGGCCGGATGTCAGTGGTCGCAGGACGCTGATATCAATGGTGTGCTGGCCTGGGATCGGGTGGAATTGATAGCCGAGCTGAACGAACCCATCCTGCATATCGATGCCCGGGAAGGCCAGCGTCTGAGCGCGGGGGATCTGATTCTGCAGCAGGATGATCGGCTGATGCGCGCGCGCCTGTCCGAATCAGAGGCCGTGCTGAAGGCGGCGGTCGCACGGCTGGCAGAGCTGCGCCGGGGGCCCAGAGCCGAACGTATAGTGGCGGCAAGGGCTGGCCTGGCGGGGGCTGACGCCGAGGCGGACAACGCGGTGGCGGAGTTACAGCGTCTGGAAAAACTGCAGCGCCAGCGTCTGGCCAGTGTCGAGGCGCTCGATCTGGCCCGAACCCGGGCCAGCAGCAGCCAGGCGCGTTCCCGGATGAACCGTGCAGAACTGGATGAGCTGTTACACGGCAGCACGGAGCAGGAACTGCTGCAGGGTGAAGCCCAGGTACAGCAGGCCGAGGCGCGCCTGGCGCAGGTCGAAATCCAGCTGCAGCGACTGCAGCTACGTGCGCCCCGCGACGGTCTGCTGGACGAGCTGCCGTTTGAGCTGGGCGAACGTCCGCCCGCGGGCAAGGTGGTGGCGGTGCTGCTGGCAGGAGGCGGGCCCCATGCCAGGGTCTATGTGCCCGAACCGCTGCGGGCGCGGCTGCAGCAGGGCAGTCGCGCCCAGGTGCGGGTGGATGGTATCGATCGAGTGTTCGATGGCGAGATTCGCTACATTAGCGCGGATGCCAGCTTTACGCCCTTTGATTCCCTCACCGAGCGGGACCGCTCGCGGCTGAGTTTTCTGGCGGAGGTGCAGCTCAGTGGTGCCGGTGTTGAAACCCTGCCAGGGGGGCTGCCGGTACAGGTCAGTTTCGATGGCTTGAACCTGTGACCGGCGCTGTGCAAACGTCCGCCGAGGCCGGCGATCTGGCCATCGAGGCGCGGGGCCTAAGCCGGCGCTTTGGTGATCTGGTGGCGGTCAGCGGGCTTGATCTGCAGGTGCCCAGGGGTATGGTGTATGGCTTCCTTGGGCCCAATGGCTCCGGCAAGTCCACCACCATTCGCCTGCTCTGTGGGCTGCTGCTGCCCAGCGCTGGCAGCGCCCGGGTACTGGGTCACGAGGTGCCCGGGGATGCCGAGCGGCTTAGGCACAAGATCGGCTACATGACCCAGCGCTTCTCCCTCTATGAAGACATGACGGTGCTGGAAAATCTCGACTTCATCGCCCGCATCTATGGGCTCTCCCGCGTCCTGCGCCAGCAGCGTATCCAGGAGGCATTGCAGCAGTATCATCTCGGCGAACTGGCCCGGCAATTTGCCGGGCGTCTCAGTGGCGGCCAGCGCCAGCGCTTGTCCCTGGCGGCGGCGACACTGCACCGGCCGCAGTTGCTGCTGCTGGATGAGCCGACCAGTGCGGTGGATCCCCAGAGCCGCCGCGATTTCTGGGAAGTACTTTTTGCGCTGGTGGAGCAGGGCACCACCATTCTGGTATCGACCCATTACATGGACGAGGCCGAACGCTGTCACCGGCTGGCGATTCTGGATCATGGCGTGCTGGTGGCCGATGGCACACCGCTGCAGCTGATGGCCGACATCGACTGCGCGGTGGTGCTGGTGGAATCCGCCGTGCCACGGGCGGTACAACGGGCCCTGAGTGGCCTGGACAGCGTGCGCAGTATTACCCAGCTGGGCATGCGCCAGCGAGTTTTGCTGCCCCGCAGTGTTGGCCAGCCCTCCGAGCAGGTGCGCGGCCTGTTGCAGGCGGCCGGCATTGAGGCGCAGTGTCACGACACCACGCCGAGTCTGGAGGATGTGTTTGTGGCGGTGACCCGGAAGGGGCGCTCCAGTGCCAGCGGATCTGAGGTAATGCCCTGATGTCGCTGCAGCGGCTCTGGGCGATTCTGGCCAAGGAGATCCGCCAGCTCAGGCGTGATCGCCTGACCTTCGGCATGATTTTTGGCATTCCGATGCTGCAGATCATTATGTTCGGCTACGCCATCAACACCGATGTACGCCAGCTCAGTGCTGCGGTGGCGGATCAGGCGGGCAGCGCGCTATCCGCCCAGCTGCAATCGCAGCTGGAAGCCTCTCAGGTGCTGCGCATCGTGGCGCGGGTCGACAGCGGAGCTTCGTTGCAGCAACTGCTGGATCGCGGTCAGGTGCATGTGGGGGTGCTGATTCCGCCGGACTTCGAGCGCCGGCTGCAGCAGTCGGTGCGCCCGGCGGTGCAGCTGCTGGTGGATGGCAGCGACCCTATCATACTGGCGTCGGTGCAGCGGCTGGGCAACATGCGACTGGGAATGGATACGGCCGCGCAGGTGGAGCCGGCTGTGCAATTATTCGAGGTGCGCAATTTTTACAATCCTGAGCGTCGCTCGGCGGTGTTCGTGGTGCCGGGGCTGATAGGCGTGATTCTGACCATGACCATGGTGATGTTTACCGCCGTGGCCATAGTGCGCGAGCGCGAGCGCGGTAATCTTGAGCTGCTGATCAATACGCCGGTCAGCTCGCTGGAGCTGATGCTGGGCAAGGTGCTGCCCTACATCCTGATTGGCCTGGTGCAGGTCACGGTGATCCTGTTGCTGGGCGCGCAGCTGTTCGATGTGCCCCTGAATGGCTCGCTGCTGGAGGTGTATGTGGCGGCCTTGCTGTTTATTGCCGCCAATCTTGGCCTGGGGCTGCTGATCTCGACCCTGGTGGGGACCCAGTTTCAGGCCATTCAGATGGCGTTTTTCTTCTTTTTGCCGTCTATTCTGTTGTCGGGATTCATGTTCCCGTTTGACGGCATGCCCCGCGCAGCAAGGCTGATAGCTGAGCTGCTGCCGCTAACCCATTTTATCCGGCTGATCCGTGGCCTGATGCTGCGCGGTGTCGAGCTGATTCAGCTCTGGCCGGATGTGCTGGTGCTGCTGGGCTTTTTTCTGCTTAGCATGACGCTGGCGGTACTGCGTTTTCGCAAGCGGCTGGATTAGAATCAAAGCCCGGTCGCGGGTTTCTCTGCGGGTTTACGCGTGACGGCAATTCCCTGCAGGGTTGCAACTTCAGGTGCAGTCGTTAGTCTGAGTGCTGGTCGAATCGAATGGAGTCCGTATGAGTCTTGAAGATCTCAAGCTAGGTTTGCGCAATATCACCCACAGTGACTACCCGCAGATTCAGGAATTAATGGATCGGGTCTATCCGGATATTGGCGGCGCCTGGCCCGAAGCCACCATCCACAAGCTGGTGGATGAATTCCCCGAAGGTCAGATTTGCGTGGTGGATAATGAACAGGTGGTGGGCATCGCCCTGACCGCACTGGTCAATTACGAGAAGTTCAGCAATCCCCATACCTATGATGATCTGATCGGGCGTGGCCAGGAAATCCATGTCGACCCCGACGGCGATGCGCTCTACGGGCTGGATGTGCTGATCAATCCCGAATACCGCGGCTATCGCCTCGGCCGGCGACTGTACGATGCACGCAAGGAGCTGTGTCGCCAGTTCAATCTGCGCAGCATTCTGGCGGGCGGCCGTATTCCCAAGTACCACGAGTACAGCGACGAGCTATCGGCCAAGGAATATATCGGCAAGGTGGCGCGCAAGGAAATTTACGATCCGATTCTCAGCTTCCAGCTGGCCAACGACTTTACCGTCAAGCGCCTGCTGCGGCGCTATCTGCCCGAGGATGAAAAATCGGCCGGTTATGCCACCCTGCTGGAGTGGGACAACATCCTCTACGAGCCCGAGGCGCGGCCCATCAGTGTGCGCAAGACCCAGGTGCGGGTCGGTGTGGTGCAGTGGCAGATGCGTACCATCGAGTCGGTGGAAGACATCCTGCAGCAGGTGGAGTACTTCGTCGATACGGTATCGGAGTACGAAAGCGACTTTGTGCTCTTCCCGGAGTTTTTCAACGGTGCCCTGATGGGGCTGACCAATCAGTCCCAGCGCACCGAGGCCATCCGTTATCTGGCCGGCTATACCGAGCAGTTCCGCGAAGCCATGCTGCAGATGGCGGTGAGCTACAACATCAATATCATCACCGGTTCTATGCCGCTGATTGAAAATGACCGGCTCTACAACGTGGCTTACCTGTGTCACCGCGACGGCACCTGCGAGGAGCAGCGCAAGCTGCACATCACGCCCCATGAAAGGCGCGACTGGGTCATCGAGGGGGGGGAGGGTTTGCAGGTGTTCGACACCGATGCCGGCAAGATCGGCATTCTGATCTGCTACGACGTCGAATTTCCGGAGCTGGGGCGTCTGCTGGCCGAGGAGGGCATGGAGATCCTGTTCGTTCCCTTCTGGACCGATACCAAGAACAGCTATCTGCGCGTGCGCCACTGCGCCCAGGCCCGGGCGATCGAGAACGAGTGCTATGTCTGCATCGCGGGCAGCGTCGGCAACCTGCCGAGTGTGGATAACCTGGACGTGCAATACGCCCAGTCGGCGGTGTTTTCGCCGTCGGACTTCATGTTTCCCCACGATGCGGTGCTGTCCGAAACTACGCCAAATACCGAGATGATCATGTTCTCGGACCTGGACCTGGACAAACTCAAGGTAGTGCGCGCCGAAGGTTCGGTTACCAACCTGCGCGATCGCCGGCATGACCTGTATCAGGTGACGATGCGCAACAAGGGTGGCATGGCCGACAGCTGAGTTGCCGAAAGGCCGGCTCTTTGCCGGTGCGGCTAATAACGGAATTAAGGCGTGGCGCTGGCGCCACGCCTTTTTTGCTGTAGCCGCTGCGCTGTCAGCGCGGCGGGTCGACGATACCGCCCAGACTGTTGTTAACCCGGTACCAGCCGGCCAGGCTGAGACGTTCGCGCTGTGCCGGCAGGACTTCATGGGGAAAGCGGTCGCTAAGGAACACCACCAGGGTGCCGTAGCAGGGTTCAACCCGCTCGATGGCTGTCTGCGCCTCTTCATCGGCATAGATCAGCAGTTCACCGCCGTTGCCGGGCTGCCAGTCGGGATTCAGGTAGCAGACCGTCGAGAGCACGCGGTTGGTGCGTCCCTGGAAGGCATCCAGATGGCGGCGGTAAAAGGCCCCTTGCGGATAACGCGAAAAGTGACACTCGTAGTCAAACAGCCCCATCATCAGGCGTCGGTTGATACCGATGCGCAGCTCTTCCATCCAGGCCAGATAGGCGGATTCCTCGGGCTTCGAGGTCGATAACCAGTGAATCTGGTCGCCACGTACCTGGCGGTTGAGCTGGTGTTCCTGATCCCGGCCGATGCCGGCACGTCTAAATGCCTCCTGCTCCAGATCCTGCATGTACTGGTACATGCGGTCGGTCAACGAGCCTGGCAGTGCCTGTGGATAAATGCAGTAGCCGGTGGTCGCCAGGTCGTCGGCGATTCGATCAAGCAGCAGGCTGTTGTCGGGCAGGACTATGGCGTTCAAGTAGGTGCTCAATGTTTGACCAAAGCGCACTATTTACGCCTGAAAAGGGCGTTTGTCCATCAATATTGCTAGCCGGATGCGCTTTTGGGCGCCCCGCGGATAATCCGCAGGGCGCCGGCGCTTAGTGGCGGCTGCCGGCTCAGAGCTTGCGGATGCGGTACTTGCGGCCCTTGATGGTGCCGTTTTGCAGCTGTCCCAGCGCCTTGGACGCTACAGCGCGTTCGACGGCGACATAGGAGACAAAGTCGAAGATGAAGATCTTGCCCACGCTGCTGCCGGCGATACCTGAGGTGCCGGTGAGGGCGCCGAGGATGTCGCCGGGGCGCACCTTGTTCTTGCGCCCGCCATTGATCGCCAGGGTCACCATGACCGCCGGGGCCGGACGCTCGCTGCTGAGTTCGGGCAGCGGCAGAAAGTCCGGATCCGCCGCCTGCTGGGCTTCCATGATCGCATTGACCTTGTAGCCTTCGGACGGAATGACCAGGTTAAGTGCCAGACCTTCGCGCCCGGCACGGCCGGTACGGCCGATGCGGTGGGTGTGGGTGTCCGCGTCACGGGTCAGCTCGTAGTTGATAACGCAGGGCAGGTCATCGATATCCAGGCCCCGTGCCGCCACGTCTGTGGCGATCAGAATCGGGCAGCTGCGGTTGGAAAACAGCACCAGTACCTGGTCGCGGTCGCGCTGATCCAGCTCGCCGTGCAGCACCGCGGCGCTGAAGCCTTCATTGTTGAGGTAGCTGCCCAGTTCGTTGCAGCTTTGCCGTGTATTACAGAAGATCACCGCCGCTTCCGGACGGTAGTGCAGCAGAAGCCGCTGCAGCGACTGCATGCGGGATTCGCGGTCGGTTTCGAAGAAGTGCTGGCTAATCTTCAGCGGGCTCTCGGTTTCTTCGAGGGAAATCATCTGCGGGTCGCGCTGGAACTCGCTGCTCAGAGACTGGATGCCGTCCGGGTAGGTGGCAGAGAACAGCAACGTCTGGCGGCTGGAGGGTGTGGTCTGGGCGATCTGCTTGATTTCGTCGCGAAAGCCCATATCCAGCATGCGGTCGGCTTCGTCCAGCACCAGTGTCTTGATGCGATCGAGCTTGAGGGTGCCCTTGCTCAGGTGATCCCGAATGCGCCCGGGGGTACCGACGATTACGTGGGCGCCATGCTCCAGCGAGCCGATCTGCGGGCCTATGGAAATACCGCCCGACAGGGTGATGATCTTGATGTTGGCCTGAAAGCGGGCCAGACGTCGCAGCTCATTGGCCACCTGGGTTGCGAGTTCCCGCGTCGGGCACAGTACCAGTGCCTGGGGGCTGAAGCTGGTGGGCTCCAGCTTGAGCAGCAGGCCGATACCGAAGGCTGCCGTCTTGCCGCTGCCGGTTTTGGCGCGGGCAATCAGGTCGCGGTTTTGCAGCAGCAGGGGCAGGGTCTGCTGCTGGATGGGCGTCATCTCGTGATAGCCAATAGCGCTCAGGTTATCGAGCATGGCCTGGGGCAATGGCAGGTCGGTAAAGGGGAGTGACGTCAACGGGGAGCCTCGGTAGCCGGTCAGAAAGCGGCCATTATAACGGAATCGGATCACCAATGCTGTGTGGCGAAGAGGCGTTGCCCTGGGCTTCGACAGGCCTGTCGGCTATTCGCCGAGACAGGCCTGCAACAGCGGCCCCGCAGGGGCTTCGAGCTTAAGACTGAGCAGGTCATCGGCCCGGGTGCGCCCCAGGTTGACCGCAGCGATGGGTTTGCCCAGTGCTGCCGCCTGGCGGCAAAAACGAAAGCCCGAATAGACCATCAGCGAGGAGCCGACCACCAGCATGGCATCGGCCTGTGCCAGCGCGTCCATGGCCGTGCTGACGCGGTCCTTGGGCACCTGGTCGCCGAAGAAGACGACGTCGGGCTTGAGGATGCCACCACAGTGGTCGCAGTCATGCAGGCGAAAGCGGCTGAAATCCAGCTCCAGATCGGCGTCGCCGTCCGGTGCGGCCGGCGCCTGCAGGGTGGCGAAGTCCGGGTTGTCGTCGGCCAGACGCTGCTGCACCTGGGCGCGGCTGTAACGCAGCTTGCAGCCCAGGCAGAGCACGCTGTCGGAGCGGCCATGCAGATCCAGTACCCGGGTGCTGCCGGCACGCTGATGCAGCCCGTCCACATTCTGCGTGACCAGCAATTCGATCTGCTGGCGCCGCTCCAGCTCGGCCAGGCCCAGGTGAGCTGCATTGGGTCTGGCCCGGGCCATCAGGGGCCAGCCCACCAGGCTGCGTGCCCAGAAGCGCTGGCGACAGCTGAGCCGGGTGACGAAGTCACGGTGGTCCACCGGGGGTGAGCGTTTCCAGTTGCCCTGGTGGTCGCGGTAGTCGGGAATGCCGGAGTCGGCACTGATACCGGCGCCGGACAGCACGAACAGTCGTGGGTGGCGGGTCAAAAAGGCGTTGAGCTCGTCGCTGAGCTGTTGCAGGGTACTGTGGTGCGGCGTCGTATCTGGCATGGGAAAGGCGTTTGTCCGCTGTCTGTTCCAGAGTTTTGCCCAGAGTACGTGCATGTCTGCCTATCGGCCAGCGTTTTGATGGGGTCTGTTCGCAAGGCTCAGAGCGGTTCTATATCGTAGAGCTGCAGTGCTTCCAGTGGGCGAAACAGCAGTATGTGGCGGTAATGGTTGCCGCCTTCCAGTGCCAGGGTGGCAAAGCCATCCAGTCCGCATGAAGGACAATAGCCCTCCAGTGCCGCGCACAGGCGCAAAAGCCCTGGCCCGATATCCTCCATTCGGGCGGGTTTGGCCGTCGGCGGCGCAGGTGCCCCCGGTGCTTCAGGCGCTAGCGATGTTCGTAGCAGCGGGATTAGGGCCTGGGTCGGCAGAATGGCCAGGCGCAGCGCGGCCATGGGCGTTGCCGTGATCAGGTAGCCTTGATCCTGATGCTCCAGCAAGGAGGGGGAGTGGCTCCACAGGCTGGTGCGGTTGCTGTAGTAACCGCGGTGATAAAAGTGGCTGCGTTGGCCATAGACTTCAACCTGGCTGGTCTCAATGGCCTGCTGCAACTGCTGATCCAGTTGCAGCAGCAAGTCCTGTTCCGATGCTGGCATGTCGGCCTCGACGGTATCTGTCGGTTGTGGTGCGCAGCACAGACCTTGATGGCCTTGTCCGGGCTGGTACGCCCTCTAACTTTAGTTCAGCGCCTCTGTAGCGGTGAGTCTGCTTTTGCAGGAAAGCAGCAAGCTGCCGGCCAGGTGGCGGGACTGGCAGTGAGCAGGCACAAAAAAGGGCCCGCCAGTATGACTGGCGGGCCCTTTTTATACGGCCTCAGCTGTGCTTGATCAGCCGGCGGCCTTGGCCTTGGCTTCGATGCGACGACGGTGCAGTACCGGCTCGGTGTAGCCGTTGGGCTGCTCGCGGCCTTCCAGCACCAGTTCACAGGCTGCCTGGAAAGCGACGCTGTCGGCAAAGTTGCCGGCCATGGGCTGATACAGCGGATCAGTGCTGTTCTGGCCATCCACCACGCCAGCCATGCGCTCCAGGGTTTCGACAACCTGCTCGCGGCTGCAGATACCGTGGTGCAGCCAGTTGGCAATGTGCTGGGCGGAGATGCGCAGGGTCGCGCGGTCTTCCATCAGGCCCACATCATTGATATCCGGTACCTTGGAGCACCCCACGCCCTGGTCGACCCAGCGTACAACGTAGCCGAGGATGCCCTGGGCGTTGTTGTCGAGTTCCTGCTGAATCTCTTCTGCGGACCAGTTGGGGTTCTGCGCCACCGGGATGGTAAGGATGTCGTCGACGCTGGCGCGCGGACGGCCCTTGAGTTCGTCCTGACGGGCGAACACATCCACCTGGTGATAATGCATGGCGTGCAGGGTTGCTGCCGTGGGGGACGGAACCCAGGCGGTGTTGGCGCCGGCCAGCGGATGGCCGATCTTGGTCTTGAGCATATTGGCCATCTGATCGGGAATGGCCCACATGCCCTTGCCGATCTGGGCGCGGCCCTGGAGCCCACAGGCCAGGCCGATGTCGACGTTGGAGTCTTCATAGGCCTGTATCCAGGAGGCACCCTTCATGTCGCCCTTGCGGATGACAGGACCTGCTTCCATGGAGGTGTGGATTTCATCGCCGGTGCGATCCAGGAAGCCGGTGTTGATAAACACTACGCGATCCCTGGCGGCGCGGATGCATTCCTTCAGGTTCACCGTGGTGCGGCGTTCCTCATCCATAATGCCCATTTTCAGGGTGAAGGGTGCCAGGCCCAGGGCCTGCTCCAGGCGGCCGAACAGCTCGTTGGCGAACGCCACTTCCTCGGGGCCATGCATCTTCGGCTTGACGATATACATGGAACCGGTGGTGGTATTGCGCAGCGGGCTGTTGCCCTTGAGGTCGTGGATGGAGATCAGGGTAGTGATCATGCCGTCCATGATGCCTTCAGGCACTTCGTTGCCGTCCTTGTCGAGGATGGCCGCGTTGGTCATCAGATGGCCGACATTGCGCACGAACATCAGGCTGCGGCCTTTCAGGCTCAGGCTGCTGCCATCCAGGGCGCTATAGTCGCGATCCGGGTTCAGGCTGCGGGTAACGGTGCTGTCGCCCTTCTTGACCGATTCGGTCAGGTTGCCCTTCATCAGACCCAGCCAGTTGCGATAGACCAGCACCTTGTCATCGGCATCGACGGCGGCGACGGAGTCTTCGCAGTCCATGATGGTGGTGAGGGCGGATTCGAGCAGCAGATCCTTGATCCCGGCGGGATCGTCCTTGCCAACCAGGCTGGTGGCATCAATCTGGATTTCGAAGTGCAGACCGTTGTTCAGCAGCAGAATAGCGCTGGGCGCCGCTGCGTCTTCGCCACGGAAACCACGCAGTTGTTCCGGCTGCTGCAGGGCACTGGTGCTGCCATTGTTCAGGCTGACAACCAGCTGAGCGTTCTGAATGCTGTAGCCGACGGCGTCCTTGTGGGAGCCAGTGGCCAGGGGAACTGCCTGATCGAGGAAGTTGCGGGCAAAGGCGATAACTCTGGCGCCGCGGGTGGGGTTGTAGCCCTTGCCAGCCTCGGCACCGCCGTCGCTGGGAATGGCGTCTGTGCCGTAGAGGGCATCGTACAGACTTCCCCAGCGGGCATTGGCAGCATTCAGCGCATAGCGGGCATTCATGACCGGAACCACGAGCTGGGGGCCTGCCATGGTAGCCATTTCCGGGTCAACATTGCTGGTGGTGACGCTGAAGGTATCGCCTTCAGGCAGCAGGTAGCCGATGTCGGTCAGGAAAGCCTTGTAGTCGGAAAAATTGAAAGCCTGTCCCTTGCGATCCCGGTGCCAGGTGTCAATCTGCGCCTGCAACTGGTCTCGTTTGGTCAGGAGCTCACGATTGCGCGGTGCAAGATCGTGCACAATCGAATCGAACGCCGTCCAGAATTGCTCGGTCGTTACACCGGTGCCTGGCAGCGCTTCGTTATTGATAAAGTCATAAAGACTTGGAGTAACCTGGAGGTTACCGCTCTGTACCCTGTTGCTCATTATGTACTGCCTCTTGCTTATCTCAGTCCCGAACGGGGCGAGGCACCCGAAACCGGGCAGTATTGGTTTAGTTTTAGTCATTTTGTGCGACGCGGTAATTTACCCGATTTTTGGCAAACTGTCGCCCCCTGCGCCTCTAAAGTATAAGAAACCCGCGTAACTTCGCGGTTTGTGCAGCCCAAATGGGCGACGAATCAGAACAGCCAGCTGCCCGGATTGGCCGGAGGCTCACGGCGTTCAAGGCATTGCAGCCCCTTTACACAGCGGACGATGAACCAGATGACCGCAAACAGAAAAATCAGAAATCCGACACCGATTCCGGTCAACAAAAACCCTAAAAGTGTATACAGAAGGCCGATCCAGAAAGTTCTGATCTGCCAGCGGTAGTGCGCCTGAATGTAGTCTGTTGCATCGGATCTGTATACATAGGCCATGACCAGCCCCACCAGTGAGGTGATGCCCACCACCAGGCTGACGAGGTAAAGAATATAGATGATCCTGGCGTTGCCGCCGTCCTGCTGCCTAGCCGAGTTGTCGCCGGGGCCAGGTGATAGATCCTGTGTCATGTGCATTCCCTTGTGCTGTCGGGTTCGGTTGCGGTGGAAGCTGATTACAGCTGGGCCCGGATCGCGTCCGGCAGTGGCACTGAGCGGCCGCTGGCATGGTCCATCCACACCACCTTGGAGTAGCCCTCGCCAACCCGTACCTCGGGGCTGGAGTCGGCGTAGGCATGGTAGTAAATCATGAAGCTTGAGCGTCCGGGGTCGGCGACGAAGCAGTCGATGCGCAGACTGTCTGGATAGACCAGCGGGCGCAGGAAGGTGTAGCCGACATTGATGATCACCGGGGCCTGGGCGGCGCCTTCGAGGGCGGCGCCAAGCCTGATCAGCAGTTGTACCCGAGCCTCTTCCAGGTAGCGGATATATTGCACATTGTTGATGTGGCCATAGGCGTCCATATCGCCCCAGCGCAGGGGCAGGTTGCAGCTGTGCAGCAGTGCTCCGGTGTCAGCCATTGCGGGTGTCTCCAGCGGTGGGTTCCTGAGTGCCGGCCCCTGGGTGCAGATGCACATCGAGTTGCGGGAAGGCAATTTCCAGACCGGCATGCTTGAATTTTCGATCGATGGTGGTGTTGACGTTGTGGGTCACCACCATGCGGTCGGACATGGCGCTAACAAACAGGCGCAGCTCCAGATCCAGGGTGCTGGCGCCAAAGCCGGTGAAGAAAGCCTCGGGCAAGGGGTCACTCAGCACGCGCTCGGTTTCCCGTGCCGCTTCCACCAGCAGTCCCCGGGCCTGTTCGGTATCGGAGCCGTAGGCCACACCCACCCGAATCACCACCCGGGTGGTCGGGTCGGTGAGCGACCAGTTGATCAGCTGGTCGGTGATAAAGGTCTTGTTGGGGATGATCACTTCCTTGCGATCCCAGTCGACAATGGTGGTGCCGCGTATGTGAATGCGCGTCACGGTGCCACTGACGCCGCCAATGGTGACGGTATCACCGATACGCATGGGTTTCTCGAACAGGATGATCAGGCCGGAAACAAAGTTGGCGACGATTTCCTGCAGGCCAAAGCCCAGCCCCACGCTGAGTGCCGCTACCAGCCACTGCAGCTTGGACCATTGCAGTCCCAGTTCGCCGACGCAGACAAAGATGCCGATCACCACCAGGGCGTACTTGATGAGGGTGGTGATGGCATAGCCTGTGCCGGGGCTCAGGGTCATGTGGCGCAGTATCAGCAGTTCCAGCAGCCCCGGCAGGTTGGAGGCGGCAAAAATGCTCAGCCCCAAAAGCAGGGCGGCGAACAGCAGGTTCTTGAAGGTCACGCTGGTCAGGACGTCGCCTTCGTTGGTACTGCTGATATTGGACCAGAGCACCAGCTTGTCGAACACATCCAGCGCCGGCAGAAAGTCACGCAGCACCAGCCACAGCAGGCCCAGCAGCAGAATCAGACTGGTGGTCGCCAGCAGCTTGCGTGATTGTTCGGTGATGTCCTGCATGTTGAGGTAGTCGGTACTCAGGGAGGGTTCATCCTCGTTTTTCTCCCGCGCTGCGGTGATTTCGGCCTGGCGTGCCTGGGCGCGGTCGAAGGCCAGCTTGCGCTCTGCGATCAGCAGCCAGCGCAGCCCAAGACCGTAGGCCACGAATACCGACAGGCAGACCACCATGACCAGCAGCAGCAGGATCATGAATATCTGGCTGGTAAAGACATAACCTACCAGCATCATGACCAGCAGGATAAAGTTGAATCCTACCAGGCAGCCCAGCCATACCTCTGCCTTGAACCACCAGCGGCTGCTTTGGGTCAGTCGGTTGAGCTGCGGTGCGACGGTCAGCAGGCTGCCCCACAGCAGGGTGATAACGCCGGTGAGTGACAGCATCAGCAGGCGTTCAAGGCCGGATTTCATCACCTCGGAGTCGAGTGTAGTGGTGTAGACATAGAGAATGCCCAGCAGCAGCGGACCGCAGCTCAGACCGAGTAGAAGCAGGCGCTGGCGCAGGACGCGGGCGAGCTCAGGTGCAACGCCGAAGTGGCCGACGAACAGACCATGGGGCATGTGCAGCCAGATGCGCAGGAAATGGATTACCCAGACCATGAGCGCAGCTATGTGCAGCATGAACGCCAGTACATCGAAGTCGGGGTGGCCGGGGTTGAGCGCGTAACGTGCGGTGATCAGCAGCAGTAACGGCAGTGGCAGGGCTATGACCGGCGCCAGCACCAGCGGCAGTGCGGTATGGACGAAACGGTCCTGCAGCACATTGCCGATGTCCTGGTGCCAGAGTTGCTGCCGGGCGCGCTGGTAGCGCAGCAGTAGCAGCGCCAGGGCGCACAGCAGAACCAGCCCCAGCAGTGGCAGGGCGAGTCTGGACGAATAGCGCAGCAGCGGTTGAGCGGCATTCTTCTGCCAGCGCTTGAGCAGCAGCCGGCGGCTGTCGGCCAGCTCGCCAAACCAGTTGAGCTGTATCGGCGTGACGCTGGGCAGCCAGAGTAACTGTTCGCTGATCAGGGTGCGGGCCTGGGTGATGCGTTCATTGATGTTTTCCTGCACCGACAGCAGCGAAGACAGTTCGGCCACGAGGCTGAGGCGGGCATCGCGCAGTTTGCCGAACAGGCTCAGGCGGTCGGTGAGCAGCTGACGATACTGGCTGCGGGCTTCCTGCGGCAGTTGCAGGCCGGCGGAGGTTTCATAGCCGCCCAGTTCCTGCTCGGTACCGAGCAGGTCGCGATTAAGGCGAATATTCTGCAGCCGCAGCTGGTTGATGCGCGCCCGGGTGCTGGCGGTATTGAGTGGCCGCGTCAGGCCTGCCTGCAGTCGGTGAAGCTCGGTGCCGACGTACTGGATTTCCAGTTCCAGCTGCTGGGATATGGTGCGGTAGGCCTCATCGACGCGGGCCAGGTGCGCGCCCTGTTGCCGGCGCAGATCACTGGTCTGTTCAATGCCGGCCAGGGTATCGCGCAGCTCAAGGCTGAGGTTGCGGTTCTGCTCGCCGGCGGCCTGCAGCACCGGGTCGAGCCCGCTGAGGCTGCTCTGCTGCAGTTCGCTAAGGGTCTTTTCGGTCTGGCTGCGCAGGCGCCACTGAATCAGTTCTTCGAGTTGCTGCAGCTGCTGGGTGCTGGCGCTGATATCACGGTTGAGCTGCTGCAGTTGCAGCTCATTCAGTTCGGCGCGCCCGGGCAGGGTCAGCAGTTCCAGCTCGAGGCTCTGAATCTGGGCGCTGCGTGCGCGCAGGCGGGCGTTTTGCAGCAGCTGACTGGCTTCGCTGTTGCTGTTCAGATCGGCGGCAGGCTCGCTGGTCTGCTTGAGCTGGGCCAGCTGGTCACGCAGACTGAGCCGTTTGCTCTCATTGAGGCTGATCTCCTGTTGCAGCTGATCGCGGGCCTTCTGCTGATCCAGCATGCTGGCCTTGAGCAGCGTCTGGCGCTGTTGCAATTGCTCCAGTGTCAGCGCATCCGTGGCCGAGAGCTGCGGGTTGGACGCCTCGCTCGGGGGCTGTCGCAGGCGGCGGATATCCTCCGGCAGGGTTTCCAGTTCCTGGCGCAGCTGTGTGGCACTGGCGTCGTACTGTTTCAGATCCTGCAGCGCATCCAGCGCCTGTTGATAGCGGTCCTTTTCGCCCTGTTCATCGGGGCTCGGTGTTTTGCCTTCGTACTGCGCCAGACGCTCGGTAATCAGCGCTATGTCTTCATCGGGCCCGGCCCAGACGTTGTTGCCCAGCAGCAGGACGAGTATCAGCAGGGCGGGTATGCTCGCCTGGATGCCGCGGTAGACTCGCGCTAACGGATTGATATCCAATATAGACTTCAACATGTGACAGACAGGACTCAGGGGCAGATTCTCGCTACAGTGTGTTTGTACCCTGGCCTGGAGATGCCATGAAGGTCATTGATCCTCGACAAATCCGCGACGGGCTTGGTGTGTTCGAGCCCAACGATATCACGCTTTGTACACCGCATCTGCAGGCGTATCTGGAACATTATGGCCTGATCGAGCTGATGCCACGCTCTGAGTACAGTATCGGGCTGGAAACTGTTGATGGGCTGGATCTGGTGGTGCAGCAATTTCGTCCCAAAGGGGTGATCTGTGGCACGGCAGTAGTGCTCCATGGCTACACCGATCATGCCGGGCTTTACCGTTATCTGATCGACTTTCTGCTGCAGCGGGGCTGGAATGTGCTCATCTATGATCTGCCGGGTCATGGCCTGTCCTGTGGCTCAGCCCTGGGTATCGATCATTTCTCGACCTATGCACGGCAGCTGTCGGTACTGCTGCAGCGCCATCAAGACAGCTTGCCGGGCCCCTGGGTTCTGATGGGCCAGAGCACCGGGGCGGCCATCGTGATGGAACAGCAGCGCGGCGCTGATCCCATCGCCGAACGGGTGGCGGGGCGGGTTTATCTGGCGCCGCTGATACGGCCAGTGATGATGGATGTGATCGCGCGCAAGTACCGCTGGTTCGGCCGCTTTCTAAAGCAGGTCAAGCGCATCTATTCCGACAACTCCGGCGATGCCTCCTTTGTTCGCTTTGTGCGCCAGTACGATCCACTGCAACATTCCCGCGTGGCGGTCAGCTGGGTCAGGGCCATGCTGGAATGGGTCAAGCTGATCGAGGCCAGCGAGCCCTTAACGGGCACGCCGCTGCTGTTGCAGGGACAGGAGGATGGCACTGTGGACTGGCGGCATAACATGGCGGTGCTGCAGCGGCTGTATCCATCTCTGCAACCGGTGCTGATTCCAGGTGCAAGGCACCACCTGGTGAACGAAACGCCGCAGCTGCGACGCCAGCTCTTCGGCCACATTGGCGCTTATCTGGACAGCATCGACCAGGCGGTTGCCGTGGAGCCACGCATGTAAAAACGCCCGCGGATCTGGCGATCAGCGGGCGCAGCCATTGCCTGCAGTGCAGGCAATGGTTTCAGCGGTACTATCAGAACAGGCGACGTGCGCGAATGGTGCCTTCGATCTCGAGAATCTTTTCCAGCGCCATTTCCGAGTAGTCGGCGTCCACATCCACCACCACATAACCGACCTTGTCGTTGGTTTGCAGGTACTGACCCGAGATGTTGACATTGTTCTCGGAGAACACGGTGTTGATGGCGCTGAGGATACCTGGGATGTTGCGGTGTACGTGCAGCAGACGGTGTACCTTGGCGTGGGCCGGCAGGGCCACTTCCGGGAAGTTGACGGAGGTGATGGTCGAGCCGTTGTCGCTGTACTTCGCCAGTTTTTCCGCCACTTCGTAGCCGATGTTTTCCTGCGCTTCCATGGTGGAACCACCGACGTGCGGCGTCAGGATCACATTGTCGAATTCGCGCAGCGGCGAAATGAATTCGTCGTTGTTGCTGCGCGGCTCAACCGGGAATACATCCACGGCGGCGCCCAGCACTCGGCCGCTTTGCAGAGCGCCACAGAGCGCCTCTATATCGACCACGGTACCGCGGGCGGCGTTGATGAAGATCGAGCCCTGCTTGATCTTCTCAAACTGGGCCGCACCCATCATGTCCTTGGTGGAGTGGGTTTCCGGCACGTGCAACGATATCACGTCGCAGGTGGCCAGCAGTTCGTCCAGGGAGGAAATCTGACTGGCGTTGCCCAGCGGCAGTTTGGTCACGACATCGTAAAAGTGGACGATCATGCCGAGGGATTCGGCCAGCACGCTCAGCTGTGAACCTATGCTGCCGTAACCGACGATACCCAGTTTCTTGCCACGGATTTCGTAGGAGTCGGTGGCCGACTTCAGCCACACGCCGCGGTGAGCCTTGGCGTTTTTCTCCGCCACGCCGCGCAGCAGGATAATGGCTTCAGCCAGTACCAGCTCCGCCACGGAGCGGGTGTTGGAGTAAGGCGCGTTGAATACCACGATGCCAAGCTCGGTGGCGGCCTTGAGGTCAACCTGATTGGTGCCGATACAGAAGCAACCGACGGCGATCAGCTTCTCCGCAGCGCTCAGAACCTTCGCGGTCAGCTGCGTACGGGAGCGAATGCCGATGAAGTGTACGTCCTTGACCTTTTCGATCAATTCTTCTTCCGGCAGGGAGCCGGTGACGTACTCGATGCTGTTGTAACCTTGTGCATTCAGGGTATCGACCGCCGACTGGTGGACGCCTTCCAGCAGCAAAATCTTGATCTTGCTTTTTTCCAGAGAAGTGGTCTTGCTCATACTGTACGACTCGTTTGGTGGTTAGCGGGCGGGTATTTCAGGGCGGCTATGTTAGCACAAAGTTACATGAATGAGTTTGATGGCTGAGTGTCATACGCCGGATTTATATTCAACTTTAGATGAGCAGATTTGCGCAACAGACGGCGCGCATGGATGCTGCGTCGTCTGTCGTGGTTGCCGACAACGGAGGCTGTCGGCAGACGATATCAGCCGTAGAAGCAGAGGTAGGCGGTGGCCTGTTCGACCTGCAGCTGGAATTTCTGGTTGGCGTCGATGTTGAACTCGGTGCCGGCCGGATAGCTGACAAAAGCGTCGCTGTCCGGCAGTTTGACGAGCAGCTCGCCGCTGGTCACGACCATGCGCTCTTTTTCGCTGGTGCCGAACTCGTATTCGCCGGCGGCCATAACGCCGGCGGTGACGCGGCCTTCGGTGTTTTCGAAACCGATGGATGTGACCTTGCCTTCAAAGTATTCATTAACGTGGAACATGCAGAGATCCTCTGTGCTTTAAGCCGGAAAGAGAGTTGTCGATCAGTTGGAAACAGGCAAGGCAGCATCATAGTGGCCGCGCATGGTCTTGGCTATATGCAGTCGCATCTTCAACCTTGTTCCCGGCCTTGGTCCACGGCTGAATGGGCCAGTACAAAATCAACAAAAGCCCGGTTGGCACGGGACAGGTAGCCCTGGCGGCGCCAGGCAATCGACAGGTCGAGCCAGACTGGCTCTTCGAACGGGATCGCCACAAGATCCGGGTCATCCCGCAGTACCATGGCCAGCAGCGTGGAGATGCCAAAGCCCTGTTTGACGATCGACTTGATCAAGGGCAGCAGGTTGGTTTCAAAGCCGATATTGGGGGTGCAGTTGCCGCGTTTGGCGATCTGGTCAACCGCCTTGCGGTGAAAATAGCCCTGCTGGAACAGTACCAGTTCCTCTTTGAAAAAAGCCTCGTAGCTGATAGTGGGCTGCTGCGCCAGGGCGTGATCCAGCGGCAGTATGACCATCATCTGCTGGCGCAGGAAGACGCTGGCCTCCAGCTCGTCGGGCACGGCATCGGCAACGATGATGGCCAGATCCAGCAAGCCCTCCTGCAGCATCTCCTGCAGCCGGCCAGTACCGGCCTCTACTACCGACAGCCTTAGGTTGGGGTGCTGGTGGCGAAACGCCATCAGGATGGGGGGAAAGTAATAGGAGCCCAGCATGCCGGGAATGCCGACCCGCACTTCACCGCGGGTCAGACCGCGCAACTCCTGCATTTCGAGCTGGGCATCGTCCACCATCTGCAGAATGCGGCTGGCATGCTCCAGCAGCCGCTGGCCTTCATCCGTGAGCACGACCTTGCGGTCATTGCGATGGAACAGCGTCAGCTCCAGCTCTGCTTCGAGCTTGCGGATGGCCATGCTGACGGCGGGTTGGGCCACATGCAGCACCTCGGCTGCCCGGGTAAAGCTGGCATGGCGCGCCACCTCAACGAAATAGCGCAGCGGTTTGATATCCATTGGATAAGCACTCGTTATCAGTCCGATAACAACTATATATTTTAATGATGGGAATGGCAGCGCTATGCTGCAGGCTGTTACTGGCAGGCGGGTACAAAAATGATTGAAGCGGGTAGCAGGGCATTCTGGCGGGCGACTCTGGCACTCTGTCTGGGGTCGCTGATGATTTTTGCCAATGTGTACGTCACTCAGCCGCTGTTGCCGATGATCGCGGAGTCCTTCGGCATTTCGCCGTTGCAGGCGGGCTGGAGCTTTACCGTGACCACCCTGACCCTGGGGCTGTCGCTGCTGTTCTACGGCCCGCTGTCCGATGCCCTCGGGCGGCGCGGCATTATCCTGCTGAGCATGGGGGGAGCGGCCCTGACCACCCTGGCGCTGTCCCAGGCCGACAGCTATGCCATGCTGCTGGGGCTGCGCGCCCTGCAGGGGCTGTTTCTCGGCGGACTGCCGGCGATCGCGATTGCCTATATGGGGGACGAGTTCGACCGCAAGGCGCTGATGCTGGCGGTGGGTTTTTACATCAGCGGCAATACCCTGGGAGGCGTTGGCGGGCGCCTGGTGGGTGGCTTTGTCGGTGACAGCTACGGCTGGTCCCAAGCCTTTCTGGTGATGGCCATTATCAGCGTGCTGTTGCTGGGGCTGGTGATCTGGTTGCTGCCGGCGTCCAGCGGTTTCAGTCCGCGGGCGCTGCGCCCGCGTATCATGCTGCGGGATCTGCTGGGGCATCTGCGCAACCCGCTGCTGCTGGGAGCCTACCTGGTGGGTGGGCTTAATTTCTTTATTTTCATCAATCAGTACAGCTATGCCACCTTTATGCTGGCGGACGCGCCCTATGGCCTGTCGGCGAAATTCCTCGGCATGCTGTTCCTGACCTACCTCAGCGGTACCCTGGGCTCGGCGCTGTCGGGGCGCGCGGCGCAGAAATTGCCGCAGCCGGTCTGTCTGATGGTCGGTATTGTGCTGCTGATGCTCGGCTCTACTGTGACCCTGATACCGACGCTGCCGGCCATAGTGGCGGGTTTTCTGATCAACAGTTTTGGCTTCTTCTTTGCGCACTCGACCGCCAGCAGCTGGGTGAGCCGCCATGCCCAGCAGGCAAGAGCCAGCGCATCGTCGCTCTATCTGCTGTTCTATTACCTGGGGGCCAGCGCGGGTGGCTTCTATCTGGCGCCTTTCTGGCACGCCTATGGCTGGCCGGGTGTCATTGCGGCGTCTCTGGCGGTGTTCTGTCTGACGCTGTGGATAAGTTTTCTGCTGTTGCGGGCCGAGCGTCGCCGGCCTGATGCGACCGTGCACGCGACTGGATAGCCCCGCGAGCCGGGGTTATGATTTGCGCTCTGTAATCTGCATCTGTGCGGCCTGCGGGGCCGTGATCAACCAAGGGGAAAGGGCGATGAACTACCAGCACCGTTTTATGGATGGCACGGCGACGGATCTGCCGCTGGGCAAGATCGTCTGCGTCGGGCGTAACTATGCCGACCACGCCGCCGAGCTGAACAACCCGATTCCCACGGTCCCCATGCTGTTTATCAAGCCCGCCAGTTCAGTGGTGCCCATGGCTGAGCCCTTTTCCATTCCGGCGGACGAGGGGCGGGTGCACTTTGAAACCGAGATGTCGATTCTGATCGGCAGTCGCCTCAGAAAGGCCAGCGAGAGTGAAGCCGCCCAGGCGATTGCCGGTATTGGCCTGGCGCTGGATCTGACGCTGCGTGACCTGCAGGATGACCTCAAGCGTCAGGGGCACCCCTGGGAAAAGGCCAAGGGGTTTGATGGTGCCTGTCCGCTGTCGGATTTCGTTGCGCCGGACGCTGTCAGCAGTCTGCAGGATGTGCAGATCCGGCTGCGCGTCAACGGTGAAACCCGTCAGGACGGCAACAGCCGCTTTATGCTGAATCCCGTGCTGCCGCTGCTCAGCTATATCTCGCAGTACTTCACCCTGGAACCCGGCGATGTGGTGCTGACCGGTACGCCGGCGGGTGTCGGGCCTATCCAGTCCGGTGATCAGCTCGAGGTGGAGCTGGTGGGCCTGTTGCAGGTGACCTGCGCGGTGCTCTGAAACTGAACCAGGGCGCTGCCGCTAAAGAGCCGTGTCTGAGTCGCGGCTCCGATTGCTTTTGCCCGATGCGCTCGGCGGGCCTTGCGTCCTGCGTATAGACTGCATGGTGGGATAGCGGCAGTTTTCACGGGGTAATGCACTATGGCGACAGCGTTGGTGGTGGGGGCGACCCGGGGGATCGGGCAGGGATTTGTGCGGGCACTGCTGCAGCGCGACTGGAACGTTTATGCCAGCTACCGGGATTTCGCCGGCGCCGGCACCCTGAGTGCGCTGACGGCAGCCTTCCCGGGCCAGCTGCATCTGTTGCAGCTCGACCTGGCGGATGAGTCGAGCATTGTCGCGGCCACCGGCATACTGCAACAGCATCTCGACGAGCCACTGGCGCTGGTGCTCTGTTGTGCCGGCCTCTTGCACGAAGGGGAACGCCTGCCCGAGAAAAGCCTGTCCCAGCTGTCGGGCGACTGGCTGCAACGCTCCATGACGGTGAATGCGCTGGGTCCGCTGTTGCTGCTAAAGCATCTGCATCCGTTGCTGGTTCAGCATGGCGCCAGCCAGTTCGCGGTTATTTCGGCGCGGGTCGGCAGTATCAGCGAGAATCAGCTCGGGGGCTGGTACAGCTACCGTGCCTCCAAGGCAGCACTGAACATGCTGATGAAAACCGCCGCCATCGAGATGACGCGTCGCTTTCCGCATCTGCAGTTACTGTGTCTGCATCCAGGAACTACTTCTACCGATCTGTCGCAGCCCTTCAGCAAAAGGGTCGCGCCCGAAAAACTCTTTACAGTGGAACGCTCGGTGCGCCAGCTCCTTAAGGTGCTGGACGATGCCCGCAATGGCCCCAGCGGCCGCTTCCTGAGTTGGGATGGCAGCGAGGTGCCCTGGTAGCTATTGGCGCTTTGCGTTAAGTCGCAGGCCAGGGGATCTGAATCGACAAACACATAAAAAGGGCGCCGGTGACTGCTGGCGCCCTTTTTATTTGTGCCTGCTATGCATGGCGCATCAAGCGCCATTGCCGCTGTCGGTTAAAGCGTCTTGAGGTACTCAATCAGTGCCAGGCGCTGGGCCTCGTTAAGATAGGGGCCTATGGTGCCGGCGGCTTTGGTGTTATTGAACTCGTGCCCGGCGTTGGAATTGCCCGCAAGGCGGGTGTCGAGCATTGAAACGCTGGCGTTGGGCTGGCTCCGGTAGCCGACCTTGACGGGATCGAATTCGCGCTGGCCCAGGGAAAACTGTACCGGGCGTTCGGCGACCGGGGACAGCAGTGCATAAAGATTGGGCACAGATCCATTGTGCAGGAAGGGGGCTGTCGCCCATATTCCGTTCAGTGGGCGGGCCTTGTAGCCGGCGCCGGCCTGCAAACAGTTGGGCCTGTTGCCGTTGAGGTTTTGCTGTTCGGCGTCCCCTATGCCGTGCTGGCGATACCAGTAGTCGGTGGTTTCCTGCACCAGGGCACCGAGGGAATAGGCGAATGAGGCATCCGGTGCTTCGGTAACGCGCAGTGGCGCGCAGCTCTTGCCCTGGTAGACCTGGGTATCTATTCCCAGGCCCCGGGTGTCGACGGTGCGCTCGGCCAATACTCTGGACTGCATGGGGTCGGTGCCTATTTTCTCCAGCGGGATGATGTTGAGGCGCAGCAGCCGCTCGCCGGCACTGTTTTTGGTGGCCCAGTAGCGCTCGCTCCAGAAGGCGTCGGACTGCACCGGCGGCAGATGGCAGCCCTGGCACAGTTGCTGGTAGAGCCCGGCGCCTTCGCTTGCCAGGGGGGCGTCAATCGCAGGCAGTATGTTCTCCGGCCATTTTGGGGCACGCAGGCCGCTGAATGACCTGTGCTCGAACGGGGCCTGGGTGCCGGCCAGTTGCTGTTCGATGCGGTGCAGCGTCTTTACGCGCACACTGGACTCGAAGCGTGTCGGGCCTTCTTCCAGATTCACCAGCGCGGCAACCCCCAGGGCTTCGCCGGCGTTGCGTACCATGGGCTGCATGATGGAGCCGTCGTATTGCACCCATTCAAACCAGGATGAGGTCCAGATGTGGGGGTAGTTTACCGGTGCATTCACCGGCACGAAGTTCTGTGGCCGGTTGGCGTCCAGGGCGAATACCTGGTTGCCGATACGATTCAGAGCGTCGAGGCGGGTAAACCCCTCCACATTCTTGAGGTTGGCTTTGACGGTGCGGGCGATGTCCTTCAGGGTGCGGCTTTCGGTACCGGCTTCGATATCGCGCACTATGATCTGCTGTTTCTGCGCCTCGATGGTCGCCAGTTGCTGGTCGATCAGCTCCATCAGGGTTTTCGAAAAATCCTTTTTCAGCTGACGGCGATTGCTGGCGCTGTTGCGCTCGCCCAGGACGCGGGCGGCGAAGCGGTTGAAACGCAGCTTGCTGTAGTTGTTCTCGAACATGGCCAGGAAGAGCACGTTGGTCAGGCGTGTGATGTCTGTCATGGCCGGGCCTCCATCGTAGCGAATGGCGGTGCCCTGGTAGGTCATCTGGCCGGTATGGCAGGCGGCACAGGTAAAGCCGATGGCGTTGTAGCGGCGTCCGTCTACCGGGCTGGTGACACCGTAATCGACGGCAAAGCCCACCGGCAGGCCGCTCTGGTTGAAGCGGCTGATATCGCTCTGGATAAATCCAACCCGGCCCAGATAGTCGGGGTCGGTGATCAGTTTGCCTTCGCCGAAGGGGTTGATGCCGGGCTGTTCCAGCGCCATGAACCATTCGAACGGAATTGGCAGTGTGGAGGTGCCTTGGCTGGCATGGTGATACCAGTCACGGCTTTCGCTGTTCCAGGCCGGCCCCTGATCGAGCCAGACAACGCGGTCTACCGGTTCGAAGGGCGGCAGGGCGCTGCAGGCGCCAAACAGAATGGTGGAGCAGATGAGCGTGATTCGCAGGGCAGGCATACAGTTCCCTCTGTTACGGCAGTGGCGGGCGGTCTGGCGCCGTGCTTGAGTCCGGGTCAAAGCCATTGCTATGGCCAGAAAAACAGCATGGCTAAAACAAGCGTTTTAACAGGCTAGAGTGTAGCCCAATTGGCGTCCCTGCCAAGGCCGGTTTCTGTCAGGCGGTAAGGCGGTTGTCGCGATAATCGCGCAGTGCCTGCTCTATTTCCTCCTGGCTGTTCATGACAAAGGGCCCGTACTGCACTATGGGCTCGCCGATGGGGCGGGCAGCCAGCAGCATCAGGGCGCTGTCTTCCTGTGCCCGCAGCTGCACGGCGTCGCCATCGCGCAGGACGCCCAGTTCGCCCGCGCCAAGGGTGTCGTCACCCAGCTGAATCTGACCGCGATAGACATAGACGAAGGCGCGGTGTCCGATTTTTACCGGGTGAGTCAGACTGCTGTCGGCGGGCATGCGGATGTCCACCATCAGCGGGTCCACACCGATGCCGCTAACCGGCCCCAGGGTGCCCAGGGAATCGCCGGCGATAACGCGGCGCAGGATGCCCTGGTCGTCGGTGGCCTCCCGGATGTCTTCTGGCAGCAGGTCCTGGTAGCGCGCCGGGCACATTTTCTCGGCCGCCGGCAGATTTATCCACAGCTGGAAACCCCACATCAGACCTTCTTCCTGTTGCGGCATTTCGGAGTGGATAATGCCCCGTCCGGCCGTCATCCACTGGGCGCCGCCGGATTGCAGCAGGCCGACGTTGTCCAGGTGATCGCGATGCTCCATGCGCCCCGCCAGCATATAGGTGACGGTTTCAAAGCCCCGGTGCGGGTGGGACGGAAAGCCGGCGATGTAGTCGTCGGCACTGTCGGACTTGAATTCGTCGAGCATCAGGAACGGATCAAGATTGCGCAGGTTCGGCGTACCTATGACGCGGTTCAGGCGTACGCCTGCGCCATCGGATGTCGGCATGGCACGGGCACGGCGTTCAAGCGTACGTAGGGTCATGGAAAGCTCCTGTGAATTGAGAGTTCATGCTGTCATCCTAAAGCGTTGTGGCGGGGGCTAATAGCGGAAATATTTGTCCGAACCCTTCAGTTTTTCCGCATGCTTTTTCGTATCATGAAGCCCAACCGGATCAGGGAGAGCGCTATGTTGTGGGTCAAAACCTTTCATATTCTGGCGATGACCAGCTGGATGGCGGGGATTTTCTATCTGCCGCGCATCTTCGTGCATTTTGTCGAGGGGCGTGCGGCGGGGCAGGATGTCACCCGGCTGCAGATCATGGCGCGCAAACTCTATGGCTTCATGAGCGTAATGGCGGTCTTTACCCTGGGCCTGGGACTCTGGCTCTGGCTGGGCTATGGCGTTAGCGGCGCCTGGCTGCATGCCAAGCTTGTGTTCGTGGCGTTGCTGATCGGTTATCACGGCTGGTGCCGAGTCTATCTCAAGCGCATGGCGGGGGGCATGCTGAGTCAGAGCGGGCTTTATTTCAGGCTCTTCAATGAACTGCCGCTGCTGATTTTCGTCCCTATCCTGATTCTGGTGGTGGTCAAGCCGTTCTGATGCGAGCCTGATCGCCACACCTCAGCGCCTCTTCACGAGAGCCGAGGCCTGTCAGTTGGACTCAGGGTGAAGGCGGTTGAGCAGGCGCTGCAACCGTGCGTCGATGCGGTCAGTACGCTGGCGCAGCTGATCCACATCGGCCATAAAGCCTTCGAGTTCGGCTCTGGGGGGCAGCAGGCGGGCTTCTTCCTGCAGATATTCACCCAGGTTGTGGCTCAGGCTGCTGCCGGTCTGGCGCCAATAGCTGCTCTGCTGGCGCACAAGGCGCGCCGCCTGGTGGGCGGGAATATCACCGACCTGGTCGGCCAGCAGACCTTCCCAGTCGATATCGGCGTCGGCCAGTATGCTTTGCAGCCGGTTGGCCAGGGCACTGTCGCCGCTGATGGTCACGCCCTTGCCAAAGAGTGCAGCGGCCTTGTCATCGCTGCTCACCAGGCGCAAGAGTGCGCTGGCGCTGCCGGCAATAACAGCGTCGGCTTCGGCGCCGTAATGCTGCTGTAGCTGCAGGCCTTCGTTATTGGGAATCAGGAACAGCGTCATGGCCACCGGTGAGCTGATTTCCAGCGCCACCACGCGACCGCTGAGCTGACCCAGCGCCCGCAGGGTGACCGGGTCACGGCTGAGCAGGCTGTTAAGGCCCTGCTCGGCCAGGGTGATCAGGGCGGCATTGAACATGTTCAGAGGCATGGCGTGATTCCCGTGGATCGCTTCAGGACTTGATACCCGTGTGCAGCGCCACGACACCGCCGGTCATGTTCCGCTTGCTGGTATAAGCGCAGTGCACCGAGCCTGGGTGTATCGGCGGCCTGGCTAGTCTTCAGGGTTTGATACCGGTGTGCAGGGCTACCACGCCCCCGGTCATGTTCTGGTACTTGCATTGCACCAGGCCTGCGGCTTGCATCATGCCTTTGAGGGTTTCCTGATCCGGGTGCATGCGAATGGACTCGGCCAGGTAGCGGTAGCTTTCGGCGTCGCCCGCAATCGCCTGACCCATTCTGGGCAGGATATTGAAGGAGTAGAAGTCGTAAAGCTTGGTCAGTGCCGGGTTATCGGTTTTGGAAAATTCCAGCACCATGACCTTGCCGCCGGGTTTGAGTACCCGGGTCATGGAGCGCAGGGCCGCGTCCTTGTCGGTGACATTGCGCAGGCCGAAAGCGATGGTAATGACATCGAAGTAGTTATCCGGAAACGGCAGGGCCTCGGCGTTGGCCTGAACGAATTCGATATTGCCGGCTGCGCCGCGATCCAGCAGCTTGTCGCGGCCGACCTTGAGCATGGAGTCGTTGATATCCGCCAGTACGACCTTGCCCTGGGCCCCGACCAGGCGGGAGAAACGCAGCGTCAGGTCACCGGTACCGCCAGCGATATCCAGCACCCGGTGGCCGGCGCGCACGCCGCTCTGTTCAATGGTCAGGCGCTTCCACAGCCGGTGTACGCCGCCGGACATCAGATCGTTCATGATGTCGTACTTGGTGGCGACCGAGTGAAACACGTCGGCCACGCGTTTGGCCTTGTCTTCAACCGGTACCTGCTGATAACCGAAATCCGTGGTGTTGTCTTGCTTGTGGTCGCTCATGGTCACAGTTCACTAAGCCTTTGCGGAATCTGAGCGCATTGTAGCGCGCCACCCGGGGACTTGTCTGTCCCGGGTGTCGCGCTGTTGCACAGGGACTCTGTCAGCCCCTGGCGATCAGGCCACCATCACGGGAGGCACCGGCGGCTTCGAGTTGGCGCAGGTAGTCGTTCCAGTAACGGTCGCAGTCGTGGGCCAGGTCGTAGAGATATTCCCAGGTATAAAGGCCGCTGTCGTGGCCGTCATCAAACACGATCTTGAGGGCATAGTTGCCGGCCGGCACCACCTGCTTGAGCCCCACCAGTTTCTTGCCGGTTTGCAGCACGCCCTGGCCTATGCCATGTCCGCGCACCTCGGCCGAAGGGGAATGGACGCGCAGGTATTCGGCCGTCAGTTCGAAACTGCCGTCGGGGTAAACCAGCTCCAGGGTGCGGGACTTGAGATGCAAACGGATGTCGGACGGAAGCGGTACTTCGTTCATCACATAACCTGTGGCGTTGGGGCGGGACTGCGCCCGCCACTGCAGTTTACTGGAGCAGCGCCCGCGGGCGCTGCGACCGGATCAGAGGATGTAGTGGCTCAGATCCTGATCCTGGCTCAGTTCCGCCAGGTATTTGTCGACGTAGGCGGCATCGATGAGCAGCTTTTCACCCCCCAGGTCTGAGGCCGTGAATGACAGCTCTTCCAGCAGTCGCTCCATCATGGTGTGCAGACGACGGGCGCCGATGTTCTCGGTCTGCTCGTTGACCTGGAACGCCAGCTCCGCGATGCGGGCGATGGCATCTTCCGCGAATTCGATCTCGACGCCTTCCGTCTTCATCAGCTCGCGGTACTGCTCGGTGATGCTGGCGTTCGGCTCGGTGAGAATACGACGGAAATCACCGGGGGTCAGGGCATGGAGCTCGACGCGAATCGGCAGACGGCCCTGCAGCTCTGGAATCAGGTCGGACGGGCGCGCCAGATGGAAGGCGCCTGAGGCGATAAACAGAATATGGTCGGTGTTGACCATGCCGTGCTTGGTGCTCACGGTGCAGCCTTCGATCAGCGGCAGCAGATCGCGTTGTACGCCTTCGCGGGAGACATCGCCGCCGGTGCTATCTGAGCGCTTGCAGACCTTGTCTATCTCGTCGAGAAAGACGATGCCGTTCTGTTCAACACGCTCAATGGCGCTTTGCTTGATATCTTCATCCTTCACCATCTTGGCGGCTTCTTCATCCACCAGCAGCTTGAAAGCTTCCTTCACCGGCAGACGGCGCTGCTGCTTGCGATCACCACCGAAGTTGGCAAACATGCTCTGCAGCTGGCTGGTCATTTCCTCCATGCCGGGTGGTGACATGATTTCAACGCCCGCCCTGGGCTGGGCGAGGTCGAGCTCGATTTCCTTGTCATCCAGCTGGTGTTCGCGCAGCTTCTTGCGAAATACCTGCCGGGTGGCACTGTCGGTCCTGCTGGGCGCCGGCTCATTGCCCGTGGCGCGGGCCGGGGGCAGCAGGGCATCGAGAATACGTTCTTCAGCCGCTTCCTCGGCCCGAAAGCGCACCTTGTCCATTTCCTGCTCGCGCACCATCTTGATCGCCATATCAACCAGATCGCGCACGATGGTTTCCACATCGCGACCAACGTAGCCCACTTCAGTGAACTTGGTCGCTTCTACCTTGATAAAGGGAGCATTGGCAAGCTTGGCCAGGCGACGGGCGATTTCGGTCTTGCCGACCCCGGTGGGGCCTATCATCAGGATGTTCTTGGGGGACACTTCGGCCCGCAGTTCTTCGTTCAGCTGCATGCGGCGCCAGCGGTTGCGCAGCGCCACGGCGACCGAGCGCTTGGCGGCATCCTGGCCGATGATATGGCGGTCCAGCTCGTGGACGATTTCACGCGGTGTCATGTTGGACATGTCTATTTCCTCGGGTCGCCCGTCAGGCCACGGAATTCAGTTCTTCGATGGTCAGGTTGTCGTTGGTGAAGACGCAGATGCCGGCGGCAATCTGCAGGCTCTTCTCAACAATGTCACGGGCCGGGAGTTCGCTGTTGTCGACCAGGGCGCGGGCGGCTGCCAGGGCATAGTTGCCGCCGGAGCCAATGGCGATGACGCCGTCTTCGGGATCGATAATGTCGCCGCTGCCGGAAATCAGGAAGGTGCGCTCCTTGTTGGCGACCAGCATCAGCGCTTCGAGCTTGCGCAGGGCACGGTCACTGCGCCATTCGCGGGCCAGTTGGGTGACCGCGGTAACAATGTTGCCCTGGTGCTTGTCGAGCTGCTGCTCGAACAGGTCGCGCAGGGTGATGGCATCGGCGGTGGAACCGGCGAATCCGGTGATGACCTGATGCTTGGGCAACAGGCTGACTTTTCTGGCAGTGCCTTTCATTACGGTGTTGCCCAGCGATACCTGGCCGTCGCCACCGACCACTACCTTGTCGCCCCGGCGTACGGATACGATCGTTGTCATGTGTTGCTCCTGAGTAAGCCTATCCCGCAAAGATGGTGCCGCAGCCGTGAAATTCAAGCGTAGCGGGCAAATTATACCCAGCTGCCTGTAACCAGCGCGGTAATGCACAGCACAATCGGGCTGCGAAAAGGCTGCATTCAGAGGCTGGAAAGGGCGTAAAGCACAGAATAATGCTGCATCGGGAACAGCAGTGGTGGCTGAGGCGGGGCGCTTGGCGAGGCGTTAGCGGCCAAGAATAGGGCAAAGGGAAGCGCCCGGGGCGACGATACGCTGTTGCGTGCCGTGGCCCCGGGAGTCTTACTGCTGGATTTCCATGGCCTGGATGCGCATCTTGGCCATCTTGTTCTGCGCCTTGTTGATAGCGGCGCGGTTGTCAAAAGGTCCGGTGCGAACCCGGTACCAGGTGCCATTGCTGCCTTCGCTTTTGCTGGTGCGCACATTGGGCAGTCCGGCCAGCAACAGCTGGGCGCGCATGCGCTCTGCATCGGCCGGATCCCGAAAGGACCCGGCCTGCAGCAGATAGCTTTGCTCCAGCTTGGCGTTGCGCGGTGTCGACTTGTAGGCCTCCACCGTGGGCGTCTGGACCTCGCTCTTGGGCAGCATTTCGTAGAAATCGAAACGTGTCTGCGGCTCGGGCGCGGGCTCGCTGCTGTTGGCGGAGATCTCCTTTACGGCGGACTTGGGTACCGGGGCTGTATCCGGCGCCGCTGCCTTTGGCCTGGGCTCAGGCTTTGCCGCCACGGGCGCTGGCACCGGAACTATGTTCCTGGTCTGTGGTTTGGCCGGTGCAGACTGAAAGCTGTTCAGCTGCATCAGGCCATAGGCCAGGCCTCCGATCGCCAGAACCACGACCAGCGCCAGCGGCCAGGCGCTTTTCTTTTGTCGCGGCGCGGGCTTGGAGGGCGCGCTGCTGCGGCTGCGGCTGGCGCCGCTGCTACGGTTGTTCTTCTGGGCAAAGTCCTTGCGTGACGCCATGGGATTACATCTGTTCCGGTGCCGATACGCCCAGCAGCTGCAGGCCGTTGGCCAGAATCTGGCGTACCGCCGTGCTCAGGGTCACACGGGCGTTACGCAGATCGGCGTCGTCGATCAGCATCTTGTGGGCGTTGTAGTAGGAATGGAAGTCGTTGGCCAGTTCGCGCAGGTAGTTGGCCAGCACATGGGGCTCGTAATTGAGCGCCGAACCCTGCAGTACTTCCGGGTATTTACCCAGCTTGGTGATCAGGTCCTTCTCGTGTTCGGTATCCAGCAGCCCGAGGTTGGCGAGGCCTGCGGCCTGATCCCAGGACCAGCCGGCTTCATCCAGCTTGCGCAACACCGAGCAGACGCGGGCATGGGCGTACTGTATGTAGTAGATGGGGTTGTCCTTGGATTCGGACTTGGCCAGCTCCAGATCGAAGTCCATGTGCTGTTCGGACTTGCGCGTGACATAGAAGAAACGGCAGGCATCGTTGCCCACTTCTTCACGCAGTTCACGCAGGGTGACGAAGGAGCCCGAGCGGGTCGACATCTGCACCCGTTCCTGGCCGCGGTAAAGAATGGCGAACTGCACCAGTCGCACCACCAGCCGCTCGGGATCATAGCCCATGGCTTCCAGTGCCGCCTTGACGCGGGTGATATAGCCGTGGTGATCGGCACCCCAGATATTGATGACCTTGTCGAAACCGCGCTCGAACTTGTTCATGTGGTAGGCGATATCGGAGGCGAAGTAGGTCGTCTGGCCATTGGCGCGGCGCACCACACGGTCCTTGTCGTCACCGAAGGCGGTGGAACGGAACCAGAGGTTGCCGTCCTCTTCGAAGAGGTAGCCTTTTTCCTGCAGTTTGTTCAGGGCGCTGTCGACATCGCCGGTATGGGTCAGGGAGCGCTCGCTGAACCACTGCTGATACTGCACGCCGAAACCGCCGAGGTCATCGCGGATGTCGCTGAGGATGGAATCCAGGCCGGCACTGAAAACCTGCTCGTAGCCGTCATCGCCCAGCAGCGCGCGGCAGCGTTCGATCAGGGCGTCGATGTGCAGTTCCTTGTCACCGCCTGCGGGCTCATCGGCGGGGATGTCACTGAACACGGCGGCACTGCTGTGGTGCAGCGTATCGCCCAGGCGCGCGCGCAGGTCGGTGGCGATGTCGTGAATGTATTCGCCCTTGTAGCCGTTGCTCGGGAAGGCGAAGCTTTCGCCGCAGCTTTCGAGGTAGCGCAGCCAGACGCTGGTGGCGAGGATGTTCATCTGCCGCCCGGCATCGTTGACGTAGTATTCGCGCTCGACCTGTACACCGGCGGCCTCCAGCAGGTCCGATACAGTCGCGCCATAGGCGGCGCCGCGGCCATGACCCACATGCAGCGGCCCTGTGGGGTTGGCGGAGACGAACTCAACCTGCACGCGGCCGGCGCTGTTGGCAGGCTGGCGGCCATATTCATGACCGGCGCTGAGGATATCCGCGACCACCTGATTGGCAACATCAGTCTTCATGTAGAAATTGATGAACCCGGGGCCGGCAATTTCGGTCTTGGCAAGCTGCGCCGAGGCGGGCAGTGCATCGAGGAGCGCCTGGGCCAGCTGTCGCGGATTTTGTCGGGCAGGCTTGGCCAGCGTCAGGGCAATGTTGGATGCGAAATCGCCGTGAGTCTTATCGCGGGTGTTTTCCACCATGACATTGGTCTGGATATCGGCAGGCAAGGTGCCGTTTGCAATCAGTGTGGCGAGCGCAGAATCGATCAGATCCGCAATATGTTGTTTCATCAGACGTGAGTTACCGGTTCGGATTGGACAAAAATCGACCGCGCATTATCGCCTGTTGGCGCCTTCTTGTTAAGGGGCACGTAAACGGACCGGGCGGTCAATTTTTTGCAACCAGGGCTATATTTGACCGTTCTGGCGATTTCAGGCGGCGCGCCGCCGGGCAATTAGTGATTATCGACGGGGTCCACATCCAGGCTCCAGCGTACCTGACGTGCCAGTGGTGACTGCTCCAGCAAGGGCGTGATGCTGCTCAGCAACTGCTGCAGGGCGCGCCTGTCGTGACTTTGCAGCAGCAGCTGGGCGCGAAAGAAGCCGGCGCGTTTTTCCATGGAAGCAGGGAAGGGGCCAAGCCAGCTGACACCGGGCACATTCAGCTCGCCGGATGCGAGTGCACTGCACAGGGTGCTGAGAAAGGCTTCGGCCCGGCCGCGACGGTTGGCTTCGGCTCGCAGCAGTGCGTGGTGTATAAAAGGAGGCAGGCCGCTGTTCTGGCGCAGGTTCAGCTCCGCCGTGGCGAAGGCCTCATAGCCCTGGTTCACCAGCTGTATCAGCGTCGGATGATCGGCATGGTGTGTCTGCATCAATACCTGCCCCGGACGCTCGGCCCGGCCGGCTCGGCCGGCGACCTGCAGAATGAGCTGGGCGGTGCGTTCCATGCCGCGAAAATCCGCGCTGAACAGGCCTGCATCGGCATCCAGGATCACCACCAGGGTCACGGCGGGAAAGTGATGGCCCTTGGCCAGCATCTGGGTGCCGACCAGAATGCAGGGGCGGCCATCGTGCACACGCTCCATGATGTCCTGCATGGCGTTGCGTCGCTGCGTGCTATCGCGGTCAACGCGGATCACATCGGTGTCGGGGAACAGCTGTTGCAGCACGCCTTCGGTGCGTTCAGTACCGGCGCCCTGGGGTTTGAAGTCCGAGGTATGGCAGGACGGGCAGCGGTGCGGGATGGGGCGCTGATGGTCGCAATGGTGACAGTGCAGGTGCGGCGGTGTGCGGTGCAGCGTCATGCGGGCGTCGCAACGGTCGCACTCGATCAGGGTGCCGCATTGATGACACATCAGGGCCGGTGAAAAGCCGCGTCTGTTCAGAAACAGCAGCACCTGATTGCCCTGGTGCAGCTCAATGCCGATGCGGCGTATAACCTCGTCCGACAGGCCGCTGTTGAGAGGTTGCTGGCGAATGTCGTAGAGCTCGAATTTGGGGGGGCGGGCGTTGCCGGCGCGTTCGTTCAGGCGCACATGGCGGTAACGCCCGCTGTGGGCGTTGTGCAGGGTTTCGAGCGACGGCGTGGCCGTGCCCAGTACCAGTGGAATGTTTTCAGCGCGGGCGCGCATGACGGCAAGGTCACGGGCCGAGTAGCGAAAGCCATCCTGCTGCTTGAACGAGGTGTCGTGCTCTTCATCGACGATGATGATGCCGGGGGTCTTCAGGGGGGTGAACAGGGCGGAGCGGGTGCCAATCACCACCCGCGCCTGGCCCGAGCGGGCCTGCAACCAGGCGTCGAGACGCTGGCGGTCGGTCATGTTGGAGTGCAGCACCTGGACTTCCACGGCGAAGCGGGAGCGAAAGCGGCTCACGGTTTGTGGTGTCAGGCCAATTTCCGGTACCAGTATCAGCGCCTGGGCACCCTGGTGCAGAATGCGTTCGATCGCCTGCAGGTAAACCTCTGTCTTGCCGGAGCCGGTGATGCCCTGCAGCAATACGGGGTTGAAGCCATCGCGCTCGAAGACCGCATCCAGCGCCTGCTGCTGCTCGGCGTTCAGCGGGAGTACGGGCTGACGCAGTAGTTCTGTATCCGCCGGCGTTTCCGGCACTTGCATGGCGACGGCTTCGCGTTCTTCTATCAGACCTCTGTCACTGAGCAGTTTCTGCTGCGCACTGCTGTAACCGGCATTGCGAATGCTCGGATTATCGAGACCCTCGGGGTGCTGCAACAGCAGCTCAAGCAGGGCGCGCTGCTTTTTGGCACGCGGTGCTACGGCGTCGCTGCTGATGCCTGGCGTCGCATGCCAGCGCAGTAGCGGGCTGGGTTGGTCACTCTCGCCCTTGCGCAGCAGTACCGGCAGCGCCTGGTGCAGGGCATCGCCCACCGGGTGCTGATAATAGTCCGCCGCCCAGCAGGCCAGCTCCAGCAGGTGGAGCGGCAAGGGCGGCGTCTGATCAAGGATTTGCAGTGCCGGCTTGAGCTTCGCCAGTGGGAACTCGGAACTTTGCGCGACTTCTATCAGTACGCCGGTGAGCTCACGGCGGCCAAAGGGCACCCGAATACGCACGCCTATAGCGGGTATGCTGTCCAGCCCGCTGGCCGGAGGCAGGTAGTCAAACAGGCGACGCAGAGGTGTCGGCAGGGCGAGGCGAAGAATTGTCATGGCGTCGGTGCTGGCTCAGAGGCTCCCTAGTTTAGGAGGCTGTCCGACAATACTCAACCTACTGCGAACCACCTGAGTTTGGCTGTTTTTTTGTGCTGTTTGGCGTTAAATAGAACCACTATGCACAAGCTAGATCCCTGTAGCTTGCCCGGTGGGGAGCTAAGGCTGTGTAAATCGGCAATCCTGCCGATTTATCGTCTTAAAACACCGCAAAAACCAGCTCAAATCAGCCGGCTCTCGCTACGGCCAGCATTCTCGGGCAGCCTCCTGGCGAAATGCGGATTCTATTGGCGGGGAGGGGTAATTGCTTGCGACAGCGCTGGGCTGCGCGTATAATCCCGCGCCTGGTTGCGGTCATAAAACCGTGGCATTATTCTATGGAACGAAAGTGCGGTGCCCGGCAGACATGCTGATCGGGTAGCGGCACAGATTATCGAGGCTTGTTATGAAAACTGGAATCCATCCTAAGTACGAAGACGTTACCGTAACCTGCTCCTGCGGCAACGAAATGCACACGCGTTCTACCATGTGCCAGAACATGCACGTCGACGTATGCAGCCAGTGCCACCCGTTCTACACGGGCAAGCAGAAAGACGCCACTACCGGTGGTCGTATCGATCGCTTCAACAAGCGTTTCGGTGGTCTCAAGCTGGCGAAGTAATTCGGCAGAAATTGCCAAGAATTTTGCAAAAGGCACTCCTCCGGAGTGCCTTTTTCGTTTGGGCTCATGGCAGAGATCAGCGGAGTCAGAGGCAGCCTAAGGTGCGTTGCTATCGGTCAAGGCACTGTGCGCAGCCATGGCTGCTGTCGGACTCTGGCGTGGATGGATTCTTCGCCGGGCAGGGCACGTAGCTTGGCTTGAACTTGATGAAAGGCTTTTTTATTGCGGGATCCCGCAGTCATGGAGGCGCTGTCCGGTGCCGAGTCGGAGGGCATGATGGGGTCTGGTGTAGCAGTCAGGCGCTGGGGTATGGCTCGGTGTGTATAATTTAACTTATTGATATTAATAAATAAATTATGATTACTGAGGGTGATGGCCAGTCATCATCTGCGGCTTTTTTGCGGGTTCCGAAAACGTCGTTTTCATGCTATCTGGGGGTTATTGTGGGTATAAGGTGTTTTCTATATCATTCATAACCCCTCTCATCTAATAAATCAGCCTATTGAGCCTGCAACCATGTCTGAGCAATTTAAGAAAGCCGCACTCGATTACCACGAGTTCCCCCGTCCGGGCAAGATCAGCGTAGAACTGACAACCCCCGCCGAATCCGCCCGTGATCTGGCGCTCGCCTACAGCCCGGGTGTTGCCGAGCCGGTACGTGAGATCGCCAGGGATCCGGACAATGCTTACCGTTACACTGCCAAGGGCAACCTGGTGGCGGTTATTTCGAACGGTAGCGCGATTCTGGGTCTGGGCAACCTGGGGCCGCTGGCCTCCAAGCCGGTTATGGAAGGCAAAGCGCTGCTGTTCAAGCGTTTTGCGGGCATTGACTCCGTTGATATCGAAGTCGATGCCGAGAGCCCGCAGGCCTTTATCGATACCGTGGCCCGCATTGCCGAAACTTTTGGCGGAATCAACCTCGAAGACATCAAGGCACCAGAGTGCTTTGAAATTGAGCGTACCCTGATCGAACGCTGCAATATCCCCGTCTTCCATGATGACCAGCACGGCACCGCCATTGTTACCGCTGCCGGCATGATCAACGCACTGGAAATTGCCGGCAAGAAGCTGGATGAAGTCCGCATCGTTTGCCTGGGCGCCGGTGCTGCCGCGTCTGCCTGCATGAAGCTGCTGATCAATATGGGTGCCAAGGTTGAAAACATTTTCATGCTCGACCGCAAGGGTGTGATCCACTCTGGTCGTGATGACCTGAGCCCTGAAAAGGCGGTGTTCGCGACTGAAACCGACCTGCGCACCCTGGATGATGCCATTGATGGTGCCGATGTGTTCGTCGGTCTGTCCGGTCCGGACCTGTTCAAGCCCGAGCAGCTGGCCAAGATGGCTCCTACGCCGATCGTATTTGCCTGCTCCAACCCGGACCCTGAAATTCATCCGGAACTGGCTCATGCCACTCGCAGCGATGTGATCATGGCGACCGGACGTTCCGACTTCCCGAACCAGGTGAATAACGTACTGGGCTTCCCGTTCATTTTCCGTGGCGCGCTGGATGTGCGTGCGACTGAAATCAACGAAGCCATGAAGGAAGCGGCGGTCAAGGCCCTTGCTGAGCTGGCAAAACAGGAGGTTCCGCAGGAAGTGCTGTCCGCCTACGAGCTGGATGCACTGGAGTTTGGGCCGCAGTACATTATTCCCAAGCCGATCGACAACCGCCTGTTCGGTGCTGTATCCATGGCGGTCGCTCAGGCTGCAATCGATAGCGGCGTTGCTCGTCTGCCGCTGCCAGCGCATTACCCGCTGACAAGTGTTGCTGATCTGCTGAAGTAATCGCTTTGCGGTAATCCCGTTAACCCGGCGCAAGCCTGTGCCCGGTTGATGGGATGTCGCAGATGGGTGCTTTATAGGGATGGTTCTCTGAATTCCAGGCTCAGATGCTGGAGTGATTGCAGCGGAACCATCCCTGTTTTATATCCAGGCCCTGGGCGTTGGTTTCAGGCAAACTCTTTCCCTGTTTTGATATTCCAGCTGTGACGGCCTGTGTCAGGCGGCGCGGTTATTCCTGCTGACGACGCCTTCCACTGTGTTTTTCCTTCGCGTAGACATCGATCCGCAGTGCCTGAGTTGGTTCTCGAGCTTGTTGCGTCCGGTCGTGCCTGAGCCTTTGTGGGCGCTGTGTGCAGGGCGGTTAAAAGCCTGGCTTAGAAGATGTCGTCCGTGGAGACCTGGCCGCTGTCTGCGGAGTTTTGGGCGGATATGGCGGGTACATCCTCGGCGCGAAATACTTCGAAAATGGCATTTTTTTGCCCGGGATACGCCAGCATGCCGGTGGCCGGATCAATCTTCACGCGTACTATGCCGTCTGGCTGTACGGGGCCGTTTTCGGGGGCCTGATCCAGCGCGGTTTCCATAAAATCGATCCAGATGGGCAGTGCTGCGGTACCGCCGAATTCGCTGCGGCCAAGGGGGGCTGGCTGGTCGAAGCCGACCCAGGCAGTAGCGACCAGGTCACGGTTAAAACCAGTGAACCAGGCATCCTTCTGGTCGTTGGTCGTGCCGGTCTTGCCGGCCAGGTCGGCGCGCTCCAGGCTGCGGGCACGGGTCGCCGTGCCCTGGCGAATAACGTCCTGCAGCATGCTGTACATCAGATAGGCCGTGCGTGGGTCCATGATGCGTGGGGCGCTGGGTGAGAGCGGCTCGGTCGGGGTGTCACTCTCGATATCTTGTGATGGGCTGCAGTCCGCGCAGGCGGGTCTGGCCTGAAATAGCAGGTTGCCGTGCTGATCTTCAATACGCTGGATAAAGTAGGATGAGACCTTGTAGCCGCCATTGGCAAGCGCTGCGTAGCCGGTGACGATTTCCAGTGGCGTGACGTCGGCGGTGCCGAGCGAAAGCGACAGATTGCGCGGCAGGCGCTGCGGATCAAAGCCAAAGCCCTTGATATAGTCGATGGCGGTATCGATCCCCACTGCACGCAGCAGGCGAATGGAAACCAGATTGCGGGATTTGAACAGCCCTTCACGCAGCCGTGTCGGGCCGTAGAACTGCTCGCTGTAGTTTTGTGGCCGCCAGTCACCTTCCAGGCTGGCGTCTTGCAATACCACAGGTGCATCGTTGATCAGGCTAGCCGGGGTAAAACCGTTGTCCAGCGCGGCGGCGTAGATGAAGGGCTTGAAGTTGGAGCCCGGCTGTCGGTAAGCCTGGGTGGCACGGTTGAATTTGTTGAGATTGAAGTTGAAACCGCCGCTGAGTGCGCGAATGGCACCGTCCTTTGGATCCAGGGCGACAAAGGCACCCTGAACCTGCGGGAGCTGGCTAAGGGTCCAGTTCTCGGTGTTTTTATAGAGCCGGATGATATCGCCGGGGGACAGAATGTCTGCCGCCTTTTTGGGGGAGGCGCCCATGGCGTTATTGCTGAGGAACTTGCGTGCCCATTTGAGGCCATTCCAGTCTACGGTAACGGTCTCGCCGCTTTTCAGACTGGCCTGGATGCTATTGTCCTCCACCAGGGTGACGATGGCGGGTTCCAGATTGGCATAGCTCGTCATGCTTTCAAGTTTTTGTGCGACAGCGTCGGCAGTCAGGGCCGTATCGAGCTGCGACTCTGGGCCGCGATAGCCGTGGCGCGTGCTGTAGTCAAGCAGGCCATTCTGCAGCGCAAGGGTGGCCTTGGTCTGCAACTTGCTATCCAGAGTGGTATAGACGCGATAGCCCTCGTTATACAGCTCTTCGTCAAAGCGTTCGAAAAGTTCGCTGCGCACCATTTCTGCCACATAGGGTGCGTTCAGTTCGATGTCCGCGCCGTGATAACGCGCTGTGCTGGGCGCGGCTGAGGCCTCCTCGAAAGCCTGGTCGGAAATGTAGCCCAGGCTGTGCATGCGCTGCAAAATCCAGTTGCGTCGCTCAATGGCGCGTTGCGGATTGCGGATGGGGTTGTCGGTGGAGGGGGCTTTGGGCAAGCCCGCAATGGTGGCCATCTGCGCCAGTGTCAGATCCTGAATGCTGCTGCCGTAATACACGCCCGCGGCGGCTTCGATACCGTAGGCGCGCTGCCCCAGGTAGATCTTGTTGATGTAGAGTTCGAATATTTCTTCCTTGGTCAGCTCTCGCTCAATGCGCAGGGCCAGCAGGATTTCTACGAATTTTCGGTTGAAGGTGCGTTCGCGGCTAAGGAAAAAGTTCTTCGCAACCTGCATGGTGATGGTGGATCCACCGCTCTGGATATGGCCGGTGGTGGCAAGCTGGAATGCGGCGCGGCTCAGTCCTTTGAAGTCGATACCGATATGCTCGAAAAAACGGCTGTCTTCGGCTGCCTGGAAGGCGCGTACCAGATCGGTCGGGATATTGTCGTAACTGACGGGGGTGCGGCGCTTTTCGCCAAATTCGGCTATCAGTTTGTTGTCGCTTGAAAAAATGCGCATCGGTGTCTGGAACTGAACTTCACGCAGACTTTCGACGTCTGGCAGCTGTGGCGCAAGGGTGTAGTAGACACCCGCAACGGCCAGCAGCATGATGACGAGTCCGGCCAATGCCAGTTTTACGAATATTTTTACCAGCGAAATCAACACGCCCATGCTACCTTTTAACAAACTTTTAGTGCGTAGCTGGTAGTATATCGGTTGCATGCCCGGAGCCTCTAGCATTGCGTAGTTTTATTTTCCGAAGTTTATGGCTAGAGTTGGTGAGTGCGATGGAAAACCCTGCAGTCTGCAAAGGAATACAGCAGTGTTGAGCTTGCTAGGAAACAAATCTGGAGCATGGGTCGGTGTTGACATCGGGTCATCGTCGGTCAAGCTGGTGGCGCTGTCCAAAAGTGGCACCGAATATTCATTAAATTCATACGCTGTGGTGGCGTTACCGGCGTCGACTGTGGTCGATGGCAGTATTCAGCAGATTTCCGAAGTATCGGATGCAATTGAAAAAGCATTGCGTAAAATCGGCCTGAAGCTGAATTCGGCGGTGACGGCGGTTCCCTCTTCGGCGGTAATCACCAAAAAGCTGCAAATAAGCAACGTTTTTGACGAGTTCGAACTTGAAGAACAGGTCAAAATCGAGGCGGATCAGTTTATTCCCTACCCGCTGGATGAAGTCTCACTGGATTTTGAGGTGATAGGCCCTGTAGAAGGGGTCTCGAACCTCAACGATATACTTGTTGTGGCCTGTCGTCGGGGTGATGTCGAGCAGCGGGAAGAAGCCATCAATGGTGCCGGCCTCAAATGCGAGATCATTGACGTCGATACCTATGCCATGGAACGGGTCTATCCGTGTCTCGTGGGTGATTCGGTCAAGCCCGGCGAATTGGTAGGGCTGGCGGATATAGGTGCTTCGACCCTGACGCTGAATGTATTCAAGGATGGGGTCATTATCTACAGTCGTGAACAGGCTTTTGGTGGCAATGATCTGGTCAATGCGATTCAGCAGCAGTACGGCATGCCGGCAGCTGATGCCGAGCAGGCGTTGCGACACAATGAGTTGAGCGACGAAATCCGGGAAATGCTGGTGATGCCCTTCCGTCAGACCATAGCGCAGCAGGTCTCGCGATCCATGCAGTTTTTTTATTCCTCCGGTGTGCAGCAGCAACTGGCGCAGCTGATCATAGCCGGTGGTGCTGTATCCATTGAAGGCATAGAGCCGCTGATGGAAGCGGAAGTGGGTATACCTACCGTTGTTGCGAATCCGTTTGCAGCAATGAAAATCAGCTCTAAGCTGAACAAGCAGCGACTAAAGGCTGAAGCTCCCCTGCTAACGAAAGCCTGCGGGCTTGCGATGCGCTCATTTGATCAATAGGGATAACGTATGGCGCGGATTAACCTACGACCATGGCGTGAAGAGCGAAATGCCGCACGGCAGAAGCAATTCATTACCAATCTGTTGTTCACTGTCTTTCTGGCTGGCGCAGTCTCATTTGGGATTAGCTATTATTTTGACGTTCAGATGGATCGCCAGCAGGCTCGCAATAATTATCTCAAAGCTGAAATAGTCAAGCTTGACGAGAAAATAAAAGAAATACGGGAGCTGGAACGGCAGCGCGAGCGCTTGCTTGAAAGGCTTAACGCCATCCAGGAATTACAGGGTAACCGTCCGCTGGTAGTACGTTATTTCGATGAGCTTGTGCGAGTTTTACCAGACAAGCTTTATTATTCCTCCGTATCCCGCAGTGGTGAAAGTGTTTCGGTCAATGGCCTTGCGGAGCAAAACAGGGATGTATCCAATCTGATGCGTGCCATGGATTCTTCCATCTGGTTCGGTGAGCCCAGCTTGTCCCAGGTTAGAAGTGCAGGTGCGGTGCGCCAGTTTGACCTGAGTGTACCCCTGACCAAACCCAAAGAAGATGGAGGGCAGCAATAATGGGTGCCCTGAGTAATGCCTTCAAAGGTTTCGATATTAATAATGTTGATGTCAATGAGGCCGGCAACTGGCCCATTGGCGTCAAGGTGATCGTGTATGTCTTTCTGTTCAGCGCCTTGGTGGGTGCGGCAATCTACTTCTATGTGAACGACCAGTACATTGCGGTTGAGCGGGAAATTGCCAAGGAACCGCCCATTAAAAAGGAATTTCAGAATAAGGCCTTTCAGGTGGCGAACCTGCCGGCATTGCGCAAGCAGATGGCGGACGTCGAGGGGCGTTTTTCCGAACTCTTGACCCAGCTTCCGACCGACAAGGAAGTGCCGGGTTTGCTGGAGGATATTTCCGATATCGGGCGTGGCGCAGGCTTGTCGATTAACAGCATTGCGCTGCAGTCTGAGCGAAAGAGCAAGTTCTATATTGAGCTGCCCATAAACATTTCTGTTGCCGGTACCTATCATGAGCTGGGGCAGTTTGTCAGTGGTGTGGCGGCAATTGATCGAATAGTGACACTGCATGACTTCAAGGTCAGTCCCGGCAGTGGCTCTTTGGTGATGACAATCCAGGCGAAGACGTATCGTTATGATGACACCAAATAAGCACGCAGCTGTCGCGGGCAGCACTGTCAGGGCTGGAATCGTATTCCTGCTCGCAACCCTTGCCAGCGGCTGTATCTGGGTGGAAGACACCGCAGACCTGCGCTCCTATGTGCAGCAAACCCAGGCGAAACCACCCGGGAAAATAAAGCCTCTGCCCGAGTTCAAATCCTATGAGGCCTTTATTTATCAGGGCGCGAGCCTGCGTGATCCATTCCAGCCGCTGATCGAGCTGGTGGTTGAAGAGGATCTGGGGCCTGTATCCAACTTGAAGCCAGATACCGAACGCCCGAAAACCTATCTTGAGTCCTTTCCGGTCGATGGCCTGAGCATGGTGGGAACCATAACCAGTCTTGATGGTGGTAGTCTCTGGGCATTGCTGAAAGATCCTAAAGGTGAAATTCATCGCGTGAGTAACGGGGATTTTATTGGTCTGGATTATGGCCAGGTGCAGGAGGTCTCCGAGCTGGGCCTTGAGCTTGTGGAAATTATAGAAAATGGACGGGGGGGCTGGATGAAGCGCCCGCGCGTGATTGCCCTGCCTGAAAAAGAATGATCAAAGGACAGCTAGGTTTATGAAGACATACAGCATATGCAAGGATAACTCCGTTTCACGGGGTCTTGGGTGGCAGTTAATGCTGATACTGGCATGTTGTCTTATGGCGCTGCAGGTGCGGGCGGAAAGCGTGATGCTGAAGGACTCGTCCTTCGTCGCCTTGCCGGGTCACAAGCTGGAAGTGCGGCTGGATTTCAATATGCCGCCGCCGTCGCCCAGGGCCTATGTAATTGACAGCCCGCCGCGACTGGTGCTGGATCTTGCCGGCGCGAGTAATGATTTGGGGCGCCGTCAGCTGGACATCAAAACCGGCCAGGTAGACAGTCTGAACATGGCTGAAACAGACGGGCGCTTGCGGATCGTCGCCAATCTCAATGAAATGGTGGACTACCAGACCTACACGGAAGGTAATTCACTCTTTATGGTGTTTGGCGGTTCCGCCGGGGCGCTTGCCTCAGGCGCATTGCGTGATCGCTCTGCAAAGTCGGTACAGGGCTCCAGGCCTGAACCGGGCCCTGTGGGCACGCGGGTTCAGGGTATTGATTTTGAGCGTATGGATGGCGGGCTCGGTCGTGTACTGATTTCGATGTCAGACGACAAGTCCGGTCTCGATATCATTGAAGAAGGCAATAATGTCGTCATCAACCTGCTGGGTGCTTCGTTGTCCGGCTCGCTTGAGCAGCGCGTTGATGTGCAGGACTTTGCCACGCCGGTCATGTTTATCGATGCCATGAGCAGCGGCGCCAACACCACCATTCTGGTCAAGCCGGGTGCCGCGCCCTATGACTACATGGCTTATCAGACCGGCAATCAACTGGTGCTGGATTTCCGTCCGATCACCTATGCCGAAGACGAGAAACGCAAGAAAGAGCGTTTTCCGTTCACCGGCGAGAAAATCGACCTGAACTTCCAGGACGTGGATATCCGCTCAATCCTGCAGATTATTGCCGAAGTTGCGGAGATGAACCTGGTGGTTGATGACAAGGTCAACGGCAACATTACCCTGCGACTCAAGAACGTGCCCTGGGATCAGGCGCTGGATCTGGTGCTGAAAACCAAGAGCCTGGCTAAGCGGGTTGTAGGCAATGTGATGCTGATCGGGCCGGCTGCCGATATTGCACAGCGTGAACTTGAAGAGGCTGAGGCTCAGAAGCAGGTCAAGGAACTGGCGCCCCTGGTCACAGAGTTCATACAGGTGGACTTTCGTAAATCGTCCGAAATGAAGTCCCGGGTAGAGCAGGCCAAGCTGATTTCCGAGCGCGGTTTTATCATGTCGGACGATGAGACCAATGTGCTGATGGTGCGTGAAACCGCGGCTCAAATCGAAGAAATCCGTGATACACTGCGGCGCTTCGATGTTGAGGTGGCGCAGATTCTGATCGAAGCGCGCATAGTGTCGGCGTCCAATGATTTCCAGAAAGACCTGGGGATTCGCTGGGGTGCATCGGCGGTAGAGAATCGCAAGAACAGCTCTTTTGTTATAGATGGTGGTGCGGGGTCTGTTGTGAATCCTGGTTTGTCCAGCACAGACACTACGGGTAATATCGCAAATTCAAATCTGATGGTGGATCTGGGGGTAACACCGCAGTCTTCCATTGTGTTCAGCTACATTCGGGATAACTTCCTGCTGTCGGCCGAACTGTCTGCACTGCAGACCGAAGGCAAGGCGGAGATTGTCTCTCAGCCCAAGGTCATTACGACCAATGGCAAGCCGGGACTGATCGAGTCCGGGGTACAGATTCCGTACCAGACCGTGGAAGATGGCGAGGTCAGCATCCAGTTTGAAGATGCAACTTTGAAACTGCAGGTAACACCACAGCTGAATCCGGGGGATCGCATTACGCTGGATCTTGATATTACCCAGGACTCCGTCGGTGCGGTGCTGCCCAACGGCGAGGTTTCGATCAACACCAACCAGTTGACCACAACGGTCAATGTGGCGGATGGCGATACAGTGGTTCTCGGCGGGGTCTTCCGTAACGAGACGGTAAACAACTTGAGCAAGACGCCGCTGCTGGGAGACCTTCCGGTGATAGGCAGCCTGTTTCGCAAGCGTGAACAGTCCAACACCAAGACGGAACTGTTGATCTTTATTACGCCGAAGCTGATCAGGGAGTCTCTGGCAGTTCAGTAATCGGGGTTTGGTACAATTTGAACATCTTTCTTATAGGCCCTATGGGAGCTGGAAAAAGCACCATAGGGCGTCTTCTTTCTCACGAGCTGAATCTGGAGTTTATCGACAGTGACAGGGAGATAGAGGCCCGTGCGGGGGCGAATATTCCCTGGATATTCGATGTGGAGGGGGAAACTGGCTTCCGTGAGCGGGAGGAGTCCGTCATCCGCGACCTTTGCGAGCGTGACAATATCGTGCTGGCAACCGGCGGCGGTGCAGTCATTCGTGAGGCCAATCGTGCTGCCCTGCAGTCCCATGGCGTTGTCATTTATCTGCATACCACTGTTGAGCAGCAACTCGAGCGTACGGCGCGGGACAAGAATCGTCCGCTGCTGCAAACCGAGAACCCCGCCGAGACATTGCAGCAGCTGCTGCGTCAGCGTGATCCCCTCTATCGGCAGACCTGTGATATAACCCTGCATACTGACAGGCGCCATCCCAAGGCCGTCGTATCTGAAATTTTTCGTCAGTTGTCCAAGCTTGGTCTGGTCAGGTGACTCTTTCTACACAGGAGTGATTCGCAGGTGCAGAATTTAAGCGTCGATTTGGGTGAGCGCAGTTACCCCATTTACATTGGCGAAGGCTTGCTGCAGCAAAAGTTGATCGAGCCCTATATCAGCGGCAGGCAGATCTGCATCGTAACGAATGAAACTGTTGCTCCGCTGTATCTGGCCAGGGTTCAGCAGGCGCTGCTGGACTATCAGGTTGATACGCTGATCCTGCCGGATGGCGAGCAGTACAAAACGCTGGAGCACCTGAACACAATTTTCGATCGTTTGCTTGAGCTTAGGCACAACCGCACCACCACGCTGATAGCGCTCGGTGGCGGGGTGGTGGGCGACATGACCGGTTTTGCCGCGGCCTGCTATCAGCGGGGTGTGAACTTTATCCAGATGCCGACCACGCTCCTGTCCCAGGTGGACTCTTCGGTGGGCGGCAAGACCGGCGTTAATCATCCGCGGGGCAAAAACATGATTGGGGCCTTCTACCAGCCCCAGTGTGTGCTGATCGATACCTCGGTGCTGGGAACCCTGCCTGCGCGGGAGTTGTCAGCGGGCCTGGCCGAAGTGATCAAGTACGGACTTATTTATGACGCCGAGTTTTTCGACTGGCTCGAGTCCATGATGTCGCGGCTGGTCTCGGGTGATACCGAGTGCCTGGCCAAAGCCATATACCGCTCCTGTGAAATCAAGGCAGAAGTGGTGGCCCAGGATGAGAAAGAGTCCGGCATACGAGCCTTGCTGAATCTTGGCCATACCTTTGGGCATGCCATTGAAGCGAATCAGGGCTATGGCAACTGGCTGCACGGGGAGGCTGTGGCGGCGGGAACGCTGATGGCCGCAGATCTGTCTCGTCGCCTTGGCTGGCTGAGTGATGCGGAGGTGGAACGTATCCGTGCGATTCACCTTGCTGCCGGGCTGCCCGTATTGCCGCCTGCGAGCATGACAGAAGATGACTTCCTGTCGCTGATGGCGGTCGACAAGAAGGTGCTCGATGGGCAGCTGCGCCTGATACTGCTCGAAACAGTAGGTAAGGGCATAGTGACCTCCGAGTTCGCGCCTGAACTGCTGGTCGAAACGCTGACCTCGCAACTGGCACTGGCACGGCAGTGAATGGACAGATGCGCCAGCAGGTAGCAGCAGGAGTGCCAGTGGCCTCTTCCTCGCCCTATGTTGGCGATAACCGCATTGAGTATTTTGAGCCGCCATCGCGTTTGCAATTGCTGGACAAACTGCATCATCTGCTGCGCTTCTCCGATTTTCTGCTGGTTATTCAGGGTGAGGCCGGTAGTGGCAAAAGCACACTTCTACGCCAGCTGAGACCTCAAGCCGGCGATGGGCGTCTGTGTCACCTGGTGCTGCAGCAGGCGACGGGTGCCTCGGCGTTGCTGCGCCAGTTGGGCGAAGGCTGTGGGCTGGATATCGCCGACTGCGAGACTGAAGGGCAATTGCTCGAACTGATTCACCAGGAAGCGCAGCATGCCAGGGACGCCGGAATACAGTGGTTGCTCGTGGTGGATGATGCCGACAGGCTGGATGATGAAGCGCTGGAGCTGCTGGTCAATCTGCAGTGTGCCGGTATTGCGTCCATCCGCACAGTGCTGGCTGGGCGCCGCATCGCGCAGCGCCTTGAGGCGACAGGTCTGGCCCAGGAGCTGGATGGGCGTATGCATACGGAATGCCTGCAGCCTTTTGGGGTTGAGGAGGCGGGCGATTTTATACGCCTGCGTTATCCGGCACTGGAAGTACTGGACAGTCGGAAACTGCAACAGCTGGTAAGCAACAGCGATCGGATGCCCGGTTCCCTTGAACGGCTGGCATCCAATGCCCTGCGGCTGAAGTCGCCAACACAGACCCCGGCGCCTCGCGCACGGCGGGACAAATCAGGACGGGTGCTGGGAGGAGCGTCCCTGATGCTGGTTGTCATTGTCGCCATGGCAGGCTGGATTTACTGGCAACCGGAGGCCGCCTCCAGTATCGGAGAGCGGGTTTCCGTGCCCCTGGCCGTGCCGGTAATAGCGGCGTCTGTGGATCAGCCGGTAACTACGATTGATGTTATTGCTAATCGCCCGCAGGTCACCGCGCTGTTACCGGTTCCGGCTGAGGACGCAGGGCGGGCCGCAGAAGCTATTGTTGGTCTCGCTATTCACCCGGTTGTTGATGAACTCGTCGACACGATCAAGCCGGCATCGCCGGCATTATTGCCGGCCTTAAGCGCGCAGGATTTCCTGCCCGCTGCTCGCGAGGCAGCGCCCGTTGGTCGGCCCACTGTGCAGCGTTCATCGCAGCCGGATGCCGGCTTGATGGAGATGGTTGTTGCGGCCGAGCCAGCAGTGGTACCCAGGCCGGTGCCGGGATTGGTTGAGGTGCCAGTAATGACTGAGTCCGAACCTGCGGCAAAAGAAAACTCGGGCGTGAAGACTGTGTCAGCGGTGTCTGTAAATGTGGCTTCTGCGCTACCCCGGAGCACTGCGATGCAAGGCGAGGATGAGCTGCTGAGCTGGCCGGACAAAGGCTATACGCTGCAGTTGCTGGGAGCACGTCAGCTGGAAACCGCCAGGGATTTTATTGCTGATCAGCAGGATCCCGCTGCATTCAATTATTTTTCCACCCTTTATAAGGGCAAGCCGTGGCACGTGGTGATTATTGGCCGCTACGGCAGTCGAAAGGAGGCCAGTGCTGCGGTGCAGGAATTGCCCAGGGCACTGCAAAAGCTCAAGCCCTGGGCTCGCAGCATACAGAGCGTTAAGGCGGATATCCGCAAGGCGTCCCGTTAGGGAGTAGCAAGCTGCGGCGGCGTCAGGTGTCAGGTGCCCGGGGCCTGGGCCTGATTCGAGTGTCTTTGGCAGGCGCGCTGATACTGTTCCTGTCGTTCTGATTAGCTGTTAGTGTTGCAGTGCGGTATTCGAGTGCTGTGAATTTTTCTTCTTGATTCCCCCGTTGTTACTACTTTCCGTGTAGGCTGGTGGCACTCCAAATATCACTGCAGCGTTACTTTGCTGCATATGCGTTATAATGCTGTGTGCCCAAAATCTTGCAAACCTGGTGCGGGTTGTACCCCGTCGCGTTGATGTTTTCGATGACGCAGGCCGCTGCGCAAAATTTGTACCGAAGCACGCGCCTGTGTAGAATGATCCTCCCTTTTTGCCTGAGTTGTGCGGCTGCGGCGACTAGGTTGGTGATAACGTATTGATACAAAAGAACTTTTAAGTGAGATTGGCTATGAGCAAAGGTCTGTATCGCCCCGGTGAGTTCAAGGATAACTGTGGTTTTGGGCTAATGGCTCACATGCAGGGCAATCCAAGTCATGACCTGCTTGAGAAGGCCATCGAAGCGTTGGCGTGTATGACCCATCGTGGTGGTATCGCTGCAGATGGCAAGACCGGCGACGGTTGCGGTCTGCTGATGCAGAAACCTGACTCTTTCCTGCGGGCCGTAGTGCAGCAGGAACTGGGCATTGTGCTGCAGGAGCAATATGCGGTGGGCATGGTATTCCTGCCCCGAGCGGCGGCGCAGGCAGATGCGGCGCGCAAGATTCTTAATACCGAACTTCAGGCCCAGGGTCTGGAGGTTGCCGGCTGGCGCGTGGTTCCCACGGACGAAAGCTGCCTGGGGCCAATTGCCCGGGATACGCTGCCACTGATCGAGCAGGTGCTGATCAATGCCAACGGCAAAAATGAGCAGGAACTGGCGATCAGCCTGTTCGTTGCCCGTCGCAAGGCTGAAATTGCCCTCGACGACGATGAAGACTTCTATATATGCAGCCTGTCCGACAAGGTCTTGTCCTACAAGGGCCTGACCATGCCGGTGGATTTGCCGGTGTTCTACAAGGACCTGGCTGACCCCCGACTGGAAACGGCGGTCTGTACCTACCATCAACGTTTCTCCACCAATACGGCGCCGCGCTGGAAGCTGGCACAGCCTTTCCGCTTCCTGGCCCACAACGGTGAGATCAACACCATTGAAGGCAACCGCAACTGGGCGCGAGCCCGGTCGCCGAAGTTTGCCACTGATCTGCTGCCCAACCTCGAAGAGTTGCAGCCGATCGTCAACACCAGTGGTTCGGATTCCTCCAGCATGGACAACATGCTTGAGTTCCTGATGGTGGGCGGCATGGATATCTACCGTGCGGTGCGCATGATAGTGCCGCCGGCCTGGCAGAACGTCGAAACCATGGACACCGAACTGCGGGCGTTTTACGAGTTCAACTCCATGCACATGGAAGCCTGGGATGGCCCTGCCGGCATGGTCATGACCGATGGCCGTTATGCCGTCTGCATGCTGGACCGCAACGGTCTCCGTCCGTCACGCTGGGTAATGACGCGTCAGGGTTATATCTGCACCGCCTCCGAGATCGGCGTATTTGATTACAAGCCGGAAGATATTGTGGCTCAGGGCCGCGTTGGGCCAGGTCAGATTCTGGCCATCGATACCCAGACCGGTGATGTGCTGCATACCGCTGATGTCGATAATGACCTCAAGCAGCGCCATCCCTACAAGAAGTGGCTAAAAGAGAACTCGCTGCGTCTTGAAACCACCATGAACTTCACCGAAGAGTCGCGCTCGTTCAGCGAGATGTCGGCCGATGAAGTTAAAACCCACATGAAGATGTTCCAGGTTACGTTCGAAGAACGTGATCAGATCATCCGTCCGCTCGCCGAAACGGCGATGGAAGCGGTGGGCTCCATGGGCGACGACAAGCCGATGGCGGTACTGTCCAGCCGTATTCGTTCGCCCTATGACTACTTCCGGCAGCAGTTTGCGCAGGTGACCAACCCGCCCATCGATCCGCTGCGTGAAGCTATAGTGATGTCGCTCGAAACCTGTATTGGTGCCGAGCGCAATGTCTTCGAAGATACGCCGGAACATGCGCGGCGCGTGATTCTGACCACGCCGGTATTGTCGGCGAGCAAGTTCTATCGCATTCGCGACAACGATGTGCCCGGTTTTGGCGTGGTGCGCATCGACCTGAACTACGATCCGGATACGGGGCTGGAGCAGGCACTGCACAACCTCTGTGACCAGGTCGAGCAGGAAGTGCGCAGCGGCAAGGTACTGCTGGTGCTGTCTGATGCCTTGATTGAAAAGGGCAAACTGCCGATTCACGCTGCGATGGCAACCGGTGCCGTGCACCACCGTCTGGTGGAAAAGGGCCTGCGTTGCGACTGTAACCTGATTGTGGAAACAGGCACCGCGCGCGACCCGCATCACTTCGCTGTGCTGTTCGGTTTTGGTGCCACCGCGGTCTTCCCGTACCTGGCCTACCGTGTGCTGAACGACCTCTGTGCCAGCAACGAGCTGCAGATGGCGCCGCTGGATGCCCACGAAAACTATCGCAAGGGCATCAACAAGGGCCTGCTGAAGATCCTGTCCAAGATGGGTATCTCCACCATCGCGTCCTATCGCGGTGCCCAGTTGTTTGAAGCCATAGGACTGAGCTCCGAGATCGTGAATCTGTGCTTCAAGGGCGTAGTCAGCCGCATCGAAGGCGCACGTTTCAGCGACTTCGAATTCGAGCAGGCTCAGCTGGCGAAGGAAGCCTGGACGGCCCGCAAGCCGATTCAGCCCGGCGGCCTGCTGAAGTACAAGCACGATGGCGAATATCACGCCTACAACCCGGATGTGGTCGTGGCGATCCATGAAGCGGTGGTCAGCGGTGATCCGGCCAAGTACCAGCGTTATGCGGATCTGGTGAACAAGCGCGGTATTGCCACCCTGCGTGACATGCTGTCACTGCGCAGCGATACCAAGTCGATCCCGCTGGATCAGGTTGAGCCGGTGGAAAACATCTTCCCGCGCTTTGACTCCGCGGCCATGTCCCTGGGCGCGCTGTCACCGGAGGCGCACGAGTCTCTGGCGGTGGCCATGAACGAGCTGGGCGGTCGCTCCAACTCCGGTGAAGGTGGTGAAGATCCGCTGCGTCACGGCACCATGAAGCGTTCCAAGATCAAGCAGGTGGCCTCGGGTCGTTTTGGCGTTACGCCGGAATACCTGATGAGCGCCGATGTCATGCAGATCAAGGTTGCCCAGGGGGCCAAGCCCGGTGAAGGTGGCCAGCTGCCCGGCGGCAAGGTCAATGAACTGATCGCCCGTCTGCGTTTCTCGGTGCCGGGTGTAACCCTGATTTCACCGCCGCCGCACCACGACATCTACTCGATCGAGGATTTGGCACAGCTGATCTTCGACCTCAAGCAGATCAACCCCGAAGGCCTGGTGTCGGTCAAGCTGGTGTCCCGTCCTGGCGTCGGCACCATTGCCTGCGGCGTGGCCAAGGCCTATGCGGACCTGATCACCATCTCCGGTTACGATGGCGGCACGGCGGCATCGCCGCTGACGTCTATCCATTACGCCGGCTCGCCCTGGGAGCTGGGTCTGGCGGATGCGCACCAGTCTCTGCGTGGCAACCAGCTGCGCGGCAAGATTCGTCTGCAGACAGACGGCGGCCTGAAAACCGGCCTCGACGTCATCAAGGGAGCGATTCTGGGCGCCGAGAGCTTTGGTTTTGGCACCATGCCGATGGTGGCGCTGGGCTGCAAGTACCTGCGCATCTGCCACCTGAACAACTGCGCCACCGGCGTGGCAACCCAGAACGACGATCTGCGCCGGGATCATTTCCGCGGCACCGTAGAGATGGTCAAGAACTACTTCCGCTTCGTGGCTGAAGAAACCCGTCAGTGGATGGCGCAGCTCGGTATACGCACTCTGGAAGAGCTGGTCGGCCGGGTTGACCTGCTGACCCTGCTCGAAGGTGAAACCTCGCGCCAGAAGGGTCTGGATCTGAGCCCCATCATCAGCGATGGCGGCGTGCCGAGCGAGTACCCGCATACGGTGCAGCAGAGCCGCAACGAGCCGTTCGACAAGGGCGAACTCAACAGCGCCATGCTGGAACTGGCCGGCGAGGCGATTGACGCCAAGCGCGGCGGCGACTGGGAACTGGCGATCTGCAACTGCGACCGTTCCGTGGGTGCCCGCACCTCCGGTGCCATTGCCAAGCGCTACGGCAACAATGGCATGGCGGACGAGCCTGTCACCTTCCGTTTCCGTGGTCATGCCGGTCAGTCGTTCGGTGTCTGGAACGCCGGCGGTCAGAACCTGATCCTGGAAGGCGATGCCAACGATTATGTCGGCAAGGGCATGGCGGGCGGCAAGCTGGTGCTCTATCCGTTCAAGGAAGTTACCTTCAAGTCGAACGAAACCGCGATCATGGGCAACACCTGCCTCTATGGCGCCACCGCCGGCAAGCTGTTTGCAGCCGGCAGTGCGGGTGAGCGCTTCGCGGTGCGCAACTCCGGCGTACACGCCGTAGTGGAAGGTGCTGGCGATCATTGCTGTGAATACATGACAGGCGGTCTGGTAACCGTTCTGGGCGCGACCGGATACAACTTCGGTGCGGGCATGACCGGCGGATTCGCCTATGTGCTGGATCTGGAAAACAACTTCGTGGACAAGTACAACCACGAGCTGGTCGAGATTCACCGTATTCACACTGAGCAGATGGAAGCCTACAAGAACCACCTGCGTTCGGTAATCATTGAATTCGTCCGGGAAACGGGCAGCCAGTGGGGGCAGGAAATTGTGGATAACTTCTTCGATTACATCCCGCGCTTCTGGCTGGTCAAGCCCAAGGCCGCGAGCCTGAACGCTTTGCTGGAAAACATGCGCAAGCGTCCGGAATAAAAACGCCATTTTATCCCTCGGGTCAGGCAGGCCCCGCACAGTTGAGCTGTGTCGGGTCTGCGCGATTCTTTGATGACAGATTAACGAGTGCCCGCCGCTGGCGGGTACCCAAGAAGAGGTGGGGACTATGTCTAACCGTCTGAGTAACGATTTCCAGTTCCTCGATGTGTCCCGTGAAGGGCCGGGCAAAATCAATGCCGAGGTTCGCAAGCACGAGTTTGCCGAAATTTATGATCCGTTCAAGCCGGAGGATGTGGCTGATCAGTCCCATCGCTGCCTGGATTGCGGCAACCCCTATTGCTCCTGGAAGTGCCCGGTGCACAACCATATTCCGAACTGGCTCAAGCTGATCTCGGAAGGCAACATTCTGGAAGCGGCGGAGCTGAGTCATCAGACCAACTCGCTGCCTGAAGTCTGTGGCCGTGTCTGCCCGCAGGATCGTCTGTGTGAAGGCGCCTGTACCCTGAATGATGGCTTCGGTGCCGTGACCATCGGCTCGGTGGAGAAATACATTACCGATACCGCCTTCGCCATGGGCTGGAAGCCGGATATGTCCAAGGTGGTGCGCACTGACAAGAAGGTCGCCATCATAGGCGCGGGCCCGGCGGGTCTGGGGTGTGCCGATATCCTGGTGCGCAACGGTGTCACCCCGGTGGTATTCGATCGCAATCCCGAGATCGGTGGCCTGCTGACCTTTGGCATTCCCGAGTTCAAGCTCGAGAAGGATGTCATGAAGCGTCGTCGCCACATGTTCACCGAGATGGGCGTCGAATTCCGTCTGAACGTGAACGTCGGTACCGATATCACCATGGCGCAGCTGATCGAGGAATATGATGCCGTCTTCCTCGGCATGGGGACCTACACCTATATGAAAGGTGGCTTCCCGGGTGAAGACCTGGACGGTGTTTTCGATGCACTGCCGTTCCTGATTTCCAACGTCAATCACTGCCTCGGATTCGAGAAGGATCCGTCGGAGTATATCGACATGGCGGGCAAGCGCGTTGTGGTACTCGGCGGTGGCGACACGGCGATGGACTGCAACCGTACCTCGATTCGCCAGGGCGCGCAGAGCGTGGTCTGTGCCTATCGTCGTGACGAAGCCAACATGCCGGGCTCACGCCGCGAAGTGGAGAACGCCAAGGAAGAGGGCGTCGAGTTCCTGTTTAACCGCCAGCCGGTAGAGATTGTTGGCGAAGCGGGCCGTGTTGTCGGCGTGAAGCTGGTGACAACCCGCATGGGTGAGCCGGATCATAATGGTCGTCGTCGCGCCGAAGTCGTCCCGGGCTCTGAAGAAGTCATCGAAGTCGATGCCGTGCAGGTTGCCTTTGGTTTCCGCCCGAGCCCGGCGCCCTGGCTGGCAGACTTCGATATAGCCCTGCATGAAGACGGCCGGGTTCAGGCTGATCAGAAACCCAAGGTTGAGGGGCGCTTTCCGTTCCAGACCACCAACGCCAAGGTGTTCGCCGGTGGTGACATGGTGCGTGGCTCGGATCTGGTCGTAACGGCCATCGCTGAAGGCCGTGATGCGGCTGAAGGCATCCTGGACTACCTCGACGTCTGATTCTGTACCCTGCCAGACTAAGGCCGCCTTCGGGCGGCTTTTTTGTTCCCGGGGTAAGGTTTCGGCGGAGCATGGATAGCCGGGGCTCGGGCTTGGCACAAACCCTGCTCCTGTGCATCCCTGCACTCGCAGGATAAGTACGTCCATGTACAAAAAAAGGCAGCCCGGAGGCTGCCTGCAAACAAAGAGTGAGATAAAGCCGGCAGCGAACGGGATTGTGCGATCCCGCCGTGCCCAATGCCACACGCCTGGGCGTGCGGCACTATTCAAGGTTACAGCTTGCTGCTGTAGACCTCGAATCGGGTCTGGACCGACGCCGGTGGGGCGCTGGTGACCAGGGAGGCAATGATGATCGCCAGGGTGGCGAACAGGATGCCGGGAACGATTTCGTACAGCTCGTAGATACCGCCGGAGAGCTGTTTCCAGACCACCACGGTGATGCCGCCGACCAGGATGCCCGCCAGGGCGCCGGCGCGGTTCATGCGTTTCCAGTACAGCGCCAGTATCAGGGTTGGGCCGAAGGCCGCACCGAAGCCCGCCCAGGCGTAGGACACCAGCCCGAGAACCGTGCTGTCCGGGTTCATCGCCAGTATCAGTGCCACAATCGACAGACCGATAACCGCAACGCGGCCGACCATAACGATTTCCTGCTGGCTGGCATTCTTGCGCAGCAGATTGCGGTAGAAGTCTTCCGCCAGTGCGGAGGAGGATACCAGCAGCTGGGAATCGGCGGTGCTCATGATGGCGGCCAGGATAGCCGCCAGCAGGATGCCGGCAACGATGGGGTTGAACATGGCGTTGACCAGCAGCATGAAGATGGTTTCGCCGTCACCGAGGTTGCCGCCAAGATTGCTGTCAACATAGACAATACCGGTCAGGCCGACCAGAAAGGCGCCCGCCATGGCAAGGCCGGACCAGATCACGGCGATGCGACGTGCCGCAGGCACGGCTTCATTATCACGGATGCCGGCAAAGCGGGCCAGAATGTGCGGCTGACCAAAGTAGCCCAGGCCCCAGGCGGCCAGCGAAACGATGGCAATCCAGGTCAGGGGTGTGCCGCTGGCATCGTTCCAGATGGTCAGCAGTTCCGGGTTTTTCGCTTCCAGTGCGCTGAACAGCTCAGTAATGCCGCCTTCGCTCTGCATGGCAACCACCGGGACTATCACGAGTGCGGCGGCCATCAGCAGGCCCTGGACCAGGTCGGTCCAGCAGACGGCAAGGTAGCCCCCGAAAAGCGTATAGGACACGACCGCGACAGTACCGACGATAACCGCGATGCTGTAATCCAGTCCGAATACGGTTTCGAACAGCTTGCCGCCGGCGACGAGGCCCGAGCTGGTATAGAACAGGAAGAACAGCAGAATGAAGAAGGCTGAAATGACCTGAATCATTTTGCTGCCATCTTCGAAGCGGTTGGAGAAAAACTCCGGCAGGGTCAGGGCATCATCGGCTTCAAAACTGTAGGTGCGCAGGCGCTTGGCCACCAGCAGCCAGTTCAGGTAGGTGCCGAGCAGCAGACCGCCCCCCAGCCAGACAGCTTCCATGCCGGAGGCAAAGGCATAACCGGGCAGGCCCAGCAGCAGCCAGCCACTCATGTCGGATGCGCCGGCGGACAGCGCCGCAGGCCAGGGGCCCAGCGAACGGCCGCCGAGGAAATAGTCTGCCGAGTTGGACGTGCGTTTATAGGCGTAGAGCCCGATTCCCAGCATCATAATCAGGTAAACGATGAAGGTGCCTATAATTGCGGCATTGTTTTCAATCATAAAATTGCGCCTCGTTGATAGCTCGCCTTAACAGGCATAGTTGTTATTGTGGCCTTCGGTCGGTCGAAGGTTAGCAAGCGGAGCAGAGTGATTCTGCGATTATTCGGCCTGACTCCCCAGTTCCAGCAGGGTGGCGTTGCCACCGACTGCGGTGGTGTTGGTGGTGCAGACCTGCTCGGTAATAAAACGGTACAGATACTGTTCGCTGCCAATCAGTGACAGTCCGGCGGCATCAGTTTCGGCGACCAGCTGCACCAGGACGCCGTCACGGCTGCTGAGCTGGCGGTTAAGTTCCCGCGCGGTATTGTCATCGCAGACGCAGGCAATGCCGGCCAGAGATGGGCACTGGCTGAGTTCCAGTATCGATTCCGCGCCTTCTATCAGCTGTGCCACGGCGGCCGGGCAGCTGCCTGCAACCAGCTGGCGCAGCAGGTCGCGGCAAAAACCGATCTGGCTGGCGTCGGGCGCCAGCAGTACGACATTACCGCTGATCAGTGCTGCCACCAGCTGGCCAACGATGGCCGTTTCGCTGCTGTGCTGCTCGCCGGCAATGATATAGAGGCCGCGTCCACTGGTGGAGAGCAGATTGGACTCGCCGGTGGGGCCCTGCATTTCCAGCGGGGTATCGATCAGGCGCAGGGCCTGGTCGATCTGCCACTGGGCAATGCGTGTCTGCTCCAGGTTCAGCTGAGCGACAAAGTGCTGCAGCAGTTGTGCGCGCCCGGCAACGCCGAGTCCGTTCCAGCCTTCCCAGGCTCTCAGGGCGGACTGGGCAGCCTGGACGAGTTGAGTCTGTTTGATCATGGTGGTCACTCCTATGGCTATTCGGGGGCTCAGAGCGCAACTTCGCGCGTAAAGCGCGGCAGGTAGCGCGGACCGCCAGCCTTGGGGCCGGTGCCTGAAAGACCCTGGCCGCCAAAGGGCTGTACACCCACAACTGCACCAATCTGGTCGCGGTTAATGTAGATGTTGCCGACGCGGGTGCGGCGGGCAATGTGCCGGGTGGTTTCTTCGTTGCGGCTGTGCACGCCCAGTGTCAGGCCGTAGCCGGTGGCGTTGATGGCATCGATAACCTTATCGAGTTCGGATGCCTTGTAGCGCACCACGTGCAGGATGGGGCCGAACTGCTCGCGTTCAAGTACCGCGATATCGCTGATCAGGAAGGCGGTAGGAGCCACAAAGGTGCCCTGGCTGGTGCTTGGCGGCAGTGGCGTCTGGCCGATCAGCTGGGCGCTGGCCTTGAGCTTCTCGATGTGGGCCAGCAGACCCTGCTGTGCCTTGCGATCAATCACGGGGCCTATGTCGGTGCTGTGCAGGCTGGGGTCACCCACAACCTGCTGCGACATGGCGCCGCGCAGCATGTCGATAATACGATCGGCCACATCTTCCTGCACGTACAGCACGCGCAGCGCCGAGCAGCGCTGTCCGGCGGAGGCGAAGGCGGAATGCACGACATCACGTACCACCTGCTCGGGCAGGGAGGTGGAATCGATGATCATGGCATTCTGGCCCCCGGTTTCAGCGATCAGGGGCACGATTTCGGCGTCGCGCTGGGCCAGCGACCGGTTGATCAGCTGCGCAGTTTCGGTGGAGCCGGTAAAGGCCACGCCGGCAATGCGCGGGTCGCGGGTCAGGGGCGCACCAACACTGGCACCGTCACCCGGCAGCAGGGCAATGGCATTGGCCGGAATGCCGGCCTGAAGCGCCAGTTCAACGGTACGGCAGGCGATCAGGCTGGTCTGTTCGGCGGGCTTGGCGATGACGCTGTTGCCGGCCACCAGGGCGGCGCTAACCTGGCCGAGGAAGATCGCCAGCGGGAAGTTCCAGGGGCTGATGCAGACGAACACACCGCGGCCATCAAGGCGGTACTGACGGTCCTTGCCGGTGAAGGCGGTGCCCAGCAGCGGCTGCCCAAGTCCGCGACGGGCCTGAACGGCGTAGTAGCGGCAAAAATCCACGGCTTCTCGTACTTCGTCGATACTGTCCTGAATGGTTTTGCCCGCTTCCAGGTGGCACAGCGCCACCAGCTCAGCCAGATTGTCTTCCAGCAGGTCAGCCAGGCGCTCCAGGCAGGCGGCGCGGCTATCAACCGGAGTGGCGTTCCAGCTGAAAAAACCGTCGCTCAGCAGGTCAAGGGCTTCAGTGACGTCCTGGGTGCTGGCCCAGTGCATCTCGCCGACGCGGATGCCGTGGTTCTGTGGTGCCAGTACCGGGTGGACCTGTTCGGTCTTGCGCCGGGTGCCGCCAATGATGGGGCCACCGTTCCACTGTTGCTGCATGAAGCCGTCGACCGCCTGCTTGAAGGGCGTCCACTGGCTGTCGATTTCGATGTTGGGGCTGAACGAGTTGCGACGTTCGTCACCATACAGATCCCGCGGCAGCGGAATATGCGGATTGGCGAGGGAGGCGCGGCTGCTCAGGGTTTCGACCGGGTGGTGTATAAGGTCGGCAATCGGATGCCGGGCATCAACCAGGCGGTGCACGAAGGAGCTGTTGGCACCGTTTTCCAGCAGGCGGCGGACCAGGTACGGCAGCAGATCCTTGTGGCTGCCCACCGGTGCATAGATGCGCACGCTGACGGAATGGTTTTTCAGCACCCGATTGTAGAGCGCATCACCCATGCCGTGCAGACGCTGGAACTCGAAGTCGTCGTGCTCGGTCATGGCCAGGATGGCCGCCACTGTATGGGCGTTGTGGCTGGCAAACTGCGGGTAGATCTTGCCGCGTACAGGTGCGCTCAGCAGAAAACGGGCGCAGGCCAGGTAGGCGGTATCTGTGGCTTCCTTGCGGGTGTAAACCGGGTAGCCGTCTATGCCGCGTTGCTGGCACAGCTTGATTTCAGAATCCCAGTAGGCGCCCTTCACCAGACGTACCGGAATGCGGTCGCCCTGTTCGCCGGCGAGGCTCGCCAGCCAGGTCAGTACCGCAAGGGCACGCTTGGAGTAAGCCTGTACCACCAGACCGAAGTTGCCCCAGCCGGCGCAGGCCGGGTCGCGGTAGAGTTTTTCAAACAGTGTGAGGGACAGCTCCAGCCGATCCGCCTCTTCGGCATCGATGGTGATGCCGACATTGAGTGCGCGCGCCTTGCCGATCAGCTGCAGAACGCGTTGGAAGAGTTCGTCCAGGACGCGGGCCTGCTGGCCGACTTCGTAACGCGGGTGCAGCGCCGAAAGCTTGATCGAAATGGTCGGTCTGGAGGTCTTGCCGTCGCCGTAGGTATCGTGGCCCACGGCCTCCACGGCACGCACATAGTCGGCGAAGTACTTGTCGGCATCCCTGTCGGTGAGCGCGGCTTCACCCAGCATGTCAAAGGAGTAGGTGTAGCCCAGGTCGCGGGACTTGCGGCCGCGCTTGAGCGCCTCGCCGATGTTGCGACCCAGCACAAACTGGTGCCCCATGATCTTCATGGCCTGGTACATGGCCTTGCGGATCACGGGCTCGGAGAAGCGGTTGACCAGACGGTTGATGACGTTGGCGGGTGTGCCATCGTCCTTTTCGTCCATGGTCACGACCTTGCCGGTGAGCAACAGGCCCCAGGTGGAGGCGTTGACGAACAGGGAGTCGGAGTTCTTGAGATGTTTTTTCCAGTCGGCAACGCTGAGCTTGTCGCGGATCAGGGCATCGGCGGTGTCGGCATCGGGAATGCGCATCAGGGCCTCGGCCAGACACATCAGCAGAATGCCCTCGCGGGTATCCAGGCTGTATTCCAGCAGCAGGGCGTCAATCATGTGGATGGCGGCGTCGTCGGCCCGCACCTGTTCGATCAGGTCGGTCGCGCCCAGGGTGGTGCCTTCCAGTTCCGCGTCGCTGGGCTGAGCCAGTGGCAACAGCTCCTGCAGCCAGCGGTTTTCATCGATCGCATAGAGGGGCGATATTTGTGTCCAGAGTTCTGCGGACGGGCGGGTGATGAAGTCCGGGTTTAGAACATCAATGGCCTTGAACATGATCGGGTACCTCAAGGTCCTGCAAAGGCAGGGACGGGCTGCGGTTTTCGGGGGCCTGTGGATAGGTCAGCACGGGGACTGGCTCAGGGGCAGACACCTGGGAGGCTGCCCGGCAATACTCAACCGACTGCGAACCTCCTGAGTTTGGCTGTTTTTTTGTGCTGTTTTTCGTTAAATAGAACCACTATTCGCCTTAAAACATAGCAAAAACCAGCTCAAATCAGCCGGCTCTCGCTACGGCCGAGCATTCTCGGACAGCCTCTTGGGAGTCCTTGGTCTCGCCTCCCTGGCGATAACGAGCCGCGCCGAGTGCATCGGCGACTAAACACACTTTAGTGACAGATCGGTGGGAGGTCTTACCGGAAACTCCGGAATTCTTGTCGAAAAATCCGGCCTCAGGGGGTCTGGAAGGCGGCTTGCTGACGATATCGTGCGGGTGTTTCGCCAAAGTGGCGCCGAAAGGCATGGGTGAAGGCACTCTGATTGGCAAAGCCGCATTGCTCGGTTGCATGGGATACAGAGTAGCCCTTTTCCAGCAGTGTGCGGGCCGCCGTCAGGCGTTTGATAAGCAAAAACTGGTGCGGCGTCATACCGGCCTGGCGCTTGAAAAGCTCGTGGAACTGGCTGCTGCTCAGGCAGGCGACGCCGGCCAGGTGTGCCACGCTAATCTTGCGCTGCATATTGAGCTGAATGTATTCATTGATCAGAGCCAGATCCAGCAGCCCCGGCTTGCGGGCCGGAGCTCGGGTCGTAATATGGTTGCCCAGGGTGCAGATCAGCATGTTGCTGCAGGCCCGTGCCAGCATGGGGTCGTTGGGATACTGGCGGATTTCCCGGCTGACCGCATTGGCCAGTACCTGCAGCTGGCTGTTCATGTCGAAGTAGGCCGCCTGGTCGAACAGCCGGTTGATGCGTTCGCGCTCCTCGCGCGAGACGCTCTGGCTGGTGGCCAGGTTGATCACCAGGATACTGTTGCTGCCAATGCCGCAGAACGCATGGGCAGTGGACGAAGGCACCACGCAGCCCATGCCCGGGCTGACGCGCTGGCCAAGCCCCTCGAGTTCAAATGCAGTCTGGCCTTCGAGTCCGAGGACGAGCTGATGGTAGCCGTGATCGTGGCTGTGGGCGCTGTCGGGCAGGGTGAGAATATCGGCGGCTTTGACCATGCTGGTATATTAGGGGTTAGCCTTTGCAGAGTGACCGGCCGGGATCTGCGGGCTGGTCAGGAATGAGTCCAGTATACCGGTGTCTAGACGCCAGCAACACCGTTGCGGCGCTGCCCAAGCGCATGTATTCCGAGCGGTTGCTGGCAAAAACAGTTGTATGCGCATTTTTTGTCGGAAAACGCTAAAATGGCGCGATTATTTTGACCGCTAACTGATGGCTGATCCCGATGGCTGAATTGAAGAACGACCGTTTTTTGCGAGCGCTGATGCGCGAACCGGTAGACGTAACTCCGGTGTGGATGATGCGCCAGGCCGGGCGTTATCTGCCTGAATACCGCGCCAGCCGGGCGCAGGCCGGTGATTTCATGAGCCTGTGCAAGAACCGCGAGCTGGCCTGTGAAGTGACCCTGCAGCCGCTGGAACGTTTCGATCTGGATGCGGCGATTCTGTTCTCCGATATCCTTACCATTCCGGATGCCATGGGCCTGGGACTGTACTTCGAAGCCGGCGAAGGCCCGCGCTTTCGCAAGGTGATCCGCAGCGAAGCCGATGTTGCGGCGCTGCCGGTGCCGGATGCGGCCTCGGATCTGGATTATGTGATGGCGGCGGTACGCGAGATTCGCGGCGCCCTGGGTGGCCGAGTGCCGTTGATCGGTTTCTCCGGCAGTCCCTGGACCCTGGCCACCTATATGGTTGAAGGCGGCTCGAGCAAGGATTTCCGTCACATCAAGCAGATGATGTACAGCACGCCAGAAGTGCTGCACGCGCTGCTCGACAAGCTGGCGCAGTCGGTGACCAATTACCTGAATGAGCAGATTCTGGCCGGCGCTCAGGCAGTGCAGATTTTCGATACCTGGGGCGGCGTGCTCAGCGGCCCGATGTACCATGAGTTTTCGCTTAATTACATGCAGAAGATCTGCGCCGGCCTGCTGCGCGAGCACGAAGGCCGCCGCGTGCCGGTGATACTCTTTACCAAGAATGGCGGTCAGTGGCTGGAGTCGATCGCTGATGCCGGCGCCGATGCGCTGGGGCTGGACTGGACCTGCGATATTCAGGATGCGCGCCGTCGCGTGGGTGATCGGGTCGCGCTGCAGGGCAATATGGATCCGTCTGTGTTGTATGCGCCGGCTGCGCGTATCCGCGCCGAAGTCGAAAGCATTCTTGCGGGCTTTGGCGAGGGTAATGGCCATGTGTTCAACCTGGGTCACGGCATACATCAGTTCGCAGATCCGGAGCAGGCGCGTATTTTTGTGGATGCAGTGCATGAACTCAGCGCCCGTTATCACGCCTGATTCCAAATCGAATTCATTAGCCCTTTGGTGTAATCGGAGTCGTTCATGAAGCAATTGCAGAAGCTGTTTGAGCAGAATCAGGCCTGGTCGGAACGCATATCCCGGCAAAACCCGGATTTCTTCCCCACCCTGGCCAAACAGCAGGCGCCGGAGTATCTGTGGATCGGTTGTTCCGACAGCCGGGTACCGGCCAACGAGATCATCGGCCTGCTGCCGGGGGATGTGTTCGTGCACCGCAACGTGTCCAACCTGGTGATCCACACCGACATGAACTGCCTGTCCGTGCTGCAGTACGCGGTGCGGGTGCTGAAGGTGAAGCATGTGATGGTGGTCGGGCACTACGGCTGTGGCGGCGTCAAGGCATCGCTGGAGCCGACCCAGCTGGGCTTGATCGACAACTGGCTGCGCCATGTGCGTGATGTCTACTTCAAGTACCGTGGCATTCTTGATCAGTGGAGCGACAACGAGGCGTTCAAGCTGGACCGTTTGTGCGAGCTTAACGTGATCGAACAGGCCTACAACGTCTGCAATACCACCATGGTGCAGGAAGCCTGGAGCAACGGCCAGGAGCTGTGCATTCATGCCTGGGTCTATGGTCTGGACAGCGGTGTGCTGCGGGATCTCAATTTCTGTGTCAGCAGTGCCGAAGAGATCGATACGCTGCAGCAGCAGGCGGTGGAGGCCATCGCCGCCAAGACGATCGCCTGATCGCGTAGCGAATTTTCCTATGCAAGACTCAACAGGAGCGGCCCGCGAGGGTCGCTCCTGTTGTTTTATCAGACCTTGGCCAGCGCCTGCTCAAGGTCGGCCAGCAGGTCATCAATGTGCTCTATCCCGATCGACAGGCGCACGGTTTCCGGTTTCACGCCGGCAGACTTCAGCTCCTCGTCGTTGAGCTGGCGGTGGGTGGTTTCCGCCGGAATCGACGCCAGTGAGCGGCAATCACCGATATTTACCAGTCGGATGAAGATGTTCAGTGCATCGTAGAACCGACGTGTGCCTTCGCGCCCGCTGTGCAGGCCGAAGCTGAGAATGCCTGAGGCCTTGCCGTTCATGTACTTGCGCGCAAGCGCGTGATCCTTGTGGCTTTCAAGGGCGGCGTAACTCACCCATTTCACGGCCTTGTGGTCTTCCAGAAAGTGGGCGACTTTCAGTGCATTGTCACAGATTCGCTCCATGCGCAGGGCCAGGGTTTCGATGCCCTGCAGCAGCAGGAAAGCGTTCATCGGTGACAGCGCGGCGCCCATGTTGCGCAGCGGCACCACGCGGCAGCGGCCGATAAAGGCCGCCGGGCCAAAGGCCTCGGTGTAGACCACGCCGTGGTAGGACGGGTCCGCTTCATTGAGCAGCGGGAAGCGGTCCTTGTGATCGGCCCAGGGAAAGTTGCCGCTGTCGATCACCAGGCCGCCAATGGAGTTGCCGTGGCCGCCAATGTATTTGGTGGCGGACTGCACCACTATATCGGCGCCCTGCTCGATGGGGCGCCACAGCAGCGGGCTGGCCACGGTGTTGTCCACGATCAGCGGGATGCCATGGCGGTGGGCGACTTCGGCCAGCTTTTCAATATCGGCGATGCCGCCGGACGGATTGCCAATACTCTCGCAAAAGAGGGCGCGGGTGCGGTCGTCAATCAGCTTCTCGATGCCGGCAAAGTCATCCTTGTCGACGAAGTTGACCTTGATGCCCTGGCGCGGCAGGGTATGGGCAAAGAGGTTGTAGGTGCCGCCGTAGAGCTCGCTGGTGGAGATGATATTGTCGCCGGTTTCCGCCAGGGTCTGGATGCTGTAGGTAATCGCTGCCATGCCGGATGCGACCGCCAGGGCTGCTATGCCGCCCTCCAGTTCGGCGACACGCTTTTCCAGCACGTCGTTAGTCGGGTTCATGATGCGGGTGTAGATATTGCCCGGCACCTTGAGGTCGAACAGATCGGCGCCATGCTGGGCATTGTCGAACGCGTAGGCGGCGGTCTGGTAAATGGGCACTGCGACGGCGCGGGTGGTTGGATCCGGCTCATAGCCACCGTGTACCGCGATTGTTTCCAGTTTCATCGCTTTTCTTCCTTATTGTGGGCTGTCAACAGAGTCCGGAGTGTAACCTGTTGCGGCTGTATTTAAACCCCGGGGCCACGCAGTCTTGGGCGCGGCGCCCGGCAGCGGTTAGAATGCCCGGATTGATAGCCGGCTCAGAGGATTTCGCCATGGCCAAGGCCAAGACTGCCTACGTCTGCAATGACTGCGGAGCGGATTACAACAAATGGCAGGGGCAATGCGGCGCCTGCGGCAGCTGGAATACCCTGACCGAAGTACGCCTGGCGGCGGCGGGTACGGCTGCGCGCTCGGCTCGCTTTGAGGGCTATACCGGTGCCAGCGACACGGGTGGCAAGGTCGTCAGTCTGTCGGAAGTGAACCTGGGCGAGATGCCGCGTTTTTCCACCGGCACCGATGAGCTGGACCGGGTGCTGGGTGGCGGCCTGGTACCGGGCTCGGCCATCCTGATCGGCGGCCATCCGGGGGCGGGCAAGAGTACCCTGCTGCTGCAGGTCATGTGTCACCTGGCGGCACAGAAGCCTGCGCTCTACGTCACAGGCGAGGAATCGCTGCAGCAGGTGGCCATGCGTGCCCAGCGACTTGGGCTGGAGGCCGGGCAGCTGAAAATGCTGTCCGAAACCTCGGTGGAGGCCATCTGCCAGATCGCGCAGCAGCACCAGCCCCAGCTGATGGTGATTGACTCGATACAGGTGATGCACATGGCCGATGTGCAGTCGGCGCCGGGCTCGGTGGCGCAGGTGCGCGAAAGCGCGGCCTATCTGACGCGCTATGCCAAACAGACCGGCACTGTATTACTGCTGGTGGGGCATGTGACCAAGGACGGCAGCCTGGCGGGTCCCAAGGTGCTGGAGCACATGATCGACTGTTCGCTGCAGCTGGAAGGTTCGTCCGACAGCCGCTTTCGTACCCTTAGATCCCACAAGAACCGCTTTGGCGCCGTGAATGAACTGGGCGTTTTTGCGATGCTGGAAAACGGCCTGCGCGAGGTGCGCAATCCCAGCTCGATCTTCCTGAGCCGCTCGGACGAGCCCAGCCCCGGCAGCGTGGTGATGGTGGTGTGGGAAGGTACAAGGCCGTTGCTGGTGGAGATTCAGGCGCTGGTGGATCAGAGCCATATGGCCAATCCGCGCCGGGTGGCGGTGGGGCTGGAGCACAATCGCCTGGCCATGCTGCTGGCGGTGCTGCACCGTCACGGCGGGCTGCAGACCGGGGATCAGGATGTCTTCGTCAATGTAGTCGGTGGCGTCAAGGTACTCGAGACCGGGGCGGATCTGGCGCTGCTGCTGGCAGTGGTGTCGAGCTACCGCGACCGGCCGCTGCCGCCGGGGCTGATGTCCTTCGGCGAAGTGGGTCTGTCAGGTGAGATTCGGCCGGTGCCCAACGGTCAGGAGCGTATTCGCGAGGCTGCCAAGCACGGCTTCAAGCGGGCCATCGTACCCAGGGGCAATGTGCCCAAAACAGCGCCAGCGGGGATGGAAGTCATAGGCGTGACGCGGCTGTCCGAAGCCCTGGATGCGCTATAGGCTTGCCCGCATAAAAAAACCGGCCTTGAATGGCCGGTTTTTTTACCCTGCCCGTATGCATATCCGGGCAGGGGCTCGGGTCTTTAGTTCATGCGCTTGTACTTGATGCGCTCAGGCTGATGTTCCTTGCCGTAGCGACGCTTGTAGTCGTCCTGGTACTCGGTGTAGTTGCCTTCGAAGAACTCCACCTTTGACTCGCCTTCGTACGCCAGCATATGGGTGCAGATGCGGTCGAGGAACCAGCGGTCATGGGAAATCACCACCGCGCAGCCCGGGAAGCCGAGGATGGCTTCTTCCAGTGCGCGCAGGGTTTCGATATCCAGGTCGTTGGTCGGCTCATCGAGCAGCAGCACGTTGCCGCCTTCTTTCAGCAGCTTGGCCATGTGCAGACGGTTGCGTTCACCGCCGGACAGGTCTTTTACCAGCTTCTGCTGATCGCCGCCCTTGAAGTTGAAACGGCCGCAGTAGGCGCGGGACGGTGTCTGGTAGGTGCCCACGGTGATGATGTCCTGACCGTCGGAGATCTCGGCGAAAACAGTCTTGTCGCCGTTCAGATCCCGGTCCTGATTGACGTAGGCCAGCTTCACCGTGGTGCCAATTTCGATCTCGCCGCTGTCCGGTTTTTCGGCACCGCTGATCATGCGGAACAGGGTCGATTTACCCGCACCGTTACCGCCGATGATGCCGACGATGGCGCCCTGGGGAATGGAGAAGCTCAGGTCCTCGATCAGCACCTTGTCGCCATAAGCCTTGGATATGTTGCGGGCTTCGATGACCTTGTCGCCCAGACGCGGGCCGGGCGGGATGTAGATTTCCTGGGTTTCGTTGCGGCTCTGGAACTCGCGGGAGTTCATTTCCTCGAACTGTTTCAGGCGCGCCTTGGATTTGGCCTGGCGGCCTTTCTGACCCTGACGTACCCACTCCAGCTCTGATGATACGGCCTTGTGATGGGCTGCTTCCTGCTTGGCTTCGGCCTGGAGGCGGTTTTCCTTTTGTTCCAGCCAGGAGGAGTAGTTGCCTTCGTAGGGGATACCGCGACCACGGTCGAGCTCCAGAATCCAGCCGGCGGCATTGTCGAGGAAATAGCGGTCATGGGTGATGGCCACGACGGTACCGGGGTATTCCTGCAGGAAGCGTTCGATCCAGGCCACGGACTCGGCGTCCAGATGGTTGGTCGGCTCGTCCAGCAGCAGCATGTCTGGCTTGTCGAGCAGCAGACGACACAGGGCCACACGGCGGCGCTCACCACCGGACAGGTGCTTCACTTCTGCATCCCAGGGGGGCAGGCGCAGGGCGTCGGCGGCGCGCTCCAGGGCGTTTTCCAGATTGTGGCCATCTTTGGCCTGAATCAGGTTTTCGAACTCGGCCTGGCGCTTGGCCAGTTCATCGAAGTCGGCATCGGGTTCGGCGTAGGCGGCATAGACGGCGTCCAGTCCTGCCAGGGCGGCCTTTACATCGGCCACGGACTCTTCGACGATCTCGCGCACGGTCTTGCTGTCGTCGAGCTCCGGCTCCTGCGGCAGGTAGCCGATATTGAGATTGGGCATCGGGCGGGCTTCGCCGATGTATTCCTTGTCGAGGCCGGCCATGATGCGCAGCAGGGTGGACTTGCCCGAACCGTTGAGGCCGAGGACGCCGATCTTGGCGCCGGGGAAGAAGGACAAGGAAATATTCTTGAGGATTTCACGCTTCGGCGGCACGACCTTGCCGAGGCGATCCATCGAAAACACATATTGAGCCATGGGAGCAGGACCTGTCAGTTCTGGGTTGGCGGCAATTTTAGCTGATCGGGGTAAGCAATGGCTAATGCTGAGTCATGCCGCTTGAATCCGGGATGGTCTTGACTTGAATCAATACTCTCGAGGTCGGTGCCTTTGGTGAGCGTACTAAACTTTAAATGTGGAGGTGGGTCCATTCATCAGGAGGACTTACTCCCTTGATAAGGTCTTTGCCGGTCCTGGGTTAGGGTGCGTCGGCAAGGCCGCGTTAATAAACTATCCAATGATGGGAGGGATGAGACATGAGCAATCTGACCCGCTTTAACAGTCTGTTCGACGATTCTTTTTTCAGTGATTTCTTTCGTCCGATGACCCGCAGTACGGGCGAAAAAGTTCCCGCCATCGATGTGCATGAAAACGATGGTACCTATATGATCAAGGTCGACCTTCCTGGCGTAAAGAAAGAGGACATCAAGATCAGCCTGGATAACGGCATTCTCAGTATTCGGGCCCAAACCCAGTCGGAAGAGAAAGAGGAAAAAGAGGGCAAGCTGATCCGCCAGGAGCGCCACTATGGCGAATTTCTACGCCAGCTGTCCATCGGCTCAGATGTTGATGCCGGGGCTGTGAAGGCGCAGTTTGATAACGGGGTATTGTCCCTTTCGCTGCCCAAACAGCAGGCACTGCCGAACGAGTCTCGGCATATCGCTATCGAATAGCCTGTTCTATTCACGAGATAATGGCCCCGCTCCGGCGGGGCTAGGAGGCTGTCCGACAATACTCGACCTACTGCGAACCATCCGACTCCTTAACATTAAGAGGGGCTGTTTTTTGTGCTGTTTTTCGTTAAATAGAACCACTATTCGCCTTAAAGCACCGCAAAAACCCGCTCAAATCAGCCGGCTCTCGCTACGGCCAGCATTCTCGGAAAGCCTCCTGCTCCGTGAATTCCCCTCCGGTTGCAGTGATCCAGTTTCAAGTGCGCAGTTGCAGGAGTTTCGACTATAATGGCGCCCTTTTCCGCGGTGCTGCAGCACTCCCGGGCTTGGGGCTTTTCAGCTTCGGGCTGTTTTGGGGCTGTAGTGTGGCACCGAACAGCCTTTGCACTATTGGGGACAGCTATGTTTAGCAAAGAGATGACAATCGCCGCATTTGACCCGGATCTCTGGTCTGCCATCCAGGCAGAAGAGCGCCGTCAGGAAGAGCATATCGAACTGATCGCGTCCGAGAACTACACCAGCCCGCGTGTCATGGAAGCCCAGGGCTCAGGTCTGACCAACAAGTACGCCGAAGGTTATCCCGCCAAACGCTACTACGGCGGCTGCGAATACGTCGATATTGTTGAAACTCTGGCGATCGATCGTGCCAAGGAGCTGTTCGGCGCCACCTACGCCAATGTGCAGCCGCATTCCGGCTCCCAGGCCAACGCCGCTGTCTTCATGGCGCTGTGCAAGCCGGGTGATACCATTCTGGGCATGAGCCTGGCCCACGGCGGTCACCTGACCCACGGTGCATCGGTGTCTTTCTCCGGCCGCATCTACAACGCGGTGCAGTACGGTTTGAATGCTGAAACCGGCGAGATCGATTACGCCGAGGTTGAGCGTCTGGCGCTGGAGCACAAGCCTAAAATGATCGTGGCCGGCTTCTCCGCATACTCCCGTGTTGTCGACTGGCAGCGTTTCCGCGATATTGCCGACAAGGTTGGCGCCTTCCTGTTTGTCGACATGGCGCACATCGCAGGTCTGGTTGCGGCGGGCGTTTACCCGAGCCCGATCGAGATTGCCGATGTGGTCACCACCACCACTCACAAGACGCTGGGCGGCCCGCGTGGCGGTCTGATTCTGTCGGCCCGTGCCGATGAAGAGCTGCAGAAGAAGCTGAACTTCGCTGTGTTCCCGGAATCTCAGGGTGGCCCGCTGATGCACGTGATCGCCGCCAAGGCCGTGTGCTTCAAGGAAGCCATGGAGCCGGAATGGAAGGCATACCAGGCCCAGGTCGTAAAAAACGCCCAGGCTATGGTCAAGGTCTTCCTGGCCCGCGGTATCGATATCGTCTCAGGCGGTACCGACGATCACCTGTTCCTGGTTGATCTGATCAAGAAAGACATCACCGGCAAGGATGCGGACGCCGCCCTGGGTCGCGCCAACATTACTGTGAACAAGAATGCGGTGCCCAACGATCCGCGCTCGCCCTTCGTGACCTCGGGTCTGCGTATCGGCACGCCGGCCGTAACGCGTCGTGGTTTCAAGGAAGCGGAAGTGACCGATCTGGCCAATTGGATCTGTGATCTGCTGGACGATCTGGACAACGCAGAAACCAGCGCCCGCGTTAAGCAGCAGGTGCTGGATATCTGCGCGCGCTTCCCGGTTTACAACTAAACCGGCGGCTGCACCTGCGACAGCGGCGATCGCGCTGACGCAGGTGCAAAACGCAGAGCAATTCGGGTAGAATCCGCAGGCGGCTTTTTAGCCGCCTTTTGTTATATGGGCATTTTGCACAGAGCTTTCGTTTAAAAAGCCACTGTGCAAAAAGTCAGCAGGCAACTTAGGGCACCTTTGCCCGCACCGCGTCCAAGCGCGGTCATACTTTGGAAGTCGCGTGATTACGCCTTCCCACACGCTCTTTGAATGGCAGGATTCTCCTATGCATTGTCCATTTTGCGGCGCCAATGAAACCAAGGTGGTGGATTCGCGTCTGGTTGCCGAAGGGCAGCAAGTGCGACGTCGGCGAGAATGTATCAGCTGCCATGAGCGATTTACCTCCTACGAAGCGGCGGAACTGCTGATGCCGCGTCTGATCAAGGCCGGCGGCATGCGTCAGCCCTTCGATGAAGAAAAACTGCGCGCCGGTGTTCAGCGTGCGCTGGAAAAGCGTCCCGTCGGGGTTGAAGCCATAGAAGCGGCCATTAACCGCATCAAGCTGCGTCTGCGCGCTACGGGCGAACGCGAGGTGCCCTCGCGCCTGGTGGGCGAGACCGTGATGGCGGAACTGCGCAAGCTCGACCAGGTCGCCTATGTGCGTTTTGCCTCCGTCTACCGCAGTTTCCAGGATATCAACGAGTTCAAGGAAGAGATCGACCGTTTGTCTTCCCAGACCGATGCTCCGGAGGGGTCTTCCTGATGCGCTGGAGTTCCCAGGATCATGCCTGGATGGCGCGGGCCATTCGCCTTGCGCGCCAGGGTCTCTACAGCACCGATCCCAACCCGCGGGTGGGCTGCGTGCTGGTACAGGGTGACGAGCTGGTGGGCGAGGGTTATCACCTGCGCGCCGGCGAAGGCCATGCTGAGGTCAACGCGCTGCGCATGGCGGGCGAGCGGGCCCGTGGCTGCACCGCCTATGTGACGCTGGAGCCCTGCAGCCACCAGGGGCGCACGCCGCCCTGCGCCGATGCACTGGTGCGCGCCGGTGTGAGCCGGGTGGTGGCGGCCATGGTGGATCCCAATCCTCAGGTGGCCGGACGCGGACTCGAGCGCTTGCGCTCTGTTGGCATCAGTGCCGACAGTGGCCTGCTGGAAGCCGAGGCACGCAGCCTCAATCCCGGCTTTATCCGCCGCATGGAAACCGGCCGCCCCTGGGTGCGGCTGAAACTGGCGATGAGTCTGGATGGCCGCACCGCCATGGCCAGCGGGGAGTCGCAGTGGATTACCGGGCCCGCTGCCCGGGCCGATGTGCAGCGTCTGCGGGCCCGCAGCTCGGCCATCCTGACCGGGGTGGACTCCATTCTACTGGATGATTCCTCCCTGACAGTGCGCCCGGCCGAGGCGGGTTTCAGTGCCGAAGAACAGGCGGCTATCGGTGAGCGTCAGCCATTGCGCCTGGTGCTCGACAGCCGGCTGCGCATGTCGCCCAGTGCCCGCATTCTGGATCAGCCGGGCCGTACTCTGGTGGTGAGCTGCCAGGACGGGACTCAGGCTGAGGCGGCGGCGCTGGTTGTGCGCGGTGCCGAGCTGCTGTGCCTGCCGGGTGCTGATGGCCGGGTTGATCTTGCCGCCCTGCTGGACTGGCTTGGCGCGCAGCAGTGCAATGAACTGCTGGTGGAAACCGGTGCGACCCTGGCCGGCGCCCTGGTCGCGGCGCAGCTGGTGGATGAAATCCTGGTCTATATGGCGCCCAAGCTGCTGGGCTCGGCCGCGCGGCCCTTGCTGGAGCTGCCGTTCGAACGCATGTCACAGCAGATCCCGCTGCACCTGGACGACATGCGTCAGCTTGGCGCTGATATTCGTTTCACTCTGAATCCGCAGTACCCGCAACAGCAGCCGACACAGGAGCAGCTTTGATGTTTACCGGCATTATCGAGGCCATAGGCCAGATTGCGGCGATCGAGATGTACCAGGGCGATATGCGCCTCTATGTACAGACCCGGGAACTGGATCTGAGCGACGTGAAACTCGGCGACAGTATTGCCACCAATGGTGTATGTCTCACCGTCGTGGCCCTGCCGGGGGACGGTTTCTGGGCGGATGTTTCCCGCGAAACCCTGGCCCACAGCCGCTTTGAAAGTCTGGCGGTGGGAGAGCGGGTCAATCTGGAAAAGGCCCTGATGCCCAGCGGGCGTCTGGGCGGTCATATTGTCACCGGTCATGTCGATGGCGTGGGCCTGATAATGGAGCGGCGCGAAGATGCTCGCTCCATTGTGTACCTTGTACGGGCACCCGGAGCCTTGGCGCGTTATATTGCCCCCAAGGGTTCGATTACCGTCGATGGCGTAAGCCTCACGGTGAATGCCGTGAACGGCGCGGATTTTGAACTCAATATAGTGCCCCATACCGCCGGTGAAGCCATTACCGGCGATTATCAGCAGGGCCGGGCGGTACATCTGGAAGTGGATGTGCTGGCCCGTTACATGGAGCGTCTGCTGCAGTTTGCGCCCGCTCAGGGTGCTGCAGATCGGGCCGACGCAAAGGCACAGCAAGACGGTCTGACGCTGGCCAAACTGGCCGAATACGGATACAGCCGGCGCTGAGGCGCCCAACACGAGAACATATCGATGCAGCTGAATACGACAGAAGAACTGATCGAGGATATTCGTCAGGGCAAGATGGTCGTCCTGATGGATGATGAAGACCGCGAGAACGAAGGCGATCTGGTGATTGCCGCCGAGATGGTGCGGGCCGAAGACATCAATTTCATGGCCACCCATGCCCGCGGTCTGATCTGCCTGACACTGACCCGTAGCCGTTGCGAGCAGCTCAAGCTGCCACTGATGGTACAGAGCAACGGTGCCCAGTTCTCCACCAACTTTACCCTGTCTATCGAGTCAGCCACCGGCGTCACCACCGGTATTTCCGCCGCCGACCGTGCCCACACGGTGCGGGTGGCGGTACGCGGTGATGCGGTGCCGGAAGATATCGTTCAGCCGGGGCATATTTTCCCGCTGATGGCACAGCCCGGTGGTGTGCTGAGCCGTGCAGGGCACACTGAAGCGGGCTGCGACCTGCCGCGTCTGGCCGGGCTGTCGCCGGCCTCTGTGATCGTCGAGATCATGAACGAAGATGGCACTATGGCGCGTCGCCCCGATCTGGAAAAATTTGCCGAGAAACATGGCCTCAAGATCGGTACCATCGCCGACCTGATTCACTACCGCACGCTCAACGAGCATACGGTAGTGCGTGAAGACGAAGGTGTACTGCCCACCGAATTCGGTGACTTCAACTTTGTGACCTATCGCGACGAAATCCAGAACTGCACCCACCTGGCGCTGACCCAGGGCGAGATCAGCGCTGTGGAACCGACCCTGGTGCGGGTACATATCCGTACCGAAGTACTGCGCGATGTGGTGGGTGCCTGCCCCGGTGATACCGTGAAATGGACCATGCGCCGTGCGCTGCGCAAGGTGGCGGAAGAAGGCCGTGGTGTGGTGCTGCTGCTGGATGTGGGCAGCAAGATCAACCTGGGCACGGCATTGCAGCAGATGCTGCAGGGGCCTAAGAAGTCCAAGGTGAATGTCAGCTCGTCCGGTGCCTATCTCACCGTCGGCACCGGCTCGCAGATTCTGCGTGATCTGGGCGTGGGCAAGATGCGCCTGCTCAGCTCGCCGATGAAATTTAATGCGATCTCCGGCTTTGATCTGGAAATCGAAGAATACATTCCATACGAAGATTAAGTGGGACTGCCAATGTCTGTGAAAGTATATGAAGGTGATTTTGTGAGTGGTGCCGGCAACTACGCCATCGTGGTCGGTCGTTTCAACGCTTTCGTGGTTGAAAGCCTGCTGGAAGGCGCGCTCGATACCCTGAAACGCCACGGTGTGCAGGAAGAAAACATTCGCGTGATTCGGGTGCCGGGCGCATTCGAAATCCCGCTGGCGGTACAGCGCGTTGCGGCGCAGAAGAAGGACGATGCCATCATTGCCCTGGGTGCCGTGATCCGCGGTGGTACGCCGCACTTTGAATATGTGTCCGCCGAAAGCTCCAAGGGCGTGGCTCAGGTCGCCATGGAATACAATGTCCCGGTCGCAAATGGCATTCTGACCGTTAACAGCATCGAGCAGGCGATAGAGCGCTCCGGCACCAAGGCCGGAAACAAGGGCGCGGAAGCGGCCTTGTCAGCGCTGGAAATGGTCAGCCTGCTGCGACAACTTGAGGTTTAAGCGCAACATGTCCGACGCTCCTGCTCCTACCCCCAACAAGCGCAAAAAGGTTTCTCTGACAGAGAAACGCCGTTCCGCCCGCAGCTTTGCGCTGCAGGCGGTGTATCAGTGGCAGATTGCCGGTCAGCCGCTGACCGAAATTGACGCCCAGTTTCGTGTCGACAATGACATGAAGGATACCGATGTGCAGATGTTCTCCGAACTGCTGCACGGTGTGGCCAAGTCCAAAACTGAACTGGATAAAGCCTTCGAGCCCTATCTGGATCGTGCGGTCAACGATCTGGACCCCATCGAGCTTGCGGTGCTGCGTATCGGCGCCTACGAGCTGATGCAGCGGGTTGAAGTTCCCTACCGCGTGGCGATCAACGAAAGTGTTGAGCTGGCGAAGATCTTCGGTGCCACCGAGAGCCACAAGTACGTCAACGGTGTGCTCGACAAGCTGGCTCAGCGTGTGCGTTACGCTGAAATCCGCGCCCGCAAGGGCTGACGGACAGCGCCTTGGACGAGTTTGCGCTCATAGGACACTACTTCAGCCGCCTGACCGATACCGACGACAGCATTGTCGTCGGTATCGGTGATGACTGTGCCCAGGTGCGGGTGCCGCCGGAGATGGATCTGGTGCTCTCAATAGATACCCTGGTTGAAGGCACTCACTTCCTGCCGGGAACCGATCCCGGGCATATCGCCAGCCGGCTGATGGGGGCTGCGGTCAGCGATCTTGCTGCCATGGGAGCGCAGCCGGCCTGGTTCACCCTGGCGCTGACGCTGCCTTGTGCCGACGAGGCCTGGCTGGCGGCTTTTTCCGCCCAGCTGGGGTGCTGCGCGCGGCGCTTCGGTATCCGGCTGGTGGGCGGTGATACCACCCGCGGCCCGCTGACGCTGAGCGTGCAGGTCCAGGGGCTGGTGCCCAGTGGGCGCGGGCTGCATCGCAGCGGCGCCGCTGTGGGCGATCTTGTCTGTGTGTCCGGCACCCTCGGTGACAGCCGTGCAGGGCTGGATATCCAGCTGCGCCCCGAGGTTCAGCCTGATCCGTTGCCGGCCAGCAGTCAGGACCTGCTGCAGCGTTTCTTCGCCCCCGAGCCCAGGCTGTCGACCGGGCTGCTGATCGCCGATTACGCCAGCAGCTGTATCGATATATCCGATGGGCTGCTGGCGGACCTGGGGCACATTCTCAGGGCCAGTGATGTTGGAGCCCGTATCGAACGGTGGCAGCTGCCGCTGTCCGAGGCGCTGCTGGCTTACTGTGACCGCGAGCAGGCGCGGGACTGGGCGTTATGCGGTGGTGAAGACTTTGAACTCTGCTTTACCGTGCCGGCCGCACGCTGGGCTGCCTTGCAGCATGCCCTGCGGGAACATGGGGTAGCGGTCAGCTGTATCGGTGAAATCATGCCGGCGACGGCTGGCCTGCGGCTGGAAAACAACGGCGTCGCGGTGACGACCGAGCCTTCCGGTCAGAGCCATGCCGGTTACAACCACTTTGCCCGGAACAGTGGCGTCTGATACAAGGAATAGCTATGCAGCGGTTGGCGGTCTGGCGTAATCCCGTTCATTTTCTGGCGTTCGGCTTTGGCAGTGGCCTGGCGCCAAAGGCACCCGGCACCTTCGGCACCCTGGCAGCGATTCCGCCCTATCTGCTGATGACTCTGCTGCCTGTGTCTGGCTACCTGCTGGTGGTGGTCGTGGCGGCGGTGCTGGGTATCTACCTGTGCGGTCGCACGGCGCGGGATATGGGCGTACATGACCACCCCGGCATCGTCTGGGACGAGTTTGTCGGCTTCTGGATCACCATGTTGTTTGTGCCTGTCCAGTGGTACTGGATACTGGCAGGTTTTGCACTCTTCCGGCTGTTCGATATCTGGAAGCCCTGGCCCATACGGGTGGTCGATCAAAAGGTAGAGGGCGGCTTTGGCATCATGCTGGATGATGTGCTGGCCGGGATCTATGCGCTGCTGGTATTGCAGCTGCTGCTGTACGTGTTTTAGCCGTCTGTCGTGTCTTGCCGGTTGTTAGCTCTCTGAAATTTCGCAATTTAATTCTTTCTGTACAGGTTCAATATAATGTCTGACAAGTTTTTCTTTAAAGGTCGTCAAACCCCCAAGCCCAAGCACTCGAGCTTTGGCTTTAACACCAAGCGCGCTGCAAAGCCCGGGACTGAAGATGCACCGCTGATGCTGTCAGTGCAGAGCGAGGCTCGCAAAACCGAGGTTGAAGCCATTTTGCTAGAGCATCAGCTGGTCGCCACCATTACCGTTGACGCGCAGGTCGATGAAAATATTACAGATTTGCTGAGCATGATTAATACGCCGAAAACTGTGAGCCTGGAGAGCAAGCCCAACCGCAATGATCCCTGCTCGTGCGGTAGCGGCATCAAGTATAAAAAGTGCTGTGGTGCTTAAAGCGCGATTTGAGTGTTAAGCAGACCGGCGCCAACCGATGCGGGGCGCAAGGTGGTTTTTTTGTCAGTGACAGAGTGTTTGCGGTAAGTTTTTTCGGAGTTGTCCAGGCGGGCCTAGCGCTTTTTGACGGGGGCGCGACGGTGCACAGATCCCGGATTCAGTCTTGTTTCAGACAGGCAACGTAGTCTGCAGGCTGAACAAGAGCGGCCTGACCTGAGCGATCTAGCCCGGTATCAGCGCGTCGATCGGAGGGCCCATGAAGAAACCTCAATTGCTGTTTTTCGCGGCATTGCTGCTCAGTGCCACGCTCAGTGCCAGCGCCCTGCAGCCCCTGCGGCTGGATGTGGAGGCCTGCCGCAAGCTGGTGGAAGCCGGTGAAATTCTCTCGATGATGGATCTGATGGAGCGGGTCGAACAGTTGTCGGGTGGTCAGCTGCTCGACAGCGTGCTGCTGCAGACCGACACTGTCTATATCTATGAACTCGAAGTGGCCGGTCCCGACGGTGTGGTGCGCATGTTGCATATCAATGCCCGCTCGGGCGAGCTGGTTGATTTCTGACGGAGTTACTGACCGATGCGTGTACTGCTGGTAGAGGATGACCCGGCACTGGGTCCGGATCTGAAGAGCGAACTTGCCCGTAGCGGTTATGCGGTCGATCTGGTTGATAACGGTGTGGATGCGGAAGCCGCCGGCTACGAGGATATCTACGATATAGCCGTGCTCGATCTGGGGCTGCCGGGGCGGCCGGGACTTGAGGTGCTGCACAACTGGCGCAAACGCAAGAATGCGCTGCCGGTGCTGATTCTCACCGCACGTTCAGCCTGGCAGGAGCGGGTCGACGGCTTTGAAGCCGGCGCCGATGATTACCTGTGCAAGCCCTTTCATACGGAAGAACTGCTTTTGCGCATGAGTGCACTGCTGCGCCGGGTGCATCAGCAGGCAGGAGCGGCGCTGGAGGTTGCCGGTCTGTTGCTGGATGAGAAGACCCAGTCGGTGGTGCCCCAGGGGCAGGCACCGGTCAGCCTGACCGGCACCGAATACCGCCTGCTGCGCTACTTCATGCACAACCCGGCCCGGGTGCTGTCCAAGCTGCAGCTGGTGGAGCACCTGTATGATGACGCCGTTGAAAACGACAGCAATGTTATCGAGGCCTACATCAAGATGTTGCGCAAGAAGATCGGCCATGACCGCATCGAGACCCGGCGCGGCCAGGGTTATGTTTTCCGGCCGTGAAATCGATTCAGACCCGCCTTAACAGTGCCTTTGTGCTGATTACCCTGGCACTGTGCCTCATTCTCTGGGTGTCCTACAGCTGGTTTCTGCGCCAGACCGCCTACGATTTTGTCAATGCCAGCCTTGGCAGTGAAGCCTATGTACTGCTCAAATCCGTCGAAATGGACGATAGCGGTGGCTGGCGTATCAATGCGCAGTATGTCGCGCCTGTCTACGAACAGCCGATGTCCGGCCACTATTTTCAGTTTCAGGTGGGGGATGACCCCAAGTGGCATTACTCGCGCTCGCTGTGGGATGAAAGCATTCCACTGGAAGGCGGGGAGTTTGTGGGAAACCAGGGTCTGCGGCTGCTGAAAAAGCATGACAAGCCCTGGCTGGTGCGCGAAGAGGTTTTCACCAAGGACGGACGCCGGCTGCGCATGCTGCTGGCATCGGACGTCAGCCATATTGAATCGGGGCTGGCGCGCTTGCGCTGGGGCATGATGCTGGTGGTGGCACTTTTTCTCGGTGCCATGCTGCTGGCCCAGATACTGGTGATTCGCAGCGGGCTGCGCTCACTGGTGCGGGTAAGTGGTCAGCTAAATCAGCTCAAGCAGGGTGAAATACGTAAGTTGCCGGAGGCCGATACCGTTGAGGTGGAGCCGCTGGTTACCGAGATCAACTATCTGGTCAAGAGCATGGAGATGCGTCTGACCCGCTCGCGCAATGCGCTGGGTAATCTGGCCCATGCCGCCAAGACGCCGCTTACAGTGCTGGATCGTCAGATCGAGGCGCTGCAGCGTATCGCGCCTGAACAGGCGGAGGCGCTGCGTGAGCAGTCCAAGCAGCTGCGTGATCTGATGGAGCGCGAATTGCGTCGGGCTCGTATCGCCGGTGCAGCCCTGCCGGGGCACCGCATCTACCTGCAGCAGGAGCTCGACAAGCTGGTGCGCACCATGCACGCCGTGCATCGCGACCGCCAGCTGCAAATCGATACCCAGATCTCGGCCACCAGCTATTTTCCCGGCGAGCGGGATGACCTGGTGGAGTTGCTGGGCAATCTGCTCGACAACGCCTGCAAGTGGGCGCGCAGCCGGGTGCGGGTCAGCGGCATGATGGATGAACACTGCCTGGATCTGCGCATCGCCGATGATGGCCCGGGTGTGGCAGCGGATCAGCGCGAGCGTTTGCTGCAGCGGGGCGAACGGCTGGATGAATCCCGTGCCGGCCACGGTCTTGGCATGAGCATCGTGGCTGAGATTGTGCGTCAGTACGGCGGTGAGCTGGACCTGCAGCGGGCGGATCTGGGCGGGCTGGAAGTGCGGCTGTTGCTGCCGCGCCGCCAGGGCATGGACCTGTCTGCCAGTTTGCACCGGGATAGTGCAGCAAGCCCCTTGTAAAAGCGCCGGTTTGCCTCCATTTAAGGGAAATCATCCAAACGTCGCCTGACGTGAAGGCTGCTGTTAAAATGTGCGCCTTCGTTCGCTGAGGATCGGGTCTGTGTCAGTTAAATATGTTGCGTCGTCCAAATTGCCAACCCCCTGGGGGACCTTCACCATGGTGGGTTTCGAGGACGAAAGCAGCGGCAAGGAACATGTCGCCCTGGTTTTCGGCGAAGTGGCCGGCAGCACGGCGGTGCTGGCGCGGGCCCATTCCGAGTGCCTGACCGGCGATGCGCTGTTCAGCCTGCGCTGTGACTGCGGCTTTCAGCTGCAGGAAGCGCTCAAGCGCATCAGTGAAGAAGGCAGTGGCGTGCTGCTGTACCTGCGCCAGGAGGGGCGTGGCATCGGCTTGCTGAACAAGATCCGTGCCTATCATCTGCAGGATGGTGGTGCCGATACGGTGGAAGCCAACGAACAGCTGGGTTTTGCCGCCGACATGCGTGATTACAGCATGTGCCTGCCGATGCTGGAACATCTGGGCGTGCAGCAGGTCAGGCTGATGACCAACAACCCGCGCAAGGTGAAGGCGCTGGAACAGTATGGTGTGCCTGTGTCCGAGCGGGTACCGCTGCAGGTGGGCAAGAACCGCCACAACGAGCAGTACCTTGCTACCAAGATGGGCAAGCTGGGTCACATGATGACCGAGCATCACTTTCGCGACGACGAAGAAGAAAACTGAGCGAAAGCCGGTCGCTTTCGGCGCCCGGTCTAGCTTTAGCCAGCCGGAAGTCTTTCGCTGCGTATTCCGGCCGGGCCCTGTAAAAGACAGGGCCAGGCCGGTTTAGTGAGGTTGGGCTTAGTGTCGCAGCGCCCACCTTAGGTGTTCAGGTTGGGGTCGGTCGATACGTCCGTTTCAGGCTTTCAGTCTTGCTTCAATTCGCCGGACAATCTGCTCCGCACTCAGTCCGCAATCCACTAACTGCTCTGCCCGCGAGGCGTGTTCGATCCAGCGATCGGGTACACCCAGGCTGAGCAGATCCCCGCCTAGGCCGCTGGCCTGCAGATATTCCGCCACTGCTGAACCCGCACCTCCCTGTACCGCGTGATCCTCCAGCGTGACCAGCAGGCTGTGGTGGGCGGCGAGCTCAGAAATACGGCTTTCATCCAGCGGTTTCACGAAACGCATGTCCACCAGGGTCAGATCCAGTGCCTGGGCGGCGGCTTCTGCCTGGGGCAGCAGCGGGCCGAAGTTGAGCAGTGCCGCGCGGCTGCCCTGTCGCAGGGTTCGGCTCTGCCCCAGCGGGATTTGCGTCATGCTGTCGCCAGGCACCAGGCCCGGGCCGCCACCGCGGGGGTAGCGCACCGCCGCAGGCCCCGGGTGCATATAGCCGGTATACAGCAGATCACGCAGTTCCTGTTCGTCCGAGGGCGTCATGATCAGCATGTCGGGCAGGGTGCGCAGGCAGGCGATATCAAACAGGCCGGCGTGGGTGGCGCCGTCTTCGCCTACCAGGCCCGCTCTGTCCAGCGTCAGCAGTACATCGAGTTGCTGGATGGCGATATCGTGTACCAGCTGGTCGTAGGCGCGTTGCAGAAAGGTAGAGTAGATGGCCACTACCGGCTTCATGCCGCCGCAGGCGAGCCCGGCCGCCAGCGTCAGGGCATGCTGCTCGGCGATGGCGACATCGAAGTAGCGCTCTGGGAAACGTTTCGAAAACTCGATCAGATCCGAGCCTTCGCACATGGCCGGCGTGATCGCGACCAGTTTGGCGTCGCCCTCGGCCTGATCACAGATCCAGCGGCCGAATATATTGGCAAACTTAGGCCTCGCCGGCGCACTGGGTTTGATCACCGGTTCTATCTTGGTGATGGCATGGTATCCCACAGGATCCGCTTCGGCCGGGGCAAAGCCTTTGCCCTTGCGTGTCACTATATGCAGGAACTGCGGGCCCTGGGCATTCAGCACCCTGTGCAGCGCCGGCAGCAGTGCGTCCAGGTCATGCCCGTCGAGCGGGCCTGTGTAGGCGAACTCGAGGGCTTCAAACAAGGGGGCTGCAACATTGCTGTCGGTGCGGTGCTTGAGGTTCTTCGCCAGATAGGTGGCCAGCCCGCCTTCATTGTGGGAGATCGACATGTCGTTGTCGTTCAGGATTACCAGCAGGTTGGCACCGGTGTGGCCAGCATGATTCAGTGCCTCAAAGGCCATGCCGGCGGTCATGGCGCCATCACCGATGACGGCCACGGAACGGTGTTTGCGCCCCTGCAGCCGGTCGGCCAGGGCCATTCCCAGGGCGGCGCTGATGGAGGTACTGGAGTGGCCGGTACCGAAGGCGTCGCAGGGGCTTTCGGCGCGTTTGGGAAAGGGTGCCAGGCCATCCTGCTGGCGCATGCTGAACATCTGCTCGCGCCGGCCGGTGAGAATCTTGTGAGGGTAGCACTGATGGCCCACGTCCCAGATCAGGTGATCCTGGGGTGTATCGAGGCAGTAATGCAGTGCGACTGTCAGCTCGATAACGCCAAGGCCGGCGCCAAAATGACCACCTGTCTGGCCCACGCTGTAAAGCAGGAAGGCGCGCAGCTGCTCTGCCAGCTCCGGCAGCTGAGCGGGGCGCAGCTGGCGCAGCTGCGCCGGGCTGTCGATGCTGTCGAGTAGCGCAGTCATGGGGCGCTGCAGCGGGATCTGTTCAAACATCAGTGATCCCGTTTGACGATATAGTCGGCCAGGGCGCGCAGCGGGTCGGCCTCGCTGCCAAAGAGCGCCAGCGCCTCAATGGCCTGGCTATGCAGCTGCTGCAGTTTTCCCCGTGCCCCGGTGATGCCGAGCAGTGCCGGGAAGGTCGGCTTGTTCTGTGCCAGATCCGAGCCCTGGGGCTTGCCCAGGGTCGCCGTGTCGCCTTCGATATCCAGGATGTCGTCCTGTACCTGGAAGGCGAGACCAATGGCATCGCCGAACTGGCGCAGCGCCTCGTAGCGCTCGCCGCTGTCGACCCCGGCGGACAGGGCACCCAGCTCCACCGATGCGGTGAGCAGGGCACCGGTCTTGTGGCGGTGCATCTGTTGCAGCTGTTCCAGCGTCAGGCTCTGGCCGACATGGGCCAGATCGAATGCCTGCCCGGCCACCATGCCCTGATCGCCCGCGGCTCGTGCCAGTACGGCCAGCATGCGTAACTGCACCTGTGGCACCAGTTCGGCCTGTGGTTGTGCCAGCCACTCGAAGGCACAGCATTGCAGCGCGTCGCCGGCCAGTATGGCGCAGGCTTCGTCAAAGGCGATGTGGCAGGTGGGTTTGCCACGGCGCAGATCATCGTCATCCATAGCCGGCAGGTCGTCATGCACCAGCGAGTAGCTGTGCACGGCTTCCATGGCGCAGGCCGGTGCGTCGGCCAGGTTCAGCTGTCCGCCGAGTAGCTGGTTGCACAGGTAGATCAGCCCCGGGCGGATGCGCTTGCCACCATTAAACAGGGCGTAGCGCATGGCTTGCTGCAGGCGGGGCTCGATGCTGCGGTGTTGCAGGCGGCTATCAAGCGCGCTTTCGACGCGCAGGCAGTACTGTTGCAGCAGGGAATTCAGAGCCACGGATCAGGCGTCCTCGGGGTCGGTGAAGGGGACTGTTTGCAGCTCGCCGTCTTTTTCTACCAGCATCCGCACCTTCTGTTCGGCCTGATCGAGGATACCCTGGCAATCGCGGGTCAGGACGATGCCCTGTTCAAATGCCTGCAGTGCATCGGCCAGCGGCATATCGCCCTGTTCCATGCGGTTCACCAGCTGCTCAAGCTCGGTCAGCGAGGTTTCGAAGTCTGGAGTCTTTTTTGTGCGTGGCATCAGGTTTACCCGTGATCAATGAGGCGTAAAAAGTACTAGAGCATAGCTACAGGGTCAATCCGGCCCGCAGGCTCGGATCGGGCAATCGCTGCACAGGTGTGCTCGATTAAAATTCTGTTATCATGCTGCGTAGCCGATAATACGCCTGTTCGGAGTTAAGGAGAAACCCGTGGATATCGCAACGCTGGTCGGTTTGATCGGGTCAATGGGCATTGTCATCGCGGCCATGGTTTTGGGTGGCGATGTGGGTATCTTCGTGAACCCTCCCTCGCTGCTGATCGTGGTCGGCGGAACCCTGCTGGTGGTACTGATGAAGTACACCCTGCAGCAGTTTCTCGCGGCCGGCAAAATCGCCGCCAAGGCGTTCATGTTCAAGTCGCAGAATCCGGAAGACATCATCACAGAAACCGTTGAACTGGCCGATGCCGCGCGCAAGGGCGGTTTGCTGTCACTGGAAGAAAAGGAAGTTGCCAACAGTTTCATGCAGCGCGGTATCCAGCTGCTGGTGGACGGGCACGATCCCGAGATCGTGCGCATGCTTCTGAACAAGGAAATGCGCCTGACCGTTGAGCGCCACGACTTCGGCAGCCGCATCTTTCGCGCCATGGGGGATGTGGCGCCTGCCATGGGCATGATTGGTACCCTGGTGGGGCTGGTACAGATGCTCTCCAACATGAGTGACCCCAAGTCCATAGGCCCGGCCATGGCGGTGGCGCTGCTGACGACCCTGTACGGCGCCATGATTGCCAACATGCTGGTGCTGCCCATTGCCGACAAACTGGCGGTGCGCAAGGATCAGGAGGCGCTGAATCAGGCACTGGTGATTGATGGCCTGCTGGCGATTCAGGCCGGCCAGAACCCGCGGGTTATAGAGCAGATGCTGCGCAACTACCTGCCGGAGAAAAAACGCCTGGTAGAAGCAGCCGGATAGCTGACCCATGACCGATCAAACAGAATGTGAATGCCCGCCCTGCGATCCCGGCCTGCCGGCCTGGTTGGCGACCTTTGCCGACCTGATGTCGCTGCTGATGTGTTTCTTCGTGCTGCTGCTGTCCTTTTCCGAAATGGATGTGCTCAAGTTCAAGCAGCTGGCAGGCTCCATGCGCGAAGCCTTCGGTGTTCAGAATCAGATCAAGGTGGAAGATATTCCCAAGGGTACCTCTGTCATTGCGCAGGAGTTCAGCCCGGGCCGGCCGGAACCGACACCGTTGAACGAAGTGCGCCAGATGACCATCAACAGCGACCTGAATACGCTGGATGTACGCTCCAAGGAAGGCGAGAACGAAACGCCGGACAAGTTCAGGGGCAGTGTCGAGGCACTGCTCAAGCAGTTGGCCAGGGAAGCGGAGCAGGAAGCCATCGAATTTGCCGCGGCACTGGCGAAGGAGATTGGTGATGGTTCGGTGGAAGTGGAAACCGATGGCGCCAAAATCATCATTCGCATAAAGGAGAAGGGGTCTTTTGACTCGGGTTCGGCGGAGCTCAAGTTTGACTCCATTCCGATCATCGCCAAGATCCGTGATGTCCTGCTGAACGTGAACGGCAGTGTCGCCGTGCAGGGCCATTCCGACTCCATTCCGTACTCGGGCCGGCGCTTCGAGTCCAACTGGGATCTGTCGACCGCCCGGGCACTGGCGGTTGCACACGAACTCTTTGCCGACAACCGCATGGATCAGTCGCGCTTCACGGTCAGTGGTATGGCGGCGACCCGTGCACTGGTGCCCAATAATACGCCGGAAAACCGCAGTCTTAACCGCCGGGTTGAGATTGTGATTCAAAAGGGCAAGGACGAAGAGGCACTGCTGCCGTTACAGTCCCGACCTGATGGAGATACAGAAGGGCAGTCGCTGCGACCGGGTGAGATTTTCTGATACATCCAGTTTTGCGCACCTCTTCAGTTCGGATGCCTGCCCATAAAAAAACCGTCTTGCGACGGTTTTTTTATGGCTGCTGTGGCTGATGCTTACTTGGCGGCGTCCAGCATGTACTGGATGGCTGCGGTCAGCTCAGTGTCGGAGCAGTCCATGCAGGTGCCCATGGGAGGCATGGCATTAAGACCGCTTTTGGCGCTGGCCAGCAGCCCATCGACGCCTTTGGCGGCACGGGGTGCCCACTCTTCGGCATTGCCATACTTGGGAGCGCCAGCAACGCCCGCTGCGTGGCAAACGCCACATTTGGTATTGTAGAGTTCTTCTCCGCTGCGCTCGGCGTTGGCGGTCATGGGCAGGGAAAGCGCAGCAACCGCTGCCAGGATCAGTGTTGTTTTCATCGTTGTTATCCCTCAAGGCTCACTAGGTCGGCTCAAAAACAACCGAAGTTTAGGACCAGTCTCTCACTATTGTAAATAGACTATTGGCAGTGAATGGGGGCTGAACGTCGGCGGGAGCTTTGGCTGGGCAAGGCTGCAATGAGCGGGAATAAACGCTGGAATCCGCTGAACGGGGCTTGGTTCGTCGCCCGCTCAGCGACCCAGGGAAATGGCGAAGTCCGCCTGGCCACGCAGTATGCGCGCCTGTTGCTGTTGCTGGTTGTACTGGGACTGAAGCTCGCACAGTACCTGCTCGACCGCCGCCCGGGGGGCGATAATCAGGTTGCGAATTTCATCTTTCGAATAACCCTGTTTAAGCAGCTGTTTGAGCTGGGAGCTCAGTTTTTCGTGATCCATTGGCTTATCTCTCCATTATTGTGAGGCATATTTATACGTGATTTTGATTGCAGATTTATTGCGGTGGTTTTGACCACAGCCAGAGGTCAGTTTTGACTGGCGCTGCAGCTGGGCAGCGCGACGCACTGGGATTGGTTTGTGCGTGAGGCACGGGTTTTGCCAGAGAGTTCCTGCAGGCTGTCCTGGAAGGCGCTGTTGGCGGGTGCCAGCTGTACGGCGCAATTGACCGCCTGCAGCGCAAGCCGGCCACAGCCTTCGGCATTCAGGCTGTAGGCGAGGTTATTCCAGGCGTCGGCGGCATCGGGTTCTTGGGCCAGCGCCCAGCGAAATGCCTGGCTGGCCGCTTTCGCATGGTCTGCGGCAAGTTCCGCATTGCCAAGCGCCATGGACACCAGATAATTATCGGGCCAGCGTTGGCGGGCACTGTGCAGGCTGCGAAGTGCGGCCTGCGCATTGGAGGCTTCCAGTTCCAGGGTGGCGCGGACAACGTCCAGCGGTGTGGTTTGCAGCGGCAGCTGCCCGGGGGGGAGCGCCAGCAGAGCCCAGTGGTTACTGCGCTCCCAGGTGCGCTCAAACAGCTTCAGCGGTGTGATACGCCGCTGTTCGGTACCGGAGCGCAGGATGACGTTTTGCGCCTGCAGGTCAAAGCCGACGATCACGGCGTAATGCCAGCGCGGAAGGATAGCCAGCCCCAGGTTCTGCATGACCACCACGGGGCGACCGGCGGCAACTTCAGCCAGCAGTCCTTTCAGGTGGGTCGGCGCTTCCATGGCCAGCATGCCGTGGCGCCGTGCCGCAACTTTCATCTCGATTTGCAGGCTGCCGCCGCGTTCAGGGATATAGATCTGTGGCACCAGAGCGTCGGGCGTGGTGCGCAGCTGGTCATTGTTCAGCACTGTGGCCAGGGCTGCAGGGCCGCACTGATAGAGTTCCTGTGGATAAAACGGGACTTCGGTGAGTTCGATGGACACTGGCAGGGTGTCGGACAAAGTGGCTAGCTGGTCGCTGGAAAAACGTGTGGCACAACCGCTTAGCAGGGACAGACAAAGAGCCACCGCCGTCAGCAAGACGGCGGGGTTCAGACGCTTGAACATAGTTAGCGGACGGGGTGCACGAAGTTGAAGATATTGGTCGCACCCAGCATGTCGGTAATGATAAAGACGATAAAGATCAGCACTATGGCACCCAGCACGCCGGCACCGGCGGGAAGGGAGTCGATCTGCTGGTTAAGGTCTGCGACTTCGGCTGCGGACATATCGGCAACGCGCATCTGCGCATCGGCGGGATCGACACCAAAGGCGCTGAGCTGTTCTGCAACATCATCGCGCTGAAGCAGGGTCATCAGCTTTTCGCGATCCGCATCGGTGGCCGCAACACTCTGTGGCGCGATCATGGATGAGGTGGATACGGGAGCAGCCTGGGCCAGACCCGAGATGAGAAGCATGCAGGCCATCATGATATGGGCTACAAAAGAACGAACGATGCGGGATTGCTGCATGAACATTTAATACCTCCTTGAGGCTGTACCGGCAGGTGCCGGTCTTGGCCTATGTTTTACACCTGAATGAAGCTTAGTCGCATGTGAATGAATATGGGATGAACTCGTTGAATTCAATCATGGTTTTACGTGCCTGTTACCTTAAAATAGCCGACCTTTGGCGTAATGACAGGGCATAAGGGCAGATGACGAACTTATTGCTGGTCATCCTGCCGTGGGCGGTTTGGTTCAGCCTGATAGGGCCATGTACTCTGATCAGGCTAAGTGTCGTGCTGGGCCCGCGGGCGTGTCGCGGGCCTGCGGGATCAGAGTGATTTGCTGATCGAAAGCACCCAGGCGTCCTGGTTGGCGAGGTGGCCGCTGTTGATGCGCCAGGCGGCGTCTATGTCGGTGTCCATATAGGCCAGGGCGATGTCCAGGCCGGCCCAGCTGCGCGACAGGGTCAGGCTGTAGTCGTTGTATTCATCCAGGCCCACGGCGGCGGGGTCGTCAAAATAGCTGCCAAAGGAGTGGCCGGCGTGAATGTCCAGCGCCAGTTCCGCCGGTAGCGCCAGGCTGTAATTGGCTTCGATATAGCGGTAGTCCTCGCCGCTATTGAAGTAATCATCGGCGTACCAGTACGCCAGCCGGGCGGGCCCGACTTCGACACCCAGGCTGAGCTCACTGTAATCCGCGCTGGTGATGGCGCCGGGGTAGAAGTAGCGGTACAGGCTGAGGTCGTAGCTGATGCGGTCGCTGACTTCGCCGGAGTAGCCGGCATAGATATCCAGTTCGATGCTTTCATCGTTGTCATAGGCATCGCCCGCGGCGTAGAAGTCCACATTGCTGCCCCAGACGCCGGCGAAGAAGCCGGATTCATGGCTGTAATCCAGCCCGCCCTGCAGTGCCGAATCGTCACCGCTTTGGCTTATTCCCCGAAAACGGTAATCGCTGGTCAGGTTGACGTTGCCGCTGATGTCGGCCTGTACCAGGGCTGTCGGGGTGATGAGTGCCAGGCCTAGCAGGGTCTTTGCGAGCAGGTTTTTCATTCTTGTTAGTCCATCTTGTGGTGGGATCAGACGTGCAACAGCAGCGCCTGGCCCGCACTATTGCCTGTGTGGTGATAGCGGCTCAATACCCTTTAGGGGGTAAGCAAGGTGCATTAGGCCCCCCGAACTAGGCCGCTGAACACAGTCTGATCAGGCGCTTGGCCAGATCCTCGATGCGCGCCGGTGCCGGGCTCTGATAATGCAGTGCCAGTTCGATGGAACCGGGCGTGATGAAGCCCGGTGCCGGGGTCAGACGCAGGTGGCCGGGGTGTGCCATGCGACTGGGCAGCAGGCTGACGCCCAGCCCATCGGCCACGGCTGCGCGCAGGCTTGCCAGGCTCGCACTGAGGTAGCTTATGCGCCAGCGTCTGCCGGCGCTTTCCAGGGCATGGATCATCTCGTCTCGATAGAGCCCGCCCGGCGGAAACATCACCAGCGGCAGCGGGTCCTGCAGCTGCGTCGGTGCCCGGACGCTGTCGAACCAGCCCAGCGGCTCGGGCCAGCTGGCCTGGGCGGTGGCCTGGCCACGGCGCTGCTTGATCAGTATCAGTTCAAAGGCGCCGGCGCCAAACTGCTGCCACAGGCGGGCGCTCAGATCGCTGGTGACCTCCAGCCGGATATTGGGGTGGGCCTTGGCGAAGGCGGCCAGCGTGGGTGTGAGACGCTCGGCGGCAAAGTCCTCCGCCACGCCGATGCGCAGCTCAGCGGGGTTTTCCGTCGCCTGGATCTGCTCGACAGCCTCATGCATCAGGTGCAGCAGGCGCCTTGCATAGCCCAGCAGGTGCTGGCCCTGTTCGCTGGCCTGTACATAGCGGCCACGCCTATCCAGCAGGGTGCAGCCAAGCTGTTCCTCCAGGCGGCGGATCTGCTGGCTGACGGTGGACTGACTCAGGTGCACACGCTCACCGGCGCGGGTGAAACTGCCACTTTCGATGACCGCAACAAAGCTGCGCAGCAAAACCGGATCAAGGGTCGTAAACATTATTCGATAATCCACTGATGATTAGTTGGATATTTAATTTATGAATAATAGGGCCTGCCCTTAGACTGGGGCCAGTTATAACAGCCACATCCGCCAATCCGGAGCGCGAATGAACAGTCAACAGCCACCCGGGCCACCGGTGTCCCTGACCATAACACCAACGGCAGCACCGACTGCATCAGCGCCTGTCTTGCAAAGCGCGGGTTTGTGGGGTTTCGCGCTGCTGGTGCTGGTGGGGTTGAATTTGCGGCCCTTTCTGACCTCGGTCGGGCCCGTACTGAATGCGGTGCAGGCTGATACCGGCATGGGGCACGGTATGGCGGCGGTCCTGACGACCCTGCCCTTTGTCATGATGGGGCTGCTGGCACTGGCAGGCGCAGCCCTGGCCCAGCGCTTTGGCGAGCGGAGAACGCTGCTCTGTGCCCTGTTGTTGCTGGCGCTGGGGTGCGGTGCCCGTTTGCTGGCGGACTCTGCCACCAGTCTGATACTGACCGCCATACTGGCCGGAACCGGCGTTGCCACGGTGCAGGCGCTGATGCCTGGCGTCTGCAAGCGCTGGTTTGCCGGTCGCATTGCTCTGGCCATGGGGTTGTATTCGGCGGCGCTGGTGGGCGGAGGTGCCATGGGGGCGCTACTCAGCCCGGCGCTGGCGACGCTGACTGCAGACTGGCGGCCGGGGCTGGCAATCTGGGCCTTGCCGGCGCTGCTGGCCTGGGGCCTGTGGCTGTGGCGTGCGCCAGGGCAGAGCGTGACAGCGGCTGTCTCGGCATCAGTCCCGCTGTCTGTACTCGCGTTCTTTGGCAGCCGGCGGGCTTGGTTGCTGGCGCTCTATTTCGGCCTGGCCAACAGTGGTTATGCCAGCCTGGTGGCCTGGTTGCCGTCCTTTTATCTCGATGAGGGGATGGGGGCACAGTCGGCGGGGAACCTGCTGGCCTGGATGGCACTGTTTCAGGCCGCTGCAGCGCTGCTGATGCCACTGAGCGTGCGCGGCTCGCTCGACAGGCGCGTCGGGCTCTATGTGGTCATGCTGTTGCAGCTACTGGGTTTTGCAGGCTTTGCCCTGGCACCCCAGGTTGCGCCCCTGCTTTGGGTCGCGCTGGCGGGCTTTGGACTGGGGGGCTGCTTTTCGCTCTGTCTGATCGTCAGCCTTGACCATCTGCCGGGCGCCCGTGCCGCCGGCGCACTGGCGGCCTTTGTGCAGGGTATCGGTTTTCTGATCACCGCCATTGGCCCCTGGCTGGTGGGGGCGCTGCGTGATGCTGGCGGCGATTTTACCGATGCCTGGTGGCTGCACGGGGCCATTGCCTTGGGCATGCTGTTGGTTAGCGCGCGCTTTAATCCCGCCAGCTATGGGCGCAGCATGGGGCGACTGGGGGCTTGAAATGGCGCCGCGTCGCTCTTATGTAATAAGTCCGGTGGCCGGGCGGCCTGATGCGAGGTTGGCTCGTTTGTGTGCAGTACCACGGACCTGTCCCAAGAGGCCACCAACGGGTGGCCTCTTCATGTTCAGCCGCGGCGGTTGGACAGCCAGATATACTGATAGGGCATCAGGGTAATCTGCGCCATACGGTCGTTATAGGACTCGCCACTGATCAGGTCGATCCAGTCATCGGTGGCGATCAGGTTGAGTTCGCTGAGGTTGAATGACTGCGGCTGGTCGCTGATGTTGTAGACCGCGAAAAGGCTTTGCCGGCGATCGATGCTCTGGCGCCAGAACGCAAACAGGGACTCGCCGGTGTGCAGGGTGTACTGGGTGGCGTTGGGGTGAAATGCCGGTTGCAGGCGGCGAATACGCAGCAGGGTGCGCATGGCATCGAACACGCGGGCATGATGGCTGTCATCGCTGAGCGCCTGCTGCAGCGCCTCTTCCTGCCAGATATGACGGTTGATTGCACGATAGCTGCCGGTGTTCTCCACCCGTTCGTTGTCATTGCCCGTGGCCACCAGGCTGTGGATATAGTAGGCCGGTATGCCTTCAAGCGCGGCCATGATGGCGGCGGCGCAGACAAAGCGGGCAAAGTGCCACTGGTCCGGCCCCTGGCTACTGGTACCACTGAGGGCATCCCACAGGCTGATATTGACCTCATAGGGTTTGGACTCGCCGCTGGCGGTGGTGCGGGCGCTGACACGGCCGCCAAAGCGCTGCAGGGTGGCGATGAGGCTTTGCAGCTCCCAGTCGCTCAGCAGCCCTTCGGCCGGGCGCAGGCCGATACCGTCGTGGGAGGCGATGAAATTCAGATAAGTAGTACCGTGCTGCGCCGGCGGCATGGTCATGAGCCAGTTTTTCAGGTGCGTGCAGGAACCGGTCAGCAGGGTATTGATCAGCAGCGGCGGCAACGAAAAGTTGTAGATCAGATGGGCTTCATTGGCGTTGCCGAAATAGGTCAGATTTTCCTGATTGGGAATATTGGTTTCGGTGATGATGACCGCGTCCGGGGCCCGGTGTTCGATCAGCAGGCGCAGCAGCCGGATCAGCTCATGGGTTTCGGGCAGGTTGACGCAGGGCGTGCCGGGCGTTTTCCACAGGAAGGCGACGGCATCGAGGCGGAACCAGCGAATGCCGTTATCCAGATAGAGGCGGATGATTTTCAGAAACTCCAGCAGTACGCGGGGATTCTGGAAATTGAGATCCAGCTGGTCGTGGCTGAAGGTGCACCAGAGGTGACGCTCGCCGGCGGCTGTCTTGACCTCGCGCAGCAGCGGCGAGGTGCGGGGCCGCACGACAGCGCTCAGGTCGGTGTCGGGGTCGGCTTCAACAAAGTAGCTGGCGCCGGGCTCTAACCCGGCCTTGTAGTTCTCGAACCACAGACTGCGGCTGGAGCAGTGATTGATCACCAGATCGCCCATGATCTTGACGTCCTGGCTGAGCCTGTTGATCTGTTCCCAGCTGCCCAGGGACGGATTCACCGTGGTGTAATCCATTACGCTGAAGCCATCGTCCGAGCTGTAGGGGAAAAAGGGCAGCAGGTGCACCGTCGAGATGCAGTCATGCAGCTGCGTGTGTACGAAGCGGGTGAGGCTCTGCAGCGGTGCTTCGTGCTCGCTGCGCAGGCTGTCGCCATAGGTGATGAGCATGACATCGCGCTCATCCCAGAGGTTGCGATGGGGCACAGGCGCACAGGCGTCCGCCCCCAGGCCAAACTGCGCCAGGCACTGCTGTGCCAGCGCCATGAGATCGCTCTGTGGATAAAGCAGTTGCAGGTGTCCGACGAGCCGTTGTTGCAGTGGTGTCATGGCGCTGCTCCCTGAGTGTGCGGTGGATTTACTGGCGGCCGAATTCCGCCATGTCGGCGTCGACGGCGGCGACCAGCTGCTGCTGCACCCCAGGAAAGGCGCTGATGACGCGGTTCCAGCTGGATATAAACGGGGTTTCCATCGGGTTGTCGAGGAAATGGGTGCCGGCCTTGACGATATTGCCGGCAAAGAGCTCAACCGCCTGTTCTTCCTGGTGAATATCCAGTTTCAGGCCGTTGATGATGGCATCGTTGTGGTAGGTCTCGACAAAATCCAGCGCAATGCGGAAGTAGGTCGCCTTGATGGTACGGAAAGTTTCCTGATTGAATACGATGCCATTGGTGGCCAGCTTGCGAAAGACCGCCTTGGTGATGTCGATCGACATCTTCGACAGTCCGGCTTCGTCCGAATCCAGCGACAGGTCCTGGTGCTTGTGGTCGTAAACGTCGGCGATATCGACCTGACACAGGCGATTGTTGGAGTAGTTGCGCGTCATCTCGCTGAGCACGCCGATTTCGAGCCCCCAGTCACTGGGGATGCGGATATCGCTCATCACATCGCGCCGGAATGAGAACTCGCCGGCCAGCGGGTAGCGATAGCTGTCCAGGTATTCCAGATAATCCAGATTGCCGAACACCTTCTTCAGCGCCCGCAGCAGCGGCGTTACCAGCAGCCGGCTGACGCGGCCGTTGATCTTGTGCTCGGCCACGCGGGCATAGAAGCCCTTGCAGAATTCGTAGTTGAAGTTCGGGTTGGCGACGGGATAAATCAGCCGCGCCAGCAGTTCGCGGTCGTAGGTGAGGATATCGCAGTCGTGCATGGCGATGGACTCCGCCTTGCCGGTGGCCAGGGTATACCCCATGCAGAACCAGACGTTACGGCCCTTACCGGGCTCGGTGGGCGACAGCTCCTCGCCCTTGAGCGTGCGGTCGATGGCACGCAGGCGCGGACCGTCGTTCCAGAGCACCCGATGGGGCTGCGGCAGGGACGAGAAAAATTCCAGCGCCCTGCGATACTGCTCTTCAGTGGCACGGTCCAGGCCAATGATGATCTCCGACAGGTAGGGCACCTGCTTGAGATGCCGGAGTATATTGGGCATCGCCTCGCCTTCGAGTTCCGAATACAGGCACGGCAGTATCAGTGCCAGGGGGCGTTGTTTCGAGAAGGCCAGCAGTTCGCGTTCCATGTCCTCCAGCGGCCGGTGAGACAGGTTGTGCAAGGTGGTGATGATGCCGTTCTGGTAGAAGTCGCCCATGGTGAATCCTTTTGTTGTGTTAGGTGCCAAGCTCCAGGCGCTGCAGGGTTGCGCAGACCGCGTCATTCCAGCCTGCCGGGCCCGGCTGTTCAGTCAACAGAACATCGCTGCGCCCCGGAACCTCGGGTGGAGCCTGGGCCGGTGAGCGCACCAGTACCGCAATATCGGCCTGCTGCAGCATGCCGACGTCGTTGTGGCCGTCGCCCAGCGCCATCGAGGTAACCTTTTCGTTCCAGAGGGCCTGGTATTGCTCGACCAGCCAGGTCATGGCCTCGGCCTTGTCACAGCGCCCCATGACATGGGTAAAGCGGCCACCACGCTGGACCTGAAAGTTCAGCAGTGACAGCTCAGAGGCAAAGTCCTCCAGCGCGCTGCGGGAGTCTTCCCAGATCAGTGGCTCGGTAAACTGTCGGCTCATCGCCTGGCGGGCGGCATCGGGGGCCAGGCCCGTCAGGCCGGCGAGGCGCTCGGATGTCAGGGCAGCAAAGCCGGTAAAGCGATAGCGGCGTGACAGCGGTTCCAGCGCCAGCAGAATCCGACGCCGGCTGGGGCCGAAGGTCTTGCGGCGATAACGCCCGCCGGGATCCAGTGCCAGCTCCGGTGCCAGGGGGGAGTCGAGGGGAATATAAACGGCGGCACCGTTCTCGACGACAAAGGGGTGGCTGTTGTCGAGCTGTCGGCGCAGGGGCTCCAGCTCGGCGAGGGTCTTGCTGGTATTGAGCACCCAGGGTATCTGCAGCTGGCGCAGGCGCTGCAAGGCCGGCTCCGCCGCCATAGCGCTGTAGCTGTAGTGATCCAGCAGGGTGCCATCGAGGTCTGTGGATATCAGTAATCGGGTCATGCTTACCTCGACTCGTTGACCGACAGGGCCTGTTCGCGTTGAGTCAGATAGTGCAAGTTGGGTGCCAGCATTGCGCAGGCGGTGCTCAACCCCGGCCTTGGGCCGGCTCAGCAGATGTTATCCACAGTGAAGGTAATGTTATGCCCTGTTTTGGTGCGTCGACTGGGCCGCTTTGGGCCGCACTGGCCCCAACCTGCCAGGAGGCACTCAACGCATGGACGAGGATAGAGGATGCTGTTGCGACCGCCGGTGGGCGCGGCCGGTTTTGGCTGGGTGTGAAAGGATGGAATCGCGCCGGCTAATCGGCAGCCGTTGTCAGGCAGCCAACGGCGGGTTGGCAGCCGTGTTCAGTGGCTGCTGCTGAGCGTGGTAATGGAGCGCAGCTTGTAGCGTGTACCCGGGTGGGTGAGGCTGGCGAAGCTGATCAGGCGGTTGTCGGACCAGGTGCGGCGATTGACCTGAATGCAGGGAGTATTGGCGTCTATATCCAGCAGTTCCTGTACCTGTTCGCTCGGCAGCACCGCCTCGACGATATGCTCGATACTGGAAATGGGGCACATTCTGGACAGGTATTCGTTGGGCGTGTGCTGGGTAAAGTCCTGTTCCAGATAGCCGGGTACCGAGGATGCAATCACATAACGGTTTTCCAGCTGAATCGGCAGCGCGTTTTCCAGGTGGACAATGACTGAGCGATACACCGGTGTACCTATGGGAATGCCCATCTGCATGGCCACCGATTCGCTGGCGGCAGTCTCGCGCAGCTTGACGATGCGACAGCTATAGTCGTGGCCGCGCTGCCGTACTTCTTCGGCAATGTTCTTGATATCGGCCAGCGGGGATTCGGCCTTGGCGTCGGACACAAAGGTGCCGAGCCCGGGATAGCGCACCAGCATGTTGTCCTGTACCAGATCGCGGATGGCCTTGTTGACGGTCATGCGACTGACCGCGAACTGCTGCGCCAGCTCGTTTTCAGTCGGGATCTTGCCGCCGGGGCGGTAGGTCTGCTGCTTGATCCCGTCGAGGATAAAGCTCTTGATCTGCTGGTAGCGCGGCTTGTTGCTCACCCGTTGTCCCCAAGGATACCTAAACACAGGATTGTATATACTTCGATGCCCACTCACAACGCGGGCAGGGGCTGTCAGAACGCAGCGGTACGGCCGGGCCGGAAAGAAAAAATCATAAATGAGTTTACGTCTCGACCAATAATGTATATACATATACATACAAAAGGAATTGGGGCTCGCTGACGACCGCCTGCAAGGAGGTCGTCATATTCGGAGCGTCAACGGGTGAGGGCGTCGTGACAGGCGGGCCCGCGCAGCGCTTCCTACAATAAAACAGGCAAAACTAATGAACACTAACGAGGCTCTGGACGTGACGTCCCCAAACCCGTTGTCTGTGCTCAAGCTCATCATGTTCAGCGCGCTGGGTATCTTCTTCTTCTTTGTGCCGGTGGAGTTGGGCGGCAAGTCCACCATCCCGCTGGATCACATCGTATCCTGGATTCGAGGCAATCAGGCCGGTGGCGCGGCTATTTACGCACTGCTGATCATAGTCGCCGGCGGGCTCTATCCCTTTGTACGCGGCACCTGGCGCGACAGCAGTACGCAGATGGTATTTTCATTTCTCAAGCTCGGTGGCGTACTGGTCTCGCTGATGGCCTATTTCGAATTTGGTCCGGCAGCCCTGTTCGAAAAGGACATGCTGCCCTTCCTGTTCAACAAGCTGGTGATTCCGGTTGGGCTCATCGTGCCGCTGGGGGCCATCTTTCTAGCCTTTCTGATCAGCTACGGTCTGCTGGAGCTGATTGGCGTGCTCTGTCAGCCGGTGATGCGACCGCTGTTCAAAACCCCCGGCAAGTCTGCCATCGATGCTGTTGCGTCCTTTGTTGGCAGCTACTCCATTGGTCTGCTGATTACTAACCGGGTGTACAAGTCCGGTCAGTACTCCGCCAAGGAAGCGGCTATTATCGCTACCGGTTTCTCCACCGTATCGGCCACCTTCATGGTGATCGTGGCCAAGACCCTGGGACTGATGGATATCTGGAATCTGTTCTTCTGGTCGACCCTGCTGGTCACTTTCGTGGTGACTGCCATTACGGTGCGCATCTTCCCGTTGTCGAAAATGGACGATACCGCCGCTTCGCCGGAGTCGGAGGTGCTGGAGCATTCGCGTTTCAAGCAGGCACTGATTGAAGGCCTGGAGGCGAATCGACAGGCGCAGCCGCTGCTGACCAACGTGGGCATCAATCTGCGCGAAGGCGTGCTGATGGCCATGAGCATTCTGCCATCGATCATGTCGGTGGGCCTGATTGGCCTGCTGCTGGCCAAGTACACGCCGCTGTTCGACTGGATGGGTTACCTGTTTTACCCGTTCACGGCGCTGGCACAGCTGCCGGATGCGCTGCTGGTGGCCAAGGCCTCGGCCACGGGCCTGGCGGAAATGTTTCTGCCGGCGCTGCTGATGGCCGATGGCGCCATTGCCGGCAAGTTCGTCACCGGTAGCGTCGCCATCTCATCGATCCTGTTCTTCTCGGCGTCTATCCCCTGCATCCTGTCGACCGAGATTCCACTGACCATCCGCCAGATGCTGATGATCTGGTATCAGCGCGTCGCCCTGACCATTCTGTTGTCGGCGCCCTTTGCCTTCTATGCGCAGCATCTGCTGAGCTGAGGCGCCCGCTGGCGCGGGCATCAAGCTGAAAAGCCCGGAACGGATCCCGCCGTTCCGGGCTTTTTGTTTATGGATGTTCTGCTACCGGGCTTGAGATGGGTGTGCTTCCCGATATTGTGCCGTGCCTGAGTGTTGGTACAGGGAGTCGGCCTGCGCCGATTCCTCATAGGCGCAGGGCCTATCTTCCTCGTCGAAGATCCCGCCTATTTCAGCCAGTACCGCCTGGGCGACAGGCTGCTCGGAGGCTGTCCGACAATGCGGTGTGAACCCTGCCCGTTATGCGAAATACCAATGTTAAGGAACATGAACGGACTGCATACCTGCAAGGTTGCAGGCATTGACCATTCCTGCGTTTACAGGACAGGCGTTCTACCATTATCCATAGTCCATTCATCCAATCGGCCGGCCCATCACTGACGGCGCCGTCAGCTGACGACGACCGCAGAGCCGGCACAGACGCAGGAGATTGCAGCTATGGTATCCGATCTGCAGGGCAACTCAGTTTCCGGCGCCAGCACCGCGGCGCTGGATCTCTATGAAGGGGCCAACCGTGCCTTCAATCTCTATCGGGGGGACCCGATAGGCCTGATTGATGCTGCGATTGAGGCGGCACCCGACTTTGCCATGGCCCATATTCTCAAGGCCTACCTGTATGGCGTGGCAACGGAGCCTGACGCCACGCTGGAGGCCCGGGCGATTCTCGGGCGCGCCAAAACGCTGTCGCTGAACGAGCGTGAAAAGTCCCATATAGGCGTGCTGGAGCTGTTGCTGGCGGGCAACTGGACGGCGGCGGCGCTGGCGCTCGACAGGCACAACATCAACTACCCGCTGGATCTGGTCGGGCTCCAGTGCGGGCATCTGATGGATTTCTATCGGGCCTGCGCCCGTAACCTGCGGGATCGCATCAGCCGTGTGCTGCCCGGGTGGTCGGCGGCGATTCCGGGCTATTCGATAGTGCTGGGCATGTATGCGTTCGGGCTGGAAGAGTGCGGTGACTATGGCCGCGCCGAAGCGACAGGGCGCCAGGCAATCGCCCTCGAACCGCTGGACTGCTGGGCCCACCATGCGGTCACCCATGTGATGGAGATGCAGGGGCGGGCCGAGGACGGGGTTGGCTGGATGCGTACCCGTGAAGCTTGCTGGTCTGGAGAGGACAATTTTTTCCGCGTCCACAACTGGTGGCACCTGTCGCTCTACCATCTCGACCTGGGAAATGTCGACGAGGCGCTCAGGCTCTATGACGGGCCAATCCGTGAAGATCGCAGCCAGGTGGCGCTCGACATGATCGATGCATCGGCACTGCTGTGGCGACTGTCACTGCTCGGTCGTGATCTGTCGGATCGCTGGCAGGAACTGGCTGACGTCTGGGATCAGCATGCCGATGGCAAGCTCTATCCCTTCAACGACTGGCATGCCGTCATGGCCTATCTGGGGAGCGGGCGCGACCAGGATGTCGAACGCATTCTCGCGGCGTTTCGCGCAGCGCAAGGCGAGACGCCGGAGGTTGCACGCTGGGCCCGGCATACCGGATTGCCACTGGTGGAAGGCTTTGTTGCCTTCTGGCGCGGGGATTATGCAACCGCCGCCGAGCGGCTCCACGGGGCGCGCTTTATCGTCAACAGCTTTGGTGGCAGTCATGCGCAGCGGGACATTATTGACTGGACCCTGACGGAAGCGGCAGTGCGCGCGGGCATAAAGCCTCTGGCAGAGGCCCTGGTCAACGAACGACAGGCACTGAAGCCGCACAGCCGCGTAAATTGCGGCTTTCTGGCACGGCTGCACCAAAACGTGAGCCGCTGAAGAGGCGACCCTGCCACTAATGGTTTTCCCGTGGCCGGGTAACCGGCAAGGCTTGATGGAGCCTTTTCCCGCTAAGTGATGGTCGGTGCAGTGACGGCCAGTGCATGCGCAGGCACTGGCCTGAGAGCATCTCGAAAATATAGATATATACATATGTTCCTGGCCGCACTGGGTGTCGAATGCCAGGGCACAGTGCGACTCACCCCGAAAGTGCCTGAAGTCCGCGTCAGCGCTGGCGTTGCGGGCAGCAATAACCTGAACAACGGCAACCTTGGTCAGAACTTTCAGCAAGAAAAGTTTTGACCTCTTAAAATCTTGTGGTATACATATGTATATACAAACTACGAACCCCAAGGTGAACGCAGTGTTCGATACCTGTGAGCGAATCTGGATCAATGCAAACCTCGCGACCTTCGATGCCGCTGTCCAGGCGGGCTACGGTGCCTTGGCAGCCCAGGCAATCGGTGTGCGTGAGGGGCGTATCGTCGCCATCGCACCCATGTCGGCCTTTGATGCGTCCGCGGTATCGGCCGAGATCATCGATGCCCGCGGTGGCTGGATGACGCCGGGCCTGGTGGATGCCCACACCCATCTGGTGTTCGCCGGCAGCCGGGCGCAGGAATTCGAACAGCGCCTCAAGGGTGTGAGCTACGAAGAGATCGCTCGCAATGGCGGCGGCATTATCTCTACCGTGCGCGCCACGCGCAGTGCGACTGTTGCGGAGCTGGTTCGCCTGTCCGAACCGCGTTTGCAGGCGCTGATGCGCGAGGGCGTTACCTCGGTCGAGATCAAGTCCGGTTACGGTCTGAGCCTCGAAGATGAACTGAAGATGCTGCGGGCGGCGCGCCTGCTGGGGGAGCGCAACGCCGTGCGGGTATCGACCTCGCTGCTGGCCGCCCATGCGCTGCCGCCGGAATTTTCCGGCAACGCCGATGGTTATATCGACCTGATCTGCAACGAGATTATTCCGGCCGCTGTGGCTGAAGGCCTGGTGGATGCGGTGGATGTGTTCTGCGAAAGCATCGCCTTTTCACCGGCCCAGTGCGAGCGCGTATTCAAGGCGGCGCAGCAGCATGGCCTGGGTGTGCGCGCCCACGTCGAGCAGCTGTCGAATCTGCATGGCGCGGCGCTGGCGGCCCGCTACGGTGCCTGGTCGGTGGATCACCTGGAGTGGCTCGACGAGGAGGGCGTTCAGGCGATGGCCGCATCCGGCACGGTCGCGACACTGTTGCCCGGCGCCTTTTACTTCCTGCGCGATACCCGGGTTCCGCCCATCGAACTGCTGCGCCAGCACGGCGTCGGCATGGCGGTGGCGACGGACCTGAATCCCGGTTCCTCGCCGCTGGCGTCCATTCGCCTGGCAATGAACATGGCCTGCACCCTGTTCCGCCTGACGCCGGAAGAAGCCCTGGCCGGTTGTACCCGTTTTGGCGCCAGGGGGCTGGGGCTTGAGGGCAAGGTCGGTGAACTCAGAGTCGGCATGCAGGCGGATATGGTGCTCTGGGATATCGATCATCCGGCGGAGCTGGCCTACCAGTTTGGTGTCAATCTGGTGCGTGAACGCATTGTGGCCGGGGAAGTGAACAATGTCTGATCTTGATGCCGCTGCTTTTCGCGCTATCTGGAGCGGTCGCGTCGATGCCGAAGAACAGGCCCAGCTCGCCACGCGCCTGCACCAGGTGATTGCACCGCTGCAGGCAGACAGCCCGGCGGGTCTGGCGATTGTCGGCTTCTGTTCCGATGAGGGCGTGCGCCGCAACAAGGGGCGTGTGGGTGCCAGCCTGGCGCCGGATCTGTTGCGCAAGGCCCTGGCCAATATGCCCTGGCATCCCCAGCGTGCCGCCTGGGATGCCGGCAATGTGGTGTGCGAGGCCGAGCAGCTTGAAGCCGCCCACAAGGCCCTGGCCGACCGGGTGCAGCAGTGTCTTGGGGCTGCACATTTTCCGCTGGTCTTGGGCGGTGGTCACGAAGTTGCCTACGGCAGCTGGCTGGGGCTGGCGCAGTATTGCGAGTCGCAGCTTGGCACCGGAGCAAGGATGCCGCGCATCGGCATCATCAATTTCGATGCCCACTTCGATCTGCGCCTGGACAGCAATGGCTGCAGCTCCGGCACACCCTTTTACCAGATCGCACAACGCTGCGCGCAGCAGGGCTGGGATTTCCGCTACTGCTGCCTGGGCGTGAGTGAGATGTCCAATACCGCCGCGCTGTTTCGGCGCGCGGATGAACTGAATGTCAGCTATCGCCGCGATAGCGACATGGGACTCAATCAGCTGGATGAGGCCCGTACGCAGCTCGAACGCTTTATGGATGACTGTGACCTGCTGTACCTGACCATCGACCTGGATGTGCTGCCGGCGAGTGTTGCGCCCGGCGTCAGTGCACCGGCGCCCCGGGGCGTGGGTCTGGATGTTCTGGAACCCCTGATCGAGTCAGTCCGGCACACCGGAAAACTCACACTTGCCGATGTCGCGGAATATAACCCGACTTTCGACATTGATAACTGGACCGCCCGAGTAGCCGCGCGTCTTCTCCACTGTATTGTTAAATGAGGCCATAAAAATGACCAATACCCGTCGCGATACCAGCCGTGTCATCAAGGCACCCACCGGCAGCGAAATTACCTGCAAGAGCTGGCTGACCGAAGCCGCCATGCGCATGCTGATGAACAACCTGCACCCCGATGTGGCCGAACGCCCGGAAGAACTGGTGGTGTACGGTGGTATCGGTCGTGCCGCCCGTAACTGGGAATGCTACGACAAGATTATTGAAGTGCTGCAGCGCCTGGAAGACGACGAATCCCTGCTGATCCAGTCCGGCAAGCCGGTGGGTGTGTTCAAGACCCACACTGATGCGCCCCGCGTACTGATCGCCAACTCCAACCTGGTGCCCCATTGGGCGACCTGGGAACACTTCAACGAACTGGATAAGAAAGGCCTGATGATGTACGGCCAGATGACCGCCGGTTCCTGGATCTACATCGGTTCCCAGGGCATAGTGCAGGGCACTTACGAAACCTTTGCCGCCATGGCCAAGCAGCACTTCGGCGGCGATGCCTCCGGTCGCTGGGTGCTGACCGGCGGACTCGGTGGCATGGGTGGCGCTCAGCCGCTGGCCGCCACCATGGCCGGTTTCTCCTGCATCACCGTTGAGTGTGACGAGACCCGCATTGATTTCCGGCTGCGTACCCGTTACGTCGACAAGAAGGCCTTCAGCCTGGACGAAGCGCTGCAGATGATTGACGACGCCAAGACCCGCGGCGAAGCCATCTCCGTCGGTCTGCTGGGCAACTGTGCCGATGTTTTCCCGGAACTGGTCGAGCGCGGCATCACGCCGGATGTGGTTACCGACCAGACCAGCGCCCATGACCCGCTGAATGGCTACCTGCCCCAGGGCTGGACCATGGAATACGCCGCCGAAATGCGCCTGAAGGATGAAGCCGCGGTGGTTGATGCCGCCAAGGAATCCATGGCCGTGCAGGTGCGCGCCATGCTGGGGCTGCAGGCGCGTGGCGCCGCCACCACCGACTACGGCAACAATATCCGCCAGATGGCGAAAGAGAAGGGCGTCGAGAATGCCTTTGATTTCCCGGGTTTTGTGCCGGCCTATATTCGTCCGCTGTTCTGCGAGGGCATAGGTCCGTTCCGCTGGGTGGCGCTGTCCGGTGACCCGGAAGACATCTACAAGACCGATCAGAAGGTCAAGGAACTGATTCCCGATGACGCTCACCTGCACAACTGGCTGGATATGGCGCGCGAGCGTATTGCCTTCCAGGGTCTGCCGGCCCGTATCTGCTGGGTCGGCCTGAAAGACCGTGCCCGCCTGGCGCTGGCGTTCAACGAAATGGTGCGCAACGGCGAACTCAAGGCGCCGATCGTCATCGGCCGCGACCACCTGGATTCGGGCTCCGTCACCAGCCCGAACCGCGAAACCGAAGCCATGAAAGACGGCTCCGATGCCATCTCCGACTGGTCACTGCTCAATGCGCTGCTCAGCACCGCCGGCGGCGCGACCTGGGTATCGCTGCACCACGGTGGCGGTGTCGGCATGGGCTTCAGCCAGCATGCCGGCATGGTGATCGTCGCCGACGGTACTGAGGCTGCTGATAAACGTCTGGGCCGTGTGCTGCGCAACGACCCGGGCACCGGCGTCATGCGCCATGCCGATGCCGGTTACGATATCGCCATCGACTGCGCCAGGGAGCAGGGCCTCGACCTGCCCATGCTCGAGGGCTAAGTCCCCCGCGAGACAGGCCGAGGTGGCGTTGCGCCGCCTCCGCCGACTTTGCCGATCTTCTGTTGTTGGGCTTTTTACGCACCGGCTGGCGCTGATACGCACATATCCGCCAGCCGTTTTTTTAAGTGGCTGTTCGTTTTAACTGCCTATTCGCATCAAGTACCCATTCGATTGTGGCCTTCAGGCCAGTAAGGCCGCAATCGAATGGGAACCTGGCAAGGCCTGTACTCAGAGCGCCCGCACGGCGCGTCTGCCGGGTCTGTGCCGAACCCGCACCGTTTACCTCTTGTACGTTGTTTGAGTGGAATAATCCAAGGGTTGAGGGCGGTACAAAAGTGATAGTCCAAGCGGCAAAAAGAAAACAACAAGCTATTGCCAACATGCTGATGGCAATTCCCGGTCAGAATCAGGAACCACGGGCGTCGCAACTGGCATCGCTGTGCCGGCTGCTGTTCGAGGGTATAGACCCTGAGGCGCTGGCGAGCCGCGATGCGGGTGCGCAGCTGGCATCGGTAGCGGAGTTGCTCGGCTTTATTGAATATCGCCAGTCAGCAGAGGCGCGGGTACGTGTCTTTAATCCCGAGCCTGTACTAGCCGGTGCCGCGCCTGAGGGCACACTGGCTCAGGTGCAAAGCCATTCAATCGTCGATGTCGTGATGGAAGACAGGCCTCATCTGGTGGCGTCCCTCGGTCTGGCGCTGCAACGTGCAGGTATTGCCGTGCAGCAGGTGATTCATCCGGTGGTCGGGGTGCAGCGTGATGCACAGGGGCGGCTGGTCTCACTGCAGGCGCCCTGTGCCGCTGCGGACGCTGAAGCCATTGTACGCTTCGAAATCGAGCACCTGAGCGAGGCTTCCAAACGTGCGGAACTTGAGCAGAGTCTCGCGGATGTGATTGCAGACGTGCGCATGCTGGCGTCTGATGCAGCGGCGATGCGACAGCGCCTGAGCGCTGCCATCAATGCCACGTCGCAACTGCTGTCTGGCTTGGCGCCGGGCAATACTCAGCTGCAGGAAACCCTGGATTACCTGCGCTGGCTCAGGGACGGTCATTTTACCCTGGTTGGCGCCGCCAGCTATGGCTTGAGTTTCACTGCGACGGACCGATGCCAGCTGTCACTGGATGCTGCCAGCCGGCTTGGCATTCTGCGTTTCGAGCGCCACTTTCCCGCCGAGAAGAAGCAGATTGAGCTGTCGGCCTATCTATCCGGCCTGATGTGCAACTCCAATCCGCTGATGCTGACCAAATCGACCTACAGTGCGCCCGTGATACGCGAAGGTCACCTGGATTATGTGGGCGTAAAACAGTATGACAGCGATGGCCAGGTGGTTGGCGAGCACCGCTTCTTTGGTCTCTATGACGCTAGGGTCTATGGCACGGCCGCCGACGAGGTGCCGCTGTTGCGCTTTCGACTCGCCCGGTTAAGGGCCGCCATCAAGGCCCCGGCCGACAGTTTTCGTGGCCGCCTGCTTGAGCGCATTCTGGACCAGTATTCCCGGGATGAGCTGCTGCAAGGTACGCCTGAAGATCTGCAGGAGATCCTCTGTGGCATGCTGGAGGCGCATGACCGCCCCCGGCTGCGGCTGTTTACCCGCCTGGATGCCTACGGCCGCTTCGTCAGCGCCCAGGTGCTGTTGCCACGGGACAAGTTCAATGCCGGCATGCGTCGGCGCTTGCAGGACATCCTGCTGCAGGCGCTGGGCGGGCTTGATGCCGAGTACCGGGTCGGTGATCTCGATGGCCTGCTGGTGGCCATTCAGTATCGTATTCACACCCGGGATGCGCGGCAGCTGCAGATCGATAGCCAGGCGCTCGAGGCTCGCCTGAGCCAGGCGCTGTTGAGCTGGGATGATCAGTTACATGCTGCGTTGGTCGAGGTTGAAGGCGAGGTCCGCGCCGGGACACTGTTTGAGCGTTATGCTGCGCGCTTGCCGGCGGGTTATCGTGCCGATACGGCACCGGCCTGCGCGCTGGCTGACATCCAGCGCCTGGCGGTGCTTGAGCCTGTGCCTGGCAGTTCTGCGGGGACCAGGCTCGCCTGCGTGCTCAGTGGTGCAGAAGATTGCGCCGCGACAGCCTGGCAATTCAAGCTCTATGGCTGGGGCCCGGCGCCTGTATTGTCCGATGTGCTGCCGATTCTGGAGAACCTGGGCCTGCGGGTGCTGGAGGCCAGACCCTGCCATCTGACCGAGCGGACGGATGGCGCGGGTGGCTCTTCCGGCATTGCTGCTGGCGATTCCAGGATGGACCAGCCCGGCTGGATTCTGGACTTCGGCGTTAGCCTGCTGCTGCCGGATGCACGCGGTGCGCAATTGCACGGCTCTGAGCTGAACGGCTCTGATGTAAAGAACTCCGATCTGAAAGCGCGCTTTCAGGCCGCATTTGAAGCGCTCTGGCACCAGCAGGCCGAGAACGACGGCTACAATCGCCTGGTCGCGGCCGCCGGGCTCGACTGGCGTCAGGTGGTGGTGCTGCGCGCCATCGGCGCTTACCTGGGGCAGATCAAGCTGCCATTTTCCCAGTCCTATCTGCAGGATACCCTGGCGCGTAACAGTGATATAGCCGCCATGCTGAGTGGGCTCTTCGAGGCCCGCTTCGATCCAAGCCATGATTCCGGAAGCGTTTCGCAAGCGGCGTTGCAGCACAGCTGCGATGCACTGCAGCAGTCTCTGGATGCGGTGCCGAGTCTTGATGAGGATCGAATCCTGCGCGCCTTCCTGGCCGTTATTCAGGCGATAACGCGGACCAACTATTTCCAGCGCAACAGCAAGGGTCTGCACAAGGACTATCTGTCTCTGAAGCTGAGCCCTGGCCGTATCCCGGGAATGCCAAAGCCCTGTCCGTTGTTCGAAATTTTCGTTTATTCGCCCCGGGTGGAAGGCGTGCACCTGCGCGGCGGCAAGGTAGCCCGTGGTGGCCTGCGCTGGTCTGACCGGCGCGAGGACTACCGCACCGAAGTACTGGGGTTGCTCAAGGCCCAGATGGTCAAGAATGCGGTCATAGTGCCGCAAGGCTCCAAGGGGGGCTTCTTCTGCAAGCGCCTGGGGCAGGATAATCCGGCTGCCATGCAGCAGGAGGCCATCGGCTGCTATCAGACCTTTATTCGTGCCCTGCTGGACGTAACGGATAACCTGGTGGACGGCGAGGTGGTTGCACCGGGCGCGCTGGTGCGCCACGACGATGATGACCCCTACCTGGTGGTTGCCGCGGACAAGGGCACCGCGACCTTTTCCGACATCGCCAACGCCATCTCCCAAGAGTACGACTTCTGGCTGGGCGATGCCTTTGCATCGGGCGGCGGTAACGGTTATGACCACAAAAAAATGGGCATTACCGCCCGGGGCGCCTGGGAATCGGTCAAGCGCCTGTTCCGTGAACAGGGGCGCGATAGCCAGCGGGAGGACTTTAGCGTTGTTGGCATCGGCGATATGGCGGGGGATGTGTTTGGCAATGGCATGCTGCTATCCGGGCACATTCGTCTGGTGGCCGCCTTCAATCACAGGCACATTTTTATTGATCCTGCGCCCGATGCCGCAACCAGCTTCATAGAGCGCAAGCGTCTGTTTGAGCTGCAGGGGTCTAGCTGGAGCGACTATCAGGCCGCGCTGATTTCGCCGGGCGGAGGCCTGTTCGAGCGCAGCGCCAAGCAGATCCGCATCAGTCCTGAAATCCGCCAGGCGCTGGCCATCGCTGATGCACCCGATATGCTCACGCCGGCGCAGCTGATTCGCCATATCTTGAAGGCCCCGGTGGACCTGCTCTGGAACGGTGGCATCGGCACTTACGTCAAGGCCAGCAGCGAAACCGATGTCAGTGTGGGGGACCGGGCCAACGATGCCGTGCGCATCAATGGCACGGATCTGCGCTGCAAGGTTGTGGCCGAGGGTGGCAACCTGGGGCTGACGCAGCGCGGGCGCATCGAATATGCGCGTGCCGGCGGCCTGATCAACACCGACGCCATCGACAATGCCGGCGGCGTCGATTGCTCGGACCACGAAGTGAACATCAAGGTGCTGTTGAATCAGGCGGTGCATGACACCGGGCTCAGGCTCGAAGAGCGTAACCACTTGCTGGCGCAGCTCGATGCCGAGGTCGCGCAGGCTGTGCTGGATAACAATTACCGCCAGGCGGCGTTGCTGAGCCAGGCGGTGGGCAGCTCAGCCCGGGATCTGGACAGCTACGTGCAGCTGATGCGCACGCTGGAACTTGACGGTGGCCTGGATCCTGCGCTTGAACACCTGCCCGATGCCAGTGAACTGGCACAACGCGGCCTGCGCCAGGAGGGGCTGTCCCGGCCGGAGCTCGCCGTACTGCTGGCCTACAGCAAGCTGCACTTGTCCGGCCAGCTGGTGGCGGCGCAACTGGCTGACAACAGCTGGTTCGGTGCAGGGTTAGCAGCCTATTTCCCCACACGGCTGGCGCAGCAATACCCGCAGTTGATTCAGCAACATCCGTTGCGCCACGAAATTCTCGCAACCCGGTATGCCGGCGAGCTGGTGAATCGCATGGGCGTGCCCTTTGCGACACTGCTGCAGGATGAACTGCGCTCTACGCCGCTCGAACTGCTCTGTGCCTACCTCATTGCCCGTGAACTCCTGGGCGCAGAATCCCTGTGGGCCGGAGTTGATGCCTTGGGAGCCGATGTGCCCTATGCGCTGCAGCGGGATTTGCTGGATGCAATCCGCGAACAGCTGGAGCAGGCGTGTCGCTGGCTGCTTAACAGCGAAGAGGCCCTGACTGACGTGCAAGGCACGCTGGCGCGTTTGCAATCGGGCATCGAGCGGTGCAGCCGTGCGGTGCAGACACCGGCGGCAAAACAGCGCCTGGCGGCCAGGGCCGATGAACTGATCGCACAGGGCATCCCCCAGGCGCTGGCCGAGGGGGTAGCACAGCTGCCCGCGGTGCTGGCCGGGCTTGATATCGCGCGAATGGAGGCGGGTAGCGACCTCGGGCCGGAAATGGCCGGCACGGCCTACTTTCAGCTCGAAGACCTGCTGCAACTGCACTGGCTGCGTCATAGCATTCGCTGCCTGCCCGCAGGTGATAGCTGGCAACGCCAGGCCCGGGCTTCGCTCAGGACCGAACTGAACGCTCTGGTGTCTGAGCTGGGCCGCAAATGGCTCGCCGCCGCGTCCGCCACGCGCCCCGGCGGTGAAAGTATCTGGTTCAAGGCTCTGCAGGCCAGCGCCACCAGTGTGCTGGCCATGTTTGAAACCCTGCAGGCAAGCCCGGCACCCAGTTTTACCCAGCTCAGTGTGCTGCTGCAGGAACTGAAACGCCTGGCACAACGGGACTTATACCCCGCCGATTGAGTTCGATAACCACAAGGCCCGGCGACCCTCGCCGGGCCTTTTTAAAAATTGGGCCAACAAAAAAGGCTTCGTTTCGAAAGCCTTGTTTGTTCTTGCTGGGAGCGGAATTGCCTGGATCTACGATCCTCGTCCTTCGAGGTGCTGTCGCAGGCGGCAACGCTGTCTCGCACCCATAAAAATCCCAAAGAAAAAGGGGCTACCTTGCGGTAACCCCTTTCTCGTTGCATTTGGTGGAGGTGGCGGGTTTCGAACCCTCAACATCGTGTGATCGTTAGACCACTACGTACCGCAATGCCTTGATTTCAGACGGTTTCACGCTGCTGGCCTCCGTGGTTGTACCACTGTAAACCGCTACGTTTGCGACACTTTTGCGACACCCTGAGCGCGACACATTCATGTTCTATGGCTGCCATGTCTCGGACTATTGAGTCCGATAAGAGTTGATACGGGTTTACTTCTAGGCTGTTTTCAACCCCGAATCATTCAGTGTCAGTAGCTTAACAGTACGTTACTAATTGCTAAAGTTACGGGAGGCGTTTATAGAGAAATACAAATGAGAGGGTGGGTGAGAGGCGTAGTTAAAACGCCTCTTTTTAATTAAGTAGCGATTAGAGTGTGAAAAAGTACTCGGTGCTACTCGGTCGGTACAGGCCATCAATTGAATGAGAGACGCTGAAGCCCTTAGACATTAACAGTGGCGTTAGCTCACATTTTCTATCGTCCGAAACGGTAATGAAAGTATCATTCCGATCCAGCGTGGCTAGTGCTGCATCCATTAATTCGGTACCTATGTTCATATCGCGATAGGCAGGCTTCACAAAGAAAGTACAGATCTTACTTTCCTCGCGACGCAGTTTTAGGAGCGCTGCCCCCATGAGCTGATTGCCATCGTGAGCTATAACGACACTTCTTTCTCCCATCCGCATGTTGCGTCGGAAAGTGAAGTTTAGCCAAGCATCGAAACATGGATAAAGCGGGGCTACGTCTTGCAGCAGCGCTCTAAGTGCTGGGAACCCGATGTCTTGAGTGACTTCAAGTGAGAAGCTGGTCTTGGTGAGTATGTTAGTAGTAGTCATTGTTGCTCACCTCCGTGTTTAGGTTTGTCAAGCATCGTATTTGCGCTTTGTGCCTTGGATTGACCGTCCTCTGTGCCCCGAGGACCTCCCTCCCTGCTGCTTCGGGTGCTGTCTAAACTGCCAAGATTACCCCCCGTAGAGGGGGCTTCTTGTGTACCATCAGCAAGCTCGCAGGATTCTACCTCTTTATGCATAGAACTCCAAGTTAAATTTGTCAATAGCCCGGAGAAAATGCTTAGGGCAACTAACACTACTAGTATGACCAAAATATTCAAATTTGTAACATTTCTTCTGGTAAACTTCGCAAAAGCAGAAAAGTGATCTATATCTTCCTCTTTTTCCTTAGTTTTCCAGTGATATATTAACATCTGGCTTTGTTTCTTCTTTTTCTTCGAAGAGTCGTCTTGTTCTAAGTACTTATTCCATAGATCGTCTTCAAGAATTCTGCATCGACTGTACTGTGAATGAGACATTTTGTATTCAGAATTTGCTTCTCTTATTAAAAAGAAATGAATTCGAGATAAATGAGAGTGGTCATTTAGATTAGCGCGAATTTTCTCAGGTAAATTTCTGGTTTCATTAACCCTAAAGTCAACCATTTCTGTTTTTTCGAAATGATTAGTTATAAAGGAATCTTTTGCTTCGTATATTTGAGATATACTTCGATGCGCATCTGATTTCAAAATAACTCGGAATCTGAAATAATTGTCAAACTTTGTTTTTGTGTCGACTTTTGTTTCTATTTCGAATAAGTCTCGTGGGAATTTTAACAGGCAACCTTTTTCGTTTTCATGATTTGATCTTTCTAATGTGACGCCACCTAGCGAGTCAGATGCCAGTAAAATTTGAGTGAAGAATCTCAGCTGAGGACTCTCGGTGTCGGTGGTGAAGGAGAAATCATAAACTCCTTTTGTTTCTGTATGGCTCTCATGCTTGGCGGGCGAGTTAAATATAGCGGAAACAAGCACAAGGTTCTCACAAACCCTTTTTCCTAAGTCAGGTTTATAATCGATTTGGTCGATGTTGAAAGGCAAATAAAAGTTAATTGAATCAAATAGACCGGCTTCTGATATCTTTACGCCAATGTCTATATAATTTGTAAGTCCATTATTTAAGGACCAATAGTTGAAATGCAGCTCAACTTTGGTATTATTGTCCCCATCTGGACGCGGCTTTTCCAGCCAAAATCCCAAGCTCCTTGCCACCGCGGGTTACTCCTTGTCTTGATAAGGTTATTCGATAATGAGTGAAATTATTCTAAGTATCAAACCTTTTTATGCCGATAAGATATTTAGCGGGGCCAAAAAGATTGAGTTAAGAAAGAGGGTTGGTCGGTTGTTCTTCCCTGGGAATATTGTATATATTTACAGTTCTTCACCCGTCAAGGAAGTTACAGGTTTTGCGAGAATTAGTCAAGTTGAACGGTTAGCGGTTAGCGATATTCGTGATCGTTTTTTACATGATGCATGCATAGCTAAAAAGGACTTTGATAGCTATTATGAAGGTCATAAAGAGGGTGTTGCCGTTTGGTTGCGAGATATTGTTCATTTTAAAAATGGAGCTCCTCTTTCTATTTTGAGGTCGAGTGGTTTTAATCCACCGCAATCATACTGTTATTTATCGCCAACCGTTAAGAAGATATTGGGTGAGTATCTGTGAGAAAGGTAATAGGCGTTTTTGGCCTTTCTGGTGTTGGGAAGAGTTCTTTGGCAGAAAAAATTTGTGATGCAAGAAGCGACTTTGTATGTGTAAAGGCGTCAGAGATACTTAAGAATTACAATGGCACCATAGCTTTCGATGAGCTTACAGAAGATTCTGTTGCTAATAATCAGAGAGTTCTTGAATGTGGTTTTGAGATATATCGTCAGCTTAACTCTGAAAAAAATATAATAATTGAGCTGCATAATGTTATAGAGACGCCAAAGAAATTGGTTGATGTAAATATCAATGTCTTTGAGCGGCTTAGGTTGGATATGGCCTGCTTTTTATATTTAGAAGCTAAAGATTTGCTCTCAAATAGATTGCTAGATGATGAAAGAAAAAGGCCCATTGTATCTATCGGGGAATTAGATAAGCGTCAATATTATGCATTAGCTTACTTTGAAAAGTGCTTTTCGACTTTAGGTGTACCTTACTTCATAATAACTAACGACCATTATAATGGTTTTTTGAAAATTGTGGATTAGGTATGGTTTCTTATATTCTATGATATTCTGAAAGCCTAATACGCTAATGGTAGGATGAAAGGAAAGTTCATAGATGGTAATATGTATACTTTTATTGGAATCCAAAAATTATTTTATTTAGGTGGTTTTTAAGGGCAGTATTCGCGTATTTTATCTAGCCCTTTGATGGTGCCTTTATTTTTATAATCATGTCGCCAGAATTTACATTGTGGACTGTTGTACTGCTTGTAACGGTTTTCAGCAATTCTTTGTTCAGTTTGCTGTTTTCGTTGTTCAGCGGCTTCATGTTGTAGTGCTTTCGTAGCGTTTTCCAATGTCCGGGATACCATGTACAAATCGTAGCGGTGAAGTATTTCCTTCGTCATGACGATTAGTAGCACTGCTACCACTATACCAACTGTTATATGTCCCCAAAGTGGCGCATCGCTGTTGTAGTTCGAGCGGTATTTTGTGCGGTGGCGTATTTCATCATTATCAGGTTTTATATCCATACTTAGCACTCACTGTGGTTGTACTAGAAATTCCTTCGCCGCCTGGAAAATTTTATTGTGTGTTTACCGCCCTAAGTCTTATTCATTTTGTTAGTTTGATACTTACCATTAAAATTTGGCGCTTATTACAGCTCGTTCTATTCTGTTTAATGTACAGTATTCATTCATTTTTTGTTTGTGCTTTTCTGTTTGGTAAGATTTGTAATTTTCTGTCCAAAATCGGCAGTCATCGGATGTTAGTTTATTTCGCTTAGCTGTGGCTAATGCTTGTTTTTTTTGCTCAGCCAGCCGTGCTTTTTCTTCTTCTAATCTTTGAGTTTTACTTTGTTGGCGTTGTATTTCCATTTTTTGGCGCATGCGCTCAGCATTGATGTTTGCTTGTTTTACGGCTGAATTGCTTTGTTGTATGAAACTTTGAGTTTGTTGTTCTAGGAATTTTTGCAGCTGGTATAGTTGGTAACGATCGTACACTTCGCGGAAAATAAAAATTATGATAGCAGCCGCGAGTACTCCACCCATTACCTGGGCCCAAATTGGTAATGAATCAGAGCTGTAAACGGATTTTCGTTGTTGGTGGCTTCTAATTTCGATTGGCTCGGGTTTGATGTTCTCCCAGGATCTGTTTTCTTTGTCTTGCGGCTCCATACTCAGCCCTCCCTGTGGTTGTACCAGCGTTCCTTCACTGTCTGTGCAACTTCTATCCCGCGTTTACCGCCCCTGAGTCTGAGCTACTGATCTCGTCGAGCTCTGGACTGGTCTGTCCGATCTCAGGCGAGACTTTACCTGTGATGAGCCAAAGAGCGTATTGGGGGTAGAGCTTTGCAAGAGTTTCAGCTTCTTCTATGCCCATTCGTGCTCTACCGCGTTTCACGTTCTGCCAGCGTGCGTATTCTTTGCTGTGAGGTATGGCTAGTTCCTTGATGCTTGTTTGCTCAAGTAATAGCAAAGCTCTATCAGCCGCGCTACTTTCCATTGATAAATACCATATTTGTAACCTGTACAAACTATGACATGGTTTGTACTATGTGAATATGTACTCAGTACAAACATGAGTAGGCTTCTTCTAACAACGGATTATAGGGGCGCAACGATGGAACAACAACCGATGACTCCTGTAGCAACACCAACGCCGCCCCTGATGGCCTGGCGTGAGTTCGCGGACTGGATACGCATGGAGCAATCCATTGTTCGCGGCTGGATCGAAAAAGGGCTGCTCCCTACTGAGCGTATCGGGAAGCACCGCCTGGTAAACGTTTCGCTGCTCTCTAAGCAGCTCCTGGAGCGGGACTCGCTCTGATACGGCATGGAGATTAACGGCATGAAAAAGGACATGATTTCGATTTTCAAAGATGGCTGTTTGGCCGTCCCCCTTATGCGCCCGTCTGAGTACGCCCGTCACGTTGGCGTTACTCCTGCAGCAGTTGCAGGCCAGATGGATCGCGGCGAACTGCCTGTATTCACGCTGACACCGCCAGCACCAGGCAAACGCCCCACTCGATACATCAACCTCGTTGCGCTCTATGAGCTGTGCAAAGACCTGGCCGATGAGGGGAGGGTAGTCGCATGAACACTTCCGTTGTTTCACATAACCCGCAACTGGTTCTGCCTGGTTGCCCTGACCTTTCCCGCGTTACCGATGCCGAGCGGTTCGCCGCGATGGCATCCGAAGTCATGGCCCAGGCACTGCGCCTCAATGCGCAAGGCTGCAGGGTTGATTGCCAGACAAGCGGCTTTGGCCTGGCTGTTGATTTGGATATCTGGTGTCTGATCAAGGGTCCGGTGCCGGATCGTCCTTTATATGGCAACCATCGTGTGACCAGTTGCCCTATGGAAAGCTCTCCATATGAGCCTGATCGTTATATCCGTGAGTCCTACACAGCTAATCCGCGTCATCAGGATTCGTTCGGCAATGTGTTCGCCGCCCTTGAATCCATGCTCCAGGCATTGAACTACGTAGAGCAGAACATAGATGCCTTCCAGGTCGCTCTGGCACTGGAAGCATAGGGAGGTGATATGTCCAGGCGGTTTCCGTGTCGCTGCCGGTCTTGCAGATCGCGGCGAACATTAAGGAAGCGTCCAGAAGAGTACAGGCGTGAACCTGTTTGCAGTTGCGGTGGTTGTTATCAAGTCGATATCTATCGAATGAACAAAGAGCATAAACGGGTGCTGTGTTTCTGTGACGCATATTGGTTTCCACACCGGCATTCCGAGCAGTGCTGCCGATTTAGCAATCAAGCTGGATTAGCTAAAGGGTGAATAGCATGGAAAATAAAGCGATTCGATTAATTGGCTATGTAATTGAAGGCACAGGCGACGTGAAACTTGCTGCACGGGCTATTAAACACTGCAGCAACGCACTCTTACCGTCTGGATTCTCATTTGATTTTGAAGGTGTGAAAATTCGTTACTGGTTCCAGGACCATTACGACAACACACACCGCTTCGGCTCCCAAAATGGCTGGGCCTGCCCGCTTGGCCGGGGGCGTGTTGGCTAACCCCAACACGTTAATTCGCTGTACGGCAGGTATCCGCAACTACCCCGGCCCTATTCATGCCGTTAGGGCCGGTTAAGAATTCAGCTTTTGGCTTTATCGCTTTTGATGTTGGGGGTTTTAACAGGTGGTGATGTTACCCGCCCGTCATTGTCGTTAATCGCTGGCGATACCAGAGGCAAGGCTTTAGGTTTTCAAGAGCTTGAGCGTAGCGTCTCTTTAAAACCTAAAGAATTGTCTCATCGTCAGCATAAAGATTAACGTCACTGCCGGGCGGGTAAACCGCCCAGAGTTCGAGTTGGAGCGATCTTGCTTTTAGCAAACGGAGTGCGCAGGCATGAAGGATCGTTACCCGCAGGGCCAATAACGTAGTCTGTTATTGGTGAACGAAGTTCATAGAGCCTGGTTGCGCAGCAACATGCAGATCTTAGAATTACGGGACTTAATGACCATGAACAAACGACTTCGCCAGTGCGTTCATACAGCCGAAAATCTAGGCCTATGCCTGGTCTGCGGTCCCGATAATATCTGCACCTGCAACACCGTTTCTATTGCTCCGGCTCCGGCTCTGGCTTCCGAACCTGTTACCAAACAGAATTTTAATCCAACCCCTATTAATCAGGATCTTTTCGACATTGTTAAAAAACCCAAAATAACCAAAAAGCTCAACAGAACCCAAACCCTGTACGACATCAGCAATGGTGCAGTCGCTGTCTCCTACAGATCTTGTGACGCCTGTCTAGGCATTATCAAAATGCCGTTTCCTCGGAGGACTGTGAAGTGCCCGGGATGCGGAAACATAAACGTCGAGGTGAAACCATGAACATTACACTGACCGGCCAAGTCATCCAGGCCAAACGCTACAACATGGACGGCAACAAAGGCGCCGCCCTCTACATGACCCAAAAGTCTGACGGCACCAACGAAGACCTCGTCGGCCTTGAAATCATGAAACTGGCGGCGCCTTATGAAGTCGTTGAACAGCTGCGTGAACACCTGCCCTGCAACTGCGAAATCGTCGCACAACCCGTCCAGGGCGCCGGCCAGAAAATGTCCTTCAAGGTGCTCTCCATCAAGCCTGTCACATCGGGCAAACCAGCATCCAACGCGGCCTAAGCCATGTCCGTATTCATCACTTGCGACGGCACTGTCTCAGTAGGCAGTGAAGGAGAACCCATCTGCTCCGGCACCTGGGCCACAGTCGAAAGTGAAACCCTAATCCAGGGAAACCAAGCCTACACCGCTGCCGAATGGGAGTACGTGTGGGACAGCGTGATCTGGATATTCGTCGCCGCAGCAAGCTACATCGTCTTAATGCGGCTTATCCACAACATGAGTAGCGAGGTAACAACTCATGAATCGTAAACTTCTTGCGCTTCGTAAGCGCGCTGAGGCTGCACACGGCATTGCTCGTCGTGCAGTGGTTACAGGTGCCGTACTGCTTGCCGCTTCCGCCGGTCAGGCCTTCGCGGCGTTGGATACAGTCGCGTTCGATGCCGAAGTGGCGTCAGTGAAAACTGACATCGCTTACGTCGGTGCTGCCTTCCTGTTCGTTTCCATCGCAGTCGCTGTCTGGCTGTACCTGAAACGCGCAGCCCGCTAACGGCCACCGTTAACGCTCGGTTTCGGATAAGGGGGCGGAAACGTCCCCTTTTATATTGGAGGCAACAAAATGTCTATAGATCCTTACGGCCTGGTTGTTGTTGTCGGCTGCCTCTGCATGTACGCAATGATTCGAGTGATGTAAGGAGGCGTTATGCGCTATCTAAAACCTAACTTTTCTAATCACCCGCTCAATTATATATTTGCTTTGGCTGTAGGCTTTATCTTCTTCCTCCTGGCATCCTTCGCTAATGCGCATAATGATGTTTATATTCATCGTATTGTTCAGGCGCCTGAAGAAACTCAGCAGCAGACTATTAATCGTATGATTTCCGACTGTAGTAATACTGTTCGTCCAGGTTCTTTTGAAGGGTATGCTTATAAATCCAGCCAGGGGAACTGCGGCACTTCCATTAAGACCTGGGATAATGATGATGGTTATGACGCCTATCACAATTGGTTGTACAGAGAATATGGCACAGCTGAAACCACGTCCTGCGGAAATGCCTATTGTGATCATCGTATCGTTCATTATTGGCGTTTGTTCAGTACTGATAATTGCCCTGCAGGCATGGAGGATCTAGATGAAAACGGCGTTTGTGATGAACCGATAGAAGACTGTAACGAACTGCAGACTCTTGAACCGGATTCTTACCTTTATACGTCTGATAAATATTTTAACTATGGGTGTGACAATAGCTGCTTGTTGGTTGCGGATACGGCCACTTACTCAAAAGAAAACAACAGCTGGCTAGTATTCGCCAAATACACCGGCGAAAACTGCCCTGGTACTAACGGTTATAACGCTGACTCTGAATTTGTCGGTAACTTCAAAGACGTCTACCCGGAAGACCAGGAAATGCAGAATTGCTACAAACCGGATGGGACTTTCATGGGTCGCATCGGGATTGAAATGAATTGTCCGACCTATGTTAATTGCTGGAACGAAGACCGTACCATGGTAACCGCCGTTGCTCCTGATCCTAATTCCTGTCCTTCCGGTACGGAGTCAGATACATCTAGGGACGCGCAACAGGGGGCTGTGTCACAGACTCAAACTGAAACGGTAAATCCCGACGGCTCAACTGAGAGCGTCACAGAGACATCGACAGAGCAAACCGCCTTGGATGGTAGCAAGGGTTCCTCCAAAACTTACACCACCACTACCTGTGATCCTCAAAACAATTGCACGACTACAGAAACAACACAGGAGACTGGCAGCGTATGTGAGGGCGAAGACTGTTTCACCGATCCTGAGGTATCTGATGTATTGAGCTGTTCTGATCAGTTTGAATGTACCGGTGATGTATTGCAGTGTGCTCAGCTCCAAATAAATTTTGAGCGTTCTTGCTCGTATATCTCTGATGAATCTATTCAGGAATGGATAGAGTCTGATGATTTTGGTGATCACGTGGCTGTTGGCACTGATGCCGATGGCCAGTTATCGGCGTTAAATGGTGGCACCATCGATGTTGCTGAATCCCTCGGTGTCCCTGACTGGATGGTTGATGATGGTGTCACGGCGGATTGTCCCCAGGTTATCTCCGGTTGGATTGAACTGGATATGGGGCCATTGTGCAGCTTCTTTTCTGCCATGCGTTACCCCGTTTTATTCTTTAACGGATTCGCAATCATGATGTTCATACGTAGAGCAACCCTGGAGACTTAATCATGCCATTACCTGTATTAGCTGCAGCCGGAATTTGGGCTTTTATCTCCTCGATTATCACGCCCATTGTCAAAGCCATCATTGTTTCGCTGGGGGTATCTCTTGTGATTTTCGGAGGTCTTGAAATAGCGTTCGATCAGATCTACGCAAAACTGATGCTGAATGTTAATAACTTTCCGGCGGCTGGCCTGTATGTATTCAAGGCCGTGGGTTTTCAAACAGCCTTGAGTCAGTGGTTCGGTGCCATAGCGGGCGTCATGGTTTATAAATCGGTCACAGCCGGTCCTAAAATCATGTGGAAGAAACCCCTATGATCTTCTTATTCACAGGTGTACCTGGTGCAGGCAAAACCCTTAACGCCATCAAGTTCGTGGCTGAGGATGAGCAATTCAAGGATCGCCCTGTTTTCTACTTCGGCATTCGTGAACTGACGCTACCCTGGCACGAACTGTCCCCGGACGACGTGAAAACCTGGTACGAACTGCCACACGGCTCAGTGGTGTTTATCGATGAATGTCAGAATGTATTTCCGCCGCGCAATGTTCGTGGTGAAGCGCCGCCGCACGTTTCCCATCTTAATACTCATCGTCATTATGGGATTGATATTGTCCTCATCACACAGCATTCCAGGCTCATTGATACGTCTGTTCGTCCGCTTGTTGGTCAGCATCAGCACTACGAACGTAAGTATGGCTGGACTCGGGTAAAGCGAATTATCTTCGAGAAGTGCCAGGACAACACCGATAGCAAAGCCGCCCGCGAGTTTGCGCAGATCAAGCAAGTCAGCTTCGATAAGAAGTACTTCGGCATCTATAAGTCTGCTGAGGTGCATACGCACAAGGCCCGAGTACCGTTGAAGCTGGTACTCATTTTTCTGTTTCTGGGAGTCCTGCTTCCAGGCTTTCTATACAAGGCATATGGCCACCTGAGTTCCAGGGGCGAGGTGGAAGAAACCAGCACCGAACCTCAATCCGCAACCGGTCGCCTGGACCTGAAAGAAAAGCCTGTTCAGTCCAACCAGAAGTCAGCGGATGAAATCGCCAAGCTTCCGCTCGATCCAGCTGAGTACATGAAGCTCTACCGCCCGCGGATCGCTGGCATACCGTCCACCGCGCCTATCTATGACGAACTCATGATGCCGGTGGAAGCGCCCAAAACCTACTGTGTCAGCTGGCGCAAAGAAGAGATCGACCATTGCCAGTGCTACACCCAGCAAATCACCAAAATAAACATGAGCTTCTCCGCCTGCAAGAACATCGTCAACCACCGCATGTGGGACCCAACCCTTAAAACAGCGACGTACAGCTCGGAGGGCAGCCCTATCGACGGGTAACGCGCCGCGCCGCAGCGCAGGAACGAGCACGCCAGCGGCGCATTACCCGGGCGCACAACGCGCCAGCAGACGGCCATGTAGCACGTCTCAAATAAATACATCGTTATTCACTGACAACCATATACAGCTCAGATTGGGGGCAGCCAATGAGTAAGCAACATCTTCCACGGTACAACGGTAATTTTGAACTGGATCAGAAGGGGAAAACTTTCGTTATGCCTTCGGGTGAACTCTCTTCCTTTGATGATCTGGTGATCCTGGACACCTCAATCGACACAGTGAGACAGCTGTACAAGGGCACTCCGGACGAAGCTTTATTGAATGACCTCTCTGAGCGCCTGGAAGACTCACCAGGAAAAGCCCAATACCACTGGTTCGGCAGACCCTGGCTGTTGAGAAGGGGCGGTAAGTCTGGATTTGCCTACCTGCTGCAGAACGTCTCTGATGGTCTGGTCGTCCTGATCAAGAACAACCACATCAAAGCCGACCAGGAAGGCTCCCACGTCAAAATCGAGCTATCGCCTAAAGTCATCCGGGACCAGTACCCGGAATCCCTGCAAATCATGATGGACGATATCGCCCGTGAAGCCTGCACCGATGAGCCCACACCTAACGGCTGTGCAATCCACCTGGCCTGCGATCTCCAGGGCTGGACACCTCCGGCAAACCTGGCTGAATCCCTCACCTGTCGCTCTCACAAGGTGTATGACCGTAACGGCTTCTCTGACCTCTCTGTCACCACCGGCGAAGTCGCTGCCATCTATGGTCGTGGCCAGTCCTACACCTTCGGGTCTGCCTCATCCCTGCAGTTCGCGATCTATAACAAGTCCAAAGAGATCTACGCCCACGATAAGGCAGACTTCTTCCTGCCCATCTGGCGCGAAAAAGTAGCCGAAGACCTGACCACCAAGCTTTATAACGAGGACGCCCCTGTATGGCGCTGTGAGGCCCGTTTCAGTCATACCGTGATCAATCAGTTTGCAGACTACAACCAGGTCAACCTGAAGAGCTTCGAGGCCGTTACAGCGTACCTGGGCAACATCTGGCGCTATGCCCTGCAGAACTTCCGTCTCGACTGCTCCAGGGACTACGTACATCCACTGTGGACCCTGCTCGAACAGGACGCCGAGTTCTACCCACCGTCCCCAAGCTTCACGGAGAAACGCATGTACAAGAGACCCGGTATCGGTAACGAAAAGAACGTCGCCCTGGCACTCGGCAACCTGCTGTCGATCTACGCCAGGAACAACATCAGCGCAAGACAGGCCTGGAAATGCCTCAAAAAGTCCGGCATGTGGGCTGATCTCATGGGCTACTGCAAGCAGCGCAAGGTCAGCAAAGACGAACTGTTCGAGGTCATCGAGCAGGGATTAAAGGAGCGACGACTAGCGAGTAAGGTAGCGGCCTGATGGGTATAAAGAGGACAGCAACGGGTCGCTGGCGTGTCGATGTAGAGTTGTCGCGTGGTAATCGTCTACGTAGAACCTTCGATAACAAAGTCGATGCCCGGCAATTCCAATTGGCTGTGCTCAACAAGAGGCAGGTCAAGGACTCGGACTGGTTGCCTAAACGCGCTGATAAGCGACGCCTCTTGGAGTTGGTGCAGCTCTGGTTTGATATGCATGGGCATACATTGCGCGATGGTGAACGGCGCTTTCGGGCTCTGCAGCGCCTGGCTGCTCGGCTCGGTGATCCGATTGCGAAAGGCATTGATGCTAGTCGGTATGCTCGTGATCGTCGGCAGCGCTCTGCAGCTGGTATTTCCGATAAAACACTTAACAACGAGCTGTCCTACGTTCGGGCTGTGTTTAACGAGCTACGCTCGCTGGGCGAGGTGACTTACCCGAATCCGCTCGCCAACATTAAACCTATCAGGCTCCAGGAACATGAACTCTCCTGGCTGACGAAAGAACAGATCGATGAACTGCTGACTGCGGTCAGTAATCGTGGAGCTGGGGCCAATCCTCACCTGGAAATGATAGTCCTGGTCTGCCTTGCTACTGGTGCCCGCTGGTCAGAAGCGGAAAGGCTGGGGTCTAGCTCGGTGCGCAACGGGGCCGTGACGTTCAGCAATACGAAATCGGGGAAAGTCAGGACAGTACCGATTGACCAGGCGTTGATAGATAGGCTGCTCGATCACTGGCGCTTGGTGGGGCCGTTTACCAGCTCGATAGGTGCATTTCGCCGCGCTATTGCAAAAACATCGATCCAGCTGCCGAAAGGTCAGGCCAGTCATGTACTCCGGCACACCTTCGCGTCGCACTTTATGATGAACGGAGGCAACATTCTTACGCTGCAGCGGATTCTGGGGCACTCGTCGGTAAAGGTAACGATGAGGTATGCACACCTCGCACCCGAGCACTTGCAGGATGCGGTCAAGCTGAATCCTGTCTACAGTCTATTTAAGTGCTAGAAGCTATTAATAATAGTAAAAAAGTGCTGAGTCTAACGTGATATGTCTCATATTATGAGTATGCTAGTTAGTTGCTGGATTTCTCAATGTTTTCCACATGGCAGCGGAAATTAATATGACCTTTTTTCAAAATATAAGCAAAGTACTGCTTGTATTTCTTTATATATAAAAGTTTTTTTCCATCAGATTCTTCAAATAGCCCTGTTGAAGATAGAAGGAAGTCAGATACACCGTTTCCGCATGTTGAATCAATTGTTTCTGTGTCATATAAGTTATACGAAATATTGTAAGATTTATAAAGTAATTTGGATTCGCCAGGTGCTAATGTATAAGTTTCGATATAATTACCTATGTTGTCCGAAAATCTAAATATAGCAAGAAGAGATTTTTGACAATTGTTTTTTATGTTGTGATACGTTTCATCATTGTCTAATGAGCTGCAAGAAATTGAATTTTTTATTTCGATATACTTAAGTTCATTGTGTGGATCAAATGTTTTTGCATGAATAGGAAGAGCTAATAGATTAACTAATATCATAATGGGAAATATAATATTATGTAAATGTATACCCATGTTATTTTTATATCCTATCAAGTTTTCATCGTGTGAAAAATCATTGTAGCACTTCTAGGACTTAAACGGCATAGAGGCATGATAGTGAGCAATGAGTGGACTTGCACTCGTATAGCGTTCAACCATGAGTGTCGCACTAGTTATCTGAATTAACGAGGGGTAAATCCCCGACTATGCCAGGGTGAGTCGCATATGTTTTACCGAGTCTACGGTCTATGTACCTTCGTTTTCGACCAAGAAAGCAGAAGGTAGCACTGTGCGAGACCATGAAAGGTTCGCGTATACGCGCTGGGGTTTTAAGTACCACTTGGTGTTCATCCCGAAGAAGAGGCGGAAGATGATTTATGGGAGAGCTTCTCCGATGCATGGGAGAAATATTCCATGAACTTGCAGGATGCAAGGGCGTAAAAATTGTTGAGGGAAATTTTGTGCCGGATCACATTTACATATGTATCAGTATTCCGCCTAAGTACTCGATATCAAAGGTGGTTGGTTACCTGTAGCGCAAAAGTTCGATAGCCATCGCGATGCAGTTTAAAGGCCGGCAACGTAATTTCAATGGTAATAATTTTTGGGCAAGAGGCTACTTCGTATCGACGGTTGGCCTAGATGAAGCAATGGTTCGCGAGTACATCCGTAATCAGAAGAAAATGGATGAACATCGGGATCAACTGAGGCTAGGGATGATGTAGCGTCCTTGGACGCAATTGATAGTCATTTGAGGGCGCCCCCTGATAAGTCTCAGACTTTTCCGGAGGTCATTTAATTTCTGCGAGCCTATTGATGTCGCTCAAGCCTGTCAAAGTATAGTAGGCATGAACTGCTTTGGTTACCGGCATAGCGAGCAGATCAATTTTTGACAGAGCTCGGCAATCGCTACTGAGCCTGATCTAATCCGCACTTTGACGATGTTGTGGGAGCCTGCCTTGGTAACAGCGCCCGTTGGCTGGAGCCTGAGAGGTTAGTGTTGGGTGCTATACGTCATGGCTTCGGGCACTCGTCGGTAGAGGTACAATGTGATACGCAAACCTGTCACTGGAGCATCGGAGGGGCGCTATCAATCTTGGTCTAGTGCGCTTCGGTGACACATTGGTGACACCTTGAAGGATTTTTTCGGGCTAGAATAGAAAAAGGCCTGTAAAAACAGGCCTTTATCGACGGGCATTTGGTGGAGGTGGCGGGTTTCGAACCCGCGTCCGCCAATCCTCTGCCTTAAGATCTACATGCTTAGGCTTCTCGATTAGATTAACCCGTCGCGACCCGAGAGCCAGGGTGCTGTGGGCGAGCCTCTTTAGTTTTAACCGTTCAGCTTGAGACAAAGCATCCGGGCGATTCTGTCTCCAATGACACCGCAAAACCTCTGAGTTACAGACACCTTAGAGAGCGGCGCTAGCGGCCTTAAGCTGCTAGAGCGTAGTTATCGTCGTTAGCAACTATAACTGTGTAGTGACGGATTTACGAGATTCACTACGAACTCGACATGCACCCAAGGGTTCGTAATCAGCGTCGAAGCCAAGTCACCCCCGTAGATGCCGCCAGTATACATTTTTTTGTTGCGGCAATGGAATCTTTTTGCGGCCTGTGGGGAGAGAAAATCGCTGGCGGGGCCTGCGGGGCGGCTTAGTGTGCCGCCAGACCGCGCTGCTTCTCGCGTTCGCCTTCGCGTTCTTTCTCGCTGGCGCGCTTGTCGTGCAGCTTCTTGCCTTTTACGAGAGCGATTTCGCATTTGACCCGGCCGCCTTTCCAGTACATGGCAAGCGCCACGCAGGTGTGGCCCTTGGCCTGGGTTGCTACCTGCAGCTTGTCGATCTGGCGACGGTGCAGCAGCAGTTTGCGATCACGCCTGGGGTCTGCAACCACATGGGTACAGGCGCTAATAAGCGGGGTGAAGTGAGCGCCCACGAGCCATGCCTCATCGTTCTTGAGGATGACGTAGGAGTCGATCAGTTGAGCGCGACCCTCGCGCAAGCTCTTGACTTCCCAACCGGTGAGAGCGACACCTGCTTCGAATTTTTCTTCGATGCTGTATTCGTGCCGTGCCTTTTTGTTGAGACAGATTGTCGAGCTGGTGTTCTTGGATTTCTTGGTTGCCATGGTGGGCGATTATATCGATGCACTGTCGGGGTGGAAAGCTGTGCGTTGTGTTTCGCCGCCACTCAACGCAAAAAAACAGCCGGAGCGGGGTAAAACGGTTGCCTGAGTCCGGCAAAATAGGAAGAATGCCCCGTTTTGCGTTGCGAAGTTCGAATGCAGGCATCGCTCTGGTGCTTCATTTATATGCAGCTGCATTCACAGGCAACGCGGTTTGATAGCTTTTACAGAGGCAAGTATGCAGGAACGGCACTCGATACATGGTACCTGGGCCAACCGCTGGATCTTTATTCTGGCAGCGACCGGCTCGGCCGTCGGTTTGGGCAATATCTGGAAATTCCCCTATATCACCGGGGAGAATGGCGGCGGTGCTTTTGTACTGGTGTATCTGGTCTGCATCCTGCTGGTTGGCGTACCCATCATGATGGGTGAAGCGCTGATCGGTCGCCGCGGGCGCTGTAACCCCGTCAATGCGATGAAGGTCACCGCCAGCGAGTCGGATCTTTCAACTGGCTGGCAGGCCATTGGCTGGATGGCGGCCCTGGCGGGTTTCCTGATCTTCAGCTTCTACTCGGTGGTGGCCGGCTGGGTGCTGAACTATATAGCCGGCATGGTGCGCGGAGACTATATCGATATGGGGCGGGATCAGGCCGCGGCCCAGTTTGAACAGCTGCTGGCCGATCCCAAACTGATGCTGGCCTGGCACTCTGTATTTGTGGTGCTGGTGATGCTGGTCGTGGTCGGTGGCGTCAACAAGGGGCTTGAGCGGGCTACCCGTATCATGATGCCCTCGCTCTTTGCCTTGCTGGCGCTACTGCTGGGTTATTCCTTCACGACCGGGCATTTCACTCAAGGTCTGGAATTTCTGTTTCGCTTCGCGCCTGAGGACCTGACCTGGGACAGCGTGCTGGTGGCGCTGGGGCACTCGTTCTTTACTCTGTCGCTCGGGATGGGGGCTATTTTGGCCTACGGCTCCTATATGCCCAAGCAGGCATCGATCGGCGGCACTGTTATGACGATTGCCTTTCTGGATACCCTGGTCGCGCTCGCGGCGGGCATGGCGATCTTTCCTATCGTGTTTGCCAACGAGCTGGATCCCGGTGCCGGCCCTGGCCTGATGTTCATCACCCTGCCGGTCGCCTTTGGGCAGATGCCGGGCGGTCAGCTGTTTGGCTTCCTGTTCTTCCTGCTGGTGGGTGTTGCCGCCTGGACTTCGGCGATTTCGCTGATGGAGCCGGCAACGGCCTGGCTGGTTGAGCGGCTTAAGCTGGAACGCCTGCCAGCCTGTCTTATCCTGGGCGCCGCGGGCTGGGCGATGGGGATTTTAAGCCTTGGGTCCTTCAATGTGCTGGCGGACTTCAAGCTTCTGGGTATGACCACCTTCGATTTTCTCGACTTCGTGACGGCTAATATCATGTTGCCGCTCGGCGGGCTCTTCCTGGCGATCTATGTGGGCTGGTTTATGCGCCGCAGTGCCATCATGGATGAGCTGGCGATGAAAAAACGATTGCACTTCAATCTGTGGTACGGCGTGGTGCGCTTAGTGGCGCCGGTTGCGGTGGCGATCATATTCGCGCTTAATCTGTACCAGAAACTGGCCTGAAGGACGCTTATCCGATGACCCGTGTCGAACGCAGCGCCCTTGTGCTGCATACAGTCGAGCAAATGTTTGATCTCATCAATGATGTGGATGCTTACCCGCAGTTTCTGCCCTGGTGTGCCTCTACTGAGCTGATCAGGTCATCGGAGGCTGAGCTGGTGGCGACGTTGCACCTGGCGAAGGCCGGGCTGAAGTACAGCTTTACGACGCGCAACCGGCTTGAACGCCCGGGTAAAATGACCATCGAACTGGTGGAAGGGCCTTTTGCATCGCTCAGTGGTGTCTGGACCTTCACGCGGCTCAGTGATGAGGCGTGCAAGGTGCATCTTGACCTGAGCTTCGATTTTGGCGGAAAGCTAACCGGCATGGCCATGTCCAGGGTGTTCAACCAGGTGGCGACGACCCTGGTTGAGGCTTTTGTGAACAGGGCTGACAAGGTGTACGGCTAATTAAAGGACATAACACAGATGATTACAGTCGAGGTTGCCTTTGCGCTACCCAAGGAACAGAAAATCATATCGCTGCAGGTGGAGGATGACTGCACGGCCCATGATGCGGTGATCAAGTCCGGCATCGTGGCATTGTTCCCGGAGATAGATCCCGATCGCACGCCCATGGGCGTTTTTGGCAAGGCGATTCGCAGTCCCCAGGAGTATGTGATGCGCGATGGCGATCGGGTGGAGATATACCGGCCGCTGATTGCCGATCCCAAGGAAGCCCGTGCCAAACGTGCCGCAAAAATGAAAGCCCAAAAGGCGGTCGGGAAGGATCAAGCCTGAAGCGGTTTTGTGCAAAGCGGGAAGCGGTAACTCGGCAGCGACGGATGCGCTGCCGTAAGCAGGTCGTTACTGGGTGGCAACGGGGCGGTAGTCGCCACTGATGCGGCTCAGCTGGTCGCCGCTGAAGTACAGAGAGACACCTTCCTGGGTCCGGGCTTCTCCACCCTTTTCCATGCTGTAGATGTAGTCCCAGCGATCCGGGCTGAAGGTATCGGTGATCAGTGGGGTGCCCATAACAAAACGGACCTGATTTCGGGTCATGCCGGGCTTAAGCTGATTGACCATTTCCTGTGTAACGACGTTGCCCTGCGGGATATCAATCTTGTGGACGCCGGGGAACTCGGCGCAGCCGCTGATCAAAATGCTGGCGGTGATGCCGATAAGAAATTTCCGTATCTGCATTAAACTTCCACTATGGTGCATAAACAAAGATAATGGAGTCTAACATTCCAAATCGCGAACAGCATAGAGAAAGATTATGGCGCTTGAAAATCAGGAACTGCGTAAGGCAGGACTGAAAGTCACCCTGCCCAGGGTCAAGATCTACCAGATTCTGGAGCGTGCCGGTGAGGGAGATCACTTTAGCGCCGAAGATATATACAAGTTGTTGATTGAGCAGGGAGAAGACGTTGGCCTGGCAACGGTTTACCGGGTTCTGACGCAGTTTGAAACGGCCGGTCTTGTGTCGCGTCATCACTTCGAGGGCGGGCATTCTGTGTTCGAACTGGCCAGTGATCAGCAGCACGATCATGTGGTCTGCGTACGTTGTGGCAAGGTGCGTGAATTTACCGATCCTGAGCTGGTACGGCGTCAGAATGCGATTGCAGAAGAGTTGGGTTTTCGCCTGACCGACCGCACATTGTATCTGTATGGTCTGTGCAAGGATGGTTGCGAAAAACGCTAACCGCGTTTGACGCAGGCTTGCGGTGGAGGCTGCTGCCCGTGGCAAGGCCACCAGTCGTGGTCATTTCATATCGTTATAAACGTGGCCAAAAGAGTCAGCTGAACGCGCAGTTACAAAAAAAGCCGGTGAAAACCGGCTTTTTTTGCGTCTGCAGGTGCTTAACCGAAGCCGAGCATTTCACGGGCATGGGCGACGGAACGCTCGGTAATGTCGATGCCGCCAAGCATGCGAGCCACTTCCTGTACGCGGTCGCTGTTGTCCAGGTTGCGAATGCGCGTGTGGGTATGCACATCGCCGGCAATCTTGCTGACGAACAGGTGCTGGTGCCCCTGGGAGGCGACCTGTGGCTGGTGGGTTACGCAGAGGATCTGGGCGCGTTCGCCGAGCTGGCGCAGCATGCGGCCGACGACTTCGGCTATGGCGCCGCCGATGCCGACATCGACTTCGTCGAATATCAGGGTGGGCGTGGCGGATGTCTGCGCCGTGATGACCTGAATCGCCAGGCTGATACGGGACAGTTCGCCGCCTGATGCGACCTTGCCAAGCGGACGGGCGGGCTGGCCACGGTTGGCGCTGATCAGGAACTCCACCTCTTCCAGCCCCTGTGGCCCCTGGCGTTCCTGCGGCAAGGGGCTGAGGCAGACTTCAAACCGGGCGTCATTCATGCCCAGCTCATGCAGTTGTGCATCCACGGCCTTGCCGAGCTGGCGTGCCGCCTTTTGGCGGCCGCGACTCAGGCGTGCAGCAGCCTTGCTGTAGGAGTCCCGGGCTGCGGTGACTGCCTGGGCAAGCAGGTCGAGTTCCTCATCGGAGCGGCTCAGGGAGCTGAGCTCCTGCTTCAGTTCGCTGTGAAATCTCACCAGGTCTTCGGGTTTAATGCGGTGCTTGCGCGCGATTTCATAAATGCTGGAGAGGCGCTCTTCAACTTCCTGATGGCGCTGCGGATTGACCTCGACGCGATCCAGGTAATGGCGAATCTCCTGGCTGGCTTCCTCGATCTGTATCTGTGCGCTGCCGAGCATTTCTGCGGCCTGCTGCAGGGCCGGCGACTGAACGTCGAGCGAGTGCAGCAGCTGTTCGCAGTGCGCCAGCAGGCTCAGGCAGTTGGCCTGTTCGGCGTCGGCGGTGAGTTCAAGCAATTGGTGCCCGGTGTGCAGAATGTCATCGGCGTTGGCCAGGGTTTTCTGTTCTTCTTCCAGCGCGCTGAGTTCGTTGTCCTGCAGGCCAAGCTGATCAAGCTCGTCGGTCTGGTAGCTGAGCAGCTGAATGCGGGCCGCCTGTTCGGCACTTTGTTCGGTCAGGCTGCTCAGTTCCTGATCCAGCCGGCGCCAGCGCAGGAAGGAGTCGCGTACCTGCTGGGCCTGTTTGCTCTGGCCGGCGTGTTCATCCAGCAGGGTACGATGGTAATCGCGCTTGAGCAGACGCTGGTGCTCATGCTGGCCGTGAATATCCACCAGATGATTCGCCAGAGTGCGGATGGCCGTGACCGGGCAGGGCTGACCGTTGATATAGGAACGCGAGCGCCCTTCTCGGGTGATTACACGGCGCAGTATGCAGTCGCCATCCTGGTCGAGATCCTGTTCCTGCAGCCAGGCGGTTGCATCGGGCAGGCCGCTGATATTAAAACTGGCGATGATCTCGGCGCGATCGGCGCCCGTGCGCACGACGCCTGTTTCGGCGCGATCGCCCAGGGCCAGGGCCAGGGCATCGAGCATGATGGACTTGCCGGCCCCGGTTTCACCGCTGACAACGGTCATGCCGGTGGCAAGTTCCAGGTCCAGGCTTTCGACAATGGCAAAGTTGCGGATCGTCAGCTGACTGAGCATGATGGTATTTTACCTGTGCATTTATACAGTACTTTTACTGTATAGGTCATTTCCATTGCCGTTGCAATCGTCGGGGCATCGCGTTGCAAATTTTTTCTGTGCTGGCGGTTGAATCACCGGCGAATAACCCCATATACAGCAGCAGTAATCTTTTCAAACATCTTTGCATTGAGGTGGTAGCAGGAATGGCAGAGCAAGAGAAAAATCCGGCGGATGAAATCCTGGAATCGCCGGTAGCCGAAGAGCAGCAGGCAGACGCAGCGACAGCGGATGCAGCAGAGCTGCCTGATGCACAAACCCTGGCTCAGGAACTCGAGACTGTCACCACTGAAATGGATGAGTTGCGCGATCAGCTGCTGCGCACCCAGGCCGACTTCATGAATGTTCGGCGTCGTGCCGAACAGGATGTGGAAAAGGCGCACAAGTTTGGTGTCGAGAAGTTTGCCAACGAAATGCTGCCGGTGCTGGATAGTCTGGAGCGTGCGGTTGACAGCTTCGACAAGGAAGACGCCGCAACCCAGGCCATTCGCGAAGGTGTCGAGCTTACGCTGGGCATGCTGGTGTCGGGTCTGAACAAGTTCAAGATCGAGTCTGTTGATCCGCAGGGTGCGGCTTTCGATCCGGCTCTGCATCAGGCCATGTCGCTGGTGGATGCGCCGGACACGGCGCCCAACACCGTAGTCGCGGTGGTGCAGAAGGGTTACACCCTCAACGGTCGCCTGTTGCGCCCGGCGATGGTCATGGTTTCGAAAAGTTAAGCAGAGACTTTAGGCCTGGCGCTTGAAACGGCGATATTCGGCCCTATATAGAACTGCAAGCAAGTTAATCGGATTTCGTGCCTTGCAATACAGGCACTGCAGAACTGGAGCAAAGACACATGGGTAAAATTATTGGCATCGACCTGGGAACCACCAACTCCTGTGTGGCGATCCTGGATGGCGACAAGACTCGCGTACTGGAAAACGCCGAAGGCGATCGCACCACGCCGTCCATCATCGCCTACAGCGAAGATGGCGAGATCCTGGTGGGACAGCCGGCCAAGCGCCAGGCAGTGACCAACCCGAAAAACACCCTGTTTGCCATCAAGCGCCTGATCGGCCGTCGTTTCAAAGACGATGTCGTGCAGAAAGACATCAAAATGGTGCCGTACTCTATTGTCGAAGCTGACAATGGCGACGCCTGGGTTGAGGTTAAAGGCAAGAAGATGGCTGCGCCCCAGGTGTCTGCCGAAATCCTGAAAAAAATGAAGAAGACCGCCGAGGACTACCTGGGTGAAGCGGTGACTGAAGCCGTTATCACGGTACCGGCCTACTTCAACGATGCACAGCGTCAGGCGACCAAGGATGCTGGCCGTATCGCCGGTCTGGACGTCAAGCGCATCATCAACGAGCCGACAGCCGCTGCACTGGCCTACGGCCTGGACAAGGGCAAGGGTGATCGCACCATTGCCGTATACGACCTGGGTGGTGGTACCTTTGACGTATCCATCATCGAAATCGCCGATGTTGATGGCGAGCACCAGTTCGAAGTACTGGCCACCAACGGTGATACTTTCCTCGGCGGTGAAGATTTCGACCTTAAGCTGATCAACTACCTGGCGGACGAATTCAAGAAAGAGTCCGGCATCGATCTGCACCATGATCCGCTGGCATTGCAGCGTCTGAAGGAAGCCGCCGAGAAAGCCAAGGTTGAGCTGTCCTCTGCCCAGCAGACCGACGTCAACCTGCCGTACATCACCGCCGATGCCACAGGTCCGAAGCACCTTAACGTCAAGGTGACCCGTTCCAAGCTGGAATCTCTGGTTGAAGATCTGGTCAAGCGCACGCTGGATCCGTGCCGTATCGCACTGAAAGATGCTGATCTGAGCGCGTCTGCAATTGATGAAATTATCCTGGTGGGCGGTCAGACCCGCATGCCGATGGTGCAGAAGTCCGTTGCCGAGTTCTTTGGCAAGGAACCGCGCAAGGATGTGAACCCCGATGAAGCTGTTGCCATTGGTGCTGCCATTCAGGGCGCCGTACTGTCCGGCGATGTTAAAGACGTACTGCTGCTGGACGTCACTCCGCTGACTCTGGGTATTGAAACCATGGGTGGCGTAGCGACAGGGCTGATCGAGAAAAACACCACTATCCCGACCAAGAAGTCTCAGGTGTTCTCTACCGCAGACGACAACCAGAACGCTGTAACCATTCACGTGGTGCAGGGCGAGCGCAAGCAGGCGGCGCAGAACAAGTCGCTGGGCCGTTTCGACCTGGCAGACATCCCGATGGCGCCCCGTGGCGTACCGCAGATCGAAGTCACCTTCGACCTGGATGCCAACGGTATCCTGAATGTGTCCGCCAAGGACAAGGCGACTGGCAAGCAGCAGTCCATCGTGATCAAGTCTTCTTCCGGCCTGTCGGATGACGAAATCGATCAGATGGTAGCGGACGCCGAGTCCCATGCCGATGAAGACCGCAAGTTCGAAGAACTGGCCCAGGCTCGCAACCAGGGTGACGCCATGGTTCACTCGGCGCGCAAGACGCTGACCGAAGCGGGCGACAAGGCGACTGCGGAAGAGAAAGAGCAGATCGAAAAAGCCATTTCCGAGCTGGAAGAAGCCCTCAAGGGTGACAGCAAGGAAGGCATCGATACCAAGGTCGCTACCCTGACTGAAGCTATCTCCGGTGTGGCGCAGAAGATGTATGCCGATGCCGCAGCGCAGGCGGAAGGCGAGCAGGCAGGTGAAGAGGCGTCCGGCAAGCCTGGCGAAGATGCTGTCGATGCAGAGTTTGAAGAGGTTAAAGACGACAAGAAGTAAGTCGTTGACCTGCTTTGCAATACTCTGAAATGTGGCAGCGCGGGCAATAGCCCGCGTTGTCGTGTCCGGCTCCCGGTGGAGCCAACCGCTGCAACATGACAGACCCGCTTATGTCCAAACGAGATTATTACGAAGTGTTGGGCGTGTCGAAAGACACGGCTGACCGCGATATCAAGAAAGCCTATCGGCGCATGGCGATGAAGTTTCATCCGGATCGCAATCCGGGCGACGCCGAAGCTGAAGACAAGTTCAAGGAGGTCAACGAGGCCTACGAAGTACTGTCCGATGCGCAGAAGAAAGCCGCCTATGACCAGTACGGCCATGCCGGTGTTGAGCAGGGTGCCGGTGGTCACGGTGGTTTTGACGGCGGTTTCTCCGATATTTTCGGCGATGTCTTCGGCGACATTTTTGGTGGCGGCGGCGGTGGCCGTCGTCGCAGTTCCGTGCAGCGTGGCGCAGATCTGCGCTACAACCTGGATCTGAGCCTTGAAGATGCCGTGCGCGGCGTCGAGAAATCGATTCGCGTGCCCACGCTGGTCGGCTGCGAACCCTGCAATGGCTCCGGCGCCAAGCCCGGCACCAGTGCCAAGGTCTGTGGTACCTGTGGCGGTAATGGCCAGGTGCGCATGCAGCAGGGCTTCTTCTCGGTCCAGCAGACCTGCCCGACCTGTCGTGGCGAGGGCAAGGTGATTTCCGAGCCCTGCGGTAGCTGTCGTGGTCAGGGCCGGGTCGAGCAGGTCAAGACGCTGTCGGTGAAGATTCCGCCGGGTGTGGATACCGGTGACCGTATCCGCCTGTCGGGCGAAGGTGAGGCGGGCAGTCACGGCGGGCCGGCCGGGGATCTGTATGTGCAGGTTAACGTGCGCCAGCATCCGATCTTCGAGCGTGACGGCCGCGACCTATACTGCGAGATACCGATCAGTTTTGTGGATGCGGCGCTCGGTGGCGAGCTCGAAGTGCCAACCCTTAACGGGCGGGTCAAGCTGCGGGTACCGGCGGAAACGCAAACCGGCAAACTGTTCCGTCTGCGTGGCAAGGGGGTAACCCCGGTGCGCGGTGGCCCTGTGGGTGATCTGCTGGTGCGGGTGATACTGGAAACGCCGGTGAGTCTCACCAGTCGCCAGAAGGAGCTGCTGAAAGATTTCCAGCAGGAAACCGAAGGTGGCAACAAGAAACACAGCCCGAAAAAACATTCGTTCTTCGATTCTGTAAAGCAGTTCTTCGAAGATATGACCTGATCAGGCCGGGCGTCTGAACGGCGCCTGTGCTTTGTATCCAAGGGGGAGCTATGAACTCTGTCGCCATAGAACCCGCCGCGCTCTGGGCCCGGCTTCAGCAGGAAGCCAGGCTTGAGATAGAGCGTGAGCCCTTTCTGGCAAGTTTCTATCATGCCGCCATTATCAGTCACAAGGATCTGTCCTCGGCGCTGTCGTTTTTACTGGCGTCAAAGCTTGCCGACGAGGTGATGTCGGCGGTTTCACTGCGTGAAATGATCGAGCAGACCTACGCCGACGATCCGGGCATTATCCACTGCGCCTGCCTCGATTTGATGGCCGTGAAAACCCGTGACCCTGCGGTCGACAGTCTCTGCACCGTGCTGCTGTACCTCAAGGGCTTTTCCGCACTGCAAACCCACCGTGTGTCCCACAATCTCTGGAAACAGGGACGTCGAGCTTTGGCGCTCTATTTCCAGAGCCGTGTCAGTTCGGTAATGCAGGTGGACATTCACCCGGCGGCGCGTATTGGCCACGGTGTCATGTTCGACCACGCCACCGGCATCGTTATTGGTGAAACCAGTGTGGTTGAGAACGACGTCTCTATCCTGCAAAACGTGACCCTTGGCGGTACCGGCAAGGACAGCGGCGATCGTCATCCGAAGATTCGCGAAGGCGTGCTGATCGCGGCGGGTGCCAAGATCTTCGGCAATATCGAAGTCGGTGCCGGCGCCAAGGTGGGCGGCGGCAGCGTGGTGCTGGAGAATGTGCCACCCCATACCACTGTGGTGGGTGTACCGGCCCGGGTGGTGGGGCATCCCGGCTGTGACAAGCCGGCGCTGGACATGAACCAGTCTTTTCCCAAGGACGGTTGCTAGGCAGCCTGTCGGACTTGACCGGTCGTAGCGAGGGAATGGCCGTTTTGAGTCAGTTTTTGGGCTCTTTTAAGGCGAATGGCACAGTGTTGCCACAGTTCGCTATCCCTTTTTCGACGATGGATTCTGTAAACATGATTCGAGTAGCAGTAACCGGTGCGGCCGGGCGTATGGGCAAGACCAATATCGAGGCGCTGCATCTGGCAGACGGCGTCGAGTTGAGCGCCGCCATTGTTGAGCCGGGCAGTTCGCTGTTGGGCGCCGATGCGGGTGAGCTGGCCGGGGTCGGGCGTCTGGGTGTCAAGCTTGTGGGCGACATCAACGATGTGCTGGATGACTTCGACGTGCTGATCGACTTCACCACGCCGGCTACCACCATGGATAACGTTGCTATCTGTGCCCAGCACGGCAAGAAGATCGTTATCGGCACCACGGGCCTCAGCGACGAACAGAAAGCGGAACTGGAGCTGCGTGCCAGCCAGATCGCGATCATGTTCGCGCCCAATATGAGTGTTGGTGTGAATGTCTGCTTCAAGGTGCTGGATCTGGTTGCCAAAACCCTGGGGGATGATTACGACATCGAAGTGATCGAAACCCATCACCGCCACAAGGTGGACGCACCCTCAGGCACTGCATTGCGCCTGGGTGAGGTGGTTGCAGAGGCGCTGGGACGGGATCTGAAGGAATGTGCCGTTTATGGTCGTGAAGGTCAGACGGGCGCGCGGCCGCGCAAGGAAATCGGTTTCGAGACCATTCGTGCCGGTGATGTGGTGGGCGATCATACGGTTCTGTTCGCCACCGAAGGCGAGCGTATCGAGATTACCCACAAGGCCAGCAGCCGCATGACCTTCGCCAAGGGGGCCGTACGGGCGTCCCTGTGGCTGGGTCAGCAGTCGCCTGGCCTGTACGACATGCAGGACGTGCTGGACCTGCGCTAGCAGTTTGGCCATGCCTGCGCTCGTATGTGTAGTGGCTGTACGTGGGATAAGAGGGGGAGCCTGACGGGCTCCCCTTTTTTGTTTTTTGTTTTTATTTGTGGCATCGATGTTTTTGGTCTGGCTCTGTGCCGGGCTGGCGCAAGAGTTGCCCGCAGGGGGATGGGTGTATGTACAAGCTGTGTTTTTATGTGCCGGATGAACAGTTGGAAAGCGTCAAGCAGGCGCTGTTTGACGCCGGTGTCGGTCGCATCGGTCGCTACGACAGCTGCTGCTGGCAAACCCAGGGCACGGGTCAGTTCAGGCCGCTGGCGGGCAGCGATCCGCATATAGGTGCAAGGGGTGCACTGGAAAAGCTGCAGGAATGGAAGGTCGAAATGGTGTGCGAGGATGCGCTGATTCGTACCGCTGTAGCTGTGCTGAAGCTGGCGCACCCCTATGAAGAGGTGGCCTATGATATCTGGCGACTGGAAGACATCTGAACAGCGCACCCAGGTCTGATCTGGTAGCAGGCATCCGCCGTGGGCCGTTTCTGCAGCTGTACGCTGACACTTACTGCCCGGTCTGCTCCATCTTCTGGCGATAGATTTCGTCGCTCTCCTGCAGGCGCTCGCGGATCATGTCATCGCTTTCCCGCAGTTTCTGATTGATCTTTTGTTTGTACTGCAGTGTCTGTTCGGTCTGGAGTGACACCGCGGAATCGCAGCTCTTCATGCTCACTACGCCTATCGCTATGATTGCCAGTACCATCATGAGCCGCAGCATCGTCGTCTGTCCTGTTATTGCTTCGGTGTCTGGAACCCGCCCGCGCAGGTCGCCCCCTGTGTTGAATACTAGACCGGCATGGGACTGAGGGCGACCGCCAGTGCGCTCAGAAGGCGTTGGCCTGGATAAAGCCGTGAATGCCAGTGAGTACGATCTGGGAGGCCATGGCCGCCAGGATCAGGCCGGTGACCTTGCTGAGAATATTCAGGCCGGTGCGCCCGAGCAGGCGCTCCATGGCGGTGGCCATGTGCAGAAAGCCCAGCAGGCAGCCCAGCGCCAGCATCATGCCGGCAATGCCAAATATCATGTCCAGCCCCTGTAGCTCGGCACCGTACACCAGAATGGCACCGATGGTGGCGGGTCCCACGATGGTGGGCATCGCCAGCGGAACCACGGCGATATCGTCGCGCTGCTCGTGGGGGATTTCGGCGTTGACGCGCACGCCATCGCGTACCAGGCTGACGCCGGACAAAAACAGCAGCACGCCGGCGCCTACGCGGAACGAATCCAGCGTAATGCCCAGGGCGTCAAACATGGGGCTGCCGAAGAAAAACAGCATCAGGCAGATAAAGAAGGCCGCGAGGACCGCGCGGTTGGCGATGGAGCGTCGCTCGGCGCGGCTGTCGTTGCGGGTTAGCGACAGGAACATCGAGACCACGAAAAAGGGTGCGAACAGGAACAGAAACTTGATCCAGGTGGTAACCAGCAGGCTCATTGCTACAGGGCTCAATAAATGGGGACGGCGCGCATCTTATCACGCTATACGGACATTCCCGTATCTATTGCTGACCTAGCAGCCTGTCGGACTTAACACTGATCTACTGCGAAAACGCCGATTTTGGCCACTTTTCGTACTCTTTTTCGTTAAATAGAACCACTATTCGCCTTAAAAAAGCCCAAAAACTGACTCAAAACGGCCATTTCCTCGCTACGACCGGTCAAGTTCGACAGGCTGCTAGCAGATCAGTAAGGCTTATGCAGCTGCAGAATAATTAACTTTCATTCGCCGCCGGGCGCGTTATGCTGCCCGATTTTACCGCCGTCTGCTTTCTCTGGTCGCCTGTTTTCGCGGCGCCACCATTGGGTATCGCCGTCATGTCGTCCCGTATCACGCCCATTCTCTGCCTGACCCTGGCCATGCTGTTGTGGGCCAGTGCCTTTATTGCCCTCAAACTGGCGTTCCGTCACTACGACCCCATGGTGGTGCTGGCCGGGCGCATGCTGGTGGCATCCTGCTGCTTTGTGTGGGTGTTGCGCCGCTTCGGGCCTGTGCACTACCGCGCCGGAGACTGGAAGCTTATCGGGCTGCTGATGCTGGCCGAACCCTGCCTGTATTTCCTGTTCGAGGCCAGTGCGCTGCAGTACACCAGCGCGGCTCAGGCCGGCATGATCACCGCACTGTTACCCCTGCTGGTTGCCCTGGGTGCCTGCTTCTTTCTGCGTGAGCGCCTGCGGCTGCAGGCCTGGCTGGGCTTTGCGCTGGCGGTCATTGGAGCGCTCTGGCTCAGTTTTGCAGCCCAGGTGTCGGATATCGCGCCTAATCCTTTGCTGGGCAACTTTCTCGAGTTGTGCGCCATGTTGTGCGCCATGCTTTATACGCTGTGCCTCAAGCGGTTGTCGTCGCGCTATTCTCCCTGGTTGCTGACGGCGCTGCAGTCGTTTTGCGGTACGCTGTTCTTTGTGCCGGCGCTGGCGGTGCCGGGGGTTGAGTTGCCAAGTGTCTGGGTTCCGGAGGCGGTGCTGGCGATCTTGTATCTGGGGCTGGTGGTCAATATTTTTGCCTACGGACTCTTCAATCTCGGGGTGTCCTGGATTCCGGCAAGCCAGGCGTCGGCATATATCAATCTGATTCCGGTGTTTACCGTTATCCTGGCCTATGTGCTGTTGCACGAAACCCTGAATTATCAGCAGCTGGCGGCAGCGGCGCTGATTATTGGCGGAGTAACGCTGAGTCAGTGGCCCGAGTCGCGGTCAGCGACCCGGGCGGTAGCGGGCTAGCAGCCTGTCGGACTTACCACTGATCTACTGCGGAAAAGCCGAATTTGGTCATTTTATGTGCTCTTTTTTGTTAAATAGAACCACTATTCGCCTCAAAAGAGCTCAAAAACTGCCGCAAATCGGTCTTTCCCTCGTTACGATCGGCCAAGTCCTACAGGCTGCTAGGGGAAGCGCCCCTGGGGGATAGCGCTGCGGTTTACTCGATTTCGATCAGAACCTCGCCCGGTGTCACGCGATCGCCCTTGGCGACATGCACGGCCTTGATGCTGCCGGCAACCGGCGCCTGCACCTCGGTCTCCATTTTCATGGCTTCAGTCACCAGGATCGCCTGGCCTGCCGTCACGGTATCACCCACGCTGACCAGCACATCGACGATGTTGCCCGGCATGGAGGTGGTGACATGACCGGGACTGGTCGCCTTGGCGCGCTCGCTGGCAGCGCCTGCCACATACAGATTCAGTGGTTCGAACACCACTTCCTCGGGCATGCCATCCAGCGTCATGAAGATATGCCGCTTGCCTGAATCCAGGGTACCGACACCGGTCACGGCAATCTCGTAGGTTTCGCCGTGCAGGTCGATCTTGAATTCGGTGGGAACACCTTCATCGACTGCGCGGGTCTTGCTCTCGATGCCCTGCAGTATCTCGGGCTGCAGGGTACCGTCGCGGCGCTCGCTGAGGAACTGACGGCCTATATCCTGGAACATGGCAAAGGTCAGTACGTCTTCCGGGCTCAGGGCAAGGTCTCCGATCTCCTTTTTCAGGCGCGCCATTTCGGGCGGCAGCTGGTCCGCCGGGCGGCCTTCAACGATTTCACCATTGCCGATGGCCTGCTTCTGCAACTCCTTGTTGACCTCCGCCGGCGGCTGACCGTAACCGCCCGCCAGATAGCGCTTCACCTCGTTGGTGATAGTGTTGTAGCGCTTGCCCGACAGTACGTTGAGTACCGCCTGGGTGCCGACTATCTGGGATGTCGGTGTTACCAGTGGCGGGAACCCAAGGTCTTCGCGCACGCGGGGAATCTCGGCGAAGACTTCGCGAATCCGTCCCAGGGCATTCTGTTCCTTGAGCTGGTTGGCGAGGTTGGACATCATGCCGCCTGGCACCTGGTTGATCTGTACGCCAACATCCTCGCGGGTAAACTCGCTCTCGAACTGGTGATACTTCTTGCGTACCTCTCGGAAGTAGTCGCCGATTTCCTGCAGCAGCTCCAGGTCCAGCCCGGTATCCCAGGGGGTGTCACGCAGGGCTGCTACCTGGGACTCGGTGGCCGGGTGGCTGGTGCCTGAGGCGAAGGCTGAGATGGCGGTGTCTATATGCTCGGCGCCGGCTTCGATGGCTTTGAGCTGGCACTGGGCGGCGATGCCGGCGGTATTGTGGCAATGGATAAAGATCGGCAGCTTGACCGCCTTGCGGATGGCCTTGACCAGATCATAGGTGGCGTAGGGCGTCAGCAGCCCGGCCATGTCCTTGAGGGCGATGGAGTCCGCCCCCATTTTCTGCAGAGCCTTTGCCTGTTTGACGAACAGCTTGGTGGTATGAACCGGGCTGGTGGTATAACAGATGGTGCCCTGGGCGTGCTTGCCGGCCTTCTTCACCGCCTTGATGGCGGTTTCCAGGTTACGCAGGTCATTCAGGGCATCGAACACGCGAAAGACGTCGATGCCATTGGCGGCGGCGCGCTCGACAAAGGCTTCGACCACGTCATCGGCGTAGTGGCGGTAGCCCAGCAGGTTCTGGCCGCGCAGCAGCATCTGCAGGCGGGTATTGGGCAGTGCGGCCCTGAGCTGGCGCAGGCGCTCCCAGGGGTCTTCCTTGAGAAAACGCACGCAGGCGTCAAAGGTGGCGCCGCCCCAGACTTCCAGCGACCAGTAGCCAACCTGGTCCAGCTTGTCGCAGATGGGCAGCATGTCTTCGGTACGCATGCGGGTCGCAATCAGGGATTGATGGGCGTCGCGCAGGATAACGTCGGTTACTTTCACTTTGCTCATTGTCTTTCCTCTGGGCCCTGCCAGGCGTAATGCTCAATTGCCGCCTGCAGTACCAATTCTTAATTCAGGACTCGCTTGTGGCCTGTGCTGCTTTTTGCGCCGCTGTTTTTACTGCAGCGCACGCGGGGTCAGAGTCCGGCATGGGCGGCGATGGCGGCGGCGATAGCCAGGGCGATTTCGCTGGGGTGGCGCTTTTCCGAATAGTTCAGCAGTTCCGGGTGGTCCGGAACAAAACTGGTGGTGAACACGCCGCTGCGAAAATCAGGGCATTTGAGGATTTCCTGATAATAGGGCGCTGTGGTGCGTACCCCCTGCAGGCGCATGTCGGCCAGGGCGCGGGCGCCACGGTCCAGGGCGTCTTCCCAGTTCAGCGCCCAGACCACCAGTTTCAGGCACATGGAGTCGAAGTAGGGCGGAATGGTGTAGCCGGTGTAGATGGCGGTATCGGTACGCACGCCTGGGCCGCCGGGGGCATAGTAGCGGGTGATTTTGCCAAAACTGGGCAGGAAGTTGTTTTTCGGGTCTTCCGCGTTGATGCGAAACTGCAGGGCGTAGCCGCGGTGCTGAATGTCCTGCTGGCGGTATTGCAGCGGCAATCCGGCGGCGATACGAATCTGCTCGCGCACTATATCGACGCCGGTGATCTGTTCGGTAATGGTGTGTTCGACCTGCACGCGGGTATTCATTTCCATGAAATACACTTCGTTGTTCGACAGCAGGAATTCGACGGTGCCGGCGTTTTCGTAGTTCACGGCGCGCGCGGCGCGTACAGCCAGCTCGCCTACGTAGGCGCGTTGCTCCGGTGTCAGCTGCGGGCTGGGGGCGATCTCGATCAGCTTCTGATTGCGCCGCTGGATGGAGCAGTCGCGTTCGAACAGGTGAATGGCTTCACCCTGGCTGTCGGCGAGGATCTGCACCTCTATGTGCTTGGGGTCCAGGATGCACTTTTCGAGGAAGACGTCGGCGGAACCAAAGGCCTTGGTGGCTTCGGAAATGACGCGGGGGTACTGGGCGCGCAGTTCCGTCGGGTTGTCGCAGCGGCGGATGCCGCGGCCACCGCCGCCGGAGGTCGCCTTGAGCATAACCGGGTAACCGATCTGCTCGGCCACGCTGAGCGCCTGCTTTAGATCGGTGAGGTTGCCGTCTGAGCCCGGCGTGACGGGAATGCCTGCGCTGATCATGCTGCTGCGTGCGGCGGTCTTGTCACCCATGCGGGAAATCACGTCGGCATTGGGGCCGACAAAGGCAATGCCGCGTTCGGCGCAGATACGGGCGAAGTCGGCATTTTCGGACAGGAAACCGTAGCCTGGATGAATGGCGTCACAGCCGGTTTCCACCGCGAGGCTGACAATACGGCGTGGATCCAGGTAGCCCGCCAGTGGGTCTGTGCCGGCGAAGTGAGCCTCATCGGCACGCTTGACGTGCAGGGCGTAGCGGTCGGGCTCGGTAAAGATTGCAACCGAGCGGATGCCCATTTCTGCGCAGGCCCTGACAATCCGGACGGCAATTTCGCCACGGTTGGCGATCAACAGTTTTTTGAACATTGAGTTCCTCCGTCAGCGGGAGCGCACATGCGAAGATGGAAGTGGTGCGCCTGTGACCGTTTTAAGGTAGTACAGCTGCAATGTTAATTAAAAATTGATATTTTTTTGTTTTTGTATAAATTTTGGCTTATACATTGTGTCAAAATCGCCCGGCAAGGGGATTGTTCGGTGTGAATCCGGTATTTCCCCGGTGTTAACTGTTGAGAGATTCGTATGGCTTACTCACTGCCACAGCTGCTGAACCGGCTGTCATTTCGTCAGCTTCAGGTTTTTTCGACGGTCTATCGTCTGAAAGGCTACAGTCGTGCCGCCGCGGAACTGGGGCTGACGCAGCCGGCAATTAGTGCCCAGATACGCCAGCTTGAGCAGGCGCTGGGACAGCCTCTGTTCGATTACGTCGGCAAGAAGCTCTATACCACTGCCGCCGGTGATCAGCTGGCGAGCAGCGTGCGGCAGATCTTTGGCGAGCTGGAACAACTGCAGATGCAGTTGTCGGAGCTTGAGGGTACGGTATCAGGCACTCTCAGTCTGGCAGCGGTCAGTACCACCCAGTATGTGGTGCCCCATCTGCTGTCGGGTTTTCTGAAGAAGTACCCCAAGGTTGAGGTCAAGATGAAGGTGGTGAACCGAGCCCAGGCTATCGAGCGCCTGGCGGAAAACCACGATGACCTGGTGATCATGGGCATGGTGCCGGAAGATCGGTCTCTCACCTTTATGCCTTTTCTGGATAACGAGCTGATCGCGCTGGTGCCGGCGGGGCACCCGCTGGGCAAGAAAAAATCGGTGTCGCTGGCGACCTTTCTGGCACAGCCACTGCTGCTGCGCGAACAGGGTTCCGGCACGCGTCGGGCGCTGGAGTCATTCTGTTCAGAGCACCGTGTGCCGCTGAACGGCTATATGGAACTGGGCTCCAATGCCGCCATCAAGCATGGTGTGCTGGCGGGGCTGGGGGTGGCGGTGATGCCGCGCCTCAGTGTGCAGCTGGAGCTGGATAATGGCCTGCTGCAGCAGGCCCAGGTGACAGGCTTTCCGCTGCGTCGATCCTGGTGCACTGTCTATCCGCGCAGCAAACACCTGACGCCGGTGGCGGAGGCCTTTGTGGCCTATGTGCGTGACAATCTGGCCCAGATCAAAACCCAGTTTGAAAACCTCTACGGCCCGCGCGGCCCCGAATAGTACCGGGAGCAAGGGGCTTGGTGGCTGAGGCTTAGGGGCTAGCAGCCTGTAGGGCTTGGCCGATCGTAGCGAGGGAAAGTCCGCTTTGAGGCAGGTTTTGAGCTCTTTTGAGACGAATAGTGGTTCTATTTAACAAAAAAGAGCACGAAAAATGACCAAAGTCGGCTTTTCCGCAGTAGATCAGTGTTAAGTCCGACAGGCTGCTAGCAGGCCATGTACTTGCCTCGGGGTGTGTTCAGTTCGAGGTGGCGCAGCGGGAAGCGGTTGTTGCGACGGTCTTCGAAATAGAACCGCAGGGCATTCTTGATGGTCTGGAACGCCAGGTTCTCCCAGGGAATTTCATCCTCGGTGAACAGTTCGACCTCCAGGGATTCTTCTCCCGGGCCAAATTCCGGCGTTTTCAGCTCGGCCAGATAAAGCATCTGCACCTGGTTGGCATGGATGATGGACGTCACTGTATAGAGGTCGCCAATCCTGACCTGGGCGCGGGCTTCTTCCAGGGTTTCGCGGGCGGCGGCCTGCTCGGTCGTTTCGCCGTTTTCCATAAAGCCGGCCGGCAGTGTCCAGTAGCCAATGCGCGGTGCTATGGCCCGCTTGCACAGTAGTACGCGATCACCCAGTACCGGCAGGCAGCCGGCGATGATGCGCGGATTCTGATAGTGGATGGTGCCACAGCGATCGCATATATGGCGCGGGCGATTGTCCCCCGGCGGAATACTCTGGCTGACGCTGTGCCCGCAATCGCTGCAATAATTCAAGGCATGTCCTCTTGTGGTTGCCTCCATTCTAATGGCAGGCCTTTGTCGGCGACAAGGCTGCTGGTCGCTGTGGTGTTTTGGCATTCATTTTTAGCCCCGCGGCGCGTTATCATGGCGTTATTATTCGCTGAAGAATGACGTCATGCTTGAGTTGCTGCGCCACCGCCTGGCCGACTACCGGCCACGTCGCCTGTTATCCGAACGTCCCAATGCCAGTGTGCTCATCGCCCTGACGGATGAGGCTGAACCTCAGGTTATCCTTACCAGGCGTGCCTCCCATCTGTCGACCCACCGGGGCGAGGTTGCCTTCCCTGGCGGCAAGCAGGACGAGACCGACCCGGATCTGCTCTATACGGCACTGCGCGAGGCGCAGGAGGAAATCGGCCTGGAACCTGGACTGGTGGATGTGCTGGGGCCCCTGGGGCAGGTTATGTCCAAGCATCAGTTGCAGGTGACGCCCTGGGTCGGGATAGTGCCGCAGGATGTGATACTTACGCCCAGCCTCGCCGAGCTGGAGAGTCTTTTCAGGGTGCCGCTGAGCTTCTTTATGGAAGACCGGCGCCAGCGTACCGATATTGTGCGTTTTCGCGGCATGACACACTATGTGCCGGCCTACGAGTATAACGGTTACGTTATCTGGGGCCTCACCGCTTACATGCTGGTGGAGTTGCTGAATGTCGGCTTTGATGCCGGTATCCCGATGAAGCCTCGCCCGGAACATGAGCCGGGTGGGTACTAGTGTACTGGTGCACTCTTGGTGGTGCTTTAGAGCGCGCTCATTTTTTCGCCAGCCAAGGCGTGAGGCACAGTCTTGGTGGGGCTACGGCGACAACGAACAACGTAGGATGGCGGAAAAAGGGGCCGTTATAATCTTCATATAGCGTGCAGCAGTACACTAGCTGCTTTTTTGTTGTAAAGAGTGTTGGAGTGTTATGGAAAAGGTTGAAAAAGAGCGCCCGATACGCAGCCCCTGTGTCGGCGCCTGCTGTCCGGGTGAGCGCAATCTGTGCACCGGGTGCCTGCGCAATGCGATGGAGATCGCGGAGTGGGGCGTACTGGATAATGCTGAAAAGCGCGCTGTACTGGCGCTGATCAGGCGACGCGAAAAGGGTGAAATCTGCTAGGAAGCCCAAGCATGAATGTAATGATCGATCTGTGTGTAATTCCCTTGGGCGTCGGGGTGTCGGTATCACCTCATGTGGCGGCTTGTCAGCGGGTGTTTCAGGATGCGGGTCTGAGTCATCAGATGCACGCATACGGTACCAATGTGGAAGGGGAGTGGGAGGCGGTATTTGCCGCTGTGCGGCGTTGCCATGAAGTGCTGCATGATATGGGCGCGCCCCGCGTCTCGACCTCAATGCGCGTGGGAACCCGTACCGACCGGGATCAGACCATGGCAGACAAGATCAGCAGTGTAGAGCAGAAGCTGGCGCCGGCGCAGTAGTTAAGCCGCTTGCTGTCAGCTGCGAGCGGCGGTGGTCAGGATTCGTTTTCGTCGTTGTGCGGGTTTGAGTGATAGCGGGTGACCCGCGCCGTCTTGATCAGGTTGTCGCTGATCTGCAGTGTTTCGAAGCGGTAGCTGTTCAGTTCCAGGCAGAGGTTGGCATCGGGAATGGATTCCAGATTCTCGGTGATCAGTCCATTGAGGGTTTTGGGCCCGTCGGTGGGCAGATCCCAGCCCAGACTCTTGTTGATCTCTCGAATGTAGGCCGTGCCTTCGATAAAGAAGCTGCCGTCTTCCTGGGGGTGGATTTCCTGATTACTGGCCTTGTTCTGGGCCGACAGCTCGCCGACGATCTCTTCCAGAATGTCTTCCAGTGTAACGATGCCGAGAATGTCGCCGTATTCGTCCACCACCAGGCCAATGCGGCGGCTTTCGTTCTGGAAATTGAGCAGCTGGGTGTGCAGCGGTGTGCTTTCGGGCACGAAATAGGCTTCACGCACCACCTGCAAAATGGAGGCCTTGGTGACCTGGCCCTGCTGAATCAGCTGGGCAAGGTTGCGCATGTGCAGGGTGCCGACGGCCTTGTTGATATCGCCGTGGTAAACCGGCAGGCGCGTATGGCTGGTGTGGGACAGCTGATACAGCAGCTGCTCCAGATCGTGGTCCAGGTCGATGCCTTCAACTTCGTTGCGCGGAATCATGATGTCGCTGACGGTGACATCGTTCAGCTCCAGCACGCCGAGCAGCATCGACTGATTGGTCTGTGGCAGCAGGGCACCGGCTTCGTGTACCAGGGTGCGCAGCTCTTCAGTACTGAGCAGGTGGTTGTTGCCTTCGCCTACCTTGACGCCGAACAAGCGCAGCAGGCTGTTGGTAATGCTGTTGACGACCCACACCAGCGGATAGGTGATCTTCAGCAGTGGCAGCAGCACATAGGACGCCGGGAACGCGATACGTTCGGGGAACATGGCCGCGACTGTCTTGGGGGAGACTTCGGCGAAAATCAGGATGATCAGTGTCAGGCCGGCGGTGGCGATGGCGATGCCGGCGTCGCCCCACAGACGTACGGCGATCACGGTGGCGATGGCGGAGGCGAGGATGTTGACGAAGTTGTTGCCGATCAGGATGACGCCAATCAGTCGGTCGGGCCTTTCCAGCAGGCGGCTGGCCTTGCGGGCGCCGCGGTGCTTGTTTTTCACCAGATGCCGCAGTCTGTAGCGGTTGAGCGACATCATGCCGGTTTCAGAGCTGGAGAAAAATGCCGAACAAAAGATGAGGAAGATGAGAATCCCGACGAGGGTGCTTATCGATGCGTCTTCCAAGACGGGTGAACCTTAGACTGGACAATAGGGCGTCCATTGTCTGGTCCGCCGAGGGGGCTGTCAAGGGAGCTGCGCGGGATGATCCCGGGCTAGCTCGGCAGAAAGAATTCTATGACCAGTTTCGAGCCGAAAAACGCCAGCATCAGGGCGATGAAGCCGCCTATGGTCCAGCGGATGGCGCGCAGGCTGCGCCAGCCCAGTAGACTGTGGCCGGCCAGCAGAATGGCGTAGACAATCCAGGCCAGAATTGACAGCGTGGTTTTGTGAATCAGGTGCTGGGCGAAGAAGTCCTCGACGAAGAAAAAACCGCTGACCAGCGAGGCTGACAGCAGAATGATGCCGGTCCAGAGCATTTCAAACAGCAGGCGCTCCATGGTCTGCAGCGGCGGCAGGCTGGCCACCAGGCCGCGGGTATGGTGCTGCTTGAGTGCCGTATTCTGCCGCCACAGCAGCAGCGCCTGCAGTGTTGCCAGCGTAAAGATGCTGTAGGCCAGTATGGACAGCAGAATGTGGGTGATCAGGCCGGCGCTGTAATTGCGGTGCAGGCTGGTGTCCGGGTCCAGGGTGGCGGTGAGCAGGGAAATGATGGCAAGGGGAAAGACGCCGATAAACAGGTTGTCGATATGCTGGCGCGAACTGCTCAGCAAAACAAGTGCCGCCAGCAGCCAGCTGATCTGGCTGCCGACACTGAAAAAGCCCAGGTTGAGCCCGGGGCCCTGGTGTATCACCAGGTACACTGCCAGTGCATGTACAGTGACACCGCACAGGCCCAGGCCGCGGATCAGGTTGCGTGCGGGTCGCTTTTGACCCTGCAATACCCGCCACTGCAACAGGGTTGCAGCCAGGTAGAACAGCACGGCAACAAGTATCGACGTCGGCAGCATCCGGGACCTCCATGGAAAGGCGCTAAGTGTGTCATAAAAAAGGGGGGTGTGAAATATGAGGTGCCGCCCTCTGGAGCCCTGCTGTATAATGCGCATCCTTTGAAAGTTCAAGGCGTCTCCCTCGCCGCTTCAGGGGCCCGATTCGGCCCGGCCGGTGGAGAAAAACAGAGGCAGGATATGTTTGAGAATCTGACAGATCGGCTCACGAAAACGCTCAAGACCGTTACCGGGCAGGCGAAACTCACCGAAGACAACATCAAGGGCACGCTGCGTGAAGTGCGCATGGCGTTGCTCGAGGCAGATGTCGCGCTGCCGGTGGTCAAGGAGTTCGTTAACAGCGTCAAGGACAGGGCTGTCGGCCAGGAAGTCAGCAAGAGCCTGACGCCAGGCCAGGTGTTCGTCAAGATCGTCCAGGAAGAGCTGGTCAAGATCATGGGCGAGGCCAACGAGAAGCTTAATCTGGCGGCCCAGCCGCCGGCTATCGTGCTGATGGCGGGTCTGCAGGGGGCGGGCAAGACCACTTCCGTCGCCAAGCTGGCGCGTACCTTGCGCGAGCGCGACAAGAAGAAGGTTCTGGTTGTGTCGGCGGACGTATATCGCCCCGCGGCGATCAAGCAGCTGGAAATGCTGGCCGGCGAAGTGGCGGTGGATTTCTTCCCGTCTAGCGCTGAGCAGGATCCGGTGGATATCGCGATGGCCGCGATTGCCCACGCCAAAATCCAGCATCATGATGTGGTGCTGGTGGATACGGCGGGCCGTCTGCATGTCGATGGCGACATGATGGACGAGATCAAGCGTCTGCACAGTGCCATCAATCCGGTGGAAACCCTGTTCGTGGTCGATGCCATGACCGGTCAGGATGCGGCGACGACGGCCAAGGCCTTCAGTGATGTGCTGCCGCTGACCGGTGTGATTCTGACCAAGGCGGACGGTGATGCCCGTGGTGGTGCCGCGCTGTCGGTACGTTATATCACCGGCAAGCCGATCAAGTTTATCGGTGTGGGTGAAAAGGTCGACGCACTGGAAGCCTTCCATCCTGATCGTGTTGCATCGCGCATCCTGGGTATGGGTGACGTGCTGTCCCTGATCGAGGAAGCCGAACGCAAGATCGACAAGGACAAGGCCGAAAAATTTGCCCAGAAGATCAAGAAGGGCAAGGGCTTTGATCTGGAAGACTTCCGCCAGCAGATTCAGCAAATGAAGAATATGGGCGGCATGGCCGGCATGCTCGACAAGTTGCCGGGCATGGGGCAGATGGGTCAGATGGGTCAGGTTGCCGATGCCGCCAAGGCGGAGAAGGGCATGCACCAGATGGAGTCGATCATTAATTCCATGACGCCCGGCGAGCGTAGCAATCCCGATATCATCTCCGGTTCGCGCAAGCGTCGCATCGCGCTGGGCTCGGGGACGCAGATTCAGGATGTAAACCGCCTGCTCAAGCAGCACAAGCAGATGGCCAAGATGATGAAGAAATTTTCCACCAAGGGTGGCATGGCCAAGATGATGCGCGGTATGAAAGGCATGTTGCCGCCGGGTATGGGCGGTGGTGGTGGCTTCCCCCGCATGTAATGCGCCGCCGGTGCTGCTTAATATTTATCCACAAAGTGCTTTTGTCGGGGCCGGGTTTGACGTAAAATCTCGGCCCTGATTTTGTAGGCCCGGTAGCTGCATGGGGTTAGTCCCGGTGTGGCCCGGATTTGAAACCGCGGGCGATCCTAAAACCCGCGCACATAAAGGGACCATGCACATGGTAACAATTCGTCTGTCTCGTGGCGGCGCCAAAAAGCGTCCGTTTTATCATCTTACCGTCGCCGACTCTCGCAATGCGCGTGATGGTCGCTTTATTGAGCGCGTTGGTTTCTTCAACCCGGTTGCACGCGGTCAGGAAGAAAGCCTGCGCGTTGATCTGGAACGTGTTCAGTACTGGCAGGAAAAAGGCGCTAGCCTTTCCGAGCGTGTTGCTCAGCTGATCAAAGAAGCAAAGAAAGCAGCTAAGTAACGCAAGGTCGGGCCGGGTCGAAGGATGGAAGACACAAGTTCTCTTATAACGCTGGGCAAGATTACAACTCTTTACGGCGTCAAAGGTTGGGTAAAGGTTCATTCCAGTACCGAACCGATGGAAAACATCCTGAACTATGCCCCCTGGCAGCTGAAGATCGGAAACGAAACAAAATTCGTCGAGATTGAAAGTGGCCGGGTTCATGGCAAAGGCCTGGTGGCCAAGCTGGCTGGAGTAGATGATCGGGACGTGGCACGGCTTTACTGCGGTGCTGAAATTCTGGTCGAACGCAGCCGCCTTCCTGAACTGGAAGCCGGTGAGTACTACTGGAGGCAGCTCGAAGACCTGCTGGTATATACCGAGTCCGGGCAGTTGCTGGGCAAGGTAGAGCACCTGATCGCAACGGGCTCCAACGATGTTTTGATCGTACGGGGCACCGAAGAGAGTATTGATCGCCGCGAGCGTTTGATTCCCTACTTGCCGGATCAGGTGATCAAGGAAATTGATTTGGTTAAGGGTAGCATTCGGGTCGACTGGGATCCGGAGTTTTAGGCGGTGTGGTTTGGTGTAGTCACCCTCTTTCCCGAGATGTTTGAAGCTGTTACGGCTTACGGGGTCACGGGACGGGCGGTGCGCAATGGGCTGATTGATGTCCGGTGCTGGAATCCCAGGGATTTTACTCTGGACAAGCACCGTACTGTCGATGACCGTCCCTATGGTGGCGGTCCTGGCATGCTGATGAAAGTTCAGCCTTTGCGGGATGCGATAGCGGCTGCGCGCAGTGCTGCTGGCGAAGGTGCGACGGTGATTTATCTGTCGCCCCAGGGGCGTCGGCTGGATCATGCCGGTGTGCGTGAACTGGCAGCACGGCAGAAGTTGATTTTGGTGGCGGGGCGTTACGAAGGTATCGACGAGCGTCTGCTGGAAACCGAAATCGATGAAGAGTGGTCGCTGGGAGACTTTGTCCTCAGTGGCGGCGAATTGCCGGGCATGACGCTGATTGATGCAGTATCCAGGCTGGTGCCCGGTGTGCTGGGTCATCAGAGCTCCGCTGCCGAAGATTCCTTTAGCGAGGGGTTGCTGGACTGCTCACACTACACAAGACCGGAACAGTTTGACGGAATGCAAGTACCCGAGGTGCTGCTGGGCGGTAATCACGAGGAAATCAGGCGCTGGCGCCTGAAACAGCAACTGGGCCGAACCTGGACAAGGCGCCCGGACCTGCTGGAAAGCCTCGAGCTGGATCGCGAGCAGCAGACGTTGTTAAACGAATACATCCGTGAGACCCAGAGGTCCGACGGTTGAGTACTCACTCTAGGAGCGAGCTATGAGCGGCAAAATCTCTATCATTCAGCAGATCGAAGCTGAGCAGATGGGTAAGCAGATACCTGAATTCGGCCCCGGTGATACCGTTGTCGTACAGGTTAAAGTAACTGAAGGCGCCCGTACGCGTCTGCAGGCGTTTGAAGGTGTAGTGATCGGCAAGCGTAACCGCGGCCTGAACTCTGCCTTCACCGTACGCAAGATCTCCCACGGCGTGGGCGTTGAGCGTACTTTCCAGACCTTCAGCCCGACTGTTGACAGCATTGGTGTCAAGCGTCGCGGCGACGTGCGTCAGGCCAAGCTGTACTACCTGCGCGAGCGTAGCGGCAAATCTGCACGTATCAAGGAAAAACTGGGCTGAGCCTTGGCTCACTTCGGTTTCTAAAAGGGCGGCCCTCGGGTCGCCCTTTTTGTGTTTGGGGCTTTAGTGGGTCTGTCGTTGGCCTGATAGCGATTTGTCGCTATGATGCCTAGTATTAAAATCTCTGTAAGCCGGTACTGACAGACTACAAAGGAGCTGCGGTTATGCGGAAGTTGTTTAGGTTACTGGGATTTTTACTGGTGCCGGCACTGATTGTCGGTGGTGCCTACGGGTATTACTGGTACCAGGTAAAAAGCTCCGCTGATCGCATGGTTGAGGCCGCGGCACCCTACGCAAAGATCACCTATGCGCGCGTTGTTGCCGGGCTCGATGGCAGTGCCGGCATTGCTGGCGTGCAGGTAACGCCGGTGGGTAGCAAGGATGCCGTAGAAGTTGGGTCTGTTCTGTTCCAGGCGCCAGATCCGCTGTTTTACCTCGATGCTGAGAAGACCCTGCGCGAAGGCAACTGGCCCGAGCACATGGGGCTGTCGATCAGTGGTCTGGAGATGAATCTAGATGCCGATTACCTGGCGCAGTGGGAGGCCATGGGGCAATCCTTTGCCGTACCGCAGCAAGGTACCGGCTTTGAAGCTCTCGCCTGCGGCGATGTGCAGCGCTTTGATCTGGCCACCACTCGGGCAATGAAGTACCAGCGCCTGAGCATGGATATGCTGGTGGCGATGGACTTTATGCCCCGTACCCAGTCGCTGCGTCTGCGCTCCGATGTCAGCGTCGCCGACATGGCGCAAAGCAGTTTTTATGTCGATCTATCCCTGGCCAGTCAGGTGCTTTCTATCGGCTCGCTGGTGCAGGCGCAGCCGTCCCTTGAACGCGTCTCGCTGGATTACAGCGACCTGGGCTACAACGCCAGGCGCAACCGTTTCTGTGCTCAGCGTGGTGGCTACGCGCCGAACGAGTATGCGCAGCGTCACAGCGACCTGGTGCAGTCCGAGCTCAAGCAGCTTGGCTGGTCGGTGCCTGATCTGCTGGTGAAAGCCTACGCGGATCTGCAGCAGCCGCGGGCCATATTGCAGCTGGCGGTTGAGCCGCCGCCGGGCTTTGGTGCTCAATCAGTGGCGACGATTTCCTCGCCGGAGGAGCTGCTTGATCTGCTTAATATCCGGGTGTCTGTTAATGGCGTGAACCAGGATCTGAGTGGTATCGACTGGTCGCTGGATCAGGCTGAAACCGTCGCCGCAAATGGCACTGGGGCTGAGGCTCTGCCGGGTGAGGCTGTGCAGGCTGAAGTACTGAGCACTGAAGAGCTGCCCGTCGAGCTGCTGGCGCCGCAGACCCAGGCCGCCGGCGTGGTTGAAAAACGTGCGCCACAGGAAGATCTGGTGGTGGAACTTGAGCAGTCCAGGCCGGAACCGGAGCAAGTGGCTGTCATTATTGACCCCGACGTGGTTCAGGTTATGCCTGGGATCGTGGTCAAGGCCAGGGCCGCGGAAAAAACCTTCAAGCCGACCTCGGTGCAACAGGTGAACGGCTATGCCGGGCAGAAGGTCAAGCTGCGTACCTATTTCGGGCGCCGTATCGAGGGCACTCTGGTGCGGGTGGCTGAGGGTAACCTTGAAGTAGAGCAGCGTCTGAGCCGCGGAGTGGCAGTTTTCCCGATTGCCGCTGACAAGGTGGCAGAGCTGCTCGTCTGGCGTTAACCGCACAGTGCAGGATGTAGAAGGCGACGGCCGCTTGCGCCGGCGCTCGCCGGATGTGGCTGATCAGCGCGACATAGAGCGCTATATCGACGCCCTCTGGCTGGAAAAGGGCCTCAGTGCCAATACGCTGGCGTCCTACCGGCGTGATCTCAGTCTTTTTGCCTGCTGGCTCAATGATCAGGGCGCGGTCTTGCTGGAAGCGGACCGTGCGCTACTGCGTCATCATCTCGACTGGCGGCTCGAAGCTCGGCTCAAGGCCAGCTCTACGGCGCGCTTGCTGTCCTGCCTGCGCGGCTTTTATCGCTACTGGATTCGCGAGGAGCGCCTGGCTGATGATCCGACGCTGCAGATCGACAGTCCGCGGCGTGTCCGCCCATTGCCCAAAACACTGACCGAGGACGATGTTGAGCAGTTGCTGGCGGCGCCGCCGCTGGATGACGCCCTGGGCCTGCGGGATCGCGCCATGCTGGAAGTGCTCTACGCAACCGGCTTGCGGGTGTCGGAGCTGGTCGGTCTGTCCTGTGGTCAGGTGAACCTGCGTCAGGGGTTGGTGCGGGTGATCGGCAAGGGTGATAAGGAACGGCTGGTGCCACTGGGTGATGAGGCGGTGCACTGGCTGCAGCGTTATCTGGCGCAGGGTCGGCGGGAGCTGATTGAAGCGGGTTCAGAGGTCCTGTTTCCCAGTCGGCGCGGGCAGCAGATGACGCGCCAGACATTCTGGCATCGTATCAAGCTGCACGCCGTGGCAGGGGGTATCGACAAGCCACTGTCTCCCCATGTGTTGCGTCATGCCTTCGCCACCCATCTGGTGAACCATGGCGCTGATCTGCGAGTGGTGCAGATGCTGCTGGGGCATAGCGATCTTTCGACCACGCAGATTTATACTCAGGTTGCGCAGCATCGGTTGCAGTCCGTGCACCGTCAGCACCATCCGCGGGGCTAGGGTTTTCAAGGAACTTATTAGTGCCTGTCTCGTCTGAGAAGGTCTATGAACATCGACTGATATTGAGGGTTTTATGCATAAATCTATCCTGGGTGCCCTTCTGGTGCTGGGCTTCAGTGGCACGCTCCAGGCAGCCGAGGCTGATGCCGGGGTCGCCGAGGTCATTGCTCAGCAGTTGATGAAAGTTGATGCACGTCTTCCGGTTGAATCCGTCACCGCAGCGCAGATTCCGGGGATCTATGAAGTGGTTCTGGGTACCGGCGAAGTGCTTTATGCCGACCAGAAGGGCGAGTACTTCATGCTGGGGCAGCTTTACAAGCTGAGTGATGACAAGGGCTTTGTAAACCTGACGGAAGAACGTCTGAATGCCCAGCGGGTCGCGCTGATCGGGGGTGTGGATGCAAAGGATCGCATCTCGTTCAAGCCCGAGGGTGAGGTCAAGGCGACGATAGCAGTGTTTACCGATGTCGATTGCCCCTACTGCCGCAAGCTGCACGCCGAGGTTCCCAAGCTGAACGCCATGGGTATTCAGGTGGATTACCTGGCCTTCCCGCGCGGTGGCGAGCGTTCCGCAGCCTTTGCCAAGATGCAGTCGGTCTGGTGTTCGGCGCCGGATCAGCGTGCCGCGAATCTCTCCAAGGTTAAAAATGGTGGAGCCATCGAGGCTCAGGTCTGTGATTCGCCGGTGATGGATCAGTTTACGCTGGGGCAGAAAGTGGGGGTAACCGGTACGCCTGCGCTGGTATTCGAAGACGGCAGTCTGGTGCCGGGCTACATGCCGGCGGCGCGCCTGGCTCAGATGCTCGGTCTGGCGCAGTAAAATTGCTTCTGAAGGTGGCACGGTTTTACCGTGTCACTGGTTGTCTGTCTGTCCTTCCCTGGTCTGCCGTTCGGCAAATTCATCCTGCATCTTCTGTCTATCCCTATCCAAGTCAGGTCCAACACCCGTTATAATACCCACCCATTTTTACCGCGGATGATGAAAGGTCATCCGGATCGACTCAACAGCGAGTGAGGTATTGATTTGAAACCGGTTAAAGTTGGTATCTGCGGTCTTGGCACCGTAGGCTGCGGCACCTTCAACGTGCTTCAGCGCAATGGAGACGAAATCAGCCGTCGTGCAGGCCGCGATATTGTCGTAGCCCAGGTGGGAGCGCGGCGTGAAAACCCGAACGCTGATACCCGCGGCATTGACATTACCGCCGACATTTTCGCGGTTGCGACCAATCCGGAAATCGATATCGTGGTTGAGCTGATTGGCGGCTATGACGTCGCCCGCAAGCTGGTGCTGACGGCGATCGAAAATGGCAAGCATGTCGTTACCGCCAACAAGGCGCTGATCGCCGTGCACGGCAACGAGATTTTTGAAGCAGCGCAGAAGAATAACGTGATCGTGGCTTTTGAGGCGGCGGTTGCCGGCGGCATCCCCATCATCAAGGCGATCCGTGAGGGCCTGGCCGGCAATCAGATCAACTGGCTGGCGGGCATCATCAATGGCACCGGCAACTTCATCATGAGCGAAATGCGTGAGAAGGGCCGTGACTTCGCCGATGTACTGGCCGAAGCCCAGGCTCTGGGTTACGCCGAAGCCGATCCGACCTTCGATGTCGAAGGTATCGATGCAGCCCACAAGCTGACCATCCTGGCCTCCATCGCATTCGGTATTCCGCTGCAGTTTGACAAGGCTTACACCGAAGGCATCAGTGCCATCACTCAGGATGACGTGACCTACGCCGACGAGCTGGGGTATCGCATCAAGCACCTGGGTATCAGTCGTCGTACGGACGAGGGTATCGAGCTGCGTGTACATCCGACGCTGATTCCCAAGCAGCTGCTGCTGGCCAATGTTGAAGGCGTGATGAATGCGGTCATGGTCGATGGCGATGCCGTGGGTCAGACGCTCTATTACGGTGCCGGTGCAGGTGCGGAGCCTACGGCGTCCGCCGTGGTGGCCGATGTAATAGACGTGGTACGCATGCTGGTTTCCGAACAGGGCCACCGTGTGCCGCATCTGGCCTTCCAGCCAAGCCGGCTGTTGGACCTGCCGGTGTTGCCGGTGGAGGAAATCCATACAGCCTACTACCTGCGCATTCACGCCATCGAACGTCCCGGTGTCCTGGCGCATATCACCAAGATCTTTGGTGACAGCGGTATCAATATCGAAGCCATTATCCAGAAGGAAACCACCGCCGAGCAGGTGCCGGTGATTATCCTCACCCAGCGGGTAAAAGAGCGGGTGATGAACGATGCCCTGGCCCAGGTTGAGGCGCTGGACGATATCCTTGGCAAGGTAACCCGCATCCGTGTCGAGTTGCTGAAGGATTGAGGAAACGAGCATGAAATATATTTCGACCCGGGGTCAGGCCCCCGCACTCAATTTCGAAGAAGTGCTGTTGGCAGGTCTGGCCAGTGATGGTGGACTTTATGTCCCCGAAACGCTGCCGACCTTCAGCACCGAAGAGATCGCATCCTGGGCGGCATTGCCGTACCACGAGCTGGCTTTCAAGGTGATTCAGCCCTTCGTCAGCGACTGCATCGATGATGCTGATCTGAAAACCATGGTGGATGAAACCTACGCCGGTTTTAGTCACAGTGCCGTGGCGCCGCTGGTTCAGCTGGGCTGCAACGAATGGGTGCTGGAGCTGTTCCACGGCCCGACGCTGGCATTCAAGGATTTCGCGCTGCAACTGCTCGGGCGCCTGATGGATCATGTGCTGGCCAAGCGCGGCGAGCGCCTGGTCATCATGGGTGCCACCTCCGGTGATACCGGATCTGCGGCCATCGAAGGCTGCCGTCACAGCGACCACCTGGATATCTTCATCCTGCACCCCAACAAGCGGGTGTCCGAGGTGCAGCGGCGCCAGATGACCACTGTGAAGGCCGACAACGTCTTCAATATAGCGCTGGAAGGCAACTTTGATGACTGCCAGCAGATGGTAAAGGACAGCTTTGCCGATCAGGCCTTCCTCAAGGGGCTGAAGCTCGGTGCCGTCAACTCGATCAACTGGGCCCGCATCATGGCCCAGATCGTGTACTACTTTGCGGCCTCGCTGGCCGTGGGTGGCCCGCAGCGTCCGGTGGCCTTTTCGGTGCCGACCGGCAACTTCGGCGATATATTCGCAGGCTATCTGGCCAAGCAGATGGGCCTGCCCATCGCCCAGCTGGTGGTCGCCACCAATCGCAACGACATTCTGCACCGGGTCATTTCCGGTAACGACATGAGCCGCGGCGAGCTGGTGCATACGCTGTCGCCGTCCATGGATATCATGGTGTCGTCCAACTTCGAGCGTTTGCTGTTCGATGTGTACGACCGTGATGGTGCGGCCATCTCCGACCTGATGGCGCGTTTTCGCACCGAGGCCGTACAACTCGATGCGCCGCGCTGGGACAAGGTCCGGGAGTTGTTCGACAGCCAGGCGGTCGACGACGAAACCACCTGCAAGCTGATTCGTCAGGTGCATGCGCAAACCGGCTATCTGCTGGATCCGCACACCGCGATTGGCCTGCAGGCCGGGCGCGACTGCAACCGTGATCGCAGCATTCCGATGATCACCCTGGCTACGGCCCATCCGGTCAAGTTCCCGGAGCCTGTGGTCAAGGCGGGTCTCGAATCGCCGCAGCTGCCAGAAGGCATGGCGGATCTGTTTGAACGCCCCGAGCACTATGAAGTGCTGGCCAATGACCTGTCTGTGGTGCAGGCATTCCTGGCCTCCCATGTTCACAAGGCGTGAAGGTCCCTGGGCCTGATATGCTGAGTCCGATACGCAGCGCCTGTGGCGTTGTGTATCGATTGTGCGTGCATGGATAACCTGTTTTTCCTCATTTCCAAGACCCTGTGGCTGGCGCTACAGCCGGATAACCTGCTGGTTCTGCTGCTGTTGCTGGCTGCCTGCGGTATCTGGCTGCGCCGCCGCTGGGCCCGGGCGCTGCTGGGGTTTCTCGCCCTGGCCATGCTGGGCCTTATGCTGATGCCCCTGGGCAATTTGCTGCTGGAACCGCTGGAATCGCGTTTCCGGCCTGCGACAATGCCCGAGTCGGTGGCGGGCATCTTGGTGCTGGGCGGCGGCGAGGATGCTGATCTGAGTGCGCGCTGGGGGCAAAGCCAGTTCAACAGTGCGGCCGAGCGTCTGATGGTGCTGCCGGAGCTGATGCAGCGTTACCCCGATGCCCAGGTCCTGTTCAGCGGTGGCTCTGCGGCGGTGCTGGATGCGCAGTACCGTGGCGCGGATGTCGCCCAGGACTGGCTGGCCACACTGCCGGCTTCTCTGGCCGAGCGGCCGATACTGTTCGAGCGTGATTCGCGCAATACCTGGGAGAATGCCCTTTTAAGTACCCGTCTGCTGGGCGGCGTACCGGAGCAGCCGTGGCTGCTGGTCACCTCTGCCTTCCATATGCCGCGCTCCATGGGGATCTATCGTCAGCTGGGCTGGCAGCTTGTGCCTTACCCGGTGGACTACATCAGTAGCGGTGATCTGGTGCGTGTGCAGTTCGCCCTCAATCTGCGTGATCTGGTGGTCGGCGTAAGGGAATGGACCGGTCTGCTGATTTATTATCTTACAGGGCGAACCACTGCGTTTTTCCCGGCACCTGAGGCTTGATGCCATGACGGATATACAGATTGAGCGGCGTCCTGCGCCGGACAGCAGTCTGCCGGTTTTCAGCGAAACCCATCCCGTACTGGCGCGTGTTTATGCCGCCCGCGGCGTGCAGTCACTGAGTCTTCTGGGGCGCTCGCTGGCAGAATTGCTGCCGGATTCCGGCCTGCAGGGGCTGGATGCGGCGGTGGCCCGGCTGCTAAGGGCGATTAGCGCCGGCGAGAGCATACTGATTGTCGGTGACTTTGACTGCGACGGTGCGACCAGTACCTCGGTGGCGGTGCTGGCGCTGCGCATGATGGGCGCAGCCCAGGTGGATTACCTGGTGCCTAACCGGTTTGAATACGGCTATGGCCTGAGTCCTGAAATTGTTGAGGTGGCTCGTCAGCAGAACCCGCATCTGCTGGTGACGGTCGACAATGGCATATCCAGCATTGAGGGGGTGGCCCGTGCCAACGCCTGTGGCATGGATGTGGTAGTCACCGATCACCATCTGGCCGGTAGCGAACTGCCAGCGGCCTGCGCCATCGTCAACCCCAACCAGCCCGGTTGTGGCTTTATCGCCAAGTCGACCTGTGGTGTCGGGGTGATTTTTTACGTCATGATCGCGCTGCGCCGGGCGCTGGCGGCCAGCGGCTGGTTTGAACAGCGTAACCTGCCGGCGCCGAATCTCGCCAGCCTGCTGGACCTGGTCGCGCTGGGGACTGTGGCTGATGTGGTGGCGCTGGAGCACAACAACCGGGTGCTGGTGCATCAGGGGCTGCAGCGAATCCGTGCCGGCAAGGCACGCCCAGGGCTGCAAGCACTGATTGAGGTGTCGGGCCGCAATCAGTCACGCCTGGTGGCGAGTGATCTTGGCTTTGCCCTGGCGCCGCGCCTCAATGCCGCCGGCCGGCTTGAAGACATGTCTATCGGCATTGAATGTCTGCTGACCGATGATCCTGATCGTGCACTGGAGCTTGCCCGCACCCTTGATGAGCTGAATCAGGAGCGTCGCGGCATCGAGCAGGAAATGCAGCAGCAGGCGCTGCAATCGCTGACGCGGCTGGAACTGGATGAAACCGAGCTGCCCATGGGGCTCTGCCTGTACGATGAAAGCTGGCATCAGGGCGTTATCGGCATTCTGGCTTCGCGCATCAAGGAGCGGGTGCATCGTCCGGTGATCGCCTTTGCGCCCGGTGATAACGGCGAGATCAAGGGGTCGGCCCGCTCGATCAGCGGCTTCCATATCCGCGACGGACTCGATGCCATCGCCGCGCGTTACCCCGGCATGCTGCACAAGTTTGGCGGTCATGCGATGGCGGCGGGAATGACGCTGGATGCGGCACGCTTTGCCGATTTCAGTGCAGCCTTTGATGAGCAGGTGCGGTTGCAACTCGACGCTGGCGCCCTCACGCGACGCCTGCTGACGGACGGTGCGCTGAGTGCCGCCGATCTGAACATCGAGCTGGCTGAAGTGCTGCGAGAGGCTGGGCCCTGGGGGCAGCTGTTTCCGGAGCCGCTGTTCGATGGCGAATTCGGTCTGCTGCAGCAGCGCATTGTCGGGCAGCGGCATCTCAAGCTGGTGCTGATGGAGCCGGCCACAGGCCTGGCGATTGATGCCATCTGGTTTAATATTGATACCGCGCTCTGGCCGGACACTTCGGTGCAGCGGGTGCGGGTGGTGTATCGGCTGGACGTGAATGAATTTCGCGGTCAGCGCAATCTGCAGCTGATGGTGGATCACCTCGAAGCGATCAGCTAATTAATGTGGGGCCACCCAGGCTCCCGAATCTGGTGATAGAGGAAGTACGGGAATGAATGATCTGACGCTGAATGAACTCAACACTCTGCTGGCGGTTTTCGCCAGGGCTGGCGTTGAAGCGGACGCGGGTGCCGAGGGTGAGCTGCTGCAGCGTCTGAGTCAGGCCCGGGCCGAGCGCGAAGAGCTGGACAACATGGACTTTGACGACTGTGCCGGCGGTGCCTGCAAGCTGTAATGCTGTTTGCTCTGCGTCTAGTCAGTGGCGATGGAGGGCGGTTTGAGCGTGCAGGTTTGCGGTGAGCGTGAACATCATGCAGGATGTGAAGGATGACTTAATCACGGATGAAACCCGATAGGGTCTGCCGGGGTAAATGATTGCAGAGTCTCGCTCTGCCGCCGCATCTTAGCGTCGAAGTCGACCGGGCCCTGTGGGCTCAATCAAGTCAGGAGCCGCTGATGTCAGCAGGACGCAGGACGATGTCTGCTCAGAAAGCACAAGGCCGCGTGCCTTTGCCGGGTTTTGTTTCAGTGTCCGCTGTTACGTCGATGCTGTGGTCATCGGTGTCAATGGCGGCCGACGTGCAGCTGCTACTCGATGATCCCGCATTTGTGATGACCGCACTGCTGGTGCTGCTTGCGCTGGCCCTGGCCGTGCTGGCTGCAGTCTGCTATCGCAGTTGGCATCTGCAGAGGCAACTGCGCGAACTCGACGCCAGTCGGAACCGCTACCGGGCCGTCTTTGATGCGCTGCCGGAGGCGGCCAGCATCAAAAATGCCCGTGGTCAGTTTCTGGACTGTAACCCTGCCTTCGCAGAGTTCGCTGGCTTGAATACTGAGGGGCTGCGTGGGAAAACCAGCGGTGAAATATTCTCGACAGCCGACGGGCAGCGCATCTCCGTGGAGGAGCGTCGTGCCCTGAATTCCGATGGCATCTTTCGAAGCGAAGACTGGGTGCACGGTGCCGGACATCGGCCGCGCCTGGTAAGTTTTCTGCGCGCCCGCCTGCCGCTGCAGGGGTCGCAGGAGCAGGCGCTGCTTGTCATCGGCAGAGACATTACGGAGCAGCGTCAGGAGGAGGTCATCACGCGGCTGCAGAACATGACGCTGGATTGCCTGCTGCGCGGCATTGCCTTGACCAGGGTGCTTGAGCGGCTGGTCGAAACGGTGGAGCAGGCCTATCCCGGGCTGCTCTGTTCGGTCATGTTGCTGGACAAGGACCGATTGCTGCGCTCCACGGCGACACCTTCACTGCCCGATTACTTTAGCGAAGCCACAGATGGGCTGGCTGCGGCCGAAGGCGTTGGTGCCTGCGGTACGGCCGCCGCCACCGGTAAACGGGTGATTGTCGAGAACGCGCAGGAACATCCCTATTTCGCTCCTTTTGTAGAGATCGTTGCCCAAGCCAATATCATTGCCTGCTGGTCGGAGCCGGTGCTGGGCAGTCAGGGTGAAGTGCTGGGGACCTTCTGCCTGTATTCGCCCGAAGTCGGTGGGCCCATGCCGGCGCAGATCAAGTTGCTGGAGCAGGCGGCACGGCTGGTGAGTCTTGCGGTGGAACGCAGCCGGCGCGAAGATCAGCTGCGAAAGCTGTCGCGAGCGGTGGAGCAAAGCTCCAGTATGGTGGTGATTACCGATGCCAGCGGCATTATTGAATATGTTAACGAAGAATTTTGTGAAGTCACCGGCTACAGCGTTGAGGAGGTGCTGTCGCAGCGTCCGTCGCTGCTGAAATCCGGTGAGACCGATGCCGAGGTGTACCGCAGCATGTGGCAGGCATTGCTGGCGGGGCAGGACTGGCACGGTGAAATTCGCAACCGCCGCAAGTCAGGCGCGCTCTACTGGTCGGCGCTGTCGGTGTCGCCTATTCTGGACGAAGGCGGCAATGTAACCCACTTTATCGGCCTCAGTGAGGATATCTCCGCCCAGAAACATTCCCAGGCGCAGATTGAGCAACTCGCCTTCTACGACCCTCTTACCCAGCTGGGCAACCGGCGGCTGTTCCGCGAGCAGCTGGATCAGGAGCTGCGCAAGGTGCGCCGTACCGGCCAGCAGCTGGCGGTGTTCTACCTGGATCTGGACAACTTCAAGCAGATTAACGATACCCTCGGCCATGACGTCGGTGACCGGCTGCTGCAGGCGGTCGCCGGACACCTGCGGGTGACGCTGCGCGAGGCGGATATCATTGCACGCCTGGGCGGTGATGAATTCATTATCCTGCTGCCCCAGGTGACCGGTCTGGCGCAGGCCAAAAGGGTGGCGGAGAAGCTGCTTAACGCCCTGCGGACACCGATTCCTGTGGCCGGGCATGAGGTGCTGATCACCTTCAGCATCGGCATCACACTGGCACCGGATGACGGAGATACCTGGTCTGTTCTGATGAAGAACGCAGATCTGGCGATGTATCGCGCCAAGCGCCAGGGGCGCAACAACTATCAGTTCTTCACCCGCGAAATGAATGAGGAAGTCATGCGGCGGGCGCAGATGGAAGCTGAGCTTCGCACGGCGCTGGAGGAGGGGCATTTCTCCCTCGCCTACCAGCCGCAGTGGAATTTGCTGGGCGGCTTGCAGCTGGTGGGCATGGAGGCGCTGATCCGCTGGCACCATGCGGAACGTGGCTGGATATCACCGGCCGAGTTTATTCCGGTGGCCGAGGAACTGGGTCTGATTGTGCCGCTGGGCAACTGGGTGATTCACGAAGCCTGTCGGGCCGGTTTTCATCTGGTCGAGCAGGGGCACGACGTCAAGGTGGCGGTGAACCTGTCGCTGCGCCAGTTCCGTGACCCTAACCTGTTGAATACGGTGCGTCTGGCGTTGCAGGACAGCCGGCTCGAAGCGCGGTATCTGGAGTTCGAGATCACCGAGTCCATGATCATGGATGATATCAGCCGGGTACTTGAGATTCTGGGTGCCCTCAAGGATCTGGGCGTGACGCTGTCTATTGATGACTTTGGCACCGGCTATTCGTCGCTGAGCTATCTCAAACAGTTACCGCTGGATCAGCTCAAGGTGGATGCCTCCTTTGTGCGGGATATTCCCCATGATCTCAACGACATGGAAATAGCCGCCGCCGTTATCGCCATGGCTCACAAGCTGGGGCTCAAGGTGGTGGCAGAGGGTATTGAAACCCCGGCGCAGCTTGCCTTCCTGCGGGACAACCGTTGTGAAATGGGCCAGGGCTACCTGCTGGCACGTCCTATGTCGCTCGAATCCGTGCTGCAGTTGCTTGAGGTCGAGCTGACCGATTGAGTCGCAGGCGCTGGGGAGGGTTTTCTGCCGTTGTCATGAATCTGTCATTAATCGGGCATAGTCTGGCGGCCAGAATGTCGCTAGTGTGCTGGTGCATTCTTGGTGGTGCTTTAGAGCGAGCTCATTTTTTCGTCAGCCAAGGCGTGAGGCGGAGTCATAGTGGGGCTATGGCGACAACGAACAACGCAGGATGGCGGAAAAAGGGGCCGTTGTAAGCTTCATATAGCGTGCAACAGTACAGTAGCTCCCGGTGAATAACGCATGCAGTCAAGCCTTCACATAGCGCCCGTGGCGAACGAACTCAGTGTGCTGGACACCATTATTCGTGACGAAAATCTGACTCCCTATTTTCAGCCGATAGTCGATCTTCAGAGCGGTGAGGTGATTGGGCACGAGGCGCTGATTCGCGGCCCCCAGGGCTGCGCCATGCAGATGCCGGGGCCTCTGTTCGAAGCAGCACTGGCCGCGGGCCGCCTGGCGGAACTTGAGTTGCTGTGCCGGCGCCTGGCGTTGCAGCGTTTTGCCGAACTGCGCCCCGCTGGCAAATTGTTTCTGAATATCAATGCGTCCCTGCTTGGCATGCCGGGTCATCCCCAGGGCCTGACGCTGGAATGGCTCGAAGAGCTGCAAATCCCCCAGGCCAGTATCGTTATCGAGTTGTCGGAACAGCATCCGTTTGATCATTGCGGCCTGACGCAGACCGCGGTGCGCCACTATCAGGACATGGGCTTTGGAATCGCTATCGATGACCTGGGTTCCGGTTATTCGGGGCTGCGGCTCTGGTCGGAGCTGGAGCCGGCCTACGTCAAGATCGACAAGCACTTTGTACGCGGCATTGATCAGGACAGCGTGAAGCGGGAGTTCGTCAAATCCATTATCAATATTGGAAACAGTACCCGCTGTCGTATCATTGCCGAGGGGATTGAAACCCGCGGCGAGCTGCATGCGCTGCAGCTGCTGGGTGTCGGTTTTGGCCAGGGTTTTCTGCTTGGCAAGCCCCAGTCGCTGCCGGTCGCGGCCGCCGCGTGCCGCCAGATTGCCATGATGCCAAGGGGGGCCAACCGGGACAACGAAGGTGCCGAAACCGCTGCCGTGCTGCTCAGGTCTGCGCCGGCGGTGATGCTGGAAGACAAGATCCATGCCGCCAGTGCGCTGCTGCACCAGCACCCGGATCTGACGCTGATTCCGGTGCTGGATGATGGTCGCCCCGTGGGCGTGCTGCGTCGACAGGCGCTGTGGGAGCTGTATTCCAGCCAGTATGGTCGGGCGCTGTATGAGCAGCGTTCTGTTAGCCACATCATGCAGGGTGATTTTCTGGCGGTTGATATTGGCATGCCGCTGGAGCAGGTATCGCACCTGCTGACTGAACAGGAATCCAGTCTGATGCAGCAGGATATCCTTATCGTTCAGGATGGCAGCTATCTGGGCATGGGCAATATACGCGACCTGCTGCGCAATATTACTGAACTCAAGATCCGCAGGGCCCGCTATGCCAATCCGCTGACGCTGCTGCCGGGCAATGTGCCGGTGAACGAGGAACTCGGCCGTCTGCTCGAGGGCGCCTGTGATTTCCATGTGGCCTATTTTGACCTGAATCAGTTCAAGGCCTACAACGATCGCTACGGCTATGCCCGGGGCGATCGGGTAATTCGGCACCTCGGCGATCTGCTGACGCGTCATGCCAGTGCACCTGATACCTTTGTCGGCCATATCGGCGGCGACGACTTCGTGGTGATCTTTCGCCATGGGCTCTGGCGACTGGCCTGTGAGCGCATTCTGGAAGAGTTCGGTCATTCGGTGCGCGATTTCTATGATCCGCAGCACCTGAAGGATGGCGGTATCTGGGCCGAGGGGCCTGAAGGCGGCCGTCAGTTCTATGAACTGCTGGGGCTTGCCGTCGGCGTGGTGCACCCGGACCCTTACCGCTGCCCGGGCTTTCAGGAGGTGGGGGAACTCGCCGCTGAGGCCAGAAAGGCCGCCAAGACAGCCCGCCTCGGACCCCTGTATCTGTCCCCGCGTCGCGCCCTCTGAGCGCCGTCCACTCAATATAGCCTCTGGCCTGCGCCGATTATGATCTCTGCTATAGTGTGCGTTTCACAACGGGAGCGCAGAAATGACTGGCGCCTGGAAACCCCGTTTCGGCGTCGCTGATTTTCATATCAGCGCCGACGAAGCGCTGCATCATGGCTTTTTCAAGCTTGACCGCGTAACGGTGACACACCGCTGTTTTCTGGGCGGCGAGGTTAGCATAGAGCGCGAGCTATACCGGCGCCGTGATGCTGTCTGTGTGCTGCCCTATGACCCTGTGCTACGCGCCGTGGTGCTGATCGAGCAATTCCGCATAGGTACCCTGGATCATCCCCGTGGCCCCTGGCAGCTCGAACTGGTGGCGGGGCTGGTGGAGCCGGGGGAGAGTGCCGCGGATGTTGCACGCCGTGAAGCCGTGGAGGAGGCCGACCTGCAGCTGGGGGCCATCGAAGCCATCAGCCGCTTTACGCCCAGCCCTGGCGCTGCCCGAGAATATATTGATCTGCTTTGCGCCCAGGTGGATGCCAGTCAGGCCGGGGGAGTTCATGGCCTGGCGGAAGAGGGTGAGGACATTCTCGTGCATGTACTGTCGCTGGATGACGCCTGTGCGCTGGTGCGGGAAGGGGTGATCGATAACGCCCCGGCGATCATTGCGATACAATGGCTGCAAATGCACAGCCCGCGACTCGAACAGCAGTGGGTTTAACGGGAGCCACCATGAAACGCAAGTATGTACCCGACCTGTCGCGGCAGATGGCCCAGTGTGAGGCCAACTACGCGCGCATGATGAAGCTGCTGCCGGACCTGGATGTCTGCGATCATCGCGAATTCCAAGTGTACTGGAAAGCGCATCAGGTCGTGGTGCGTCTCGAAGTGGAGGAGCGCTTCGCCTATACCTCCACGGTGCTGGTAAAGCAGCTGCACGAAGGTGGTTCTAACTGGCTGACAACCCCCACGCTGGTGGTGCGGCTCTACCACGATGCCACCATGGCGGAAGTCATCTGCATGAAGAGCCGGCGGCAGTTGTCCGGCGTCTATGGCTATCCCAACCGTGACATGCACCATCCCGACGAAAAGGCGCAGCTCAATGGCTACCTGGGTGAGTGGCTAAGCCACTGCCTGAACCACGGTCACCACAATGAACCCGTCTTTGTTTAACGATCTGTGTAATAGCGCTGTTTCAAGAGCTGTCTGAAATGCCCCTTCGCCTGCTGCAGTTGAGTGACTGCCATCTAAGCCCGGAGCCCGGTGGCCTGTTCCGTGGTATTGATCCCCTCTGTCATCTGCAGGCCGTGGCCGCTGATGCGCGTCAGCGCTTTGCACAGGCCGACCTGCTGTTGCTGACCGGTGATCTGACGCATCACGGCGCGCCCGATGCCTACCGGCGGCTGCTGGATTCTGTTGCTGGCCTGGCAGCACAGCGCCACTGGCTGGCGGGCAATCATGATGTGCCTGGGTCCATGCAGGCGCTTGAGGCGCAGGAGCCGGCACTGGGCTGCAAGCTGATCGACAGCGAGCACTGGCGCATTCTGCTGCTGGATTCCACCACTCATCCCGATGGCCGTGGTAGCGGCAGCCTGTCCGACGCGGAGCTTGAATGGCTGCGCCAGCAACTGCAGAGCGTCGGCCAGCGCTGGGTGTTTATCGCCTTGCATCATAATCCAGTGGCCCTTGGCAGTGCCTGGCAGGATGCCATCATGCTGGGCAATGCCGCGCAGTTCTGGGCCGTTGTTGATCGTTGTCCGCAGGTGCGCGGGCTGATGTTCGGTCATGTACACCAGCAGCAGCATCTGCAGCGCGGCCAGATACAGCTGTTTGCGGCGCCTTCCACCGCGATGCAGTTCCAGGCGGGCTGCGACAATTTTCAGCTGGAAACCGACGCTGCGCTGGCGCGTCCCGGCTATCGCTATTACGCGCTGCAGGATGATGGCCGCATAGATGCAAGGCTGTGTCGCGTCGATATGCCGGATTGCGTCAACTAGGCCCCTCCGGTATGGTTCCGCCATGTAGTATCAGCAAGGAGCGGGGATGACGCAGACCCATTTTATCTATGTTCACGGCTTTAACAGTTCCCCCGCGTCCATCAAGGCCCGCATCCTGGGTGACTACCTCGAAGGTGAGGGTTTGGCGGCGCACTACAGCGTGCCGGCTCTGTCGCACTGGCCCGCAGAGGCCATGGCGCAGCTCGAAGCGCTGGTGGCAGACCCGCAGCAGCCCGTGCTGCTGGTGGGCAGTTCACTGGGCGGGTTTTACAGTACCGCGCTGGTGGAAAAATACCCGCACTGTCGCTGCGCGCTGGTCAACCCGGCCGTAGCGCCCCAGACGCTGCTGGCCGGCTGGCTCGGCGACAACGAAAATCTCTATACCCACGAACACTACCAGCTGACGCCGCTGCATCTGGCCCAGCTGGAGGCGCTGGTCTGCCCCGAACTGCATGCTCAGGAGCGTTATCTGCTGCTGCAGCAGAGCGGGGATGAAACCCTGGATTATCGCGAGGCGGTGGCCCGTTATGCGGGCTGCGTGCAGTTTGTGCAGCCAGGTGGCAGCCATGGTTTTGACCGTTTCGAGAATCTGCTGCCGGCGATTCTCGCCTTTGCGGCCGGGCGTATCGAGTTGCCCGAACCCGTAGCCTTACCTTTCTCCCAGCTATCGCATTGACAGGAATCCGCAACCGATGGCGACACAATACACAGCCGAGGCGATTGAAGTCCTCAGTGGTCTGGATCCGGTAAAACGCCGGCCGGGCATGTATACCGAAACCGACCGTCCCAACCACCTGGCCCAGGAGGTGATCGACAACTCCGTCGATGAGGCGCTGGCCGGCCACGCCAAACAGATCGACGTCGTGCTGCACAAGGACGGCTCCATGACCGTGAGCGACGACGGCCGTGGCATGCCGGTGGATATCCACCCCGAAGAGAAGGTCAGTGGCGTTGAGCTGATCCTCACGCGGCTGCATTCCGGCGGCAAGTTCAATAATGACAACTACCAGTTCTCCGGCGGCCTGCACGGCGTGGGCGTGTCTGTGGTCAATGCCCTGTCGCGCCTGCTGGAAGTGCAGGTCAAGCGTGATGGCAATGTCTATCGCATTGGCTTTGCCGATGGCGACAAGGTCTCCGAGCTCGAAGTCGTCGACAATTGTGGCAAGCGCAATACCGGCACCAGCCTGCGCTTCTCACCGGACCCGAAATACTTCGACAGCCCGAAATTCAGCGTACCGCGTCTCAAGCATGTGCTGCGCGCCAAGGCGGTACTCTGTCCGGGGTTGCGGGTCACCTTTATAGACCAGGGCGATGCCAAGGCCGAGAAAGACGAGTGGTACTACGAAGATGGCCTGGTGGCCTACCTCAAGGGGTCGACCCAGGTATTCGAGGCGCTGCCGGCAGAGCCCTTCAGCGGTAGTCTTACCGGTGAAGAAGACGCGGTGGAGTGGGCCGTGCAGTGGCTGGTGGATGGCGGTGACATGGTGGGCGAAAGCTACGTCAACCTGATTCCCACAGCCCAGGGCGGCACCCATGTGAACGGCTTTCGTACCGGCCTTCTCGAAGCCATGCGCGAGTTCTGCGAGTTCCGCAACCTGCTGCCACGGGGCGTCAAGCTCAGTGCTGATGATGTCTGGGAGCGCTGCTGCTATATCCTCTCGGCCAAGATGCGGGACCCGCAGTTTGCCGGCCAGACGAAAGAGCGCCTGTCGTCACGCAAGATTGCCGCCTTTATTTCCGGTGCCATCAAGGATGCCTTCTCCCTCTGGCTGAACCGCCATGTGGAAGAGGGTGAGCAACTGGCGGAGCTGGTCATCAGCAATGCCCAGCGTCGCCTGCGGTCCAACAAGAAAGTAGTGCGCAAGAAGGTGACCCAGGGGCCTGCACTGCCGGGCAAACTGGCGGACTGCTCCGGCGGTGATGCCATGCAGTCCGAGCTGTTTCTGGTGGAGGGTGACTCGGCCGGGGGCTCGGCCAAGCAGGCGCGGGATCGCGAATTTCAGGCCATCATGCCGCTGCGTGGCAAGATCCTGAATACCTGGGAAGTGGACTCCGGCGAGGTGCTGGGGTCGCAGGAAATTCACGATATCTCCGTGGCCATTGGTGTTGAACCCGGCTCCGACAATCTTGCAGGTCTGCGCTACGGCAAGGTCTGCATTCTTGCCGACGCCGACTCCGACGGTCTGCACATCGCCACCCTGCTGTGCGCCCTGTTTGCGCGTCATTTCCGCCCGCTGGTGGCGGCCGGTCATATTCATGTCGCCATGCCGCCACTGTTTCGTATCGATGTCGCCAAGGAAGTGTTCTATGCCCTGGACGAGGACGAGAAGAACGGCATTATCGAGCGCATTCGTGCCGAACGCAAAAACGCCAAGATTGGCGTGCAGCGCTTCAAGGGTCTGGGTGAAATGAATCCGCTGCAGTTGCGTGAGACCACCATGGCGCCGGATACCCGCCGTCTGGTGCAGCTCACCATTGATACGGACGAGGGTGACGACACCGACGAGACCATGGACATGCTGCTGGCCAAGAAGCGCTCGCCGGATCGCAAGAGCTGGCTCGAGATCAAGGGCAACCTGGCCGATATCTGAGGTCGGGCAACGGCATCAGATGCACTGACGGAATTTTGAAATGAGTACAGAATCCACTTTTGAGAACGGCGTCGAGCGATTGTCGCTGAAAGATTTCAGCGAGAAGGCCTATCTGGATTATTCCATGTACGTCATTCTCGACCGCGCCCTGCCGCATATTGGCGATGGCATGAAACCGGTGCAGCGACGCATCGTCTATGCCATGTCGGAGCTGGGCCTCAAGGCGACGGCCAAGTACAAGAAATCGGCCCGTACCGTCGGCGACGTGCTGGGCAAGTTCCACCCCCACGGTGATTCGGCCTGCTACGAGGCCATGGTGCTGATGGCGCAGCCGTTCAGCTACCGCTACCCGCTGGTCGATGGCCAGGGTAACTGGGGCTCGCCCGACGATCCCAAGTCCTTTGCCGCCATGCGATATACCGAGTCGCGCCTGGCGCCCTATGCCGAGCTGCTGCTGCGCGAGCTGGGCCAGGGCACGGTTGACTGGCTGCCGAACTTTGACGCCACCCTGCAGGAGCCCGCGGTACTGCCGGCGCGTCTGCCCAATGTGCTGCTCAACGGCACCACCGGCATTGCCGTGGGCATGGCGACCGATATACCGCCGCACAATCTGCGTGAAGTGACCCAGGCCTGTCTGCACCTGCTGGACCATCCTTCGGCGGATGTGCAGTCGCTGTGCGAATTCATTCCGGGGCCGGACATGCCCACGGACGCCGAAATCATTACGCCGGCCCATGAGCTGCGCAAGCTCTATGAAACCGGTCGCGGCTCGGTGCGCATGCGTGCGGTCTATATCCGCGAGCAGGGTGAAATTGTGGTCACGGCGCTGCCGCATCAGGTCTCAGGCGCCAAGATTCTGGAACAGATCGCAGGTCAGATGCAGGCCAAGAAGCTGCCGATGGTGGCGGATCTGCGGGATGAATCCGATCACGAAAACCCCACCCGGCTGGTGATCATTCCGCGCTCCAATCGCGTTGATATCGACCAGCTGATGGCACATCTGTTTGCCTCCACCGATCTGGAACGCAGCTACCGCGTCAACCTCAACATGATCGGCATTGATGGCCGGCCCCAGGTGAAGGATCTGCGTCAGATCCTGACCGAGTGGCTGAGCTGGCGAACCCAGGTGGTGCGCCGCCGTCTGCAGCACCGTCTCGACAAGGTGCTGGACCGGTTGCACCTGCTCGAAGGTCTGATGATCGCCTACCTCAATATCGACGAGGTGATTGCCATCATCCGCTACGAGGAGGAGCCCAAGGCCGAGATGATCCGGCGCTTCAATATCAGCGAGCGCCAGGCCGAGGCGATTCTGGAGCTCAAGCTGCGCCACCTGGCCAAGCTGGAAGAGTTCAAGATCCGCGCCGAGCAGGACGAACTGGAGGCCGAGCGCAAGCGCCTCGAGGAAATCCTGGGCTCAGACGCGCGTCTGCGCAAGCTGATCAAGGATGAGCTGAAGGAAGACGCTAAGACCTACGGCGATGACCGCCGTTCGCCCATAGTGCAGCGCAACGAAGCCCAGGCCTTCAGCGAGAAGGACCTGCTCAGCGCCGATCCCGTGACGGTGGTGATTTCAAAGCAGGGCTGGATTCGTGCCGCCAAGGGCCACGAGATCGATGCCCAAGGGCTGAGTTACAAGTCCGGTGACAGTTTCAAACTGGCCTGTACCGGGCGCATGAATCAGCCGACATTGCTGCTCGACTCGACCGGGCGCAGCTATACCCTGGATACCCACACGCTGCCGTCGGCGCGGGGACAGGGCGAGCCTGTGACCAGCCAGCTGTCGCTACCCAAGGGTGCGACCATCGAAGGCATGTTCTCGGGGCAAGATAACGATCGGGTGTTGCTGGCCTCGGATGCGGGCTATGGCTTTATCGCCAAGGTGTCTGATCTGAGCAGCAAGACCAAGAACGGCAAGGCGGCGCTGACGCTGCCGGAGGCGAGCCTGACCCTGATGCCCATTCTGGTGAAGGATGTGGCACGGGACCTGCTGGCGGCGGTCACCAATGAAGGCCGGCTGCTGGTCTTCCCTGTGGCGGATCTGCCGGAGCTGGCGCGGGGCAAGGGCAACAAGATCATCAATATCCCTGGGGCAAGGGCCAAGGCGCGGGAAGAGTATCTGACCGCACTGGTGACGCTGGATCCGGACCGGACCCTGGTGGTACATGCCGGGCGGCAGCATCTCAAGCTCAAGCCGGCGGAGATCGATCACTATCGTGGCGAGCGTGGCCGACGCGGCAACAAGCTGCCGCGGGGCTATCAGCGGGTTGATCGTCTGGAAGTGGACGGTAGCGAGTAGCGGGCAGCGCCTGCACGCGCTCTGAAATACGAAAAAGGCGCTGGCGACCTCTGTGTCGCCAGCGCCTTTTTGCTGTCTGGTCTGTGGTGCCTCCGGCTGAGGTCAGTCTGTCTTGCTCATCAGGTGGCTGGCCTGTCGCTGCAGCAGTTCCTCGTAATCCTCGCTCAGGCGATGGATCAGTACCTTGTCTTCGTCCTCGCGCCTGATATCGGCGTGCTCCAGCAGATTGCCCTTCAGGTCCGGAACTTCGGTCAGCGCCGTGTGGCTGATCAGCTCGTTACTCTGGGTGCTGCGGGTCAGGAACTGGACTTCTTCCAGCATCAGTGAGGGCTTCTGGCAGTTGCCGCGTACCAGTGCTATATGCAGGTTCAGTACCGGCTGGAAACAGCGAATGCGGCTCTGGTTAAAGGCCCGGTACAGCAGGGTGAACAGCTTGGCGGCACAGAGGGCATTGGCACCGTGGGCGTCGTCGTCGGTGGGCTGGCGGAACCAGATGCGAACGTCGCCGTTGTCCTGTGGCTCGATGTCACCACTGTAAATGGCGGCGATCTGATGGGCGAACTGGCCGTAGTGGGTCAGCAGTTCGGTACGCTCGTTCTCGTCGACATACTCGGCATGGCCGCTGGCGGCGTCGATCAGCAGCAGATAGCTGGCCTCTTCCGGCGTCAGTATCAGTTCCAGTTCGTGCTCAAAACTGTAAAGGCCCAGCTGAGTCTCGGCGCGTTCGCGCAGCGGATTGGGCGCGCTGGGGCGCTCGGGTTCGGCCGCGGCTGGCTCATCGTCGTCAAACTCCAGATCCTCGTCGATAAAGCGCGGCTCCTGGGTGCGCTCGAATTCTTCCGGCTGCGGCGCCGAGGGCATGAAACGGGGCATCAGCCGCTCCTTCACCGGCCGCAGCAGATCCAGCAGTCCCTCGAAGCCTGACTCTTCCCGATCAGGCTGTCGGCGCTTGTTCGAGGCGTCGTTCTGATCGTCGTACGGATCACTGCCCTGGTCGGGATCAAACTCATCGTCGTCGAGGAGCTGATAATCCTCGGGGGCTGCGTCCGATGCGTCTGCGTCTTCGGCCGGGAAATCGTAGCGCCGGGGATCGGCTTCAGTATCGGCGTTATCCTGGTGCAGGTCCGCCGCATCCGGATTTTCCGTCGAGAAGGCCATTGCGTTCAGCTCGTGCATCGGTTCTGCATCCAGCGCTGCGCCTGGTTCTTCTTCCAGCTCGGCATCCGTCAGGGCTTCATCGTATTCTTCGGCATCGAGGGGTTCGCGTGGCGGGCGAGGATTCAGCGTCATGGCCAGGGTCAGCAGGGACACCAGGGCGCTGCCGAGCCAGAGCATGGCCACCAGGGGCAGCTGCCCCAGGCGCTGCTCCCGGGCAGGGGCCGGATCGAGCCAGAACAGCATGCGGCCCAGGGTCTGCTGCTCGCGCTCCAGCACCAGTTCGCGTTCCAGCGGTCCTTCGGCTTCGCCGCTGCGGGCGACCAGTTCGTTGGTCTGGTTATAGAGTGCGATGCCGCGCACTTCGGGCTGATCGCCAAGCTCGTTAATAAGGTAGTTCAGGCTAACCCGGTCGTCGGCCAGCAGCAGCGGCTGCAGCAGCACGGCGGACTGGCGCATCAGCTTGCCGCCGGATGCCAGCGTCTGTGCCTGGGCATCCTTGCTGGCGCTGAACCAGAGGTAGCCGCCGCTGAGCAGCAGGCCAAAGGTCATAATCATGGCCAGTTGCAGCAGCAGGCGACGACGCAACGGGGACGGAATGGCGGTGATATGGGGCTGGACTGCGGACATAGTGTGCTGGGTTATCCAGGGGCGCGTGGAAATTGGACGAAACCGATCATAACAGCTCAACCGGGGCCGGCACAGTGCTGCCGGGCTGCATGTTGCAGCGCACCCAGACGCCATTTAAAACGCCGGCTGCAGTGATCTGTTGATGCATCGATTCGGGTGCCGTATTCGACGCTTGCAGCAAAAGTGAAATCCTTCATGCAACATCCGGGTTCCCGACGGTATAATGCGCAGGTTAACGACCGGAGCTAAGGGCAGGGCATGAACGTAGAGGCATACATGATCGAGCTGGGTCAGCGTGCACGCGAAGCGTCGCGGCTGATGGCGCGGGCTGAAACCGGCATCAAGAACAAGACGCTGCTGTATATGGCAGAAGCCCTGGAGGCTGCCCGCGAGGTGCTGGCCAGTGCCAACCGACAGGATCTGGAAAACGGCAAGGCCAATGGTCTGGATGCAGCCATGCTGGACCGTCTGGAACTGACACCGGCGCGTATCGATACCATGATCGAGGGCCTGCATCAGGTGGCGACACTGGCAGACCCCATAGGTGGAATCACCGATATGAACTATCGCCCCAGCGGTATCCAGGTCGGCAAGATGCGCGTGCCGCTGGGCGTGATCGGCATCATCTATGAGTCGCGTCCCAATGTGACGGTCGAGGCGGCGAGCCTGTGCCTGAAGTCCGGTAATGCCGCGATCTTGCGTGGTGGCTCCGAATCGATTCATTCCAATCAGGCGATTGCGGCCTGCATTGCCGCGGGCCTCAAGCGCGCAGGACTGCCGCAGACGGCGGTGCAGGTGGTTGAAACCACAGACCGTGCCGCCGTGGGACAACTGATTACCATGCCGGAGTACGTCGACGTTATAGTACCCCGCGGCGGCAAGGGCCTGATCGAGCGGGTCAGCCGTGATGCGCGGGTGCCGGTGATCAAGCATCTGGACGGTATCTGCCATGTCTTTATCGACAGCGATGCCGACACCTCCAAGGCGATTAATATAGCGCTCAATGCCAAGACGCACCGCTACGGCACCTGCAACACCATGGAAACCCTGCTGGTCGACAGCAGTGTGGCCGCCAAGGTGCTGCCGGAGCTGGCCGGCGCCTATGAGCAGGCCGGCGTCGAGCTGCGCGGCTGTGAACGCACCCGTGCGCTGTTGCCGCAGATTGTGGCGGCAACGCAGGAAGACTGGTCCACAGAATACCTGGCCCCCATACTGTCGATCCGTGTGCTCGACGGCATGGATGAGGCCATCAGCCATATCAACACCTACGGTTCTCACCATACCGATGCCATCGTCACGGAAAACTACACCAAGTCGCGGCGCTTCCTGCGGGAAGTGGATTCCAGCTCGGTGATGGTAAATGCCTCGACGCGCTTTGCCGATGGTTTCGAGTACGGCCTGGGGGCCGAGATTGGTATTTCCACGGACAAGATTCATGCCCGTGGCCCTGTTGGCCTAGAAGGCCTGACGTCGCAGAAATACGTGGTGCTGGGTGATGGTCATATCCGTCAGTAAACGGACATGACCAATACCGGCCCTGCGGATGCCCTGGTTTTCATGGGCGGCACCTTTGACCCCGTGCACAATGGCCACCTGCGCACCGCGCTGGAGATCCAGCAGTGGATGGGGGTCGAACAGGTCTGCCTGATTCCGTCGAAGATCCCGGTGCACCGCGAGCAGCCCGGCTGCTCGTCGGAACAGCGTCTGGCCATGGTAGGCCTGGCGGTGGAGCAAGAACCGGCCCTGCGGGTGGATGCGCGCGAGGTGCTGTCGGACCAGCCGTCCTACAGCCTGCTCACGCTGCAGTCGTTGCGGGCCGAAATCGGCCCCGACCGGTCGCTGTGCATGGTGCTGGGCATGGATGCCTACCTCGGGCTGGCCAGCTGGCATGGCTGGGAACAGCTGCCTGACTACTGTCACATCATAGTGGTGTGCCGGCCAGGTTATGTATACGAGCCGGATGAGCGGATGCAGCGTTTTTTCCGTGCCCACGAAACCCGTTCGCTGAGGACAGTGCTGGGATCGCCCTGTGGTCGCGTGCTGATGCACGAACTGACGCCGCTGAGCATCTCGGCCACCCAGATTCGCCAGCTGGTGGCGAAGGGGCTGTCACCCCGATACCTGTGTCCGGACCCCGTCTGGCACTATATGCAACAACACAAACTTTACGTGATTGAAGAGGATAGTTAACCCAAGATGCGGATTGATCAACTGGTCACCCTGGCGCAAACCGCGCTGGAAGATATGAAAGCCAAAGATGTTGTGGTACTGGATGTGCAGGGCAAATCCAGCGTGACCGACTTCATGCTGATCGCCAGCGGAACCTCCCATCGCCATGTGAACTCCATTTCCCAGGAAGTGATCGATAAGGCGAAAGAAGCGGGCGTAATACCGCTGGGCACCGAAGGCCAGACCGGCGGTGACTGGGTGCTGGTGGATCTGGGCGATATCGTTGTCCATGTCATGATGCCGGATGCCCGCAGCTTCTATGATCTGGAACGGCTGTGGAGCTTTGACGCGGCTAAGGCGGCAGAGTAACGGCAATGAAAGTACGTCTGATTGCCGTTGGCGGCAAGATGCCTGGCTGGGTCACCCAGGGCTACGATGAGTACGCCAAGCGGCTGCCGGCGGATTTGACGCTGGAGCTGGTGGAGTTGACGCTGGGTCATCGGGGCAAGGGCGCGGATATCGCCCGGGCCAAGCGCCAGGAAGGCGATCAGATGCTGGCGGCCATCCCCAAGGGAGATCTGGTGGTGGCGCTGGAGGTGGAAGGTCGCAACTGGTCGACCGAGCAACTGGCCTCGAACATGGAAGGCTGGCGCATGGGCGGTCGAAACGTCTCCTTGCTGATCGGCGGTCCGGACGGTCTGGATGCCCGCTGCAGTGCGGCGGCTGAGCAGCGCTGGTCGTTGTCGGCGCTGACGTTGCCCCATCCGCTGGTGCGCGTGCTGCTGGCAGAGCAGCTCTACCGTGCCTGTACCATTTTGCAGGGTCACCCCTACCACAAATAGCGATTTCATGGCCTTCGAACGCTTCAAGGATTACAGCCAGGAAAGCCGCACCTTTGGTGCCCGGGCAATGCTGGCCTTTGTGCTGGTAATCGCGCTGGTGGCGGTGCTGGTTGGCCGGCTCTATTTCCTCCAGGTCGTGCAGTACGACCGTTATGCCGCCATGTCGGAGGACAACCGGGTGCATCTGCAGCCGGTGGCGCCGACCCGTGGCCTGATTTACGACCGCAATGGCGTTTTGCTGGCCGACAACCGTCCCAGCTACAGCGTGACGGTGCTCAAGGAAGAGGTGAAGGATCTCGACGGCACCCTGGCAATTCTGAAACAGCTGATTCCCATCACTGAATCCGAGCTTGAACGCTTTCAGAAGCGCTACCACCAGCGCCGCCGCCCGTTCGAAACGGTGCCGGTGCGTTTTCGTCTCACCGAGCTCGAGATTGCCCGCATTGCCGTCAACTATCACCGCTTGCCGGGCGTGCAGGTTGAGGCGGATCTGATCCGCTACTACCCCTACGGCGAGGCAGTGGTGCATGCGCTGGGCTATGTCGGGCGTATAAACGAGGCAGAGCTGCAGCGGGTGGAGGCCAACAACTACGCCGCCACGCACTATATCGGCAAGCTGGGTATCGAAAAATTCTACGAGCCGCAGCTGCACGGCCAGGTGGGCTTCCAGAAGGTCGAAACCAATGCCCGTGGCCGAGTCTTGCGCGTGCTGGAACGCGTCGATCCGGTGCCGGGGGATGATCTGGTGCTGAGCCTTGATCTGCGCTTGCAGCAGATCACCGAACGGCTGCTCGATGGGCGTCGTGCCTCGGTGGTGGCGATCGACCCCAAAACGGGCGGCATTCTGGCGCTGGTGAGCGAGCCGGGCTATGACCCCAACCTGTTTGTGACCGGTATTTCGACCACCGACTACAGCGCGCTGCGAGACTCGCCCGACCTGCCGCTGTTCAACCGTGCGCTGCGCGGCGGTTACCCGCCGGGGTCGACCATCAAGCCGGTGATTGCCCTGGCGGCGTTGGATTCCGGCACTGTATCACCGAGTCATTCAGTGTGGGATCCGGGTTTCTTTACCCTCAGTCAGGGCGGGCGCCGCTACCGGGACTGGAAGCGCGGCGGCCATGGCCGGGTGGACCTGAATCTGGCGCTGGCCCAGTCCTGTGACGTCTGGTTTTACGATGTCGGCTACCGCATGGGAGTGGACAAGATGTCGGATTACCTGGGGCGCTTTGGTTTTGGCGCTGTGACCAGTCTGGATCTGCCCGAAGCGGTACCGGCGGTGCTGCCATCCAAGGAATGGAAACGCCGCGCCCGCAAGCGCCCCTGGTATCCCGGTGACTCGGTCAACCTCAGTATCGGTCAGGGCTTTTTCGTAGCAACGCCGCTGCAGCTGGCAACGGCCGCCACTGTACTGGCCAACCGCGGCAAGTGGGTGCAGCCCAAGCTGTTGCAGGGGGTGCGCACCCAGGGCGAGGACGGCGATATCCGTATCAACATGCCGCCGCTGGATGATGCTGAGCCCGTGCCTGCAGACGTGACCCTGAAGTCCGATACGTACTGGCAGCAGGTGATCCAGGGCATGGTGGATGTTATGCACGGCGAGCGCGGTACCGCGCGCAAGGTCGGCAAGGACTCAAGTTATATCATCGCCGGCAAGACCGGTACCGCTCAGGTGGTGGGTATCAAGCAGGATGAACGTTACGATGCTTCCAAACTGTCGGAACGCAACCGTGACCATGCGCTCTTCCTCGCCTTTGCGCCGGCGGACGATCCCCAGATCGCCGTGGCCGTGGTAGTGGAAAACGGCGGCGGCGGCTCCAGTACGGCAGCACCCATAGCGCGTCAGGTCATGGATGCCTGGCTGCTGGGCATAGACCCCAGCCAAGATCCGATGGCAGAAGAAGTGCTGCAGGAAGTGGAAATATCACGATGACGACTGAATCACTGACTATGGGACAGCTGTTCTCTGTTGCAGCCTTGGGGGTTGTGGCATGAGCCTGCGCGATTTTCAGCGCACCATGCCGGAGTCCGGCCAGCATCTGGCAAAGCGCCCGGGCTGGTGGTCCCATACCCATCTGGATGCCTGGATGCTGCTGTTCCTGCTGATGCTGTGTGGCTTCGGGCTTTTCGTGCTCTATAGCGCATCCGGGCAGGACGTCGGTTACGTCAGCCGGCAGGCGATGCGCATGGGAGCGGCTCTGGTGGTGCTGGTCGGGTTGGCCCAGGTCAATCCGCGCCATCTGGCGCGCTGGGCGCCCTGGATGTTTGCCGCCAGCGTACTGCTGTTGCTGGCAGTGCTGCTGGTCGGGGTGGGTGCCAAGGGTGCGCAGCGCTGGCTGGCACTGCCGGGGTTCCGTTTTCAGCCATCGGAAATCACCAAGCTGGTGCTACCGCTGATGATTGCCTGGTATCTTTCGAGCCGGCCGTTGCCTCCGCGACCGTTGCACATTATTGTCTCGCTGGTGCTGCTGGGCATTCCGTCGGTCATGATCATGAAACAGCCGGACCTTGGCACCTCGCTGCTGATTGCGGCCTCCGGCATTTTCGTGCTGCTGCTGTCGGGCATTCTCTGGCGCTATGTGCTGGCCGCCCTGGTGGCTGCCGGGGCGGCGCTGCCCGGGCTCTGGATGGTGATGAAAGACTATCAGCGTCAGCGGGTACTCACTTTTCTGGACCCCGAGAGCGATCCGCTGGGCAGTGGCTGGAACATTATCCAGTCCAAGACCGCCATAGGTTCAGGCGGTGTCTGGGGCAAGGGCTATATGGCCGGCACCCAGTCGCAGCTGGATTTTCTGCCGGAGTCCCACACCGACTTCATTATCGCGGTCATTGCCGAGGAAATGGGTCTGATCGGTGTGCTGATTCTGCTGTTCCTGTATCTGCTGGTGATCGGCCGCGGCCTGATCATTGCCAGCCGGGCGCCGGACAGCTTTGGCCGTCTGGTGGCGGGCAGCATTATCCTGACGTTCTTTGTGTATGTATTTGTAAACATCGGCATGGTCAGCGGACTCTTGCCGGTGGTTGGTGTGCCGCTGCCCTTGATCAGTTATGGCGGTACCTCTATTGTGACGCTGATGGCAGGGTTCGGCATTATGATGTCGGTTCACACCCATCGGCAGATGCTGCGTCGATAAACAGGGATTAAGTATGCAAAAAGTTTTGGTTCCCGCTTTGGTTACACTGGCGCTGGTATTGCAAACCGGTTGTGCTTCAACAGCGGTTGGTCATGTCAGCAAGGACGCAGCTCCCGCCCCGGCGGCGGCAGATGCCGGCACCGGCTATTCGCAGTATCCCGAGGCGCAGGGGCTGATCGACGAGATGGTGGCCGAAGGCGTGGATCGCGCCTATCTGATGAGCCTGCTTGATCAGGCGCAGCGCCAGGAGTCTATTCTCAAGGCCATGTCGCGCCCGGCGGAAAAGCATCTGACCTGGGGCGAGTACCGCAAGATCTTTATTGAACAGAAGCGTATCGACCAGGGCCTTCAGTTCTGGCGCGAGAACGCCGATACCCTGGCCCGGGCCGAGCAGCAGTTCGGTGTGCCGGCTGAGGTGATTGTCGCCATTATCGGCGTTGAAACCCGTTACGGGCGCATTACCGGCAGTTACCGCGTGATTGATGCGCTGGCGACGCTGGGGTTTGATTATCCCAAGCGCGGCGCCTTTTTTCGCGGCGAGCTGAAGGAATACGTGCAGCTGGTGCAGGAAGAAAAGGTTGATCCACTGTCGCTCAAGGGCTCCTACGCCGGCGCCATGGGATACGGCCAGTTTATCCCGTCGAGCTTTCGCGCCTATGCGGTGGACTTCGATGGCGACAACAAGCGTGATATCTGGAGCAATCCGGTGGATGCCATCGGCAGCGTCGCCAACTATTTTTCTCGCCACGGCTGGAAAAAGGGTGAGCCTGTGATCAGCAATGTGGTGATCAACGGCACCACAGACGCCAGCTGGTTCAATGCCGGTCTCGAACCCGAAGTCACCCTGGCGCAGTGGGCCGAGCGGGGTATCAACACCCGCAAGGATCTTGATCAGACGCAGAAGGCGACCCTGATGCAGCTGGAGATGGCCGAAGGTGACGAATACCGCTTTGGTCTGCACAACTTCTACGTCATCACCCGCTATAACCACAGCCGTCTGTACGGCATGGCGGTGCATGAACTCAGCCAGATGATCGGCGCCGCCTACCGGGGGAGCAAGCAGGGGTGAGTTTCACACAAGTGCGCCTGTATCTGGGGCTGCTGCTGGCGTTGCTGGCCGGTTGCTCGTCCTCGGTAAAACAGACTGAAGACAGCACCGGCGCTAGCCGCGTCCCCGAAGCCAATGCCGGTCGTTATTCCATGCAGCACGACAAGGCGCCGCTGGAAATGGTGGATGTGTCCAAGGTGCCCGATGCCGTGCCGCGGCTGGAGCCCAAAAGCCTGAGGGGGAATCGCAGTCCTTACGAGGTGTTGGGGCAGCGTTACCACATTCTGGACAACGCGCTGGGCTATCGCGAGCAGGGCACCGCGTCCTGGTATGGACGCAAGTTCCATGGCTATGAAACGTCCAATGGCGAAGTCTACGACATGTTCAGTATGACGGCAGCGCACAAGTCGCTGCCGCTGCCGAGCTATGTTCGGGTGACAAACCTCGATAACAACCGCAGCGTGGTGGTGCGGGTGAATGACCGCGGTCCCTTCCATGAAGGACGGGTAATTGACCTGTCCTACGCGGCGGCGTCGCGGTTGGACATGATGGGCGAGGGCACGGCCCGTGTCTCGCTCGAAGTGCTGGATCCGCGCGGGACTCTGGCTGCGGCCCCCGCCCTGACTGCCGGAAAAAAAGCGGCTTCAGGGCCTGGGCGCTACCTGCAGGTGGGCGCCTTCTCGGACCGTGCGGCCATCGAGCGCATCGAACAGAATATTGGGCAGCTGTCTGCGGGCCTGAACCTGCGGGTGTCACCCGTGACCCAGGAAGGTCGCACCCTTTACCGGGTGCAGCTGGGGCCTGTGCCCGACAGCGAAACCGAAGCGCGCCTGATGCGTCAGCTGGCTGATGCCGGTTACACCGCCGCCCGTCCGGTGGACTTACCCTTATCGCCTGAGTAGAGTAGAACTTTTAGTCTCCCAAGACGTCTACCCTGCACCCAATTTCCCGCGAACTGAATAACGAGAATCATGGCTCAACGACCGATATACACTCGACTATGCGGCTTTTTCCTCTGCTCACTGCTTCTGACAGGCCCCGTACAGGCTGAAACGCCGACCCTGAACGCGACTCCGACGCTCAACGCGACCCCGACACTGTCTCCGGCCGAGCTGATACCGGCCTCGCCCCAGATCGCGGCTACCTCCTACCTGGTGATGGATGCCGAAACCGGTGAGATTCTGCTCTCGGACAAGGAAGACGAGCAGTTTGCACCCGCCAGCCTGACCAAGATGATGACTGCCTATATAGTCGAGTACGAACTGGCCAAGGGCAACATCTCCAAGGATGATATGGTGCTGATCAGCGAAAAGGCCTGGCGTACCGAAGGTTCGCGCATGTTCGTGCGTGAAGGTACCCAGGTCAAGCTTATCGACCTGCTGCAGGGCATCATTATTCAGTCGGGCAACGATGCCTCTGTTGCCGTGGCGGAGCATATCGCCGGCAGCGAGTCGGCCTTTGCCGACCTGATGAACCAGCATGCCGGCCTGCTGGGCATGAAGAACACTTATTTCCGCAACGCCACCGGATTGCCTGCGGATCAGCATATGTCCACGGCGCGTGATCTGGCTATTCTGGCGCGGGCGATCATTCGCCAGTTTCCGGAAAACTACCCGATTTATTCCGAGAAATACTTCACCTACAACGAAATTCGCCAGCCCAACCGCAATCGCCTGCTGTGGCGAGATGACTCGGTTGACGGCCTGAAAACCGGTCACACCGAAGAAGCCGGCTACTGCCTGGTGGCGTCGGCCAAGCGCGACGACATGCGCCTGATCAGCGTAGTGCTCGGCACCAGCAGTGAAGAGTCGCGCGCGCAGGAAACCCAGAAGCTGATGGCCTATGCGTTCCGCTACTACCGTACCCACAAGCTGTACGATGGTGGCACGCCGCTGAATAGCGCCACTGTCTGGGGGGGGCAGCGTGGCGAAGTGCGTCTGGGACTGGCCGAATCCCTGGCGGTTACTGTACCCCGTGGCCAGACCGATCAGCTGGAAGCCTCGCTGGATGTGGATCGCGTGATTGAGGCGCCGGTCGTGCAGGGGCAGGAATATGGCCGTTTACGGGTGACGCTCAACGGTGAAACCGTGCGCGAGGTGCCGCTGGTTGCGCTGGAGGATGTCGCCGAGGGTGGCCTGCTCAAGCGCATCTGGCACAGCATCCTGCTGTTCTTCCTCAGTTTGATTGGCTAAACCTTTAAAGTAAGTACCCACTGATCCTTCCGCCTGCACAGTGCCGACGGATTGAGGAGCCGGACGCCGATGAATATCGTATATCTCAAGGGTCAGTTCATGGCCTCTGAAGAGGCGACAGTGTCGCCTTTCGATCGCGGATTTCTGTTCGGCGACAGTGTTTATGAGGTGGTGCCCTATTTTCGCGGCATCGGCTTCAGGCTGCAGGAGCATATAGCCCGGCTGGAACACAGCCTGCGGGCGGTGCGCATTCAGGCCGATATCGACTGGGCCGTGCTGATGGACGAGCTGGTACAGCGCAATGGCGGCGGCACCATGTCGGTATATCTGCAGGTGACCCGTGGTGACTGCGGCAGCCGCAGCCACAGCTATGATGCCAGGCTTAAACCCACGGTCTTTGCCTGCTGTGCGCCGGTGCGCAATTTCGCCGCGGTGGCGGCAGCGGATGTGGTTGGTCTTAGCGCCATTGTCACAGCGGACCTGCGCTGGCATCGCTGTGATATCAAGTCCACCGGTTTACTGCCCAATATTCTGGTGCTGCAGCAGGCGAGGGATCAGGGTGCGGATGAGGCACTGCTGCTGCGCGATGGTGTACTGACCGAAGGCACCTCCTGCAATCTCTTTGTGGTGCGCCAGGGCGTGATCTATACGCCCAAGCGCAGCTCCGATATTCTGGGCGGAATTACCCGGGAGCTGGTACTGGGCCTGGCCGATGCCAACGGCATGCAGTATCAGGAAGTGGATATCGATTACGATAGCCTGATGAATGCCGACGAAGTCTGGATTTCCAGTTCGACCCGCGGCGTGGTGCCGGTGACAAGGGTGGATGATATCCCCATCGGCAGCGGTAACAAGGGGCCCGTCTGGGCTCGAATGTTTGAATTGTTGGCCCGTTACCAGCAGCAGCTGATGACGGGGGAGTGAGTAATGAGCGAACAGCAACCCCCAAAAATTGAGTTTCCCTGCCCCGATTATCCGATCAAGGTGATTGGTGTTAACAGCACCGACTTTCGGGATTACGTCATCGAAACCGTGCTCAAGTACGCACCGGATCTCGATGTTGCCAGCGTCACGGTGCAGGACAGCAACAAGGGCACTTTCCAGTCAGTGCGCTTTTGCATTACCGCCACAGGTGCCGAGCAGCTGGAGCAGATGCACCAGGACCTGAAGTCCTCCGGTCGCGTCAAAATGGTCATTTGATGGCCGTTGCCGATACGCTGATTCTGCGCAGTCTGGGACAGGTGCCCTATGACATTAGCTGGCAGCAGATGCAGGACTTCACCAATAGCCGCGATGACCAGACGCCGGATGAAATCTGGCTGCTGGAACATGCTCCGGTGTTTACCCAGGGGCAGGCCGGCAAGGCCGAGCATGTGCTCAATGCCGGAGACATTCCGGTGGTGCAGGCCGATCGTGGTGGTCAGGTGACCTACCATGGCCCCGGTCAGCTGGTGGTCTACCTGCTGCTGAACCTGCGTCGCAAAAGCCTGGGCGTGCGTGATCTGGTGGATCTGATGGAGCAGAGTGTCGTCGAGCTGCTGGGGGAGTATGGAATTGAAGCCTACCCCAAGCCGGATGCCCCCGGCGTCTATGTCGGCGATGCCAAGATTTGCTCGCTGGGCTTGCGGGTGCGCCGTGGCTGCTCCTTCCATGGCCTGGCGCTGAACCTGGACATGAACATGGAGCCCTTCCTGCGCATCAACCCCTGCGGCTATGCCGGCATGGCGATGACCCAGCTCTCGAGCCTGGTATCGGGGCTGGACAGCGCGGCCGCCGTCAGCCGTATGGGTGATATTTTGATCAACAAAATCGGGTATACTACGGTGTCCCGCAGAACCAGATTGGATTAGCGATTGTATGGCAAGTTCTGATAACAAAACCGCTGGCGCGCGCGTCGAGCAGGGTGTCAAACTTCGCGGCGCCGAAAAGGTCGCCCGTATCCCGGTGAAGGTTATCCCCACCGAGAAAGATGAAATGCCACGCAAGCCCGCCTGGCTTCGAGTGCGCATGGGCTCCTCTGCCGAGGTACAGCGCATCAAGTCCAAGCTGCGTGAGCACAAACTGTCTTCCGTCTGTGAAGAAGCCAGCTGCCCGAATATCGGCGAGTGCTTCACCAACGGTACCGCCACCTTCATGATCATGGGTGATATCTGCACCCGTCGCTGCCCGTTCTGCGATGTGGCCCACGGTCGCCCCAATGCGCTGAACGCCGATGAGCCCCGCGAGCTGGCCACCGCCATTGCGGACCTGGGTCTGCGCTATGTGGTTATCACCTCGGTTGACCGCGACGACCTGCGTGATGGCGGTGCCCAGCATATCGCCGACTGCGTACGCGAAACCCGCGAGCGCCAACCGTCCATCGAAATTGAAACCCTGGTGCCGGATTTCCGCGGCCGCATGGATGTTGCGCTGGAGATTCTCAGTGCCACACCGCCGGATGTTTTCAACCACAACATGGAAACCGTGCCGCGCCTGTACAAGCAGGTACGCCCCGGCGCCGACTACGAATGGTCACTGGATCTGCTCGAAGGCTTCAAGCAGCGTCAGCCCGGTATCCGCACCAAGTCTGGCCTGATGGTGGGCGTGGGCGAAACCAATGAAGAGATCGTCGCGGTCATGCGTGACCTGCGGGCACACAATGTCGACATGATCACCATTGGTCAGTATCTGCAGCCAAGCCGCAGCCACCTGCCGGTCGACCGTTTCGTAACGCCGGACGAGTTCGACGACTTTGCACGTCAGGCCAAGGAAATGGGCTTCTCCCATGTGGCTTCAGGTCCGCTGGTGCGTTCGTCCTACCATGCCGATCTGCAGGCCAAGGGTGAGAAGGTCGGTTAAGTCTGAACGACCCCCTGCGGGTAGCATAACTAGCTGAATGTTAATAGCTAAATGTAAAAAAGGAGCCCGTGGGCTCCTTTTTGCTGGCTGCGGTTTATTGCGTCCTAGCCCTGTGTGCTTGGCGCGGAGCCTGCATGGAACGCCGGGCGGCGCCCGGTGTTTCACTGAAGTGGTTCTTGAAAGCCCGGGAAAAGCTGGATGCATCGGCAAAGCCGACTTCCTGCGCCAGGGCCGCGAGCGGCATGCGGCTGTTGAGTAGCAGGTACTGCGCCTGTTGCAGGCGGCGGTGCATCAGGTAGTGCTGAGGCGTCACGCCGAGCTGACGCTGGCACAGGGCGTAAAAATGACTTTCGCTGAGGTTCATGGCGCTCGCCAGCTGCGCATTGCTAGGTGGCTCGGCGAGGCGGCGGTCGATGAAACGGTTCAGTTCAGTGATATCCAGGCGTGCCCGGGCCGCTAGCCGGATACTGTCGGATGAATAGAGCTGACAGAGCTGTGTCATGAACAGGGATACCAGCTGGCAACTGATCAGGGCTTTGCCCGGTTGCTGAGCCTGTTGCAGCTGGGTGGCGGCAAAATCCAGTAGCGGCAGTGTCACCGCATCCAGCGTAATGATCTCCGGCCGCTGGAACAGGGTGTCGCTGAACTGCAGAGCGCAGGCGCTTTCCAGCGATCTTATATAGGGATCGACGAACGAAACGTCGATCACCAGCAGTTCGCTATCGTCGCTCAGCCCCGCGTACAGGTGACCGGCACCGGCCGGCACCAGCGCGGCGCGGCCGCTGACCAGGCACCCGGCGGTGTCGTCGAAGCGGCAGTCCATGCGCCCGCGCCAGCCTATCAGCACCTGGGCATGGTCATGGTTGTGCTCGCCGCTTTGTCGCGCGATCAGATTGCGCCGCGCCTGGCTGTTCTTCATTGACGAATCCGCGCTGGATGGGGAGTTTCGTAGTCTGGGTATGGAATGCCAGAGTCTGGGTCAATGGCAATGATGCCGGTTTCGTTACCATGGTAAGACAGATTACCAACGGGAGAAGCCGATATGCAACTGAACGCCGAGCAGGTCCGTGATGCGCTGCCCTGGAACCTCATGATCGAGTCGCTGCGCGATATCTTTTCCCGCGACGACGTCTGTTCTCCGGTGCGTCATCACCATGGTGTCGAAGTTCCCGGCGAGCCGCAAGCGACCTTGCTGCTGATGCCGGCCTGGATCCCGGGGGAATATCTGGGGGTCAAGCAGGTCAACGTCTTTCCCGGCAACAGTGCCCGCCATATGCCGGGCCTGAGCAGCCATTACCTGCTCAGCTGCGGCAAGACCGGCAATGCGCTGGCACAGCTCGAGGGTAACGAGCTGACGGCCCGCCGCACCGCGGCGGCGTCCGCGCTGGCATCCCGTTTTCTGTCCCGCGAAGACAGCCGCGAGCTGCTGATGGTCGGTGCCGGCCGCATGGGACGACGGCTGATCCCGGCCCACATGAGCGTGCGGCCGATCCGCCGGGTCCGCGTCTGGGATCGCAATGAGGCGGCGTCCTCGGCGCTGGTGGCCGAATTGCGCAGCGACGGTATCGACGCCCATGTGTGTCGCGCCGACGGGTTGCAACAGGCCGCCGGCGAGGCCGATATCATCAGTTGCGCCACCCTTGCCACCGAACCCCTGGTGCTGGGGGACTGGCTCAGGCCTGGCGCCCACCTCGATCTGGTTGGCAGCTTCACGCCGACCATGCGCGAAACCGACAACAGTGCCATGCAGCGTTGCGAGGTATTCGTCGATGTCCGGGCCGGTGCGCTCAGCGAGACCGGCGATCTGATCATACCCATCCGCGAAGGCGCGATCACCCCCGACAGCATCGTCGCCGAGTTTGCGGATCTGTGCTCTGGCCGGCACGGTGGCCGCGCTGCGCTGTCTGATTCCGAAAACGCGATCACCCTGTTCAAATCCGTCGGGGATTCGCGAGAAGACCTCGCGGCCGCCATTCTGGCGTACCGCACTCAGAGCTGAATGCCTCTTGGGTCCTTCCTGTATGAAGGGCCCTTTTTTATTTCCTGAAGTTTGCTCCTGCGGCTTGAGGAATCCCTCCGTTCGTGGAGGTTATCCTGCGAGCACAGTCTGTGCGGCAGCAGGGTTTATTAAAACAACAATGGCATAGCGGTGAGCAGCGAGATCACTCATCGTGAGGAGTTCCGGACATGCAACAACAAGCCGCGCACATCGAAATGCCCAACCTCTGGGTCGCGCTGATACCCTGGAATGCCGGTGGTGCCTTTGTCATAGGCGCGCTGGGGCTGACGGTGGTATCCGGCGATTACAGCAATATGCTCTATGCGCCGCTGGCCTTTGCCTGCTGGCTGTCGCCGGCCATCGGGATTATCTATGCCCAGACCGGTTGGTTCTCCAAACGTGCCGAGTCCGATGATGCCGATCCGCAAAACCGCGAACTGGCGACCACCGTACTCGCCAGCAACACCGCAGGAGCTATCTGATGCACGCCCCTGGTTCTGCACCGCGTACCGGCTCCCAACCCACGACCGTTGCCATCATCGGCGCCGGGGTTGTGGGACTCTGTTGTGCGCTGCAAGCTCAGCGCAAGGGGTACAGGGTCACCCTGATCGATCGGGAGGCACCCGGCAAGGGCGCGTCCTTCGGCAATGCCGGATATATCGCCACCGAGCTGATCAACCCGTTGTCCACCGGGAAGACACTGCGTTCGGCATTGTGCCTGTGGCTCAGCCCCCGCGGGCCGCTGGCGCTGCCGCTGCGCTACCTGCATTGGATCCTGCCCTGGCTGGCGCGCTTCGTCATGGCCGCCCGGCCGGCACAAGTCGCGCGCTCGCGGGATGGGCTGGTCGCCCTCAATCGTGCGGCAGTTGCGGCCTGGCAACGCTGCCTCGAGGATATAGGTGCCAGTGCACAGCTGTGCCGATCCGGCTATCTGCTGGTATGGGAATCCTCGAACCGGCTTGACGATGCCCACCGTCATGCCGAGGATCTGCGGCAGTGGAATATCCGCACGGAGCTGGTGCAGGGTGCCCGACTGGTCGAGCTGGAGCCGGCGCTGGCCGGCACTGTCAGCCATGCACTCTATTTTCCCGATGCCTGCCAGGTACGCGAACCTTACAGCCTGTGTCAGGAGCTGTTCAAGGCTCTGCAGACACGGGGCGCAGACTTCGTGCAGCAGGCAGTCGAGAAGCTGATGCCCGACAATGACGGTGTCGGCCTGCAGACCGACACCGGGGTGCTGCACTTCGACCAGGTGCTGGTCTGCGCCGGTGCCTGGAGCAAACCGCTGCTGCAGGGTGTCGGTATTGAGGTACCGCTGGAAGCCGAGCGCGGCTACCACCTGAGCTTCGAGGGTGTGGGTACGGAACTCAACCGGCCGATCGGGTCGGCGGAGCGGCGTTTCGTCATGAGTCCACTGGACTCCGGCCTGCGCGCGGTCGGCTTTACCGAGCTCGGCGGCCTCAAGCTCAAGCCCTTCGCACGCCGTTTCCGGGTGTTGCGTCATCACAGTCAGGCGCTGCTGCCGGCACTGGCGAACCCGGCGCTCAAGACCCGGGAATGGATGGGACACAGACCCACGCTGCCGGATTCGCTGCCGGTGATCGACCGCCACCCGCTGCACCAACGGTTGTGGTTCGCCTTCGGCAACCAGCATCTGGGTCTGACCCAGGCGGCAATCAGCGCAGAGCTGGTGGTCAGCATGATGTCGGGGGAGGCGCCGCCGATTGATCCGCAGCCCTATCGCGTTGATCGCTTCTAAGCGCCAGCACCTGAAATAAGGGGCTTTTCATTGAGTCTGGTGGTCGGGCTGCACATACCTTTGCCGCAGCCATTGGGCTGGCTGCCTCGCGAATGCTTTCCGGCAGCCTGCCAGGCGTTTTAGGGCGCCAGATCACCCGCCGACCTAAACCTTGGTTACCCAGACCCCGACATCCAGGGTGGAGCTGGCGCTGCCGCGGTAAGAGCCTGCAATGGGCGGAACCGCATGGGGCAGGCGTGCTACGGCAACGGCGATATGGTCGGTGCCGGCGATCTTGCCGATGGTCGGGTCAAACCCCTTCCAGCCGGCGCCGGGCAGGTAGACTTCAGCCCAGGCATGGGTGGCGCCGTTGCTGTCTGGCGCCAGTATTGCGTGCAGGTAGCCGCTGACAAAGCGGGCCGCCAGACCCAGGTAGCGGGCGGCTTCCATAAAGAGCACGGCGAAGTCGCGGCAGGAGCCGGTACCGTATTCCAGCGTCTGGCGGGCGCTCTGCACGCCGGGTTCTTCGCGCACGCGATAACTCAGGGTCTGGTAAATATGCTCGGCGATGCGCTGCAGCAGGCTGTAGGTCTGAATTTTCTCGCCCGCTTGCCAGAAATTGCCGATCCAGGCGTGCAGTATGGCGCTGGTGTGCGCGTCGGGCAGCGTATGGTAGGGCGCCAGCATGGGTTCGTCATTCGGCTGGTAGCTGAACGGGTAGCTCAGTGCGTAGTCCGACACCAGGAAATCCAGCGGGGCTTCGTTGTACTGCTGAATAATGACTTCGCTTTTGACGACCAGCTGGCGGCAGGGCTGGGTGAAATTGGCCAGGGCGACTGAATTGTCTTCTACGTCCCGATGCCACAGCAGCGTAGCCGCCGGGCTGATGTCGAGGGAAAACGCCTGGATGCGCAGTTCATGGTCTTCGCGCGGTCGCAGCAGCAGTGTGTGTTCACCCAGCGAAACCTCGTTGGAGAAGTTGTAGTAGGTGTGATGCACGATCTTGTAGCGCTGCATAATATCATTCCGAAGTGGCTGCTGAGCTAGGTTAAGTAGACTTTCTGTTGCTGGCGTCCAGGCGCTGAGCAGGATCAGCCTCCGTGAGCATATCCCTGTTCATCAATCTGCTGCACGTGCACCTGTTGATGCCGGGGGTAGAGTGCCGGACCAAACTGGTTATAGACGGCGACATCGGCGGCGTCCCGGCCATAGCCGATGGCAACGTAGCCGCCGTGCAGCTGGGCCTGGGTGGCATCGAAGGTATACCAGCGATCGGCCACATAGGCTTCGAACCAGGCGTGCAGATCCATGGGTTCCAGATTATGCAGGTAACCCACCACCATGCGCGCAGGGATGCTCAGGCTGCGACAGAGCGCAATTCCCAGATGTGCCAGGTCACGGCATACGCCATATCCGCGGGCATTTACCTCGGTCGCTGAAATCTGGATATCGCTGCTTCCGGGCTCATAGCGAATGGTATCGCGCAACCAGGCCTCGATCGCGGCAACCTGATCGTAGCCCAGTGTATAACCCGCAGTGATACTGTTGGCCATCTGGCTAAAGCGGTCTGATTCACAATAGCGACTCGGCAGCAGGTAGTTGAGTGCGGACTCGGGCAGGTTCTGTATTTCGACGAAATGGGCGCGGGGAGCGCGGTCTATATGGTCCGAGGTCATGACCTCGGCTGCGGTATGAATGCCAAAGGCGCCGGGGGGGGCAATCAGACGCTGGCACAGATTGCCGTAGTTGTCGGTGAATTCGAACACGGGCACGCTGGGGATCAGTTTGTATTGTTCGCTGGCAATCCATTGCTGGGCTCCGCTGCGTGGGCGCAGCATCAGCACAAAGGGGGTTGGCACCGTAATGTCGAAGGTCAGATCACAGCTGGTTCTTAACCACATGGGCCTCTTCCTTTGCAAGAATATAGGTGGGTAGCTATTTAACTGTACAGGTTTTTGCACCTGCTAACGTATTCCTTTGTCGGGCTCAGGCAATGCAACAACAAGATCAGTTGGGTCAGACCTCGCGCAGCCTGTCGAAGTCCTCCGCCCCGGGCCCCAGCGGCTGACCGTAGCTGAACTCCACATAGTTGCCGTTGGGGTCGCGCAGGCCGCAGTAGTAGCCCACAGGGAAGGGTTCGTCCCGCGGTGCCCAGACCAGACAGCCAGCATCGCGCGCCTGCTGTGCGATGCTGTCAACGGCATCACGGCTCGCCAGAGCGAAGCCGAAATGGCGGTAGTCGTTGTCCGGCAGTTGCAGATCCTGGCCGCCATTCATCAGTACGAAGATAAAGTCACGCTCACGACCGGGCTCTGCCATCCAGCTGATGATCTGTGTGTGGCTATGGCGTTCGTGGATCAGCTGCATGCCGCAGAATCGACGGTAGAAGGCTACGCAGGCCGCCAAGTCGGTAACATGCAGGGCGATGTGGGTAATTCGGGCGACGGCAGACATGGGGTACTCCCAAGGTAATTAACGTCTGGGCTTTATAGTTATACACCCTGGGTGTTGATTGGGCCTGTATGTGGGTAACTTTACCGGGTTGGATAACTCTGGGCTCGTGCCGGCCTCTTATCTTATCCCCGAATGCTGTGCATAAGACTGTGAATAAGGTATGGGTACCCATCCATAGCCGCGCAGAGCCGGCGCGTTGCTTGATACGTGTGTTTTTTGAACGGCAAAAAATTTGGATTTTCAGTAACTTGGGCTGTGCATATGTGCAGAAAATCAGGCCGGTTAAAGGCCTGCTGTCAAGCCAAATCGGAAATTTTTCCGATTACGGATTTCCAGTTTATCCACAGAAATTCGGGGTAGATCTGTGTGTAACTTATGGGTAACTGGGTTTAGTGCTGCTGCAGGGGGCGAACGGGAAGTTGGCTGTTTTTTAATCAGTGGATGCTTGCCGCTGCAAAGGCAGGGTTAAGCGTTGGCTTAGGGTACGGAATATGCGTATTGGGCTATGCAGGCAGGTACTCGAATGGATACCGCGGTGCGGATATCAGCCGGTGGCATCCAGTGGCAGGGTGATGCCGGCCAGGTGCAGTAAAATTGAGGTGAGGGTCAGCCAGGGGTCACCGGCGCGGGCGCCCTTGACCAGTCGGTCTACCTCGGCGGCCTGCTGCAACAGGTTTTCCAGTGTCGCAGGCGACAGGCGCTTGGTGGCGCTGCGTACCAGTTGCTTGCGCTTGCCGAACAGACGCTGCTGCTGGCACAGGCTGTCGAAGGCGGTTCCCTGTTGCAGGCCGCGTTGCACAGCATGCAGGGTGCGTATTTCCCGGGCGACGGCCCAGAGCACCACGGCGGCTTCGGTGCCTTCCTGACGCAAGACCTGAATAATACGGGTGACACGCTGGGGCTGAGCGCCCAGGGCCGCATCGGTCAGGCCGAAGATATCGAAGCGCGAGCTGTCCGAGACGGCATCAATAACGTCGTCCGCACTCAGGGTCTTGTTGGGGAACAACAGCTGCAGCTTGCTCATTTCCTGGCGGGCCGCCAGCAGATTGCCTTCCACTCGCTGGCACAGAACTTCCACCGCGCTGTCGTCCAGGCGCATGTCCATCTGTACCGCGCGGCGACGGATCCATTCAGGTAGCTGGGCAGGTTCCACGGGCCAGAGTTCGACGATCACGCCGCTCTTGTCGACAGCCTTGAGCCAGGCGCTTTTCTTGGCACCGGCATCGAGCTTGTCGGCCGTGATCAGCAGCACGTTGTCGGGTGCAGGGTTGACCAGATATTGCTGCAGCATCTCGCTTGCGTTCTTGTTCAGCTTCTGGCTGCCAAGGCGCAGTTCGATGATCTTGCGCTCGGCAAAGAGGGACAGGGCGCTGGCACATTCAAGCAGGTATTCCCACTTGAAGCTGCCATCGACATGCAGGACTTCCCGTTCGGTAAAACCCTGCTCGAGGAATGTCCTGCGCAGCAGATCGCAGCTTTCCTCGGCCAGCAGGGGCTCGTCACCGGTGACCAGATAGACCGGCGCCACAGCCTGCTTCAGGCGGGCGCCGAGCTGTTCCGGCTTCAGCTTCATGGCTGACCGGCGGCGATATACAGACGCAGGATCTGGCGCGAAATATCCTGCTGCATTTCACGGCGCAGCAGGGCTTCCTGGGCGTTTTTGGCGGTAATGGCATCGGCGTCGTAGGTATAGACCCGTTCGGTGCGTACCGCGGTCGGTGCGATCAGGAAGCGTTCGCCCTCGGTGATCTGAAAGCGCACTTCGGTGCGCAATTCATATTCGTCCACCTTGATGCGCTCATCGAGCGAGGCGACACGGCGGCCCTGTTTCTCGTCGAGAATCTCCAGGGTGTAGGGGGCTGCTGCGGCCAGCTCAATGCCGTTGCTGCGCAGTGTACGGCTCAGTTCGAGTCGCAGGGCGCTGCGCCCTGCGGGCATTTTCAGCGCCAGCTGGCGCATCGCCGGCGGGACTTCGGCGCTGCCGCGCAACTGAAAGCCACAGCTGCTTAATAGCAGGGTTGCGATCAGCAGTATCAGCCTCAATTGCACAGTCATTGCCTTCTCCCGTCCTTAGCCTACAACGATATTGACCAGTTTGCCCGGCACTACAATTTTCTTGCGCAGCTGCTTGTCGGCCATGTGCTTGCGCACATTTTCGTCCGCCAGGGCAGTGTGCAGAATTACGTCCTCATCGGCGTCAGCGGCGACATTGATTTTGGCGCGCACCTTGCCGTTGACCTGTACCACCATTTCCAGTGATGCACGCACCAGGGCGCTTTCATCCACCTGGGGCCAGGGCGTATGCAGCAGGTCGTTGCTGCCGGTCAGCTGTTGCCAGAGATGATGCGTGATGTGCGGCACTATGGGTGACAGCAGCTGGGTGGCCGCCAGCACGGCTTCCCGGGTGACGGCACGACCCTGTTCGCTCACATCGACAAAACGCCCGATGCTGTTGGACAGTTCCATCACGGCGGCAATGGCGGTGTTGAACGTCTGGCGGCGCTCGATATCGTCGCTTACCTTGGCGATGGTCTCGTGCACCTTGCGACGCAGATCGCGCTGCTCGTTGCTGAGACTGGCGGTATCCAGCGCGGCCACGTCCTGACCCTGCTGCAGGTGATCGTGTACCTGTTTCCACAATCGCTTGAGGAAGCGGTGCGCACCTTCGACACCGGAGTCGGACCATTCCAGCGACTGCTCGGGCGGGGCGGCGAACATCATGAACAGGCGTACGGTATCGGCGCCGTATTTGTTGATCATGACCTGCGGATCTATGCCGTTGTTCTTGGACTTGGACATCTTCGAGACGCCAGCCTGTTCCACCGGCAAACCGTCGGACTTCAGGCGAGCGCTGATGATGCGGCCCTTGTCGTCCGTTTCGGTATCAACATCGGTAGGCGCGATCCAGATCTTGCCGCCCTTTTCGTCTTCGCGGTAGTAGGTATCGGCCAGCACCATGCCCTGGCACAGCAGGCGGGTGAAGGGCTCGTCGGATTGCACCAGGCCTTCATCGCGCATCAGCTTGTGGAAGAAACGCGAATACAGCAGGTGCAGGATGGCGTGTTCGATGCCGCCGATGTACTGATCCACCGGCAGCCAGTAGTTGGCCTGCTCGGGATCCAGCATGCTGTCGCCACTGCGGGCACAGGCATAGCGGGCGTAGTACCAGCTCGATTCCATGAAGGTATCGAAGGTATCGGTTTCACGCTCGGCGGCACCGCCGCAGCCGGGGCAGCTGGTCTGGATGAAGCTGTCCATCTTCTTGATCGGCGAACCGACGCCGTCGAATTCGACATCTTCCGGCAGCACTACCGGCAGCTGATCTTCCGGCACCGGCAGCGGGCCGCAGGACGGGCAGTTGATGACCGGAATCGGCGTGCCCCAGTAGCGCTGACGGGAGACACCCCAGTCGCGCAGGCGATAATTGATGGTCGTGCGGCCCTTGCCCTTGCGTTCGAGTTCCTTGGCGATGGCCTTGAAGGCGAGTTCGAATTCGAGTTCAGAGAAGTCGCCGGAATTGATCAGCACGCCCTTGTCGGTAAAGGCTTCGCGCTCGATATCGATCGGGGTCGCCGGATCCAGCGGTTTGATGACCTGGCGCAGCGGCAGACCGTACTTGTGGGCAAACTCCCAGTCGCGCTGGTCGTGGGCCGGTACCGCCATCACAGCACCCGAGCCGTAGTCCATCAGTACGAAGTTGGCGGTCCAGACCGGTACCTTTTCGCCGGTCAGCGGGTGGGTCGCTTCCAGACCCAGCGCCATGCCCTTTTTCTCCATGGTGGCCAGATCAGCCTCGGCCACCTTGGTGTGCCTGCAGTCTTCCAGGAAGGCAGCCAGCTCGGGGTTATTCTCGGCGGCTTGCCGCGCCAGCGGATGCTGCGGCGCCACGGCCACGTAGGTGACACCCATCAGGGTATCCGGGCGGGTGGTGAAGACTTCCAGTTCACCGTTGCCTGTGACCTGAAACTTCAACTCCACGCCCTGGGAACGACCGATCCAGTTGCGCTGCTGCGTACGAACCTGTTCCGGCCAGTGCTCCAGCTTGTCGAGATCGTCCAGCAGCTGATCGGCGTAGTCGGTAATTTTCAGGAACCACTGCGGGATCTTCTTGCGCTCAACCAGAGCGCCGGAGCGCCAGCCGCGACCGTCTATAACCTGCTCGTTGGCCAGTACCGTCTGATCCACCGGATCCCAGTTAACCTCGGATTCCTTTTTGTAGACCATGCCCTTGGCCATCAGCCGGGTGAAGAACCATTGCTCCCAGCGATAGTATTCCGGGTGGCAGGTGGCGATTTCACGGCTCCAGTCGTAACCAAATCCCATTTGCTGCAGCTGGTTGCGCATGTAGCTGATGTTTTCGTAGGTCCACTTGCCCGGCGCGACATTGTTCTTGATCGCGGCATTTTCAGCCGGCAGACCGAAGGCGTCCCAGCCCATGGGCTGGAGGACATTCTTGCCCTGCATGCGCTGGTAGCGCGAGACTACATCACCAATGGTGTAATTGCGTACGTGCCCCATGTGCAGACGGCCGCTGGGGTACGGAAACATCGACAGGCAGTAGAATTTTTCTTTGGTGAGGTCTTCATCGCTGCGAAAGCTATCGTGCTCATCCCAGTAGGCCTGGGTCTGGGACTCGATGTCCCCGGGCTGGTATTGTTCGTTCATGGATTTAGGAATCGACATTCTCTGACAATAAAACCGGCATCTGGAAATGCCGGCTATTGGTTCAATGGAAAGTTCGTGACATGCGGCATAGCATACAATAGAAGCCACTCCATCAACAGTGGAATGCGCCCGGTCTAGGAGACTGTCGGACTTAACACTGATCTACTGCGGAAAAACCGATTTTGGACATTTTTCGCGCTACTCTTTGTTAAATAGAACCACTATTTGCCTCAAAATAGCTCCAAAACTGCCTCATTCAATCGTAGGGAACGATTGAATGTGTAAGCCCCGAAGGGGTGAAGCACATGGATATGTTGAACAAAACGGACTTTCCCTCGCTACGACCGGCTAAGCCCGAAAGCCTCCCAGGAGACGATATGACTGATGATCCCCGCAAGCAGGAACAGCAGCACGACAAGGCCACCACGGCCTATGATCGTATTCTCAAACGGTTATTGGCCGATCTTGAGAACGCCGAGATTCGTTCCTGGGATTATTTGCAGGAACGCATAGAAGAAGCGGCCAAGCTGGAACTGGTCGCCGAAGAAATGACCCGCGACGAGATGGATCTGCTCACGGCCTATCTCAAACGTGACCTCAAGCGCCTGGGCTACTATGCCCATGAAACCGGTGCAGGTATCGCGGCCTGGCTGCATTTCGATCTGAATATTCTGGAGCATCGTCTGGGTCAGCTGCTGATGGGCCTGGCGGATAGGACGCGCATCGATCAGGAAGCGCTGCGTGAACGCCTGTCCCATGGCGAGGACGACTACCTCAGCGGCGAAATCGCCACCGTGGGCACCCTGGCCTGCCTGAACTGTGGTGCTACTAAGGAACTGACGGAAACCTCCCGCATCGATGACTGCCAGACCTGCGGCAAGGGCTTTTTCCGGCGTATATCCAAACCCTGGTCCGGGGCCTGAGGGCTGTGTTTAAGTATGTTCTGCCATGCACAAGCGCAGGGGTGCTCTTATGACGCCTGCACATAATTTAACCTGCGAGGGCGATGAGCGGCGCGTCGGCGTCGAGATCGAGCTGGCCGGTATCGAGCTGGATGATATCGCCCGCTGTATCCAGGCCACCTTCGGTGGGCGGGTAGAGCGGGTTTCGGTGTGCGAGCAGCGTGTGGCGGGCACCGAATTTGGCCGCTTCAGTCTGGAACTGGACCTGCGCTATCTCAAGCAGCTTGGCCGCGAACAGAGCCACGGTCATAGCAGCGAGCTGGAGAACCTGGCCACTGAGGCGTTGGCGGCGGTGGCCAGCAATCTGGTGCCCTTTGAAATCGTCTGTCCGCCCATTCCCTTTTCCCGCCTGAGTGTGCTCGAAACCCTGGTGCAAGCATTACGCGAGGCCGGCGCCCTGGGCACCCACGGTGCCGCCCGCTATGCCTTTGGGGTGCACTTTAATCCGGAGCTGCCTGCGCTGGACAGTCATACCCTGGTGCGTTATCTCAAGGCCTATCTGTGCCTGCATGACTGGCTGGGCGCGCGGGAGCAGACGGCACTGGTGCGACGCCTGAGTCCCTTTATCCAGCCCTATACGCGGGAGTACTGCGAGCAGGTACTGCAAAGCGACTACTGGCCGGATCAGGACGGCCTGATCCGCGATTATCTGGCCCTGAATCCGACCCGAAACCGGGCGCTCGACATGCTGCCGCTGCTTGCCTGGCTTGATCCTGCCGCGGTGCAAGCTGCCGTGCCGGATGAAAAGGTCAACGCAAGGCCCACGCTGCATTACCGCCTGCCCAATTCCGATATAGACAACCCCCGGTGGCGCCTGCTTGATGCCTGGCAGGACTGGCAGCAGGTGGAAGCGCTGGTGCAGTCGCCGGCGCGGCTGGACGCATTGTGTCGGGATTATCTGATCCACCTGCAGCGCACGCTGCCGGACTGGATAGCACCCTGGTCTGAAAAGGTGGAGCTGTGGCTGGCCGACCCCTCATAGGAGTTACGGGCCCCGATGGCGGGCTTGCCTTCGCCTGGTGGGCCAGCTGTCTGGCGATCTGGCTGGCCGGTGGGCGGGCACTGCGCCTGACGCCCTGCCGTTATCAGCAGCACAGTCACGACCGCCTGCGGGGCCTGATTATCGGCGGCGGGGATGACATAGACCCGACCCTGTACGGCGGTCATGATGATGGCCGGGCGCCGATCGACCCTGTACGTGACCGCTTTGAAATCGAAATGATCGAACATGCTCTGCAGACTCGGCTGCCGCTGCTGGGAATCTGCCGTGGCGCCCAGCTGATCAACGTGGTGCTGGGAGGCTCCCTGCACGGCGATATTCGAGGCCTGCGCCGCCAGACCTCCAATTTTCGCACCCCCCTGCCGCGCAAGACGGCGCTGAGTGCGCACCAGGGCCTGCTGTGCCGGGTGCTGGGGCGCGAGCGCTGGCCTATCAACAGTCTGCATCACCAGGCTATCGATCGGCTGGGAGAGGGACTGGTGGTCGCCGCACGGGATCTGGACAACTTTGTGCAGGCGGTGGAGTGCGAGCAGGGCCGGCTGATTCTGGGGGTACAGTGGCATCCGGAGTATCTGTTCTACCTGGGGGTGCAGCGTCGGCTGTTTCGCTATCTGATAGACTGTGCGCGACTGAGCAAGCCGGAATCCCTCGACGACTGACCATGACTGAATATCTTTTGCTGTTTGGCGGCGCTTTTGCTGCTGCTACCATTCTGCCGTTTTACTCCGAAGTTTATCTGGCAATTCTGTTGTCCGAGCAGCCTGCCAACTGGGCCTGGCTGTGGCTGATTGCCACCTTGGGCAACACCCTGGGCGCGGTGCTCAACTGGTGGCTGGGGCTATACATGCTGCATTATCGTGAGCGGCGCTGGTTTCCCGTCAAGGCGCGGGAGCTGGAGAAGGCGCAGCGCTGGTTTCAGCGCTTTGGCGTCTGGAGCCTGCTGTTTGCATGGCTGCCGATCGGAGGCGATGCGCTGACCTTTATCGGCGGCATCATGCGGGTGCGGCTGACTCACTTTATCGTGCTGGTGGGCATCGGCAAGGGACTGCGCTACCTGGTCGTCATCTTGTTCGCGGATGCACTGTTGTTCTGAATCGCTATGGCGTTAGAAGGGGCTGCGGCCCTCTCTGGCATCGTCATCTTGTTCGCGGATGCACACTGCTTTTTTAAAAGCTCAGTTTTCGCTCAGCACGTCTTCTACCCAGCTCAGCGCCGCCATCATGGCGGGAAACCCCAGAGTACTGGTGAGCAGTATAACGGCATGGCGGATTTCATCTGCACTGGCACCGGCGTCCAGTGCGCGGCGGCAGTGGCTGTGCACGGCGCCTTCGGAGCGGATGCTGGCGGCTGCGGCGAGCTGAATCAGCTGGGCGCTTTTCTCATCCAGCGGACCTTCCTCGCGCACCGCCTTGCCCAGGTTATCCAGTGCGCCGGCCAGTTTTTTGTACCGGCTGCGAAACTGGATATAGTTTTTCGGAAGCTTCGATTCGGCCATGGCAGCCCCTCCTGATTGATCCCGCGTACCACCTTACGCCTTGCAGCATAGCAGTCCGGCCAAGGCTGGGCTGGGCGTTCTTAAGGGCGCGGGTGCATGCGCACAGCCGTACGGGAGCTACTGCGGGAGTTCGAGCGTGATGTGCGCAGGCGGGAGATCAGCGCCAGGCTGCACAAGAGTGCCGCGATTAGCAGGGCTGGCCAGACGCCGCTGCGCTGATAGGGGGTCAGGCCGCGCATGCCCTGCACATGATCGACCAGCACAGCGCTCTGGTAGCGCGGCGCCTGGGCGCGTATCTGCCCATGATTGTCCACCAGTGCGCTGATGCCATTGTTGGTGGCCCGGATCAGCCAGCGACCGTTTTCCAGTGCCCGCATGCGGGCAATCTGCAGATGCTGGTCCGGCGCTATGGAGTGGCCGAACCAGGTATCGTTGGATACGGTCAGCAGCAGATCCGAATGCAGGCTTGAACGCCGCACCAGCTCCGGATAGGCAATCTCGTAGCAGATGGCCGCGGCTATGCGGTGCGGTCCGAATGGCAGCGGCTGCTGTTCGCTTTGGGGCAGGCTAAAGGCCGACATCGGCAGATTGAAAAAATCGATCAGGCCGCGCAGCCAGGATTCCAGCGGCACATACTCGCCAAAGGGTACCAGCCGCTGCTTGTGATAAAACGCGGGTTCAGGTGTCAGGATCGCCAGGCTGTTATGGTAGATGCTGCGGGCAGGGTCCTGGTTGTCCGGTAACACCGAGGGCAGGCCCGAGATAAAGCCGGTGCCGCTGCGCGCAAGTGCCTCGACAAAGGGTCTGAGCTGGCGTTCGGCCCGGTAAAGGGTCGAGGGGATGGCGGTTTCGGGCCAGACCAGCAGATCGACCGGGCCCGCCTGCAGGCTCAGCTGCTGATAGCGGCTGATGATGTCGAACAGACGGCCCGATTCCCATTTCATTTGCTGGGGAATATTACCCTGTACCAGTGCGACCTTGAGCGGTGCGCCTGAGGTCTGTGTCCAGCTCAGTGGCAGCAGGGCGACGCCGGCCAGTGGCAGGCTTAGCAGCGTTGCGGTCAGTACCCGGTTGCGGGTCGTGCGTGCCAGCAGCAGATGCACCAGGCCGGTACCCAGCAGCACGGCGATCAGGCTCAGCGCCCAGACGCCGCCCACCGGTGCCCAGAGCGCCAGAGGCGTGTCGATCAGCGGATAGCCCAGATAGAGCCAGGGAAACCCGGTCAGCAGCCAGCTGCGGACCCATTCCCAAAGCAGCCAGAGGCCGACAAAGCCGAGCCACTGGCCGCCGCCACGGCCAAAGAGGCGGCCGTACATCCAGCCCTGGGCCGCGCTCAGCAGCGCCAGGGCGGCGACAAAGGCGGCGGTAAGGAGTCCTGCCAGCCATACCGAGGCATTGCCGTAGGTATGAATGCTGACATAGACCCAGGATATGCCGATGCCATAAAAGCCCAGCCCAAACAGCCAGCCAAGCCAGGCCGCACGGCGGGCGGACTGATCCCGCAGGCAGAGCCACAGCAGCGCCGGCGCAAAGAGCGCCAGCGGCCAGAGGTCAAAGGGGGCAAAAGCCAGCGGTGTCAGGCCGCCGGCGAGGGCGGCTGCCAGCGCTCGAAGCCAGAGCGGGACAGCAGGATCCTTCGCAAACATAGGGGTATCCGGGATTAACGGGACTGGCGGCTGACCTGCAGCAGACGAATGCGGCGGTTGTCGGCGGACAGCACCTTGACGGTGAATTCGTCCAGTTCGACACTTTCGTCCTTGCGCGGCAGGTGACCGAAGCGCTGGGTGACGAGACCGCCGATAGTGTCGAAGTCATCGTCGGGCAGGCCAACATCGAAATACTCGTTAAAGTCCTCGATGGGGGTCAGTGCCTTGACGATATAGCCATTGTCGTCGAACAGGCGGATATTGCCGTCATCATCGTCAATGTCAGTTTCATCCTCGATTTCGCCGACGATCTGTTCCAGTACATCCTCGATGGTGATCAGGCCGGCGATGCCGCCGTACTCATCGACTACCACTGCCATGTGGTTGCGCGTGGCGCGGAACTCCTGCAGCAGCGTGTTAAGACGCTTGGATTCGGGAATCACCGTTACCGGACGCAGGGCGTTGCGGATATCGAAGTTGTCGTTGTTATCTTCCAGAATCAGCGGCAGCAGTTCCTTGGCCAGCAAAATACCCAGTACTTCGTCGGGGCTTTCGCCGATTACCGGAAAGCGGCTGTGAGCGCTGGAGATGATCACTGGCAGAAAGTCGCGTGGCGACTGCTCTACCTGAACGACCACCATCTGCGAGCGCGGGACCATGACGTCCCGCACCTGCATTTCGGCCACTTGCATGGCGCCCTCGATGATGCCGAGGGCTTCAAGGCTGAGGACATTGTCCTCAACGGATTCGCGCAGCAGGTAGAGCAAGTCTTCCTGGGTGCGGGGTTCGTCGGCAAAAGCCTGGGCAAGGCGGCCAAACCAACTTCGGGGTTGGCCCCCCGATCGGTCAACGCTCATGGTGTTCCTCGATTAGCGTTCCTGGTAAGGATCCGGGATGGACAGGTCGGCAAGCAATTGCCGCTCCAGTGCTTCCATCTCTTCGGCGTCCTCGTCCTTTATATGATCGTAACCCAGCAGATGCAAGGTTCCGTGAATAACCAGATGCGCCCAGTGATCGAGCAGCGGTTTTTGTTGCTCTGCAGCTTCACGTGCGACGACCTGGGCACAGATGACCAGATCGCCGAGCAGGTCGAGTTCGATACCCTCAGGTACCTCGAAGGGGAAGGACAGTACGTTGGTGGGCTTGTCCTTGCCGCGGTACTGCAGATTCAGCGCCTGACTCTCATGGCTGTCGACCACGCGAATGCAGAGTTCACCGCCGTCGAAGCGGCCGTTAAGGGCGGCCTCGACCCAGGTCTGGAACTCTTCATCCCCGGGGATATCCGCAGCCTCGCTGGCCCGTTGCACTTCTATGCTGGGTTTCAAGACGGACGGACTCCTGCTGTCGAGGCGTTGGCCTGTTCCAGTTCATAGCGCTCATAGGCACGCACTATGTGTTGCACCAGCGGATGACGCACCACATCCTTGGCCGAGAAGTGGGTAAATCCAATTTCCTCGACATCGCCCAGCACTTCCATGGCGTGTTTGAGGCCCGACTGGATGTGCTTGGGCAGATCGACCTGGGTGATGTCGCCGGTAATCACGGCGGTGGAGCCAAAGCCGATGCGGGTGAGGAACATTTTCATCTGCTCGCGGGTGGTGTTCTGGCTTTCATCCAGAATCACGAAGGAGCCGTTGAGCGTGCGACCGCGCATATAGGCCAGCGGTGCCACTTCGATGATGTTGCGCTCGATCAGTTTGGTGACGCGTTCGAAGCCCAGCATTTCATAGAGGGCGTCGTACAGTGGGCGCAGGTAGGGATCCACCTTCTGGGCCAGGTCGCCGGGCAGAAAGCCGAGCTTTTCGCCCGCTTCCACCGCCGGGCGCACCAGCAGAATGCGGCTGACTTCTTCACGCTCCAGGGCTTCCACGGCGCAGGCTACAGCCAGATAGGTCTTGCCAGTACCGGCGGGCCCTATGCCGAAATTGACGTCGCGGGTGCGGATGGCGCGCACATACTGCTGCTGATTTTCACCACGCGGGCGAATATGCACCTTCTTGGTACGGATGCTGACGTTACTGTCGGTGCCGCCCTGATCGATGCGGTTCTGCAGCAGTTCGACACCGGATTGCTGCAATTGCAGGTGCACGGCTTCGGGCGTCAGCTGTACGCCGGCGCTGGCTTCCTTGTAGAGATTGTGCAGCATTTCGGCGACAACGCGCACGATTTCCAGATCGCCAATCAGCTGAAAGTGATTGCCGCGATTACGGATTTCAATATGCAGGCGTTGTTCGATCAGTTTGATGTGCTCATCGAGCTGGCCACACAGGTTGGCCAGGTGTTCGATGTTGTCGGGTTCGAGGGTCAGGCGTAGCGTTTGCGCTGTGTTCAATTTGGCTCCTAGTCAGTAAGCACAGGACATGGGATGCCCTGCGGCTACAGAGTTCGTGTTCAGTGTGTTTGATCCAGCTCCGAGCTGATCAGTTCCCCGTGAAGCGAGTTGGCATAAGCTTCCAGAATTCTTACATCGGCGAAGTGGCCGATCAGGTCCGGATTGCTGGCGCGAAAGTTGACCACGCGGTTGTTCTCGGTGCGCCCGGACAGCTCGCCCGGATCCTTCCTCGAGTAACCGTTCACCAGTATGCGCTGCACGCTGCCCACCATGCGACGGCTGATCTGCATGGCCTGGGCAATAATCCGATCCTGCAGGATCTTGAGGTGCAGTTTCTTGGTCTCTTCCGACACCGTATCCGGCAGGTCAGCGGCAGGCGTGCCGGGACGGCGGCTGTACACGAAGCTGAAGGAATGATCGAAGCCGATATCCTGAATCAGGTTCATGGTGGCCTCAAAATCCGCTTCGGTTTCGCCGGGAAAACCGACGATGAAGTCCGACGAGAAGCTGATGTCCGGGCGCAGCTTGCGGATGCGGCGCAGCTTGGACTTGTACTCCAGCGTGGTATGGCCGCGCTTCATGGCCATCAGAATCCGGTCCGAACCGCTTTGTACCGGCAGGTGCAGGTGGCTGACCAGCTCCGGCACTTCGGCATAGGCGTCGATCAGGTCGTCGCTGAATTCCACCGGATGGGACGTGGTGAAGCGAATGCGGTCGATACCCTCGATGCCGGCGACCCGGCGAATCAGCTCGGCGAGGCCGGCGGTGTCTCCGTCGCCGGTGGCGCCGCGGTAGGCATTGACGTTCTGACCCAGCAGGTTCACTTCACGCACGCCCTGTTCAGCTAGCTCCTGGCATTCGGCCAGCACGCTGTCCAGAGGGCGACTGACTTCCTCGCCGCGGGTGTATGGCACCACGCAGAAAGTGCAGTATTTGCTGCAGCCTTCCATTATCGATACGAAGGCTTCGGCACCCTCGACCTTGGGGGCGGGAAGGTGATCGAACTTTTCGATTTCCGGGAAGCTGACATCCACCACGCCTTTCTGGCCCTGGTGGGTCAGATCGATCATTTCCGGCAGACGGTGCAGGGTTTGGGGTCCAAAAATCATGTCCACGTAGGGGGCGCGCTTATAGATGGCTTCGCCTTCCTGGCTGGCGACGCAGCCGCCCACACCTATCACCAGGTCAGGGTTGCGATCCTTGAGCTTGCGCCAGCGGCCGAGTTGATGGAACACCTTTTCCTGGGCTTTTTCACGTATCGAACAGGTGTTGAGCAGCAGCACATCCGCATCTTCCGGGTTGTCTGTCAGCTCCAGCGCATGGCTTTCACCCAGCAGATCCGCCATACGGGACGAATCGTACTCGTTCATCTGGCAGCCATGGGTTTTGATAAACAGCTTCTTCGCCATTTCTCACCTGTATTGATTAAACGGGTTGCTCTGGGGAGTCGGGTCTGGCCTGCTGCTTGACACAACAGCGCCGCATCCGCCCCCGAAAGGACCGCGCATTATACTGAAAGTGGGCGGGGCTGCCTAGATTTTGAGCAGCCTTGTATCGAGCGATTTCGCCCTCATTATAAAGCGTAATACAGTTAGCAGCAGCACAGACCATGACCAGTGACGAACGAATGTATCGGGTGCAATTCATCAATCAGGATCAGGTGTACGAGCTTTATGCGCGCCATCTGTGCCAGAGCGAGATGTGGGGCTTTATCGAGATCGAGGACTTTGTCTTTGGCAGCCGTTCCGAGCTGTTGGTGGATCCTGGCGAGGAAAAACTGAAAAAGCAGTTCGGGGACGTAAAGCGATCCTATATTCCGATGCAGGCCATTATTCGTATCGACGAAGTTCGCCAGCAGGGGGTTCCCAAGATCAGCGAAGCGCGTGGCAGTGTTACGGCCTTCCCGTTGTCGGTACCGCCGCGCAGGGAGCGTTAGTGGCTCGCACGCCGAAGGATTAAAAAGATGGCGGCGGGGCAGCCGGCAGGCCGGCGCCCCTGGGGGTCATTGTAGTGCTGCCTGTTGCTAATGCTGTGCCAGAGAGGGCCGGCAGCTGTTATTCAGGCTGGGATCGAGAATCTCGCCCAGGCGACTCTCGTTGTAAAACTCGTTGGCGCCATCCATATAGATGATCTCGACACCCTCGACTTCAAAGCAGGTTGCCTTGCTGTTGCTCCAGATCTTGTCCCACTTGTGCTCGCCCGCGCTGCTGAAGGGCCGGAAGGGGCCGGCAACGCGCAGCCAGGTATCGGGCCTGTTGGTTTTCTTGGCGTTGATGATTTTGCCCTCGGCGTCATAGGCCGTGGTCTTGAACATCACAAACTGGAAGGTCTGCTCAGAGACGTTACTGAAGCTGATATGCGCATCGGTCAGGCCGCCCCTGCCGGGCTTGCTGGCACGAAAGCCGTGTATCTGCACAACGGGTTTGGGAATGGGGCGGACATACACAACAGGTTCTGGTTCGGGCTCCGCAACGGGGGCGGGCTTTTTGAACATATTGCCACAACCGACCAGCGTAATGGCGCCGGCGGCGACAACCAAGAGTTTCCAGGCTTTCATCTGAACAGGCTCCTGCGTAGATCCATGATGATTATTTTTCCTGCGGTGATGCTATTTTGACCGTGCCAGACTGAGTCTGTTCTGTGTGCTTGGGCATCGGGCCCAGATTGTCGCATGAAGCCGATTCAGGCGGTACTGTCTCCTCCGAGCGCCAGCAGGGTTTTCGAAGGGCGCCCCGGAATCTCCCGTGCAAGGCGCGGCAGCAGAAAACCGGGCAGTTCGGCCTGCAATGCCTGCATTAACGCCTTTGCCTCGTTATCACTGACATCAAAGTGAGCGGCGCCTGCCACAGCATCCAGTACAAACAGATAATAGGGTAGTACGCCGGCGGCAAAGAGTCGCTCGCTGAGTGCCTGCAATGCCTCGACGCTGTCATTCACGCCGCGCAGCAGCACCGACTGATTCAGCATGGTCACGCCGGCGCGCTTGAGTTGGTTGACGGCCAGGTCCACCTCGGCGTCAATCTCGTTGGCATGGTTGGCGTGCAGCACCATGACCGGCTGCAGGCGGGTGCCGGTGAGGGCATCGATCAGGCTGTCAGTCACCCGCTGGGGGATCACCACAGGCAGCCGGCTGTGCACGCGGATGCGGCTGAGATGGGGAATGTCGGCCAGGTCCCGGATCATGCGGGCCAGGCGCTTGTCGCTGGTGGCCAGCGGGTCGCCGCCGGAGAAAATGACTTCATTGACTTGTGGTTGCTGGCGCAGATACTCAAGCACTTGCTGCCATTGCTCCGGCCCCAGGCGGTTGTCGTCGTAGGGAAAGTGACGCCGAAAGCAGTAGCGGCAGTTGATGGCGCAGGCGCCGGTGAGAATCAGCAGCACCCGTCCCTTGTACTTGTGGATCAGGCCATCGTGGTGATTGGCGGCCATTTCTGCCAGCGGGTCGGTCACATAGCCCGGCACATGCAGACGCTCGGCGCCAAGCGGCAATACCTGGCGCAGTAGCGGATCATCCGGGTCGCCCTTGCGGATACGGTTGAGGTAAGGCTTGGGGACGCGCAGCGGGAAGTCACCGGCTGCCGCCAGGGCCTCTGCCAGCAACACCTCAGGCAGTTCCAGCAGGCGCAGCAGCTCGGCAGGATCGTCAATGGTATGACTGAGCAGCTGCTGCCAGTCATCGAGCAGTGTTACCGGAAGATTCATCAGGGGTCGCGGACGCAAGAAGGGAATTTGATCGCATTCTGCTTTCAAGTAGAATGGCTGTCAATTTTCGGGCACTGCCCGGTCTTCAGTTAGCTAATCGAGTCCCGAGACTTTCCGTATATGGCAAATTACTCTGCGAACCAGTTCAAGAACGGCCTGAAAATCATGCTCGACGGTGATCCCTGCACCATGACGGACGTCGAGTTTGTCAAGCCGGGTAAAGGTCAGGCGTTCACCCGTGTAAAAATGCGCAACCTGATTTCCGGCCGCACCTGGGAAAAGACCTTCAAGTCCAACGAATCGGCGGAAGGCGCTGATGTCATGGACCGCGACATGGAATATCTCTACAGCGATGGCGAGATGTGGCACTTCATGGAGCCTGCCACTTTCGAACAGTTTGCCGCCGACAAGAACGCCGTTGGCGATGCCCACCAGTGGCTGAAAGAACAGGATCGCAGCATGATCACGCTGTGGAACGGCAACCCCATCTCCGTTACTCCGCCCAACTTTGTTGAGCTGGCCGTGACTGAAACCGATCCCGGCGTTAAGGGTGATACTGCCCAGGGCGGCTCCAAGCCCGCAACCTTGAGCACCGGTGCCGTGGTTCGTGTACCGCTGTTTATCGAAGAAGGCGATATTCTGAAAATCGATACCCGCACGGGTGGCTACGTCAGCCGCGCCTGATTCGAGCCTGCGGTTTTTCAGCGACGGCAGCTTAGGCTGCCGTTGTCGTTTTTGGACCCTGGCGCCCGCTGGCATTGCCATTGCTTCGCCCGGCGGGCCTGATCGTTCAACCAAGACATCTTTATATATGAAAGCCCAAGACTGGCGCCCGAGCGCATCAATTGAAAACCTGCGTCGCCGGGCGCAGATTCTGGCCGCTATCCGCCGCTTCTTTGCCGAGCGCTATGTGCTTGAGGTGGAAACGCCGGCGCTGTCGCACTGCGCCGTGAGCGACCCCTTTATCGACAGCATTGAGGCGGCCTATGCGCCTTTTCCGGGCGGGCCGTCGCAGCCGCTGTATCTGCAAAGCTCACCCGAGTACGCCATGAAACGGCTGCTGGCGGCGGGTTCCGGTGCTATCTATCAGCTGGGACGGGCCTATCGCAACGGTGAGTCGGGCGGCCGGCACAACCCGGAGTTCACCATGCTGGAGTGGTATAGGCCGGACTTCGACGACCGTGCGCTGATGGATGAAGTGGAGGCGCTGGTCTGCGGCGTGCTGAGCTTGCCGCCGATTCGCCGCGTGACCTATAGGGCGCTGTTTCAGGAGCAGCTGGGGCTGGATCCGCTAAGGGCAACGCTTTCGGATCTGAAGAGCAGGGCGCGGGCGTCGCTCGATGTGGCCATGGAGGATGACGACCGCGACAGCTGGCTGAATTTGCTGATGTCGCATCTGATCGAACCTGCGCTGGCCGGACAGGGCGCCGTGTTCGTACATGAATTCCCTGCCAGCCAGGCCGCGCTGGCACGCCTGCGCCCCGGTGCAGACGGAACGCCGGTGGCAGCACGCTTTGAGCTGTTTATCGAAGGCATGGAGCTGGCCAACGGCTACCACGAACTCACCGATGCTGCCGAGCAGGCACGCAGGCTGGAGGCGGATCAGGCTGGCCGTGCCGCTCTTGGCCTGCCGCAGCGGCCGCTGGAAGAGCGGCTGGTGAGTGCGCTGCAGCAGGGGCTGCCTGATTGCGCCGGTGTCGCCCTCGGGGTGGATCGGCTGGTGATGCTGGCGCTGCAAACCCGCTCGATCCGTGATGTGATCGCCTTTCCATACGATCTGGCTTAGCCGGCTGCCGCAAGGCGTTTGCCAAGCCGTTGCAGGGCTAGGCCGGCAGGTGATTCAGCAGGGCGCTGCGTATGCGGCGTACGGCTTCTTCGAGCATGCCGCGGGGGCAGCCGAAGTTGAGGCGCATATAGCGGTCATCGCCGAAGTCCCGTCCCGGTGACATGCCGACGCCTGCCTGTTCGAAGAAGTGTGCCGGGTTGTCGAGCTTGGCGGCAGATACATCGATCCAGGCGAGGTAAGTGGCCTCCACCGGCTCCATGCGCAGGCCGGGAATGCTGTTGATCTCCCGCACCAGGTAATCGCGATTGTCTCGCAGGTAATCGATCTGGCGTCGGTTCCAGGCATCGCCATCGCGGTAGGCAGCCAGCGCCGCAGTGTAGCCCAGCAGGTTGACGTCCGGCACTATGCCCCGGCGCACCCGGCGGAAAGTCTTGCGCAGATCGGGGTCGGGGATGATGGCGAAGGAGCAGCCCAGGCCCGCGATGTTGTAGGTCTTGCTCGGCGCCATCAGGGTGATGGTGCGGGCTTCGATGCTGCTGTTCAGCGAGGCCAGCGGCAGGTGTTCGACGCCCGGCTCCAGAATCAGATCGCAGTGGATTTCATCGGAGCAAACAACGAGATCATGCTGCTGCGCTATGGCCGCCAGGCGCTCCAGTTCGTCCAGCCGGTAGCAGGTGCCGCCTGGGTTGTGCGGGTTGCAGAACAGCAGCAGATGGCTGTCGGGGGTAATGGCGGCTTCCAGAGCATCAAGATCCAGCGTCCAGCGTGAGCCCTGTTGCTGCATAGGTACGGTGATCAGCTGGCGAGACGACAGCCGCGGAGCAGTCATGAAGGGCGGATACACGGGTTTGGGCGCCAGTACGCTGTCACCGTCGATACCGACACTGCGACAGCTGAGATTGAGGCCGCACACCAAGCCCGGCAGCCACACCAGCCAGTCGGCACTGATCGTCCAGCCGTAGAACCGCTGCATGCGCTCGATCACCAGGCGATTGAGTTCGGCCGGCGTCTGGGTATAGCCGAAGACGCCGTGGCTGATACGCTGCTGCAGCGCTTCGGTCACGGCCGGCGGCGACATGAAGTCGGTATCGGCGACCCACATGGGCAGTATTTCACTGTCGCGATACTTTTCCCATTTCTCGCTGGCGGTATCGCGGCGGTCGATAATGCGGTCAAAATTTTCTGGGGCCATGCTGCACCTTTTCGCGTTTGAGCCTGGGTTGCGGGCCATTGTAGCGGCACCGGGTTGCAAATAGTCAACGCGGCGTTATAGTTACGAACCGGAGCAGCCAGGCACTTCATTCCACCCTGTTATCGCAGTGATTGCAGGCCCGGGAAGAGGCCTGTACGCGGACTCGCAGTGCTGTAATCGGGCGCGCTGAGTGACTTGATTAGCGGGATGCGACCTGATTTTTCCTCCCCTCTTTCCTTTATATTAGTATCCTGTGAGCAGACCAGGCCGCATCCCGCCTGTGACGGCAACAACCGGGCGACGCCGCAACCCATTTGGAGACTTCCCGATGAGCGATAACAACAGAGTCATCATTTTCGATACCACCCTGCGTGATGGCGAGCAGAGCCCCGGCGCCTCCATGACCCGGGATGAAAAGCTGCGCATTGCCCGCCAGCTTGAGAAAATGCGCGTCGATGTTATAGAGGCGGGTTTCGCCATCGCCAGCCAGGGTGACTTCGATGCGGTCAAGGCGATCGCCGATACGGTACGCAACAGCACCATCTGTTCACTGTCCCGTGCACTGGACAAGGACATAGACCGCGCTGGCGAGGCTCTGCGCAACGCCAATTCCGGGCGTATTCATACCTTTATAGCCACCTCGCCGATCCACATGAAGTACAAGCTGCAGATGCAGCCGGATCAGGTGGTGGAGCAGGCGGTGAAGGCCGTTACCCGGGCCCGCAACCTGATGGACGATGTCGAGTTCTCGCTGGAGGACGCCAGCCGCTCCGAATTTGATTTCATGTGCCGCATTATCGAGCAGGTTATCGATGCCGGTGCGCGCACCATCAATATTCCGGATACCGTGGGCTATGCGGTGCCGCAGGAATTTTCCGCGACCATCGCGCGGCTGATTCAGAACATTCCCAATGCTGACAAGGCGATCTTCTCGGTCCACTGCCACAACGACCTGGGGCTGGCCGTGGCCAATTCCCTGGCGGCGGTGTCGGCCGGTGCGCGACAGGTGGAATGTACCGTAAACGGCCTGGGCGAGCGTGCCGGTAATGCCTCGCTGGAAGAGATCGTCATGGCGATCCGTACGCGCCACGATACCCTGGGCGTGACCACCAATATCGATACCACCCAAATCGTGCCGGCCTCCAAGCTGGTGTCCAGTGTGACCGGTTTTCCGGTACAGCCCAACAAGGCCATCGTCGGCGCCAATGCCTTCGCCCATGAATCGGGCATTCACCAGGACGGCGTGCTCAAGCACCGCGAAACCTATGAAATCATGACGGCCGAAGATGTGGGCTGGCACACTAACCGCATGGTGATGGGCAAGCATTCCGGTCGCAACGCCTTCCGTACCCGCCTCGAAGAGCTGGGCACCAGCGTGGCGTCGGAGGCCGAGCTGAACGATGCCTTCGCCCGCTTCAAGGATCTGGCGGACAAGAAACACGAGATTTTCGATGAAGACCTGATGGCGCTGGTGTCCGATACCCGTGCCACCGCCGGTAACGAAACGTACCGCCTGAGCAGCTTGAGGGTAACCTCCCAGACCGGTGAAGTGCCGGAGTCCAGCGTGACCCTGATGGTCAACGGCCAGGAACAGTCGGCGCAGGCGGTGGGGTCGGGTCCGGTGGATGCCACCTTCAAGGCGATCGAGTCCATGGTGCAGTCGGGCTCCAGCCTGGAGCTGTACTCGGTCAATGCCATCACCAGCGGCACCGATTCCCAGGGTGAAGTCACCGTTCGGCTGGAGCTGGGTGGGCGTATCGTCAATGGGCTGGGCGCCGACACCGATATTATTATCGCCTCGGCCAAGGCCTATGTGCACGCGCTGAATCTGCTTGAGGCCAACGTTCAGAAGGCCCATCCCCAGGTTTGATGAACGCTCAGGATTCGCAGTCACAACAGCTACGTCACCAGTATCTGCAGGCGATGGGCATCAGCAGCTGGCTCCCGCGGGAGCCGCTGGCCGGTGCCCGGCCGTCTGACGACTGGGTGTGGCAGTTTCAGCAGGGTGCGACGGATGGCTGGGGTGACGGCGAGAGTCCGGAGTCGGATGTTGATGACGCCGGTACAGTTTCGGCTGCCCCCAGCGGTGCCGGTCGTGCGGCGCTGCTGGACAGTCTGGAGGCTTCGCCTGGCTCCGTCTCAAGAGCTGCGCCCGCAATACATGAAACAGCAAGTCCTGTCGCTGCTTCTGTCGCTCCATCGGCCGCTACTTCTATAACATCGCCTGCCGGTGTTGCTGCAACAATGCCAACAGCTGCACCTGTGCCGTCAGGGGCTGACGAGGCCGCAATGCCGCGGGCACGGCGCCCTGAGCCGCAGGTTGTGCCGGAGTTCAAGCTGGCGTTTTTGTCCATGGGGGAGGGTCTGGTGATCGACTCCCTGCCGCCACAGTCGCGCGGGGGCTTCAGTCCCGCGCACCTGCGACTGGCGATGTCGCTGTGGCGTGCCCTGGGCATGCCGGCAGCGGAGCCGCCCCGGGCGCAGCTGCTGCCCTGGCCTGCCTTTACCAGCCGTTCCCTCGACCAGGGCTGGGAGCAGGCCCAGACGGCGGTGCAGCGCAAGTTCGACCTGATGCTGCAGCACTCACCGGCGCGCTTTGTGCTGCTGCTGGGTGACGCGGCCGCGGGGCTGCTGCTGCAGTCGCCCGAGGGCGGTGATGGCATGCGCGGCATGCTGTTCAGGCCGCGTAGCCATGTGCCGGCGCTGGCCACGGCGAGCCTCAGTGAAATGCTGCAGCTGCCGGGGTGCAAGCGGGATGTCTGGCGGGATCTGCAACCGCTGATTCGTCACCTGGCGCAAGTGACGCCCGCCGATGGCTGAGGTTCGAGCGCTGGAGCTTGCTGATCTGGCAAGCCTGAATCGGTTGCAGCCGCAGTGCTTTGATCCGCCCTGGAGCCAGGACATGCTGCGGGCGCGCCTGGTGCATTCCCGGGGTCTTAATCTTGGTATCTTCTGTGACGGTGACTTGCAGGGCTTCGTGCTGTTAAGTCATGTGCTGGACGAGGCCGAGGTGCTGCAGATTGGCGTGGCGCCGCAGTATCAGCGCGCAGGCCTGGCGCGCCAGCTGCTGACGCAGGCGCAGGCGCAGCTGGCAGGGCTGGGCATCGAACGTCTGATGCTCGAGGTGCGGGCCTCCAATCGGCCAGCGCTGGGACTCTACCGCGCATTGGGGTTCATCGAGGATGGACGCCGCAGAGGTTATTACCCCACCTCGACCGGTCACGAGGATGCGGTGCTGATGAGTGTTCGCCCGGGCGGTTGATGCCAACAGGAGAAAACCCGAATGAGTATCACCGACGGCCTGCTGACAGGCGCTGCTCCGCTCTGGTTTCACGCTCTTTTTGCGCTGTTTCTGCTGCTGGCCCTGTGGCGCCTGCCCTGGGGTGTGCTGCTGGGAAACCGGCACCTGCAGCATCTGTTTTTCGGCAGTACCGTGGCGCTGACGCTGCTCTGGACCTTGCGCGCCGGCATTTCACCGGGGCTGGGCATTCACTTTCTGGGCATGACCACCCTTACGCTGATGTTCGGCTGGGATCTTGCGATCATCTCGGCAACCCTGGCGCTGCTGGGCGTGACCGGGGTCGGGCTCGAAAGCTGGCAGGGTTTTGGCTTTAACGGCCTGTGCACCATCCTGCTGCCGGCACTGGCCAGCCTTGGCATTCTGCGGCTGGTGGAGGCGCGCCTGGCGAAGAACTTCTTTATCTATTTATTCTGCTGTGCCTTTATCGGCGCGGCTGTTGCTGTGGCGCTTGCGGGCCTCGCGGCGGCCCTGCTGCTGTGGGGGCTGGATGTCTACCCGTGGGATCGGATCAGCCAGGAATATGTAATGCTGCTGCCGCTAATCATGTTTCCCGAAGGTCTGCTCAACGGCATCCTGATGACCGGCATGATGGTGTTCTATCCCGACTGGATCCGCAGCTTCAATGCCCGCATCTATATCGACGACCAATAGCGGCTACCGCTTGACCGGGCGCTTCAGCAGTTTGCGCTGCAAGGTGCGCCGGTGCATGCCCAGTGCCCGGGCGGTGGCGGAAACGTTGCCCTGGTGCTCCCCCAGTACTTTCTGGATATGTTCCCATTCCAGCCGGCTGACCGACATGGGCTGGGTGTCGATCTCCATGCCGGGGTCGGCATCACGCTGTGCCAGTGCGGCCAGTATCTGGTCGGCATTGGCGGGTTTTGGCAGGTAGTTGCTGGCGCCAAGCTTGATGGCTTCGACCGCCGTGCTGATGCTGGAATAGCCGGTCAGTACCAGGATGCGCATCGCTGGGCTGGCGGCGCGCAGGTGCGGGATCAGCGTCAGACCCGAGGCCCCCTCCATTTTAAGATCCACTGTCACCTGGTCCGGCAGCTGTGCCTGCAGGCATTGCAGTGCCTGCTCGACGCTCTCGGCGAGCTGGACTTCATAGCCACGCAGGCGCATGGCCCGGGCCAGAATGCGGCTGAAGGTAGGATCATCATCCACGATAAGAAAATGCCGGTGTTCAATCCTGTTCATCGGGCTGCCTGTGGCTGGGTTTGCGGGGCAGCCGGACTTCGGTCAGGGTGCCGCCCTCGGGATGGTTGTAGAGCCGCACCTCGCCATCAATGCTGGCCAGGGTGCTGGTGGTCAGGAACAGGCCAATGCCGAGTCCGCGCCCCTTGGTGGTGACAAAGGGCTTGCCCAGGTCTTCGCTGCGCTCCAGTGGCAGGCCCGGCCCGCGGTCACGGATACGCAGCCAGCAGTTGCCGGTATCCCAGCTCAGCTGGATGCGGATATTGTCCGGGCAGGCATCGGCGGCATTGTTCAGCAGGTTGAGCAGCGCCTGGCGCAGCGAGATCGAGCACAGCATCTGCGGGGCCTCGCCTGGGTCTATCTGCAGCGTGTAGGTGATCTGCGGGCGCATTAACTGCCATTGTTCCAGTACCTCGCGCAGCAGCTTGTCGACGCCCAGCAGCTGGATGTTGTCCTGTTCGTCGCGTACCGAGTGGGCCAGGCTGCGCAGGCGCTCGGAGCAGCTGTCGACCTGGGTCTGCAGCAGTTGAATATCCTCCAGTAACTGTGGTGAAGCCTGGTGCTCCAGCGCCATTTCGTGCAGCAGCACCTGCATGGTGGCCAGTGGCGTCCCCAGTTCATGGGCGGTGCCGGCGGCATGGGTCGCCAGCGCCAGCAGCTGCTGATCCTCTATACGTTTCTGACGCTGGCGCTCCAGTCGATGCTGCTGTTGCAGCATGTTCTCGTGCATGCGGGCGACAAACCAGCCGATCAGCAGCACTGTGAGCAGAAAATTCAGCCACATGCCGGTGACATGCAGATCGAAAAGCGAGGTTCCCGGATTCGGATGCCCGGCCTGCGCCGGCCAGATGGGGATGGAGTGCTGCAGCAGTGAGCCGTAGATCGCCACGATCAGCGCGGCCATGAGCCAGGTGTAGCGCCACGGCAGGGTCGTGGCCGCTATGATCAGAGGCACCAGCAGCATGAAGATAAAGGGATTGCTGGCGCCGCCGGTCTGGTAGAAGAGCGCGCCGTAGAGGGCGGCATCGGCAGTCAGCTGGCCAAAGAGTTCCGGATTGGTGACCGGCAGGCGTGAATGCAGCCGGGCGTAGGTAAAGGCATTGACAAGTGTCATGGCCAGCAGGGTGGCGACGGCCTGCCAGCTGTGCAGCTGGGCGTCCAGCTTGTAGACGGCATAGAGCAACAGGCCGCCAAGCCCGAACAGGGCCAGGGTGCGCAGGTAGGTCAGTTGCAGCAGTTGTTGGCGATTGCCGTGCACAGGGCAGCTCCACAGGCGCAGACGGGTCGGCGGCCATTATACCCGCCCTCTGGCGCCCGGGGTATTTATGCGGTGCGTGAAGGGCGGGAGCTGTGCCCGGTCGGGGTCAGCTAGCAGGCGCCGAGTACCAGGCTGCCGATGACAAGGCTTAACAGGCAATTAGTCATGGCTGAGTGCCTCGGTGGTGGCGACGCTGACGCTGGCACGTCGTCCGAACAGGCGCATGACCGTGACATAGAACAGCGGCACAAAGAAGATAGCCAGCACTGTGGCACTGATCATGCCGCCCATGACGCCAATGCCGATGGCGTTGCGGCTGCCGGCGCCGGCACCGGTGCTGATGGCCAGCGGCAGTACGCCCAGAATGAAGGCCAGGGATGTCATCAGGATGGGACGCAGACGCATGCGGGCGGCTTCAATCACGGCCTCCACCAGACCGGCGCCCTGATCGTGCAGATGCTTGGCGAACTCCACGATCAGGATGGCGTTCTTGGCCGAGAGCCCGATGGTGGTGAGCAGGGCGACCTGGAAGTAGACATCGTTGGACAGGCTGTAGACAAAGGCCGCCACCACTGCGCCCAGTACCCCCAGGGGTACCACCATGATGACCGAGAACGGGATGGTCCAGCTTTCATACAGCGCCGCCAGGCAGAGGAAGACAATGAGGATCGACAGCGCGTAGAGTGCCGGTGCCTGATCTCCCGCCATGCGTTCCTGCAACGACAGGCCGGTCCATTCGATACCGACGCCGGGGGGGAGTTGGCCGACAAGGCGCTCGACCGCGTCCATGGCGTCGCCGGTACTCATGCCAGGTGCGGCCTGGCCGACGATATTCACCGCCGGTGAGCCGTTGTAACGCTCCAGACGCGGCGAGCCGTAGCTCCACTGCGTACTGGCAAAGGCGGTAAAGGGCACCATGTCGCCGTCACTGTTGCGGACATGCCACAGCTTCAGGTCCTCCGGCGTCATGCGAAAGGGTGCATCGGCCTGCAGATAGACTTTTTTCACCCGGCCTCGATCAATAAAGTCGTCGATATAGGCCGAGCCCCAGGCGATGGAGAGCGCATCGTTGATATCGTCTATGTTCAGGCCCTGGGCCAGTACCCGGTCGTAATCAATCTTGACTTGGAACTGGGCGGTATCGTTCATGCCGTTGGGGCGCACGCCCATCAGCGCAGGATCCTGTGCCGCCATGCCCAGCAGTTGATTGCGGATCTCGATCAGGCGTTCGTGGCCCAGGTTGGCGCGATCCTGCAGGTAGAAGTCAAAGCCGCTGGCCGTTCCCAGCTCCGGAATCGGCGGCAGGTTGAAGGCGAAGGCGTTGGCTTCCTTGATGCCCATGAGAAAGCCCATGGTGCGGCCGATAATGGAGTCGGCGTCACGCCCCGGTGCCTTGCGCAGATCCCAGTCCTTCAGCTTGACGAAGACAATCCCTGCGTTCTGGCCGCTACCGGCAAAGCTGAAACCGGCCACCGTGAGCACTGAATCAATATTGTCTTTTTCCGCTTCCAGCAGATGGCTGCGGGTGCGGTCCAGTACGGCCTTGGTGCGCTCCATGGAGGCGCCGGCCGGCAGCTGCACCAGGCTGAAAAACACACCCTGGTCTTCGTTCGGCAGGAAGGAGCTGGGCAGGCGCACGAAGAGTACCGCCAGCACGACGATCAGGCCCAGGTAGAGTACGCCATAGCGGATACCCTGCTTGACGATCCGCCGCACACCCTTGGTGTAGCCCTGGGTGCCGTTATCGAACATGCGGTTGAACCAGCCAAAAAAACCGCGCTTGTTACCTTGGGCATGGCTATCCACGGGCTTGAGCAGGGTTGCGCACAGGGCAGGCGTCAGCACCATGGCGACGAGTACAGACAGAGCCATGGCCGACACTATGGTGAGGGAGAACTGGCGATAGATGGCGCCGGTGGCGCCGCCAAAGAAAGCCATGGGCACGAATACGGCGGACAGCACCAGTGCAATGCCGACCAGGGCACCGGTAATCTGCCCCATGGACTTGCGCGTGGCCTCGCGGGGGGACAGGCCCTCCTGTGCCATGATGCGCTCGACGTTCTCTACTACCACTATGGCATCGTCAACCAGCAGGCCTATGGCCAGCACCATGCCGAACATGGTGAGGGTGTTAATCGAGAACCCGAAAGCCGCCATCACGCCAAAGGTCCCCAGCAGCACGATCGGGACCGCAATGGTGGGTATCAGGGTGGCGCGGAAATTCTGCAGGAAGAGGTACATGACGAGGAACACCAGCACTATGGCCTCGAACAGTGTCTGTACGACTTCCTGGATGGAAATTTTCACGAAAGGCGTGGTGTCGTAGGGGTAAACCACGGCCATTTCAGCCGGGAAAAACTCGGACAGCTCGGCGAGCTTTTCCCGCACGGCCGTTGCGGTATCCAGGGCATTGCCGCCGGTCGCCAGCTGAATCGCCACGGCGGCGGTCGGCTGGCCATTGTAGTAAGCCTCGGTGCCGTAGCTTTGGCCGGCGAGTTCGACCCGCGCCACGTCCCTGAGATAGATTTTGGAGCCATCGGCGTTGACGCGCAGCAGCAGGTTGTTGAATTCATCAACATTGCTTTTGCGTGCCTGGCCCATGAGGGTGGCGCTGAACTGCTGTCCGTCAACCGCCGGCAGGCCACCGAGCTCGCCAATGGCGACCTGGCTGTTCTGCGACTGGACGGCGCTGCGCACATCCTGCGGCGTCAGGCTGTAGCTGTTGAGCTTGTTGGGATCGAGCCAGATGCGCATGGCGTACTGGCTGCCAAAAACGGTGACATCGCCCACGCCTTCGATACGGCTCAGTGGCTCGCGCAGGCTGGCCGTCATGTAGTCACCCAGGTCCTGGCTGTTCATGCTGCCGTCCTTGGAGATCAGGGCGGCAACCATCAGAAAGCCGGTGGACGACTTGGATACCTTGATGCCCTGTGCCTGCACTACCTGGGGCAGCTGCGGGGTGGCCAGTTGCAGCTTGTTCTGCACCTGTACCTGGGCGATATCGGGATCGGTGCCGCTGGTAAAGGTCAGGGTAATGGTGGCGTTGCCGGCGGCATCACTCTGGGCCGACATATAGCTCAGGTTATCCAGCCCGGTCATATTCTGCTCGATCACCTGGGTGACCGAGTTTTCCACCGCCGTTGACGATGCGCCCGGGTAGCTGGCGTTGATCTTGACCGTCGGCGGAGCGATGGTCGGGTACTGGGCCACAGGCAGTGTCAGGATCGACAAGGCCCCTGCCAGCATGATGACGATGGCGATAACCCAGGCGAAGATAGGGCGGTCTATGAAGAATCTGGCCATAGCGGCGCGCTCCTGGTTAGTGCTGGCTGGCGTCGGCTTTGGTGGTGGCGCCGTTCTGCTGGCTATCGTTCTGAGCGGCATCCGGGGTGCTGACCCGCACGGTCATGCCGGGGCGTACCTTCTGGGTGCCGGCGGTGATAACGCGAACGCCGTTCTCCAGGCCAGATTCAACCAGCCACTGATCACCAATGGCACGGCTGATATCTATTTCACGCAGGCCTACGGTGTTATCTGCATCCACGGTCAGGACAGTGGCGCGGCCATTGGGCGTGCGTGTAACGGCCACCTGGGGTACCAACAGACCCTGGGGGCGTTCGCCTTCGGTCAGTTCACCACGTACAAACATGCCGGGCAGCAGGAACAGATCCGGGTTGGGGACCTCGGCGCGCAGGTTAACCATGCCGGTGCTTTCATCGACGCTGACATCGGCGAACTGCAGCAGGCCCTGCTGATCATGTTTTGAGCCATCCTCCAGCAGCAGGGTAATGACAGCCTTGTCACCTGCGACTGTGACCAGGCTGCCATCGGCCAGGCTGCGCTTGAGGCGCAGCAATTCGGTGGTGGACTGGCGCATGTCAACATAGAGCGGGTTGAGCTGCTGGATGCTGGCCAGGGCCAGGCTCTGCTGGGCTGTCACCAGGGAACCTTCGGTAATGGCCGATTTGCCAATACGGCCGGCAATAGGGGCCTTGATCTCGGTGTAGGCCAGATTGATGCGCGCGGCATCCAGCTGTGCCTGGGCCGAGGCAATCTCGGCCTGCTGCTGCTTCAGGCTGGCCTGGGCATCGTCATGATCCTGGGTACTGATGGCATTGGTCTTGACCAGTTCCGCATAGCGTCGCGCCTTGAGGCGGGCGCTGCTTTCGGACGCACGTGCCTTGGCGACGGCAGCCTCGGCAATGGCGACCTCGGCCTTGTGGCTGGCGGGGTCTATGCGGTACAGCACCTGGCCTGCCTTGACGTCCGAGCCTTCAGTGAACAGGCGCTCAAGAATGATGCCGCTTACCTGGGGGCGAACTTCGGCGATGCGGTAGGCGCTGGTGCGACCGGACAGCTCGGTAGTCAGGCTGACCGGCTGGCTCTGCAGTGTTACCACGTCTACTTCCATGGCCATGGGTGCGCCCATGCTGGCATTGGCGGGGCCTGAATTATCGCAGCCAGTGAGCAGGATGCCGGCCAGTACGGCGACGGACAGCGTACGACGGATTGGAGTGTTCAAAATAGTGCACCCTGATTGGTTGCGCTGCGCGGTTGCCGGTTTTTGCGGCGGCAGCAGATTGGCAGTCAGTTAATAGAGGCGTATGATACATACAAACTTGTATGTATGTAAATAATCTGACGGCGGAAGTAGGTTATGGTGCGTCGCACAAAAGAAGAAGCGCTCGAAACCCGCAACAGCCTGATGGTGGCCGCGCTGGAACAGTTTTGCGAGAAGGGCATTGCCCGCACCACGCTGTCGGATATCGCCACGGCCGCGGGCGTGACACGGGGGGCTTTTTACTGGCACTTCAAAAACAAGGCGCAGCTGTTTGAGGCGCTCTGGGCGCAGTTGCGCAATCCGCTGGATGAGCTGGCCTATATCAGCGAAAACCCGCAGGAACCGCAGCCGCTGGAAAAACTGCGCGAACTTATCGTGCTGTTGTTACAGATGGTTGTAAGCAATCCGGTGCATCAGCATATTTTTCGGCTCATGATCAATCGCAACGACCTGGATGGTGAACTGCGCGAAATCGGTGCCCACATGCAGCTGATGCAGGGCCAGTTTCGGGCCCGAACGGAGCGTATCCTCACTAATGCTGTCAGGCGAGGGCAGTTGCCGGCGGATCTGCCGGTGGAGCTTGCGGCCTTTATGCTGCATTCCATGGTCGATGGCCTGATCGCCAACTGGTTTACCGGCGACACCCGGGTGGATATGCACGCCCAGGCGTCTGTCATCGTCGATGCGATGCTGGTAATGCTGCGCCAGGGCTTCGGCGGATCTGCCGCGCTGGTTGTTGAATCACCGATTGTTTCTTGATGCCTGATCGGGGAAAATAGACGGTTATCCCTATCCAGTGAGTCCGGCGGACGAAAGGGCGCGATCAGGCGCCGAGCGGCTGTAATTGCCGCGCCGGTTATCAGAGCGAAATATCAATCTATGTCAGCCACTGAGCTTGCCCGCGCCGTCGGGAACAGACGCACCTTTGCCATCATCTCGCACCCAGATAATTCCCTCTGAGTCACCGTAAGACAAGCTAAGTCAGAAAATCTCTCTATCCCTTGCTATACTTGATATGTAGGCTTTTTTTGGTTGTGACGAAAGTCAACCAAGGACAGGCCGAGTCTTCGAAGTTATGTACACAAGGATGTACATAAAACGGCCTTCTGAAGGCCTTTTGAAAATATGTACACAGCATCATGCGGGGGTATGCCTCATGGCACTTTCGGATAGCTGGCTGAAAGCCAATAGCGGGAAGGAAAGGCCGATACGCATGGAGAAGGCAGACCGTGACGGTCTGAGCGTCCGTGTAACGCCGAAAGGGAAGATCGTCTTCCAGATGCGTTACCGGTACAACAAGAAGCTCCAGCGCCTTGATCTGGGCTCTTACCCTCTAATGACCCTGAAGGAAGCCAGGGATGAGAACCAACGGCTCAGGAAAGAACATGAGCAGGGGCATGATCCCAGGATCATCCGCCAGCTTGAGAAGCAGTCAATTGCCGATGCGGTTTCCCTGACGGCTCTCTTCTTGCAGTGGTATGAGGCCTACTGCAAGAGAAATAAGAAGGGCCATCATGACATAAAGCGCAGCTTTGAAATTCATATACTGCCTGAGCTCGGCAAGCTGCCTGCCGACAAGATTACCCTGCACCAGTGGCTTGAGTTGCTGGAAGCTCTGGCTCAAAAACGTCCCGGTATCGCGGATCGTCTTCTCACCAACAGCAAGCAAATGCTGAAATGGGCTGTAAAACGCAAGCTGCTTTCTTCCAACGCGCTCGCTGAAATCAATGCCAAAGAAGATTTGCAGATCAAGAATGTTGCCGGAAGCCGGTCTTTGTCAGATGAAGAGATACGGTATGTCTGGCAGGCAGTCGATGAGTCCCGCATGTCGGCGAAGAACAAACTCTATGTGAAGCTGTGTCTCGTTTTCGGTTGCCGTAACGGTGAGCTACGACTTAGCGAGAAAGATCATTTTGATCTGCATACGATGGTATGGACCGTGCCGCCGGAAAATCACAAGCTAGGAAAAACGACGGGTAAGCCGCTACTGCGTCCGATCATTGAAGAGGTGAAGCCCCTCATTGAAGAGGCGATGGCTTTGAGCGGAAGAGGGAAGTATCTGTTCAACAACAGCGGTACAAATGAGCCTATGGGGCAAAGTGCGCCCTTGGCTCTACCGTACAACATCATGCAGTGGCTTCGCCGCCACAAAGACTATGAAATGAAGCATTGGTCTATCCACGACCTGAGGAAAACAGCCAGAACCAACCTGTCTTCGCTGACTGAGCCTCATATTGCCGAAATCATTTTAGGCCATCGTCTGCCTGGTACGTGGCAGGTGTATGATCACTATGATTACCTGCCGGAGCAGAAAGAGGCATATGACGCGTGGTGGAAAAGACTTTCTGAAATTTTGACAGGGTAGCGCTCACGTGGCATCCGCTGTCCGTTGTTTCTCTCTCTCTTCCCATTGCAGGATATCTTCTCTGTTCCAGAGATTGCATGCCCCTGACTGCTTGATGCATGGTTTGGGGAAGGGATTTTCGGCTCTGTTCATGCGGCGGAATATTGTCCGCGAAGAACAGCGATACCGATCACGTAAGTCGTGAGTAGATAAATAAGCACCGGTCATGGCTTGATCCTCCTTTTGCTGGTTTATGCCATGACAGAATTTTTTCATACAGGGAGTGGGCCGCTCCTCGTGCTGTCCTCGTTATGTCGTGTAGCCTATGTCCGAATGCTATGAGCTATTTTGTATCTTTATGAAATAAATCCGACTATTCGCAACTAAAACGATAAGTAAAAATCCGTGAATATTTTGGTATTTGTAATTAAAAAGCTCATAAATGGCTTGATTCTGCCGTTTTTACTTGTTTGTTAACTAAATATTAACCATTTATGTAAAACCATAGATGTATGGGCTTTTTACGGCTCATAGAAAGAAGGCTCCCATGCAAATAAAAATCCGTGGTGAAATGACAATCGCGGATGTCAGGCAGGCCCTGTTCGAGAAGCTGAATGATGTCGAAGAGGACCTTGCCATTCGCTACTCAAAGGGGGCGACCCTGTATCTGCATCCAACCAATGGCTTTGGCGATGAGGTTGTTCCTCGTAATCACTCCGGGCGGAGGGTTGATAAAGTTTTCAGTGACGGCCCTTACCGCAGCGCCGCCGATGAATTTAAATTGTAGTGTATAGATGTGGATGGTCTGGCTTTTACCTATGAATAGAGAGGGCGCATGAAAAATCCATGCTTTTTGACATTAAAACAGGCGCAGCAGGTACTGGCTGATATAGGCATTGAGCTGAATGATCGGCAGATTAAGAGGGCCGCAGACAAAGATGCTACCGGGCGGCGAAAACTTCCATTCTTTGTTGACCCTATTGATAAGAAACTACGGATCGAAAAGGGAACGATTCTGGCGATATATAACGAATGTCAGGTTGAGGCGGCGAAGAACTCACATGTTAAACCGGGGAACCTTAAGAAATTGTTTGACGATAAAAGCTGAGTGTTTTATGACGAATCATGGCTGATATAAGGAAAAGGACAGGAAAAAAGGGAATAACCTATCAGGTTAGATATCCATGCCCGTCAACAAAATCCGGCTATTCCTTCAAAACATTCAACACAATGAAGGAAGCGCGTACCTTTACCGAGAATCTTGGGAGCCTGGCCGAGAAGTCTGGCAAGGAAGATAAGGCTGTTACCGAAGCGATTGACGACTGGCTTCGGATTTGTGCTACAGAAGGCCGGGGCGGGCGAGACCCTGTAACGGCATACACATACGAGAACTACGTTTATCTCAGCAATATTATGAAGGCTTTTTCGTGGGAAGCACCTCTTGGCGATCTGAGCAGCACGGAAATCGTGGAATTCAGGTCGTGGTTGCTTAAGACCCAAAGTCGGTACCTTGCTCGTAAAACGCTATCCTGTTTTCAAGCCGTCTTGAACGAGATGTGTTTGCGCGGTTATGTCACCAGCAATGTGGCAACCGGTATTACTGTCAAAGGCTCGACACGCTATAAAAAGCCCATCGAAATTCCGACATTCGATGAGATCATGGAGCTTCTTGCCGCCGCTGACCGTCTGGCGAACAGCAAGAACAGGCAGATCGCTCGGACATGGGAACGTTATCGACCGATGGTCTATCTTGCCGTCGATTCAGGCATGAGGCCGCAGGAATATTTGGCGCTTGCGGGCGCGAACATTCTCGATAACGGCGTACAGGTGGAGCGCGCTGTCGAACGCAATGGCGTCCTCTCTGTGCCGAAGACTCCTGCATCGCGCCGTTTCATCGACATTAGCCCTGATGTACTCGACATGGTACGCCACTATAGAGACCATCACGCCGCCCCCAACAAGTATGACCTTGTGTTTCCCACTGAGTCGGGACGGTGGCAGACGGTCGATAACTGGCGGAAGCTCTGCTTCAGGTCGCTGTCGAAAGAGGCCGGATTGATGGAAACGGTAACAGAAAGTGGAAGGGAATATGAGCGTCCGAAATATAATCCCTACGCGCTACGTCATTTCTATGCGTCCATTCTGATTGAAGAGCGATGCAATCTGAAACGCATCCAGACCCTTATGGGGCATAGCAATATTTCCACTACATTTGACGTGTACGGACATCTGATTGAAAAGGTCGAGCAGGCCCAGAAAGGCTCTACCGGAATGCTCGCGCGTAACCGAAATCAGAAATGATGTGGCAAATTTGTGGCTGGCATGGTCTAAGTATCTAATTTACTTGAATAAAATACTGACTACGGATCAGGAGGTTGAGGGTTCGAATCCTTCCGGGCGCGCCATAATAAAAACAATCACTTAGATTAATAATATGACAAAAAACGGGCCTTTTTGGCTGTTTTTGCCACAAAATATGTGTCCTCGGTAACCCGCATTAATCTGCCATTGTCTGAAGTGTTCTTTTTCTGCTTGTGGCAAATTTGTGGCGAAAATTGTGGTAGGAATGAGAGGAAGGGAGCCGTTGAGGCTCGCATAGCTATACATACCTGTCTGCTAAACAAGGCGATGTACCGGCTTTCCGGTTGTCCTTTCCCTAATTTTCCCATATTCTCCCAATTGTCTAGGTTGGGGGAAGCAATGGCTGAACAAATATTGACCATCAAGGAGGTCGCTGACTTCCTCAAGTTGACGGAGAAGACAGCCTACCGGCTGGCGGCTGAGGGTAAGTTGCCTGGGTTCAAGGTAGGAGGGAGCTGGCGCTTCAAACAATCCGATATCGATGCCTGGATTGAAGAAAGTAAAGCCGGTCACAAGAAATAGGGAAGCAGACAATGTTATTGGATAACAAGAATAGCGGCTATGTGGGAACGGAGCTCAAGGCTCACGCCTATGAAGGCTCGAAACTGTCCGTGCTGTCTGCGTTATTCACGCTTTATGGCTTTTCTGTCCTCAAGAAAGAGCTTTCAAAGACATCGAATGTCCGGTTGTTGCTGACTGACTGGCCGCATTCGAACCTGCAATCCCTCATAGGCTCCGAAAAAGAATTACGGCTTACCAATAAGCTGGATCAGAAGCGCATTGCCCAGGAGTGCGCCAAATGGTTATCCGATAAGGTTGAAGTCAAAGCTTCCCATGGACTGAATCAGGGCAATCAAAACCTGTTTCATATACAGAATACCGATGAGCCGGATTTTGCGGTGCATGGTAGTGCAACGTTCAGCCCCGTTGGTTTAGGTGAAGTACAGTCCGACCGCTTTCAAATGAATACAGGTATCAGCGATCCGGAGACAAGCCAGCAGCTTCTAGGCTGGTTCAATTCGATCTGGACTGACGAGACGGCGGTAAAGGACATCAAGGCCGATTTGATCCGGCAACTGGATTTCATCGCTGCGGACCAGCCAGTAGATTTCATATATTTTCTGACGATTTACAACATCTTCAAGGATTTCCTGGAAGATATAGATGAAGAGAATATCATCAAAACCAAAACCGGCTTCAAGGACACGACTGTCTGGAACAAGCTTTACAAGTTCCAGAAAGATGGTGTGCTGGGCGCCATCGACAAGCTTGAAAAGCACAACGGCTGCATCATCGCCGATAGTGTCGGTCTTGGTAAGACGTTTGAAGCCCTGGCCGTTATCAAATACTACGAGCTCCGCAACGACCGTGTACTGGTGCTTTGTCCCAAGAAGCTGCGCGACAACTGGACAATGTACACGATCAATGACAAGCGGAACCTGCTTGCCGGTGACCGGTTCAACTACGATGTACTGAATCACACCGATCTCAGCCGCGTGAAGGGATATTCAGGGGAGATCAATCTCGAAACCCTGAACTGGAGTAACTACGACCTCATCGTCATTGATGAGTCCCACAACTTCAGGAACAACCCGAACAAGGCCGAAGGCAAAACCCGCTACGAGCGATTGCTGGATGACATCATTCGATCAGGCGTTAAAACCAAAGTCCTGATGTTGTCTGCGACGCCGGTCAACAACCGGATGAACGATCTGAAGAACCAGATCGCTTTCATCACCGAAGGCCAGGACGACGCTTTTCAGGGTGTCGGGATCAAGAACATTGAAAGCACATTGCGGCTTGCCCAGCGGCAGTTCAACTCGTGGCTCAATGAGCCTGTGGAAAACCGTACGACAGCCACCTTGCTGGACAGCATGAGCTTTGATTACTTCAAGCTGCTGGATGTCGTCACGATTGCCCGCTCGCGTAAGCACATTGAGAAATACTACGGCACATCCGACATCGGGAAATTCCCGACGCGGCTTAAGCCGGTCAATATCTATGCGGATATCGATCTGTCCAATGAGTTTCCGCCGCTCAAAGAGGTCAACAAGACGATCCGGCGGCTATCTCTGGCCGGTTACTCTCCCCTCAAGTTTGTTCGTAACGACAAGAAAGAAGAGTATGCGCGCCGTTACGATAAGGCTGTAGGCGCGGGCAAGGGCGTCTTCAAGCAAATCGACCGTGAAGAAAGCCTGATCCACTTGATGCGGGTGAACCTGTTGAAGCGCATGGAGAGCTCGATTCATTCCTTCTCCCTGACCGTTGAAAAGCTTCTTGCTCAGGTCGATGCTCTACTCGCCAAAATCGAGGGACATGAGCAAGGCGACATTGATGCCCTGAACATTGAGGAGATTCAGGACATCGAAATGGATACGCCGGAGTTCGAGCCATTCCTGATCGGTAATAAAACCAAAGTGCTGTTGCAGGACATGGACCTGATCCGTTTCAGGCAGGAGCTCGAAGCGGATCATCTATTGCTCGAAAGCATCCTTGAGGATGCCAAGCAGGTGACGGCGGATAGGGACGCGAAGTTACAACAGCTCAAGATGACCATTGCCCGGAAGGCAGAGAATCCGCTTAACCCAGGCAACAAGAAACTCATCATCTTTACTGCCTTTGCCGATACCGCACAGTACCTATACGCCAATCTTGCCGGTTGTGCGTCGAAAGAGCTTGGCATCCATAGCGCATTGATAACAGGTACAGGAACGAACAAGACAACGCTTAGCGGGCTTGGGTCGGACCTGAACAACCTTCTGACGGCCTTCTCGCCGGTATCAAAAGAGCGCGCCAAGATTGACCCTGATGCGACACAGGAAATCGACCTGTTGATCGCTACGGACTGTATCAGTGAAGGCCAGAACCTACAGGATTGCGACAGCCTCATAAACTACGACATCCACTGGAACCCCGTCCGGATTATCCAGCGTTTTGGCCGTGTTGACCGGCTGGGATCAAAGAACACCCAAATCCAGCTTATCAACTTCTGGCCGAATATGGAGTTGGACGAGTATATCAACCTGGAGGCCAGGGTCTCAGGGCGCATGGTACTGCTCGATATCTCCGCTACAGGTGAAGAAAACGTCATTGACGAAAATGCCAAGGAGATGAACGATCTGGAGTACCGCCGCAAGCAGTTGCAACAGCTCAAGGATACGGTTGTTGACTTGGAAGACATGACTGGCGGTGTCTCCATTACCGACCTGACGCTTAACGATTTCCGCATGGACTTGTCGGGCTACCTCAAGACTGAAAAGCAGAACCTTGAGAAAGCGCCCCTTGGACTGTTTGCCACGATCAAGCTTGATGACGAGCTGAAAGCGGATGGCCTTGAGCCGGGTGTCATCTTCTGCCTGAAGAACATCAGGACAGGGCGCGAAGCCGTTCAGGTGGATGATAACTATCCGCTATCACCGTATTTTCTCGTCTACGTTACCGACGATGCAGACATCCAGCTCAATTTTACCCAGAGTAAGAAGGTGCTGGATTTGATGAAGCGTCAGGCCTTTATGGCCCATGATGTTGATGATGTGGCAGCGAAAGAGCTCAACGCGGCCACGAAAAACGGGGCCGACATGGAGCATTATCAGCACTTGCTGGCCGTTGCCGTGGACAGCATTGCCGGTAAGAGCGAAGAAAAAGGCGTTCAAAGCCTGTTTGCCAAAGGCGGAACAGTGCTGACTGCCACCAGTAGTCAGGGGATAGAAGACTTTGCAGTCGTTTCCTATCTCGTACTTCTCGATTAGTTAGGGTGAGAAATGGATATTCATAACCTAGAAAGTTTTCTGGACAGTTTGCAAGTTCCGGCATCGTGCCAGCTTAACAAGCCGGTTTACAAAAAGATGTTCCTTGATATGGGAGCATTGGATGCAACCGACAAAGTCTGTCTGAAGGATGATGTAAGCAAGATTCGCTGGCTGTATACACTCAAACCCGGCACGATCAATATCCCTGTATATAAGGATTCCATCCGCGAATATGAAGAGGTGGCGATCCTTCTGGTTGAGTTGAGCAACCATACGCGGATTAAGCGTATTGCCGGTTTTATGCAGCGCTCGATTCCGTACCCTCTGGTATTAATTTTCGCCAATAACATCGAAGGTAATGATTTACTGTGTTTCAGTCTTTCTGATAAGCGGATCAATCAGGCCGATAAGGAGAAATGGGTCATCGAAGATACCGTTTTTACAGACTGGATAAGCCTTCAAGAGCAATCAAATGAAGAGTCTGATTTTCTACAAAGTCTATCTATCAACAACCTTTCCTTTAAAAATTTCTGGGAATTCTACAAATCATTTACCGAGCGTGTTATAGCCATAAACTGTGCCGTACACAGTGGATTATTCATGTTGGAAAATGCCGAAAAAGCGGAGCCGGTTGATAGACTTGTGAAGCTTAAAGAGCTGGAGCGGCTTGAGGTTAAAAAAGCGGAGCTCGCCAATAAGCTGAAGAAAGAAAAGCAGATGGGGCGTCAGATACACCTCAATACCGAGATTAAACAGATTAAAGACCAGATGTCCGCCATTAAAGGCAGTCTTTAATTTAGCCGAATTTATAAGATTTTTAAAAAGGTGGCATGATGGAACAAGTTAAGTTTGAGGATGGACAAAGTCTGGACGTGGTTTCAGAGAACATCGAAAGGCTGAAAGAGCTTTTCCCTGATGCCTTCTCTGAAGGGGGAGTGAACTTCGATACCCTGCGTCAGTTGCTTGGTGATGCTGCTGTTTTGGATGAAGGTGAAGAGAAATACGGGCTGAACTGGCATGGAAAGAAGAAGGCTAGGCAGATCGCATTGACACCCTCTACCGGGACATTGCTGCCTTGCCCGGAAGAAAGTGTAGACTGGGATACAACGCAGAATTTGTTTATCGAAGGCGACAATCTTGAGGTGCTGAAGCTCCTTCAGAAGAGCTATGCTAATAAAGTCAAGATGATCTATATCGATCCTCCCTATAACACTGGTAAAGAGTTTATTTACCCGGATCGTTTTCAAGAGAATCTAAATACCTATCTGAAATATACCGGACAGATTGACGATGAGGGGATAAAGTTCTCATCTAATACCGAAACGACTGGTAGGAAACATACCAATTGGCTAAACATGATGTATCCAAGAATTAAATTGGCGAAGTCATTATTAGCGCAAGATGGAGTTATCTTTATTTCTATTCATGATGTTGAGCAGGCTCATCTGAGAGTGATATGTGATGATATCTTCGGCGAGGATAATTTTATAGGTAATATCACATGGAAAGCTCGTGTGAAGCCTGTAAATGTTGGTGAGGCAAAATATAGGCCACAAAAAGAAATTGAATACGTCCTTGTATATCAGAAAAAAGAATTTCCTGGGGCGTTTAGCCCAATTTATACGGGCAGTGAAAGAACTTATCCGCATGAGATAAACGGCAGAAGATATCGTTTAACTACCATTCTTAAGTCAAATAGAGGAGCGAGTAAACGAACAACTATGAGTTTCTCGCTAGGCGATTACACGCCTCCAGAAGGTCAAAGATGGCAAGCTGGAGAGGACGAGATAAATCGACTTAATCGCGAAGGTTATATTGAGTTTAAGGATGGAACTCCATTTAGGAGGTATTTTGAAGATGAAGAGGGGGCTGAGCATAAACCACTCTACTGTTATATGGACTCTGAGTGGTCTTCTACTTCAGAGGCAGGAAAAACATATTTGAATGGTTTGATTGGTGATGAGCATGGTTTTGATACAGTAAAGCCTGTTCGTTTAATTAGAACTCTTATACAGGCAGCTACAAGGCCTAATGAGAACGATATTGTCTTAGATTTTTTTGCGGGCTCATGCTCATCATCTGATGCTGTTATGCAACAAAATATCGAGGATGCTGGTAATAGAAGATATATTGCAGTTCAACTACCCGAGCCTGCCGGAGAGAAATCAAGCTTTGATTCGATTACTGAGTTAGGTTTAACGCGTATTAGAAAATGTATAGATTCGCTACCTGATAGCGCAGGTATTGATAAAGGCTTTAAGATTTTTAAACTTTCAAATTCAAACATCCGCGTTTGGAATCCGGATCATTCTGATCTAGAGGAAAGTCTTCTTTCTCATGAAGAACACTTAATTGAAGGTCGCACGGAGCAAGACGTCCTATATGAGCTGCTCCTGAAGCGTGGTGTGGACCTTGCTGTTCCGATTGAGAGCCGCGAAGTTAGTGGAAAAAGTATCTATTCCATCGGCTACGGTGTCCTCTTTGCTTGCCTGGATGAATCTATAAGCCGTGAGCAAGTGGAAGGCATAGCGCAAGGGATTTTGGATTGGAAGGCGGAGTTGTCCCCAAGCTCCGATACTCACGTCTTTTTCCGTGACAGTGCGTTCCGTGATGACGTTTCAAAAACCAACATGGCCGCCATTCTTGAGCAGAACGGCATCAGCCATGTTCGCAGCTTGTAAGGAGAGCTTTCATGAAGCTGCATTTTGAAGATGATCTGGATTACCAGCAATCCGCTGTTGAGTCGGTGGTGGGCTTGTTCAAGGGGCAGGAGATATCCCGGTCTGAGTTTACGGTGACGTATCGAACCGAAGCCAGTCCGCAGGCCTCACTGGGATTTGACGAAAATTCTCTGGGCATCGGCAACCGCCTAAAGCTCGTTGATGAGGAGATTCTGGAGAACCTGAAGGCCATCCAGCTCGCTAACGGCCTTCGTCCGTCGGAGAGCCTGGCGAGTGGCGATTTTACCGTCGAGATGGAGACGGGGACCGGTAAGACCTACGTCTATCTTCGTACAATCTTCGAACTCAATAAGAACTATGGCTTTTCCAAGTTCGTCATTGTTGTGCCGTCGGTGGCGATCAAGGAAGGTGTGTATAAAACACTCCAGATCACGCAGGACCACTTTGAAGGGCTTTACCCGAAAGCAAAGGGGTATGAATACTTCCAGTACGACTCCTCTAAGCTAGGGCAGGTACGCAATTTTGCCACCAGTTCTAACATCCAGATTATGGTTACAACCGTTGGGGCCATTAACAAGAAAGAGGTAAATAACCTCTATAAGGAAAACGAAAATACTGGTGGTGAGAAGCCGATTGATTTGGTACGAGCAACTAACCCTATCATCATCGTCGATGAGCCGCAGAGCGTTGACGGGGGGCTGACCGGTAAAGGCAAAGAGGCCCTTAGTTTAATGAAGCCGCTTTGCACGTTGCGCTATTCCGCGACCCATCTTGATAAGCACCACATGACGTATCGCCTTGATGCGGTGGATGCCTATGAGCGTGGACTTGTGAAGCAGATTGAAGTTGCCTCTCTTGAGATCGACGGAGGGCATAACAAGCCCTATGTCCGCCTGATATCTACACATAACCAGAAGGGATCAATCACGGCCAAGATCGAGATCGATGTCCAGCGCGGCAAGAACATCCGGCCTGAAATCCTGACGGTCGAAGACGGTGACGACCTGGAGCAGATCGCTAATCGTGTCATCTACGAAGATATACAGATCGGAACGATTACATGCGGCAAAGACAATGAGTCCATTGAGGTCAAGGGCCGTGGATTTGATGAAGTGCTAAGACCTGGAGATGCTGTTGGTGGTGTTGATCCGGATGCGGTTAAGCGCATGATGATCCGCCGTACGCTAAAGGAACATTTGGACAAGGAATTGACTTTTGCGGCCAATAAACAGCCGATCAAGGTCCTGAGCCTCTTTTTCATTGATAGTGTGCAGCATTACCGGCAGTACGATGAAGATGGAAACCCCGTTAAGGGTAAATACGCCCTAATGTTCGAGGAAGAGTACCGGCAGCTTGCCAAGTCAGCCGACTATCAAAGCCTCTTTGGTGAAATCGACCTTAATACGGACGTAGGGGAAATTCACGACGGCTACTTTTCTATCGATAAAAAAGGTAAGTCTGTTGATACTGCCGAAAATAATCAGCTGAATAAGGACAATGCCGAGCGTGCCTATAACCTGATTATGAAGGACAAGGAAAAGCTACTGTCTTTTGATACAAAACTGAAGTTCATCTTCTCCCATTCGGCGCTGAAGGAAGGCTGGGATAATCCCAACGTCTTCCAGATATGCACCCTCCGGGATATGGGCAGCGAACGGGAAAGACGGCAAACGCTCGGGCGAGGTTTGCGCCTGTGCGTTAACCAGGATGGTATACGTTTACGCGGTAACGACATCAATACATTGACTGTCATTGCCACTGAAAACTACGAACAGTTCGCGGAAAACCTCCAGAAAGAGATCGAGGAGGACACTGGCATCCGCTTCGGTATTGTCGAGCAGCACCAGTTCGCCACGATCAAGACCGTGGATGACAAAGGCCAGGTATCCAACCTTGGTGTCGAGCAATCCGAGAAGATATGGAAGTTCCTGAAAGAGGAGGGCTTCGTTGATGCCAAGGGTAAGGTCCAGGACACCTTGAGAGCCGCTATCAAAGACGGCTCGTTTGCTCTGCCTGACGAGATCAAGCAGGAGCTTGCCGATCAGCATGGCCATGAGCAGGCCGAGGCCATTGCCGTTGATGTGCAGGCCGTGCTTCGTAAGCTTGCCGGTAAGCTGGACATCAAGAATGCCGATGACCGCCGCGTTATCCGGACCCGCGAGGCGGTCCTTCAGAGTGAAGAGTTCAAGGCGCTCTGGGAACGCATCAAGTATAAGACCACCTATCGCGTCGAGTTTGATAACGACAAGCTGATAGCCGATTGTGCCGAGGCCATTCGTGACTGCCCGCCGATCACAAAGACGCGGGCGCAGTTCCGGAAAGCCGATATAGCCATAGGGAAGGGCGGTGTGACAGCCGACGAGACTTCAGCGTCCGGTTACACCACGCTCCATGAGGACGATATCGAGCTTCCGGACATCATTACCGATTTGCAGGACAAGACCCAGCTCACACGAAAGAGCATCGTCCAAATCCTTCGTGACAGCATGCGGCTGGAAGACTTCAAGCGGAATCCGCAGCAATTTATCGATTACTGTTCGGAGTCCATCAACCGGACCAAGCGTTTGGCTCTGGTGGACGGGATCAAGTACCGGAAGATCGGGGAAGAACACTTCTACGCCCAGGAGCTTTTTCAGCAAGAGGAGCTGAAAGGATACCTGAAGAACACGCTGGAGACACAGAAGTCTGTCTACACCCATGTTGTCTATGACTCTGCCGGTGTCGAGAAGACCTTCGCGGAGGACCTGGAGAAGAACGAGAAGGTCAAGGTTTACGCCAAGCTGCCGTCGTGGTTCAAGGTGCCGACACCGCTCGGAACCTACAATCCGGACTGGGCCGTTGTTCTAGATGATGAGGGCCAAGAAAAACTATACTTCGTTGTCGAGACCAAGGGCAGTACATGGTGGGGTGACTTGCGCCACGCCGAAGGTGCGAAGATCAAATGCGGTGAGAAGCATTTCGAAGAGATAGCTTCCGGCATCGAAGCTCCGGCCAAGTACATCAAGGCCACTGATGTCGATGGAATGATGGGGTATACCTCCTGAGGCTACCATTGGTAGCTTTGGTGTACCCACTGGCCGACCTCGAAATCTGACCTGATTTCGTATGTAAGAAGGCCGGACATCTGATCCGGCCTTACTTAAATATTCCCTGCTAACCGGAATTGCCGCTGTTCCCGTCCGGCGTTCCAGTGCCTCTCCTTTTCCGGTGTCCTTTAATCATCCGCTTCGTATCAGGCCGGTTTCCGTCCGCGTACAGGGGCCGTGTCCTCGCCGTTATACGGCTGCGGGCCGCACCGCCCCCCTGGACACGGGCTCCCGGCCTGATCGTCTCCTTCGCGGTTAAAGGACATCCAGGAAAAAGGAGATAGAAACATGGACGTGAACACTAACATCAACCCGGAATTCGGCAGTATCGATATCAGCTTCGCTGCAAGGCCTGCCGATCACATTCTGTACAGGCTAAAATCCAACGGCTTTCGCTGGTCCGCCCAGAAGAGGCACTGGTATGCGCCAAAAAACGAGGAGCGTGAGGCCTTGGCCCGTTCGCTCTCCAGCCCGTCATCGCCAACGTCGCCATGCAATCAAATCATTGAGGGCGCTTGTGCTGATGTCTTGCGCGGTATCCCGGAAGGTTACGCCGATCTTGTAGTGACCGATCCGCCTTATCTGGTCGGATACAAGGATCGTCAAGGCCGTTCCATTAAGAACGATGTGGACAGCGCGTGGGTCGAGCCTTCGTTCACGGAAATCTATCGTGTGCTCAAAGATGACAGCCTCTGTGTATCCTTCTACGGTTGGAACCACGTCGAGACCTTCATGTCAGCCTGGAAGAAGGCCGGGTTCCGGCCCGTGGGCCATATCGTCTGGCAGAAGAACTACGCATCTGCAAAAGGTTTTCTGGGATACCGGCATGAACAGGCATATCTGCTGGCTAAGGGCTATCCCGAACGACCGGCCCACCCGCTGCAAGATGTGCAGCCCTGGGATTACACCGGCAACCGGCTTCACCCGACAGAGAAGTCCGTCAAGGTGATAGCGCCATTGATCGAGAGCTTTTCCCGGCCCGGTGATCTGGTGATCGATCCGTTTTGCGGTTCCGGAACGACGGCGCTGGCTGCCAAGCAGCTTGGCCGTCGCTATATCGGCATCGATATGGAGCCGGAGTACGTCGAAGTCGCGAGAAGTAGACTGATGTGACCGTCCAGCTAACGCCGGATCGTGGATCGGTCCGGCGCGTTGACATCTAACCGTTCAACGCCTGCTCTTCACGAAGCGGCGTATGGGGTCTTCCTTTCCGACGACCTTGGCTGTCACGAAAGGCTTAGAGTTCAGCACCTTATAATCGGCCAACATGCCCCGGTCTAAGAGATACGTGATGGCCGGATTGAGCCTGCGGGGTTCCCAGCCGTATCTATCGGCAATCTCATTACAGGCTGACGGGAAGGCCGGATCGTTGGCAATATCTGCTGCCAGCCGTAGCGCATCGTCTGCTGCGTCCCACTCTTTCCAATACCGGTCGAATTCGGTGAACAGCGAGGGTTGGACCAATACCGTGCCGTGCGACTCCTTCAGGAAATCAGACAGCTCAAACAGCGCGTCCTTTAGATCGGGAAAGGTAAGTCCTGTTGCCTGTACCAGTGCTTCAAGCCGGTACTGTGGGTCAGCAAACATACCGTTTTCTGTCTTCTCAACGAATAGCCCCGCAACTGTTGTGGCTGCCGGAGAGTATTTCGTCTTAGCTTCGGCAGCGTTTGCAACATGCTTCGGCTTCGGGCCGAGCGGCGGTTTCAGGCTTACGCCATGAATGTCGTTGACGAGCTGCTGGATATACTCTTCATCCACCACCTCGGGCGAATGTAACCCGGCAAGCAGGGGAGGGAGTTCCGAGGCAGGAAGTCCGTGCCGTACCGGCAGAAACTGACATTCGTCGTTGAGCTTCCGGACCAGCCCTGCGTCCATTTCCTGATTGACCCAGGGCTTGCGGATCGACTGCGGTGTCAGCAGAACGAGGAAGTGTGTACATTCGGCCAGACCTTGATCGATCTTCTGCCGGAGGCTGTCGCCCGCGCCGATACACCACTTGTCCCACCAGGTGTCGATGCCATTGGCCATCAACGCTTCCGCAATCTTTCCGGCCTGCTCGGCATCATCCGAGGTGTAGGACAAAAATACTTTCGGTTCCTTAGCCATGTCGTGCTCCTGCTCTTCTTCGTCGCTGCCCGTGAGCCCCAGACGTTCACTGACGAGCGCGATCATTTCCTGTGAGCCTTCGACATGCATTTTCAGATCGTCCAGGCTGTTCCCTCTGACCACGATAGTGGGGAACTCGCCGGTATCTGGATCACGTATCGACCCCACTGCTGTCTGAATATGTTCCCTGATCTGTTCGAGCGCGAACTGCATAACCGCATCGCCGAAATTTCCCGGCGTGACCTGTCGGCCTCCAATGATGAATTTGATCATGGCGTTCCATACCTCCGGTACGTGCGCTGTTCAGAAAGTAACCTAACATGATTGTCCTGTAACGCAATCAAACTCTTCGGCGTCATGCTGGGTCGATAGCCCGGTCTGTCTTCCGGTCATCTCTTCTGCCCCGCACTCCTTTTTCGGTCTTTCTCAAGTTTGACGCATCACGAGACGGGCGCGCCGTAGGATCAACGGCCTGCCCGCACCGCTCGCCGCGCCTTGCGGTCTGCGGCGACCGTGTTGGCCGTTCCCCCTGACGGGTGATCCTACGGCTTATACGCCCGTCTTTCCGTTTCCAGCGTCTTGAGAAACCGAATGAAAGGAGACGGAACAATGACATTACTAACCAACGACATAAGAGAGCGGCTAAACGCATTGGCCACAGAGACCGTAAGAAAGGCAGGTGCGTAATGAGAAAGCATACACCTGGTCCCTGGCGGTTTATTCCCGACCATTGCATCGTCACAGCCCTTGATGAAAAAGGCCGAGAAGAGCTGGTCTTCGACCTGAAAGGCTCTTGTGGGGCCGTCGGCCATCGGAACCTGTCCGAACAGGTTGATGCGAACATCCGCCTGATAACAATGGCTCCGGAATTACTGGATGCACTGGAGGATTTAGCCGAGCTTGTGGAAACCAACCTCGTTACGCATGAGGTGAGTGATGCTGCCTGGGAGGCTGAATTCCAAAAGTCCCTGTCCGTCATCAACAAAGCTATAGGGAAAGGACAGGAGCAATGCCAGTAACGGAATGCGATACGTGCGGTGGCCGGTACGAGTGGCTCTGGGAAGAGGCGTTCGACAAGTTCGGCTTCAATGACGGCGACGGCCAGATCGAGACATGGCAGGTCGAAGCCGTTCTGACCGAGGCCGGATATAAAATCGAAGTCCATAGCTGGGGGATGCACAACACCGTCATAGCTTCGATCAGGAAGGACGGTACAGAGCTGATCCCGGACGAGGACTCCGGCGTGAGGTTCGGATATGACTGTCCCAGAACATATTTGCCGGAAGATGTCGTGGCATTGCTAGACCGGGAGTTACCGTAACTCCTTCCTCTGTACCGCAAGTACAAGATGCCAGGGCCTGCCTAAGGCCTTGGCATTCTTGAACGCATCACGCGGCGCACGTTTTCCAGTGTGGCCAGGGCATTGTGCCGGTCGGCAGAGTGCTCTTCACTGCGGGCCAGTTCGTTAAAAGCGTCTTTCGCAATCGCTTGCAGCTCGGTATCACTGCGGACTGCCAGTTCGAAGACGGTCATAAGCTTCATCATTTTTACCTCCATTGCGGTAGAGGCCGCGCCGGTCGCGACCTTTCATGGAGGCGGTGTCAGATGTATGGGATGGCGTTTTTGGCACCTTTTCGGCTCAAAAGGCCGTAACGATAGAGGAGGAGGGGCTTGCCCCTTGCGAAAACCCGGATGTCATGCAGCAAACATCCCCGATTGAAAGGACGTGAGGCCGTCGCTATGTCTCGAATGGCATGGAGGTCCTGATGACGCTCTTAAAACCGCTCGCCTGAACGGCAGGCTCCGTCTTGTGTATTCGCAGGCTGGATGCTCTGATCGACTACAAAGCCGGTGTAATGATCGGGGCTAATGAAGATGCTCTCCCGCGCCGTCTGTCCCGGTGCGCCTGTCTGTCTGCAAACGAAAACTCTCCCGCGTGATCTTCTATGAAGGCATGGCCGCTCATGGCTTTGCTTACGGTCGGTGGCTGGATTGAGGCCTGATCTGTCTGGCAAGGAAAGGACACTACCTGTCTTCCGGCCTCTTATGACTGGAAGTTCGGAGGGATGGCCTTCCATCCTGCTCTCCAATTCAGGGCCTGGTCTTTTCCCTTCTCTGATTGTCGATGCTCCGGTATGGCGGGTATAGAAATCCCCTCATTTTGATCTTCCGGCTGTGGTTCTTCGCGTTTTGCCCGCGTCTTTCCTTTTTGGATAGCAGTGCGAGAGTTCGGGGCACTTTGGCCGGTGGCGAGGACCGGTCAAGGGTCCGTGTGCTCGGTTTCACCTGCGCGCCGCGCCAACTCCCGTGACCGGTCCTCTCGGTTCCCCCGGCAAGTCTTCCCCGTTTTGCACTCTCGCAAAACCAAAAAGGAGACTTGTCATGAAACGCACCACATCCCATCAAAACGATGTCTATACCCGTATCACAGACCGGATCATTGCCGACCTCGAAAAGGGCGTGAAAAGCTGGACCAAACCCTGGAGCGCCGGAAACATAGAAGGCCGTATCGCTCTCCCCAAGCGTCATAACGGAGAGGCCTATCAGGGCATCAACATTCTCTCCCTCTGGGCCAGCAGCATGGATCAGGGCTTTACCTCATCCATCTGGATGACCTTCCGGCAGGCCAAGGAGCTCGGCGGCCATGTCATCAAAGGCGAAAAAGGCTCACTCGTCGTTTACGCGAACACCTTGCAGCGCACCGAGGAGAACGAGAACGGCGAGGAGGTCGAGCTGCAAATCCCCTATATGAAAGGCTACACCGTCTTCAATGTCGAACAGATCGAAGGGCTTGCCGATGAATACTACGACAAGCCGGAACCGGCAGGCGAGGCGGTAGAGCGTATCGACCATGCCGATCAATTCTTTGCCGCGACCGGCGCATCTATCCACAACGGCGGGGATCGGGCCTATTACGCCATCGGGCAGGACCATATCAAGCTCCCGCATATCGAGGCCTTCCGAGACGCCGAAAGCTACTACGCCACGCTGGCCCATGAGATGACCCACTGGACCCGCCATGAAAGCAGGCTGGACCGCGACTTCGGACGCAAGAAATGGGGCGATGAAGGCTATGCCCAGGAAGAGCTGGTCGCAGAACTCGGTGCAGCGTTCCTTTGCGCCGATCTGGGATTGGCCCTCGAAGATCGTGAAGACCACGCCGCCTATATCGGCTCCTGGCTCAAAGTCCTGAAAGACGACAAACGCGCTATCTTCCACGCCGCCGCCCACGCTCAGCGGGCCGTGAATTACCTTTACAGATTGCAGGAGGGCAAAGACAAAGCCGCGTAATGCGGCTTTTCACCGTCATTCCCTGTTCGGCATGGCGGTGTATACTGATCCGGATCATTCCCATATCACTGCAAGGAGGCAGGCTATGGCCCTTACCGTTACCCGCCGTGCGAATGAAGCCCTGTTGATCGGGGATAACATCACCGTCACTGTCTCTCAGGTATCCGGCGGCAAGGTCAGGCTGACCGTCGATGCTCCGAAGGATGTCAAAATTCACCGGGACGAACTGAGGCTGCCGTTCTACCGGCGCAAAGCTTTCCTGCGGCGTATCGTCCGGAGCCTGAAGAGGCGGCTCTAATCCATCGGCATTTCCGGTCTCTACCGGAATTCCTTATTCTGATCTATCGCTGCAAACTGGCGCTCTCGTGGGTTTTTGCTATACCTGATCTTAACCATGAACGGTAACTCTGCATTATTCGTTCTCTTGCGGGACAGGGATTGATGGCGTTGCCATCCCTGCTTACCGCTGTTGCCGCACCGAACTGGCACGGGCGGCTGCTATCGGCTTAAGCTGTCAGACACAGTAAAAAAGGATTTTGCTATGCCTTTGTACAAATACGGTGTTTCGATAGGCGGTATTCTTACCGCTAAATCGGCATGTGCGCCCACAGCAATAATTTCTCGTACTGGAACCGGTGGAAGTGCCGAGGTGACTGAAAGCTCTATGCTATCCACAAGGACCCACTAAATAAAAAAGGAAATCACTATGCCTGTATTAGATCCAGCCACCATGGGAAGCACGTTAACTATTATGTCATCCATACTTTCCATTGCTGCATCCGTAAAACAGTTGATGGAGAGAGAAAGGGTAAGTGCAAATGATGCTGTAGATAAGTATAAGGCCAGAGCCAGTGCAGATGAAATTTTATTGCTTGATGAAGCTAAAAACGCAGAACATGTGAAAGCGCTCTGTTCTACTACGATGACTGCGGCCTTATTAAGCCAATTACATAGAGAAGCACAGGCTTGTGAAGATCGATATATTGCCAACAGGCAGAAAGCTTTTGATAGTGAAAGAGACGCCGATTTGATTTCAGCAAAGAATCAAGGGGAACGCTGCATGTGTAATACATTAAAATTTATGATGGATCATAATCAAGGTAGACTTCCTGATTACGACGAATACCAAAACTGGTTTGACACGTACAACTGTATAAAACACATATAGTACTTGATGTTTTACCCTAGAGGTCGTTCCCCTGGCATTGGAGGACGGATATTTTTTAGGTTCTCGATCATTTGAGGAATATTCATATTTTTTAGTTCATCCATTGACGATACAGTTTTTGATGAACGTGTTCGATCCGGATTACTCCAGCGGACAACGAAGTTTTCGTTTCCCTTGAAGAGTATGTTTACTCCAAACATTCCCGCTGAAAAATCACTCCATCCCACACTAACTATTCTTGTAGGGTCATTTGTGCTCCCTGCATATATATCTGGCTCTTGATATTTTTCAGGAAGAGACTCTATAAATGCTATGGCGTCGTCTATTGCGCTTTGTGCAGTAGGATCATTTTCAGGCCTGAAATACCCGTCTGATCCACCTACGAAGTGAGCTTTTAAGTTTATATTATACTTGGTTTTTTCTTTCATCTATTCCTCCCTTACAAATATGATATCCCAGGTCCATGTGAAACGACGTCGTAGAGATATAACTTTTAGTTATATTTAGCAACGAGTCAAGGCTCGATCAAGAAATGCGATCACATATTAAACTTTAGCTCATGTTAAAGATCATATGCATGTGATTGAAATCAAACGAGTATCAACGCCGCTGCATCCTACTCTATTAATCGTATCCTATCTTAGTCAGTCTTTAGGATCGTTTCTAAGCCAAGACGCTTATCTTGATGAGCGGATACCGAGCCCTTCACTGACATAAAGGCGTCAAGGCATCGTCTATGACACCAGCGCCTACTGCACATGGGCTTTCTCCGGTGGCCTGATCGTATGACAGTCAGTATAGACGGGTGGTGGTCCGGACCTTGTTTGCGGTGCTCCTGACCGGCTTCTGGTTGATTTCAGGTGCGATCGTGACCGTGCGCCGTCCCGGCATCCAGCCCGAGCCTGACGGTGTGGCCTGTCGCCCGTGTTACCCGCGCCAGCTCCGGCCTCAGGCTGGATTCCGTTACTTATCCGCCCGGCTTTTCCGGTCGCACATCAACCAGGTGCGATCAGGAGAGCTACCATGTCTATCGAAACCACCACCCGTACAACCTTTATCATTCACGATCTGGACGGCCACGCTCACTATGTGCAGCAAGACGAGCTTATGTCAGTCGCCTGTGACTGCATCCGGGAGCACTTTGCCAAAGGCAGCACTGTCACCAATCCGGCTACGGCAAGCCTGCAACTGCAACTGCTTCTCGGAGCCTACGAGCATGAAGTCTTTTCCGCGCTCTGGCTCGATAACCGGCACCGGATCATCCGTCACAGCGAGCTGTTCCGGGGTACTATCGACGCCGCCAGTGTCTATCCCCGCGAAGTCGTTAAGGATGCGCTCTCCTGTAACGCCGCCGCTGTCATCTTCGCTCACAACCACCCAAGCGGCATTGCCGAGCCCTCACAGGCCGATGTGAAGATCACCGAACGGCTGGTGAAGGCGCTGGAGCTCATCGACGTCCGGGTTCTCGATCACTTCGTAATCGGCGAGACCGTCGTCTCGATGGCGGAGCGCGGGCTGCTTTAAGCAGCCCTTTACGCCAAAGAGTTTGCCATGCCGCCTATATCGGCTCCGGGCTTCGCGTCCTGAAAAGTGATAATTACCAGTCAAACTCCTCAGGAGCTGGTATGTCTGCGGCACTAAAGGTCTGAAGCTTCTGTTTATCTGGCCGCTTTCCTGCTGCTACCAGTCGCCTTGCCTGGTTCATGAGCGCTGCTTCAAAGACATTTCGGATTGTCCGGCCATTTCCGAATTGTTCATTTTTATTGGCATCAATGTGCTGGCAAAGCTGCCTAAGTTGCTTATCCGTTTCGGGTTCGAGAAGATAGGCTTCTTTTTCACAAAAGAACCTGAACATCGCGCAGAGCTCTTCGCTGTTATAGTCCTGAAACTCAATTTTGTTTTTAAACCGGGATTTTAAACCGGGATTTGAGTTCAGGAGAGCTTCCATTTCTTTGTCGTAACCAGCAACGATGACAACGAGGCGGTCACGATAGTCTTCCATATATTTTATTAGGGCAGCAATGGCTTCCGCGCCGTAGTCCTTATACGAGTTACTGTCACAGAGGGAATAGGCTTCGTCGATAAAGAGAACACCATCAATAGCGCTTTCGATAATTTTCTTGGCTTTTACATTGGTCTCGCCAAGATATTGCCCCGTCAGATCACGTCCGCCGATTTCTACAAAATGGCCTTTTTCTAGCAAGCCAAGCTCCCGGTATATGTCTCCCACAATACGGGCGACAGTTGTTTTTCCAGTGCCTGGATTACCTGTAAATACCAGGTGCTGACCCATCGTTATAACAGGAAGTCCTGCCTTCTTACGGGCTTTCTGGACTTTCTGGAAGTCTGTAATGTCGTTTATCTGTTTCTTTACTTTCTTCAATCCTATAAGGCTATTGAGCTCACGTATGGAAGGAAATCTGATGAGCTTTGTATCCGCTGTTTGCATCATCTTATGGCTCTTAAATTCATTCCAGTCCTGGAACTTCAATTTCTTGATGTCGTCCGTAATCTCAATGTTCTGACCATTTAATTTAACGGTAGTAATCGTAAGATTGAATGATGTTGCCGCGTGATAGAGCAGGGACATGTCTTCCAGCGATGTTCCGTAAGCCATTACACCGTCTTTTTTATGCTCCGGATTTTCTGAGGATTTTTTTGCCATTTCCCAGGCCTCTTTTGGAGTTATGTTTTTACTCATTTTCCTATTCCCCCTAGTCATTCCAGTCGTCCCAGTCATCGAGGTCTCCCGGTCCTGTTTCCCACTGGTCTTCCGGTTCAAGCGTTGTGCCTTGACCACCTTGTGTAATTCCGCCGAGAACGTCATCAATGGCTTTCAGACGCGTTACTACGGCAAGAGCTTCTTTGTGACCGTAAATGTCGAGGACGTCGTTCCTCTGTCCCATATATTCGAAGATGAGATGGAAGGATTCGGCATAGTAGGGCTTCTTCATGATCACCTTGCCCTGTGCACTAGCCTTACGGACTTCATACTCATGCTGCATTTGTTCGACTTTTGTTTTATCGTGTCTGATGAGTGCAAAGCTGTGGGCCAGCTTCCTGTTGTATCCAGCGCCGGAAAAAATACCTCCAACCCTGAATTCGTCCGCATCGAGCACTAAGGTCTTTTCTGTCTTCAACATTGATTGCCATAACCAGCGGAATACTGGATAAAGCGCGAAGAGAGAGCCCCAATAAAGAAGCCATCCCCACAGATTGTTAATTGCTTGATCTTCAGCCGAGATAAAGAGACCAAATCCCCAGAAACAAAGACTGGCTGCTGTCAGTAAATCTGCTGTTTTGGCTGCCAGAGGCGTCAGGATGCGAGGCTTAACGGTAAATGTAAGCTTGCCATCTTTTTCGTACTGATGTGTTTCCGGGAAACCGTCAAAAGGGGACCGGACTTGCATTATCCTAACCTCGTTCTTCAAATAGAGCAGTCCGGCCCGGAAGCCGGACAAAAATAAATTTTACTTATTGCCAGAATTGTTCTTTTTCTGGTTATAAGCTGCGTCATAGTTTTTCTTTTCCTGGTCACTCCAGTTCGGATTGTTCGCAGGCCCTTTGTTCTGGTTTGCGTCATTGGCTCCCTGCTGGCGCATATAGTCCTGATTGCTCATTTTGTTCACCATTCTGGTCTGTTGATGGCAACGGGCTTCTCCCATTGCCTATTTCCGACTGTATATGAGCGTTTCAAGGTCCTTCCTCGCAGCGACCTCGTCTGCTTTGGCGTGTAGGGAAAACAGGGACTAGACTTGATGTGTGGGACACGAGGGCTGATAGTTGAAGCTCTAGGTAATAGACGAGAAATCAATTACTTAGGGAGTAATTCCATGTACTCGGATTGGCAGCTCAATCTAATTCGAAATGCGTTACGTATGTATAAAGAGTGTGAGAGAAGAGAGGACGGAAAGGCTTACAGCTGGCAGGATATACATGCCGCTATTGCCGATTATACGGGCTATGAAATCAGTGAAAGTCAGAAGCTAGGAGCAGAAAGCATAAGAAAATTTGTAGAAGGGGAACCTCGTAAAGGAGGTTGGCGTCATTTTTCAAAACCCGATTGGGTTCCATATTCTGTGGAGTTTTTGACGCATGATGATGTTCTGGTATTAACCGAAGATGAACTTGATGGTTACGTCAATGATCTAAAAGCGGCTGCGTTCTTAACTGATTATTTGTATGGTGATAGATTTTACAAAACCACTGTTGGAACTAAGTCGGGTTCGTATATTGCTAAAACCGAAGAGAAGTTTGACTTTGTTGCTATAGATCTTAGTTTAGAGGGTTGTGTTAACCCTTACATATATGAGATCTCGTTAATTGAGAATTATTATTCACGTGACTCTTCTGAACGATATGAAAAATGGACTGATAAAGAAAAGCAGGATGAGCGATTATCTTATTTTATGTCTTCTGGTTGGGCAGTGCACACGCCTGAGGATGAATTGATTGTATATCTTAAAACAGCAGATGGTGTTAATGAGACTTTGTATACAGCTACTCTATTTGGTGATGGTGGATTGTTGAAAAAACTGCCGGATGAATTTGTTCTTGTGAAAGCTAAATCAGGACATTCTATTTCGCATTATAAGCGTGAAGAAAAGAAATATGAAGGTTGTAATTTTACGGTGATGTTTACTTCTTCTATTCATGAGCAGATTCTACTTTTTTCTATGGTCCTTCCTAGTAATGTTTCTGTTATAGGTGAGTAGTATGACAAATCCTGCCGATGATAAACCACCAAAAAAAACAAAATTAGCAGATTATCATATAGAAAAGTCAGATAGTCTTGACGAAGTTCATCGCAAAAGTCTGAATTTTTATTTTAGTAATTATGTTGAAAGTCATTCAGAAGCCTCTAAGGAAAAGAAGAGGGAGATGATTGATAGAATATTATATATCGTTAAGAGGGGGCGGGTCGATTTATTTAATATATATCTTGAGCATGGGCTTTCTATAAACATTCAGTCCGATAGAACAGGTTTCACAATATTGCATATGGCTGCTGCTTGCGGGGCAAGAGACATCTTGCGTGTTTTGATTAAGCGAGATGACTGCGACTACCTTTTACGTGATAAGAAAGGAAGGCTTGCTTCCGAATTGGCTTATTTGTGTGGGCCTACACCAGATGTTGCTGTTAGTCGTTTACTTGGAATTAAGGAAAAGAAACAAGCTGATAAACTCGGTATAAAACTAACTCGGCGCCCGTTATAAGAATTATTTTCTTGCGCTGGTTTTGCTATTTGTCATATAAGAATATACGTTTTGTTTTACGTAATAAAATGGATTTGGCAAATGAATAGCAAGGAAGAATTTGAAAGAAGGCGTAAGCTGGATTTTAATAAGCAAGTAGATTCTGCGGGCTCTACAAAAAAGTTGAATGAAGAGTTTCTGGATGCCATACGCTGCGGTAATCCGGCTCGTATACAGGCTGCTTTTGATAAGGGTGCATCTGTAAATTACCAGAGTGATGAAACCGGCTTTAGTCCGCTTCATATGGCTGCTGCCTGTGGCGCACGACATGCTGTACGTGCGCTGGTTGCTTTAGACGAAACTGATTATCTGTTACGAGATAAGCAAGGTCGCCTGGCATCTGAATTGGCTTATCTTGGAGGCCATCAACCCGATGTGGCCGTCAGCAGGCTGCTCGGTATGAAAGAAGTGAAACAGGCAGAAAAGCTTGGTGTCACCTTAAGCCGCTGACCTCTATTCGCTTGTCAAAAGCCTCCCTTGGATGTGTTGGAAGAAAGGGCCTTTCTTATCAAAGTACTCCACCCGTTGCAGGATCATCGGATGGTAGCCCGTCCACATGATGATTTGCCGCTTGAGGCTGTCATTACGGGCAAAATACCGCATGATCTCTTCGGGTGTCATGAGGTCATATTGATCAAGGCTTTCCGTGCGTCCGGTCAAACCGTGTTCGCGGCTATCCGGGGCAACCTCGCCTTGTCTTGCGACTTCGACAAGGGTCTTGCCCAAACGCTTTGAAATATACTCTGTTGTCGTCAGATCATTGTTACCGAAGAATTGTAGTATCCCGGCATTGGCGGCGAAGGATTCCCAACGCTCGCCATACAAGGCCTTGCCCTGGCTCCAGTCCTGTAACAGGACCCAGAGCTTCACATCAAAAGAGGCAAGCTGGCCGACCGCATTTTCCAGTTGGCGCATATAGCCGAGCACAGGGAATTCATCGAGGCAGGCAAGGACCGGCGCAGGAGGTCTTTCCTTAACTCGTTCCATCGCGTCGAGAAGCTGATTTATAAATATCCTGAGCCAGCGATTGCTCATCTCGATCCGCGTGGCCGGAAAGCATAGATAGACTGTCATACCCTCCGGAAGGCGTTTCAAATCGGCCAGATCAAAATCGTGTTTCATGACCGTTTGGCGCATGGCGGTATAGTCCAGGAACTTCGTATGACGGCGGACTACGGAGAGCACGCTGTCCCGCTCCCGATCGCTCTTTTCGTAGAAATCGCGTGCGGCCCCCTCAATCGCCCCGCCGATATCGGCAGTGCCAGGCCATTGCCCAAGATTGGCTGCGTTTTCAAGCATGGCGCGCTCCAGTGCCGCTAAGGGCTCGTCATCGGTAGCGTCCGGGTCCGGCCTCATGGCCTGCTTGATCAGCTCTCGCACAGTGACGAGGTGCCGCTCCTCCCGGTGTTCCGGTGAAGTGGCCACATGCAGGATAACGCCCTCGATGAAGTTCTGGGCGCTTTCATCCCAGTGATCATCCCGGCTTCCCTGTGCGCGAACGACGATGGCCTCTGCGATCAATCCGGCATCTTCGATGATTGTCGGGCTGGTGATCTTCAGGACAGATAACGGGTTATATCCGGCTCTGAACTCATCAAGCGAAGAAGGGCAATAGCCGAACGGATCGAGGACATGGACTTTCTGGCCCATCCGGGCTCTGGCAGAGGCCGTTATCGTCGCGAGCTCTCCTTTGGGGTCGGTTGCCAGGACTGAGCCGCGATAGCAAAGGAGGTTCGCGATCACCGTAACCGATTTGCCTGATCGTGATCCTGCCACCGTCAGGATATGTCGGTTGTCCTCGATCCCGACCAGCTTTTCACCGAACGCTCCGACCAGAACCTTCTTTTCCGGATCGGCGGGATTGTAGGACAGTATCCGGCTTGCCGCGATTTTCTCCGGCGATTGCCATCTGGCGCGTGGGGCTGATTGCTCCTTCAGATACCGGCTTGTGTCACCTCTCGGTATATCCTTGAAAATCTCATGGGTACGCCTCGCCATGGAAAACCTCTCATGCAGTTGTGTCTTTACCGCACAGCATGAGCCTTGGCTGGTGTGACAAACCTCGTGCTTTCCTCGTTGCCAGTGGTGTCTTTCGATAGTTTTTACGGTCCTCATCTCCGTCGTTTCAAACACATCGCGGCATGGCTTATCCCAGCGAATAACCCGTAATCCTTAGCAAAGCTGCCGGTCATGCTGCGCGGCGTGTCAATGGCTTGCCCGCTCCATTCGGGCTGCGTTGCAGCCCTCCCGTGTTGCCATGACACGTGACCTGCAGACTTTGCTTTAAGGCGGGTACGGCTGGAATAGCCCAGCCGCCCAAATTGAAACAGGAGAAAGATCATGACGACCGATAACGAAAATACACAAACTGAACAACAGCAGAATGAAAGCAACCTGCCCACCCATATCGCCAAGGTCCGGCACGGCTACGGAAAGCAAGCTACTTACGAGAGGATCGGCGCGGCGTGGCGCAATGAGAAAGGCAGCATATACGTGAAGTTTCACGGCACCCAGATCGTCAGTGAATTCACCCTTTTTGAGGTCAGCTAGAACCAGTCTGGGAGGGCTCAAGCGGCCCTCCCGGATATTTTTGTTGTTACCGCGATCCGCAGTAGCGGCTGATGATTTTCCAGAACCGTTCGGCCCGGTGATTGCCGTGCCGCCTGGCTATCTCTGACTTGGCTTTCGCGCCTTCAGTCAGGGAGGTCAGGCTCCCTTCGCATTCTTCCTGCAAAGTCAGGATCGCGTTCTCCAATACTTCATAGATGCTCATTTTTAGTCTCCTCTGGCGGACCTCAGGATCAAATTCCGGAGGGCTATGGAGCTATTGGAATACAGGTGCGATTGAGCGAACCTCGTGCGTTCCTCGTGACATTGACAGGCACCAGGCAAAAAAACGGGAAGCCGTGGGCTTCCCGTGATCTTGAATATTGAGGGTTCCGGTCAGGCCGGAGAGGAGGGCTCGGGTTCCATCAAGGCCGGTTCGTGCTGCGTTCCTTTCTGGTGGTTTCCCTGGCAGAGCGGTAATTGACCGGAACAGCCCCGCAGGCTCTGTCCGCACTGTGAAAACGTGCAGACATATTTCAGACGTTCACCGCTTCTGGTGATCTCCTCGTCGCCCTCGCTATCCCGAAGCTTGCGTGATGGCTTGGCGTGCTGCGGTAACTCGACCCAATGCACTTCCAGCCCTTTAGACGAGAGCCGGGTGGCGGCTTTGTCAAAAAGCCCGCCGGGGATGATGGAATGGAAGACACGCTCGCCTGTCTCCTTGCCGCCTTCTTCTCCAGTGTCAGTGGGCTGTAGACCAATGCTTTTCATTTTCTCTGCCCACTGGCGATTATGATAGGAACCGCGACCGCTCTTCCCGTAATGATGTTGCCACTGGTGCACCATCTCATGGGCAAGGGTCGCCAGTACTTCTTCGCTCGAACGGCCCTTGAAATGGGCAGGGTTGAGCGCGATTTCATCGGTACGCTCGCCATCCTGCCGCGTAAACCGGTTTCGGGAGAAAAATCCGTAGGTCCGTTTCCGTCTTTGCAACGTCAACAGACAGCCGGGAAGTTCACCGTCAAACAGGTGCCGGTTCAGGTAATCGTACAAATATTGCAGCCGGTCATAGGTCTCTTTGGTCGGCTTGATGATGTTGGTGGGAGGGGAGTTCTCTGTCATGGCATGGCCTCCTGATCAATATGGGGGACCTGCCTTTTTGGGATGTCCATTCCAGTCTGGAATGTTCATTACAAGAGGTCTGAAGGCATCCCGTGGGGCAGGGATGCTTGATGGTTTCATGGCTGTCTATAAGCCTTCCTCTTGCCAACCTCGCGGTATCCGTATAGACCTGTAACGCAGGTTATACTGCGCCAGATGTCTTAACGCGGGAACCGGCGTTAAGACTTTTTTAACCTCTCGCTCTCTACAATTATTTGTAGAGGCGAAAAATGCGAACGACAGTGAGCACAAGGTGTGAGTGGTAATACCGCTTCGCGCTATTTGCACCACTCCCACCTTGCGGGGGGACTTACCAGTCCCCCGCGTACCCCCCTCGGAATGTCATGGCTCATCCGTCTTGTGGACGTATTCACCTATGACATTGCCATGCTGCATTGCTTCATATTGTTTGCGTGCAAGCATGGGCAACATTTCGTCGTTGCATCCCGACCAGAGGAGATTCGGCTCTCCCTGGACCCATCCGGCTATGGGACTTCAGCTCCCCTAGCAACCCTCGACCAGTGAATTCGGCACTGGACACCGACCAAAAGGAGATTGCCGCTCTCCCTTTGGAAACCCATCGGCCAGGGCTGGACGTGAACCTGGTCCCGCGATGAGGATCGACAGGCGCGAGGAACGTGTGAGGTTGTCATCAACACGGACAGCTTATGGTCAGCGGATGGATACGCCAGACAAGAAAAAACGACTGCCTCCTTATTCCTACCGGCCTCCGGTCGATCTGCGGGAGGAGTTCGAGCGCCGTGTCGAGGCCTCAGGGCTCTCGACGTCGGCCTTTATTACCAAGCACTGTCTCGGCGAAGTCCTTCCCTCACAACACCGTAACCAACCAGAACAGAAGAAAGACCTCGCCCGTCTGCTGCATGAGGCGGCGCAGATCAAAGAGGCTCTGGATGAGCTGAAAGCCGGACATCCTGATCCGGAAGTCCTAGTAGACACCATCGAACAAGCCAAATCCGAACTGGTCGTTATCCGTACTCTCATCATGCAGGCGCTGAGGAGGAAGTCATGATTTCCTTTGCCAGCGAGCGCGGATTAGGTCAGGACCTTGCCACCCACTTGATGAATGCCGATCAGAACGAATATGTCGAAGTCGCCTTCGTGCGCGGAGCCGTGGCCGATGATCTTCATGGCGCTTTCGCCGAATGGGAAGTCCAGGCGCACTCGCTCACCAAATGTAAGAACTACCTTTACAGCGTTTCGATCAATCCCGATCCGGCGCAAGGACCCATCACCCGCGATCAGTATCTCGATTACATAGGCCGTGTTGAGCAAAAGCTGGGTCTGGAAGATCAGCCTTGTGCTGCCGTCTTCCATATCAAGGAAGGGCGCGAGCACTGCCATGTTGTCTGGTCAAAAATCGACGCCGAGAAGGAAAAGGCCGTCCACCTTGCCTTCGACCATGACAAGCTGATGGCGGTCACGAGGCAGTTTGCTCGCGCCCATAATCTGTCGCTTCCCGATGGCTACCACAGGGAAGGGGGGAGCGGTAAAGATCAGCTTACCCTTTACGAGAAGGCGCAGGAACGCCAGAGCGGTATCAGTCACGAAGAGCGCATGGAGCAGGTTACAGACGCCTGGCGGCAGAGCGATAACGCCAAGGCGTTTGTCCATGCCCTTGCGGAGCAAGGTTACATTCTCGCTAAGGGCCGCAGGCCCTATGTGCTCGTTGATTTCTACGGCGGCATGAATGCCCTGCCGAAGATGATTGATGACAAGACCGTGCGCACCAACGACATCCGGCAGTTGCTTCAGGATGATTTTCCGCCGGAGAGCCTGCCCACCGTTGCCGAGGCCAAGGCCCTCGTCGCCGACTACCGGAAGACGATGGAGGCGTATTTCAAGGACGAAGAACGCAACGAGCAGGTCGAAGCGCTCAAGCAGAAGCAGCATGAGCGGCGCATGGAACTGGCTAAGGAGAAAGAGCAGCTTCAAGCCCGCCAGCGACAGGAAGCGGATACGCTCGTGGCGAAACAGAAAGAGCAGCGCGCCGGGTTACGGGGCAAGCATACCGAGACACTGACAGCTTTGAAAAGGCAGCGTAGGACGTTTCGTCAGAACGGTCTGTCTTCATTCCTCGGGAAAGTCACCGGGATCAGTCTGATCCGCAAGAAAATCCACAAGCATCAGGACCGGAAGGTAATCAGGGCCTATCTTGCCGACAAGAAGGAGCTTGCTGAAACGCATCGGTTGGAACGGGACGAACTGACCAGGCTCCATGAGTTCCAGTCTCTGGATATAAACCGTCGGCTAAAGGCTCTCGATCATGTTGATAAGCGGGAGCTGAAAACACTACAGGAAGCGCGGCAACGGGAAATCCGCGTCTTTGCACGCGGTGGCCGGTCACAGATGCCGGCATTGAACCTGGCGCTCACGCCTCCCGGCAGAAAGGCCGTGCCGCACAAGGCGATCAACCGGCATAAGAACAAATCTTTGGAAGAACGCTTTGTCCAGGCGAGGGACCATAAGACCCCGGATATCGAGTTGTCGGAAGAATTCAAGCGTGTCGCTGATACCGAGGACTCCGGCAAAACCGGCGGTAATGACTCCCGTTCCAGTAAGCCCAGGTCGCCGTCAGACCAGCAGCGATTCAGACGGAAGGGGCGAGATTCCGACAAGGACCGTGATTTATAGCCGGTGCAGACTGGCACCCAACATCTAAGTCAGGCAGGTGATTTATGTCGAGCACATCAAACACAACTGATACCCCAAGTGACCACAAGGCAGTTTTCGAAAAGCAGGCCGAGAAGGCGGCCAAGATCATCAAAGAGCATGACTTTGACAAGATGGGCTATGACGTCTCGGTTGTTTCCGTCTACGCCAATGCCTTCGTCAAAGGTTCATTGTCCAGCGTCTATTCCATCTCGAAAGATGAGGCGGAACAGGCGATCAATGCCCAATTCAAGGAACTTTACGGCAAGACACCAGCAGAATACCGGGAGGGACAGCCGGTCAGGCTGTCTACTCCCTACCGGCAAGTCAGGGACGGAAAAAGTGATACGAGAGCGACCCGGCACCGTCTTGCCAGAGGCAAGGACAATGACCGGGATCGAGGTCGGTAAAGGTAAAAGCTGCATTAGAATCTGGGTTCAATCCAAAAGCCAATTGGAGGTGCTGGTAAACGCTTTCGTTTAAGGTTGTATACGTATATGTCTTTAATAAATATTCCAGCCAGATGGAGAATAGCTAAACTCTGATTTAAGTATGCTGTCAATCCAATTGTTAGTACTAACAGAGAAAAATCCTGGTGCTTTAATTGGGCGTTCATCTTCCGGATCAAACCATACTATTGGTAAAATTGAAATCTGTCCTAGTCCCCCGCCTATATTAAGATCTGTCGGGAATACATTACCAAATTCCTCTTTTAATCTATATTTAAGAATGGATTTGGTAACCGTTATGAAACGTGGTTTATAGAGTACCCAATAGCACTCAACACCGGAATTTATATATCTCTCCTGGCGTTTGAAATATTCGCTTAAGTGTTGATAGGAGTGCTGTACTTCAAAAACTATTTTTCGATTTTGATATTCAAAATAAATATCAGCTTTCCATTTTTCACTCTTAAGTCCACCGGGGACCTCATCTTTTGCTTGAATGGACTTTTTTCTCAGTTCTTTTATAAAAGATTCCTTGGTATTTAAATGCCATATTGTCTCGGGAGCTGATGCGCATTCGTCAGAGTAATGAGAGAAAAACCTTAATCCATTTGCACTTGTTTTAGGAATTGCAGGTGCGCCACAACAGAGCATTGAAAAATCACCTACTACGTGATTTTTCTTCATTAGTTCCCACGATTCCATATCGAAATCAGAACCGGCTGAAAAATTACCATCTTTATTTAGTGCGACCTCTGTCATTTTATTGTCCGTATGTTTTTCTATTTTGGTTTTAAATACGCAAAGATTAGCGTGATTTAAATGATTTTAGTTCTTTCTCGTCGATGAAATATAAGGCTCTATTAGACCTTGTACATGCTACATATAGTTTGTTTCGGCTGGAAGCAGGTAATTGAGAAAAATCACTATCAATAAAGCCTTGTAAGGCTTTGGGATAAAGGGCGATACATACATCTTTATAGTTGTCCAGTCCCTTTGATTTTCCCCAGTTGTTCGAATGGCAGGGATATTTGTGATGCTCTTTAAAGAATAGTTTTACAATATTATCATCATAAAAAATTTCAGTAATAGTTTTCTCGCCATTAAGATAATGAATTTCATATTCGTCATTCTTGAAAGATTCTATATTAATTCCCAGATTCTCCCTTACAAAGGTACAAATTGAAGGCGAGCATCGGAAACTATGCGATAAGGATTTAGTATCAACTTTAAGGCCGATATCAAGAAAGTGTTTTTTATACTTATTGAAATCGTCGTAAAGGCTTTTATTTATTGCTCCATCTCTACTTGTGTCGAATGTATGCTGGAAAAAATCACCTACTAGCAAAACGTCAATTTTGCTCTTGCAAATTTTTTTTAGAAGATTGAAATCATGCCCTGCAAAATCCTGAACTTCATCCACTAAAAAATCATCATAATATTTTTCCAGTCTGGACATGATATCACTAGCGGCATTGTCAGCTACTAATTTTGCAATTCGATTACTGTAGAGTCGCTTGTTTTTATCAATATAAAACTTTCTGTCAGTTCTCTTTAGTCTTAAGGTAAACTGCGGCGGGGTGTCCCAATTAATTCCTTTCGAGTCCCAAATGTAATGCAGAAACGGTTTATAACAAAAAGAATATAGGAAAGTGTAATATGTCTGGATAGTAATGTTTTTGGGGATATGGCCAAATTTCTCAATTACTTTTCGATTGAGGTGGTGGCAATTGTTTTCTGTATAGGTAATTACGAGAGACCGCCTATCGAGTGATAGGCTATTTATGATATGAGTAGTCTTGCCGGAACCTGCAACGGCAAATATTACCTTCTTATCCATTCGAAAGCATTTCCTATATATTTTGGAGCGACAAGACGGTCCATACCCTGTTCAAGTATTTTTAGGGCTGCATCAGCTTTATTTGATAGCATGTACTCTTCAACAGATAATGTTTTTCTACCTGGGGACAATAGCTCTTCGCATAACGCTTCATTATCTTGATATATGCATTTTTCCAGAGTTGTTCTGTCAGTATCGTTTTCGTCACTGAAAACCTGTACCAAATCTCCCGTATAATCTGCATAATTATCTATACAGTTTTCCTGGTGCTTCCCGTCGTTATCTCGAATTACCGCAGTTTTGATCTTCAATAAATTTGCTAAATCTAGATAGCGCTTAAAACTGGTACCGCCAACTGAGATAATATGAATGTTAGCGTCTTCTGTTTTCTCTCTATACGTGTTCTCGTACATACCATCAATAAGCATATATTCGGCGTCCCCTTCCACTAGCAATACTTTTTTGGATAATATGAATTCCAGTATTTTATTGTTTGGGGCCTTAATAAAAAAGTTTGCTGTATCGTCCGGCAAATCTGAAAGAGAGATAGAAATGTTTTCTAGCGGGCTTATTAGAGAGGCGTTATGAAGGTCTAAACGCGAACACACACTGTTACTATGTGTTGCAATAAATATTTGAGTCTGCGTTGCTTCTTCAATTTCGTTAATAAGCTTTCTCATATTAAGATGGCTGAGATGGTTTTCAGGCTCTTCAATGAGTATTAAATCTATAGGTTTGGCTCCTTTTCTTTGCTGCAAGGCAAATTCTGTTTTAATAAAACATTGCTTACCTTTCCCCATTTGTGCGACAGGAATTCCTTCTTGTGTAATCATTAAATCCTGTTCAAGATTAGATTTTCCATCGCTCTTTACATCAAACTGAGTTTTATCTAATGCTGCATTTAGTTGAACTAAAGATTCTACTGTGAAGTTCGCTTTGGAGTGTCTGTAAGCATGATTGTTTTTATGGCGCTCCACCAAGCTAGTGTTGGCTTCATATAAAGATTTAGTATACTGCCGAGTTGCGTACTCAGTCCCAATTAGGGAGCTGTCGATTAAGATGTGGTTTAAAAATCTTCGGTTTTGTGTATACAGCTGACCAGCAAACGTTGAAAACTGAATGTTGTAATATTCAAAAGGAAAAAGTGCACCTTCATGTTCTAGAGCGCACTCTATTTCTTGACTGTATTCTTCGATCATCGGCTCGCAAGCAAGCTTAACGCCATGGCAGACAACTTCGTCAGAATTATTTTTTCCATCTAGAAGTAACTCGCCATAATCATTCAAGTAAATCTCAATTACCATGTGCGGTAGGTCCGTAAGTTTCTTATCTCCCTTTAAAAATTCAGTAACGATTTTTTGATGGAATAAAGTTTCCAAACCAATAATTTCAATGCGGGAGCGACTGCCTGTTAGTACCAGATCAATAGCTTGCAGAATTGTACTTTTACCTGCTTCATTGTCACCGATAAAAATATTTCTTTTTTCTCTAGCTATATACTCAAAGCTTTCGAAACGTTTGAAATTAACTAATTTTATTTTCTTTATGTATTTCATATATCTTCCTTAATTGGTTATGTCATCCTTGATACTTGATGCTAGTTCGTATTTTACGAATAAAATATCAGGACAGCTTGAAATACTCTTGGTAGTGCTCTTTTTTAGGCGTAGGTCGAGTTTGCGATTTTATTAAATGATGATTCCACGCTTCAAACTTAGCTTTTGATATTGGATTGTAAAGGGTATTTTTAATTGTGAACACATCTAGTATATAGATTGTGTTGTGAATAAATTTCAACCAATTCGAGAATGGGATAAGCGATCTTATTCTACTCTCAAGCTTTCGTGCTTCATCAATAGAACTATACCCCCCTCCGGTGTGTAGCTTCTTTGTTTCAGCCCGATCGGTAATCAAATCCATCAACTCACGGCTGGCCAATACCGGTGTTTCAGAGACACCGTCAAGATTACACAAGCCGAATTTGAACAACCATTCCTTACATTGCATTTCATTCATACCAAAGTTCCTTCTATACCAGTTGTTCTTCATGAAGGCGTCTTATTGAGGTTTACCCAACAGAAGCGCTGCCCCGGCTCTTGGCTTTCCCCGCCCTCGCCGGGAGGCAGGGGTTCGTGGTTCCGAACCCTTATTGAAGGGTAGTAAGCCCCATGTCAGCGTCAAGGACTACTCGGCGCAGAGCGCCTGTGTTCCTCCTTGACCCTGAAAGAAAGCTTCGCACTAGCTTCGGACGAGACGCTGCTGGATTGGTGTGTTCGCCGTTGCCGTGACTGTCATGTGCTCCATCATTCTGGAACCAACAAGTCCTCGATCGATCTCCTGACATATCAAGCTGATTTGCGGTAAAATATGCCCCATTTTTCATGCGCGGCTCTTCGTGCCTGAGTAGATTTTTTAATGTGTACATATTGGTGTACACAGTAGAGGTAATTCATAAATGTCATCAAGCTCAATCGCTGATGAAGTAAGCAAAAGAAGAACTTTTGCCATCATCTCGCACCCGGATGCGGGCAAGACCACCATTACCGAGAAGTTGTTGCTGCTGGGTCAGCTGATCCAGAAGGCCGGCACCGTCAAGGGCAAGAAAAGCGATCGTCACGCGACCTCCGACTGGATGACCATGGAGCAGGAACGTGGTATTTCCATCACCTCTTCGGTAATGCAGTTTCCGTACAATGGGCGCACTGTCAATCTGCTGGATACGCCGGGGCACGAGGATTTCTCGGAAGATACCTACCGTACTCTGACGGCGGTGGATTCGGCGCTGATGGTGGTGGATGGCGCCAAGGGTGTCGAGGATCGCACCATCAAGCTGATGGAAGTGTGCCGCCTGCGCGACACGCCTATTTTCTCCTTCGTCAACAAGCTCGACCGTGACATTCGCGACCCCATCGAACTGCTGGACGAGATTGAGGAGGTGCTGCGCATTGAGGCGGCGCCTATCACCTGGCCGATCGGTCAGGGCAAGGAGTTCAAGGGTGTCTATAACCTCTATACCGATGAAATCCATGTGTTCGAGCCTGGCAAGGGCTCGGTGCTGTCCGACGATATCCGTATCAAGGGGATTGATTCAGCCCAGGCGCGTGAGCTGCTGGACGACATCTACGACGACTTTGTCGAGGAAATGGAGCTGGTGCGCGGTGCGACCCATCGGTGGGATCGGGAAGCGTTTATGGCGGGCAAGCTGACGCCGGTTTACTTCGGCACCGCGCTGAGCAACTTCGGTGTGCGGGAAATGCTGCATGACTTTGTCGAGTGGGCACCGGCGCCCGCTGCGCGCCAGACCCAAACTCGTCCGGTGGAAGCCGATGAGGCGAACTTCAGTGGTTTTGTGTTCAAGATACAGGCCAACATGGATCCCAAGCACCGCGACCGTATCGCCTTTATGCGGGTGTGCTCGGGCAAGTACGAGCGGGGCATGAAGATGCGCCATACCCGTATTGGCAAGGATGTCAAAATCGCCGATGCGGTGACCTTTCTGGCCGGCGATCGCGAGAATGTTGAAGAGGCCTGGTCGGGTGACATCATTGGCCTGCACAACCACGGCACCATTCAGATTGGGGACACCTTCACCGCCGGTGAAGATCTGAAGTTCACCGGTATTCCGCACTTTGCGCCGGAAATGTTTCGCCGGGTGCGGCCCAAGGATCCGATGAAAATGAAGCAGCTGCAAAAAGGTCTGCAGCAGCTGTCGGAAGAGGGCGCGGTGCAGCTGTTTCAGCCATTGAAAAATAACGATCTGGTGCTGGGTGCGGTCGGTCAGCTGCAGTTTGATGTGGTAGTTTACCGCCTGCTGGACGAGTACAAGGTTGACTGCGTCTATGAGGGTGTCACTGTACAGACGGCGCGCTGGGTCGAATGTGGCGATAACAAGATGCTGGAGGAGTTTCGCCGCAAGGGTTACGAAAATCTGGCGATTGATGGCGGTGGTCTGCTGACCTACCTGGCGCCGACGCGGGTTAACCTGAGCCTGACGCAGGAACGCTGGCCGGATGTTGCTTTCAGGGCCACCCGCGAGCACTGATGCCCTAGGGGCTTTGTACCCAGGGCTCGTCTTTGATGTCGGGGGGTGATTATGGAATCCGATCTGGATCTGTTTGACAGCCACTGTCACCTGGACTTTGACGCTTTCGATGGCTGGCGCGATCAGGCGATGCGCAATGCGCGCAGCGCCGGGATTCGCCAGATTCTGCTGCCAGGCGTGACGGCGCAACACTGGCCGCGCCTTTTGCAGTTGTGTCAGCGCCCGTCTCAGACTGTCGCGAACTATCCTCTGCTATACCCGGCCCTGGGGTTACACCCCTGCTTTATGACAGAACACCGGCCTGAACACCTCGGTCTGCTGCAACAGCGCCTCGTTGCGGGCGAGGCTCTGGCTGTCGGCGAGATTGGGCTCGACTTCTTTATCCCTGATTGCGATGCGCAGGCTCAGCAGCAACTGCTGGAGCAGCAACTGCTGCTGGCCAGGCAGTTCGATTTGCCGGTACTGCTGCATGTGCGCAAGGCCCATGATCAGATGCTGAAAACCCTGCGGCGGCTGAAGTTGCGCCGCGGCGGCATAGTGCACGCCTTTTCCGGCAGCGAGCAGCAGGCGCACATCTATATTGATCTGGGTTTCAGGCTGGGGTTTGGCGGCGTGATCAGTTATGAGCGTGCCACCAGGCTGCGTCATCTGGTGGCGACCTTGCCGCTTGAGTCTCTGGTGCTGGAAACGGATTCCCCCGACATGCCGTTGTCCGGCTGGCGCGATGAGCCCAATCGGCCGGAGCGCGTGGCGGATGTGCTGGGCGTTGTGGCGCAGCTGCGGGCAGAGCCTGCGCGGCAGATTGCCCGCCAGACAACGAACAATGCCTGTGCGGTACTGGGGTTGGCCGGCGGCTGAGGCCGGAGAGTCGGCAGGGGTGGCTCTTAGTTGTTGTCGTCCGGGTAAATCCAGTCGAAGATGCTGTTCAGTGTATTCCAGACCACGGTGGTTTTGTCATTAATCGGCAGCATGTAGTAGCGGCCATTTTCATCCGCAGGCGTGGCGCTGTAGCTTCCATCGGCGGGCTTCAGCATCATCTTTGCCAGGCTCAGCGGGTAGTTGGGCTGCGTCAGCTGCTGATTGTAGGCTGTCTCGATGGGGTCGGCCAGGGCGATGCCGGATGCGACCAGTGCCAGCTCCACACAGCTGTTCGAAGTGCCGCGGCATAGCTCCAGGTAGCGCGTGTCCAGGGTGTAAAAATCTTCCTGTTTGGTCTCAAGTGCGAGGCAGCCACTCAGTGTCAGGACAAGGGCGAAGAGAGTAACGAGGCGCATGGGATTTCCTGTCTGTGATATCTGTGCCGTGGCGCAAGGCCTCAGCACATGTCCTTGAAGGGATTGTCTTCGATCAGGCTGACGGCCTGTTCGTAGCCCGGCAGGCGCACTTCGCTGTCGCTGATCTGCAGGTCGCTGCCTTCCAGTACGCCGTTGTCGTAACGGTAGATCGGTCGGCTCAGGCCTTTGCTGGCGGCATCCTCATAGGCGGCGGAAGCGGCAATGGCAGCTTCGCGCTGCTGGCGCCAGTGGGTCATGGCCTTGGCACCGTGGCGGCGCTCCAGCAGCTGCTCGGTAACAGTCGGTGAGAGCACTGGCGCGCTGGCGTTGTTGCCGCCAAAGCCCTTGGCGTTGAGCAGGACGGCGTCCATGCCCTGGGGTCCGACCTCCAGATGCTGATGCGGGAACAGCAGGTTGCTGCTGTTAACGTCGTCGGCGATTTGCGGCGTGGTGTGGATGCCCGGAATAAAGCCGTACTGCCAGGTGCCCAGTGACATGCTCAGCTGATCGCCGCCGGCGGTGCCCTGGGAGTGTCCCAGGTAGGACTTGATCGCCGCCACGGGCCAGGATTCGATGCCGAAGGCGCGGGCAATTTCGTTCAGTACGTGGGATTCGGTCACGCGGTTTTGCGGCGTGCTGGTGCCGTGGGCCTGTACGAAGCTGCGCTGGCGCAGGGCTTCGTCGCCCAGCAGAGTGCGTACCATGCCGGCAGCCTTGCCAAGGCACAGGTAGTTGCCGACGCCGGGGGCGGAAATCGACTTCTTGTAGCCGTCGGCGTTAACGAACACCTCGGGCACTGAGCCAAAAATCTGGCAGCCCATTTCCAGTGCCAGGTCGTCGCTCATCAGCAGTACGAACTGGCTCGACTCGCCAATGGTGAAGCCGCAGTTGTCGGCGAAGGGGCGGCAGGCGCGACGGTAGTCGTCGCCGCTGAGTTTAGTCAGGCCGTCCAGCGCCAGCAGATCCTTGTCTTCGGCCAGGGCGCCCATGGCGCGAAAGCCTTCGATGATCTCCGGCGTTACAGGGGCATCGCTGCCGCCTACCAGAACGACCTTGCGGGCGCCGCTGCGAATGTCGTTAACGGCGTTGCGCAGGTTGTAGAGGAAGGTGGCGCAGGCGCCCAGGGCACCGCTGGTGACGCCGACATTGCCCAGCACGTAGGCATTGACGAAGTCGGCCGGCATCTGGGCATAGCCCAGTGGCATCTGCTTGGATGTAGTGCGTTTGCCCAGTGCCGGGAATTTGGTCAGGCCGCCGAAGCCGAAGTCGTCCAGCTGGCCGATGGAGTTGCTGGCATAGACGCCGATCTGGTCGGGCCTGACTCTGGCGGCGATACGCTCAAAAGGTACGCCACTGGACTGCAGGGCATCGGAGGCAGCAAAGACGGTCATCTGCAGGTTGCGCGGATGGTTGCGCGACTGGTAGAGGGTACCCGGCGCGAAGCCAGTCGGCAGCATGCCGGCGGATTGCACCTGGGCGGTCTTGCTGTCGGGGAATATGACTTCACAGCGCCCGCTGATGGTCACTTCCACCTGACCAGATCCCAGTGGTCGTACGTCCCAGTTGTCCGGCACCTGCTGGGGCATGTGGCGGCTGCGCAGCTGGAAGCGCAGCTGATCATCCGTGCCCTGAATATTGGCCGGGCGATTGAACATCACCGCATCGACATCAAACCAGTCGGGATGAATGCGCCGTATAAGGGTGTTGTCGATGACCTGCTGCCCGACCTGCATCAGCAAGTCTTCCAGCGGGAGGGCTTCGCCGCGGGCGTTGAGGTACTGATCGTCCTTGTAGCTGGCCAGATTCATCAGCGTCGCCAGGCTGAGCAGCGTCTGCTGGCGGCTGTTCGCATCAAGCTTGTCAAGAATCACGCGGCGATAGGCGTGATGCGATGAAGCTCGGCCGGCCGGATTGATACCACCAAAACCGACAATGACAGGCAGCTGAGACAAAGGGGACTCCTCGGTTAGAACAGGCGCTGGGTTTTAAAGAGGACAGGGTGAAGCGGTGACATTTTATCGGTTGTTCGTCGGACTGACTAGCGCTAATACCCCCGCTGGGCCTTGTGGAGGGTCAATAAATAGTGGCATACGGTTGCCAGCCGGTACAAAGAACCTATGCTAAAGGGGTTATGGTGGGGCCTGCTGGCATGCAGTGAAAATGTGCTTTCAGGGGGCTTCAGTAGCTGTTAATGCAGCACGTTTAGAATGGATCCTGAGCCGCCCGAAAATCGGGCGTAAAAGCTGGAGTTGGACTCTCAATGATGAAAAAAGTAATTACAGCGACGATGTTGGTGAGCGTGCTGGCGGGCTGCACGACTCTTGACCCTTATTCCCGGGAAGAAAAAACCGCGAATGCCACCAAGGGTGCGGGCATTGGTGCCGTGAGTGGCGCGCTGCTCGGCGCCGCCGTGTCCAGCCGCAAGGATCGCGGCAAGGGTGCTCTGATCGGTGCTCTGGTTGGCGGTGCCGTGGGCGGCGGTGTTGGCGCCTACATGGACAAGCAGGAAATGGAACTGCGCCAGCAGCTGGACGGTACCGGTGTCGGCGTTGAGCGTGTGGGTGATGACATCCGCCTGATCATGCCGGGCAATATTACTTTCCAGACCGGCAGTGCTCAGCTGGATACGGGCTTTTATGCCGTGCTGGACGATGTGGCGCTGGTGCTGAACAAGTACAAGAACAGCGCCGTGGGTGTCAACGGCTATACCGATAGCACCGGTTCCTTCGAGTTCAACCAGAGCCTGTCGGAGCAGCGTGCCGCCAGTGTCGCCAGTTATCTGGTAGGTCGGGGCGTATCCCAGTTGCGCTTGACGACCCAGGGCTATGGTCCGCGCTACCCGGTGGCAGACAACGGCTCGGCTGCCGGACGTGCGCAGAATCGCCGCGTGGAAGTCTATATTCGCGGCACCGCGGGCTGATAGCTAATCTCTGTCTGCCGTTCGTCTGAGCGGCGCATAAAAAAGGGCCCGGTCAACAGACCGGGCCCTTTTTTGTACAGGGACGTACTTATCCTGTGGGTGCATGGATGCGCAGGAACAGGGCTTGTACAGGGACGTACTTATCCTGTGGGTGCATGGATGCGCAGGAACAGGGCTTG